>NZ_JAKSXW010000025.1 GCF_022829405.1 Methylobacterium sp. J-076
GGGCGATGGTGCTGCACCTGCTGGCCGAGAAGGGCGCGCTGGATGCGGGCCGGGTCCGGGTGCGGACGCTCACCCTGCCGGACACGTACCAGGACCACGACAAGCCGGAGAAGATGTACGCCGAGGCCGGCCTCGATGCCGACAGCATCGTCAAGGTCGCCACCGCCGCCCTTCCCTCCGGCAAGACCGAGAAGGCGGATCAGGCCGGCAACGTCGTCAACGTCCGCCGCCGGCCGCGCTGACACGGCCCCCGTCATTGCGAACGGAGTGAAGCGATCCGGGGCAGCGGGCCGTGTCCGACCGTAGCGGTTTCCCGGATGGCTCCGCGTCCCTCGCAATGACGCCGGGGCTCAGCCCAGCGCCTCCTCCACCGCCTTGCCGCAGGCGGTGGTGTCGGCGTTGCCGCCGAGGTCGCGGGTGCGCAGCGTCCGCTCGGCCAGCACCCGCTCGATGCCGGTGACGATCTCCTTGGCCGCCTCGGCCTCGCCGAGGTGCTCCAGCATCATCGCCCCGGACCAGATCTGGCCGATCGGGTTGGCGATGCCCTGGCCGGCGATGTCGGGGGCCGAGCCGTGGACCGGCTCGAAGACCGACGGATGCACCCGCTCCGGGTTGATGTTGCCCGAGGGCGCGATGCCGATCGTGCCCGTGCAGGCGGGGCCGAGGTCCGACAGGATGTCGCCGAACAGGTTCGAGGCGACCACCACGTCGAACCGGTCCGGGTTCAGCACGAAATGCGCGGTGAGGATGTCGATGTGGTACTGGTCCCAGGCGATGTCGGGATAGTCCTTGGCCACCGCCCGCACCCGCTCGTCCCAGAACGGCATGGTGATCGAGATGCCGTTGGACTTGGTGGCCGAGGTCAAGTGCCTCTTGGGCCGGGTCTGGGCCAGCTCGAAGGCGAACTTCAGCACCCGGTCGGTGCCGTAGCGCGTCATGATCGTCTCCTGCACGGCGAATTCCCGGTCCGTGCCGGCGAACATCCGCCCGCCCGCGTTCGAGTACTCCCCCTCGGTGTTCTCGCGGACCACCCAGAAGTCGATGTCGCCGGGCTTGCGGTCGGCCAGCGGACACTTCACGCCGGGCATCAGCCGCACCGGGCGCAGGTTGACGTACTGGTCGAACTCCCGCCGGAACAGGATCAGCGAGCCCCACAGGGAGATGTGGTCGGGCACCCGCGCGGGCATGCCGACGGCGCCGAAGAAGATCGCGTCGTGGCCGGAGATCTGGGCCTTCCAGTCCTCCGGCATCATCCGGCCGTGCTTCTCGTAGTAGTCGCAGGAGGCGAAATCGAACCAGTCGAGCTGCAGGGCGAAGCCGTGGCGCTTGGCCGCCTTCTCCAGCACGCGCACGCCTTCGGGGACCACTTCCTGGCCGATCCCGTCGCCGGGGATCACCGCGATGCGGTAGCTGCGCTCTGACATGGATTCCTCCGCTGGTGTCGTTGGCCCCAAGGTGATCCGGTGCGCCGCCGGGTCAAGGTGCCGGGGGCCCAAAGGGCGCCGCGCCCCTCGGTGGGGCCGGGGGCGACGCCCCGGGGGGCTCCGGCGGGCTCCGCCCTGCCCCCGCCAACGGGACGACCCCTGCGGGATCCCGGGGTCTAGCCGGGTTCTCCCACCATCTCCCGGCGCTGGCGGTCGAGCTCCTCGCTGTAGCGCTTGAGGGTGTGGCTCTCGGTGAGGAGGCCGAGCACCGTGCGCGCGGCGTCGAGGACGGCGAGCGCCTCGCTCTCCGTCCGGTCGAAGGCGGCCGCCGCCTCCTTGGCGTTCATGTCCGGCGTCAGGAAGTCGTCGCCGAAGCGGAGCAGGTCGGCGAGCGTCGGCTGCTCCCCGGAGGCGGCGTCCCGGGCCACCGCATGGGCCTCCGGCACCGAGACGATGCCGGCGTAGCGGCCCTCCCCATCCACCGCCACCACCCGCGAGGGCGAGCCCAGCGGGTGCGCGCGCAGGAAGGTGGCGAGCGGCGTGTCGAGGGGCACTGGCCGCACGTCCCGGCGCATCAGCCGGCCTACGGTGAGGGAGCGGATCCAGCCGATGTCGTGGGCGCTGCGGATGCTCTCGCCACGCAGGTGGAAGCGCCAGGTGGCGAAGGAGTAGCCGAAGGTCTTTCGGACTGTCAGCGACGAGGCGATCACCGCCGCCAGCACGAGGCCGGTGATGGGAAGGCTGCCGGTGGCCTCCAGCGCCAGGAACGTCATGGTCAGCGGCCCGCCGATCACCGCCACGGCCAGCGCGCTCATGCCGATCACCGCATAGGCCAGCGGCGTCAGGCCGAACGCCGCCATGGCGGGGATGAGGAGCGGCGCGGCGGCGGCGAACAGCTTGCCCGCGATGGCCCCGAGGAACAGGGAGGCGAAGAACAGCCCGCCGCGGAACCCCGAGCCGATGGAGACGGCGGAGGCGGTGGCCTTGGCCACGAACAGCCCGGCGAGCGCCAGGGCCGTGTCGCCCTGGCCGCCCTCGGCGAAGTGCATGTGCAGGGCGCCGTGCCCCCCCGAGAGCACCTGCGGCGTCCCCGCCAGGGCCAGCGCCCCGACGCAGAGCCCGCCGAGCGCCGGGGCGGCGATGCGCGGCAGGCCCGAGGCCTGCACCACCCGCTCCACCAGGGTGACGCCGCGCATCACCGCGATCCCCAGGGCGGCGCAGAACAGGCCGAGCATCAGGCTCGGCACGATCTCCAGGCTGGTGATGTGGGAGGTCGTCACCGCCTGCATGTTGTCGAAGGCCACCAGGGGCTGGGTGCCGAGGATCGCCTGGGAGACGAGGCTGCCGCACAGCGCCGCCACCACCACCGGCGTCAGGGTGGCGATGGTGTAGGTGCCGATGATCAGCTCGAAGGCGTAGAACGCCCCCGTCAGGGGGGCGCCGAAGGCCGCCGCGATGGCCGCCGCCGCGCCGCAGCCCACCAGGGTCCGCAGGTCGCCCCGCCGCAGCTCGAAGGCGATGCCGAGGCGCGAGGCGACGCCGGAGCAGACCTGCGTGTAGCCCGCCTCCAGCCCCACCGAGGCGCCGCTTCCGTTCGAGACGATGTTCTGCAGGGCGAGGTAGAGGCTGTCGCGCAGGGCCATCCGCCCCCCATGCAGGGCGTTCGCCTCGATCGGGTCGATGGCCGGGCGCTTCCGGGGGCCGCGGACGTAGTTCACGAGCACGATGAGCAGGCCCAGCGCGATGCCGCCGAGGCAGGGGCCGACGAGGAGCAGGATCGGGCTCACCGCGTCCATGGCGCTGAGGCGGCTGCCCGCGGGGAGGCGGTAGAGCACCTCGCGCAGGCCCTGGGTCAGCCCCGTCATCCCCGAGACGGCGATGCCCGACAGGCAGCCGACGACGGTGGCGAGCAGGACGAGGCCGCCCTCGCTGCGCCGGACGAAGGCGCGCAGGCGCCCTGGCGCCTGGACGAAGGGCGCCCGGACGCGATGCCCGCGGCCTGTCTTGGCCGCCGCTCCGGGGGAGGGCTGTCGCACGCTCACCCTGACGGTCTTACGCAGGCGAAGGCCTGGGCGTCCACCGCCGGATGACGCTGGGCCGGGCCATACCGCGCATTCCCTCCCCCGCGGGGGGGGCGCCTCATCCGGTCGAGCCTCGCCGGGGGACTGAAACGCGCGTCGCCCGCGCATCCCTCCCCCCCTGCGGGGGAGGGTGGCCCCCGAAGGGGGTCGGGAGAGGGGAGCGCCGGTGCAGGATAAGGCTGGGGTCCTCATCACGGGCTCCGTTTCCTCCGGACGCCGGGTTCCCCTCTCCCGACCCCTGCTGACGCAGGGGCCACCCTCCCCCGCGGAGGGGGGAGGGGGCGCTTCATTCGGTCGGCTTCGCCCGTCGGAATCACGCGCGCGCCCGCGCATCCCTCCCCGCAGGGGGGGAGGGAACGCCTCACTCGGCGAGCTTCACCAGCGTGTGCAGCACCCGGTTCGCCGGGGTCGGGATGCCCAGGCGCTCGCCCTCCCGGACGACATGGCCGTTGAGGTGGTCGATCTCCGTCCGTCGGGCGCGGGAGAGGTCCTGGGCCGTGGAGGAGCGCTGCTCGGCCATCGTGGTGGCGATGGCCCGGATCTGCGCCAGCATGTCCTCCGGCAGGCGCACGCCGCCGGCCTGTGCGACGGCGCGGCATTCCGCGGTCACGTCCGCCAGCACCGCCGCGACGCCCTCGCTCCGGAACAACGCTCCGTAGGGACGACCGCCGAGCGCTGAGAGGGCGTTCCAGGCGCAGTTCACCGTGAGCTTGGCCCAGAGGGCGTCCCGGACCCTGTCCGAGACCGTGGCGGGGATGCCGGCGGCGGCGAGGAGGGAGGCGACGCCCTCGCTCCCCTCCCCCGCCCCGAGGATGAGGTCGCCGCGGCCGTGGTGGCGGACATGGCCGGCGCCGGCCATCTCGGTGGCGACGTAGACCGCCACCGGCACCACCGGCCGTCCGAGAATCGCCGCCAGCCGCTCGCCGTTGTCGACGCCGTTCTGCAGGCTGAGGATCACGGCCCCGGGCTGGAGGTGCGGACGCATCGCCCGCCCGGCGGCTTCGGTGTCGCCCGACTTCACGCAGACCAGGACGACCTCCGCCCCCGCCACGCCCTCCGCCCCGGTGACGGCCCGCGCCGGAATGGCCTCGCGCCCGGCGGCGGTCTCCAGGACGAGCCCACGTTCCGCCACGGCAGCCACCAGGTGCCCCCGGCCGATCAGGGTGACGGGGTGGCCGGCTCGGGCCAGGACCGCGCCGTAATAACAGCCGACCGCCCCCGCCCCCATGACGGCGACGCGCGTGGACCGGGATCCGCTCATGCCGCCACCTGTGCCGCCTTCACGACACTCGTCCGCACGTGGTCGAGGAGCGCGCTCACCGGATGGCGCAGGCGGATGCCGTCCACCAGCTTCACCTGCGAGCGGCAGGAATAGCCGTCTGCCAGGAGGTCGCCCGCCGAGTCGTGGACGCGCTGCGCCCAGCTCTGCCGGTAGATCGTCTCCGACGTCGCCCGGTGGCGCGCCTCGTGCCCGTAGGTCCCGGCCATGCCGCAGCAGCCGGCCGCGGGCACGTCGAGGCGCAGGCCGAGGTGCCGGAACACCGCCTGCCAGTCCTTCACCGCGCCGGGGGCGTTGGTGCGCTCGGTGCAATGGGGCAGCAGGCGGAAGTGCCCTCCGGGGCTGCGGGGCGCCACCGCATCCAGGCGGGCGGAGAGCCATTCCTGCACCATCTGCACCTGTGGCGCCGCGCCGGCCGGCAGCGCGGCGGCGTATTCGGCGCGGTAGGTCAGGGTCATCGACGGGTCGATGCCGACGAGGGGCACCCCCTCCGCCGCCAGCGCCCGCAGGGCGGCCGCGCCATCGGCGGCGACCCGGCCGAACCGGGCGAGGAAGCCATGGACGTGCAGCGGCTTGCCGTTCGGCCGGTAGGGCGCGAGCCAGGGCCGGAAGCCGAGTGCCACCAGCAGGGCGCAGAGGTCGGCGACCAACTCGGCCTCGAAATGCGTGGTGAAGGCATCCTGCACCACCACGACCGACTTCCCCCGGTCTTCGCCGCTCAGGGCGCGCAGGGCCTCCGGGGTCGCGGTGGCGACGCCGAGTCCGGCCAGGGCCCCGGCGAGGTCGAAGGTGGAGAGGGCGGGAATCGCCACCAGCCCGAGCCGCGCGAGCACCGCCCGGGAGAGCGGGTTCGCCATCGCCGCGTTGCCGAGCCGGGGCCACCGCGCCGCGAGCGGCAGCAGCGGCTCCAGGGCGGCGATCAGGTGGTCCTTCAAAGGGCGCGGGTAGCGCTGGTGGTACAGCGCCAGGAACTTCGCCCGGAAGCTCGGGACATCGACCTTGATCGGGCAGGAGCCCGTGCAGGACTTGCAGGCGAGGCAGCCGTCCATCGCCTCCTTCACCGCGTGGGAGAAGTCCTGGTTCTTCCCGGCCGGGCGCAGGCTGCGCAGCAGGTCGGTGAGCCCGTTCGGGCGCTCGGCCTTCAGCGCGGCGGTGGGGTCGGCTCCGGCGGCGGCGGCCAGCCGCAGCCATTCCCGCATCAGCGAGGCGCGGCCCTTGGGCGAGTGCCGCCGCTCGCGGGTCGCCTTCCAGGACGGGCACATGGCCTCGTCCGCATCGAAGGAGAAGCAGGCGCCGTTGCCGTTGCAGTGGAGCGCCGCGTCGAACTCGGCGCGGACGGGCGCCGGGATGGTCCGGTCGGCCTCGCCCCGGCGGGGCACGCCGTCGATCCGCGTCAGGGGCCGACCCGCGGCGGAGGCGATCTTGCCGGGGTTCATCCGGTCGCCGGGGTCGAAGGCGCGCTTCACCGTCTCCAGCACTGGGACCAGCGGCCCGAAGGTCTCGGGCACGAACTCGGACCGGAAGCCCTTGCCGTGCTCGCCCCAGAGCAGGCCGCCGTAGCGCTTCGTCAACGCCACGACCCCCTCCGTCACCTCGCGGATCAGGGGCGCCTGGGCCTCGTCCTTCAGGTCGATGGCCGGGCGGACATGGAGCACCCCCGCATCGACATGGCCGAACATGCCGTAGCGCAGGCCCTTGCCGTCGAGGAGGGCGCGGAACTCGGCGATGTAGTCGGCCAGCACCTCGGGGGGCACCGCCGTGTCCTCCACGAAGGGGATCGGCCGGGCGTCGCCCTTGGCGGCGCCGAGGAGGCCCACCGCCTTCTTGCGCATGGTCCACAGCCGCTCGATCGCCCCGCCCCGGGCGATGGTGTAGCCGACGCGCTTCCCGTGGCTCTCCCGCTCCGCGTCGAGCTTGTCCGTGAGACGGCACAGGGCCGCCTCGACGGCCCCGGCCTCGTCGCCCACGAACTCCACGAGGTTGATGCCCTCGACCGTCCGCCCGGCCGGATCGTCGGGGAAGAAGGCCCGCACCTCGGCCCAGATCGGGTCCTGGCGGGCGAGGCCGAGCACGGTGGAATCGATGGTCTCGACGGAGGCCGCGCCGAAGGGCATCAGGGTCTGCGCGTCCCGGAGCGCCGCGTCGAAATCGACGTAGGACAGGGCGACCAGCGCCGAGGCCTTCGGGATCGGCAGCACGCTGAGCTGCGCCTCGGCGATGAGGGCGAGCGTCCCCTCCGCGCCGCAGATCAGGCTCTTGAGGTCGAACCGGCCCTCCCCGTCGCGGACATGGGCGAGATCGTAGCCGGTGAGGCAGCGGTTGAGCTTGGGGAAGCGCGATTCGATCAGCGCGGCGTTCTCGCTCACCGCGGCGTCCACCGCCCGGTGGATCTCCCCGATCCGGCCCGGCTGCGCCTTGGCGGCGGCGAGGCCCTCCGCGTCGAGGGGTTCGGCGGTCCAGACCGTGCCGTCGGTGAGCACGCAGGTCAGGGCCAGCACGTGATCGCGGGTCTTGCCGTAGAGGCAGGAGCCCTGGCCGCAGGCATCCGTCGAGATCATCCCGCCGATGGTGGCGCGGTTGGAGGTCGAGAGCTCGGGGGCGAAGAACAGGCCGTGCTTGGCCAGTTCGCGGTTGAGCTGGTCCTTCACCACCCCCGGCTCGACGCGCACCACCCGGTGGGCGACGTCGATCTCGACGATGCGGTTCATGTGCCGGGAGGTATCGACCACGAGGCCGTCGCCCAGGGACTGGCCGTTGGTCCCCGTCGCCCCGCCCCGGGGGCGCAGGACGATCTCGCGGAACCGCGGGTCTTCGAGGAGCCGGGCGATTCGCACGAGGTCGTCGCGACTCTTCGGGAAGGCGACGGCCCCGGGCTGGACCTGATAGATCGAGTTGTCGGTGGCAAAGACCGTCCGGTCGGCCGGCGCGAGCGACACATCGCCCTCGAAGCCGCGGGCCGCCAGTTCGGCGCAGGCGGCGGCGTACAGGGGCACCGCCTCTGCGGTGCGGGTCAGGACCGGGATCATCGGGGCGTTCTACACCCCGCCGGCCCCGAAGGAAGATGCGGGGGCTGGCACCGCCCTTGCCAGAAAGTCGCGAGGGGTCGCGACCGGGGAGACGCATGAACGCAGATGTCCAACGGGTCAGGGACGCCCTGGCCGAGCTGATCAAAGCCGCCCTGCTGTCGGACGACGCGAAGAGCCTCGCCTGCCGGGAAGCCGGCGCCGCCAGGGTCGCCGCCCTGGCCGGCGACCCGCCGGAGGCCGCCCATGTCCGGATCGACGGCGCCTGGACGCTGGCGATCAAGGAGGCCGAGACGCCCGAGCTCGCCCCCGAACAGGGACAGGTGAACCTGACCCTGCCGCGGCAATGCCCGTTCACCCTGGAGGAGTTGCTGGCGCCGGGCTTCGACGCCGACGCGGCGGTGGAGCGCATCCGCAAGTCGGCCTCGACGGGGTAGTCACACCCTCCGAACCCGCCGTCGTTGCGAACGCAGTGAAGCAATCCAGGGCAGCGGGACATGTCGGATTGTGGCGGATCCCTGGATTGCTTCGCCGATGCTCGCAAGGACGGCGCGGGCCGGGAGACCCTGGCGACTTGACCGGAGCCAACCTGCGGCATCTGTTGACGAACACGGATGAGTCGTTGCCGTGCGCCGTCTGCGCTACCACCTTCGGGGGGAAGCGCGGGCCGCACGGGATGTCCCGCCTCCCTCAAGACACGGCACGGATCGTTTGGCACCCCGCACCCGCGCGAAGGCGGACACCGCCCTCCCCCCGACGCTCCCCACGCGCGAGCAGATCCTCGCCTTCATCGCCGATGCGAAGGAACGCGTCGGCAAACGGGAGATCGCCAAGGCGTTCGGCGTGAAGGGCGGTGCGGCGAAGATCGAGCTGAAGGCGATGCTCAAGGAGATCGAGGGCGAAGGCGCCCTGGAGCGCGGGCGCGGCGGCCTCGCGGCGGCCGGGCGGCTGCCGCCCGTGGTGCTGGCCGACATCCGCTCCCGCGACCGGCACGGCGACTTCCTGGCGGTCCCGGCCGAATGGACCGGCGAGGGCAAGCCGCCCTCGATCGTGCTGATGCCGGTGCGGGCCGGGCGCGGCGCGAAGCGGCCCGCCCCCGGCATCGGCGACCGGGCCCTGATCCGGGTCGAGCGGGACGCGGAGGGCGGCTATTCCGGCCGCGTCGTCAAGGTCATCGGCAAGAACAAGGCGGAGCTCATCGGCGTGTTCCGGGCCGGCGCCCAGGGCGGCCGGATCGTCCCCGTCGAGAAGAGGGGCCAGGGCAAGGAGATCCTGATCCCGCCCGGCGAGGAAGGCGAGGCCCGCGACGGCGACCTCGTGAGTGTCTCCCTGGAGCGCGAGACCCGCTTCGGCCTGCCCCGGGGGCGGGTGAAGGAGCGGCTGGGCTCCCTCGGCTCCGAGAAGGCGGTGAGCCTGATCGCCCTCCACCTGCACGGCATCCCGCACGTCTTCGCCGAGGCGACGCTCGCCGAAGCCGAGGCGGTGAAGCCCGCGACGCTGCGCGGCCGGGAAGACTGGCGCGACCGCCCCCTGCTGACCATCGACCCGCCCGACGCCAAGGACCACGACGACGCGGTGATGGCCGAGCCGGACGGGGACCCGGCCAATCCCGGCGGCTTCGTCCTCACCGTCGCCATCGCGGACGTGGCCGCCTACGTCCGCCCCGGCACCGCCCTCGACCGGGAGGCGCTGGAGCGGGGCAACTCGGTCTACTTCCCTGACCGGGTGGTGCCGATGCTGCCCGAGCGGATCTCCAACGACCTCTGCTCCCTGCGCGAGGGCGAGGACCGCCCCGCGCTCGCCGTCCGCATGGTGATCGCCGCCGACGGGGAGAAGCGCAAGCACAGCTTCCACCGGGTGATGATGCGCTCGGCCGCCAAGCTCTCCTACGCCCAGGCCCAGGCGGCCATCGACGGCCATACCGACGGGAAGACCGGCCCCCTCCTCGACACGGCCCTGCGCCCCCTCTGGACCGCCTACGCGGCGCTCAGGACCGCCCGCGACCGGCGCGGGCCCCTCGCCCTCGACCTCCCCGAGCGGAAGGTGGTGCTGACGCCGGAGGGGGCGGTCGACCGGGTGATCGTGCCCGAGCGCCTCGACGCCCACCGGCTGATCGAGGAGTTCATGATCCAGGCGAACGTCGCCGCCGCCGAGACCCTGGAGGCGGCCAAGCAGCCGCTGATCTACCGGGTGCACGACGAGCCGGCCCTGGAGAAGATGCGGGTGCTCGGGGAGGTGCTGGCCTCGGTGGGCATCAAGCTTCCGAAGGAGGGCGCGCTCCGGCCGGACCTGTTCAACCGCGTCCTGCGCACCGTCGCCGACACCGAGCACGCGATCTTCATCAACGAGGTCGTCCTGCGCTCCCAGGCCCAGGCGGTCTACGCCTCCGAGAACCTCGGCCATTTCGGCCTGAACCTGCGCCGCTACGCGCACTTCACCTCGCCGATCCGGCGCTACGCCGACCTCGTGGTCCACCGGGCGCTGATCGCCGCCTGCAAGCTCGGATCGGGCGGCCTCGCCGCCGCCGTCACCGCCGGGGATCTGGCCGCCATCGGCGAGGGCATCTCGGCCACCGAGCGCCGGGCGATGGCCGCCGAGCGCGACACGATCGACCGGCTGATCGCCGGGCACCTCGCCGACCGGATCGGCGCGACCTTCGCCGGCCAGATCTCCGGCGTGACCCGGTCGGGCCTGTTCATCAAGCTTGCGGAGACAGGGGCCGACGGGTTCGTGCCGATCTCGCAGCTCGGCGCCGACTATTTCCGCCACGAGGAGGGCCGCCACGCCCTCGTGGGCGAGCGCACCGGCGAGACGTTCCGGCTCGGCGACCGGGTCGAGGTGAAGCTCGTCGAGGCCGCCCCGGTGGCCGGGGCGCTGCGCTTCGAGCTGCTCAGCGAGGGCCGGAAGGGCAGAGGCACGGGGGGCGGCGCCAGGGCGGGCGCGGGGCAGCCGTTCAAGGCGGCCCCATCCGGCCGGCCCGCCGGCATCCGCAACTCGGGTACGCGCCACCGCGGCTCACGCCGCTGAGGGCAGGCATGGTAAGAACCGGCCCCGTCCGTCGTCGCGAAGGCGGGCGAAGCCATGACGGCGGAGGACGTCGCGATGACGCCGCCGCCGGCCCGTGATGGTGGTGGGAGGGGATGACAGGATGCCCACGACGCAGACGCCTGCCCCGACCCGCACCGGCCTGATCCGCGCCATGGCCCGCGGCTTCATCGGCCGCTGCCCCCATTGCGGAGAGGGCAAGCTGTTCGGCCGCTTCCTGAAGGTGCGGCCGGAGTGCGAGGCCTGCGGGCTCGCCCTGCACCACCACCGCGCCGACGACCTGCCGCCCTACGTGGTGATCTTCATCGTCGCCCACATCGTCGGCTACCTGATCCTGGAGACCGAGACCGCCTACGAGGTGCCGCTCTGGGTGGAGATGGGCGTCTGGCCGGCCTTCACCCTGCTGCTCGCCCTCGGGCTGCTGCAACCGGTGAAGGGCGCCGTCGTGGGCCTGCAATACGCCCTTGGCATGCACGGCTTCGCCGCGCTACCGCGGGGCCGCCCCGCCCCGGGGCCGGAGGAGACACGCCTTGCCCCAGCCGGACCCGGCGGCCCCGCAGGCCGCACCTGAGACGGCACGTCCGGCCGCGAGCCTGCGCCCGCGCGACGCCGCGACCATGATCGTGCTCGACCAGCGGGGCCGTGGCGAGCCGAAGGTGCTGATGGGCCGGCGCAACGCCCGCCTCGCCTTCATGCCGGGCAAGTTCGTCTTCCCCGGCGGCCGGATCGAGCTCGGCGACCGGGCCATGTCGGTGGCCGGCGCCCTGCCCGACTACGCCGAGGCGGCCCTGGCCCGGCGGATCAGCCGGCCGCCGCACCATCTCGGCCGCGCCCTGGCGCTCGCGGCGATCCGTGAGACCTACGAGGAGACCGGCCTGCTGCTGGGCACCGCCGAGTACGGCCCGCCGGAGGCTGTGCCCGACGGCTGGGAGGCGTTCCGCCACCACGGCGTGCTGCCGGACCTCGAAGCCCTGCACCTCGTGGCCCGGGCGATCACGCCGCCCAAGCGCGTGCGCCGGTTCGACACCCGCTTCTTCGCCGTGGACCGCACCTGCGTCGCGGCGGAGGAGCCGGGCCGGGTGAGCGAGGACACCGAGCTCACCGAACTCGCCTGGGTACGCCTCGACGCGGCGCGCAAGCTCGACCTGCCCTATATCACCCGTGCCATCCTCGACGAACTCGAGGCGCAGATCGCCGTCGACTTCGCACCGCACCGGCAGATCCCCTTCCATTTCGAGCGCTACGGCCGGCGCGAGCGGGAGTCTTTGTGACATCGACCCACGAGGCGGCTCCCCTCACCGAATGGACCGCCGCATGAACCCCTCCGAAAGCCTCTTCGGAGCCGTGAGGCGGGGCACCGACCGGGAGCGTTTCGCCGCCATCTCGGCGGCCATCGCCTGCGTCGCCGTGGTCGGCGTCGGCCTCAGCCTGTCGATCCCGCTCCTCTCCATCGAGATGGAGCGGCGGGGGGCGTCGAGCACGCTCATCGGCCTCAACACGGCGATGGCCGGGATCAGCAGCATCTGCATCGTGCCGTTCGTCCCGCGGATCGCGGCGCGGATCGGCGTCGTCCCGCTGCTGACCCTGTCGGTCGTCATCTCGGCGGCGAGCCTCGTGGCCTTTCCGCTCCTGCCGGGCATCGCCGCGTGGTTCCCCCTGCGCTTCGTCTTCTCGGCGGGGCTCGGGGCGCTGTTCGTCCTATCGGAATACTGGATCAACGCCGCCGCCCCCCCGGAGCGGCGGGGCCTCGTGCTCGGCATCTACACCACCGTGCTGGCGCTCGGCTTCGCCGTCGGCCCGGTGCTGATCACCCTCGTGGGGACGACCGGGCTGTGGCCCTACCTGACCGGGGCGGGCCTCGTCTTCGCCGGCCTCCTGCCGGTGTTCCTCGCCCGCGGCCTCTCGCCGACCGTCGAGGGCGGGGCCGGGCGGGGCGTGTTCGGCTATCTCCGCCTCGCCCCCGCGGCCCTGTTCGCCGCCCTGGCCTACGGCGCGGTCGAGACCGGCATCTTCGCGATCCTGCCGCTCTACGGGCTGCGCATCGGCTACGACGCGCAGGGGGCGGCGGGCCTCGTGAGCCTGATCGCCCTCGGCAACGTCCTGTTCCAGATCCCGTTCGGCTGGCTCGCCGACCGCGTCGACAGGGGCCTCGTGCTGTGCGGCACCAGCTTCGCCTGCGCCCTCGGCTCGGCCCTGATCCCGGCGGCCTCCACCTCAGCGACGGCCCTCGGCATCCTGCTGTTCCTCTGGGGCGGCCTCGCGGGGACCCTCTACACCGTGGGCCTCGCCGCACTCGGGGCGCGGGTATCCCCCGCGGATCTCGCCGGTGCCAACGCCACCTTCGTGGTGCTCTACAACGTCGGGCTGATCCTGGGGCCCCCGGTGATCGGGGGCGGCCTCGACGTGATGCCCCCGGACGGCTTCGCCTACGCCCTGCTCGGCCTGTTCCTGGCCTACGCGATCCCCCTCGCGGGCACCCTCCGGCACGCCCGAAACCGACCTTCCCCTTGACCTGAACGCCCCGATCGGGCATGCCACCGGCCGAATTCAGCCGGGCCTGCCCGGCCCTTTTGCGTTTCGCTCGCGCGGAATGCCACCCCGCTCAGGAGCACCGCATCATGGCCAAGGCCGTCACCGTCAAGATCAAGCTCGTCTCCACCGCCGACACGGGCTACTTCTACGTCACCAAGAAGAACTCCCGGACGCAGACCGAGAAGCTCACGATGCGCAAGTACGACCCGGTCGCGCGCAAGCACGTCGACTTCAAGGAAAGCAAGATCAAGTAAGCGCGCATCCCGCGCTGCAGGCCAGGCCGCCCCTCCGGGCGGCCTTTTTTGTGTCGATACCCTCGGGCGGCCTCGGGAGCGCGACGGGGGAGTGGCCCTGCCCGCAGGGGCGCAACGGCTACGCCCGCAGGCCCGGCGCCTCCGCCGACATGGTCTGGGCGAGGTGGCGGGCGACCGAGACGAGGGCGGTGACCATCGGCGTCGAGGGCTCCCGCCGGGGCGCCACGAGCCCGATCGAGTGCACCACGTCCGGGGCGGTGATCGGAATGGCCCGCAGCCCCGCGATGGCCCCCAGGGCATCGACCAGCACCTCCGGCATGATCGAGGCCCAGCGCAGGGTGCGCACGTGGCTCACGAGCACGATCATCGAGTTCGATTCGAGGGTCGCCGCGGGCTCGGCGCCGGCGGCACGGATCTGCTGGTCGATGATGCGCCGGTTCTGCATGTTGGGGGTGAGCAGGCAGAGCGGGACGCGGCCGGTCTCGGCCCAGGTCACCGAGTCGCGCCCGTCATAGGGGCCGCCCACCGCCGTCACGAAGCGGTAGCGCTCCTGGTAGAGCGGCACCGTGACGACGCGGCCGAGGGGCTCGTTGTCGAGGTAGGTGATGCCGGCATCCGCTTCGAGGTTCTCGATGAGGGAGAAGATGTCGGTGGAGGTCGCCGAGGCGATCGTCATGCGCACGTCCGGGTGGCGCTCCCGGTAGGGCGTCGTCAGCCGGGCGACCATCGGCAGGGCGGTGGGGATGGCGGCGATGCGCAGGTGGCCGGTGAGCCCCCGGCGCAGGCCGGTGACCTCCTCGTGCATCGCCCGGGCGTCGGCGACGATCCGCCGGGCCCAGGCCAGCACCCGCTCGCCCTCCGGCGTGAAGCCCTGGAAGCGCGAGCCGCGCAGCACGAGCTGCACGCCGAACCGGTTCTCCAGCTGCTTCACCCCCGCCGAGAGGGTCTGCTGCGTGACCCCGCAGGCTTCGGCGGCGTGGCCGAAATGCTGCTCGCGGGCGAGTGCGAGCAGGAAGTCGAGCTTGTCGATCACGGGGCGCATCCCGGCCGGTCGGATCCGGCTGAGTTAAGCGCCCGGCGCCGCCTGCACAATCCAGCCGTCCGATGCGTCACCGGAACAGGATCAGCGCCTTCGACAGGGTGATGCCGATGCCCCACAGGATCGGGATGCCGACCACGGCCCAGGCGAGCAGCGCCCCGGCGCTGAACCCGCCGCGGCCGATGCCGAACGAGCCCGAGGGCAGCTGCCGCGCCCCAGGCTTGGCACCGAGGGCGGCCACCTCCTCCTCCGGCATGAACCACCGCCGGGCGAGGGGGCGGATCAGCAGGTTGCAGACGAAGCCGACGGCCAGGAACCCGGCCAGGACGTACATCGTCCGGCCGTAGAGGTCGGCCCCCTGCACGCCCGAGGCCGCCTGGACCTCGCGGATCTTCGTCACCACGAACGGCCCGACGATGCCCGCCGTCGACCACGCGGTGAGCAGCCGCCCGTGGATGGCGCCCACGAACTGCGTGCCGAAGATGTCAGCGAGGTAGGCCGGGATGGTGGCGAAGCCGCCGCCATACATCGAGAGGATGACGCAGAAGATCGCCACGAACAGGGCCTGCGAGCCCGCCGTCGCCGCGCCCGGCGCGGCGGCATAGAGCAGGCCGCCCAGCAGGAAGAAGGTGGCGTAGGTGGCCTTGCGGCCGATCCGGTCCGACAGGGACGCCCAGAAGAACCGCCCCAGGATGTTGAACAGGGACAGGAGCCCGACGAAGCCCGCGGCGATGGCCGCGACCTGCGCCTTCTGTCCGCCGTCGAGGGCGCCGAGGCCGGTGCCGGGCTGACCGATCAGCGCGCCGCCGAAGATCTCCTGCAGCATCGGCGAGGCCAGGGCCAGCACGCCGATGCCGGCCGACACGTTGAGGCAGAGGACGAGCCAGATCATCCAGAACTGGAACGTCTTGTGCGCGTCCCGCAGGTGGACGTGCCCCGCGGCGATCATCGCGTTCGAGGAAGCGGGGGGCGTCCAGCCCTCCGGCCGCCAGCCGGCGGGGGGAACCCGGTAGCCCAGCGCCCCCGCGATCATGAACAGCAGGTAGCCCACGCCCATCACCGCCAGGGTCTGCCAGACGCCGGCCGTGTCCGCCGTGCGGAACGACTTGATCAGCATGTCGGCGAGCGGCGAGCCGATCATCGCCCCGCCGCCGAAGCCCATGATCGCCATGCCGGTGGCCATGCCGCGCCGGTCCGGGAACCACTTGATGAGGGTCGAGACCGGGGAGATGTAGCCGAGCCCCAGGCCGATGCCGCCGATCAGGCCCATGCCGAGCCAGACCAGCCAGAGCTGGTGGACGTAGACGCCGAGGGCCCCGATGAGGAAGCCGCCGCCCCAGCACAGGGCCGCAACCAGCCCGGCCTTGCGCGGCCCCGCCCGTTCCAGCCAGCCGCCGAACAGGGCCGCCGAGAGCCCCAGCATGACGATGCCGATGGAGAAGACGGTGACGAGGTCGCCCACGCGCCAGTCACAGGTGGTGGTGAACAGGGCGGTCATTACGCCCATGTCGGCGCAGGCGGCCGGGGCGGCCTTGCCGACCGAGAGGGCGCGGGTCAGCGGCAGCCAGAAGACCGACAGGCCGTAGGCCATGCCGATGCACAGATGAATCGCGAGGGCTGCAGGTGGAACGAGCCAACGGTTGAAACCAACAGTTGCAACAATACGCTCCCGTGACAGGAAGCCGTGTGCAACACCGGGCGCGACAGCGCCCGCAAGCCCTGAATTCATCCCACGACCTCCCGATTCGGCCTCGTTGAGCGGGCCTGTATACGGAATGCACTTATCCGGTCGAAGAAGGACTCGCTAGGGATCGGGCCGGCGCCTGTGGGAATTCCCTGGAACAGCGCCGCGATCTGTCAGGGATGGGCCCTGGTGAGGGTGATGCGGGCGCTATCCCCTTCCCGAACCTCTTCCGGATGTCTGGCCTGAAAGGGCGGGCGGGATGGATCACCTGTCGTGATCCAACTCCGTCCTTGCGAGGGCCGCGAAGACGGGGGGAGACGCGGACGTCTCTGTCGAACGTCGAGCCCGCGGGGTGGGGTGGAACCACCCCGCGGGAGACCGCTCAGCCGGCGTCGCTGGCGCCTTCGCCGAGCTTCTGCGGGTCGCGCGTCGCGGAGCGGATCGGGCTCTCCGCCTGCGGCTCGTCGATCTGCATCGCCCGGCGGACGAGGACGTCGGCCTTGTCGCCGAAGGCCGGCAGGGCGGCCTCCAGCTTGGAGACCATCCGGGGCGTCCAGAACGCCTCGATGTGCTTGTGGATGCCGGCCACCGCCTCCTCGTCCGGGTAGGACCGGAAGAAGGAGGCGATCTGGTTGGCCATGCGGAGGAGCTTGTCCTCCTGGGTCGCGGCGGACATCGCGCTTACTCCGCCGCTTCCTGGGCGATCCGCGTCAGGGAGAAGTCCTCCTCGTAGAACTTCGCCTGCCAGTCGGACGGCCGGTTGGTGCGCCGGACCTGCACCGCCGTCACCTTGTATTCGGGGCAGTTGGTCGCCCAATCCGAATAGTCGGTGGTGATGACGTTGGCGCCGGTCTTGGCGTGGTGGAAGGTGGTGTAGACCACCCCGGGCTGCATCCGCTCGGAAACCTTCGCCTTCAGGGCGATGTCGCCGGAGCGGCTCTCCAGGGAGACCAGATCGCCGTCCACGACGCCGCGCAGTTCCGCGTCGAACGGGTGGATCTCCAGCACGTCCTCCTCGTGCCAGCGCGAGTTCTCGGTGCGCCGGGTCTGCGCGCCGACATTGTACTGGGACAGGATCCGGCCCGTGGTGAGGATGAGCGGGAACTTCGCCCCCGTCCGCTCCTCGGTGGGCACGAACTCGGTGATCATGAACCGGCCCTTGCCGCGGACGAACCGGTCGACGTGCATCATCGGGGTGCCGAGCGGCGCCTTCTCGTTGCACGGCCACTGGATCGAACCGAGCTCGTCGAGCTTGGCGTAGGACACGCCGGTGAAGCTCGGCGTCAGGCCGGCGATCTCGTCCATGATCTCCGACGGGTGGCTGTAGTTCATCTCGTAGCCGAGAGCCTTGGCCAGGAGGACGGTGCCCTCCCAGTCGCCGTAGCCGGCCATCGGCGGCATCACCTTGCGCACGCGGCTGATGCGCCGCTCCGCATTGGTGAAGGTGCCGTCCTTCTCGAGGAACGAGGCGCCCGGCAGGAAGACGTGGGCGTACTTCGCCGTCTCGTTCAGGAAGATGTCCTGGATGACGATGCACTCCATCGCCATCAGGCCGGCGGTGACGTGGTGCGTGTCGGGGTCGGACTGGGCGATGTCCTCGCCCTGGATGTACATGCCCTTGAACGTGCCCTCGACGGCCTCGTCCAGCATGTTGGTGATGCGCAGGCCCGGCGCGCCGTCGAGCTTGGCGCCCCAGAGGGCCTCGAAGCTCTCGCGGGTGGCGTCGTCCGAGACGTGGCGGTAGCCGGTGAACTCGTGCGGGAACGAGCCCATGTCGCAGGAGCCCTGCACGTTGTTCTGGCCCCGGAGCGGGTTCACGCCCGCGCCGAGCTTGCCGATGTTGCCGGTGGCCATGGCGATGTTGGCCATGCCCATCACCATGGTCGAGCCCTGGCTGTGCTCGGTGACGCCGAGGCCGTAGTAGATCGCCGCCGCGCCGCCCTTGGCGTAGAGGCGGGCCGCCCCGCGCACGGCCTCCGGATCGAGCCCGGTGAACTGCTGCTGGCTCTCGGGCGAGTGCCGCTCATCGGCGATGAACCGCGCCCAGGACTCGAACTCCGGCAGGTCGCATCGCTCGCGGACATACGCCTCGTCGATCAGCCCCTCGGTGACGATGACGTGCGCCAGGGAGTTGATGAACGCGACGTTCGAACCGGGCTTCAGCGGCAGGTGGAAATCCGCCTGGATGTGGGGCGACTTCACGAGGTCGATCTTGCGCGGGTCCGCGACGATCAGCTTCGCGCCCTGGCGCAGCCGCTTCTTCATCCGCGAGCCGAAGACCGGGTGGCCGTCGGTCGGGTTGGCGCCGATCACCAGGATCACGTCCGACTGCTCGACGGACTTGAAGTCCTGCGTGCCGGCCGAGGTGCCCAGCGTCGACATCAGGCCGTAGCCGGTGGGCGAGTGGCAGACGCGGGCGCAGGTGTCGACGTTGTTGTTGCCGAAGGCGGCGCGGACCAGCTTCTGGACGAGGTACGCCTCCTCGTTGGTGCAGCGGGACGAGGTGATGCCGCCGACCGAATCCTTGCCGTAGGTCGCCTGGATGCGCTTGAACTCGCTGGCGGCCCGGCCGATCGCCTCCTCCCAGGAGACCTCGCGCCACGGATCCGTGATCTTCTCGCGGATCATCGGCTTGGTGATGCGGTCCTTGTGGGTGGCGTAGCCGTAGGCGAAGCGGCCCTTCACGCAGCTGTGGCCCTCGTTGGCCTTTCCGCCTTTGTAGGGGACCATGCGCACCACGCGGGTGCCCTGCATCTCCGCCTTGAACGAGCAGCCGACGCCGCAATAGGCGCAGGTGGTGACCTCCGCGTGCTCGGGCTGGCCGTGCTCGTGGATCGACTTCTCCTGAAGGGTCGCGGTCGGGCAGGCCTGCACGCAGGCGCCGCACGAGACGCACTCCGATTCCATGAAGTTGGTCGGCCCGGCGGCGACGCGGCTGTCGAAGCCCCGGCCGGCGATGGTCAGCGCGAAGGTGCCCTGCACCTCCTCACAGGCCCGCACGCAGCGGTTGCAGACGATGCACTTCGACGGATCGTAGGTGAAGTACGGGTTCGACTCGTCCTTCGGGAGGTACTTCTCGGCGGTCGGCACGACGTGGTTGTCGCCCTCGTAGCCGTAGCGCACGTCGCGCAGGCCCACGACGCCGGCCATGTCCTGCAACTCGCAGTCACCGTTGGCGGCGCAGGTCAGGCAGGTCAGGGGGTGGTCGGAGATGTACAGCTCCATCACGCCCTTGCGGAGCTTGGCGAGCTTGTCGGTCTGCGTGCGCACGACCATGCCGTTCTCGGCCGGCGTGGTGCAGGAGGCCGGGGTGCCGCGCCGGCCCTCGATCTCCACGAGGCAGAGGCGGCAGGAGCCGAACGGCTCCAGGCTGTCGGTGGCGCAGAGCTTGGGGATCTGCGTCCCGGCGGTCATCGAGGCCGCCATGACGGAGGTGCCGGCCGGGACCGTGACCTCCATGCCGTCGATCGTCAGGGTGACGGTCTGCTCGGCGACACGGATGGGGGTGCCGTAGTCGATCTCTTTGATGAGGGCCATGAGAGCCTCTTCACTCGGCCGCGACCGGGAGATCCCCGGCGCGCCTGAAATCTTCGGGGAAGTGGGTGATGGCGCTCATCACGGGCATCGGCGTGAGACCGCCCATGGCGCAGAGCGAGCCGTCGGTCATGACCTCGCAGAGGTCCTCGACCAGCTTGAGATTCGCCTCGGGACGGATGCCGGCGATCACCTTGTCCATGGTCTCGACGCCGCGGGTGGCGCCGACGCGGCACGGGGTGCACTTGCCGCAGGACTCGGTGGCGCAGAACTCGAAGGCGAAGCGAGCCTGCCGGGCCATGTCCACGGTGTCGTCGAACACCACGATGCCGCCGTGGCCGACGAGGCCCTTGGCGGCCGCCATCGCCTCGTAATCGAGGGGCGTGTCGAGCAGGTGATCGGGGAAGTAGGCCCCGAGCGGCCCGCCGACCTGCACCGCGCGGACCGGACGGCCCGAGCGGGTGCCGCCGCCGTAGCCCTCGATCACCTCGCGCAGCGTGATGCCGAAGGCCAGCTCGATCAGGCCGCCATGCTTGATGTTGCCGGCGAGCTGGATCGGCAGCGTGCCCAGCGACCGGCCCATGCCGTAATCGGCGTAGGCCTTGGCGCCGTTCTCCAGGATCCACGGCACGGCCGTGAAGGTCATCACGTTGTTGACCAGCGTCGGCTGCCCCAGGAACCCCTTCAGCGCCGGGATCGGCGGCTTCGCCCGGACGATGCCGCGCTTGCCCTCCAGGCTCTCCAGCAGGGAGGTCTCCTCGCCGCAGATGTAGGCGCCGGCCCCGAGGCGGACCTCCAGATGGAAGGTCTTGCCCGAGCCCAGGATGTTCTCGCCCAGCACCCCGGCCGCCACGCCGTTGGCGATGGCCTCCTTCAGGGTCGCGAAGGCCTGCGGATACTCGGAGCGCAGGTAGATGTAGCCGCGGGTCGCCCCGGTGGCGAGGGCGGCGATGGTCATGCCCTCGATGAGGTTGAAGGGGTCGCCCTCCATCATCATCCGGTCGGCGAAGGTGCCGGAATCGCCCTCGTCGGCGTTGCAGACCACGTATTTCTGCTCGGCCCGGGCGAGCATCACCGTGTTCCACTTGATGCCGGCCGGGAAGCCGGCGCCGCCCCGGCCGCGCAGGCCCGACTCGCGCACCTGCGTGACGATGCCCTCGGCATCGAGCTTCAGCGCGGCATCGAGGCCGCGGTAGCCGCCATGCGCCCGGTAATCCTCGACGGAGACCGGATCGACCACGCCGCAGCGGTGGAAGGTCAGGCGCTGCTGCCGGGCCAGGAAGGGGATCGCCTCGGGGTTGCCGAGACGCAGGGGATGCTCGCCGCCGGTCGCGAGGCCGGCATCGAGCAGGGCATCGACATCCTTCAGGGCCACCGGCCCGTAGGCGATGCGGCCCTCCGGCGTGCCGACCTCGACCATCGGCTCCAGCCAGGCGAGGCCCCGGGAGCCGGTGCGGACGATGGTGACGTCGAGGCCCCGGCGCTCGGCGGCGGCGAAGAGGGCGCGGGCGATCTTGTTGGCGCCGAGGCCGAGGGCCACGGCGTCGCGGGGGACGTATAGCGTGACGCTCACTAGCGCACCTCCGTCAGGGCGGCTTCCAGGGCGTCGGCGGTGAGGTGCGCGACGGGCTCGCCATCGACCAGGGCCGCCGGGCCGTTGGCGCAGAGGCCGAGGCAGTAGACCGGCTCCACGGTGGCGGATCCGTCGGCGGAGGTCCCGTGCCAGCCGCAGCCGAGGCGGGCGAGGATGTCCCGGTGAAGGGCATCGGAGCCCATCGCCTGACAGGCCTCGGCCCGGCAGAGCTTCACCTCGTGCCGACCGCCGGCAGGCTCCTTGCGGAAGTCGTGGTAGAAGCTGACGCAGCCGAAAACCTCGGCCCGCGACAGGTTCAGCGCATCGGCAATCAGCGGGATCGCGCCGGAATCCACGTAACCGAAGGTCTCCTGCAAGGCGTGCAGGATCGGCAGCGTGGCCCCTTCGAGGTGGGTGTGCTCGGCGATGATGCCCGATGCCCGCTCGGGGCTCCAGGGCTCGTGACGCAGCATGGTCTCCTGCCCAGTCTGTTTCTGTTCTAAGGTCGAACAGGAACAGAATTGCAGGTTGGCATCAATCGCTCAGTCCGGTCAGCTGACAAAGGACGTTTGTCGAACTGTCACCACGTGGGTGCTTCAGTCGCGCGCAATCGATTTCGGCGGGCTGCGGATGGGTCAGAAGAATTTGCCGCCGCCGCGCTGCGGTGACAAAAAATTCAACATCAGCGCCTAAGCTGGCCGCGCGGCGAACCGGCAGGAAAGTGCAAGGGGCTGGCGGCTTTCTGCCGCCCCCGATCGCCCTCACGGCGCGCGAGGACGGGGCGGACCGGTCAGAACTCCATGTCGAGTTCCTCGATCTCCTCCGGCTCCAGCGCGGCGGCCTCGGCCCACTCGACCATCAGCGGCCAGTGCAGGATCGTGTCGCGATAGGCGGCGGCGGCGGGCGGCAGCGTCACGTCGTAGGTGCGGAAGCGGGTGCAGACCGGCGCATACATGGCGTCGGCGAGGCAGGGCGTCTGCCCGAACAGGAACGGGCCTTCGTAGCGGTCGAGGCAGTCGTCGAAGATCGTGACGATGCGCTCGATATCGGCCCTGGCACCGTTGAACAGGCGGAAGCCCGGATGGAACGCCTTGAGGTTCATCGGCAGGGCGGAGCGCAGGTTCACGAAACCCGCATGCATCTCGCCCGCGATGGAGTGGCAATGGGCCCGCTCGGCCCGCCCCTGCGGCAACAGGGCGGCGTCGGGGAAGGTCTCGTGCAGGTACGAGGCGATGGCCAGCGCATCCCAGACGACGATGTCGCCGTGCCTCAGGCGCGGCACGAGGAAGGAGGGCGAGAGGTGCAGCAGTTCCGCCCGGCTCGTCGTGTCCTCGCCGGAAAGGACCTCGGTGGAAAAGTCGAGGCCGGCCATCCGGCAGATCAGCCAGCCCCGCAGGGACCAGGACGAGTAGTTGCGGCTGGAGATCGTCAGCGTCGCGGCGTTCATCGTCCCCTCCGGCGTCGAACCGATCCGCCGGGAGATCCAAGACTCGTGCCGAACGGTCCGGGGGCCGAATCAGGTCGACGACGGGAAGCCTACTCCCGCCGAAGCAGCGCGGCGACCTCCGCCTCCTCGGCCTGGGTCAGGCGCCGCTCGGGGCCGGCCGGCCGCCGCCGCGACAGGCGCCAGAGGCCGAAGCCGCCGAGCAGCACGGCGAGGGCCGGCGTCAGCCACAGGAGCAAGGTGTGGGCGGCGAAGACCGGGCGCAGCAGCACGAATTCGCCGTAGCGGGCAACGATGTAGTCCCGCACCGCCTGGTTGGTGTCACCCTGCTCCAGGCGGTCGCGCACCAGCAGGCGCAGATCCTTGGCCAGCGGTGCGTCGGAATCGTCGATGGACTGGTTCTGGCAGACGAGGCAGCGCAGCCCCTCGGAGATCTCCCGCGCCCGGTGCTCCAGGGCGGGGTCCTTCAGCACCTCGCCCGGTTGGACAGCGTGGGCGGGAGCGGTCGCCAAGATCGCGGTGAGCCCTAAGATAGCGACCCGCGCCATCGATCCCGCACGCAGGCCCCCTCCCCCCTCTGCGGGGGAGGGTGGCCCCTGCCTCGGCAGGGGTCGGGAGAGGGGAGCGCGGCTTCCGACAGGGGCGAGGCCGGCGTGCGCACCTGCGCCCTTGGCTGCACCGTCGCTCCCCTCTCCCCCCCTGCTCTGCAGGGTACCCTCCCCCGCAGAGGGGGGAGGGAGGATGGGGTGGGGCTCGGTGCTCATTCCGCCGGCACCGCGGCGCCGGGGAGCGCGCGCGCCTTCGCCTTGGCAGGGGCGCCGACGCGCATCCGACGGTCGGTGAGGGACAGGCCACCGCCCAGCGCCATCACCACCGCACCGAGCCAGATCAGCAGCACCAACGGCTTGTAGTAGAGCCGCAGGCCGATGGAGCCGTCCTTCCCGACCTCGCCGAGGCTGGCATAGACCTGGCTCGCGCCGATGGTCAGCAGGCCCGATTCCGTCACCGTCATCTGGCGGCTCGGGTAGAAGCGGCGGCCGGTCTCGACCTGGCCCACCTCGTCGCCCGCCCGGGTGCGGATGGTGAGGAAGGCGCCCGCCTCCTCGTAGTTCGGCCCCTTGCGCGGGGCGACCCGATCGAGGGTCGCCACATAAGGCCCGACGGCCAGGGTCTGGCCGGGGTTGACGCTCGCCAGCCCCTCGCTCGCCCAGCCCTGGGCGGCGATGCCGATCACCACCACGCCGACGCCGGCATGGGCGAGCGACGTGCCCCAGGCCGAGCGGGGCAGGCCGAAAGCCCGGCGGGCGATGACGGCGGGGGAGCGGGTCCGCCGGGCGCCGTAGCCCCGGGCGCGGGCCACGATCTCCATGGCCGAGCCGATCAGCAGGTAGGCGCCGAGGCCGACCCCGACCGGGGCCATCACCGGCCCGCCCGCCGTCATGGCCAGGGTGGCGAAACCCACCGCCAGGGCGACGCCGAGGGCGAAGAACAGGCGCTGGGAGGCGGCGAGCAGGTCGCCCCGCTTCCAGGCCAGCGACTGCCCGAACGGGACGATCAGCAGCAGCGGGATCGCCAGCGGCACGAAGGTGGAATTGAAGAAGGGCGGCCCGACCGTGATCTTCTCCCCCGTCAGCATCTCCAGCAGCAGCGGGTAGAGGGTGCCGACGAACACCGTCGCGCAGGCCGCGACGAGGAACAGGTTGTTGAGGACGAGGGAGCCCTCCCGCGAGATCGGCGCGAACAACCCGCCCTGGCGCAGCAGCGGCGCCCGCCACGCGAACAGGGCCAGCGACCCGCCGATGAACAGCACCAGGATCGCCAGGATGAACACGCCCCGGGTCGGATCGGTGGCGAAGGAGTGGACCGAGGTCAGCACGCCCGAGCGGACGATGAAGGTGCCCACCAGCGAGAGCGAGAAGGTGAGGATGGCGAGCAGCACCGTCCAGACCTTCAGGGCATCGCGCTTCTCCATCACCACCGTGGAGTGCAGCAGCGCGGTGCCGGCGATCCACGGCATCAGGGAGGCGTTCTCGACCGGGTCCCAGAACCACCAGCCGCCCCAGCCGAGCTCGTAATAGGCCCAGTACGAGCCCATCGCGATTCCCAGCGTCAGGAAGCACCACGCCGAGAGGGTCCAGGGGCGTACGGCCCGGGCCCAGACGGCGTCGATCCGCCCGTCGATCAGCGCCGCGGCGGCGAAGGCGAAGGAGATCGAGAAGCCGACATAGCCGAGGTAGAGGAGCGGCGGGTGGATCGCGAGGCCGGGATCCTGCAACAGCGGGTTGAGGTCCCTCCCCTCCAGCGGTGCCGGCACGGCGCGGGTGAAGGGGTTCGAGGTCGTGATGATGAACAGGACGAAGACGAAGGTGATCAGCCCCTGCACGCCCAGCGTGTTGGCGCGCAGGCGCGGCGGCACCGAGTTGCGCGCCCCGGCCACGCAGGCCCCGAACAGGGTGAGGATCAGCACCCACAGGAGCATCGAGCCCTCGTGGTTCCCCCACACGCCGGACAGCTTGTAGATCAGCGGCTTCTGGGTGTGCGAGTTCTCGACCACGTTCTGGACGGAGAAGTCCGAGGTGGCGTGCGCCCAGGTCAGGGCGGCGAAGGCGAACAGCACGCAGGCGAAGGCGCCCAGCGCCGCCTGCGAGGTCGTCTGCCGCAGCGCAGGGTCGCCCGAGCGCGCCGCCCAGATCGGCATCACCATCTGGACGAGGGACAGGGCGAGCGCCAGGGCGAGGGCGAAATGTCCGGTTTCGACGATCAATGCGGCCTCACCGTTCGCTGCGCGGGCCGAGGGTTCCGCCGGTCGCGGCGGAGGCGGCCGGGGCCGCTCCCTGCGCCCCGCCCTCCTGCCAGCGGCCCTGCTTCTTGAGGGCGTCGGCGACTTCCCGGGGCATGTAGGATTCGTCGTGCTTGGCCAGCACCGTGTCGGCGCGGAAGCGGTTGCCCGGCTCCAGCACGCCCTCGGCCACGACGCCCTGGCCCTCGCGGAACAGGTCCGGGAGGAGGCCCGTGTACTGGACGGCGATGGTGGCGCCGTGGTCCGTCACGGCGAAGTCGATCGTCTGGCCGGGGCCGCGCTTCAGCGAGCCGTCCTGAACGAGGCCGCCGAGCCGCAGCCGCGTGCCGGCGGGGATCGCCTGCGCCTCGATCTCGGAGGGGGATCGGAAGAAGACGATCGAGCCGCTCATGGCGGACAGGATCAGCCCCACGGCGAGCGCGAGGACGCTGCCGCAGGCGGCGATGAGGATCAGGCGGCGCTTCTTGCGCGTCACGACGTTTCGTTCCCTGAACTCCGGGTCCGGGCCGGATTCCGATAGTCCTCACCGGGTGTCGGTCGCGGCGGCCTCCCGGTCAAGGGTGGGACGGCCCCCCGCGGGCCAGGGGCGACCTTTGGCGTCAGGGGCGAGCTTTGGCGTCGAGAGACGGAAGGCCGAGCTCCCGGGCGAGGCCGTCGATCCGGGCGACCGCCTCGGCGTTGGGGGCGAGCGCCATGCGGGCGCGGTCGATGGCCTTCAGCGCCTGATCGCGGTCGCCGAGCACGCTGTAGGAGCGCACGAGGCGCATCCACTCGTCGGGGCTCCCGCCCTTGGCGGCGAGGCGGCGGTCCAGGGCCTCGACCATGCCGCGCACGGCGGCATCGCGCTCCGCGGGCGGCATCGCACGGACCGCGGCCATGGCGGCGTCGGTGTCGGCCCGGGCCTCGGGCGTGGGGGCCGGGGCGGCGGCAGCCTGCCCGAGCCCGAGCTCCCCGGCGCCCGCCTCGACCTGGGCGAGGCCCTGCGGGTCGGCGGCCAGGGCCGTGCGGGCCCGGGCCAGGGCCGCCACCGCCTGGTCGCGCTCGCCGAGCACCGTCCGCGAGCGGATGAGGCGCACCCATTCGTCCGGCGTGCCGCCCCCGCCCTTCAGCCGGGCGTCGAGCCCGTCGACCATGCCGCGGATGGCAGCCTGCTGCTCCGCCGGGATCGGGCGGGGCGCCTGGGCCGGCTCCTGGGCCGGCGCGGGCTCGCCCTTGAGGCGGGCGAGGGTCGCGCGCACGGCGCCGAGCCAGGGCGCGTCGGGGGCGCTGGTGGATTCGAGGGTGGCGAGCTGGCGGATCGCCTCGGCGGTGTCGCCCGCCTGCTCGGCGGCGCGGGCGACGTAGAAGCGCGCCTTGGCGGCCCTGGGATCCTTGGCCAGGGCCCGCTCGAACAGGTCCTTGGCCTGGGGGGAGACGGTGCCGTCTCCCGCGGCGGTGAGGGCCTCGCCCCAATCGGCCAGGGTCTCGGCGTTCTCGCCCTTCAGCCGGACGAGCTGGCCGTAGGCGCGGGCGGCCTCATCGAAGCGGCCCGTGCGCATGTAGACGGGGGCGAGCACCTGCCAGCCGCGGACGTCGTCGGGTTCGCGGGTGAGGCGGGCCTCGATCTGGCCCACCGCCTTGGCGAGCTCGTCGCCGCCGCCGCGGGCGGCCGTGCGGTCGGCCTCGGTCTGGGCGGGCAGTTCCGGCGAGCCGTAGAGGCCGTAGGCGATGAGGGCGACCAGGGGGATGGTCGAGAGGGCGAAGGCGGAGGCCGCCCGGCGGCGGCGCAGGCCGGGCTCGGCGAGCCTCGGCGCGTCCTCGGAGGTGTCGGCCTCCCGGCTCGCCCGGAGTAGGCGGCGGGCGGCCTCGGCCCGGGCGGCCTCGGCCTCCTGCGGCGCCATCAGGCCGCGCTCCACGTCCCGGCCGATCTCGCCGAGCTGATCCTCGTAGAACGCCGTCTCGGTGGCGACGACCGAATCCGCGCCGTCGACGCGGGCGTCGGCGATGCGGCGGGACATCGGCCAGAGCAGGCTGAAGACGGCCGCGGCAGTCATGCCCGCCAGGATGAACCAGATCGCCGTCATCAGATCCCGCGTGCGAACCGGATTGGTCCGGTCCTGATATGGAAGCGGCGCCGCCCCGACGTCATGCCTCGGACAGGCGGCACGGTGTCACCCAAGTCCGGCCCGGTGACAACCCTTACCTTGGCCGCAGGGCGGAGCCCTCCGCTCAATGGACCGCCGGCCCGGCGGGGGCATCGCCGGGCACCTCGAGCACGGCGCGCAGCCCGCCGAGGGTCGCCTCCTCCAGGCCGAAGCGCCCGCGATACAGGGCGGCGAGGTCGGCGACGATCGACAGGCCGAGCCCCGAGCCCGGCTTCGATTCGTCGAGGCGGCGCCCGCGCCCCAGCACCGCCTGCCGGGCCTCGGGGGGCAGGCCGGGGCCGTCGTCCTCGATCGCCACGACGAGGTGGGGATAGCCGTCCCTGCCGATCACCTCGGCCCGGATCGCCACCCGGCCGTGCGCCCACTTCGAGGCGTTGTCGACGAGGTTGCCCACCATCTCCTCGAAGTCCTGCCGCTCGCCGCGGAAGCGCAGGCCCGGCGGGACGTGGACCTCGTAGGCGATGTCCTTGTCGCGGTAGATCTTGCCGAAGGTGCGCACGAGGCCCGCCAGCGCCGGCTCGATCTCCGTGGAGGTGCCGAGGGTGCCGGCGAGCGCCGCCGCCCGCGCCCGGTCGAGGTGGTAATTCACCTGGTCGCGCATCACCGCCGCCTGCTCGCGGATCTTCTGGGTGAGGTCCTCCGGCGCGTCCGAACTGGCGACCTCGTTCACGATGATGGAGAGCGGCGTCTTCAGGGCGTGGGCGAGGTTCCCGACCTGCGTGCGCGCCCGCTCCAGGATCTCGCGGTTGGTCTCGATCAGCAGGTTCACCTCGCCGGTGAGCGGCGCGATGTCACGGGGATAAGTCCCGGTGATGCGGTCCGCCTCGCCCTGGCGGATGGCGCCCAGGGCCGCCCGCATCTTCTTCAGCGGCGCGAGGCCGAACCGGATCTGCAGCAGCGTGGTCAGGCCCAGGGAGGCCCCGAGCAGGGCGAAGGTCATGTAGAGGGCGTTGCGGAAGCGCTCGACGTCGTTGACGATCTCGTCCGCCGGGCCGGCGACGCGCACCGTGTAGCGGCCGTCCTCGCCGAGATCGACGTCGCGCTCCATGATGCGCAGGAGGCGTCCGTCCTGCCCGTTGCCGTAGCCCTGACGGATCTGCCCGACCCCGACCTTCCCGTCCGAATCGGTCGCCGGCGGCAGGGGCACCCCGACCAGGGAGCGCGAGGTGCGGATGTCCCGGGGCTTCGCATCGGGCTTGCCCACCTGCCAGTACCAGCCGGACAGGGGCAGATCGAAGCGGGGATCGCCGAGGGAGAAGGTGCGGCTCTCCGGGTCGTTGGGGGTGACGAGGTCGGTGGCGAGGTTGTTGGTGAAGACGAGGAGCCGGCTGTCGAAGGACCGCTCGGTGTTCTCGCGGTAGAGGGTGGTGAGGATCCAGGCCGCGATCAGCAGGATCGCGCTGCTCGACAGGAAGGCCGACACGGCGAGCCGCACGGCGATGGAGCGCCGCCGCAGGGCCAGGAGGTCGAGGAGGCGGCGCATCGGCGTGTCGGACCCGGGATCGCTCACACCGGAGCGGCGGCGTCGTAGAACACCTCTCCCCGCATCAGCAACCGCGCCGTGCGGAAGAACGAGCCCCGCTCGGCCCTCCAGGCGCCGCCCTCGCGGCCGACCACGGCATCGGCCGTGAGCACGCCGGAGGGCATGCCGACCCGCAGCGCCCCCTCCCCCGCCGGCCGGGCGACCTCGTGGACGAGGCTGCCCTCCAGCCGGGCGGCGACGGCGAGGCAGAGGGTCGCCGTCAGGGGCAGCGCCTGATGCGGAACGCCGTTGGAGATGACCCGCGCGCTCAGATCGATCCCGTCCGCCGGGACCGGCTCGCCGGAGAGCGTCGCGGCGTCGGCGGGCGGGGCGACGAGGGCGATGAACGGCACATGGGTGATCCCGGCCGCCTCGGTCTCGTCCCGGGCGATCCCCATGGCGACGGAGGCCGCGGCGCGGATCCGGGCGAGGCGCCCGAGCAGCCCCGGCACGGCCTCGAGCGCGGCGGGAAGCTCGGTGCCGGCGAGCCCGAGGTCGGCGGCCCGCACGAAGACGCAGGCGTTGGCCGCGTCGACCATCGACACCGCGAACGCCCCGAGGCCCGGCACGTCGAGGGTCTCGCGGACCCGGCCCGTGGGCAGCAGCCGCCCGGTCGTGGCCCCGCCGGGATCGAGGAAGTCGAGGCGGACCGGCGCACCGGTCCCGGCCACGCCGGGAATCGCGAGGTCGCCCCGGTAGGCGGCCCGGCCGTCCGCGACGGCGAAGGCCGCCCGGATGAGCTTGCGGGTGTTGGTGTTGTGGATCCGCAGGGTGGCGGGGCCGTCGGCGAGGGAGACCATCCCCTCGTCCACGGCGAAGGGGCCGACCGCGGCGAGCATGTTCCCGCAATTGCCCGACAAGTCGATGCGGGCGTCCCGCACCGACACCTGCACGAAGGTGTAGTCGATGTCGGCGTCGGGCCGGGACGAGGGCTCGACCACGCAGATCTTCGAGACGGAGGACAGGCCCCCGCCCATCCCGTCGAGCTGGCGCCCGTGCGGATCGGGGCTGCCCATCAGGGACAGGAAGGCGGGCGCCCAGTCGGCGAGCGGCCCCGGCAGGTCGGCGCGGCGCAGCATTAACGCCTTGCTGGTCCCGCCGCGCATGAAGGCGGCGGGCAGGCGGCCGGCCCGCCCGGTCACACCCGGGCCGCCGGCTGGTTGGGGTCCACGAGGTAGCCCAGCCCGCGCACGGTCTGGATCAGGTCGACGGCGAGCTTCTTGCGCAGCCGGCCGACGAACACCTCGATGGTGTTCGAGTCGCGGTCGAAGTCCTGGTCGTAGAGATGCTCGGTCAATTCGGCGCGGGAGACGACCCGGCCGGTGTGGTGCATCAAGTAGGAGAGCAGCCGGTATTCGTGGCTCGTCAGCTTCACCTGGGCGCCGTCCACGAAGACCTTGCCCGAGCGGGTGTCGAGGGTGACGGGGCCGCAGGTGATCTGGCTGGAGGCGTGGCCGGCGGCGCGGCGCAGGAGGGCGCGCACCCGGGCCATCAGCTCCTCCATGTGGAAGGGCTTGGTGACGTAGTCGTCCGCGCCCGCATCGAACCCGTCCACCTTGTCCGACCAGCGGTCGCGGGCGGTGAGGATGATGACGGGGGTCTTCACCCCGGCCCGGCGCCACTTCTGCAGGACGGTGACGCCGTCCGCCTTGGGCAGGCCCATGTCGAGGATGATGGCGTCGTAGGGCTCGCTCTCGCCGAGATAGCCGCCCTCCTCGCCGTCATAGGCCTTGTCGGCGACATAGCCGGCCTCTTCCAGGGCGGCGACGACCTGCCGGTTGATGTCCCGGTCATCCTCGACGACGAGCAGTCGCACGTCTCACTCCATTCCGGCCGGGCCGCGCCCCGTCAGTACTGACCTGCGATCTTGCCGGTCCGCGCATCCACGATGACGTGCACGAAGTGCCCGTCCCGGCGCAAGGCCGTCAGCATGTAGACGAGGCCGTCCGCGTGACGGCACAGGCTGGCCCGCTGGATCTCGGCCCGGGGGATGACCGTGCGCGCGGCGCGGATGGCGGCGATCGGCTCGATCACCCGGCGCTCGCCGACCTCCTCGCGCATGTCCGCGGGGGACAGGCAGGACTCGACCCGCGGGGCCGTGGTCAGGGCGGCCTGCGCCGCCTGCGTCGCGGGCGCATCCTCGGCCATGGAGCCGATCCCGCCTGCAGCGAAGGCTGCGGCCGTCAGGCAGATGGCGACGAGGGCGATGGCGTGGCGCATTGGGCCGAGCTTTGGTCCCCAGGCACTGAATGTGCCCTGAATAGGGGGGCGTGCGCATCCGGCGCGCCGGGGCTGCGCCGGTTCGGGATCAGTCCGCAGGGGGGAAGCGGCAAAACTTCTCATAGATCAAACGCCGGTTGCAGCCCTCTACGGGCGAGCCCGCCGGGGGTTCCATCGCGCCTGGGGACAGCGCGCCCGGCCGCGGGGCCGCCGCCACGGATCCGGGGGCGAGGTCGGGCCAGCGCCCGGCGCCGACGCGGGCGCCGAGGTGGAGGCAGGCCGCCAGGACGAAGGGCGCCGCCAGGGAGAGCCAGAGGCGGGTGAGGGTGCGGTCGAGCGTGGCGGTCATCGGCCTTCTCCTGCGATGAGGGCCCAGAGGTGGCGGAGGAGCGGAAGCCGGTCCGCCACCCAGGCGGCCTGATCCGCGAACCAATGGGCCACCGCCGCCGCGCCGACGAAGGCCACGACGACGGCGTGCTTCAGGCGGCGCAGGGCATCGCGCAGCACCCGCCGCTCGATGCGCTCGTCCACCAGTTCGTCGAGCATCGCCAGCCGCCCCTCGGTCTGGCGGGCGAACCACGCATGCCAGTGGGGCGGGAGGCGGATGGGGCGGGGCCACCCCCCGGGGGAGGCAGCCCCGTCCGGGGAGCCGGGGGGCGGATCGGTCTCGGCTGTCATCGCCCCTCCCCCGCCCCCCCGGCAGTCCCCGTCGCCGTCACGCCCGGCGGGGCGGATCGGCCCGCAGCAGGCGCAAGGCCGGCGCGAGGACCGTCTCGGCGCTGCCCTCGGCGTCGAGGGGCAGCGCCCGGAAGATCCGGGTCGCGACGCCCTCGGGCCCGCCCGCCCGGCGTACCACCGCCGCCGGGGCGTTGGCGAGGACGTGCCGGGTGCCGGCCGCGACGACGGCCGGGCCGACCGCGACGCCGACGGTGCGGCCCCGCACGGCCCCGGCCACGGCGTTCTGGCCGTAATCCGCGCCGGCGCGGATCGCCGCCTCGATCCGCTCGCGGGTCAGGACCGCGCCGGCCCAGGGGGCGACGCGGGCGACCCCCGCCGTGACGGCCGCGGCGGCGAGGGGGACGAGGACCGCCGAGGCGCCGGAGAGGGCGGTGGTGAGCCACTCGCCCCAGGGGATGCCGATGGTCTCCGCCGTCCCCGCGGCCAGGGCGGCCGAAGGGGCGGCGAGGCAGAAAGCGGCCAGGGTGAACGTGCGACGGGTCATCGTTGCCTCCTTGCGGGCTGGGAAAGGTCGGGGGCGGCGGCGCGGAGGGCCCGGAGGGCGCGCCGGGCCCAGGCTTGCCGGCTCGGCAGGGCCGGGATGCCGGGCCGCTCGAAGAGCCGGCAGAAGGTCTCGGTCGCCTGTTCGAGCGTCGTGGCGCGCTTCAGGGCCTCCAGGGCGGCGGCCTCGGCGGTGCGCAGTTCGCGCACGAGGTAGCCCGCGTTGGCGGCCTCGGAGGCCGGATCGAGCCCCTGTGCGCGGCACCATTCCTCCATCGCGACCCGCCGCCGGCCGGTCCATTGGGCGATGCCCCAGCCCCCGCGGGAGCCGGGCACGGCCGGGGCGATCTCCTGCAGGTGGCGGAAGCCGCCGGTCTCGTGGCCGAGGTTGCCGAGGAGCCCCGCCGCCTGGAAATCCGTGAGCGCGAGGTCGCGCATCAGCGCCGGCCCGAGGCGGGCGCATCGCCCCTCGAACACGCCGCCGGGCCCGGGCGGCCGGACGGGCGCACGGGGAGAGGGGGGCTGCGCCATGGCACGCTCCTTGGGTCGCTCGGGGAAGGACGGGATCGGTGTGGCGCGGGCCGCCGGGGGCCCGGGAAATTCAGGCCGCTTCGGAGATCAGGCAGATCTGCAGGGCGGCGGAGATGAGGGAGGTCGTCGGGTCGGTGAAGCTGAACATCCGAAGCCTATCGCCGGCATTCTGGTAGGTGAGGCGGCTGTAGGGATAGGTCGACCGGGCGGCCTTGCCGGTGCTGGAGAAGTGCCACAGGAACCACGGCCCATCCTCCTCGCTGGTGTGCACGCCGAGGCCGTATTGCGTGATGTCCGCCAGGGAGTTCTCGATCCGCGCATTGGCGGCGATCTGGTACAGGCCGCTGCGGGGGCAGGTGTACCAGCTGTTCGTGCTGTCCCAGTTGCCGCCGACGTCGCTCTTGACGTCCTGCAGGACCAGCCGCTTGAACCACGAGTCGATCAGCTGCTTGCTGTTCGTCATGGCGATGTCGGTGAAGGTGCTGCGGTTCGCCAGCGGAACCCGGCTCACCACCGTCCAGCGGGTCGCTCCGTTGCCCTGGAGCGACAGGTAGCCGTAGGGCGTGCTAAGCGCCACGGCGGACAGGCCGTTGATCGCGTCGCCCTGCGCGCATCGCACGACGATGGACCGGGCGGGGGCGCAGCTGCCGGTCTCGTCCACCACGGTCAGGGTCGCGCCGGGGGGATAGGCCGAGGCCTGCGGCAGGGTCAGGGTGAGGGACGCGGTGAGGGCGGTCACCGCCACCGTCCGGTCCGCCGCCAGGATGGCGTAGCTCGCGTCCGACACCTGCGTCCGGGCCGCGCCGCCGCCCGATCCCCCGCCCGAGGCCGTGACGGCCCGGTCGACATAGGCCGTGGTGGCGAGCCGGGTGGAATTGTCGGCGGCGCGGGGCGTCGGCGCGGTCGGGCTCGCCTCGAAGGCGACGATGCCCGTCGCCGCCGCGGCGGTGAGGGCCGTGACGAAGCCGGAACCGTCGGGCGAGGTCTTGAGGACGAAGTCGTCGGAGCCGAGGGTCCCGAACAGGGCGCGGCTCGACCAGCCGGTCTGGAAGACGAAGCCGGCATCCCTGGCCGCCGCCTTCTTGTTCAGGGTGATGCGCATGTCGCCCGTGCCGGGGGTGACGTCGTCCCAGGCGAAGAGCGCCGCGTCGGATTTCACCGCCAGGCGGGTCGTGGTGTCCGGCTGCGTGTGGACACCGAGGATGTCGACGGTCCCGGCGATGGCCGTGGCCGCACTCATGGGCATCCAGCTCCGCCCGTCGAAGACGTAGATGAGCTTCTCGTCGGCGACGTAGGCGAACCAGCCGAGGGCCGGCACGGTGCCGACCCAGACGCCGTCCGTGAAGCGCGCCACCTGCCCCGACAGGCCCGCCCAGGCCCCCGTGGGCGTCGCGGCGGCGACGAGGTAGCGGTCGCCCTCGGCGGGGCTGGCGGGCGGGGCCGTCAGGTCCTTGTCGAGGCAGGCGAGCTGCACGAGCGTGTCGAGCAGGGCCAGGGCCTCGTTATGGGTGACGTGCTTCTGGGCCTGCCCCGCTGCGATGAGCGGCAGGCCGAGATGGGGCGTGACGTCGGACATGGATCGTCTTCCGTGTTCAGGCGCTGCGGACGGGGATGCGGGCGCGGGTGGCCGGGCCGAGGCCCGCGGAGGCGCCGAACTGGGCGACCGCCACGTCGAGGGCCGCCTGCGGGCCGCCGAAATCCGCCACCTCGGTCGCGGCGGGGTAGAGGAGCGCGGGGCCGGAGGCGGTCAGGGACCGGATGGCGCCGCCGTTCGAGAACAGCGTGACCGCGTAGCTTTCGGACGCCTCGTCGAGGGGGATCTCCACCGGCTCCCAGGCATCGCCGGAGCGCCGGGCGCGGCGGATCCAGGACAGGGCGACGCCGCCGCTCACCCGCCGCGCCCTCAGGTGGACCGGCCGCAGGGGCAGGAGGGCCGACAGGCCCGCGGTCGCGCTCAAGGGGGCCATGGCCGGGTCCCCGGGGTCGAGACCGGCCGCGCCGATCCGGTAGCGGAAGGCCCGGCCCGCCTCGTCGAGGCGCTCGATGAGAGGCACCACCGCCCCGTCGTCGAGCCGCACGATCAGGCTGCCGGCCGGTGCCCCCCGGCCCGCCGCCGCCTCGCTCCCGGCGAGGCCGCGCAGGAGGCCCGAGAGCCGGACCGTGTCGGCGCCGGTCGCCACCGCCCCGGCCGCCGAGAGGATCTCGACCGTCCCGTCCGGCGCCACCACGGCGAAGCTGTTGCCGCCTGCGAGCATCGCCGCGAGCGGCACCGAGGCGAGCGCCCCCGCCCGCCGGAGCATCACGTCGAGGCGCGCGCCCCTGTCGAGCCGCCACAGGGGGCCCGGCGGCAGGGGCGCGAGGGTGCGGCCGAGGCAGGCGGGGAAGTCGACGCTGCCGTGGACGGCGAAGGAGCCCCCCGCCTCGGCCCGCCAGACCGTGGCGGTCCCCGGCCAGGGCTCGGCCGCCACGGCGAGGTATTGCAGCACGGCCGGCGCCCCCCGGTCGAGGGGCAGGTCGAGGGCGAGGGCGAAGGGAGCCCCCGCGGCGGGCGCCGCGGAGGGGACCGGCGCGGACCGGCCGCGCCCGATGGCCCGCGCGGGTCCGGTCCGTACCGGCACGCGGCTCGCCTCGATCCGCCGGCCGGTGGGCGCGTCGTCGATGCGGTCGACCCGCAGGAGGGCACTCGCCTCCGGCGCGTCGGCGGCGAGCGTCACGAGGTCGCCGGGCTCCACCTCCCGCCTCCGGGGGCTGAGGGTGAAGACCGCGCTGTCGCGGGCGGCGATGAGCCGGTCGAGCAGATCCTCGGCGAGGCCGTCGCCCACCTCCCGGCGGGTGACGATGGCGGTGTCGATCCGGGTCTCCCCGCGCCGGCCGCCAGCCGGGCGGGTGGCCGCGGCGGCGGCCCTGCGGTAGTCGGGGCTCTCGGCATCGGTGACGCCCAGGGCGACGGAGCGGGGCAGCGCGCTCTCCTCCGCCCGCACCCGCCGCAGGGTCGGCCCGTCCTCCGAGACCCGGACGAGCTCCGACGGCGCCAGGACGAGGGGCGCGTCCCGGCGGGGCCCCCGCAGCCGCAGGATGCCGCCCGTCGCCCCGACATCGAGGCCGTAGACCTGCGCCAGGGGCTCCAGGGCGCCCCGCGCCGTGAGCGGGCGGTCGATCACGTAGCCGTCGAGGAAGGCGGCGGCCTCCACCGCCAGGGGCGCGTCGAAGCCGAACTCCGCGAGGATGCGCGCCACCAGCAGGTCGAGGTCGCAGCCCTCGATCCGGCCGGTGATCCAGTGCCCGAGCTGCCATTGCCGCGCGTCGGCCCAGGTGGACGTCATGTCCGAGAAGACCGGGAACGGCCGCGCGTCCCAGCACCAGACGAAGATCGACCCGGGATCGACCATCCTCCCGCCATAGACCGGCGAGACCGGGTTGTCGGCCGGCGCGAAGCCCGGCGCGGCGGGGTCGAAGCGGGCGAGCACCGCCTCCAGCCCGCGGAGCTGGATCAGGTCGTCCCGCACGCCGCGGGAGTCCGGGGGAAGCGCGTCCTCGGAGGATTTCGGATCGGGGAAGACGTTGGGCCCGTTCGTGCCCTTGTCCACGGCGGGCACGCCGGTCTCGGTGAGCCAGATCGGCTTGCCCATGGGCACCCAGGCGGTGGCGCGGGTCTCGACGCCGCCGTCGCGCTCGACGTGCCGGTTCGACCACCACGCGACGAGGTCCTTGGGCCGATAGAGCCAGGGCTTGCCGTAGGCGCCGTCGGTGATCGGCGTGCGGACCTGGGCGGCGCGGGCCTGCCCGTCGGCGTAGGCCCAGTCGAACGCCTCGCCGGAGGCCCCGCCCGCCTTCAGGTAGGCGCGGTCGTGGATCGAGCCCGCCAGCGCGAGGTCGGCGTGGGCGGACGCATCGCGCCAGTCGGTGAAGGGCGGGTACCAGTCGATGCCGACGGCGGCGATGTTCGGGTCGGCGAACAGGTCGTCGAGGGGGAAGCGGATCGTCGCCCCGCCGTCGCGGACATGGGCGCCGTACTCGGTCCAGTCGGCCGCGTAGACGAGGGGCACGCCCGGCCCGAGCCTCCGGCGCACCTCGGCGGCCAGCGCGCGCAGGGCGGCCACCGCCGGGTAGCCCGAGCCCCCCCGCACCCGGGTGAGCCCGATCAGCTCGCTGCCGACCAGGAAGCCCGCGATCCGCACCCCCGCCCCGGCCCAGGCGGCGGCGAGGTCGGCATAGTGCAGCACGAGGCTCCGGTAGCCCCCGGCGAAGAAGGCCTCGACCTGCGCATCGGCCTCGGCCGTGCCGTCCGGGCTGCCGGGCAGGCCGGGGGCGGGATCGCAGGTGATCCGCCCGCGCCAGGGATAGGGCGGCTGCGTCGCCCCCGGCCGGCGGGGATCGGGCAGGAGGGTGCCGGGCGGCACGTCCATCATCACGAACGGGTAGACCACGACCTCCAGCCCCCGCCCGGCCAGTTCGGCCACGAGCCGCCCGAGCCCGGCATCGGAGGGCGTGCCGCCATAGGCCGGGGTGGTGCCGTCGGGCAGGAGGGAGACGGTGCCCGCGCTCGCACGGGTGAGCCCCGCCACGCCCCACACGTCGCCGGTGGTGGCCTTGAGCGAGGTCTCGACCCTGGGCGCGATGCGGCACCGCCCGGCGCGCAGGTCGTCCCCGAACCACGAGGCCACCACGGCGACCCTGCGCAGGTTCGGACACAGGGCCTGCAGGGCATCGAGGGAGGCGGTGACGTCGCTCGTCCCGCGCAACTGGTGCCGGTTGGCGCTCTGCGTGCGGCCGCATCCCAGATCGACGGTGACGGAGGTGGGATCGAGGACGAACTCCCCGGCGCCGGGGATGAGATCGACGGCGCGGACCAGCCCGCACAGGCCGTTGACCGGCCGCACCACCTCGAAGGTGAATTGCGGGATGCGGTTGCCGTAATCGCCGAGCGGCAGGCTCTCGAACACCACGTAGGCGAGGCCGCGATAGGCCGGGGCGTTGTCGGCCCCCTCCTTGGCCACGATCAGCGGATCGGGCGCCTGGTCCGCCGCACCCGTATGGACCCGCAGGGTGATGCGGGTCTGATCGACCTCGACGCCGTCCGCCCAGATCCGCCGCACCAGGGCGATCTCGCCCTCGCACAACCCCACCGCGAGGTTGGCGGAGTAAGCGTAGGCGGTTCGCACCGTGCGCGCACTGCCCGTCCCCTTGGACGGGGAGGCCGCCCGCTCGACGGTGGTGTTGGCGGTCTCCAGGGGGCGGGTCGCCCAGATCAGGCCGCCGCCGATCCGGGCCCGGCCGTAGACCCGCGGGATCGGGTCGCCCTCGGTGGAGGTGATCCCCGAGACGTCCGACAGGCGCGGCCCCTCCACGAACCGGGTCTTGCGGCCCTGGCCGGACAGGGCGTTTCCCGCCGCGGACCCGAGGGCGCGGCCGATCACCCCGCCCACCGGCCCGCCGAACACGGAGCCGACGGCGCCGCCGACGGTGGAGAGGACCAGGGTCGCCATGGGGGGGCTCCGATGCGGATCGGGGGTCGGCGGGAGGTCAGGGGCGCGGCGGAAACCGGAAGACCCCGGCGAGGTGCCGCCGCCACCAGGGGGTGAGGGCCACCTCCGTCACCTCCGCCCGGTCGTGGGCGTGGATCATCGTGCCCGGCCCGGAGGCGATGGCGCAGTGCCGGGCGGGCAGGTGCGCGCGGAAGGCGAACAGCAGCACGTCGCCGGGCAGGGGCGCATAGCCCGGCCACGGTCCGCCCACCGGCAGGAGGTGGCGGGCGGCGGCCTCGGCGAGGGGGTCCGTGCCCGGGGCGGCCGATTCGGCCCAGGTGGCGGAATAGGGCGGCGGCGCCTCCGGCTCCCGCCCGTAGAGCCCCCGCCACACCCCGCGCAGCAGGCCGAGGCAGTCGCAGCCGACGCCGCGCAGGGAGCCCTGGTGGCGGTAGGGCGTGCCGAGCCAGAGCCGCGCCTGCGCCACGGCCTCGTCGCCGGGGGTCATCGGAAGTAGCTCCCGCCGTCGAGCACGGGCTCGGACCCGGGGGCCGCGCGCAGGATCGCGTCGTTGCCCGGCATGTGCGGGAAGCCCTGGAAGTTCACCGCGTTGGCGAACCGGTCGCGGCAGGTGGCGAGGCGCTTGTCGCAGCCGGCGGTGAGGGTGAACGTGTCGCCCGCCGCCACGGGGTGCGGGGGCGCCTCCCACAGTTCGAGGAGGTCGCCGGCCTGGAGCCGCAGGTCGGCGGCGAGGCCGGCATTGGCCCCGCCGGTCCAGGCGAGGCGCCCCCCCGTGAACAGGCCTCCGGCGAAGGAGCGGTCCAGGGCGACGCGGAGGGTGGCCGGCTCCGGCCCGTCGAGGACGTGCCCCCCCGTCCGCCAAGGGGCGAGGTCGACCCGGCAGCGGGCATCGCCGAGGTCGGCGCCGCAGGTGGCGCGGTAGCAGCGCCCGACCTCCGCATCGAGGCGCGCGGCGACGCCCCGCAGCTCGGCCACGAAGGCGTCCCCCTCCCGGCGGATCTCGCCGATCGTGCCGATGTCGAGGAGGAGGCGCGTCCGCGGGTCCGTCCAGTCCACGAGCCAGGTCTCGACGCTCGCCCCGTCGTAGAGGCCGCCCGCGATGTCCGCCTCGGTGAGGCCCAGGGCGGTGAGCGCCCCCGCCACGTCGCCGCCGGAGACCGCGAAGCCCGCCTCGGCGCTGGCCTCGGCCGCCTCCAGGCCGGTGCGGGCCGCGTGGACGAGGCCCGCGAAGGTCAGGTCCCGGTCGTGGTCGGTGAAGCCGAGGGCGACCCCGTCCCGGCGGCGGAGCGACCAGCACCGGCACAGGGTGGTGACGCCGCCCGCGAGGTGGGCGGCGAAGGCGGGGGGCAGGTCCCTCACGGCACGATCTCCACGAGCGGGACCTTCGGGATCTCCCCCGCCGTGAAGGCGGCGAGGTCGACGCTCAGGTCGTCGGTGTCGAAGCGGACGGGCACGTCGAACTCGAAGCCCGCCGTCACCGGGACGTTCGCGGCGGGGGCGCGGGCCAGGGTGACGAGCCCGGTCGCCGGATCGCAGGCGAAGGCGCCGGGCGACAGCTCCGCCCCCGCCACGGCCACGCGCACGCTTCCGGCCACCGGCTTGGCGATGGCCCGGCGGTAGGGTGCGGGGCCGCCGCCATAGGTCTTGGCGAGGGGGAACGCGACGGCGGTGCCGTCGCCGCGCCCGAGGATCTGGTCGAGGGGGCCCGGCGGACGGCCGGGCGGCCCGGAGCGGAAATCCACCCTGTCCCGGTAGCGGAACCCGTAGAGGCGCCCCCGCCGCTCCTCGAAGAAGGCGATCACCGCGTGGAGCGCGTCGAGGCTGCGGATGCCGAAGCCGGCCTCGTAGCGGCGGCGGGAATCGGCCCAGCGGCCGTTGCGGTGTTCGCGCCCCGAGCCGAGCGTGACGATCTCGGTCAGCCGTTGCGGGCCGCCGCTGCCGCGCAGGGCCACGTCGAGGGGGAACAGCACCTCGTGGAAGTCGTCGGCCATGGGAATATCCCCGTCAGAGGGCGCGCTGGCCCCGGGCGACGGCCCGGGCGAGGGTGGCGGCGACCTGCGCCTCCGAGCGGCGGAAGGCCGAGGGGTCTGGCGTGGCGATGGTGACGTGCACCGAGACCGGCCGGGCCGGGGCGCCCGCCGCCACGCCGAGGCGCCCGTCCGGCCCGCGGCGGAGCGGCATGATCGCCTCCGGCCCGGCCTCACCCATCAGGCCGGTGCCGTTGGCCATCGGGAAGTAGGTCGGTGCGGCCACCACCCCGCCGGCGGCGAAGGGCGTGACCCGCCCGCCCCGGAAGACGCCGCCTTTGGCGAAGGCCTCCCCCTCGTCCTCCGTGTCGGATTCCGCGGCGTCGTCGGACTTCGTGAGCGCGCCGAGGAGCCCCTTCACCCCCGCGCGCAGGGGCCCCGCGGCGGCCCTGGCGGCCACGCGCGCCAGCGTCGCGCCGATGGTGCCGAGCACGCTGTCGAGCCCGCGGCCCGAGGCCGTGCTGCGGGTCAGGGCGGTGGAGAGGCTGCGGCCGAAATTCTGGGCCAACTTGTCCAGGGTGCCGAGCTGCGCGATGCGCGCCGCGTTCTGCCGGTCGATGTCGGTGTCGTCGCTCATGCTGCGCTCCCTGGGGGGGACGGGTCGGGGTGGGAGGCGAGGAGGCGCTCGAACTCGGGCCGGCTCAGCCCGGCGGGGGTGCGCCTCCGGCCGAGGGCGGCGGCGAATTCCCGGGGGGTCGCGCCCCAGAAGTCGCGGGGGCGCCAGCCGAGGCGGCCGAGGGCGGCGCTCAGCGCGTCGTCCCAGGGAAAGGCCCGCGGGGGGGCGGGGCTCAGGCCCGGCTCTCCTCCCCCCGCGGGACCGGAGGGTTTTCCGGCGGCCCCGCCCCGAAGGCGGCCTCCAGCACCTCGCCGAGGGCGACCACCAGGGCGCCCATGCCCCCGCCGATGGGGAGACGCCCGACCTCCTCGTCCGACAGGGCGTGGCCGCCGCCGCGCAGGGCGGCCCCGAGGAGGGCGATCAGGTCGCCGGTCCGGGGGTGGCCGGTGCCGAAGCGCCCGGCGAGGCCGGCGAGGTCGCCGGCCCGGAGGGAATCCTCCAGGTCCGCCAGCGCCCCGAGGGTGAGGCAGAGGGTGTAGCGGCGCCCGCCGAGTTCGAGGGGCACCTCGCCGCGCCTGCGGTTGACCATGGCCGGACCCTCCCGCTCAGGCCGCCGTGAAGGCGAGGGCGCCCGCCGATTCGAGGCTCATGTCGAAGGTCACCTCGCCCGCATGCTCGCCGCGGTAGTCGAGGCTCACGATCTGGAACGGCCCCTCCATCGTCCCGAAGGCCGGGACGACGAGCTGGAACGCCGCGATCACCCCGTCGAAGAACATCTGCCGGAGGCGGAGGTCGGAGGCCTGGTCCCGGAACACGCCGGCGCCCGAGATGGCGGCCCGGCGCACCCCCGCCCCGGCCAGCAACTCCCGCCAGCGGCCGGCGGAATCGGCGTTGGTGACGTCCACCGTCTCCGCGTTGAGGGTGATCTGCCTCGTCCTCAGGCCCGCCACGGCGACGAAGCCGCCATTGCCGTCGCTCGCCCGGATCAGGAGATCCTTGCCCGCCTGCGCACCCATCACGTCCTCCTCGGAAAATCGCGCTCAGAATGTCTCGGTGACGGCCTCGACCGTCAGGCTGGCCCGGGCCTCGCCCGTGCGGGAGTCGCGGCTCGCCTTCAGGGCGCTCACCCGGATGGTCACGAGGCGGCAGCCCTGGAGGGGCATGTCCGTCCCGGCGAGGAGGGCCGCCATGCGCGCGGCGGCCTCCAGCGCGCTGCGGGTGGAGCCGGGCTTGGCGATCACCGTCAGCTCGTGCCGGTGCAGGTGGCGCCCGGCGCCGTCCACGGAATCGTCGCGGACCTCGGCATCGCCGAACAGGGCGTAGACCGGCACGGCCCCCCGGGGCGGCTCGTCGTAGAGGCGGGCGCTGCCGCCGAGCAGCGTGGCCAGGGCCGCGTCGGCGGCGAAGCGGGTGATCAGGCCGGCGCGCATGGCCAGGAGGGGGCTCGGATCGCTCATCCCTGGGCCTCCGGCACCAGTTCCTCGACCTCGCAGACGCAGTCGCGGCCGCGCTCGTCCGGGTCCGCGACGGTGCGGATCGCGAAGCGCCGCGGCCCGGCGCTCAGGCGCGCGGCGGGCGTCAGGTCCGCCCGGCGGCGCAGGGTGATGCGGTGGGTGACGAGGGCGTCCGCGCGTCCGCCCCGGACCCGTTCGACGGCACCGAGCGGGGCGATGGCGCCCCACAGGGTCGGGCCGGGCACGTAGCGGCGCAGCACGCCGCCGAACCCGTCCGGCTGCTCCAGGGGCTTCTCGAGCACGAAGCGGCGCCGCCGCGCCCCGAGGGACGGGCGTCGGTCGAGGGATGCCATGGCAGGCTCCGGGGTTTTTTGGGATGGACGGATGGCCGACCGCGCTCCCCCCCTCTGCGGGGGAGGGTGGCCCCGGCGTCGGCCGGGGTCGGGAGAGGGGAGCGCGGTGTCCGGATCACGCGCGGCCCGTCGTGCGGGGCGGTGCATCGTTCTGCACCGTCGCTCCCCTCTCCCGGCCCCCTGACTGGGGCCACCCTCCCCCGCAGAGGGGGGAGGGACGCGCGCCGGCCGTTGCGGAGTTCAGGCAAGCCCCGACACCCACGCCGTCTTTGCCAGCGTCAGCGACGCAATCCAGGGCAGCGGGACGCTTCAGAACCGTGGCGGATCCCTGGCTTGCTTCGCTGCGCTCGCAATGACGGTGAGGGTGAGGGTGCCCAAGGACGGTCGGGGGCAATCGCCCCGCAGCAAAAACCAAAAACCTCAGCGCAGCCGCAGCCGCCGCGAGGAGGCGGCGAGGCGGCGCAGGGCGGTGGGGTCCGCGTCGGGCTCGTCGCCCCGGTGCTCGTAGCCGGCGGCGGCGAGGCGCAGGATCGCGAGGCGGAGATCCTCCGGGAGCGGCGGGCCGTCGCCGCCGAACCCGGCCGTGACCTCGATCACCACGCTGCGGCCAACGAGATCGGGCAGGTCGCCGACAAATTGCAGAGCCGGCGCCTCCACCGGATCGGGCCCGGGCCGCACCGTGCCGGCGGGAAGGTCGGTCACGGTCCCGTCCGGGGCGGCGAGGCCGGCGCGGACGAGGCCGACGAGCGGGCTGAGGGGCAACGGCAGCCACCCCTCCGCGGGCCACCGGTCGAGGACGATCCGGTAGCGCCCCGGCACCAGCACCCGGCGGGCCTCCGTCTCCAGGCTCGTCCGGGCGGCGGCGAGGAGCCGGGCGAGGATGTCGTCCTCCGCTCCGCCGTCGTCGGCATCGAGGCGCAGGTAGCGCCGCAGCTCGGCGACGCTCACCGGCTCGACGGGGGGCGTCTCGGCGCGTATCGGGGTCATCGCGCGGGTCTCCTTCAGGACGTTCGATGCCGTTGACCAGAGCCGGGCTCGCCTTCGCCCTGACGCTCCCGGCCCTGCCGGCCGCGGCGATCGTCGGGGGGACGGAGGCCCCTCCCGGGAGCGCCGTGATGGTGCTGACCTCCGCCGGCGGCGTATGCAGCGGGGTGGTGCTGACCCCGGACGCGGTGCTCACCGCCGGCCACTGTGTCGCCGGCGCCAAGGCGCTGCGGGTGCATTACCGGGGCGCCGAGGCGGCCCCCGTGCTGGTCGAGGTCTCCGCCCGGGCGGTGCATCCGGGCTACGATGCGGGGGCCGTGGCCGGGCGGCGCCGGTCCATCGACCTCGCGCTGGTGCGCACGGCCGAGCCCCTGCCCGCCCGCTTCGCCCCGGCCGCCCTGAGCGAGGCCGCGCCGCGGGCCGGCGAGACGCTGGCGCTCTCGGGCTACGGCGCCGCCCGGCCGGGCGATCCGCGCTCCACCGGCACCTTCCGCAGCGTGCCCGCCCCCGTCGTCGAGCCCTACGGCCCGAGCCGGATCCTCGTCTGGATGCGGGGAACCGAGGGGACCGGCGCCTGCCAGGGGGATTCCGGCGGCCCGGTGACGGGGCCGGACGGGGCCGTCCTGGCGGTCACCGCCTGGATCGGCGGCGCCTGCGGAGGCCTGACCCAGGCGGTGCGCGTCGGCCCGCAGCGGGCCTGGATCGACCGGATCCTCGCCGGCTGGGGCGCGGCGGCCCGCTGGCGCCCCTGATCCGCCGGGGCGGCCTCACGCGGGCCGGGTGATTGGCGGTGCAGGGCCGGCCGCGGGCCGGAACTCCAGCTTGGCCGACCGGTTGGTCTCCACTACTGTTCATGGGGCGCAGCCTGCATCGCGTTGCCTAGGTCTTTACTCCCGGAGTCACCGATGCCCGCCCGTTTCCCCCGCCTGAACGGCCTGCGCAGGCACGCCGCGCGCCTCACGGTCGGGACGGCGGCCTTCGCCGGCCTCCTCGTCGGGTCCGTGCCCTCCGCCCAGGCGGTGATCCAGGGCGAGGTCGCCCGCGATCCGAACGGGACGCGCAACTTCGTGGTGCGGGTCGAGAGCACCGACGGGGAGATCTGCTCCGGCACGCTCATCGCGCCGGACCTCGTCCTGACGGCGGCCCATTGCGTCATGCGCCCCGCGGGTTATCGCGTGGTGAGCGTCGACCGCGCCTTCCGGCAGCACCGCGTCGACGTCATCGCCGCGACGATGCACCCCGATTTCGTCCCCGGCACGACGCCGGAGGACCAGCCGGGGGTCGACCTCGCCATGCTCAAGCTCGCCCAGCCCCTCGGGGGCGATTACATGCCCCTCGATCCCCGCAGCGCCGGCTCGATCGGGACGGGCGATTCCGTCGAGATCGCCGGCTATGGCGTGGTGGCCGAGAACCGGCGCGGCAGCGCGCGGGTGCTGCGGCAGGCGCGCCTCGTCTCCATCGGCTCCCTGCAGGTGGCCAACCGCGTCACCGTGGTGACCGACCGCCGCCGCCTCGCCGAGACCGCGGGGGCCGGCGCCTGCCTCGGCGATTCCGGCGGGCCGATCCTGACCGGCGGCCCCGGCGGCTACCAGATCGCGGGCGTGGTGAGCTGGTCGAGCGGCGCCCTGCAGCAGGGCGCCCGGCGCACCGCCTGCGGCGGCTTCACCGCCGTGACGCCGGTGGCCGAGCATACCGGCTGGATCGCCTCGCGGGCGGCCGAGCTGGCCCAGATCCAGCCCGGCGAGGAGATTCCCCGGCGCCACCGCGCCGACTGGATGGCCCGTCCCGGCCGGCGCTGACGGCGCAGGCAGGAACTTCGCGCCGGCCCGGTGAATTCCGCCTCCGTTCGAGGAATTCCTCACGGAGATAGCGATAAGATGGCCAGCACCGGCACCAGCGCGACCGCCCGCGCTCACAAGACCCGCAACGGCACCGATTCCAACGCCAAGCGCGTGTCGATCGAGGCCCTGAATGCCCGCCTCGCGGACGGCATCGACCTTTCCCTGGCGATCAAGCAGGCGCACTGGAACCTCAAGGGCCCGCAATTCATCGGCGTCCACCTGATGCTTGACGGATTCCGCGACGAGATCGACGCCCTCAACGACAAGGTCGCCGAGCGTGCGGTCCAGCTCGGCGGGACGGCCCTCGGCACGGCCCAGGTCGTGGCGGGGGACACCAAGCTCCCGGCCTACCCGACCGGCATCTACGCCATCGCCGACCACATCGCCGCGCTGATCGACAGCTACGCCGCCTACGCGAACGCGGTGCGCGAGAACATCGACCAGACCGACGAGGCGGGCGACGCCGACACGGCGGACCTGTTCACCGAGGTGTCCCGCGCCGTTGACAAGCAGCTCTGGTTCCTCGAGGCCCACGTCCAGGAGCCGACCGGCCAGATGCGCGACGGCAACGCCGGCTGAGCGCGGAGACGAACGGCGTTTCGGGGGCGATCCCACCCTCCACCTCACCCTGAGGTGCCCGCGTGAGCGGGCCTCGAAGGAGTGCTCCAGGGAGCGCGGAGCCCTCCTTCGAGGCGGCTGTCGCCGCACCTCAAGGATGAGGGGAGTGGAGGGGATCGCCGGTCGGCGACCCGCCTCGCCACGATGGCCGCGAGGCGGCGAGAGGGAGTCCACGCCGTCCTTGATGACGGCGCGGCACCGCTCAGGCGAACTTCAGCAGCTTGATCGCGTCGAAGTCCTGCACCCCGCCACCGACGCGCTTGGTGGTGTAGAACAGCACGTAGGGCTTGGCGGAGTAGGGATCGCGCAGGACCCGCAGGCCCGTGCGGTCCACGACGAGGTAGCCCCGGCGGAAGTCGCCGAACGCCACGGAGAGGCTGCCCGCGGCGATGTCGGGCATCGCCTCCGCCTCCGTCACCGCAAAGCCCATCAGGGTCGCGGCCCGGTCCGCGGCGAGCGGCGGCTGCCAGAGGTAGTTGCCATCCGCGTCCTTGAACTTGCGGATCGCGCTCTGCGTCCGCCGGTTCATCACGAAGCGGGCGTTCTGGCGGTAGGCGGCCCGCAGGGCGTAGACGAGGTCGAACAGCACGTCGGACGGGTTCGCGGCGGCGAAACCCGCCGAGGTGCCGGTACCGACGAAGCCGAGCTTGCCCGGCGCCCAGGCGGCGTTGGCCACCGTGTCGGAGGCCAGGAAGCCCTTCGGCCGCCCGACGCCGTTGCCGCCGACGAAGGCGATGCCCTCCTGCTCGGCGAAGGCGGTCTCGACCTCGCCCGCCAGCCACTCCTCCACGTTCACCACCGCATCGTCGAGCAGGGTCTGCGTCGCGGCCGGCATCGCGTAGAGCTCCGCCGCCGGGAAGGCCAGCTGCGAGAGCGTCGGCGCGTCGGTGGCGGGCCGGGCCGCCGCCTCGGCCACCCACCCGGTCACCGGGGCGCCGGTGGAGACCGCCCGCTTGTACTGCCCGCCGGAGATCTGCTGCACGCTGGAGATGGCGCGGATCGGCGAGAGCGCGGCGAGGCGCTGGAGCACGGTGCGCTCCAGGCTGTCGGGCACGAGGTAGCCGCCGTCCGGCCCGGAGCCGGCGGACATGGCCTTGGCCTCCAGGCGCTTCAGGCCGCCGCTCTCGCCGGCCCGGACGTAGAGGTCGAAGGCGGCCTTGTGCTCGGTGGCGGCGCCGTCGTCCCGGCCGCGGGGCTCGGCGAGGGCCGGGCGGGCCCGCTCCAGGCTGATCCGGTCGAGGCGGGTGCGGGCGGCGTCCAGCGCCGCGTCGATCCGGGCGAGCTTCTCCTCGGTGACCACGTCGGGGCCGATCCGGCCCTCGATCTGCCGGAGGCGGTCGTCGTTGGTGTCCTTGAAGGCCTCGAAGGCGGCGGCGAAGTCATCGACGGCCGAGCGGATCGGGCCCGGCTCGGCGGCCTTGTTCTCCAGCGGCGGAAGGGCGGCCTTGGTCTCGATGGCGGCGTGATGCGTCATGGCAAAACCTCGTCTCGGGGTGAGGGCGGAAAGGGGGATCGGGCGGCGCGGAGCCGCGGCGGCGCGATCCGGCGGGCGAGACCGCGGATCGCCTCGGGGGTGGGGCTCGGGCTCGCCCGCGCCCCCGGCTGCAGGGGAAAGGTCACGACCGAGATCTCCCAGAGGTCGATTCCCTGCAGGCGGCGGGAGCCGTCGGCGCCGGGCCGGGCGCTGAGGGTCCGGAATCCGATGGAGAGGCCGTCCAGGGCCCCATCGCGCATCAGGGCGGCGACCTCCCGGCCCCGCTGCACGGAGAGGTTGAGCTGCCCCTCGGCGTAGAGGCCGCGGGCATCCTCCCGCAGGGCCAGCCACCGGCCGATCGGCTCGGCGGGATCGTGCTGGAACAGCATGCGCACGCCCGCCGCGCCGCGCCGGGCGAGGCTGCCGGCGAAGGCGCCCGGCAGGACCACGTCGCGCCCGAGATCGGGCACGCCGAACACGCTGGCATAGCCGGTGAAGAGGCCATCCATGGCAGGATCCTGCTTGTCTTGAGTGCGGGGCCGGGGCGGGCTCGGGGCCGCCTCGTCGTTGCGGGCGAGCGCGGAGCGATGGCCTGCCTCCCGCGCCGTCGTTGCGCGGCGGAGCCGAAGCGATCCAGGGCGCGCCCTGTCCGGATGAGGCGGTGCCGCCTGGATCGCGTCGCTCCGCTCGCGATGACGGCGGGGGAGCCGAGGCGATCGATTGGCGACGGGATCAGGGCGAGGGAGCCTCCGGCAGGTAGCCCACGGCCTCGCGCTTCTCGGCCTGGGTGAGGAAGTCGGCGGCCTGGATCCGGCGCCAGAGGGATTCCCGCTCGGAGGCCAAGGCCTCGATCCGGTCCAGGTCCGGTTCCAGCTCCACCGTGCCGAAGGCCGGTTCCAGCCAGTTCGCCACGGCCTGGGCCGTGCGGCGGGCCAGGGGGATCAGGGTCTGCCGGTACAGGGCGCGGTTGGCCTCCGCGTAGTTGGCGTGGGTGCTGTCCCCCGGCAGCCCGAGGAGGAGCGGAGGGACCCCGAAGGCCAGGGCGATCTCCCGGGCCGCGGCGTTCTTGGCCTCCACGAAGTCCATGTCCCGCGGCGACAGGGCGAGGGGCTTCCAGTCCAGCCCGCCTTCGAGCAGGAGCGGCCGCCCGGCATTGCCGGCGCCTTGATAGTTCGCCTCCAACTCGCCCTTGATGCGGTCGAACTGCGCCTCCGAGAGGGAGGCGCCGGCGAAGACCAGGGCGCCCGAGGGTCTGGCGGCGTTGTCGAGCAGCGCCTTGTTCCAGGCGGCGGCGGCGTTGTGGATGTCGAGGGCGGTGGCGGCGGCCTCGATGGGCGGCAGGCCGCCATGGTCGTCGCCAGGGTGGAACAGGCTGAGGGCCAGGATCGGGGCGACAGCCCCCTCGCCGAGGTCGAACCGGCGGCTCTGGCCGCCCACGGTGTAGACGTAGGCGGCTGGCCAGCCGTCCGGGCCGGGCGCCACCCGCATCCGCTCGGGCCGCAGCGCCTGCAGGCCGACGACCCGGCCCTCGACGCCGACCGCCTCGAGATAGGCGGACCCGGCGAGCATCAGGTCGGCATAGACCGTCTCGAGGAGCTGGACGCCGCTCTCGCGCAGGTTCGGCCGGGCGAGCAGCGCCAGGAGGTCCCGCCCGTCGCCCGAGACCGGCGTCAGGGGCAGGCTCGCGGCCGATTCCGCCACGAGCCGCACCGCCCGGTAGACCACCGGATTGCGCTGGTAGCCGGCCCGGGCCAGGGAGGCGGGATCGCGGGATGTCCAGGTCGGGCGGCAATCCGCGTAGAGCGCGAAGCCCGGCGGGGCGGCCTTCGTCGCGAGGGACGGGCGCGCCTGTCCGGCGGCCCTCACGAGCCAGTCGAGAAGCTTGGGCATGGTTCTGCCTCGGGCGGGGATCGAAAGGCGGCGCGCGGCGGGGCAGGACCCGGGGCGGCGCACCAAGCCGGCGCAAAAGATTGACGCATTGGCGGACGGGCGTGATCCGGCCGCCACAGCTCACGCAGGCATGATCTTGTATTCGGAATACGGTTCGTTCCAGAGACCACGGACCCACTGACGGCGTGTCCTGCCAAGGGCACGCCTTTTTTCATCGAGCGCCGGGCCCGGAGTCGTCAGGGCCGCGGCGGGCGAACTCCCCCGCGCCGCCCGGCGTTGGCCTGCGACATCCACAGGTCAGAGGGTCCCCCAACCATGTCCGTCCGTCACCTCGTCGCGTCCGGCTCGCTCCTGCTCGGCCTGTCGGGCGCCGCCCTGGCGCAGACCGCGCCGGTCGCCCCCGGGGCCTCCCCGTCGTCGGCTCCGGTCGTGGTCCCGCAATCCGGCTCGACCGGTGCGCCGAACGCCGCCACCATCTCCCCGAACGGCAACCCGGCCGACACGATCACCACGGATTCCGCGGCGGGCGGCAACGCGGGGCAGCCCTCGCGCGCCATTCCGCAGGGCGGCGGCAGCACCAAGTAGGACGCGCCCGCGCCCGGCGGGCCTTCCCGCCGGGCCGACGCTCACAGCTGCCGGATCCGCGGCGCGCTACGCTCCTCCAGCATCAGGGCCGTCAGCGCCCAGACCAGGGCGTCCAGCCTGTCCGGGGATGCCCCGCTTGACAGGCCGTCCGGCCCGAAATCGCACATTAAAGCAGTATCGCGTTTTCTTCCGTGTTTTCAGCGGGATACGCTTTTCAGCGCCCGCCTGAATTCACCGGAATGGAACCAGAACAAACTGCGGCGCTGTAAAGCGCGATATTCGCACTCAACTCTCCCGCCATTGCAGTTTCGAACGGTCGCGCTCGCCTAGAGCGGCGCGTCGGTCGTGCTTCCTGCACCGCCTTCTGGCGTCGAGGGCCTGACCCCGACCCAGGTCCGCGCGCAACTCGCGCGGATGGGGTGGACGGCTGCCCTTCCGATTGTTGCTCACGATGCTGCCCATACCGGAGCCGGCAAGGCGCCTGGGATCCGGGCGTGGCAGCAGCGTGCGCAATTCGAGGGGCCGGAGACAACTGCAGCTGACCTTGCCGATTGGCAAAGGAAGGAGCGGCAATGGCCAGGAACCGGCGTTGGCTGCGGCAACTGCATCGCCATCGACGCCGACTTCGCGACTGACCCCGAGTTGGCCGCGACCGTCGCCGCGCTCGCCGTGGAGGTTTTTGGCGAGACCCCATTCGTGCGGCAGGGACAGGCCCCGAAGGTCGCCCTGATCTATCGAGCGGCCGAGCCCATGCCGTCCGTCAGCCTGAAAACGGCGGACGGTTCGGGCGACGGCATCGACGTGCTGGCCGAGGCCCGGCAGTTCGTTGCCTACGGCGTTCACCGCAAGACCCTCAAGCCCTACGCCTGGATCGGGACGGAAAGCCCGCTCACCGCCGGACCGGATGAAGCCCCCGAGATCACTCAGGCGCAGGTTGACGACTTTCTGTCCCGCCTGCGCGCCATCGTGGAGTTGAACGGCACGGGCGGCCGAAAGGGTGCGGGCGGCGGCGGGGGCGGCCAGATTGTCCGCGACGAGGCCGGCAAGGTCATCGACGGGCGCGAGATCCATCTTACGCGCATCGTCTATTCGGTCGCGTTGGCGAAGAAGTCCGAGGGCGAGGAATTGACGGTCGCCGGCATCGCCGCTGCGGCCTGGGACAGGTTCGTCACCACCACCATCCTCAACGACCGATGGACGCCGGAGGCCGCGAGGGCGAAGGCCGCCGCCCTCCTCGACCGGGTGCGCCGTGGGTTCGTCAGCCTCGACCCCGCCCCCCTTGGCGAGACGGGCGAGACCATCGAGCCGACCTATCCCGACCGCCGGGTGTCCGTCGCGGAGGCCGAGGCCGCTACAGCCGCCATCGTGGCGAGCTTCTTCGGGGAGCATATACCGGCCTGGAAGCGTGACCTCGCGCAATGGAAGATCGAGGCCGAGGAAGCGAAGGAAGTCGGCCAGCCCGAGCCCGCCAAGCCCACGCCTGCGTCGTGGGGCGCCCGCGTCGAGACCGCTATCGGTAAGACCGCCCTCGCCATCAAGGGTGCGGCCGAGGCGGCAAATGCCGGCATTAGCATCGTCTACGCCGCCCCCATGCACTCCCTCTTGGCCGAGCTTGCCGCCCGGTTCGCGACCGAGGGCGTCGAGGCCCGCGTCTATCGCGGATATGCCAGCGACGACCCGGAAGCACCCGGCCTCAAAATGTGCCTGGACATCGACGCGATGCAGGACGCCCGCGACGCGGTGCGGCCGATCCCCTCGACCGTCTGCGAAAAGAAGATCGAGGGAGAAAAGCTGTTCTGCCGGTTCCACGACCGATGCGGGATGGAGCGCCAGCGGAAGGCCAATGCCCCGGTGTGGTTGGTGCCGCACGCCCTGCTCTTTCAGGCCCGCCCCGGCGCGATCCCTGCCCCCGACGCCCTCGTGATTGACGAGGGGATCGCCATGGGGGCGCTGCCCGATACCCCGGCGCGCATGTCCCTCGACGCGATCCAACGGGCGCCCGTCGAGCCGAACGAGAACGCGCCGATCTTCACGAACGCGGCCAACGACCTCGACGCCGCGCGGGCGGGGCTACTGCGGGCGCTGCGCGATCATCAAGACGACGGGCCGCTGCAACGCGCGATCTTCCTCGCGCACGGTGTTACGGCGACTATCGCGGCCGAGGCGCTGAAACTGGAATGGGGGCGCCTCAAAGACCCTGGCATCGCGCCCGGCATGGAGCCTAAGGCGCGCAAGGCGCTCGCGGCGGTAGTCAGCCAGCACAACCGGGACGCCAAGGCGCTCGCCGGCATCTGGCGCGAACTGCGCGCCTTCCTGGCGGGCGAGGCCGACGCCTCCGGCCGCCTGTACCTTCGGTACGACGAGGAGACCGAAGCGCGCATTCTGGAACGCCGATCCCTCGACACCATCCGCGCATCGTGGACCGCCCCCGCGCTGCTCATAGACGCCACGCTGCCCGAGGCCCGGCTTCTAGAGCCCGTGGTCGGGCACGGCATCGAAGTGAAAGCCGACATCACCGCCAGATGGAGCGACGCCGTGAAGGTCCGTCAGATCGTCGGCGCGCCCGTGACGGCGCGCAAGCTCGGCATCATCGACAACGACGAGGAGCCGGAGGGCGAGACCCCCGGCGCCCCCAAGCGGGTCATCACCGACCTGTTGCGCTTCATCCACCTGCGGGCCGCCCTCGTGTGGCCGCGCGTCGTGGTGGTGATCGCCCCCATGCGGCTGATCGCGGTCCTAACCGACCTCGGCCTGCCGGAGAACGTAGAGACAGCGCACTTCGGCGCGGTCGCCGGCATCGACCGTTGGGCCAGCGCGGCGGGGCTCATCTGCATCGGCCGCCTGCAACCCGGCCCCGGCATCACCGAGCCGCTGGCTGGCATCATCACCGGCACCGTTCCCGGCTCGATTGAGGCCAACGCCCAAGGCGGGCGCTGGTACACCCGCGAGGCCGGCGCGATCCGCCTCGCGGACGGGAAGGGCGCCGCCGTCGAGCGCATTCGCCACCCTGACGCCTTGGTCGAAGCTCTCCGCTGGCAGATCACGGAAGCCGGCCTCATCCAAGCTATCGGCCGCCTGCGCGCCCTGCGCCGTGACGCGGCCTCGCCCGCCTTCCTCGACATCATCAACGACGTGCCGCTGCCGATCAGCGTTGGCGAGGTGACGACCTGGGACGAGGTCAAGGTCAGCGCATGGGCAGGCATGGCTTCCGAAGGGGTGCTGCTCGCGAGCCCGGCCGACATCGAGGCTTGCTTCCCAGAGGAGGCGCCGACGCGGCAGGCGGCGCGAGAAATGACCCTTCCGACGTTGGTTGTAACGTCTTTAAGGAATATAACTATAGACGTTACAACCAACGTCAGACTGGCCTCTTACAAGCGCCTGGGCCGCTTCGCGCCAGCCCGCGCCATCCTTCTCCCGAACGCGCCCGCCGACCTGCAATCCTGGCTGTTCGACCGCCTCGGCTCGATTGAGTGGCTGAAGGTGGAGGAGCCAGAGGCCCACAAGGAAGCAGCCCCGCAGCTTGCGCCCGCCGCCGCACCGCCACGCTTGCCGCGCTGCGCCGATTACGACCCGGAATTGGCTGCCCGCTACCCCCTCGCAGCCGAGCGCGAGCCCGAGCCGTTCAAGCTCGCCCCCGTCAACCCCGAGATCGTCCGCTGGCGACCGCCCTCGCCTCCCCGGCGTCCGGTCCTGCGCGTCGTTGCGATGGAGGCCGCCGAGTGATCCCGTCCTGCAACCAGTTCGGGCCATGGACGCCCGGCCTCAAAGCCGCCGAGCGCGGCGCCCGCCTCCGCGCCATGCGAACGCTTGCCCGCGTCCAGTGTGGCCCGCGTGCCGCCGACCTCGTGCGCCTGCTCGCCCAGGCCGAGGCGGACCCCGCCGCCCTAGAGCCGGCGCTGGCCGCATTGAACCGCCTCGCCTCGCATGACCGCCGGCACGTCCTGGCGTCCTACGCCGCCCTTTCCCGTTCCGCAGCCTGAAGGAGACCGCATGTCCAACGTCTTCACGTTCCCCGGCAAAGCCACACCCGACACGGGACTGTCAGGGAATGCCATCGTCTCTCGGTGGGAAGAGGTCGCCTCCTATGGCGAGGTCGGGACCCTCCGCGTGGTTCTCGCCCGCCGCCTCGACGCTATGGCGGGCCGGATCCACGTCGTTGTGCTGGGGGCATCGTCATGAGTCGGCGTCGCGCCGGTCGCCAGCCTGCCAGACGACGCCAACGGTCGAGCGATGGCCGACTTCACCGGCCCGGCTGTCCTGCGCATCATCGAACACGCCGAGGTTGAGTTCGCGGCTGAGCCGGAGGCTTGCGCATGACCCCGCGCGAGCAAGCCGCCTTCGCCGCCGGCATCGAGACAGCCCGCCGGATGGCGATGGCCGCCGCCGTAACGCTCGAAGTCAGGGACGACGCGGGTGAGGTCCGCCACCGCGCCGCCGTCGCTGCCCTTCAAGGGCTCGCGGAAGGTCTGCGGATCCTGGCCACCCCCACTGCTTTGCCCAATGTTCTCAGCGAGTCATAGACAGGGCCTATATGATGATGACGAAGCGATAGTTTGCGGCGAAAACCATGAGCAAGCCGAAGAACCTCAAGCCCTTTGCCCCCGGCACGACCGGCAACCCCGGCGGGCGCCCGCGCATCCCCGACGACGTGAAGGCGCTCGCCCGCTCCTACACCCGCGAGGCGATCACCACCGCCGCCGAGATCATGCGCAACCCCGACGAGACCGGCACGGCGCGCATGTCGGCGGTGAACACCATCCTCGACCGGGGTTGGGGCAAGGCGCCCCAGCACATCACCACCGAGAACCTGGGGAACCTGTCCGATGCCGACCTTCGAGCCGAACTCGCCGCCGCAGCCGCAGAGCTTCGACGTAGCTGCCTCGATGCAGAGGGTGAAGGCTCTGAGGCAGGAGGCGGAACGGCGCCGACAGCGCACTGAGGTCCGCGAGTCCTTCGTTGCCTGGGCGGTCGCGGCCGGCTATCAGCCTGCGGCCCACCACGAACTGCTCATCGCGGAGTTGGAGGCGCTTGAGAGCGACCCCAACATGGACGTGCTGCTCGTCTTCATGCCGCCCGGCAGCGCGAAGAGCACCTACGTCAACAACCTGTTCCCGGCGTGGTTCGTGGCCCGCAATCCCGACCGGAACGTGCTGACCGCCTCGCACAGCAGTGAGTTGGCGGAGCGATGGGGGCGGAAGACCCGCAACCTGATCGTCAGCCATAGCCAGGACCTCGGCGTCACCCTTTCGGAGGACAGCGCCGCAGCCTACCGGTGGGCGACGACTGAGGGGGGCGAGTATCTCGCCGTTGGCGTCGGCGTCGGCATCGCCGGTTTCCGTGCTGACCTGGGCATCATCGATGACCCCTTCGGGAGCCGCGAGGACGCCGAAAGCCGCCGGATCCGGGATCGGGTGTGGGACTGGTACTCGGACGACTTCTCGACCCGCCTCAAGCCTGGATCGAAGCGGGTCATCATGCACACCCGCTGGCACGACGACGACTTGGCCGGGCGCATCATCCGCCAACTCGACGCGATCAAGCGCCGCTATCGCATCCTGTCCCTGCCGGCGCAGGCCGTCCTAAGCGACCCGCTCGGCCGTCCGCCGGGCGAATTCCTCTGGGATGACGACGGCTACGGCTACGGCGCGCAGCTTCGCCAGCGCAAAGAGGAATGCGACACCCGCACTTGGGCGAGCCTCTACCAACAGAACCCCGTGCCGGATGGCGGCGCATTCTTTGAGAAGGCATGGATCAAGCCGCTCACCAGCCCGCCCCCGAGGGAAGGCATGTCGGTCTATGGGGCGTCCGACTACGCCGTGACCCGCGACGGGGGCGACTACACCGTGCACATCGTCGGGGGCCTCGACCCTGACGGCAACATGCACGTCCTCGACCTGTGGCGGAAGCAAGCCGACAGCGCCGAGTGGATCGGTGCCTTTTGCGACCTCGTGAAGAAGTGGCGCCCCATGTCCTGGGCCGAGGAAAACGGGCAGATCCGCGCTTCGCTCGGCCCGATGATCGAGGCCGAGGCCCGGCGCACCCACGCCTACGTTCACCGCCGGCAATTCCCGACCCGTGGCGACAAGGCGGTGCGCGCTCAATCCATCCGCGCCCGCATGTCCATGCGCGGCCTGTTCGTCCCGGCGGATGCCCCATGGCGGCAGGACTTCGAGGCCGAGCTATTGCGCTTCCCGGCGGGCGTTCACGATGACATCGTGGACAGCCTGGGCCTCATCGGACAGCTTCTAGACGTGATCCGCCCCGGCCGGGCGCCTGCGCCGGAGCCCAAGCCCGCGAGCGGCATGGCAGGCTATCGCTCGACCAGAAGCGGAGGCGGTGCGTCGTGGCGGACGGTGTAAGCCGCGCGACATATCGCCGGCCTGCGCGAGCTTCGGGACTGTCAGGGCGAGGGGTGAGGCTGCGATTGTCAGAAATCGCGTCCACTAACCCTCGACGGCTATCCGAGCGTGCGCCATCCTGAAAGTCATGCGCGGTCTTTTACTTCTGGCGCTCGTCGCCTTTCCGTCCCTCGTAGCGGCACAACCGAACGAGCCAGATATCCCCTATTTCGACGTGGATGCAGCCTGTGCGCGGGACAACAACGCTCAAGGGCGGCGCATCTGTGTCGAGCTTGAACAGAGTGCCTACAATCGCCTTAAGCGGGTTTGGCCTACGGCATCTGTCAGCGCGCGCAATAAGGCACTCGTGAACTCAGCCAGCGCGCTTAAGTCAAAGTCTTACTACGAAGTGCTTGCCATGCTGCTCGACACGGCGCTGCGCGTGGAAGAATTGCAGCGACCGCCGCCACCCGCTCCAACCTTCCAGCGGTAGACGCATTCTACAACGCTTCGAGGCCAAGAAGCACATTGCCGGGCTTAGGGCGGTCAAGGAGTGCCGAAGCCGGGGATAGGGTGTGTGTTTTGCCGAAGCAAAGTCACTGAGTCCGAGTTTCGCAATGCCCTCCAATTGTTCCAGATGGCCCTTTATTATACATCAGCTCTGTCGAAATTGAAATAATATTATCAAAAGTTGTGTATCTATGCGACTGCTTGCCAAGCAGAACAAACGAACTGAATACTACAGGAAATTTAGCCTTTCTTCCATCCGTGCTTTTACGCTCAGCCGGTACCGCGTAAGAGGTTCCGGCTAATATGTATTCCGCGTTATTCTCAATAATGTTAAATACGTAATTATTATTCCTATTGATCAACAAATCGTCTGCAACCTGGTATTCGACCGAAAATGTTTTGCTGCTTATTGTCTGCGTGCAGATCCAAACTTCAGCGGCTGACGCCGGTATGTAGCTCAACCCAAGAGCTACCATAGCAAGGGAAGTGCATTTGCTGGCAACGCTTAAGACCTTGAGAAAAGGCATCACAGAAATCCGCTCCCGCTGTGCCCTTTGAAGGCGTTCGCCCTGCGAATGTACCCGACGACGGTTCGAGGATCCCGGTGGCCTGACTGATCCATGATCCTGGCGAGATCCGCGCCCCGCTCCGCTGCGGTGGTGATGTAGCCGGCCCGCAGGGAGTGAGCCCCGAACGTCGAGGCATCGAGACCGGCGGCAGCGCAGTATCGCTTGATGATGTCCGCGACGGCTTGGGTGGTGAGGCGGGGAGGTTTTTCGGAAATCACCGAATAAACCCGCACCCGCCCCGACCGCGAGATCGGACGGAACACCGGCCCATCAGTGATGCCCGCCGCGTCGAGCCATTCACGCACCAAGGCGACCGGCCGGATGAAGCGGCCGTGCGGAATAGCCTTCTCGATCCCCCGGCCCTCCTGGTCGGTCTTGGACCGCCGCACCGTGACCCGGAGCCCTTCGGGGTCGTCGCGCAGGTCCGCCACGTCGAGGGAGACAAGCTCGGAGCGGCGGAAGGCCCCCGCGAAGCCGAGCGCGAGCAAGGCCCGGTCCCGCTTGCCTGTCAGCGTGTCGGGCGTCCGCATGAGGAGCGCGGCCAGCACGTCAGCCGTCGCGGCGGCCTTCCGCGTCGGCGCTACGCCCACCCGGCGCCGAATACCCTTCATGGTAGCGCGGACTTCCTCATCGTCGGTAGGGTCGAGCGCCTTCACCAGCTTGTGCGCGTAGCGGATCGCAGCCAGCCGCCGGCCGATGGTGGACGCCGACCGCCCGGCCTCAGCCTCATGGACGAGGAAGCCCGCGACGGCCTCTGCGCTCGCTGGCAGGGACCGGAACCCGTACTGCCGGCACCACGCCTCGAACACCTTGGCGTCGCCCGTGTAGGCCCGCACCGTCGCGTCCGCCTTGCTGGCGCGCTGATAGGCTTGGACGATGGCAGCGACCTCGACCGGCAAAGTCTCCCCATGCGGAAGACTTTCGACGGTAAGGGTGTGCGCAACATACACACCCTCGGCCGGGAGGATTTCAGGGACCTTCTGCATCGCACCCCCTCCCCGCGCCGAGCGCGTCCGCGATCATGCCGCCTAGAACCTCGTCCGCCCAATCGTTTGGACGGCGCATGTAATGGCTCGGCCTGCGGATCATGCCGCACGCGAACTGCCCATCGGCCCATTCGAGGGCGAGGCATGGCCCCTCGGCCGGATGATCAGGGATGAACTTGCGGGCGACTCCGCACGGTTCCTCCGCGCAGCACCAGCCGCACCCGTTGCAGGGCGAGCCTGTCGCCGGCTTCACTGGGAGGCGGGCGCCAGCGGTTCCATCAATCAGCGGGATCGCCTGCGCGCTCGCAGGGTGCGATGGCTCAGACATCGTGGCCGCCATTAGCTTCGGGATATTTCGCGGCCAGCCGCTGATTTTCGCTCGCGTGCAATTCGGCCCGTAGGCGCTCGACCTCTGCCAAATCGCCCGCCTTCTGCGCCTTGTTCATCTCGACGTGAAACCACCACGCCCCGCCGGGCTGCATCTGGTCCCATTGGTTCCGGCTGCGCCACGGATCACCGAATTGCGGCGGCTCCATTAGCTTCAATAGTTGATCCATTGGCACGGAGGCATTCACGAGGCCCCGCCGCATGTGACCGAGCGCGTAGGAGCGGACGTTCAGCAGATTGAAGTAAATTACTGCGCCGCCAGGACGCTCGCTTGTGCGCCCCGTCCACCAAAGCCGCCGAACTACCTTGTCGGCCGCCCGCAGGATGGCGACGCGGCGGCGCTTCTCGACGCGGTTCAGGCCGGGATAGGCAAGGGCCCCCAACTCAGCGACTGAGAATGCGTCTTCGGGCGACCCCGTGAAGGCCGCCTCTATCGCCTGCTCAACCCGCCCCGGCCCCCGGCTCATCGCCCGCCCCTAAGTGTTTCCATTATGCCGGCCTTTCGCGATGGCAACACTTAGCGCGATATAGCACCGGCTTCACTTCCTCACCGCGCTTGCGATCCTGCCCGCGCGATACTTTCGAGAATGACCATTATCGAAAGTTATACCGCAGCTCAGTTGCGCAGTCACCTAGTCGCATCATCACGCGGTCACATAACCACGCGATTGCGCACCTCCGCGCTTGCCGTGTCCACGCTGCCACGGATCGGCGGCAACGAGGCGTTCACGCGATTGCGTGCTTGTGCAGCCGCACAGCTATGTGAGTACGTGATGGTATGCGCATTCTCACTCTCGCCAGCCAAAAGGGCGGCAGCGGCAAATCCACCCTCGCCGGCTCGCTGGCCGTCGCAGCCCGACAGTCTGGTGAGCGCGTCGTCGTCGTGGATCTCGACCCGCAAGGCTCGCTCGCGGAATGGGGGCGCCAAAGCGAGGCGCGAGACATCGTGTTTCGCGAGGTGGAGCCGGGCGCCCTGGTGCGATGGGTAGCCGAGACCCGGAAGGTTGCCGCCGTGTCGTTGGTTGTGATCGACACCGCCGGCACATTCGGCCCCGAGGTGGATACCGTCTTGAAGCAATCCGACTTCATCCTGGTCCCCGTTCGCCCGTCCGCGCTGGACCTGCGCACCGCTCGGCCGACCGTGGAGAGGATCGAGGCTCTAAAGCGTCGGTTCGGCTTCGTGCTCAACGCGACGAACCCCGTCACGCAGGGCCGCACCGCCGACGCCCTCGCCGCGCTAGAAGCCGGTGGCCTCGTCGCCCCGCCCATCGCGGATCGAACCGACTTCCGCGACGCGGCTGCATCCGGCCTTGGTGTTACGGAGGTGAACCCAACCGGTAAGGCGGCGGCCGAGATCATCGCCCTTTGGCAATGGACGCAAGCCCAGATGGAGAACCCCGCTTGAGCAAGCCGCCGCGCCGCACCCTCTCGGGCGAGGGCATCTTCGGCAAGCCACGTGATCACATAGCTACGCAATCACCTGATAGCGCAGCCGTGCAGTTGCGTGACGACGAGATCCCCGGAGGCAAGGGACAGGGGCGAGCGGCGCGAGGCACCCGCGAGGGCGACGCCCACCGGAGCCTGTATGCCAAGCCAGAGACCTTTGACCTGATCCGCCGGATTGCGTTCGAGACCAACACGACCGCCCAGGCGCTTTACCGCGAAGGGCTGTTGCTGATGTTGCAGCACCGCGGCCACGCCGCCGGGAAGGACGCCGACGACATATAATTGCGCAATCACATAGTCACATAGCTATATGCTTGGGTGAACACATGAAGAAGGTAAAGGCTGCGCTACTCTGGTTGGCGGCAATCGCTAGTGCCATTGCTGCCCTCCTATGGTGGTACGCTTCCACGCGGACAGCATTTCATAAAGACCTAGAGCCTGGCGACTATGGTTATACGGAGGGGAACGACAAGAACAATCGCATGAGAGACGACGACGGCAATCGGATTGGCGATCCTATTGGCACAGCCGAAGTACAGTCGGATTGGAACCGACGCGCGGCCATAGCGGCAGCGATTGCTGCGGGCGCGCAAGCCATTGCTCTCACCATCCCTGATTGAGGGCGGGGTGCGCCGCTATCGCCCCTTGCCGCCCTTCGCGAAATCCCAGACCGGCACCCCCCATACCTGGCCGGGCTTATTCCGGTAGGCGGACCCACTCTCGAACACGATCCGACTGGCCTCGACCGCCATCGGCCTGTTCCCGCTGATAAGCAGCGCGCCGCAGTAATCCACGCGCAGCGTCCCATGCTCAGGGTGAACGGCGAATAGCTCGGGGGCGGTCCACCCTAGCCGGTGCGCCTCGGCGCCGAGCCGGTCGCAGAACTCAATTCCGGCCTCACGGATCGCGGCCCATTTCGCCGGCAGCA
>NZ_JAKSXW010000037.1 GCF_022829405.1 Methylobacterium sp. J-076
CGGATCCTGAACCGTCGCGCTGCCCCTCTCCCGACCCCCTGACGGGGGCCACCCTCCCCCGCAGAGGGGGGAGGGAAAGGGCGGGGCTGGCCCCGCGCTGCAGGTCGAGTGCATGGGCGAGGCCCCGACATCCCCCCAGGCCCCCTCCCTCCCCCCCCGGGGGGGGCGGTGCCCCTGTCGCGCAGGGGGGGGCGTGGGGCCGCGGTGGTCGGCACTATGGACACGGACGGCACCCTGCCGGGAAGGGCGCTGCGCTCTCCCCCCCTGCTGCACAGGGTACCCTCGCGCGGAGAGGGGGGAGGGAGGGTGCCTGGGGGCATGTCGGAGCCTCGCCCGGCGACGCGACCTGCAGCGCCGAGCCAGCCCCGCCCTGTCCCTCCCCCCTCTGCGGGGGAGGGTGGCCCCCGTCAGGGGGTCGGGAGAGGGGCAGCGCGACGGTTCAGGATCCGGCACCGGGCGCGACCTTTCCGGACAGGGCGCTCCCCTCTCCCCCCCTGCTGCGCAGGGTACCCTCCCCCGCAGAGGGGGGAGGGAGGGCGCGGGGGATGGCCCGGGCCATAAAAATTATGCCGATCCTGCGCCGGCCGCTGACGCGCGGGTCCCTCCCCCCTCTGCGGGGGAGGGTGGCCCCCGAAGGGGGTCGGGAGAGGGGCGGCGCGACGGGACCGGATGGGACGCCCGGCGCGACCTTTCCGGATGCGTCGCTCCCCTCTCCCCCCCCCCTGCTGCGCAGGGTATCCTCCCCCGCAGAGGGGGGAGGGAGGGCGCGGGGGATGGCCCGCAACGAATAACCTTGCCGATCCTGCGCCGGCCGCTGACGCGCGGGTCCCTCCCCCCTCCGCGGGGGAGGGTGGCCCCCGAAGGGGGTCGGGAGAGGGGCGGCGCGACGGGACCGGATCGGACGCCCGGCGCGACCTTTCCGGATGCGTCGCTCCCCTCTCCCCCCCCCCCTGCTGCGCAGGGTATCCTCCCCCGCAGAGGGGGGAGGGAGGGCGCGGGGGATGGCCCGCAACGAATAACCTTGCCGATCCTGCGCCGGCCGCTGACGCGCGGGTCCCGCCCCCCGCCGCGGGGGAGGGTGGCCCGCGAAGGGGGTCGGGAGAGGGGCGGCGCGACGGGACCGGATGGGACGCCCGGCGCGACCTTTCCGGATGCGTCGCTCCCCTCTCCCCCCCTGCTGCGCAGGGTACCCTCCCCCGCAGAGGGGGGAGGGAAACACGCGGGGCGTCCCTACAACCCCACCGGCGCGGGGGGCACCACCCGCGGCTGCGGCTGGTCGTCGGACCCGGTGCCCAGGGCGCACTGCACCATCACGCTGTCGGTCCAGCGGCCGTACTTGTAGCCCACCGACGGGAGCGTCCCGACCCGCCGGAAGCCGCAGGCCTCGTGCAGGCGGAGGGACGCCTCGTTGGCGGCGTCGATGTAGCCGATCATCTGCCGGTAGCCCCCCGCGGCGCAGGACTCGATCAACGCCGGCAGAAGCCGCCGGCCGATGCCCGCGTGGAGGTGGCCGTGATGCACGTAGATCGAGTGCTTGAGCGTGTAGCGGTAGGCGGGGCGCTTGCGGAACGGGACGGCGTAGGCGTAGCCCGCCACCTCCCCGTTCCGCTCGGCCACGAGGTGCGGCAGGCGCTTCTTGCGCATGGTCTTGCGGCGCCGCTTCAGGTCGTCGGGGAGGAGGCGCTCCTCCTCGAAATCCCCCGTGTCGCCGACGCCCTTGGCGATGTGGTGCTCGTAGATGGCGATCATCGCCGCCACGTCCGCGTCCGAGGACGGGCGGATCACGATCTCCGGGCCGGGGGCGGAGGTGCCGTCCGGCGCCATCAGGCCCCCTCTCGCAGGACGTAGGTGTGGAAGCGGATGCGCCCGTCCGGGTCCACCTCCCGGTAGACGCCCTGGATCTCGGCCTCGAAGCCGGGGAACAGGTTGGCCGAGGCCTCGAACATCTTGAAGTAGTCGAGCATGGGCTTGGCCCGCTCGTCCAGCCGCTCGCCGGGCAGCACCGTGCCGATGCCCGGCGGGTAGACCAGCATCAGCGTGGTGGCGATCCGCCCCTCGGCTTCGGCGATGGGCACGTAGTCGACCTTGTTGCGGGTCAGCATCTGCGCGGCCTGCTTGGGCGGCATCACCATCTCCGGCAGGTGCTCCGGCATGAACTGCTTGCGCTGGAGGGCCGAGGTGCCGTGCTCCCGGTGGAAGGCGTGCAGGTCGGTGCAGAGGTCGCGCAGGCGCACGCCCCGGTAGCGGTTGGGCCGCCGCTTCACGAATTCCGGCATGGCCTCCTCCAGGAGCACGTTGTCGTCGTGCAGGCGCTTGAAGGCGACCAGCCCCGAGATCAGCGTGCCGGCCTTGGACGATTCGACGCCCGGCGTCAGCAGGAAGAGCAGCGAGTTCAGGTCGTTCTTCTCCGCGACGATCCGGTTCTCACGCAGGTATTGCGCCACGATGGGCGCGGGCACGCCGTGCTCGGCATAGGCGCCGGTCTTCCGGTCGAAGCCGGGGGTGAGCACCGTCAGCTTGTTCGGATCGGTGATGGCGTAGCCGGGCGCGACATGGGTGAAGCCGTGCCACGCGGCGCCGGGGGTCAGCTCCCAGTAGCGGGCGTCGGAGGCCAGGGCGTCGGTGGGCACGCTCTCCCAGCTCTGCTCGCCGTCCGGGCCGTTCACCCGGTCGGGCACGAACGGGTCGAAGAACCAGCGGCGGGCGGGGTCGGCCTCGTTCTCCTCGAACTCCCGGCGGATGGCGCGGACCTTCTTGCGCCACTCGATGCCCAGCCGGATCGTGTCGTCCCACAGGATCATGCCGGAGCGCCCCTTCATCATCTGGGCGCCGACGTCGAGGGAGGCGAAGAGGGGGTAGAACGGCGAGGTCGAGGCGTGGACGAGGAAGCTCTCGTTCAGGCGCTTGTGCTCCACCCGCCGGGTCTGGCCGCGGATGTGGCTGTCCTTGGTGTGGATCTGCGAGGCTTGGCTGAAGCTCGCGAGCTGCTTGTGGGTCGATTGCGTCGCCACGATGCCGGGCGAGGTCTCGTCGAGCCCGGTCAGCCCCATGGCGTAGCGGCCCGCATAGAGCGGGTGGAACTTCATGAAGCCCGCCCAGGCCTCATCGAACATGATGTAGTCGCAGAGGTGGCCGATCTTCTGCACGATCAGCCGCGCGTCGTAGATCGTGCCGTCATAGGTGCATTGCTCGATCACCGCGACGCGGAACGGCCGCTCCCGGCGCCACGCCTCCTTGTCCTTCACCAGGGGGTTGGTGCGGATCTTCTCGCGGATGCGGGTCTCGTCCAGGGCCTCGTGGCAGATCGGGCCGATCAGCCCGAAGGCGTTCCGGTCGGTCTCCAGGAACACCGGGATGCCGCCGCCGAGGAACAGGGCGCCGTGGTGGGCCGCCTTGTGGTTGTTGCGGTCGAACAGGACGAGGTCGTCCTCCGCCACCAGGGAGGAGAGCACGATCTTGTTGGAGGCGGAGGTGCCGTTGAGGACGAAGTAGGTCTTCTCCGCCCCGAAGATCGCGGCGGCCTCCTTCTGCGCCCGGAGGGCCGGCCCCTCGTGGGTCAGCAGGTCGCCGAGGTCGAGGACGGAGTTGTCGAGGTCGTCGCGAAAGATCGCCTCGCCGAGGTGCTCCACGAAGATCCGCCCGATCGGCGAGCGGTTGTAGAAGATGCCGCCGTTGTGGCCGGGGCAGGTCCAGAGCTGGTTGCCCTTCTCCGCGTAGTCGACCAGCGCCCCGAAGAACGGGGTCTTCAGCGTCTCGGCATATTGCGTGACCCGGCTGACGAGGCCCCGCGCGATGTATTCCGGCGTTTCCTCGGCGAGGAAGATGTAGCCGTCGATGAAATCGAGCAGCTCGACCGGGATGTCCTCCAGCCGCTTGCGGCGGACCATGATGACGATGGGCATCTCCAGGCCGCGCCGTCGCATCATGTCGATGAGGGCGGCGGCCTTGCCGTCGAGCCCGCGCTTGCCCCAATCGACCACGAGGCAGCCCACCGCCGCGTCGGTCTGCACGGCGATGGCCGCGTCCTCTACGCGCCGGGCGCGCACCACCTCGAAGCCCCGCTGCTCGACCGCGGCGACGATCTGGTTGACGCGGGCGCCCTCGAGGTCGTCCGGATCGAAGGCCGGCGTACACATCAGGACGGTGAAGCGGCGGTGGAAGTCCATGCCCGGGCCCCTGGCAGACGAAGTGGCCCATGCCTTGTCGGACTGTCTGTGACCGTTCGATGACGGACCCCGCCGCGACGCGGGCGTTCAGCCGCCGGGCCGGCGCAGGCGCGGCCGCCGGGAGCCGTCGATGAATTCGAGGCCGCCGGCCGCGCTGTACATGTGCAGGCGCGAGCCCGGCCAATCCGTGCCCGCGCAGAGGCGGGTCTCCACGCGCTGGGCGAAGCCGTCCTCGTCCAGGCGCAGGATCCGGGCGAGGCCGAGCGCCGAGCCGTAGCCGCCGCGGCAATCCTGCACGGGGCGGATCAGCGCCCCGCCCCGGTGGACGATGGGCCCGGCCGGGCGGGCGGAGGCGACGTCGATCAGCACCGGGTTGCGGGGGTGCGCCACCCAGGGCCCGCGGAAATCGTCGGCGTGCCAGACGTGGAGGGAATCCGAGTACGACCCGCCCCCCGCGCGGACGGTGGCGAAGAGCCACCAGCGCCCCGCATGGCGCAGCAGCGTGGCGTCGCTCGCCACCACGGCCGCCACGAGGACCGCCTCGTGAACCCAGCCGCCGGGGAACTGCGTCGCCCGGTACAGGTCGATGGTGGCCGAGCGGCTCGATTCGGGGATCATCCAGACCTCACCCCCCGCCTCGAACACGAAGGGGTAGGAGAGGTGCGTGCCGAGTTCGAGGACGGGCTCCGGCCGCCCCACGGGCCCCCGCGCCCCGAAGCGCACGGCCGAGATCACGCCCTTGCCGCGGCGGTAATCGAACTCCTCCACGAACAGGGTGACGCCGCCGCCATGGGCCAGGGCGACGGGGTCGGCATAGAAGCGCCGCCCGTCGTCGGGCAGGTCGGTCCAGCCGCCGGGCGGGTGGCGGCGCAGGTCGATGAGGTCCGGCCCGTCGATCCGCCGCCAGCCGACCCGCCACCGGTCACCGTGGAAGCACAGGCCGTAGAGCCGCCGGGCGATCCGCCGGGCGAGGTTCTCCGCGGCCCGGCGGCGGGCGGTCCACCCGCCGATGTCGAAGGCGCCCCCCGGCGCGGGCGCGGCGAGGTCGCCCTCGGGCAGGTCGCGGGAGGCGGCCCCGGACAGGGCGGCTTCGATGAGGGTGATGGTGCGCGCGAGGTAATCCTCGAAGGCCACGAGCATCACCGTCAGCGATTCCGCCCCCAGGCGGCCGGCGGCGACGGCCATGCCGCCCCCGTCCCGCAGGGCCGCCACGGGGGCGCGGCCGGAGAAGAGGGCGGCAAGCAGCCCGGCCTCGCCGGGATTGCCGTCGTAATCGAGCCGCCAGGTCTCGGCGTCGGGCCCGGCCGGGGCGCCGCACAGGTCGAGGACGAGGTCGGGAGCCCCGGCCTCCGCCCCCTCGTAGGGCGCGAGGGCCACGGGGGCCGCGGCCGTGGCGAGGCCGGGCCGGGGCAGGCCGTGGATCGTCGCCTCGAGCTGGAACAGCAGTTCCGCGTTCGCCGGCAGCGCGCCGGCCGTGCCGGCCACCGCGTCCACGACGAGCCGGCAGTCGGCGCGCTGGCCCAGGCGCTCCAGCAGCCGCAGGTGCCAGCCGCGCAGGGCGTCCCGGTCGAGCCGGACGAGGATCGTGCGCAGGGCCTGCGTGGCGAGCGGCGGCCCCTCGGCCGCCATCAGCAATTGCGCCGTCACGGCAGATGGCGAAGCATCGGGCGGGCGGACGACATGTCCCCCCGCCGGCTCGGCGCGTTCCGGTGAGCACCCGGACGCCTTCTCCCTGTCATCGCGACGAGTCCCGGCCGCCAAGACTTGCAATGGGCAAGACCTTTTGCGGCCGCAACGGTCTTGTCTGATCGCATCATCGTGAATTCTTGCGGCCGGGTCCAGCCGTCCCCGGCCGATCCGATCGAGGCGGAGTGCCGGGAAAACGGGGATACGGGGCGGCCGAGGCGCGGCAAACCGGCTACAGGTTGTGCCCGTGGCCTCGATCCGGGCCGGTTCGGGGGCGATGACCGTTGACAGGAAGGCCCCGGCCTCGCCACATCCCCCCCATGACCGTACAACCGACAACCTCCGAGTCCGGCCAGCCCGCGACCCAGACGGCCAAGCCGCCGCTCAACATCCTGCTCTGCGCCCCGCGCGGCTTCTGCGCCGGCGTGGTCCGCGCCATCGACGTGGTGGAGCGCGCCCTCGCGATCCACGGCCCGCCCGTCTACGTGCGCCACGAGATCGTCCACAACAAGTACGTGGTCGAGAGCCTGAAGCGGAAGGGCGCGGTGTTCGTGCGCGAGCTCGACGAGGTGCCGGACGGCGACGCCCCGGTGATCTTCTCCGCCCACGGCGTGGCGAAGACGGTGCCGGCCAACGCCGATTCCCGCGGGATGACCACCATCGACGCCACCTGCCCCCTGGTGACCAAGGTCCACCGGGAGGCGGAGATCCACCACAAGCGCGGGCGCCACGTCCTGCTGGTCGGCCATTCCGGCCATCCGGAGGTGGTGGGCACGATGGGCCAGCTGCCCAAGGGCTCCATCACCCTGGTCGAGGACGTCGACCAGATCGAGGCCCTCACGCCGGCGGACCCGAACAACCTCGCCTGGGTGACGCAGACGACCCTGTCGGTGGACGACACCCGCCACGTGGTCGAAGCCCTGAAGCGGAAGTTCCCGACCATCACCGGGCCGCACAAGGACGACATCTGCTACGCCACCACCAACCGCCAGGAGGCGGTGAAGCAGGTGGCGCCCCTCGTGGATGCGCTGATCGTCGTCGGCTCCTCGAACTCCTCGAACTCGCAGCGCCTGCGCGAGGTGGCCGAGCGGGTCGGCTGCCCGATCACCCGGCTCCTCAACCGGGCCGAGGAGATCGACTGGCCGGCCTTCGAGGGCATCGCCAAGCTCGGCCTCACGGCCGGCGCCTCGGCCCCCGAGGTGCTGGTGGAGGAGATCATCGAAGCCTTCGCCGCCCGCTACGACGTGACCGTGGACACGGTCTCGACGGTGGTGGAGGACATGGTGTTCCCGCTGCCGCGCGAGCTGCGCAACGAAGCTGCGGAGTAGGCAGTCCCGGGACCGCCCCTGCGCGGCCCTTCCCGTTCGCACCCTCATCCTGAGGTGCCCGCGTCTGGCGGGCCTCGCAGGAGACCTCCAGGATCCGCCGCGATCCCTGGAGACCTCCTGCGAGGCCGCTTGCACGGCACCTCAGGATGAGGTTTGAGGGCTGGGATCCATCATCTCCGAAATTTCGAGCGCGCGCACGTGGCCGTCTACACCGAGGTATCCGACGCGGCGCTCGCTGAGTTCCTGGCGGCCTACGACATCGGCACCCTGCTCTCCTGCAAGGGCATCGCCGAGGGGGTCGAGAACTCGAACTACTTCCTGCACACCACCGGCGGCGCCTTCATCCTCACCCTCTACGAGAAGCGCGTCCGCGAGCAGGACCTGCCGTTCTTCGTCGGGCTGATGGAGCATCTGGCGCGGAACGGCCTCGCCTGCCCGCAGCCGATCCGCGACCGGAGCGGCACCGCCCTCGGGCGCCTGTGCGGCCGGCCCGCCGCCCTCGTCAGCTTCCTCGAGGGCGTCTCCCCGTCCTCGCCGGGGCCGGGGCATTGCCGGGAGGTCGGCGTCGCCCTGGCGCGGCTCCACGCCGCCGGGCGGGATTTCCCGATGGTGCGGGCCAACAGCCTCTCGGTCGAATCCTGGCGTCCGCTCTTCGCGCAGGCCGGCGGACAGGCCGATTCGGTCTCCCCCGGCCTGACGGAGCGCACCCTCGCCGACCTCGCGGTGCTGGAAGCGGGCTGGCCGCAGGCCCTGCCCGGCGGCGTGATCCATGCCGACCTGTTCACCGACAACGTGTTCTTCATCGGCGACGCCCTCTCGGGGCTGATCGACTTCTATTTCGCCTGCACCGACGCCTTCGCCTACGACCTCGCGGTCTGCCTCAACGCATGGTGCTTCGATGCGCAGGGCACCTTCCACCGGGACATGGCCACGGCCATGATCGCCGGCTACGAATCCCAGCGCGCCCTCGAACCGGCCGAGGTCGAGGCCCTGCCGATCCTGTGCCGGGGCGCGGCCCTGCGCTTCATGCTGACCCGGCTGGTGGACTGGCTGAACGTGCCGCCGGGCGCCCTGGTGAAGCCGAAGGACCCCCTCGAATACGACCGCCGCCTCGCCTTCCACCGGCGGGCCAGCAGCGCGGCCGATTATGGACGCGCGGCATGAGCGACGAGGGACGGGTCAAGATCTACACGGACGGGGCCTGCTCCGGGAATCCGGGGCCGGGGGGCTGGGGGGCGATCCTGATCTTCGGCGAGACCCGCAAGGAGATCTCCGGCGGGGAGGCGCACACCACCAACAACCGCATGGAGCTCCTGGCCGCCATCGAGGCGCTGGAGGCCCTGAAGCGCCCCTGCCAGGTGGATCTCTTCACCGACTCCCAGTACCTGCGGCAGGGCGTGACCGCCTGGATCCACAACTGGAAGGCCAGGGGCTGGCGCACCGCCGACAAGAAGCCCGTGAAGAACGAGGACCTCTGGCGCCGGGTCGATGCGGCCCGCGACCGCCACGAGGTGGCGTGGCACTGGGTGAAGGGCCACGCCAGCGACCCGCTAAACAACCGGGTCGATGCGCTCGCCGTGGCGGCCATGGCGCCGTTCAAGCGGCGGTAGTCAGTCCGTCGTGCCGTCGATCCCGAGCCAGTGCCGCCCGTCGCGGGCCAGCAGGGCGTCGGCCTCCTTCGGGCCGGCGCTGCCGGCCGGGTAGAGGGGAATGTCCGCCTGCGGCCAGCCCTTCAGCAGCGGGTCCACCGCCGCCCAGCCGGCCTCGATGTTGTCGGCCCGCTGGAACAGGGTCGCGTCGCCGACCATGCAATCGTAGAGCAGCGTCTCGTAGCCGACATTGGGCGTGTCGGCGAAGAAGTCGCTGTACTTGAACGCCGTGCGCACCCGGCCGACCTTCATCTCCGGCCCCGGCACCTTGACGTTGTACTCCGTGCTGATCCCGTGATCCGGGTCGATGGTGATGCGCATCACCGTCGGGCCGAGGTCGTCGGTGGGCGTGTCCTCGAACATCTTGAACGGGGCCGGCTTGAACAGCACCGCGATCTCGGTGCGGCGCCCGGTCATGCGCTTGCCGGTGCGGACGTAGAACGGCACCCCCGCCCAGCGCCAGTTCTCGATGGCGAGCTTCAGGGCGATGTAGGTCTCCGTCACCGAATCCCCGGCGACGTGCGGCTCGTCCCGGTAGCCGGGCACGGAATGCCCCTCCAGCGTGCCCGCACCGTACTGGCCGCGCACCGCATCCTCCGGCGGGATCGGCCGCACCGCCTCGGCGAGCTTGGCCTTCTCGCTGCGCACCGCCTCGGCACCGAAGGAGTTCGGCGGCTCCATGGCGACCATGCAGAGGAGCTGGAACATGTGGTTGGGCACCATGTCCCGCAGGGCCCCGGTCGGCTCGTAGAAGCCGCCGCGCTCTTCCACGCCCACCGTCTCGGCCGCCGTGATCTGCACGCTGTCGATGTATTCCCGCCGCCAGACCGGCTCCAGCATCCCGTTGGCGAAACGGAAGGCCATGATCGACTGCACCGTCTCCTTTCCGAGGAAGTGGTCGATCCGGTAGAACTGGCTCTCGTCACCCTGCTTGAGGATGCGGGCGTTCAGCGCCTTGGCCGAGGCGAGGTCGGAGCCGAACGGCTTCTCGATCACCACCCGGCGGAAGCTGCCCTCCTCCTGCTTCAGCAGACCCGCCTGGCCGAGGCCCTCGACGATGGTGCCGAAGAACCGGGCCGCCACCGCGCAGTAGAACACCGCGCTGCCCTTCACCCGGTCCTTGACCGCCTGGAAGGTCTCGGGCTTCTCGAAGTCGCCCTTCAGGTAGTGCAGCCTGTCGCGGATGAATCCCCAGCTCTTGGGGTCGATATGCGCGGCGTGGAACTCGGAGGTCGGGTCCTTGCTGAACTCCTCCATCGTCTTCGTCAGGGTGTCGCGCAGGGATTGGTCGGTCCCGTCGCTGTGATCGACGCCGATGATGGAGAAGCCCTCCGGCAGCAGCCCGGCCCCGGCGAGGTTGTAGAGCGAGGGCATCAGCAGGCGCTTGGTGAGGTCGCCCCCCGCGCCGAAGATCACGAGGGTGCAGGGCGGGGCCGGCGTCGTGCCGCTGGCCGCATCGTCCTTCAGGGGCGTCATCTGCTCGGGCATCGGAAGTCCCTCGGCGTGCGGCACTGCAGCGAAATCGGCGGGACAACCCCGCACGGGGGATGGCGTTCCGGCCCCCGGGCGGGGGCGCCATCACGAGCGCGCGGGCCTGGGTCGCCCCCCCGCGGGGGGCGGATCACTCGTCCGGGCGCACCGCCTGCCCCCCGTAATCGATCGGCAGGCTCGGCCCCTTCAGCTCGGAATCGCTCGGCAGGGCGCGGGCGTCCCAGCCGCCGCCGAGGCCGCGGATCAGGGTGATCGCCGCCGTGTAGCGGTTCAGCAGCACCTGGAGGGAGGCGACCTCGTTGTTCACGAGGAGCCCCTGCGCCGTCACCACGGTGGTGAAGTTCTGCGTGCCGGCCCGGTACTCGTTGACGGTGATCTCCACGGCCCGGCGGGACGACTCGACGGCGGCGTCCTGCGCGCCCTGCTGCTGGCGCAGGATGCGCTGGGCGGCCATCTGGGTCTCGACCTCGGCGAAGGCGGCGAGCACCACCTGCCGGTAGTTCGCCACCGCCGCATCGTAGGCCCCCTCGGCGGCTCGCACCGCGGCGATGCGGGCGCCCCCCTCGAACAGGGTCTCGCTGCCGGCCGCCGTCACCGCCCAGACCTGGTTGACCGGCGACAGGAGGCCGTTGCTCGTCAGCCCCGAGAGGCCGCCCGAGGCCGAGAGGGTCACGGTGGGGAAGAAGGCGGCCACGGCGACGCCGATCCGCTCGCTCTGCGACTGCACGAGGCGCTCCGCCTGGGCGACGTCGGGCCGCCGCTCCAGCAGGTCGCCGGGGATGCCCGCGGGCACCTGCGGCGGGTTGCGGGGCAGGTCGGCGACGGCGACGGACACCTCGGAGGGCGGGCGGCCGATCAGCGTGGCGAGGGCGTTCAGGTACTGGATGCGGGTGAGGCGCACGGAGATGGCCTGCGCCTGGATCGTCTGCACCTGGGTCTGGGCGGTGACCACGTCCGAGCGCGCGGCGACGCCGGCGGCGTACTGGTTCTCGGCGATGCGCAACGTCTTCGTGAAGTTCTCGACGTTGCTGTCGAGCACCTTCTGCAGGGAGTCGGCGTAGCGCACCGAGAAGTAGTCGGCGGCGACCTCGGCCTGGATGGCGAGGCGCGTCAGGGCGATGGTGGCGGCGTCCGACTGGGCGAGGGCCGTCTCGCTCTCGATGTTGCGCCGGGTGGCGCCGAACAGGTCGAGCTCCCAGCTCGCCTGCCCCTGCAGCGACACGCTGGTCCGCACCACCCCGCTGCCCTGCGAGCGGGTGATCGAGGGGGCGCCGATCACCGTCGGGTACAGCGCCGCCTGGGCCGAGGCGACCAGCGCCCGGGCCTGCCGGTAATTCGCCACCGCCTGCCGGAGGGACTGGTTGTCCACGTCCACGAGGCGGATCAGCCGGTCGAGGGCGGGATCGCGGAACACGCGCCACCAATCCCCCCGCTCGACGGCGTCGGCGGGCTTCGACTCGCGCCAGCCCTTCCTGCGGGCGGCGACGTAGCCGGGGCTGTCCTCGCGCACGCCGCCCTGCTTGTAGGCGAGCGGGGTTTCCACCGAGGGGCGGGAATAGTCGGGGCCGACGACGCAGCCGGCGAGGGTGGTGGCGACGGCGAGGGTGGCGGCGAGGCGCGACACCAAGCGTGCGTCTCCTCGCCCCGATCCCATCCCCCACCTCATCCCGGGGTGCTGCGCCGCAGCCTCGGAGGGCTCCAGACGGGGTGGCGATCCCCGGAGCCCTCCTGCGAGGCCCACCGACGTGGGCACCTCAGGATGAGGGAAAGGGTGGGATGAGGGGAGCGGCTCTCTCCCCGCAAGCGGGGCGAGGGGGTGCGTCCCGGCACCGTCTGCGTCGTCCCGAGGAGGCACCCGCATCACTCCCCCGCCGGCACGTGGGCCGCCCCGCCGGCCCGGCCGCGGCGGTTTTGCCAGCGCTGCCGGAGGCGGTCGAGGGAGAGGTAGACGACCGGGGTGGTGTACAGGGTCAGGATCTGGCTCACGATCAGGCCGCCGACGATGGCGATGCCCAGCGGCCGCCGCAGTTCCGCCCCCTCCCCCGTCGAGATGATGAGCGGGACGGCGCCGAGCATGGCCGCGAGCGTCGTCATCATGATCGGCCGGAAGCGCAAGGTGCAGGCCTCGCGGATCGCGTCCACCGGATTCGCGCCCCGGGTGCGCTGGGCGTCGATGGCGACGTCGACCATCATGATCGCGTTCTTCTTCACGATGCCGATGAGCAGGAACACGGCGATGAGGGCGATGATCGTGAACTCCGTCCCCGTCACCAGCAGCGCCAGCACCGCACCGACGCCGGCCGAGGGCAGGGTCGAGAGGATGGTGAGCGGGTGCACGAAGCTCTCGTAGAGGATTCCGAGCACCGCGTAGACCGCCAGGATCGCGGCGAGGATCAGGAGCGGCTGGCGCGAGGCCGAGGAGACGTAGTTCTTGGCGGCCCCGGCATACTCGCCATGGATGCTCGCGGGCAAGCGCAGGTCCGCCATGGCCTTGTCGATGGCGGCGGTGGCGTCCGACAGGCTCTTGCCCGGGGCGAGGTTGAACGAGATCGTCGTGGCGACGAACAGCCCCTGGTGGCTGATCTGGACGGGGGCGCTGCCGGTCTCGAAGCGGGCGAAGGCCGAGAGGGGCACCATCGTCTCCTTGGCGGAGGAGACCGGCGCGCTCGACGAGGCGCCCCCCTTGGAGGCCGCCAGCGCGTTGGACGAGGCGTTCCGGGCCGAATCGGAGGCGATCGCCGCCGCGTTGGTGCTGGCATCGGTGCTGGCCGTGGAGGTGGCCGCCGTGGCCGCGGCGAGCGCCCCCGCCGCGCCGCTGCCGACGGCGCCGGTCCCGGCGGCGGTGCCCGTCGCGGTGGAGGACGTGCTGCCGGGGCTGCTCGTGCCGGCGGCGGCGTTGGTGTTCACGCTGCCCCCCGCCGCCACCGTGCCCGCCACCGCGTTGGTGGTGGCCGAGCCGCGGGCGTTGCCGCCGGAGGTGGAGACGAAGATGCGCTTGATCGTCTCCGGCGTCTCCAGGTAGCGCGGGGCGATCTCCATCACGACGTGGTACTGGTTCAGCGGGTTGTAGATGGTCGAGACCTGCCGCTGGCCGAAGGCGTCGTAGAGGGTCTGGTCGATCTTGTCGGGGGTGATGCCGTAGCGGAAGGCGGTGGCCCGGTCGATGACGATGCGGCTCTCCAGCCCCCCGTCCTGCTGGTCGGAGGTCACGTCGGCGAAGGTCGGGTCCTTCTGCAGGGCCGCCAGCAGCTTGGGCGCGGCGGCGTTCAGCTCCTCCGGCGTGTCGCCCTGGAGGGTGTACTGGTACTGGGCGAAGCTCTGGCGCCCGCCCATCTGCAGGTCCTGGCGGGGGAAGACGTAGAGCCGGGCGCCCGCGACCTGCGCCAGCTTCGGCCGCAGGCGGCCGGTCACGGCGGTCATCGAATCCCGCTCGCCCAGGGGCTTCAGGCCCACGAAGACGTTGGCCGAGTTGGTGCCCCGCCCGCCGGTGAACCCGACGACGCTCTCCACCGCCGGGTCCGCGCCGACGATCTGCGCCGCCTGGGACAGCTTCTTCTCCATGGACTGGAAGGAGATGCGCTGGTCGGCCTGGACGCCGCCCATCATCTGCCCCGTATCCTGCTCGGGGAAGAAGCCCTTGGGCACGATGATGTAGAGGTAGACGTTGAGCCCCACCGTCCCCAGCAGCGTCAGCAGCACGAGGCGCGGGTGGCGGAGCGCGATCTCCAGGGAGCGGGCATAAGCGCCGAGGAGGGCGTCGAACCCGCCTTCGAGGAGGCGCACCAGCAGGTTGCGGCGCTGGGCCGGGGCGCCCGGGCCCGCCCCGTGCCCCTCGCGCTTCAGCAGCCTCGCGCACATCATCGGCGTCGTGGTGAGCGACAGGACGAGGGAGATCAGGATCGCCAGGGACAGGGTGACGGCGAATTCCTGGAAGATGCGGCCGACGAGCCCGCCCATCAGCAGGATCGGCAGGAACACGGCGATGAGCGACAGGCTCATGGAGATGACGGTGAAGCCGACCTCCCGGGCGCCGATGAGCGCCGCCTCGAGCCGGGGCTTCCCCTCCTCCACATGGCGCTGGATGTTCTCCAGCACGACGATGGCGTCGTCCACGACGAAGCCCGTGCCGATGATCAGCGCCATCAGCGACAGGATGTTGAGGGAGTAGTTCAGCAGGTACATCGCCGAGAAGGTGCCGACGATGGAGATCGGCACGGCGACGGCGGGGATGAGGGTCGCCCGCCCCGAGCGGAGGAAGGCGTAGACCACGAGGATCACGAGGCCCACCGCCACGATCAGCGTCTCCTCCGTCGCCGCCAGGGAGGCGCGGATGGTGGCGCTGCGGTCGCCGGTGAGCTTGATGTCGATGCCGCCGGGCAGCGCCGCCGTGATCTGCGGCAGGGCCTTCTTCACGCCGTTGATCGTGTCGATGACGTTGGCGCCGGGCTGCTTGTAGACGAACAGCAGGACGCCGGGCTTGCCGTTGACGATGCCGAGGTTGCGCTTGTCCTCGACGCCGTCCTCCACCTTGCCGACATCGGTGAGCCGCACCGCCGCGCCGTTGCGGTAGGCCACGACGATGTCGCGGTAGTCGGCGGCCTTCCGCCCCTGGTCGTTGGCGTAGAGCTGGTAGCGGCGTTCGCCCACGTCGAGCTCGCCCTTGGGCGAGTTGGCGTTGGCCGAGGCCAGCGCCGCACGGATGCCCTCCAGCCCGATGCCGTAGTTGAACAGGGCGGTGGGATCGAGCTCCACCCGCACCGCCGGCAGGGACGATCCGCCGACATCGACGTTGCCGACGCCGGGCAGCTGCGACAGCTTCTGCTGCACCACGGTGGCGGCGGAATCGTAGACCTGCCCCCGGGTCAGGGTGTCCGAGGTCATGCCGAGGATGATGATCGGCGTCTCGGCGGGGTTGAACTTCCGGTAGGTGGGGTTCTGGCGCAGCGCGGTCGGCAGGTCGGCCCGGGCCGCATTGATGGCGGCCTGCACGTCCCGGGCGGCGCCGTCGATGTCGCGGTTCAGGCCGAACAGCAGGACGATGCGGACCGTGCCGAGCGAACTCGTCGAGGTCATCTCGTTGACGTCGGCGATGACGCCGAGGCGCCGCTCCAGGGGGGCGGCGACGGTCTGCGCCATGGTCTCGGGGCTGGCGCCGGACATCTGCGCCTGGACCAGGATGACGGGGAAGTCGATCTGCGGCAGGGGCGCGACCGGCAGCCTGAGGAAGGCGAAGACGCCCGCGAGCAGCACGCCGATGGTGAGCAGCGTCGTCGCGATCGGCCGGCGGATGAAGGGCTCGGAGATGTTCACGGCGCCTCCCGTCCCCCTCCGCCCTCTGCGGGGGAGTGCGACCCCGGCGTCAGCGGGGGTCGAGAGAGGTGCAGCGCGACGGTGGAGGATGTGACGCCCGGCGCGACCGCTCCGGCAGCCGCGCTCCCCTCTCCCCCCCTGCTGCGCAGGGTACCCTCCCCCGCAGAGGGGGGAGGGGGAGCGGTGTGTTTTGTTTCGCCGGCAGCGTGCTCGCCAGAACCGGACTGGACGCGCGTGCTCCCTCCCCCCTCTGCGGGGGAGGGTGGCCCCGGCGTCAGCCGGGGTCGGGAGAGGGGAGCGACGGTGCCGGAGAGGTCGCGCCCTAGCCGCGCCCGGACAGCCTCTCCGACCCTATCGAGCACGGCCCCGAGGTTCATCAGCACGAGGTCGTTCGGAAAGCGCAGGACATCAAAACCCTGAGCCTTGAGCCACTCATCGCGTTTGGCATCGCGCTGGCGGCGCTCCTCCGTCTCATGCGGCTCGCCGTCGAGTTCGACGATCAGGCGCACCGAGGCGCAGAGGAAGTCGGCGATATAGGGCGGGACCGGGGCCTGACGCCGGAACTTCAGCCCGCGGAAACGGCCGGCGCGGACCTGCTGCCAGAACAGGTCCTCCGCGTTCGTCCGCAGCCGACGCTGTTCCTTCGCGAAATCGCGCAGGCGGAGGGAGACCGGTTCGAAGCGGCGCTCACCGGAACACCCTCTTCCTTCCCCCTCTGCGGGAGAGGGGGACCCCTGCGTCGGCAGGGATCGGGAAAGGGGCGGCGCGACGCTGGCGGATGAGGCACCCGGCGCGCGCTGTCCTGTGAGGGCGCTCCCCTCTCCCCCCCCGCTGCGCGGGGTACCCTCCCCCGCAGGGGGGGGAGGGAGCACGGCGCGATCCGTCACGGCAGCACCTCGCCGCCTTCGATCGCCCGCCCCCGGCCCGAGACCCGCCGTTCCAGCCTGTCGAACGCGAGGTAGATCACCGGCGTGGTGAACAGCGTCAGCACCTGGCTGACGATCAGCCCGCCCGCGATGCAGATGCCCAGCGGCTGGCGCAGCTCGGAGCCGACGCCCGTGCCGAGGATCAGCGGCACCGCCGCGAACAACGCCGCCAGCGTCGTCATCAGGATCGGCCGGAAGCGCAGGAGGCAGGCCTGCTCGATCGCCTCCCGGGGGCCGAGCCCGTCCTCGCGCTCGGCCTGGAGCGCGAAGTCGATCATCATGATCGCGTTCTTCTTCACGATGCCGATCAGCAGCACGATGCCGATGATCGCGATGATGTCGAGGGACAGCCCGAACAGCATCAGCCCGGCGAGCGCCCCGATCCCCGCCGAGGGCAGGGTCGAGAGGATGGTGATCGGGTGGATGAAGCTCTCGTAGAGCACGCCCAGCACGATGTAGACCGTCACGATGGCCGCCAGCACCAGGAACAGCTCGTTGCCGAGCGCCCCCTGGAAGGCGAAGACCGAGCCCTGCGGCACCACCCGGAAGGACGGCGGCAGGTCGATCGCGGCCTTGGCGGCGTCGATCGCCTCCACCGCCTGCCCCAGGGCCGCGCCGGGGGCGAGGTTGAACGACACGGTCGTCGCCGGGAACTGGCCGAGATGCGAGATCAGCAGCGGCGCCCGCCGCTCGCTGACCCGCGCCACCGAGGACAGGGGCACCTGCCCGTTCGTCGCCGTGGACGAGGGCAGGTAGATGCCGTTCAGGCTGTCCAGGGTCTTGTGCAGGTCCGGGTCGGCCTCGAGGATCACCCGGTACTGGTTGGACTGGGTGAAGATCGTCGAGATGATGCGCTGCCCGAAGGCGTCGTAGAGGGCGTTGTCGATGGTGGCCGGGGTGATGCCGTAGCGGCCCGCCGTGGGCCGGTCGATGGTGACGTAGGCGGCCAGCCCCTGGCCCTGGTGGTCGCTGGTCACGTCGGCGACGGCGGGGGAGGCGGCGAGCGCGGCGGTGAAGCGGGGCACCCAGGTCTCGAAATCCTCGAGGTTCGGGCTCTCCAGGATCACCTGGTACTGCGTCGCCGACACGGCGGTGTCGATGGTCAGGTCCTGGACCGGCTGCATGTAGAGGCGGATGCCGGGCTCGGACGCGGCGGCCGCGCCGATCCGCCGGATGATCTCGCTCGCGGTGGCGGTGCGCGCGTCGCGGGGCTTCAGGTTGATGAGCATCCGCCCGGAATTGAGCGTGACGTTCTGGCCGTCGACCCCGATGAAGGAGGACAGGCTCTGGACGTCGGGGTCCTTCACGATGATCGCCGCCAGCCGCTGCTGCCGCTCGGCCATGGCCGCGTAGGAGACCGACTGGTCGGCCTGGGTGATGCCCTGGATCACCCCCGTATCCTGGATCGGGAAGAACCCCTTGGGGATCACCACGAACAGGTAGGCGGTGAGCGCCACCGTGCCGAGGGTGACGAGGAGCGTCAGGCCCTGGTGGGCGAGCACCACCCGCAGCGCCCGGCCGTAGGCGGCGACGGTGCCCTCGATGGCGTTCCGGCCCATCCGCGCGATCGGCCCCTCCCGGCGCGCCCCATGGGCGGCCTCGGGCACGTGCTTCAGGAGCCGGGCGCAGAGCATCGGCACCAGGGTCAGGGAGACCACCGCGGAGATGACGATGGTGGCGGCCAGCGTGATCGCGAATTCGTGGAACAGCCGGCCGACCACGTCCCCCATGAACAGCAGCGGGATCAGCACCGCGATCAGCGAGACGGTGAGCGAGATGATGGTGAAGCCGATCTCCCGGCTGCCCTTGAGGGCCGCCTCCAGGGGCGCATCGCCCTCCTCCACGTGGCGGGCGATGTTCTCGATCACCACGATGGCGTCGTCCACGACGAAGCCCGTGGCGATGGTGAGGGCCATCAGCGACAGGTTGTCGAGGGAGAAGCCGTAGAGGTCCATCACCGAGAGGGCGCCGATCAGCGAGAGCGGCACCGACAGGCTCGGGATCAGCGTCGCCGACAGGCTGCGCAGGAACAGGAAGATCACCAGCACGACCAGGGCGATGGCCAGCCCCAGCTCGAACTGCACGTCGTCCACCGAGGCGCGGATCGTCGTGGTCCGGTCGGTGAGCGGGGTCACCGTCACGGCCTGCGGCAGGCTCGCCTGCAATTGCGGGAGCAGCTGCTTGATCTTGTCGACGGTGGCGATGACGTTCGCCCCCGGCTGGCGCTGGATGTTGAGGATGACGGCCGGCGTCTCGTCCGCCCAGGCGCCGAGCTTGGTGTTCTCGGGCGCGTCCACCACGTCGGCGACGTCGGAGAGCCGGACGGGGGCGCCGTTGCGGTAGGCGATGATGGCCGCATCGTAGGCCTTCGGGTCGCGGATCTGGTCGTTGGCGTTGATCGCGTAGGACTGCTTCGGCCCGTCGATCGTCCCCTTGGGCGTGTTGACGTTCAGGTTGGTGATCGTCGTGCGCAGGTCGTCGATGTTGAGGCCGTAGGCGGCGAGCTGGCGGGCGTTGAAGCGCACCCGCACCGCCGGCCGCTGCCCGCCGGAGATGCTCACGAGGCCCACGCCCGCCACCTGGCTGATCTTCTGGGCGAGGCGCGTCTCGGACAGGTCCCGCACCTGCGTCAGCGGCAGGGTCTTGGAGGTGAGGGCCAGCGTCAGGACGGGGGCGTCGGCCGGGTTCACCTTGGCGTAGACCGGGGGCGCCGGCAGGTCCGAGGGCAGCAGGTTGCCCGCCGCGTTGATCGCCGCCTGGACCTGCTGCTCGGCGATGTCGAGGCCGAGATCGAGGTTGAACTGAAGGGTGATGACCGAGGCCCCCGCCGAGGATTGCGAGGTCATCTGGTTGAGGTTGGCGAGCTGGCCGAACTGCCGCTCCAGGGGCGCGGTGACGGAGGAGGTCATCACCTCCGGGCTGGCCCCGGGGTAGAAGGTCTGGACCTGGATGGTCGGGTAGTCGACCGAGGGCAGGGCCGAGACCGGCAGGTTCAGGTACGACACCCCGCCGACGATCAGGATCGCCAGCATCAGCAGCGTGGTGGCGACCGGGCGAAGGATGAACAGGCGGGACGGGTTCATCGCGCGCTCCCCCTCCCCCCCCTGCGGGGGAGGGTGGCCCCCGCGTCAGCGGGGGTCGGGAGAGGGGAGCGCCGGTGCCGGAGAAGCCGCGCCCGGCGCGGCTTCTCCGGCACCGGCGCTCCCCTCTCCCCCCCCGCTGCACGGGGTACCCTCCCCCACAGAGGGGGGAGTGAGGCGTCACGCGGCCCGCGCCCATCACTGCCCCTTCCGGTGCCGTCTGCGCCCGCCCTGCTGCTGCGGCTCGCCCTCGCCGGCGGCCTCCTTCGCCGCGTCGGCGGAAGGCGCCTGCGGCCCTGCGGCCAGCTCTCCCTGTCCGTCCTCGGCGGAGGCCT
>NZ_JAKSXW010000043.1 GCF_022829405.1 Methylobacterium sp. J-076
GCCTCTCCCGCCCTCGCTCGCGCAGCTTGAGGGAGGGCGGCATGCATCACGTCAACATCCGCTACAACAACCACGACGGTAACGTTGCACCGTTCGTCGCTATCGGCCGCAGCCGTCCTGATCTCGTGCAGCAGGCTCCGCTGCCGCCGCGCACGGCCGAACAGATCCTTGCCGACCGCGATGCCGCGCAGGCCGAGCGCGAAGCACTCGAAGCCAGTCGCGCCGACCTTCTGCTGACCGGCGGCGTCAATGAGATTGCTACCCTCGATCACCGCATCGCTCTGACCAAGGTTCGTCAGGATCAGGCTGAGGCTCAGCATGCTGCAGCGGTGATCGCTGAGGCTCGGGCGAGGGATGAGCACGATGTTGAGCAGGCTCGCCGGAAGGCCCTTCGCAAGGCCGGGCTGAAGGCCAGCGCCGACGCAGCCAAGCTCGCCGACCGATATGCGGTGATGGCGAAGGATATGGCCGCGCTACTCAACCAGCTTCGCGACCATGAGCGCGTCATCGCCGAAGCCAATCGCAACCTGCCGGATGATGCTGAGCCCGTGCCGCCGGGTGAGCCTCACAACGGCAATCCCGGCACGCCCAGCTACCTCCAGACTCAGTACGAGGTGGTGCGCGTGAACCCAGACGGTTCGCGGGCTGGCATCACGAACACTCCCGGCAAGCTGGTCGAGAAGCGGATCGCCAAAGAGGTCCGCATCCCCGCCACGCCGAGTATTCCGCACACTCCCCTCAGCGGTCGCCCTTACCTCCCGGGTCTCGGTCCCGATGCGACGCCGATCTGGGGCGTCCGTCAGTACGTCAATGGAGAAGCCCGATGAGCATCGAACGAGGCAATTCCGGCGAGCACGCCGCCTTCTGGCGTCGCGTTCTGAATAAGCCCGAGCCGGCGGCTGCTGAGCGCACGCTCACCCAGGCAGAGCGCATCGCCGCTTGGTCGGCGCGTAACCGTCAGGACGAAGGCAAGAGCACTCAGACTCGTGTGGCTGTCGAACCGAGCCGCCGGGATGTTGCCAACCCTGGCGCGACCACCGTTCGGACCCGCGTGCTCTCGACCGAGGAAGTCCGTCACGTCGGCCGCCCTGGTACGTCCTACGCTATCGGCGACACGCACCCGGCCATGGACGGCACTCGCTGGAAGCGCGTCGCCTGATACGAAATTGCGCGGGGCGCCTTCATTGGCCTCCACCCCGCGCGATTGAGGGCCATGCAGCCGGCCCGATAGCCCAAGCCGACCTGTCCTCTGAGCCCTTGGGGATTGTCCAAGGTCGGCACGACTGCACCCCGTCGACCAAGCGACGGACCAAACGGGATCGCGGCTGAGGGATGACCTCGCTGCGGTCCCGACACAGACGATACGGAGAGCCTGATGGCCAGCACCAAGCCCGACACCACCGCCACTGCGACCGCCACCGTGCCGGTGATCGAGATCCCGCCCGTCGATCATGGTGACGCCCATGGCATCGGGAACACGGAGCGCGCGCCCATCCGATCCGATCTGCTGCACGAGACGGCCGAAGAGGCACGGGTCCGCTGGCTGGCATGGATGGCGGCAGGGGTCAGGTGAGGTCCGGCGTGGGGATGGGCAGGCGGTGCAGGTCTCCGGGTCCCTTTTAGGCCCCGCGGAGGGTTGCGGGTCCGCTCGAGCGCAAGCCCTGTCTAGGTGCAGCCCCTCAAAACCACTTAACCTTCACAATCGCGGGCGGACTCATGGCTATCACTACTAAGGCTGCACTTGCTGCCGAACTGAAGATTTCTAAGGCGCGCGTCAGTCAATACGTGAAAGCGGGTCTGCCTGTACGGTCAGACGGCAAATTGAACCGCGAGCAGGCCCTTAACTGGATCAACCGGACTCAGGCGAGCCAAACGTTCGAGGACAAAGGCGCACTCCGGGCGCGGAGGCTGACTTCAGGCCAACCCTCGCTGCGGCCGGCACCGACGCGACACCACCCTGAAGAGCAAGGCTTCGATCCCCGTTGGCCGGATGCCTACGAGATCAATGCAGGCAAGTGCCAAGACTTCCCCTCGGGATGCGTCGTGATGGGCGTGATGAGTATGGTCTATCGAGCTCCGGCGATTGCAGCGATTTTCGCTGTCGAGGCCGGCGCTGATCCCGAGTTCGCCTACCGACTGAAGCAATACGTGACGCTCGCCATGATGATGGAGGCGCAGGAGACGATGGAGCGGCTAGGGGTGAGGCCGTTCTACGACGGCGAAGAACTCCTCTGGCCGTCCGAACACTTCCTCGAATGCGACTGGCCCCATCTCGCCAGCAAGGCTGGCGTGCCTTGCGATGTCGAAGGCTGGCACGCTGCAATGATCGAGAAGAACAAGGCCGAAGCAAAGAGTTCGGCATGACCGATCAGCCAACCTCTCCACCCATCCCGAACGACCCGCCGCGCATCGGTGAGATCCGAACCCTGTTCGGCATCCGGCTCCGCTGGAACGGCACGCAGTGGCAGAAGGTGATCACCTATGGCTGACGAACGCCTGCGCCTTGTTGCAGAGGTCCAAGACCAGTTCACCGGTCCGCTCAACAAGATGGAAACCGCCCTGCGGCGCTCCGCGGCTGCCGGCTCGCAGGCTGCCAAGGACATGAGGAAGGACTTCGAGGGCTTCCACGGCAGCCTTGGCAAGGCGACTTCTACCTTGCAAGGAATGCTCGCACCCTTGCAGTCCCTCGGCGTTGTCGGGCTGGGGGCGGGTCTCGGCCTTGGCGGTATCGCCACAGCGCTGCGCAGCTTTTCCAGCGGCACGCAGCAACTCACGATCCTATCGAAGGAAACCGGCCTTGCGGTCAACGAACTGCGAGCCTTCGGCGCTCTGGGCGAGCGGTTCGGGGCCACGGCCGACACCATGCAGGGGGGCGTAAAGCGCTTTTCTGATGAGATGAGCCAGCTGCGTCGTCGTTATGGCGAGGCGTACAGCGGCCTGCAGGCCATGAACCTCGGCGAGTTGGTCGAGAAGCTGGTCAACGCCCCCAACATGAAGGCCGCGCTGGACGCGGCCATGGATGCCCTGTCGAACATCGGTGATCCGGTTAAGCGCCGAAAGATCGCCGAGATGCTGTTCGGCACGGATCAGATCGGCGCCGTCGCCGGTCAGGTCACGGGCAAATACCAAGAGATGATGAAGGAGATCCAGGCCTCTATCGGCTCCATGAGCAAGGAGACTGAGAAGGCGGCGGCCGAGTTCGAGAAGAACATGAGCCGCATGGGTAACGCGGCAGAGCGGCTAAAACTCAATACGCTCGGTCCGCTGCTCAAGGGCCTCAACACCATCGTCGAGAGCGGCGACCGCAACGGTATCCGTGGCAACGCTGAGGCGATGGATGCGGACCTCGCCGGCCGACTTGCTTCGGCCACCAAGCAGCGCAACGACCTTTCATCCGATCCGGTCAAGAACGCCGAGCAACTGAAGTCGCTTGAGAAGGAGATCGCTCGGCTGACGGATGCGATCCGTCGATCCAAGGATGGCGCTGGCCCAAGCGGCGTATCGGCGATCCCGATGAGCTATAGCGGGGGTGGGGGCTCTGGCGCTGCTAAGATCTACACCGCGTCGTATGGCGGAGTGGTCGGCGGCGGCAATGGCAGCGGCGGCCGAGGCGGCTTCGGCGGGTTCGATGATCTAGGTCCGCCCCTCAGCCCGCGTGTTGGCGGCAATCACGGTGGAGGCGGCGGCGGATCGAACATGCCGCCCATCCCTCCAGGCATTAGCGTTCCTCCGTTGTCGTCGGGCGGGTACACCGGGAATGACGGTCGTCGCGCATCGCGGAGCGGTATGTCTGCCGCCGGGCGGGCGAATGTCGCTTCGTGGATGGAGTTTTTCCGCAAGCCCGTCGATCAGGGCGGTATGGGCTACTCCGATGAGCAGGCCCGGGGGCAGATCGCCATGATGCAGGGCGAGTCTGGTTTGAACCTGAACCCGGGTGCGATGGGTGACAAGGATCGCAGCGGCGTCCCCCACGCCTTTGGGACTGTCCAGTGGTCCGACGCCAAGGGCAATGATCGGTTCCCTCGTCTCAGAGCATTGGCGGCTGAGCGTGGCACCGTATGGCAGGACAGGGCCACTCAGCAGGAGATGTATCGCCGCGAGATGATGGGGCGGTACAGGGGAGTCTACAATCGCATCCGGGGGGCGCAAACCGGTGAGCAGTCCCTGTGGTCGGGGATCGTCGGCTATGAAAATCCCCGCGAGCACAGTCTAGCGTTCAGCATCAGAACTCCATTCCTCAACCGACTTCGGCGCGACGGTGCGGTTGGCGCAGTCGCCAGCGCGTCGCCTAGCGGGCCGCTCGGTGGCGATGAGAATGGCAACTTCCCGAATGGCGTGCCACGGGCTTTGAAGCCCCGCTCTATGGCTAACAACAGCAGCGTGCCGGGACAGGTCGTCGGGGATGACCCGGCCGGTGAGCGCCCCGGTGATGCCATGCTGCGCCGGATGTACGGCGCCCATATGGGCACGCCAGCCCCGAGCCGAGGCACGCTTCACATTCAATTCGAGAACGCCCCCGCCGGTATGCGCCCGCGCGCCTCGATGGACGACCTGTTCAAGGAAGTGACCGTCAGCAAGCAGCGCCAGCTGCCGTCGCAGGAGAGAGCCTGATGCCCGAACCCCAACTCTACTGCGAGGTCCGCACCGAGGGCGGTGTGTTCCGCGACTGGCTGCAAGTCACGATTGCGCAGTCGTTCGACGAGGCATGGCAGCGGAATTTCTCGATGATCTGCGCCGAGCCCAATCAGGGGCTGAACCAGCGCCTCGTCCCCGGCGCGCGGGTGGACATCGCCCTGGCCGGAGAGCTGGTCATCAAGGAAGGCTACATCGTCAATCGACAGGCCAGCTACGACCCGAACCGCCACGCAGTAAAGGTGGACGGCTACTCCAAGGCGGGACTCGCGACCGAAGGGTCTGTCAGCAGCGGGACGGGGCAGTATCGCGGCTACACCGTCGAGGCCATCGCCAACGACGTCCTGAAAACACACGGCATCAAATTCCGCATCGAGGGCAACCCCGACGGTGCGAAGCTGCCGTTCCCGAACGTCATGGTGCGGATGGGCGAAACGCCCTTCGCGATGATCGCGCGGCTGTGCAACCAGCGGGGCCTGCGGATCTGGGCAGACGTGGACGGTACCATTGTCGCCGGGGTGAAGGAAGCGAAGGGCAACGCGACGTTGGTCGAGGGGCAGAACATCATAGCGGCCTCCTGCGCAATCTCGATGCCAGCGGTGTCGGAGACGATCTACAATTCGCAGCAGCCCGGCTCAGACAGCCTGTTCGGCAAGAAAGCGGCCGAGATCCAGGCCAAGTCCAAGCTCACGGCAGGCGTGCCGGGCATCGTTCGGAAGGGCCTCGCAGAGATGCCTCTCGATCAGCAGGGCGCCGTCGCCCGCACGAACATGGATGCGCAGCAGATTGAGGCGTCACGCCTGCGGGTGAACGTGACCTACCAGGGCTGGGAGGCACCCGGCTTGAACCGGCTGTGGAGCCTGCAGGACAGCGTCACCGTCAAAAGCCCGATGCTGTTCCCGACGGAGAGCGGGTCTATGGACCTGAAGCTCTGGGGCTACATCTACACGCAGGACACCAACGGCGGGACGACGACGCAGATCGAATGCGTGAACCGGAACGCCTTCGCGGTTCGCAGCCCCGACGGCAATGTCGATGACGGGTGGTATCGGCCAGGGGCTACGCCTGCGGTGCCGGAAGCGGCGACGTGAACCTCTAGCCCTGATTGGCCTCATGGGGCCCGGCTCTACAGGCCAAAATTCGCCAATGCGGGGCGGGGCACGTGAATTTGACGGCCCCTGTCGCATCAACTGCCTAGCTCCGCCGTCGTTCGAGCATACAGCACGGGCTGTTTAACTTGTTGCAATTAAACAATGATTCCTTTTCACGAACCAGCGGACATGGGGGGCTAGGACCAGGACGTATCCAGCCTCTCCGCAAGCGATATTATGACCCAAATGTCACACCGAGCCGGTACTTTTAAACCCGTATGGAGCATTCTGATATGACGCAATACGATCACAGAACGCGCGACGCGTACATGGGCAGAAAATGACAGCGGCTGAGAGCACGGCTCACCCAACTAGTCCGCCCTTCGGCACGTGGACGGCGGAGTCGGTTCGATTTTCCTTCTTGCTGTTGAGCCCGGCTCCGGATGCGATGCCGCTCTGGAAGGAAATTGCAGGGACGGAGCCCGAGACTGTTGTTGAGAGGCCTGCAAATGCACTGCGGCAAGCAAAGGGCAAATTCGAAAAAGGCCAGCTGTTAATCCAACAGCACCCCTCCCGGGTGGATTTTATTTATAGCCCCAATGACTTTAATCCTATGCAGGCAAATGACAGCCCTTTTGTTGAAATAGGAACTGCAGGCGAGGCTTTTTCAGTATTCAATTCCAAAATTCGTTTAATAAACTCACTTAACTTCAATTGTGCTAGGATTGCTTATGGACCGACACTGTTTATGAAGAGGGGCTCGGTTGTAGAGTGTAACGAGATATTTAACACGTTCAACCCAAATATTCAGATTGACGCAAAGAAAGATAGTGACCTTTTCTTGCAGCTGAATAAGCCGATTAAATCAATAAATAATAATGCTATAGTCATCAACAGAATATTCAAATGGCAAGTGACTGAATTCGGATTAATTACACTAGCCCCTGATGCAAAAACTCTTATAGAACAGACGTCGGCGAGTATGTGCCGCTTGGAGCTAGATTATAGCACCATTCAAAATGGCTCAGTTGCTCTCGACGTTGAAGCGCGTGCTGCCCTATTCGAAGAAATGCAACACGACGCCCATGAAGTATTCGCGCGGAGCGGCAGTTGAGCATCTTAAAAAAGGATATGCGCGCCGTTCCATTGAGCCGAGTTGGGACCAGTCCCATCCTCAGCGATCTTGCATTGCCAAAAAATTATTCGGCCAAATCTACGTTGAGCTCAGATTTAGCAAGTATCTATTATCCCGAAGATTACGGTTCGCAGGCCTTACATCTACACAACTCAACTTTTAAACCGATTTGGAGAAAGCTCGAAAGTGCATCCTCGTTTCCTATAGTAGACTTAGAGGGACATGCCGCAGGTATTCTCAACTTTGATATCGATCTTTACAGCAACGATATTGCACCTATAAGCTTTAATGTAAAATGCTTAATTCTAGTTACACCGAATACAATGGACGATAATCCAGCAAAAATATTACTCCCATCAGGCTCAACATTGCAGATTAAAAACTCAAGTAGATGGGCTGACATGAGGATGATGACCAGCGGCGATGCAAATTTAAACGGAGGGATCGTTGAGCTGCTTCACAGCTTGATCGCACAACGTTCTTCAATCGTCCCTGCATTGTCCGCTCGGGAGCCAATCCGTATTACTGAGGCGCGCCTACGCCAAGCTAGAGCGGAGTTCGAGACTGTAGTCGATTCGCTATCCACAGAACATGAAACCGATCACGGTGAAGCTCTTAGCAAGCTTTACGCCTATTTCGATAAATATTGTTTCATAGATACTTTAAAAGAATACATTGAGTCTAATCGCTACGACCTTGAACTTGTAAAATTAATGCTATCCGCGGCATGCGATGTTGCTTCTTCAACCGATAACTCCGAAATTAAAGATTACGTCTTTGAACTCGCTACGGAGCACCCCAAAGCGGGAATTAGATATTCAGCCGTTGAGGCGCTACGCAATCACTTAGATGAAAAAATAAAATCTTTGCTGAGTATTCGCTTCAAGGACGAAAAAAACCGAACAGTTGCAGCTTCACTAGCGGCGGCCATCAAGTAAATGCCTCTCCTCGCACGAAAGATCGATAGAGATGCCACTTGGGCAGAAGCAGAGGATTATCTTAACGACGAGGATTTTCCGTATGAGGCTATGTATGAGCTTCGCGAAGGCCGTGCGTTGGGCAAGGGTGGCTTGTCGCTGTTTGAGTGCGCCGGCCCTGCTGATGGCGTACTAGCACAAGTTGCTGCCTCATTCTATATGAGCGGAGACCAGAAAAACGCTCCGTCGAAAATATACTTTAGGTTCGTCCACACTGACGATTTGGATAGAGCGCAAATTACTTACAGCAAGACTAAAGGTAAATTATTATACGCGCCCCTAAACGATTTGCATTATGACATAACGGGATTGACTGGTCCAAAGGCACTAATTCTAGCTAAGCTTCTTTTAAATAGTGAACAAATAGAAATACCGCAAAAGACAATTACTTTCGAGATTACACGGGGGCTCAGAGTAGGAAGCTTTGATAAATCAGCTGCAAAAGAAAAATGTTTGCATTTCGTAAACTCAAAAAATGGCTTAGAATTTCTCGAAGACCGGCTAAAATTTTGATTGAACTACTCAATTATTAGTAAAATGTAGATTAGTTGACTGACAATATCTTTGATCGTGGCATTTTCGAAAGCATCAGAGGCTCAATCATTGCTCGCGAAGGCCTCGTGCCACACGATAGGTCCACAATTGTGATCTATGACCTTCAAGGAGCAACCATCTTGCATCCCGACAGAGTGGTAGATGCGGACCGGCACCTTGTGGTCAGCGTGCTTAATGAACACGCTGATCGGTGAGGACTCGATCACTCAATTAGGATTGATGCCTACTAATTACCTTTAGTTGTTTGCCCTTTGGGTGCCTCGCGATGTCGCACGTAGCCCTAGCCAGTGGGCTTACTCGACACCGTCTGCGTTCGCGGTGGACTGGCGCGGCTTTTGGGTACACAAATCGGCGCGAGACGCATCCTTCCACCTTTCGGTAGCGCACAAACACCCAGTTGCCGTTGCGCTAGCGGCTAGGAACGATCCCTCTTCCGTCAGATGGAATCACTCCTACGATGTGCGCATCAGAGGTTGAGTACTCCCGCACATTCAGAACCTCGTTTGGCGCGGTATCAATGACGCGAAGCGTCGACTGAGCATAGGCGGCGGTCGAGCACACAACGACTACACCAGCGAGGAGGATGCGCCTCATTTCAGGTAGCCCTTCGCCTTCAGGTGCTCGGTGAGAAGCTTCTCGACCAGCGATGTGAGCGAGCGCTGATCCTCCTTGGCGGCGGACTCAGCTGCCACTTTTAAAGCCGGATCGATGCGCAGATTGAGCTGCGCTGTTTTTTTTCGCTGCTGCATGTGTAGACAGTGTCTTGACGCCGGCTGTGTATAGACATTATACAGACAACGGCTTGCAGCAGCAAGCGGCCTGCCGAGGTGTTGGAGCACCGCGACAGGCCTAGCCCTCAACGTCTGGGATCTACGTCAATGGCTACCCACGCCCATAGCACGCGCACGCATTTAATACCCCAGCCCTGCAGCGCTCAGCCATTATTAGGCCAGAGGTTCGGCCAGCAGTCCGGCCCCGTCACGCAGGCCATCCGCGCTATGCGGGAGGACAATCCAGATTTGGATCGTGATCGCCTCCGCGACCTGCGCCGCCGGATCGCCGAGCGGATCGAGGCGGACATTGCTCTGCTCGACGCTCTGGACGGCGACTGCGATCTGGAAGACGACGATCCAGCCGGTGGCGATGTTTGCGACGAGCCGCACGACCCAGAGGAAGACGGCGACTGGCACGAGCAACATGCTCACGTGCTCGGCTTCGACGGGACGAACTACCTGCGGGGGCGGGCATGATCCATCGTCAGCACCGTCGTGATAATCTCGCCAACCTGCTCTTTGACATAGAGAGCGATATTCGCGACCTCACCCGCTGGGCGGCCACCATCTGCGAGTTGGGAGTGACCGACAATGATCCCAGTGAATGTCTGCTCGTCGTAGGTCCAGCCCTGCGGGAGATCGCTGAGCGGGTCGAGGCTAGCTGGGAGCACGCATACAAGCTGTCGCATTCGATTGAGGAGGGCGGACGATGACCGCCTCGACTCGTCGCGCCGCCCTCGGCGCCATCCTCGCGGCCCCGCTGACATCCGTGCCGGCTGCGGCCACCCCTAGCCCCACACGGGCGCTGGCGCGGCTAGTTCACCGCTACGAGCGCCTTTACCAATCGCTCGTTCAGGAAGGCGAGCGGTTGGATGGGAGCGGCTGGCTGGATGACGGGACCCACTCAAGACT
>NZ_JAKSXW010000048.1 GCF_022829405.1 Methylobacterium sp. J-076
CGGCATCGAGGCCGGCCTCGGCGTACATCTTCTCCGGCTTGTCGTGGTCCTGGTACGTGTCCGGCAGGGTGAGCGTCCGCACCCGGACCCGGCCCGCATCCAGCGCGCCCTTCTCGGCCAGCAGGTGCAGCACCATCGCCCCGAACCCGCCGCGCGAGCCCTCCTCCACCGTCAGCAGCACCTCGTGCCGCGACGCGAGATCGAGGATCAGCGCCTCGTCCAGCGGCTTGGCGAAGCGCGCATCCGCTACCGTGACGGCCACGCCCTGCTCGGCCAGCAGGTCGGCCGCCTTCAGCGCCTCGGCCAGGCGCGTGCCCAGCGACAGGATCGCCACGCGCGCATTCGCGTCTTCGCGCACCATCCGCCCCTTGCCGATCGGCAGCACCTCGCCCCGCTCCGGAAGCTCGATCCCGACGCCCTCGCCGCGGGGGTAGCGCAGGGCGATCGGCCCGCTGTCGTGGGCGTGGGCGGTGGCCACCATGTGCACCAGCTCCGCCTCGTCCGCCGCCGCCATCACCGCCATGTTCGGCAGGCAGCACAGGTAGGCCAGATCGAACGCGCCCGCATGCGTCGCCCCGTCCGCCCCCACCAGACCCGCCCGGTCCAGGCAGAACCGCACCGGCAGGTTCTGCAGGGCGATGTCGTGCACCACCTGGTCGTAGGCCCGCTGCAGGAAGGTCGAGTAGATCGCCACGAACGGCTTGTAGCCCTCCGTCGCCAGGCCGCCCGCGAACGTCACCGCGTGCTGCTCGGCGATGCCCACGTCGAAGGTCCGGTCCGGGTGCGCCTTGCCGAACAGGTCGATGCCCGTGCCCCCCGGCATCGCCGCGGTGATCGCCACCACCTTCTCGTCGGCGTCGGCGGCCTTGATCAGGCTCTCCCCGAACACCCGGGTGTAGGCCGGCGCGTTCGGCTTGGCCTTGGCCTGCACCCCCGACACCACGTCGAACTTCACCACCCCGTGGTAGCGGTCGGCCGAGGCTTCGGCCGGGGCGTAGCCCTTGCCCTTGCGGGTCACCACGTGCAGCAGGATCGGCCCGTGCTCCGTGTCCCGCACGTTCTTCAGCACCGGCAGCAGGTGGTCGAGGTTGTGCCCGTCCACCGGGCCGACATAGTGGAAGCCCATCTCCTCGAACATCGTGCCCCCGCCCACCACCAGGGAGCGGGCGTATTCCTCCGCCGCCGCCGCGCGCTGGTAGATCGCCTTCGGCAGCAGCTTGCCGAGCTGCTTGGCCGCGTCGCGCAGAGTCCGGTAGGTGTCGCCCGAGGCGAGCCGGGCGAGGTAGGCCGACATCGCCCCCACCGGCGGGGCGATGGACATGTCGTTGTCGTTGAGGATCACGATCAGCCGCGAATGCAGGGCGCCGGCGTTGTTCATCGCCTCGTAGGCCATGCCCGCCGACATCGACCCGTCGCCGATCACCGCCACCATGTTGCGCCGCTTCATCCGCTCGGCGGTGCCGCGCGCCTTGGCCGAGGCCATGTCGAGGTCGCGCCCCACCGCCATGCCGAGCGCGGCCGAGATCGAGGTGGACGAGTGCGCCGCCCCGAACGGGTCGTAGACGCTCTCGCTGCGCTTGGTGAAGCCCGACAGGCCCCCGCCCTGGCGCAGCGTCCGGATCCGGTCCCGCCGCCCGGTGAGAATCTTGTGCGGGTAGCACTGGTGCCCGACATCCCACACGATCCGGTCGTCGGGGGTGTCGAACACGTGGTGCAGCGCCACCGTCAGCTCGACCACGCCGAGCCCCGAACCCAGATGCCCGCCGGTGATCGACACCGCGTCGATCATCTCCGCCCGCACCGCGTCCGCCACGCTCTGCAGCTCCGCCTCCGGCACCTTCCGAAGATCGGACGGCTCGTCCACACGGTCCAGCAACGCTGATTGCTCAGGGGTGATCGGCA
>NZ_JAKSXW010000052.1 GCF_022829405.1 Methylobacterium sp. J-076
TGAGAGGTCCAGCACGTCGTTGATGAGCCCGAGCAGGTGACGGGCGTTGCGCTCGACCTTGCCAATGTCGGCCACAAGGTCCGACGCATCGCAGCCGTCTGCGATCTCCTCACCCATCATCTCGCTGTAGCCGATGATGGCGGAAAGCGGTGTGCGGAGTTCATGGCTCATATTAGCCAGAAAATCGCTCTTTGCCGTGTTAGCCTGCTCGGCCGCTTCCTTAGCAGCCTCCGCCGCAGCGTTGGCGCTGGTCAGCGCCGCCTCCCTGTCGACGAGAACGTGGTTCGCTGCGTTGAGCCGCTCCAACGTAGCTTCATTCTGCACGACGGAGCGGCGCAACGCGTGGCAGATCCACACCATGGTCGCACCGACCGTCACGTACTGACCCAGCAGCGCGACGTCGACGCCGCCGAGTATCCCGTCGCGCGTGTAGAACCACGCGGCGATCAAGGTGGACAACGACAGCGCCAGCGTCCCGGCCCCCCAGCCGAAAGCCAGAGTGACGATCATGAGGACAGGAATGTACAGCAGGAACGGAGCGACATGGGCTGGAGCCAGGAACCGAACGAAGGTCATGGCGCCGATCAACAGCAGCGTGACACCGTAGTCGGTTACCGGCGTATGGCGCCGGCGGGCGACCGTCCCGATCAATTTGTGCAAGCTGCTCATGGGTAGTGAGTGTCACGACCTGCGAGCTATGGAAAGCGAGCGGTGCCCGCCACTGCCAGCCCTGGAACGGAACGAACGTCCTCGCGGGTTGTCCAGTGCGGTAACGCGAGCTGGTCCCAGGCGACGATCTTCCCGACGAAGACAAGGATGCCGGCCGGCGATGCCAGGGGTATTGCCCGACGCATCGTTTGGGACGTTGGCACCCATGCGTGGATGCGAGGCGGCACTGATGCCCTTCGAACGAGGTGAGCCATCATGACCCAGTTCGAGCAGCGGCAACTGGCGCAGGTCGTCGACGGTCTCGCAGAGGGCGTGATCCTGATCGAGCCGGATCACACCATCGCCTACGGGCGTCTTCGTCCTGCGCTATGCGCAGACCTTGGTCGCCATGCAGGCGGCGAGCTTTGCCATAGAGGACGACTTCCAGCGCCTGCTCGCCTCCTTTCCCGAGCTGCTCGCCGGCGACCAGATCGATACCGAGGTGCCCGCGCCGCTTCATGCTGGTGGCACGCGAGAAGGGCATTGCCGCCGAGGAGGGCGGCGCCAACCGCTGGTCGCTCGATCACCTGTTCCTCGACCAGGACGGCATCCCGGCCTTGGTAGAGGTGAAGCGCAGCACCGACACCCGCATCCGCCGCGAAGTGGTCGGGCAGATGCTCGACTACGCGGCGAACTCGGTGCTGCACTGGCCGCTCGATACCCTGCGGGCGGTGTTTGGAGCGCGCTGCGAGGCGGAGGGCGGAGACCCAGTGGCGGTACTCGGCGACCTGATCGGGCCGGACTCGGATCCAGAAGCATTCTGGGAGGGGGTGCGCACGAACCTCCAGGCCGGGCGGGTGCGGCTCTTGTTTGTAGCCGATCGTGTGCCGCCGGAGCTGCGGCGGGTGGTCGAGTTCCTCAACCGGCAGATGCAGCCGGCCGAGGTGCTGGCGGTGGAGCTGCGCCAGTACGAAGGCCAGGGGCTGAAGACGCTGGTGCCGATCGTGCTCGGCCGCTCAGAGGCGGCCAAGGACCGCAAGGGCAGCCCGGGCCGTGCCGCGCCGTTCAAGCGGACCTGGGACGAAGCGAGCGTGATGGCTGAGATCGCCGTCCACGGCGACGCGTCGGTACTCGCCTCCGCTCGGGCTATCGTCGCCTGGATCCATCGCCGGGCGGACCGCATCAACTTTAACGCCAATCCGCCGTTCGGGGCGCTAAGCGCGGTATTCGAGAAGGATGGGGTCGCCATCCCGGCGCTGCGATTGTTCAGCGACGGCACGATGGCGGTGTACTTCAAGTATATGCTCGCCAAGCCGGTGTTCGACGATCTCGGCTTGCGGCAGGCACTGCTCGACCGCCTGAACGCGGTACCCGGTATCCATCTGCCACCGGACGCGGTAACCAAGCGCAAGACCATCCCACTCGCGCCGCTCACGCCTGAGGCCACCGCCGGCTTCCTCGAAGCGATGGACTGGTTCGTCGACACCCTGCGCGCCGGCGCCTCACCGACGAA
>NZ_JAKSXW010000069.1 GCF_022829405.1 Methylobacterium sp. J-076
CCCAGGCAGGGGTGGCCATGGTTTACCCCGGGCAGCACCTCATCGGGCGGCCAGAACGCAAAGGGCGTCCCCGGTTGGAGGACCGCCCACTGGCCGGTTGCGGTGTCCTCCCCCGCCATCCAGGCGATTGGCTTCATGGAAGCGAACAGCCAAAGCGGCGGGTTCCGGCAACGGGCGAACAACGTTCGTCCGCTGGTGCGGTCGACGAAGGACCCAACCAGGGCCGCGAGCAGCATCGCAGGAAACGGGGATGTGGCCCGTGGAGACCGGGCGCAGAATGGCCGGTAATCAGGCCCCAGAGACGCGACAGAGACGCGGCTGAAGCAGGACGCTCGAGCTAAGTTACTGACAAGTCGAGGGTTTCGACGACCACCGGGATCCTGCGATTTACGCAAGACCCCCTGGTGGTGGACGCAGTCAGGCTCGAACTGGTCTCCGCTCGCACGTCTGGGAAATGGGAAACTTCCTGAGCCTGAAATGGGAATTGCGATCGCTGAAACCTCAGCAAGAGAATTTCGAAGCCTGATCAATATTTTCGTTCGAACCGAACGATTTTGGTTGACAGCGTGAGGCGGCTTGGTTGATGTTCGGGCCAGAAACGGAAGGGTTCAGGCGCCCACCGTTGAGGGAATTCTGGTCAAGGACGGTCAATCGTCCTCGATGCAGGCACTCTGACAGGAGCCTCGATCGGAGATCGCATCAGTCGCGTTCTTCGGCTTGACTCGTGTTGTGCCTCAACATCGAGGGCATCATGACGGGACAGATCCCAGTCGCGCGCAAGCGCGTTCGTACTCACCAACCTTCGCTGCAGCAGTCTCTGCCGGCGTCCGAGCCGACGCTGGCAGAGACTGCTATTGCGCCAGCCGTTACAGCTGGCTCTTCCAGTGCGGGAAGCTCGCAGCCCGACTACCAAGCCGATGCGTCGGTGCGAGCAAGCCCGACGAACTATCGGCGCATCAGCGTCGACCACGTTTCGATCGCGAGTCTCACCCCCTCGAAGATCAAGCTCCGCCGTGCGGGTCGACACCAAAAGGAAGGTCTCGAGCGCAACATCCGACACTTCGGCATCGTGCGGGCGATCCTGGTGCGTCGCGACGGGACCATCATCGCCGGACATAGTATCTACGCGGCGGCGCGGACGGTCGGCCTCGACGAGGTGCCGGTCACCTACATCGATGATCTGTCCGACGACGAAGTCCGCATCCTGCGCATCAGCCTACACAAGATCGAGGAGATGGCCTCCTGGGATCCGGAGGCACTGAAGATCGAGCTGACGCACGTGCTCGACATCAATCCCGATCTCGCGGTGTTCAGCGGGTTCTCGACGGGCGAGATCGATACCCAGCTCAGCGGCACCGACGCGAAGGTCGACAAGGCCGACGCTCTACCGGAGACCACCGGGCCGACCGTGTCCCGGGTCGGCGATTGCTGGGTGTTCAAGGGCGGCCATCGCCTGATCTGCGCGAACACCCTCGACCCCGACGCGTTGGTCTGCCTGATGGACCAGGTGCAGGCGCGCCTCGTCCTAGCAGACCCACCCTTCAATGTACGCGTAGAGGGTCACGTCTCGGGCCGCCAAGGGGCGCGCGAGTTCGCCATGGCCTCCGGAGAGATGACGGAAGCTGAGTTCATCGTCTTCCTTACGACCGCGTTCCGCAACGCTGCGATGCACTCCCTCGACGGGTCCCTCGCCCTGTACTTCATGGACTGGCGTCATGCCTACGAGATCTTGACGGCAGGGCGGGCGGTCTACTCCTCGTTCAAGAATCTGATCCCGTGGGTCAAGTCAAATGCAGGCATGGGTACGCTATGGCGATCACAGCATGAACTCATCTTCGCTTTCAAGCTCGGCTCGGCTGCGCACATCAACAATGTCGAGCTAGGGAAAAACGGGCGCTGGCGCTCGAACGTGTGGCATTACGCGGGTGCGACCGCCTTCGGCCGGACCCGAGACGAACTTGACGGCCACGTGACACCCAAGAGCGTCGCCCTGCTGCACGACGCCATTCTCGACGTCACTGCGAGAGGGGATGCGGTGCTGGACCCGTTCGCCGGCGCCGGCTCGACGCTGGTGGCGGCGCATCGGGCGCGCCGGGTCGGCTACGGCGTCGAAATCGATCCAATCTACGTCGATACCGCCGTGCGCCGGCTCGAGGCCTTTACCAAGGCCGAAGCCGTCCTCGAGGCGACTGGACGCACCTTCGCCCAGACCAGGGCGGAGCGGTGTGGCCCCGCGACCGCGTGAGGCCACCCCATGCCTCGCGATCCCAGGCCTGACGCACCGACAGCGGCGTCCGATGACGAGAAGGTCGGCTACGGCCGGCCACCATCCCAGTTCCGCATTCAGCCTGGTGAAACACGCAACCCCTGGGGGCGCAAAGGCCGTCCGAAGTCGAGGGAGGATTTCCTCGACGGCAAGCTCTCGATGCGGGTCGATGGCAGGGTGGTGAAGGTCACCCGCGACGAGGCGATCGACCACTTCCTTTTCGAGGCGGCCTCCAAGCGCAACGTTTCGGCTGCCAAGCTCCTCGAGCAGCGGCGACAGGCTCGGCTTGCCCGGTCATCGCAGGCCCAGAATACCGACACACTGCTGCCCGAGGAGGAGGCCTCGCTTCTCAGGGCCGTCGGGCGGCGTCTGCGCACGCTCGACCGCGAGACTGAGGACGATGAACCTGTCGAAGATCATCCGGAACCGGAGGCCGACCCATGAGCCCGGAGGCGCGCCTGTACCAGGTGCTCCTCCGCTCGGACTTTATGTTGTTCTACGAGCGCTGCTTCGCGACCCTCGAGCCCGGCACTCCGTTCATCGACAACTGGCACCTGCACGCCGTCGCGGAGGCCTTGCGGCGCGTCGAGGTGGGCGAGGCTCGGCGACTGATCATCAACGTCCCCCCGCGCTCGGGCAAATCGCTCTTGGTCACCGTCGCCTTCACCGCTTGGCTACTCGGTCGCAATCCACGGCTTCGGATCATCTGCACCTCCTATTCCGCCGATCTGGCGCAGACCCACGCCGCCGCCTTCCGGGCCATCGTCACCAGCGCCTGGTTCAGGGCGACATTCCCAGCCTTCACGATCAAGCGCGGCGGCGACCGCAAGCTCGAGACGATCACTACCGAGCGCGGCTACCGCTACGCGGTCTCGATTGCCGGACCCGTACTCGGGCGCGGCGCCGATCTTATCATCGGTGACGACGCGATGAGTCCGGATGCTGTGTTCTCGGAGGCCGTACGCCGCCGGCAAATAAATCTCTGGAACACCGCGCACCGCACCCGCCTCAACGACAAGCGACGCGGTGCCATCGTCCTGGTCTCGCAGCGCCTGCACGAGGACGACCTGATCGGGCAGGTCCGGCGGACTGGAGATTGGGACGAATTGGTCCTACCCGCGATCGCGCCGGAGGCGGCTCGCTATCGGATCGGAGCGGACGAAGACGATGTCTACTATCGTACTGAAGGTGAGGTCCTGGACCCCGCGCGCGAGCCGCGTGAGGTGCTCGACGAGATGCTCGCGGCCGTTGGCTCGATGACGTTTGCGGCGATGTACCTGCAGGATCCCGTACCACCGGACGGCAACGTGATCCGCCGCGAGTGGCTGCGATACTCCGAGCGCGACTTCAATGATCCGGCGTTCGTGTACTTCGTGGCGAGTTGGGACCCGGCCTCGACGCTCGACGCGACCAGCAGCTACTCGGTCGGGCAGCTCTGGGGCTGGGACGGGGAGAACTACTATCTTCTCGATCAGGTACGGGGTCGCTGGGAGGTGCCGGACCTGCGCCGCAAGATCCTCGAGTGCACGCGCAGCTGGCGTCCGGATGAGAGCCTGATCGAGGACACCGAGCTTGGCCGCAGCCTACAGCAGGATCTACGCCGTACCAGCAGCATGACAATGCATCTCAGACGGCCGCGCTACGACAAGCGCGCGCGGCTTCTGGCTCAAAGTGCGCGATTCGAAGCCGGCCAGGTCGTGATCGCGGAGGGGGAGCCCTGGACGCACGGCTACGTCGGTGAGTTGCTGGCGTTTCCATTCGGCCGCAGTGACGATCAGGTCGATGCGACCTCGCAGGCGCTCGACTTCCTCACGGCGAAGACCGCCCAACTTCGACCGGTGCAGCGTCGCAATCCGACCCGCCGCAATATCGAGCGTCGCGGCGTTGAGAACGATGAAGAGGATGAGACGGACCCGATGGTCGGTCGGCGGAGACGCGCAGGCTTCGATGGGCCGCCAGGATTAGGCTGAGCGCTTCACGATCTGCACCGCGGCTTCACCGCCGACGCTCGGTGCGAGCCCAGCAAAGCCTTCGCGTATCATGGCCCCGGATCAAACCGCACTCCCCCGTCCGGTGCTCGATCTCCGCGTGACATGCCCGTCGTCGGTCGGCGTCACAGATCAGACTGCAGTCGGAGGGTGATGCTAGCGATAGCTCAGTCATGGCGAGCAAGGCGAAATGAGCATCGCAATCAGGCGTGTCCACACGGTCAGCGCTCCTTCGCCTGACCGGCGTGGAGCGTGGCGGCGAACCAGTCCATCGCCGCGAGCAATGCATCGATAGAGGTCGCGGATAGGCCCGCGAGCGGGATGGTCTTGCGCTTCGAGACCGCATCGGGCGGTAGACGAATGCCGGGCACCGCGTTTAGGCGGTCGAGCAGTTCCTGCCGCAGCTCCAGGTCATCGAACACCGGTTTCCCGAGCATGTGCTCGAAGTACACCGCCATCGTCCCGTCGGTGAAGATCCGCAGGGCTGGGATGCCGACCCCGTCCTTCTCGAACACCGCCCCCAGCGCGCCGAAGTTCGCGTTCGTGTTGAAGGCGATACGATCCGCGCGTCGGTGGATCCACGCTACGATCGTCCTGACCGCTCCAAGCACGGCCGCGTCGGCGGGCCACCGGCAAGAGGCAACCCGACGGGAGGCGCGAGCGCGACAGGCGGGATCACGTCACCGTGAGCTCCTCAGGGCGAAGACCGGCGGGCGGGGTGGCGCCGACGGTGTCGCCTTGGCAGGATCGCGGTGGCACGCCTCTGGCGGGTCCACGGCACGCAGAAGGGTGAGACCACCCGATGGTGAGGATCATCGCGCTGATCGTCATCGTGGGAGCCGCAGCGACCGCGGTCCTCCATTTCACGTACCCGGCCGTAGCCGCCGTGCGGCAAAGTTGCCGACGGTGCTTCCCCCCACGAGGACGACGTCGAACTTGCTGTCCAAGGGGCCAAGGTGAGGTCGGCCTGCACGGCTTCGAAGAGGCTGGCGGCTGGCCGGGAGGCGTTAGGACGATGTCAGATCGACGACCCAGGTGACCCCGAATCGATCCTTCAGCATGCCATAGAGAGGCGACCAAGCCGAGGGTCCGAGTGGCTGTGGGACGGTCGCGCCCGCGCTGAGGCCATTCCAATACGCCGTGATCTCGTCCTCGGATGAGCCGCGCAGGGACACGTAAAAGGCATTCTCGCCGGGATGCCACGGGCGCTCGGGCTGGACATCGTAGGCCATGATGCGAAAGCCGGTCTCGCAGGCGACCTGCCCCCAGATGACCTTTTGCGCCTGCTCCGGGTCCGTCACGCCGGCCAGTTCGCCGTAGGTGACGAGGGTGGGCTCGCCGCCGAAGACGTTGGCGTAGAAGGCCAGCGCCTCCCGTGCCCGGCCGTCGAAATTGAGGTGCGTCGTCACTTGCACGGTCATGGTCGTCTCCGACTCCACTCGGGGCCGTTGTCAGCCCCATGACCGGACTGTACCAACGCCCAACTGACAGAACCCGGCAGTTGCGCGATGGCGCGGAGTGACCGTCTCTTTCGTCTGCTGCACGCCATGCGCGTGCTGCCGCCACCGCTCACGGCCAAGCGCCTCGCCGAGGAGACGGGCGTGTCGCTCCGCTCCCTGTACCGGGACATCGACAGCCTGCGCGCGGCCGGCGCGCGGATCGAAGGGGAGCGTGGCTACGGCTATCGGTTGACCGAGGACGTCGCCCTACCGCCCCAAACCTTCGACCGCTTGGAGACCGAGGCGCTGGCAATCGGCATGGCCGCCGTCGGCGCCATGGGCGATCCGGACCTCGCCCGCGCCTCGGCCTCGGTGCTGGCCAAGGTGGCCGCCACCCTCACCGACGAGCGCGAGCAGCAGTTGCTGCATGCCGTGTCCAAGGTCTACCGGCCCGAGGCCCGGCCTGCCGCCACACCCGACACGGCCCTGATCCGGGAAGCGTGCTGGCGGGAGGAGAGGCTTACCCTCCGCTACACGGACGAGCATGGAGCCGACACGCAGCGCACGATCCTGCCGCTCGCCATTGTGTACACCGAGCAGCGTTCGGTCGTCCTGGCATGGTGCCTCCGGCGCGAGGCGTTCCGCATGTTCCGGCTGGACCGCATCCGCGATGCCCGCACCGGCACCGGCAGCTTCCGCCCCCGGCGGGCTTCCCTGCTACGGTCCTATCTCGAACAGCTCAGGCACGAGGAGGCGAGCCCGGCGACTTCGCGCAGCCCCCATGGCCGGTGAGCCCCCCGCGGCGGGAGCCAACGTTCGCGGGACATCTGCAACCGACCGCTCTTCTTCAGGACCGTCACAACGCAGCGCTCGCCGCAGGACGTCAGTTGCCGGATCGAGCCGTGAAGAGCGGAAACCCGTTGCCTGCGAAGGGTCCGGTATCGAGCCACAGATATTGGAAAGACCGGCTCTTGAAGAGCCAGTTCTCGCCCGAGCGATGCAATCGGTCGAACGCGATGCAATGGCAGCGGTAGTAGGTCTCGTCAGCTCCTTGTGCGCTCTCATGGATGAACGTGCGTGTGGTCGCCTCATTGCCGGCAATGTCGATCACGCCGGGCAGCGCGAACTGCACGAAGAACGTCTTGCCGGCGCGCAACTCGCGGAACAGGGCGACGTTACTCGCCGGCCCAGTCGAATGATGCCCGTTCGGCGCCTCGCCGATGACGAACTCGCCATCGTCCGTCCATAAGCTGTGAAAGCTCGTAATCGGCTCTGGTCGCAATGTCGGCGTAGCGGGCAATCACGTTGCGGATGATCGCCTCGTCGACGAATTTCTGCAGGGTGGATCGATCCATCGGCTCCCTCCCTCGTCTCTGATACAGTTTGCCGTCACCGAGGAATCCCGGTGACGGCCCGGCAGTGGTTCGCTCATCGATTTCGACCCGGACGACGATGGTGTCGCCGCTCCCGTTCAGGCGGTGCAGATGCCGGGGACCTCGACTTTCCTGAACAGGTGCGGGCTTACCGTAACACCCTCCGGGTAGTCGGCGAGCTTCGCCTGGAACGCTGGGTTCGTGAAGGCGGACCGGAAGTGGGCGACCGATTGCCAGATGGCGTAGTTCAGGAAGACCCCGCTTCCCGCGATGCCGCGATGCAGCTGCGTCGAGATGAAACCCGGCTGCGCCTTCATCAGGCTGGCATCGCCCGTCCAGACTTCGAGCAACTTATCGGCATCGTCCGGGGATGTGACGAAGGTGTTGATCAGAATCACCGGTCCTTCCTCGGACTTGAGTTGATCGCCCAACGTGACGGCTTGGCCCATTTCGACGAACTTCGGCATCTCAGATCTCCTTGATCCCAGTGGAGGCCGGGGTGGCGGTGGAACTTGCGATGCGGCACTGGATGTCGCGCAGCAGCTCGCTTGCGGCCTCGATCCGCTCCGGCGACAGATCGGCCATCAAGGATTCGGCCCAGCGTCCATGGCGTTCGCTCGCCTCGCGATAGGCCGCTTCACCCTTATCGGTCATCGCGACGAGCATCGCGCGCTTGTGGTGCAGGTTGGGTTCGAGGCGGACGAGGCCATCGGCCCGCATCTCATCCACGGAATACTGCACGGCCTGTCGGGCCAGTCCCATGTTGCGCGCGATGTGAGCCACTGGCAGCGGGACGGGGGAGAGGGAGATCGCGCCCAGGACCTGCCAGCGCGCGCTGGTCAATCCGAGGTCGGCGCCGAGCGTGTTCCCGACGGCGAGCTGGTCACCGTTGAGTCGGAACACCTCGATCACGAAGCCGACATAGGCCCGGCGCAGGCGAGACTTCGGTTCGGCAGAGACGGTTGGACTATGCGACATGGAGCAAATGTAGCATGATGACGAATTTCGTCAATTAGACAAAATTATGCCTCTACGCCTGCCCAGAAGGCCCGTCCGTTCCGTGACCCGGAAGGGCAAATTACGACGGTCGGCCTCAGAGGGGCCAGTTCCCGAACGGGCCATCGCCGTCACACTCGATCACGTCGCCAACGGACGGTCGTGTACGGGTCCCCAAGCTGTCGATCGTGCGGTTGGGTGAGCGTGGCACCTTGGGATGAGCGCAAACGATCACTGCACCTCTTCCGCCCGGTGTGAGATTTCGAGAATCGGAGTCATCGCATCGGCTGTAGCGTGGCCGTTGCGGTCATCTCACCATCGCGCTATCGTGGCGATGTCGGAAAAGGCAGACTTGGTTTGGTAAGCCCAAGTCCTTCCGGTGACGGAAGCTCTGGTCTTTGGCCCCCTGCCGCAGATCCCCGCGACGAACGAAGGACGCCCTCGCGCGTCCGGCCGTTCGTCCGCGCGGGTCTCAGGTTTGGGAAACGCTCCGGTCGAACAACGACCCTGGAGCCCGACCATGTCCGCATCCACCACGCTCTACGACACGATCATCGCCGGCGCCGGTCCCGTGGGCCTGTTCCTCTCCTGCGAGCTATCGCTGGCCGGCTGCTCGGTGCTGGTCCTCGAACGAGAGGGTGATCCGTCGTCGCCGTTGAAGCGCGCGCCGTTCGGGCTGCGCGGCCTGTCCGTCCCGACGATCGAAAGCCTCGACCGCCGCGGTCTGTTGGACGCGATCGCGGCCTGCGCGGCCAGCCCCGCCACGCCCGGAACGGCGCATTTCCTCATGCAAGCCCGCCGTCCGGGCGGTCACTTCGCCGGCATCCAGTTCTTCCACGACCGGATCGATACCGCGCGCTGGCCCTACCGCCTGCCCGGCCCGGTCAGCAGCCTCGCCGCGGAGTTGGCGAGCATCGAGACTGTTCTGGTCACGCGAGCGGAGGAGACGGGCGTTGCGGTCCTGCGAGGCGCGGGTGTCGAAGGCTTCACGCAAATCGATGGGTCGGTGGTCGTCCAGGCTGGCGGCCGATCGTTCCGGGGCCGCTGGCTCGTCGGATGCGATGGCGCCCGCAGTGTGGTGCGCAAGGCTGCCGGCATCGCCTTCATCGGCACCGAACCGGAGTTCACCGGGTACTCGGTCCAGGCCGAGTTGTCCGGCACGGGCGCCCTCAAGCCCGGCCGGCACTACACCGCCCAAGGCATGTATCTGTTTACGCCGCCCGGCACGCTCGCGATGGCCGATTTCGACGGAGGCACCTTCCATCGCTCCGCACCGATCACGCGTGAGCACGTTCAAGCGGTCCTGCGCCGAATCTCCGGCACCGACGTCACGGTGACCCGCCTCCATCTCGCGACCACCTGGACCGACCGCGCCCATCAGGCGAGCGCGTATCGCTACGGCCGCGTGCTGTTGGCGGGCGATGCCGCTCACATCCACTCGCCGTTGGGCGGCCAGGGTCTCAACCTCGGGCTCGGCGATGCGATGAACCTCGGCTGGAAGCTCGCGGCCACGATACGGGGCGACACGCCGGCCGGTCTCCTCGACAGCTATGAGCACGAGCGGCATCCGGTCGGTGCGCGCGTCCTCGATTTGTCGCGGGCCCAGGTCGCTCTGATGCGCCCGAGCGCGAGTTCGCGCGCGCTCGAAGCCATCGTGCGCGACCTCATCGAGACGCCGGACGGCGCGACCTATTTCGCCGAGCGCGTCTGGGGTGTCTCGCTTCGCTACGATCTCGGCGAGGATCACCCGCTGGTCGGTCGCAGCGTTCCCGACTTGGCGCTGAGTGACGGGCGGCGAGCCAGAGCCCTGATGCGCGACGGCAAAGGCTTGCTCGTGGATTTCACGTCGAGCCCGTCGCTTCGGGATCTCACACGAAGATGGCCCGCCAGGATCGGCTATGGTGTGGGGACCGCGCAGGACGAGATGGGCTTGCACGCCGTGCTGGTGCGGCCCGACGGGATCGTCGCCTGGGCCAGCGACAGCGCTCCCGACGAGGCGGCCCTCGGCCAAGCCGCGACGCGATGGTTTGGCGACTGATGGCGCGCACTTGAACGGCCTCGCCTGCGCCCCGCTGCGAAGAATTGATACGCACGCGTCATATTCCCGTACCGGTCAGCGGTCAGTCTCGCCTTCACTCCGAGATGAGGTCGCCATGGCCGACGCTGGCCCCGTGCTGTCTCCCGAGAAGCGCTAAGCCGCCGAGATCCTGGATCGCGCGCAGCGGGCGATGATAGAGAAGGTGCATACCGCCGGCGCAACTCCCATCATCGGCGGATCGCCATGAGCGCGGCTGTGATCATCATCGAGCGCATCGAACGCCTTGCTCGGATCAGCGCATACCCATGGAACCTGACGAGACGAATCTTCAGCCCGCAACAGTCTGAGGCCGAAGCGCTCGTTATCGGTTGGATGGAGGAAGCGGGCCTATCGACACGGCGCGATCCCGTCGGCAACCTCATCGGTCGGATCGAGGGATCGATCCCAGGCGGCCCGGCCATCGTCGTCGGTGGCCACATCGATACGCGCAAGGATGCCGGCCGCTACGACGGCACGCTCGGCGTGCCAATAGGCATCGCCGCGGTCGAGAACGTGATCCGTGGAGGCTCACCCCTGCGACACGCGATCGAGGTCGTCGCCTTCGTCACGGATGCGGCCGGGCGATTCGGCTTGCCGCGGTTCGGTAGCAGAGCCGTCGTCCGACGGATCGATCCGGACTTGCTGGGTTTGGATGACGACTATGGCGTTGCCCTGCGCGAAGCCCTGCAGTCGCAGGGGCTCGCCCCCGAGATGCCCCCAAGCGCGAGGCGGTCCCCCGACGAGATCGTTGCCTATCTTGAAGTCGCGGCTGAAGCCGGTCCGGCGCTGGAACTGTCGGGATAGCCGGTCGGGATCGTCCCCGCCCTGTCGGCGTCTTCGATCCTGCGTGTGACGCTGACCGGACAGACCGTCGATGCGGCGACGGTCCCAATGTCGGGCCGGCGCGACGCCTTGACCGGAATGGCGGAATGCATCCTCGATGCGGAGCGGATCGGATCCACGCGGGACGACGTCACGGTCACGGTCGTGCGCGTCGATGTCGAGCCTCTCCCGACTTTCGTCGTCACGGGTCGCGCGATCTTCGGCGTTACCGTCCAGTCCTGTGACGATGTCGCGCGCAGCACGGCTATGATCGACCTCGTCGCGGCGTTCGAAGGGATCGCGGCGCGGCGCCAACTGGAGATCGTCATCGACCAGGGTATCGATCCCGCTGCCATCTGCTGCGAGCCCGGGATCGTTCGCCTGTTCGAGCGCGCCGCGGAAGCCGCGGGACAACCCTTTGTCCGGCTGGCGCAAGGTGTCGCCATCGACGCCGCGAATATGGCTCAGCTGGGACCGATCGGCTTGGCGCTCATCCGATGCCGTGGCGGCGTGGGGTGGGGGCCGGCGGGCGTCGTGAAACCGACCGATATCATGATCGGCCTGAACGCGCTGACTTCCGTACTCGGAACATTGGTCAGCGGAACGAACGCGCCGCCATGAGGAGTACGTGATCGCCGTATCCTTAGACGAGGCCAGGGGTGGAGAGCGTCATAAACGTGCCGATGCGCCTGCAAGCGGGCAGGCGCCGTCATCTTTGGTGGTGATGGCTAGGTCCGAGTGCGCAGCATTTCCAGCAGGGTATCCACGACGCGCAAGCGCTATGCTCGGCACTCGATTTCGCCCATGTCCGCTTTGAGGATGTCGCTGAGAACCGCCGAATGGCCGGGATGGGCGCTTTTCTGCCGGGCTGCTCTGAAAGCCCCTCGACACTGAAGCCGAGGGGCCGAACGCTCAAATCTCCGTGCCTTCGGCCAGGGTCAAGGCATCTTCGACGTCGACACCGAGGTACCTAACCGTGCTCTCGATCTTGGTATGGCCGAGCAGGATTTGGACCGCACGAAGGTTGCCGGTCCGTTTGTAGATCAACGACGCCTTCGTGCGACGGAGGGAGTGGGTCCCGTAATCCTCGCTCCGCAGCCCGATGCCAGTCACCCACTCATCGACCAACCGCGCATACTGCCTGGTGCTGATGTGCATGACGCCGTCGAGCCTGCTTGGGAAGGCATAGTCGTCGAGCGTTCCGCCCCGGGCCTCCAGCCATGTCAGGATGCTGGTACGAGCGGGTTCAAGCAATTCGAACTGCACTGGTCGGCCGGTCTTGCGCTGGATGACGATAGCCCGGCTACGGACGCGACCCCCGCTGACGAGGTCGCCGATCTTGAGCTTGACGATGTCGCGGCCGCGCAGCTTGCTGTCGATGGCGAGGTCGAACATCGCACGGTCGCGCACGCGCCGTTCGCGGTCGAGCCAGAAGCGGATGGCCCAGACCTGCTGAGGTTTGAGGGCCCGCTTGGCGCCGAGCTTGCGGCCGGCGTTCCAGGCCGGTCGCCCTTTCGTAGCCGGATCGTGTGCAGAGTGTCCCATCGTCTGTCTCCTTGCCGGCCCATGCCGACAAGGCGAGGAGACACCCGAACCGAGGCTCTGGAGATGTAAGGCAGATGCGGATGTTCCGCTGGCGACCCAACGCGGCCGCTTAAGCCACCATCGACGCTGTCCGAAAGCAGCGATCAGACTGATGCCATGCAAGTTTGGCCGAGGTAGATGTCGGCCGTAGCGTCAGGCGGAGATACCCTCCCACGCTCAATCGCCGTGGTAGAGCTTGCTCATATCCCAGCCGGGGATTTCTGACCCAAGGGTGTGCTCGAATGCCACGATCCCGAGCCCATCCGGTGTAGTCTTGCAGCGGAAGGAAAGCCGGAACCAATGGCCTCGGCTCCTGACGACCGCACCCGGTGCCACGACTTCTGTTCCGTGCTCCTGCGGATTGGACAGGGCGTAGGCGATCACCTTATCGGCCTCGAAGCCCGGATGCTGGCGGGAAACTTCACCGCCCGCTCTTGCATCACATCGCTGCTCGATCCGCGTTCCGAGTTCCACCTTGAGCATCAAGCGGTCCCGTGCGTCAGGTGGCTGCCCGCCCGCGCTGGCAGATTGGGCAGAGGCCAGAACGCAAAGAGTGGTCAGGCAAAGCGTTTGCAGTCGGAACATGGCCGTTGCTTGAGCGGCGATTTAGGCACCTCTATGGCCAAGCTTGATGGTATGCCGCTGGGATCTGAGATGGATCGCTGCAAAAGCGAGACCACGGCGTCCGTTTCAATGAGTTGATCGCTCATGAGCAGACGGTCGGAAACCCACCGAGGCTGTGTGGAAACGCCCTGTTGTGCTACCTTTTTGGGAGCGCTGGAGGGGTCGAATGGGCCGTTTCATCGAAGGTTGCGAGCGGCGCCAAGCGCTTCTTCTGGCGGATTGCGTCGACGACTATGTCGGCGAGGAGAACCCGGTCCGGGTGATCGACGTCTTCGTCGATGAACTGGACCTTGCCACACTTGGCTTTGAAGGCGCGGCTGCGACGGGGCGGCCCGGCTATCATCCGGCGACGATCCTGAAGCTCTACCTCTACGGTTACATGAACCAGGTGCAGTCGAGCCGACGCCTCGAGCGCGAGGCAGGCCGCAATGTCGAGGTCATGTGGCTGACCGGCAAGCTCGCTCCCGACTTCAAGACGATCGCGGACTTTCGACGCAACAACGGCGAAGCGGTTCGGGCAGCGTGCAAGCAATTCGTCGTCCTGTGTCGGGAGATCGGCCTCATTGCCGGCGGCACGGTGGCGGCGGACGGCAGTCGGTTCAAAGCCGTGAATACGCGCGACAAGAACTACACGCCCGGCGCGATCCGCCTCCGCTTGGCGCAGGTGGAGGCCAGCATCGAGCGCTATCTCGATAAGCTCGACACCGCCGACCGGCAGGAGGCGGACGTCGGCGAGATGCGCACGACGCGCCTGAAAGAGAGGATCGCGGCGCTTCGCCAGCAGATGCGCACGCTGCAAGCCATGGCGCACGAAGTCGAGACCGTGCCCGACCGTCAGATCTCGCTGACCGACCCGGACGCCCGTGCCATGGCCACGAACGGCAAGGGCACGGGCCTCGTCGGCTACAACGTCCAAGCGGCCGTCGATACGGACAGCCATATCGTCGTGGCACATGAGGTCACGAACCTCGGCCATGATCGCACCCAACTCGCCAACATGGGCCGGCAGGCGAAGGACGCGACCGGGGTCGAGCACCTGACGATCCTCGCCGATCGCGGCTACTTCTCAGGAGCGGAGGTCCTGGCCTGCGAAGAGGCGGGCGTCACACCGATCTGCCCAAAGCCTCTGACCTCCGGGGCCAAGGCGGAGGAGCGCTTCGGCAAGCTGGACTTCCTCTACGATGCGCCGAGCGACACCTATCGGTGCCCTGCCGGCGAGACCCTCATCAAGCGCACGACCACCGTCGAGAACGGTCTCGTTCTGAACCGCTACTGGTCGAGCCACTGCCGATCATGCGCGTTGAAGCCCGGCTGTACGACCGGCAACGAGCGACGGGTGACGCGCTGGGAGCACGAGCATGTCGTGGAAGCCATGCAGGATCGGCTCGACCGTAGGCCGGACGCCATGCGCATCCGGCGACGGACCGTCGAGCATGTGTTCGGCACGATCAAGGACTGGATGGGACGCAGCCACTTCAAGATGCGGAGGCTTCCAAACGTCGGGACGGAGATGAGCCTCCACGTCCTCGCCTACAACGTGAAGCGGGCCATCGCCCTCCTCGGAGCGCCAGGGCTTATAGCCGCGATGCGCGGATGAGCCGGGAACGGCTCGCTCCGGCTGTCACCGCTTCCGACACAACCCGTTTCCACACAGCCTCCACCCCGAGCAGACGTTCGATCACCGACCTAACCGAGCCGCCCAGGCCGCTCCCGTCATTTCCCAGAAGTGGACGTCCGTCGGCGGGCGGGCAATGTCATTTGACCCACCCTTACGCGGTGTGCGCTTTCTCACTCAGTCTTTCAAAGCAGGTGCCTTAGCCGTGACAGATGAGCATCAGCATCCACGACGTCAGCGTCCCTGTCTTCGTCAACGCGCTTCGTAACATGAGCACGTGGCTTGACAAGGCGGCGTCGGAAAAGCCCGAAGCCGAGTTGCTCATCCGGCGATTGGCTCCGGACATGAAGCCACTGCCAGCCCAGTATCAAATGGCGTCCGACAGCGCGAAGAACGCGGTGGCACGGCTTGCCGGCATCGAATCGCCCTCGATGCCCGACGTCGAGGCGACCTTCGCTGAACTCAAGGGGCGCTGTGCCAGGACGATTACCTTCGTCGAAGGCATTGATCGGGCGGCGTTGGCCTCAGGCGCGGAGCGGGAAGTGGAGCTGAAGTTTCCCAACGGCATGGGATACCGCTTCAGCGGGCAGGCCTATCTCACGGACTTCGCGCTTCCAAACTTCTTTTTCCACGTGACAACAGCCTACGGGATCCTCCGCGGCGCAGGAGTGAGCCTCGGCAAACCGGATTTTCTACAGCATCTCGGGCCGCCGAACATTCATACCGCGCAGTAGTCACTCCGGCTCGCTTAGGGCCAATGCCAACCAGCCGGATCAAGCGAACGCACGCCTGACGCCATGAAGCAGCACAGCTGGTGCAGGGGTGCGCCAGGCCTACACGCTTTACCGTGGCACCGAGCGGCTCGGCGCCTCCCTTGGACTGGCAGTGCGGTTCGGCTTCGACGGTCGGGATAAGGGGTCCTCGACGCGATGGGCGATCAGCTCGGGCGCGGCCCGTTCCTCTGCCGCTAATCCCATGCCGAGCGTAAGGAAGCCGCGTTCCAGGCCTGCTCCTTCTGGCTGGCCGAACTCGGACCGCAGGACGAGGTCGAGGAGGTTTTCACCGGCACGATCCGCGGCGTGTCCCGGGGTATCGGCATCATAAGCAAAATGGTCGATCCGTTGAGCGGGGACCTCCTCGGCAACGCACTTCAAGGCCTAGCGTCCGGACCTATAACGGTGGCGCGGATGGGTGGGGTGTGATTCACGGCTCTTATCGAGGGGCCGATGAATCATCTTTGGCTGACGGACGAGCAGTTTGCGAGGATCGCACCACTTTTGCCGTACGACACGCAGGGCAAGGAGCGCGTGGACGACCGGCGCGTGATCAGCGGCTTATTAATCCGGACTCTACTGCTCCGACTCAGACGGAGGGTTCAGGGGATCGGCTGAAGGTGGCGAGGATGTCGGTGGCGGGTTTGGTCCAAACGAAAGGCCTGGAGCGCCGGTTAGGCTCGGCGATGAAGCGTTTGATCGCGGCCTGGAGGTCGACGACGCCGGTGACGGAGCTACGTCGCACGCGGCGTCGGGTCCGGGAGAGTTTGCGGGATCACGATCACTGGACGCGCATCCCCGTCATTCACCATCTAAGCCCGGCTTGGTCATGCGTACGCGCCCCAGCTTGACGGTCTGTACCGTCAGCCATTGCGCTTGGTTCTTTTCGACCGAAATCGACACGCGCATGGGCTGCCACCGGACCTGCCTATCGGCTCGGCTGGGCGTACGGTCGGCCGGCTGAATGGCGAGGTCCTCATCAATATCCACCAGCGGCGTCAGGCGAACCTCAAACCGCCGCCCGCCCTCCACACCGGACCGCCCGCCCGTGTTCATGTCCAAGTCCGAAAGAGGCTCGGCGAGGAGGCTGCGCACCAGCCAGTCCGGCGCCATGCGGTCCGCTACCTGGGCTGTGGCGACGCGGGATTGCACGAGGCTGCGCTGCACGACCATGGTGGCGCCCGCGACGATCGCGAAGGCCACGAGGGCCTCGATCAGGGTGAAGCCGTCGCGGCCCGCCCGCCGCATACTCACTCCCGGCTGATCGCGCTGCCGTCCCCCCGCTGCCCGTCAGGCCCGAGGGAGCTGATCATGTACGGCGCCGCCTTGCCCGGCACCCGATACTCGTAGGGCCGCCCCCAGGGATCGGCCGGGACGGCACCCTGTTTCAGGTAGGGGCCGCTCCAGTTCTCGGCCGAGGCCGGCCGCTGGACCAGCGCCTGGAGCCCTTCGTTCGTGTTCGGGTAGCGACCGTTGTCCAGGAAGAACAGGTCGAGGGCCGACGAGAAGGATTCGATCTGCAGCTTGGCGGTGCGCTCGCGCGAACTCGATAGGTATCCCAGCACCCGGGGACCGGCGAGGCCCATCACCAACCCGAGGATCACCAGGACGACAAGGAGTTCGACCAGGGTGAAGCCGTCCTGGCGGTTGCGCTCTCGGCCCCGGCGCGGCCCGGCCGCCGCCGCAGGGCATGTTTCAGAATTCAGCCGATTCATCCTCGCCTCCTCACATCAGGTCAGCATGTCGTTGATGCTCATCAGCGCGGTCATCACCGAGATGATCAGCCACGCGATGAGGATGCTGACGAACACCATGACGGCCGGGCCCACGACGGCGATCAGCCTGCCGAGGGCCGCATCGAGCTTGGCCTCGTAGAACACCGCCACCTGCTCGGCGCTGGCGGCCAATTCCCCGGCCTCCTCACCGACGCGCAGCATCTGCACGACGTGGCGTGGGAAGAGCTGGCGGTTGCCGAGGGTATCGGACAGGCGCCGGCCCTGCCGCACGCCCGCGACGATCCCATCGATCTCCGCGCCCGCGCGCGGCATGCGGACAACCCCACGCATCAGGCGCAGGGCGCTGGAGATGTCGACACCGTTGCGCACCAGGACGGCGAGGGTCCGGCAGAACGTCACCGTGAACTCGCTCTGGAGCACGCCGTGCGCGCCGGGCAGGCGCGCGAGCAGGGCGATCCATAGGCCGCGCTCCCGTCCCAGCCGGGCGATCACAACCCCCATGGCCAGGAGGACGGCGAGGGTGATCACCAGCGTGTCGAGATTCCGGTTCAGGAAGGCCGACATGTTGAAGACGATCAGGGCGGTCGGGTCGATCCGGTCGCGGAACCCCTGGAGTGCGACCTCGAATTTCGGGATCAGGTAGATCAGCACGAAAGCGAGGACGCCGAGGGCTGCCACTACGAGGAAGACGGGATAGGAGATCGCCGAGACGAAGCGCTTGCGCAGGCGCTCGCCCCTCTGCCGCTCCGTGACCAGCGCCGTGAGGGTTTCCGCGAGCGAGCCGGAGGCCTCGGCCGCCTCGACCATCTTCACGTAGATCGGCGAGAACAGGCGCGGATGCCGGGACAGGGCCTGGGACAGGCTCTGCCCCTGGCCGAGGCTCGCGTGCAGGTCCCGAAGCACCCGCGCCAGCCAGCGGTCGCTGGCGAGCTGGACGAGGATCAGCAGCGCCTCGTCCAGGGCGACGCCGCCGCGCAGGAGCATGGCGAGATCGAGGGTCATCGCCGTGATGCCGGCCGGCGAGGGTTCGGGCTTGAGGAGGTCGCGCCAGGTCCGCTGCCCGGAAGTCCGCGCCGGGGCCGGCTGCGCCGAGATCGGCGTGCAGCCAAGGCGTTCGAGATGCGCGACGACGTCAGCGGGGGTTTCCGCCTCCATGCTTCCAGAAAGGAGCTTACCCCCGGGATCGATGGCCCGGTACGCGAAGTTGAGAATAGCGCCCATGTCAACCGATCCCCGTGAGGGCGGGGGCCTGGATCTGCGGCAGCCCGGCGCTCAGCAGCCAGACGAGCCACAGGCAGGGCGCCAGGAGCGCCCCATAGGGGAGCTTCTTCGACTCGGGCGGGCCCGTCATCCTGCCACGCAACCACAGAGCGGCAACGATCCCGCCGAGGCTTGCGGCGAGCACGGTCCAGGCGAAGCCTTCGGTGCCCACGAGGATACCGCCGGCAAAGGCGAGCTTCACGTCGCCGAAGCCGAGGCCGTCATAGCCGCGCCAGCGATAGAAGCCCTCGCGCACGAGGAGGAAGGCGGCCCCGCACAGCAGCCCGTCGAGGATAGCGAACCCAAGGGCATCGGGAGCCGGCATGCCCAGGAGGGCGGCCTCGGAGAGCCGCGCGGCGAGACCCAATGCGCCGAGGGAGAGCAGTGCCACATCGGAAATCGTGAACGTCGCGAGATCCTGCCACGCGATCTGCGCCGCCACGAGGGCCAAGCCCGTGAGGATCAGCAGGACACAGGCGGGCCCGTGGCCGAGCCACGCGGCGCCCGCGACGCCCATGGCCGCAAGCGGCGGGAGGCAAGGGACGAAAAACGACCGGCTCATCGTTCGCCCTGCTGCGGCATCGGCCGGGGCCGCATCCCGGGCGGCGTGGTTGCCGCGAACAGCCTGTGGGTCTGAACCTGATCGCCCAGGCGAATCGTGAGATGCGCCGGCCCGATCTCACTGACCGACCATCCGTCGATCATGTCGCCCGTTCGCAGCACGAGCGTCGGGCCGCTTCCCCGCCGCACGAGGCCCGCCGCGCTCTCGGGATCCTGCACGATTCCGATGAGGCGCAGGGCGGGCGCGGTCGGGGGCGGGGCCGCCACAGGGGCCACGACCTGCGCGACCGCAGCCGGGGCGGGTTTCTGGGGACGGCGTGAGGCGGAGAACAGCGGCCGCTCGCGCGCCGCCTTCAACGCGGGGAGCATATCGGCCAGCCGATTCAGTTCGGAGGGAACCTGTTCGGCGGGATGCTCGGAGAGCCGCGGGCGCGGCAGGGCCGGGGTCTGCGCGGATGGCTGCGCGAAACCGCCTTGCCGCGGCGCCGAGCCGGGCCCCATCACCGCGCCAAGGCCGCCGGGTATCGCCGGCATCACCGGCGGTCCGACGGGATCGGGTGCGGCGGAGGTATCGGGCAGGATCGTTCGGGCAACGCCCCAGGGGGTGACGGGCTCGGCGTGGGCGATGCCATCCGCGACCGTGAGCGTTGTAGCCACCACCAGGATCGAGCGAAGGGCCCATGCGCACCGGCCGGCGGGCCTTTCCCCGGTCATGGCTGCCCTCCCTTACGGTAGCTCCGAACCGTGAGGGTGATGCGCAAGCGCGGATCGTTGGGGGGACCGAAGGTCTCCCGCCGCTGCTCTAGGCGCGCGTCGAGGCCGGCAACGCGCAGCAGCGGCAGCCCGCCCTCCACCGCCGCGAGGAGGTCCACGAGGCGGTCCTGCACCGTCTCGAAGGTGGCGCGGACGGTCGTGCTGAGAGGATCGTCCGCCGGTGCGTCCTCGTCCGCGCGGACCTCGATGAGGCGGCTCCCGGAGCGCTCGACCAGATCGACCACGCGCGTCTGCAATTCGGCCCTCGCCAGTGTCGCGACCGTTGCACCGAGATAGATCCGGTCCATATCCAGGGCCGGCGGCCGGGCGACCGCCGAGGACCTGACCCGTCGCTCGATGTCGGCCACGCGTTCGGCTTGCCCCGCCTGTGCCATTCGCGCTTCGGCCCAACGCAGACCATTGGCGACCGTGAGCGCCGCGAGGATGCAGGGCAGCGCGACGAAGACCACTAGGGCGGCCGGTCCGACCCAACGGGCGGAAGCGGAGACGGCACTCATCGCGGCCCCCGGAACGGATGGGCCGGATCGGTCCCGCGTCCGGCTCCCTTGGGTTCACCGGGCCTCTCCGCTGTGATCTCGAACAGGTCGCGCCCTGCGGCGTCGCGCACGACCGGGGCAGCAAACCTCACGCCGGTCAGGCCCGCCCTCCCTTCGAGCTGCTTGATCAGAGCCGGCGCGTCGCTGGAGCGTCCCGCGAGGCGAACCTTGCCCGAACTCAAATTGATCTCCCGGAGCACGGTGGTGTCGGGAATGGCCGCGCTCAACCCATCGATGAGGACGAGGGCGCTTGCCTCGCGATGCGCCTCGATGAGCGCCCGCTCGTGCGAGGTCCCCCCGCCGCGATGGGCCTGGAGGCGGCTCCGCAGGGCGGCCAGTCGGCCCGTCGTCTCGGCCTGCTCGGCTTCGGCCTCCTGCGCGACCCATGCGCTGGCGAGGCAGGCCGCCAGAAGCACCGTGATCGTACCGATGGCGATCCGGGCGACCCAACGCCGGGTCGCCCGGTCGGCGGTGGCGGGACGCCCCGCATACAGATCGATGCGCGGTGGGGCGTCGATAGCATCCTCGACGCTGCCGAGGGATGTCGGGACGAAGCCGCGGGCGGCGAGACGGTCGAGGACCGGCGCCAGACGATCCGCCGACATGGCGAGGAGATCGACCGCGAGGGAGCCATCCGTCCGCTCCTCCGGGGATACGGCGAAGCCGTGCAGCACCTTATCCATCCGCCATGGGGTAAGCCGCTCGAGGCGGTGGGCGATGATGGACGGGAGATAGTCTCGGCCCGCCGAAGGCAGGGTAAGAGAGCGGCGCAGCATCTGATCGGCCGGAAGCCGCAGATCGATGATTGCGAACCGGCCCGGCACGGCCGCATCTGCTTCGTCGAGAGGGCCGCGACGGACGAGGGGGCCGCGCCCGGCCTGCTCGTGCAGGACGAGCGTGTCGCCCTCCGGCACGATCACCGCCCGCCGCTGCGGGACGATGCAGGAGAAGAGCGGCGCGATTTGGGCCATGAAGGCATCGAGCACTTGCCCCGACACCCGGTCGGCGACCGCCCGGGCCGGCGCGAGGCGCGTCGCCATCGCCTGCCGGACGAGCTCGAGGCCCGCCGCGCGCTCCTTCCCCGGCTCAGGCCGCGACACGCATCACCTCATCGAGCGAGATCAGGCCCTCGGCCGCCTTTCCGATGCCATCCTCGAGCATCGTCGTCATGCCGCCCGCACGCGCGGCTTCGAGGATGCGCAGCGGATCGGGCTCCCGGCGGACCAGTTCGCGCACGGCGCCATCGACGGGCAGCGCCTCGAAGAGCCCGACGCGGCCCCGGTATCCGGTGCCGCCGCAGGATGGGCATCCGACCGGCGCGTGAAGGTGGAGGGACTCCGGCGCCGTGATGCCCCGTCGTACGCAGACTTCGCGCAGGGTTCCGGCGCCATCCTCATCCGGCGTCCGGCACCGGGTGCAGAGGCGCCGCACGAGGCGTTGCCCAAGGACGCCCCGCAGCGCGGAGGCGATCAGGAACGGCTCGATCCCCATGTCGGCCAGCCGGACCACCGCGTCACAGGCGCTATTCGTGTGAAGGGTCGTCAGGACGAGGTGGCCCGTGAGCGCGGCCTGAATGCCGATGCTCGCCGTCTCGCGATCGCGCATCTCGCCGACCATGATCACGTCCGGGTCGTGCCGGAGGAACGAGCGCAGGGCGCTGGCGAAGGTCAGGCCGATCGATGGCCTGATCTGCGTCTGGTGAATGCCGGGGATCTGGTACTCGACGGGATCCTCGACGGTGACGATCTTGCGGGCCGGATCATTCAGCAGCGAGATCGCGGTGGCCAGCGTCGTCGTCTTGCCGCTGCCGGTGGGGCCCGTGATGATGATGACGCCGTGCGGCTCGGCCAGCATCGCCTCCAGAGCGGCGCGGTCGCGACCGGCGATGCCGATGCGCCCGAAGCTGAGGATCTGCGCGTCCTGCACGAGGATGCGCAGGACGGCCGTCTCCCCGTACAGCGTCGGCATCACCGCCACGCGCAGGTCCGCCTCGATGGCGCCGACCCGGATGGTGGTGCGCCCGTCCTGTGGCAGCCGGCGCTCGGCGATGTCGAGCCCGGCCAGGATCTTCACGCGGGAAATCACCGCCGGCGCCATGCTTCGCGGCAGGTTCTGTTGCGGCCGCAGCAGGCCGTCGATCCGGAAGCGGATGCGCAGCTCCTCCCGCGCGGTCTCGATGTGAATGTCGGTGGCGCCCGCGTCGAGGGCACGGGTGAAGAGATCGTCGATCGCCCGCACGACGGGCGCGCCGCGTGCCAGATCCTGCAGGGTCTCGATGTCGTCGAAGAGACCGACTTCCGTCACGCCGTCGAGGTTGGCCTCCCCGCTCGGCAAATGGTCCGTGGTCTCGTCGCGAATCAGCAGGTCCGCAATCTCCTCGAAGGAGAGCACGGCGAGGGTGGCCCGCCCGTCGAGGGCGAGCCTCACCGCTTCGATCGGCTCGGCCTGCGCGGGGTCGGCGGTCAGGACAAGGGCGCCGTCCGCCGTGCGCACGGGGTAAAGGAATGCCTCCTGCAGGAACCGGCGGGACAATCCCTCGGTCAGGGGCGGCAGGTCCAAAACCGCGTCCCGGCTGGCACGGGGCACACCATGGAAGGCGGCCACCGCATCGGCCAATTCCTCGGCGCCGATGCCACCCTGCCGCCAGATCGCATGGGCGGTGACGGCGCCCACGGCGGCGACCGACAGGCCCCGCATCCGGAGGAAATCCGTGAGCGTGACGCTGGCGGCGGAGTCGACGCAAATTTCCTCACGCACGCGCTGGTCTCCGGCCCTGCTCCGGGAACATCGAAATTAAGGAAGTTTTAACTCAACACTATCGGGGCCGCAGCAGCGATAGTCTCGCCAAGACTCGAAAGCTGTGTCTCGTGGCGATGATGCAACAAGTTGCGTCGCAATATCGATTTGGCAGGGTAGGCCGAGCCGCCGGATACCGTGAAGGCCCGAAAACACGTGCGGCGGGAACAGGTCTCGCTTCAGGAGTCTCGGCCGCCGAACGCGTGGGCTTCCATCTGCCGGGCGAAGCTCTCGTGCTCGAAATTCGCAGGGGGAAGCGTCGCCATGAAACGCTCGGCGATCTCGGTGAGGATGAAATCCGGGCGAAGTTCGGCGGCGTAGGACCAGTCGACCGTCGTCGCCCAAAAGAAATGCACCTCGCGGAACGTCTCGGCGAACATCGCCGTGAGGGCGCCGACATGGGGCAGGAAGGCGTGGTGAGCGAAGGAATCCCCGCACAGGACGATCCGGCGCGGATCGATGCCGGGCGCGTCGTTGCGGAAGACGGCCCGCGTCCCGACCCCGCCGCCGGTGGCCCCGCGCTCGGTGAGGATCCGCTGGAGATAGGCGTTGACGTGGAGGAGCTCGGCCGTGCGCGGATACGTCCAGGCCGGCAGGACCTCGCTCCGGTGCACCGGAAGCTTGGTCCCGAGATCTCCGGACAGCGAGGCGAACGTGGGATCGGCTGGAACTAGGCGGACCCGCGGCCAAACCCCCATGCGCGCGCAGAGAGTCAGGTAGGCGCGATGGCAGGCCGGCAGGGACCAGTGCGAATCCGTCTTGAGATAGAGGTTCTCGCGGTCCGGATCGCTGCGAAACGGTGCGATCATGTCGACCACGGAGCCCCACGCGAGGGAGTTGCGAAGCCAGCGACGCAGGGCCAGAGACGGCGCGAGATCGGGATCGATCTTGACGTCTGCGCGGTCGGCGAGGATCGACAGCTTCTCAGGGACGACCACGTGGAAGTACCGCGCGCCGACACCGCGCGCGCGCCGGACGCGATCCTCCAGCAGGCGGCGCCACGCATGGAAGTGCTGCGGCGGGAAAGCGTCCTTCCGATACTGATCCAGAACGTTGTTCGATCCGCCGACGAGGAAGAGCCATCCGTCGCGGCCGATATGGACGATCTCTTGCACGCTGATCCGATTCGAGCGACCGCCCCGCGAACCCGCCGCCGCGCCACCGGCACGGCGAAGGGTCCGGGTCATGGTATTCGACCATGCTGGACCGGATATCGCGACCCCTGGATCGTCGCGAAGGGTTTCAATGCCGCGGCTCTTGTGCGACCGCCGGCACCCACACCGGATCAGCTGTTGGTCGACTGGCCCTGGGTGCCGGCCGAGTTCGGGCAGTTCGGGTGGCCGCCTGTCGACGGCGTCGCGCCGTTCACTAGAGTGATCGTGTCCGTCTCCGGTCCGCGCAGATTCAGGGTCTGCCGGATGCGCCACGCGACCGAGTGGTCGGCACAGGCGGTATCCCCGGACACGCCGATCGCGCCCACGGCGAAGTTGCCGGAGTATAGCGCGAGGCCGCCGCCGAAGGTGATCGTGCCGCCGATACGGTAGCCGAGCATCGGGTCCTGCGCGGTTCCGAACTGGAAGTAGTCACCATTGTAGGCCTTCTCCGCCTGCAGGACGTTGCCGCCCTCGAGGCCGAAGAGCGGATTACCGCCGCTCGGCGACGGCTGCGCGAAGCCGTAGAGCTGCGCGGTCGAGAGCGGGCCGCGGCCGGCGGTGATGCTCAGGCTGAATGCGTTGGCTGTGTAAGCCTTCGCAGCCGCGATCTGCCGGCTGCCGAGCCACTGCGAGTCGATCGCCGTACCCGAATAGGCGACGGCGCAAACATTCCCGGAACGATTGACGGCGACGGCCCAGAAATCGTTGTTGAAGCCCGTGGAATCGGCCGCCGCCGCCTGGGTCACCGCCGCTTTCAGCGCATCGTAGCTGATCGGGCACGCGACCTGTGCTTGAGCCGACGAAATCCCTCCGAAGGATCCGAGCGTGAGGCATGCCGCGAGCAGCCCCTTCTTCGCATGTCTATGCATGAATTGGTCCTCTCTGATGATTCGGACCTGCGCCCCAAACCGCAAATCCGAATTAATACTCAATTGATATCGCCTCTATTTCAACCATATTCTCGCCGATTTGCGAAAATGTTGTTATATTTGTGGCAATCACGCAATACTGCCCGATATAAAATAGCAATACATCCACGAACGGTTCTTCGACCGCCGAGATGGAGGCGCGCATCGGTGACTGAATGCGGAGCGAATGATTTCGCTGACCTTAGAAGACGGTTTCGTACGCTGTTGTGTAGTAAAGTGACTGCTCCTGGGCGGCTTTGACGGTGGTGAATCTGATGCGTCGGCGCGACTGCGCGTTCGTGGTCGCATCCAGAAGGATCCGGAAGCAGCGGCCGGCTTTGACGGCGAGGTGAGCCTGCTGATCGCGCAGCAGGTTCGCCAGATCCTCGGCCAGCCGGTCCGTGGGGGCTTCGCGCAGCCGCAGCACGCGGTCGACGGTCTGGGGCATGAGGCCCGGAAGGGCATGCAGAACCGTCACGGGCGCCGTCGCGGGGGCGATCTTCCCCTGGGGGTTCAGCACGGTCAGGAATTCGGAGAGTACGGCCGCGTCGGACGCGGACAGGCCGGGCAGCCAGCGCAATTCCCCGACGGAGCCGAAGCCGGGCTCCCGCCGCTCGCGGTTCGCGCCGGCCGTCGGATAACGCTCGCGCCACGCCACGACCTTCGCGGCGAAGACCTCCGGTTCGAGGTCCGCCAAACCCGCCGCCCGGTAGAGCCCGGCGAGCAGCACGGGGGCCGACCCGTTAAGGTCGATCTTTCCGGCCTCGTCCTCGACGGTGACACGCACGACGCCGTCGTCGAGGCGGATCTCCCGACCGTTCACGCGGAAGGCCGGGCGCTTGAGCTCGTAGAGCTCGTAGGCGACGAGGGCCGCCCCGGCTTGAGCCAACCCTTCGAGCCGCACCTGTTCTGACGCGGTCAGGACGGCATCGACCTCGCCGCGGACCGCGAGGCTGACGGAGCCGAGCAGCCCCGTCAGCAGGGCCAGCACTCCCAGCACCGCGACGACGATGAAGCCATCCCGCCCGCCCCTCATGGCTTTCGCCCCTGAAGCGCATTGACGATAGCCGCCGTGCTCACGCCCTCGTCGCCCTCCCGGTCGGCGGAACGGCTGCAAAAACCCTTGGTGGGGGCGGCGCAGCCCGATTCGGCTTCCATGCGCAGGGCCACGCGCAACGACTGAGTGACGAGGCCGGTCTCCGGATCCTCGAGCGACAGGCGTACGGCGACCGGCATGGCGTCGGGCAGATCCCAGGCTTCGAAGGCGATCTCGGGGGTCTTGGCCGTCGCGGCGGCGATATAGGCGAAGCGCACGCGCCAGGGGCCACGGTGCAGCGGCCGGGTGGGCTCCGGAACGAGGTCGGCGATGTCGTGCGCGGAGGGGGGAAGCGCGGCTTCGGCGCGGAGAAGTTCGCCGCCGTCCGGGGTGACGACGCTCTTGATTTGCACGAGGCGAGATGGCGCTCCGGGAGAGCCGATCGGCGGGTCGATGGCGAACAGCAGGCTGTCGGCGCTGCCGAAGAAGACGAAGGGCCGGGCCTCCGGTGGCGCCGCCCAGCGCAAGCGCTGCGCGAATTCGATTTCCCTAGCGAGCGCGGCGAGCCCCCGTCGGTCGGCCTCCGACGCCTCCACGCGGCCGAAGGCAAGCCGGGCATGGCGGGACACGACGTTCGTCAGCGAATAGAGACCGACCAAGACCGCGCCGCTGATGGCGAGCGCCACCAGCGTCTCGGCGAGGACGAACCCAGCCTGCCAGCTCTGCCCGGGTGGAATTCGGTCAGGGCGCATGACCTGCCTCGCCGCCGCGCACCACAATGGCGGCGCTGACTGGGTCGATCCGCAGGACCACGTGCTGCTCCCGCGCGTTCAGCACCGCGATTTCCCCTCCCAACGCATGGCCGTCGGGATCGAACCGCACGCCCGAGGTCAGCGTATCGGAGACGAGCATCCGGTAGCGCGGGGGGAGCACGACGAAGGTGGCGCTCGAGCCCGAGCGGATGGCGCCCGCCTCGCGGTCGAGGCCGCTCACGACTGGCTGGCCGCCGCGCAGCGCCGCGTTTCGGTCTGTTCTCAATAGAACCGCGATGCGCGAGGCCGTGGACCACAATTCGCTCGCCCCACCGGTTGCGGAGGCGCGAGGCAAGGCGAGGCCCGCGAGCAGGCTGACGATCATTAGGGCGAGCATCAGTTCGAGGAGGACATAGCCCTGCTCGAAGGCGCGCATTCCCGTCGCAGCCTTCATCCTTACCGCGTGGTCGGAGCAAATCCCGGACATGGCGTCAGTCTTTGTAGACGGGGGCTTGGGGACGTGCCCCGCGGCGCACACCGGCATCGACGAGCTTGTCGCGGTAATTCTCCGTGACGGCCCGGGCATCGCCCCCGTTGCGGACCACGACGGGGCGGATGAAGACCACGAGTTCCGTGCGCTCCGCGCTGTTATCCGTCGAGCTGAACAGCGTGCCGACATTCGGGATACGATTTAGGAAGGGAATGCCGTCGCGCTCGCGCTGCCGCTTTTCGCTGATCAGGCCGGCCAGCAGCACCGTCTGCCCGTTGGCGACGGAGATCATGCTGGCGACGCGGCGCTTCGAGATCGTCGGCGTCAGGGTATCGGCCGCCGCGACGACGGCGGAAATCTCCTGCTCGACCTGAAGCGTGACCGTGTTGTCCTGCCCGATGCGGGGGATCACGTTGAGGATGATGCCCGTATCGCGGAACTCCACCTGGTTGATGAGCGGCGCGTTCGAGACCTCGACACTCTGCGCTTGGCGGGTGGTGATCGGCACGGAGTCGCCCACCTGCAACGTCGCCGGCTGGTTCTCGACGACCACGAGCGAGGGGGACGACAGGATCTTCACGTCGGTGAAGCCATCGAGCGCGGACAGCACGATGTCCGGACCAGCATAGCTGCCACCGAGGAAGTTGAATCCGCCAGTCGCGGGCTTGATGATGTTCGGAGCCGCCGACGCAGCCGCGCTGACGAGACCGAACGACCCCTTGTTTTTTCCGAGGCCGATCCGGCTGCTGTCGAGGTAATATTGCACGCCGTACTTGAGCTGATCGGTCAGCTTGACCTCTGCGATGGTGACGTTGATCGCGACTTGTGGCGGCATGCCGTCGAGCTGGCGCAGGGCGGCATGGATTTTCTTGTAGTTCTCGCCGTCCGTGTAGACGACCACGGCGTTGTTCGACGGATCAACGCTGATCCCCACGCGGCGCGCCTGGCTCCGCTGGGTTAGGTCGACGAGCCCACCTGATTGGCCAGGTCCGGCCGCATAGGTCTGGCCACCGCCCGCCGTGCCGCTGGTGAACGTGTTCCCCTCGTTGAAATTGGCGGCGAAGCGCGCTTTCAGCAGGTCTGTGCCGCGCGGGTCCGCGCCCGACGTCCCCCCGTTCGGGGGGCTCGAACCCGCCCCGCCAAGCCCGGAATTGAAGCCACCGCTGGCGCCGCCCTGGCCGGACCCTCCCGCGCCTGAGCCGGCCAACCCCGAGCCCATGAGGCCGGGCGAGGACGGCCGTGACGCATCGAGGCCGGTGCCGCCCATGCCACTCATACCCCCCTGGCCGGAGCCGAACAGGTTATTCACGACCCGGGCGAGGTCGCGGGCATCGCGGTAGCGCGCCTTGTAAATGAAGACGTTGTCCTCGGCCGTCTCGTTCGCGCTGTCGAGCTTGCGGATGTATGTCTCGGCCCGGCGGATGAGGTTCGGGTTCTTCGACGTGACCATGATCGTGCGCAGGCGGGCGATCGGCTTGAACTGGATCAGCCCGGCCCCCGTGCCGTTCTCCCCCGTGTCGAAGAGCTGGGTCAGCTCCGCCACGATGGCATCCGGTCGGGCACGGCGCAGCTCGAACAGGCTCACCGATTGGCCGCGCATCCAATCAGCGTCGAATGAGAGGATCGCGTTCACGGCCTCCTGTCGCCGCTGGGCGGGGCCTTTCACGATCATCGTATTGCGGGCCACGTCGAAGCGTAGGCCGTCCGCATCCGCGACGAAACCCGAGATAAGGCGCGACATCACCGCCGCCGAAACGTAGCGCAGTGGAACGATGGTGACGCCGTAGCCCGGCTCACCCGCCCGGCCGAAGGAGACCTTGCCGGGGCTGAGGGCATTGGGGGCCACCCGGTAACCGGATCCGGCTCGTGTCAGGGCAAGACCCTGTCCAGCCAGGGTCGTCTCAAGTGCGGTAAGCAATTCCTCGCGGCCCAAAGGCCTGGGCGAAGAGATTGTGACCTGTCCGTTCACGTCTCCGGCCAAGGTATAGTTGAGGCCCAGCGTGGTGCTCAGGATGGCGTGGACGACATCCTTGATGTCGGCCCGCTCGAAGTTGAGCCGATAGCCGCCGACCGGTGCGGGAAGGCCGACTTCCTTCGGTTCGGCATCGTCCGGCGATACCGCCGCGGTGGTCTGCACTTCCTCCGGACCGAAATGGAAAGTATATCCGGGCTGCCGATCTCGTGGCGCAACTCCCTTTGCAGAAGAAGGGGCAACAGTCTTCGCGCGAGGCGCACGAGTAGAGACCTCTCTACTAACCTCATTGGCCAAATTAGGGCGAGAAAGATCTTCCGCAAATGCGCTCATCGCAAATATGCTCGCGAATAGACAGACGACCACAGCGTATACTGGCATAAGAGGCCTGAACGCTTTAGAAAAAAGTTAAAAACTTGTAACCGATGAACGCCGCTCTGAAAGCGATAAAACTGGCGCGTGTATCTGTTTTCGATCGATGTGGATTTTTTGCCACATACTGAGCAGGATATAACATAATACGAAACAATCTGGATAAAATTCAAATACATAGCGCATATACTATGTCATTAAAAATATAAATTTAGTCCTATTTGCGTATACTGAAATATTTGTAAGACACGTACTGTTGCCATCAACCATGCTCCAGTCTTTGACAAGCGGCTGCGGTGGATCATTTCAAGGATGAAATACAGGTGGTCGTTCCGGCATTGGGCAAGCTGACAATGGCTGAGGTAACCAGGATCGCCGCCAACATAACGCATGGGGCGTAAGCCGTCGTTGGATGCGGTGACGACTGCCGACCCTTGGTCGAGACGCTGGGTCATGCGGAATCACCACTCTCAGCAGTATGGTGAGGGCGCGAGGATCAGGACCGGGAGGACGATGCCCAGGTCTCCCGCTTGGATCGACAGTCCACGTCGAGCGGGAAGCGAGGCCCACTCGGGCTTGACCAGTAAGACGAGACGCGCTCCGCCGTCGACGCGAAGGGTCGCGTCGCTCATGAAGCCGGCGATCATGTGGAAAACGACCGCAGCCCGGCCTCCTCGGCGGTGCCCCGATGCCGCTGCAGCAGTTTCTCGGTCAACGCGGCGACGTCGGCATCGCGGTTGCGGGACGTACGCCTTTGGGCAACTATTCAGGTCAGCTTCTGGCTCGGACGCGTCGCGACCGAATTCGGCGGAGCTAGAAAGTAAGATCGTCGACATCGGCCAGCCGTCGATCAAGTCTGACAAAATGGACAGGGCATGGGCGCGGGCGGGACCACTCAGCGGATCCACGCCGTGAAGGTAGCGTTCTCCCGCCGCCATCCGGCTGGCACTCGATCAATCCGCCCGACAGAGGACTCGGGCCTCCATCGAGCATGAAACCGTGCGCTATGCCGCTTCGCCTCCGCGAGCCGCCTACGAACTTATCGTGTCGGTTCCAGGGGCTTCCCCTTGCCCTTGCTACGAATCCGCGACGTAGCGGACAAAAGCGTCACTGAGGGCGTTGACTTGGCCCCCCATAGCCATTCAAAACGCATCCCGTTGCGGGCGTAGGTTAGTGGTAGAACGTCAGCTTCCCAAGCAAAATACGCGAACTTTTTCTGGTTTTTTCAGGCTAGACGTAGTACCGTAAGCCGTTATTTCGTATTCGCTTATTCTTGATCGCGCCGTACGTTGCTTTCTAGAGCTGGCCGTGTCCCGCTCCATAGCTGCTGCAACGGAGCGACGCGCGTGCCGCGATTCAAGTTCACTACGATTGCTCTGTCTCGGAACCTCGTTCCTCCTCACGCGGGAGGTCAGACGGTCGTTTGAGACGCTGAAACGCGGGGCCTCGGTGCATATGTCGGAAAGTCCGGTGCCGCATCGTTCTTCGTCCACTACCGAGTCGGTGGTCGCCAGCGTAAAACCACTCTCGGGCGAATCAGCAAGATGGCGATCGCCGACGCTCGAACGCGGGCGACTGAGATCATGCTCGCGGCCAGCCAGGGACGCGAGTTGCAGAGGAGCGGGCGGCTGCTGATCGGGCCCGCCTGCCTCTGGCTGACGCCTTTGCAGAGTACATGAGGGCACTTTAGAGCGCCTAACAAAACCATCGTTCGATGAAGCGCCAGGTGATGAGGGCTGCGACCAGCGTCGAGAAGGCAAGGTGGATATCGCTGCGGCGCTCGTAGCGGATGGCGAGGCGTCGGAACTGGGCGCACCACGCCAGGGTCCGCTCGACGACCCACCTGTGACGGCCCAGCCGCTGGCTGCTCTCGATCCCGCGCCTGGCGATGCGGGGCTGGATGCGACGGTGGGTCAGCGCCTGACGGCAGCGGCGGTGATCGTAGGCCTTGTCGGCGTGCAGCTTTGTGGGACGCTTGCGCGGCGGCCCCCAGCATGAACGGATCGGCGGGACCTTATCCACGACCGCTTCCAGCATCCGGCTGTCATGCACGTTGGCGCCCGTTAGCTTCAGCGCGAGGGGGATGCCCTTCGCGTCGGTGAGGACATGGCGCTTCGTGCCCGGCTTGCCCCGGTCGGTCGGGCTTGGCCCTGTCGCCAAACCCCCTTTTTTGCGGCGATCGAGGCGCTGTCGAGTGAGGCTCGACTGAAGTCGATGCCGTTCTGGCGGCCGAGCCTGTCGAGCAGTGCGTGTTGCAGGCGGTCCCACACTCCGGCCTTCTGCCAGTCGCGCAGGCGCCGCCAGCAGGTCATCCCCGAACCGCAGCCCATCTCCCGGGGCAGCAGCTCCCACGGCGTAGCGTGACACACTCTCCTCGATCTGCTGGCGACGCCGGTCGAGCTTGCCTTGCGTAAAGTTGCGGTCGCGATTGTTGACCGCTTTGAACTTCGAGCCGTCGATCGCGACGCACGTCCCCGTCAGTAGGCCCATCGTGCGGCACAGGGCGGACAAAGCGGGCACAGACTCGCCCGATGGCGGGGCCGTTCTGCCGACGGAACTCGGCAATGGTCTTATGATCGGGTGACAACTGGCCGGTCAGCCACATGACCTCGACGTTGCGGCCCGCCTCGCGCTCCAGCCGTCGGCTCGACGGGACCCGGTTGAGATAGCCGTAGACGTACAGCTTCAGCAGGGCGGCCGGATGGTAGCCCGGTCGACCCGTCCGTGCCGCATCGACGCCTGCAAAGCCGAGCGCGCCGAGGTCCAGGGCCTCCACGAAGGCATCGACGACCTGGACAGGGTTGTCTTCAGCGATCCAGTCCTCAAGACAAGGCGGAAACAGCGTCGTCTGATCGCGCTCGGCATCGACAACGAACCGTCCCATGCCGTCCTCCGGTCGTGCACAGGAAAGCTACCACCATCGGGTTTTTGACATAGCCAGGATCCATTCCGGCCAACCCCTGGGAACGGCCCTACGAGTATCGGGTGCCTGGCAAGGCATCCCCCTACCTGATTACCTTTCTCGGGCCTGACGGGCAGCGCGGTGACAACAACGGGATCAGCCAGGAGTAAGCGGGAGCCGGGCGGGCCGCGACGGCTTCACCCTGATCGAGGCCCTTGTGGCCTTCGCCATCGTCGCGGGCGCCACCGTGGTCGTGCAGCGCAACCTTGTGCAATCCCGCGCTGCCGCAGCGCGGGCCATGGACCGCGGGGCACCGGAATGGCTGGCGCGCACTCTCCTTGCGGAGCCGCTGTCCGACCTCGACATGAGCATGGGCGGACGATCCGGCATCGAATGCGGGCACTGGTTCGAGGTCCGGCTTACGCCCCTCGCGGACGACCAGCTCGGCCAGAAGTCGGATCGCGGGGCGAACCCCCTGCCAGACCGGGCCGGGCGGCGGGTCCGATGGCAACCCATGCGCGTGTCGATCGCCGTCGAGACCGGCCCCGCAACCTGGCTGACCTTTCAGACCGTCAAGCTTGGACGCGTCGTGGTGGGTGTCCCGGCGGGGGGCGGATGAGCCCCCGCGCATTGCCCGGTCGTCAGCGGATGGTGCCGTTAACCCCGTTCGGGAAGAAGCCCGTGGGCGTGCCGTTGCCGTTGAGGTAGGCGATCCGCAGGACCTGCTGCGGCGTGCGCGCGTAGACTAGGCCGTCAACATCGGTGGGCGTGATGTTGATCGTCGCGTTGTCGCCGATGCCTTGATCGTCGACCTGTGGGCCGTCGACCGCATCCCGCGTCGCTGAGATCTGGCCGGCCTGTTGGACGAAGTTCCTCGCATACAGGAACGACCGGATGGCGCCCGCTTGGTAGGATTCCGTGGCGAGGAAGCCCGAGGCGTTGGCGAGGAACGTCTTGTTGCTGATCAGCGGAGCCGCTCCCGCCAGGGCCGTGACGCACACGTCCTCGAAGATGAAGGCCGCCTGCAGAAAGTTGTTCTCGTTGGCGTAGGGGTCGAACACGTCGTTCGGACCGGCGAGGCCAGCGGCCCGCGCCGCCAGGGTGAAGGCGAAGGCCAGATCGATCGCCGGCCGGGCGATCGGGGCGCCGCCGAGGACGTTCACAATCGTCGCCCGCAGGCTCTGGACGTGGGCCCGCTCGTCCCGTGCCAGTTCATTGGCGAATTTGGCGAGGTAGCTCGTGGCGAAGGCGATTTGCCGCCCACCGGCCACGGGGCCGAGGGTCCCGGTGCCGTTCACCTCGGCATCGGTCAGGCCCTGCCCGACGGAGGCTCGCAGGTAGAACTCAGCGCCGAGATACTCAAAATTGAGCGCAAAATTAGCGATGTCGAGATCCGACAGGGCCTGCGCCTTCGCTGGCGTGGCGCCGGTTCCGAGGAGCGCGGCCCCGACGGCCCCCAGGCCCAGGGCCTGGATGAAGGCCCGCCGGCCCTCCTCGACGTCCATCGTCCCGGCCGGCATGCCGGCGTGATGCGTTTGATCGTTCATGAGCATGACTGACCCAATCCTGGCGAGTGCGGGAGGCTTTTGCGTCTCAGCGGATGGTTCCATTGAGACCGTTCGGGAAAAAGCCAGTCGGTCGGGTGTTGGAATTGAGGTAGACGATATTGAGGACCTGCTGCGGCGTCCGCGCCGGGGTCACGCCGGTCGCGGGATCAGTGAGCACGATGTTGGCGGTGTTTGCGTCGCCGATGCCCTGGTCGAGGTTTGTGTTTGGGTTCAGGGTATTGCGGGCGTTGGTGATCGCCTGCGCCTCATTGTAGAAGCCGTTGACGTAGAGCTGTGTGCGGATCGCCCCCGCATGGTATCCCTCGACCGCCAGGATGCGGGCGGCGCCCGAGAGGTTGCGAGGATCCGAGATCAGCGGCCCGCCACCAAGATAGGCCGAGACGCCGACATCCTCGAAGATGTAGGCCGCCAGCAGGAAGTTCGCGTCGTTGCCGAAGGCGTCGAACGTGTCGTTCGGGCCAACGAGGCCGGCGGCGCGGGCCGCGAAGGTGAAGGCGAGGCTCAAGTCGATGGCCGGGCGGGACACCCGGTTGCCACCCAACGCCGTGCGCAGCGTCCGCACGTGGGCGAGTTCGTCGTTGGCGAGTTCGACGGCGATCTTGCGGATGTTGGGATCCGCGAACGGGACCTGACGGCCGCCGGAGACGGAGCCGGGCGTACCCGTCCCATCGACGTCGCTCGCCTCGAGGCCGACGCCGAAGGCGGCCCGCCGGTAGAACTCGGCCTCCAGATATTCGAGGTTCAGCGCGAAGTTGAAGATGTCGATGTCGGACACCGATTGCGCCTGGGCGGGGGCGACCTGCGAGGCCAGCGCGGAGACACCGATGGCCCCCAGGCCCGCGGCCCGAAGGAAGGACCGCCGTCCTTGCTCCGCCTGCCGGCCTGCCTCATCGGGTTCCGCATGGACTGGAACTACGTTCTGCCCGGCGGCGGCCAAAGTACCTTCCATCGCAGCGATCTCCCTGGGACGAACTATATTCGCTAACCATACTGTAGATAAAAGAGTACACGGGCAACTTAGTCAATAAATGTCATATGTTTATTTCGCACGGAATCGCGGTCCATCCAAGGTTTATATGGATATGATACCCCTCGGCCAATGTTAGTCTGTCCCCTATTGTCGAGTGGGTGCGGCTAAACGACTTCAAGTCACCGGATACGTCGGGCCCGACCGGTGGCGGCGGGGCATGTCCGAAAGCGAGAAGGATCGCGCGGGGCGGGATGGCGGGTTGTTAAGGACTCTCGGGTGCTGTGGGGCATGGCTCGCGTGCTCATGGCCCAAACCCTCGGATCGGCCCTTGTGCCGGCCTGCTTCCTGGTCTCGCAGGGCGCCCAGCGCTTGCTCCACGCTGTCCCGTCCTCCGCGACGGCGTGGTACCTGAACCTCGCAGTTTTCGCGCCCCTTCAGGAGGTCCGGGCGGTGCCCTCGCTGCTCGCCGCCTTCCTCGATCGCGCGGCGGCGACAGAGTTCGTCCTCGTCCTCCTGCTGATGGCGGCGGTCCAGCTCGTGCGCTTCCGCCTCGGCGTCGCCTTCCTCGCCCACCTCGCCTTCGGGGCGAGCCTCCTCGTCGCCCAGGCCTGGATGATGGATCACCATGGGGCGATCGCCCCGGGGCTGCTCCTGACCCACGAGGCGAGCGGCACGGCCTTGGTGGCTCTCCTGCTGGCCACGACCGGTCTCGCCTGTGCGCTCGGCCATGCCACCTTTGTCCTGGCCATCGTGAGCCGCGAGGACGGTGCGCCGCAGGCCAGCGCGGAGCGAGGGAGCGCCCCGGCCGACCCGTCCGTGCTGTCCCCCCGCCACGCGCTGACGCGTGTAGAAGGCGCGCTACCCACATGCCCTTAGATGGGCCAAGCTTGACGCTTCGGCAGGCCCCCTTATGCTGAAGAACCGATACGGTCGTCCGGCCTTTCAAAGTTTGGGTTCGGGCGGCGCCGTGACGGTGCGACGGGGCCAAGCGAAGAGGCCCATTCCAACGTATGGGGTTCGTGCCCTCCTCACGCCGCTTGTCCCGGATATCTTCGATGTTGAAGGCTGCAGCGGAGCAGGGGCTGCCACCGAAGGCGAGGATTGGGCGTTGAGGCGTATCGCGTTCGTGGCTGCGAGCTGCCTGACGTTCGCGGGCGCGGGGTGCCAGAGCCTGTCGGGCGATCCCGTCCCCTCGGCGGATCCCCCGACCTTCGAGACAGGCATCCTGAGTTCGAACGAGGCCAACCGCCTGGGGCGGGCGGACCTCGCGGCCGGGAATTACGGGAATGCCGAGCGCCATTTTCGCACCGCCGTCGAGAAGGACCGCAACGACGTCCCCTCCTGGATCGGCCTCGCCGCCGCCTACGACAACCTCGGCCGGTTCGACCTGGCTGACCGGGCCTATCGCGAGGCCGTGGCGCTCCAGGGTGAGACCTTCGAGATCATCAACAACCGCGGCTATTCGTATCTCCTGCGCGGGGACAGGAAGCGGGCCCTGATCGAGTTCAAGCGGGCGCTGGCCCTCGACCCGACCAACGAGGTGGCCCGCAACAACCTGCGGCTGCTGCAATCGGGCGAGCGGCCGAACCGCGACGTGCCGATCTGACCGGGCGAGCGCCCCAGGCGATCCTGCTTCCGGCCCTCGTTATGCTCGCAATGGGCAGCGCCGGGGGAGGGGCCGCCCCGTCGTCGGGGATGCTGTCCCTGCGACGGTTCGAGTTGCTCGACCAGTTGTCGGGCACCTCGGAGTCGAGCGAGATTAACGCCTATCTCGCGGCGGTCGCCGATACGCTCGATGTCACCAACACGGTCCTGGCCAGTGCCGGGAAGCTGAAGCTATTCTGCGGCAATCCCCCCCTCGACGTCCCGTTGATGCGGGGTCTTTTGCGGGAGCGGATCGCCTTCCTAGCGAAGCTCGGGCAGGACACGGAGGCCATCAAGGCCCGCAGCGGCATCGTGATCGTGATCCTCCAGGCGCTGCGGGAGAAGTACGCCTGCCGCTGACCGGCCAGGGGCGTCTCAGATCCGCCCGTATAGCTCCATGAGGAAGGCGCGAACTATCTCGGTCCGCCGGGCAGGTGAGGCGCCCGCCTCTGCGGCGAGGTCGGCCAGCAGCCGCGCGTAATCGTTGATGCGCCCGTGCGCGAGGACATGGGAGTTGGCGTTGACCACGAAGAGGTCCGTGCCCGGCACGTCGATCAGGCGGAGCATGTGGAGGTAGTCCCCCCACCAGTGCATGTGCGCCGGATTGTCGAGTTCTCCGGCCGCAATCACCACCGCGCGCGAGGCATCGGGATCGCGATGGCCGGCGAGGTGGGCCCGCAGGTCGATCAATCCCTCCGGAGCCGACAGGGCGCGGATGCCCACGAAGGAGATCCGGCCCTTGGCGTCCGCATCGGAGAAGGTCTGCGGGGCGCAGGCCACCACGGTGGCGCCGGGCATCCGCGCGGCGGCCGCCAGCGCCGCGTAAGCCCCCGACGACTGTCCGAAGAGAAGCGCCCGCGCACCGCCCGTCTCCGGGACCACGACCCGTCGGCACAATGCGTCAAGATCCGGGAGGAGGGGGGAGCCCTGGTACCAGTAGCTGATCGGATCCTGGATATAGACCACCGGGCAGTGCAGATTCCGCGCGGCGGCCACCATGAAGAAGCACTCCAGGTTGCCGGCGAAGATCGTGGCGACGCACTCGTGCTCGCCGGGCGGCCGGAAGACGGCGCAGCCCACCGTGTCCGACCGGGCGTTGAGGTCCGCGATCAGCGCCCGGAGTTCCTCGGGCGACAGGTCGCCCAGGCAGGTGTCGAACCGCGCGATGGTGAAGGGCCGGTCGGCCGGCGGGACCTCCGCCGGACCGGGCTTGGGACAGGGGACCCGTCGCCTTCGGCCGAGGCGCCGCAGGAGGCTCAAGGGCGACGGATACCGCCCGGTCACAGCCAGGGCCCACGGCGGTCGGCGGCGACATCCTCCTCCAGGGCATCCACGAGCTTGGAGAGCGGAACGTCCCACGGTTCGAGGCGGGCGATCCGGTTCTCGGCCGTTTCGTCCCATCGCGAGAGGGCCTCCCCCACGAGGGCGCAGAGCTTCGGCAAGGCATTCGAGGTGGGAATGCCGAATTCCCGGTGGGCGGGAATGTCCGAGGCGATGACGGGCAGCCCCATGGCGAGTGCCTGACCGATGCCGAGGTTGTATCCCTCCCACTGGGACAGGCTCGCATAGAGATCGCTGGCGGCATAGAGTTCCGCCATCTCCCCGTCCGTGACGTTCGGGAAGACCGTCAGCCCGGCCTTGCGCAGGTACTCGACATCCTCCTCGTCGCCCCGGCCCACGAGGACGAAGGCGCCCCGCTCCGCGAGATCAGGGACGAGGTAGCGGGACTCCGCCGCGAGGCTCGCGTACAGGTCGACACCCTTGTAGCGCCTCTCGCTCTCGTGGAAGCGGCAGACGTTGAGGATGACGAAACGTCCCTCGAAGCCGAATTTCCGGCGCAGGGCTTGTCGCCTTGCCGCCCAGTCCGGCGTCCATGTGGACAGGTGGGTGTTGCCGTTGCGCAGAACCTGGGCGTCGGTCCGGTACTGCTCCTGGTGGATCGTCTCGGAGATGGCGAAGACCCGTTGCGCCAGGGGGGCGCAGAACCGCTTCTCCCAGTCCAGCAGCTCGCGAGCCTCCCAATCCTCGAACAGGCGAGGGGGCGGCTCGCCGTGATCGTAGATGTAGAAGAGGGGACGGCTCCCGAGATACCGGGCAAGGGAGAAGAACGGGGGCGTATGCGCGATGACGCAATCGTAGCCCTCGGCGACCGCGAAGGCCGCCGCCTGCACCTCGGTGACGAGCCTGACCCAGCGGCAACCGGGATAGTCCCGGTCCCGATCGCCCACCACGCCCCCGACGGCCACGTCCCAGCCGCGCTTCAGGAAATGCTCCGCCTGCAGGCCGATGACGCTGGCGACGCCGTGGCCGAGGCCGTGAACGGAGGACAGGATCAGGACCCGCCTCTGGGGCGAGCGGCGCCACGGCTGCATGTACCGGGGGGACACCCCGAGATCGCCGATCCGTTGTAGCGACAGGTTGGGACTATAGGACGGATCGTCGCGAAAGATCGGCGCGTGCCGCATGCGCACGTAGATGGCTTCCCGCCGATTCAGGGCCTGCTTCTGCCGGGAATCATCGTAGCCGCGTGATCTCGACTCGTGATGGTAGAGTAGCGGCTGGGCGATGTAGACGTTGCGGTAGCCCGCCTCGTGCAGCCGCATGCACAGGGCCGCGTCGTTGAAGGCCACGGCGAGAATCGGATCGAACCCCCCGACGGCCTCGAACGCCCTGCGGTTGACCGCGAGACAGGCGCCGGTGACGGCGGTCATCTCGCGGGTGGCGTCGAAGGGCTCGCACTCGTCGCGTTCGAACCCGACGAAGCGGTGGGCGCCCACACCGAGCAAGCCCAGCACGACACCGGCATGCTGAACCGTGTCGTCGGGATAGAGAAGCTTCGCACCGATCGCCCCAGCATCGGGCGCAACGGCATGCGCGACCAGCACGGTCAGCCAATCGGGGTCGATGACCGTGATGTCGTTGTTGAGGAAGACGAGGATCTCACCGTCGGATGCGGCCGCTCCATCATTGCAGATCTTCGAGAAATTAAACGGCCCCGGCGAGGGAACCACCTGGCAGGACGGGTGGTCGGCGAGGGAGGCGAGATAGCTGACGGCGTCGTCGTCCTGGGAGTCGTTATCGATCACGACGATGCGGAAGCGATCGTGGGGATAGCCGGTCTTCGCAAGGACGCTGGAGACGCAATCTTCAAGCAGTTCCCGCCGGTCCCGCGTGGGAATGAGAATCGAGACGCGCGGGGGATCTGCGAGCTGTGGGGCGGGGATAGGCTTTAGGTTCGCCGGGATGACCTCATAGATCTTCCTCAGATCGTCCGCGTCCGGCGGCATGTCGTCCGGCAGGGCATAGAGAAGGAGGGGAAGACGCTCCACGCTCCGGCGGTCGTTCTTCAGCAGCAGCGCCGCGAAGGCCGAGTCGGGATCGGCTTCGGCGGCCGCCGCCAGCGCCGACTGCACCCATCCTCGCGTTTTGGCGGAAAGGCGCACGGCCACTACCGGTCCCGCATAGGGCATCTGTGCCATGAATGTCGGAGACATCTCCGGCTTGAAGACCGGACGGCATCGCTCGCCATCCCCGGTCTCGTGATCATGGTCGCAGTAGGCCGCGTCGGCGGGGCCACGGGACAGGGCGGCCGCGAAGCAATAGGCAGCATGACGCCTCAACCGTGCGTCTCCGGCCGACAGGATGACCACCGCCCCATCCGGTAAAGCCACGAGGGCGCGCTCGGCGCCCGCGAGATCTGCCCCGTCACGGACGACGCTGAGGGCCGGTCGAGCGCCGATCTGGTCGGCCACGGCCGCGCGGATCCGCTCCGCCTCCGTCTCCCGTCGAACGATGTGGACCCAATGGGTCGCCGGCATCGGATGCGTTTCGGCATCGGCCTCAATCCGCCCGATGTCCTGTTCGGTCAGCGCGGCGAAGCGGTCGATCCATCGCGCATAGGGAGGAGCCCCCACGGGCACGATCCCGGCGGCGCGGCCGAAGCGGAGGTAATGCTCCAGGGGCGAGATCGACCCGTCGTTCGGGAAGGCGGGATTTTGCTCCACATAGTACGCACTGTCGAAATTCGGTCCGGGATCCCGCCCCTCCTTGGCGCCGGCCCGGACGAGGTGGTCGAAGGGGTCCGCGCCGAATTTGCGGACGTCGGGATTGCGCTTGAGATACCATTCGGCATCGAAGAGTCCGCTCTCCTCCAAGAGCGAGGCGAGCAGCCCTGTCCGGCGCATGTGGCTGCGCGTGGTCGGCAGCTTCAGCTCCTGGCCGAACCGCAGGTAATGCTCGAACGGAGACATCTCCGTCTTCAGAACGGACGGGTTCTCCTCGGCATAGAAATCCGAGTCGAAATCTGGTCCGGGGTCGCGCCCTTCCTGCAGTCCGGAGTCGAGGAAGTGCTCCAGGGGAGCCTGTCCGAACCGCCTGACGTCCGCATAGCGCGCCAGGTACCACTCGCCGTCGAAAAAGTCGCTCTGTTCCACGAGATCGCGGAGTTCGGTGTCTTCCACCGGTTCCGGCCGCGTGGGTTCGATACCGGCGTCGCGCCCGTAGCGCAGGTAATGCTCGAACGCGGACAACCCCGTCTCGGCGAAGGACGGGTTCTGCTCGGCGTAGTAGGCCGACTCGAACCCCGGTCCCGGATCGCGGCCTTCTATTGCGCCATGCTCGGCAAAATGATCGAGTGGATCGCGGCCGATCCGCTTGAGGTCCGGGCTTCGTGCCAGGTACCAATTCCGATCGAAGAGGCCGCTTTCAGCGAAGAGGGCCCGCCGTTTCCGCCACGCATCGCGCTTCTCGTGAGCGGAAGCCCCCCCCTTCCGAAGACGCCCGAGAAACCGCCGCATACATGGAGCCTTTCACCCTCTGATCGCGCGGTCGCCGTACTCCCTACCGGCGCGATATTCCTGTCAATGGAGCAAGCGTAGTATTATTGATGCGATTATATCTGCATTGCTTTTCGGACGCTCAATAATCCGCAGTCGTCGGCTGAGCGTTGCCTTCCCCCTGGCGGGTGTATCATCCATCATGGTTGGCGGCGGCATTACTATATGCGCCGGTGGCCAACGTCTAGTTGCAGTCCGGGCAACTTCTGCGACGAGGGAAAGGTCCTCCAGCGGCGGCGGACGCGTCCGGTATCCTCAAGGCTACGCCTGCGTTCGGCGGTCGATGGCCGGGCCCCGGGCGTCCCCGCCAGCCTGATGAGGCCGGCCGGGGAGACGTCCTGTCACCCCGCGGCCCTGTTGCGTTTGGGTATCAAACCCACGGTTGCATGGTCACGAGCCGCTTTCAGCCCTTCTCGGGCGGGCCGTCAGAGGTTAATGATCGGTTGATTTTGTGACACGTGGCGTGATTGATTTGCATACCGCGAACGCCGCTTTCAGCCCTGTTGTCATCAACGTCCTGTGTCGACTGTTGATTCTCGTCGCGATCCTGTCGCCGGCCGGGGCCTTCGCCGCCACCCGGGTCGTCAGCGGGTCCAGGGAGGCATCGGTCAGCTACCTTAAGCTCACCGTTAACAAATCTAAAACCCTCAAGCTCTCGAGCGCCTTCGCGGACGTGCTTGTCGGCTCGTCCGAGATTGCCGATGTCGTGCCCATCAGCGACCGGACCATCTACCTGCTCGGCAAGCGGGTCGGGACCACCAACGTCTCGCTGATCGACGCGGACAAGCGCCTCGTCGGATTGATCGATGTCGAGGTGCGGCCCGATGTGGAGGCCTTCGAGTCGCAGGTCCGGCAAAGCACCGGGGAGACCGGCTTGACGATGCGCAGCCAGGGCGACCGCCTCGTCCTTAGCGGAGTGGCCAACGACGCGCCGACCGTGGACCGGGCGATGCAGGCCGCCCCGCCCGGGACCGTGAACCTCACTCGGGTGAAGTCGCCGCAGCAGGTCATGCTCAAGGTCCGCTTCGTCGAGGTGAGCCGGACGGCGGGCCGCGAGCTCGGGACGCGCTTCGAGTTCGGCGGGCCCAGGACCCTGACCACGGTCGGGTCCTACGGGGGGGCGGGTCCCGCCACCAGCATTCAGAATCCGGGGACGGGCGTGCTGGCCGGCGCCCTCGGCACCGCCGTCAGCGGGGCGACCCTCGGCACGAGCGGGCTGCCCTTCGCCAACATCATCCAGCGCTTCGGCGGTACCACCACCCAGCTCGACGTCATCATCAGCGCGTTGGAGACGCGGGGCGTCCTCCGGCGTCTCGCCGAGCCGAACCTGATCGCCATTTCCGGCGAGCGCGCGGAGTTCCTCGCAGGCGGCGAGTACCCGATCCCGGTCGCCAACCAAACCTTCAATGGCTCACCTCAGGTCACGGTGTCGTACAAGGAGTTCGGCGTGAAGCTAGCCTTCACCCCCACTGTCCTGCGTAACGGCACAATCAACCTGCAGCTGGAGCCGGAGGTCAGCCAGATCGATCCGACCTTGTCGGTGGCGGTCGGCGGCGGGGTCTCCGTCCCCGGCCTCAGCAAGCGTCGGGCGCGGACCAATGTCGAGTTGCGGGACGGCCAGAGCTTCGCCATCGCCGGGCTGCTTCAGACCCAGTCCAGCCGCACCGTCGATCAGCTTCCCTGGCTCGGCTCCCTTCCGGTGCTCGGCGCCCTATTCCGCAGCCCGGCCTTCCAAGACAACGAGACCGAACTGGTGGTCATCGTCACCCCGTCCCTGGTCAATCCGGCCAAGCCCGGCCAAGTGCTGGCCTCTCCCCTCGACACGACGCTTCCGGCCAACGATGTCGATCTCTTCGTCAACGGAAAGACCGAGATCGCCCGCGATACCCGAACCTTCGTGACCTCGACGGGCGGTGCCATCGGCCCCCACGGCCATATCGTCCCGCCCCCGCCGGGCGAGGCCGCCATCGTCGTGCGGTGAGGCGGTCCATGACCATGCGCCTCATGAGCCCCGGGAGACTTTTGCGGATCGCCGCCGGCCTGCTGCCGATCGGCCTCGCCGCCTGCCAGGATCCCTACCTCGCCCGCCGGGACACTCTCACGATCGGGAGCGGCGAAGCAGTCCACGCCAACATCGCCAAGCAGGTCATCGACCCGTGGCCCGCCCACGCGCAGCGGATCGAGCCGACCATGAACGGCGAGCGGGCGCAGCACGCGATGGAACGCTACCGCAACCCCGGCGCCGGGCCGGGTGCGGGGGCGCTCGCGCCCGTGCCGATCGGCGCATCCGGCGTGCCGGCCGCCGCCGTGCCTACCCTCCGGTAGGATGGCGGCGAGTCTCGCCGTCGATGGCGCTGTCGCGGCCCTGCTGGTCTGGATCGCCCGCGAAGACGGCCTCCGCTTCCGCATCCCGAACCGCCTCGTCCTCGCCCTCGCGCTGGGGTTCCCGGCGGCATGCCTCATCCGCGGCCAGGCCAGCTTCGTCGTCCCGCATGGCCTGTTCGCCCTGGCCGCCCTCGCCGTGCTGTTCGCCGGGTTCGCGGCCGGGATCTGCGGTGGCGGGGACGCGAAGCTCCTGGCGACGGCGCTGCTCTGGATCGGACCCGAGAGCACCCTCGTCTTCGCCGTGCTGCTCCTTCCGGCCGTGGCCGCCTATGCGCTGGGAGGGCGCCTTGGCCTCCTGCCGGCCCGCCGCGAGGGCCGGCGCATGCGCATCCCGCTCGGCCCCTGCATCGCGCTCGCTTGGATTGGCGTGATAGGCCTCGGCCATCTCCTGCGGTGAGTGGCCGGAGGCTGCCGCCTTCGTCATCTGGAATGACGGCCGATGCGTCCTTCGGGCGATTGACGCAACCGAATTGTTAAGGGATCCTTACTGGAGAGTTCTGGCGAATGTTCCACTTTGGATCTTCGCTGCGTTCAGTACGAAAAGGGATCGACCATGCGTGTCTTGCTTCAGCGTTTCTGGCGGGATCAGGATGGCGCGGCGATGGTGGAATACGCGCTGCTCGTGGCTCTGATCGCCCTCGTCGCCATTGTCGGCGTCTCGGCCACCGGCACGAGCATCAACGCGCAGTTCGCCAAGATCAGCTGCAAGATCAGCACCCCGACCGCACCTTGTGACCAGCCGTGAGGTTCGCGCCCAGGGTCTCGCTGCTGGTCTCGCTGCTGTGCGGGCTGTGTGCGGTGCTCCTGGCGCGTGGCCTGACGTCCGGTGGCGCCGATTCCGGCCCGTCGCGGACCATCGTCGTCGCGAAGGCGCCGATCCCGCCGGGGATGCCGCTCACCCGTGAGAACCTGCGTGAGATCCGTTGGCACGGTACTGAAGCGCTGCCCGGATCCTTTGCCCATGTCGATGACCTGATCCGGGACGGACGCCGCCTCGCGTTGGCGAGCCTCCAGCGCGATGAGCCGGTCCTCTCCGGCCGCGTCACCGCCCCCAACCAGCGGGCCACGCTCTCGACCCAGCTCGATTATGGGATGCGGGCGGTCGCCGTCCGCGTCGATGAAATCCGGGGTGTGGCGGGGTTCGTCCTGCCGGGCGACAGGGTCGATCTCGTCCTGACGCGCGGCGAGGGCGGATCCGGCGGGGACGCCAAGGCCTATGCCGACCTGCTCCTCCAGAACGCCAAGGTCCTGGCCGTCGATCAGATCGCGGCCGAGGGGCAGGAAAAGCCCACGGTGGCGCGGGTGGTGACTCTCGAACTGACCCAGATGGAGGCGCAGAAAGTCGTCCTCGCCCAGGGAATCGGCCGGCTGTCGCTGATCCTGCGGCAGGCGGGCGAGGTTGGCGGCGATCCGCCCCTGCGCGTCACGGCGAGCGACCTCGGGCCGGATGCCGCAGCCGAACGCGACCGCCTCGCCGAGATGGAAAAGCAGCTCGAGAGCATGAGGAAGGCGACCGCCGAGGCCGAGCGCCGGGACGCCCAGCGGCTGGCCGAGGTCGAGGCTCGGATGCGCCAGAGCCTCGACAAGCCGATGCCCAGCTTCGCCCCGCCGCCGCCCCCGAAGGCCACGACGCCGAGTTCCATCGTCAACGTGATCCGCAACGGCTCGAAGACCGAGCAGTACAACGTTGCGGCGGAACGCTGAGACGATCGGGCGGTCGGTCGCGCAAACGAGGTAAGCAGAGCGTGCGGTCTTTCATTGTGGGCCTCGATCCCGGCGAGGTCGCGCGCCTCGCGCGGCTGTCGGCAGCCATTGGCTTTCCGGTCGGCGTTCTGCCGGGCCTTGACGCCCTGCGCCTGGAGCTGGCCCGGCCTGGTGTGGGCCGCACCCTTGTGCTCCTGGCGGATCCGAGCCTGACACGAGATGCGGTCCGGCTGGCGGTGGAGCACGGGGATGTCGCCTTCATCGTCGTCGTCGCCAACACGATCTCACCGGACGACTACAAGGCCCTCGTACGCACGGGAGCAGGCGAGTGGATCCAATGGGGGAGCTGCGAGGCCGAACTCGCAGACCTCGTCAAGCGGTTCGCCGCCCCCGCCCATGCCGGAAACGGGGCCCGCATCGTCACTTTCGCGCCGAGCAAGGGCGGGGTCGGCAACACGTCCCTCGTCGCCGAGATGGGCGTCCTGCTGTCCGGCCCTAAGGCGGCTGGCGGGCGCTTGGGATCCAGGGTCGCTGTCCTCGACCTCAACTTCCAGGGGGGCACCCTCGCCGACACCCTCGCAGTTGAGCCGCGCTTCGACCTCGCCGAGGTCGCCGGCCGGCCGGAGCGCCTGGACGAGCAGTTGGCCGAGGTGTTCCTCAGTCGCTACGGGGACCGGCTCGACGTGTTCGCGCCGCCGTCCCGGCCGGTGATGCTGGACGACATCGCCCCAAATCTTGTCTTCACCTTCATCGATACGATCAGCCCGCGCTACGACCTTGTGCTGGTCGATCTGCCATCCGTGGCCCTGGGCTGGACTGAGACCCTGATCGAGGGATCGGACGCGGTAGTGGTGACGGGCATCGCGACGGTGCCGGGGCTCCGGCGGCTGTGCGACCGGCTATCTCGTATTGACGACCTCTCTACGCCTGCCCGCCGCCTCGCCGTGGTCAACCAAGCCGAGACCGACATGATGGGCCGGTTCGTCCGGAGAGCGGAGGTCGACCGGCTCCTCGCAGGGCGAGACAACCTCCTCGTCCGGCGCGACTGCGCTGGCATGGAGACGGCCGCCAATTCCGGCCAGCCCCTGGTCGAGACCGCCCCTGACGGCCGCCTCGGCCGCGACATCCGGCGCATCGCCAAGTGGATCGAGGCGGTCGCCGCCCGGCCTGCCGAATCTGCGAGGGAGAGCGCCGCGTGAGTCGGACCCTGTCGGATCGATGGCGCAGCCCCGCCCGCCCGGCCCCGGTGCCGGAGGCGGTCCCCCAGGATGAGGCCCAGCGGGAGCCCCCAGAGCGGGCTCCGGAGTGGCCGGACCCACCCGGTGGGCTGGCCAGCCGTGGACCGGTCCAAACGCCCGTGCCCCAGCTGCGTCCGGCCGCGCCGCCGCCGGCCACGCCCAGCACCGCCCTGGTTGATGCCAAGGTGCGGCTTCACGGCCGGATCATCGACGAGTTCAACCTCGCCCTGATCGACAAACTCTCCCCGGAGGATCTCGCCAAGCAGGTGGCGCGCTACGTCGCCGACTACGCGGCCCGCGAGCGCCTGACCCTGAACCAGCGGGAACTCGAAGCCTTCGCCCTGGAGATCGTCGATGAGATGATCGGCCTCGGGCCGATCGAGCCCCTGCTCAAGGATCCGAGCATCACCGACATCCTCATCAACGCGCACATGTCGGTGTTCGTGGAGCGATCCGGCCAGCTTCAGCAGAGCCCGGTGCGGTTCAAGGACGAGGCGCATCTCCTGCGCATCATCAACAAGATGGTCGCCGCCGTCGGCCGCCGGGTCGATGAATCCTCGCCGATGGTCGATGCCCGCCTGCCAGACGGCTCCCGCGTCAACGTCGCCATCCGCCCCGTGGCCGTCGATGGCCCGCTGGTCTCCATCCGCAAGTTCGCCAAGAAGCCGATCTCGATGGAACGGCTTGTGGAACTGGGGGCACTCCGCCCCCTGATGGCCGACCTGCTCAGGGCCGCCGTGCGCGGGCGGATCTCGCTGCTCGTCTCCGGAGGGACCGGCTCGGGCAAGACGACGATGCTGAATGCCCTGTCGTCGTATATCCCGTCGAACGAGCGGCTGATCACCATCGAGGACGCCGCCGAACTGCAACTGCAGCAACCGCATGTCGCTCGCCTCGAGACCCGGCCTCCCTCGGTGGAGGGGCGGGGGGAGATCCGCCAGCGCGAACTCCTGAAGAACGCGTTGCGGATGCGTCCGGACCGGATCATCCTCGGCGAGTGCCGGGGCGAGGAAGCCTTCGACATGCTTCAGGCTATGAACACCGGCCACGAGGGGTCGATGACCACAATCCACGCCAACGCCCCGCGAGACGCCCTGTCGCGGATCGAGCAGATGGTGGGGATGGCCGCCGCCAACATGTCGCTGCCCTCGATCCGGGGGCAGATCGCCTCCGGGATTCAACTTGTCCTGCAATTGCAACGTATGGCCGACGGCAAGCGCCGGGTGACGTCCATCGCCGAGATCACCGGGATGGAGGGCGACATCATCCAAATGCAGGAACTGTATCACTTCGCGCGGGAGGGGGTCGATGAGGCAGGCGCCATCCAGGGCCGCTTCAAGGCGACGGGCGTCCGGCCCCGGCTGCTGACGGAGCTGCGCTCCCAGGGCGTTGACATGCCGGCACACGCCTTCGACCCCCGGACGATCCTTTGAGCCCGGCGCCGGCTAGGACAGGGCGGGTCCGATGAGCGACCAGTGGCTCATCTCCCTCGCCATCTTCGTCCTCGTGGCGCTGGCGGCGCATCAGGGACAGGCCGGTCTTGCGACCTATCTCGGACAGAGGCGGCGGACGGCCGACCGACTGCGGACGCTGGCCGGCGAGGAGGCCGGCACCCCCGCGATCGACTTGCGGCGCCGCCTTCGGGGCGGGAGCAGCCCGGTGTCGCGGTGGCTCGCCCGCTTGGTCGTGCAGTCGGGCACGACGCGCTCGCCTGCCGCCCTCTTCGCGATGGCGGCGGGACTCGGCCTCGTCCTGTTCCTCGTCCTGCCGGGGGCGGCGCACTGGTCCTACCGCCTCCTGCTTGCCCTGCTCCTCGGCGGCGTCGCCGTGATCGCCTCCTTGCGGATCATGCGCCACCGGAGGATCGCCCGCTTTGGCGATTCCCTGCCGGAGATCCTCGACATCATCACCCGTAGCCTGCGCGCGGGACATCCCCTCCCGGTGTCGCTCGCCCTCGTAGCGCGCGAGACGACAGCGCCCGCCGGGCCGGAATTCGCCCTGCTCGTCGATGAGATCAGCTATGGGCGCAGTGTCCCGGAGGCGTTGGAACACCTCTACCAGCGGGTGGGATACCCGGAACTGCGCTTCGTCGTGGCCGCCGTCTCCATCGGCCAGCAGACCGGGGGCAACCTCGGGGAGATCCTGGCCCGCCTCTCCCGGACCCTGAGGGAGCGGCAGCGGCTCGTGCGCAAGGTGCGGGCGCTCTCCGCCGAGGGCCGGTTCAGCGGCATCGCCCTGAGCATCCTGCCGGTCGCGCTGTTCGCCCTGATCAACCTCGTGAGCCCCGCCTACTACGCCGAGTTCTGGGCCAGCCCCGCGTCGGGCAAGATCCTCGCCGTTTCCCTGGCCCTGATGGTAGCCGGGAACGTGGTGATCCTCCGCCTCGTGAACTTGAAGGTCTAGCCGCGATGGGCAGCCTTCTCATCACCCTCCTGGCCTTCGCCGCCGGCACCCTCCTGGCCCTGGGAGGGCAACGGCTGGTGGCGCAGCGCGACCGGGTGCGCCGCCGCTTCGGCTCGCTGAACATGAGGGGGGCGCCTCCGGCGGCGGCGGCGCGGCGCCCCATCCTCGATGCGAACCGGTTCGGCCTCGACGGCGAGGCTCAGCGAACCCTGCGCGTCGCGCTGATGCGGGCGGGCTACTTCGACGCCTCCGCCGTGGCGACCTACACCCTGGCACGGCTCGCGGCCCTCGTCGCCCTGCCGCTCCTCGGCCTCGGGCTCGGGGCGATCCTGCTGCCGGTCTTCGGGCCGACGGAGAAGGCCGCGCTGGCTGCCGCGCTCCTCGCCATCGCCTACGTCCTACCTCAATCCTGGCTGAGCCGCCGCCGCCGGACCCTGGAGGTCCGCTACCGCCTGACGTTTCCCGATTTCATCGACATGCTGGTCGTCTGCATCAATGCTGGATTGAGCCTCGAAGCGGCCCTCCAGCGGGCGTCGGCCGAGTTGCGCGGCGGAGACGCGGAGTTCCGCGCCAACCTCGACCTGATGGGGAACGAGATGCGCGCCGGAAAGAGCACCGGCGAGGCGCTGAAGGCCCTAGCCGACCGCCTGTCGATCCGGGAGGCCGGTGCCTTCGCCGGCCTCCTGCAGCAGACCATCGAACTAGGCACCGACCTGACCCAGGCCCTCACCGTGTTCTCCGACGAGATGCGCGACCGGCGGATGTCGGCGGCGGAGGAGCGCGCCGCCGCACTGCCGCCGAAGCTGACCCTCCCCCTCGGCCTGCTGATCTTCCCCGTGGTCCTGATCGTTGTTCTTGCACCCGCCATGATGCGCATCATCAGCGTCATCGGGCGCTGAGGGAGAACGGCGTGGCACGGCAGCGGCGGATCGAGGGCGGAGCGGCGGCGACATCCCTGGCGGCGTGCGAGGATGGCGCGGCGATCCTCGAATTCGTCCTCGTGCTGCCGATCATGCTGGTCCTCCTAGGCGGGGCCTTTGAACTCGGCCGCATCCTCCTCGTGGATGCCGCCCTCGAAGCGGGGGTGCGGGGCGGCGCCCGCTACCTTGCCCGGGTCGCGGACCCGTTCTGCAACCCGGGATGCTCGCCGGGGGCGGCCCATGCGATGAGCCTGGCCCGGGACAGGATCTTCGAGAACACCCGCCTCGCCCCCTCGCGCCTGCGGGTCGAGACCCTGGCGGATGCCGGGCCGGGCCATGTCGGGCTCAGGGCGGAAGCGGATGTATCCGTGGACTTGTTGGGCTGGGCTGGGCTCTCGCCGACGATCCGCCTATCCGCGACCCATTGGGAAAGTCACGTCGGTGAGTAAGCGACCGGTGCGGGCGTTCGCGGCCCTGCGCGACGAGTCCGGGGCAGCCCTGATCGAGGCCGCGCTGATTCTCCCGGTGCTCTTGCTCCTCGTCTTCGCCGTGGTGGAGATCAGCCTCTACCTTTGGAACGCCGAACTGGCGGCGAAGGCGGTGCAGCTCGGCCTGCGCCGGGCGATCGTGACCGACGCGGTGGCCTGGGGGCCCGGCCTCGATCCGGGGGAGAGCGCCGGCTACTGGGACGGGCTGACCCCCGGCCTGCGCTGCGCCTCGGCGGACCGGAGCCCCTGTCCCCGCTTCACCGTGACTTGTGTTCTCGCCGGCTCCTGTGCGTGCCGGGGAGATGCGTGCCGCTTCACTCCGGTCCCGGCGCACGGAGCGCCGATCCTGGCGGCGATGCGGGCCGTCCTGCCCGGGATCGGCCCCGGAAACGTCGAGATCACCTACGCCACCAACGGCCTCGGCTATGTCGGCCACCCTGCTCCGGTGCCGGTGAACGTCACCCTGCGCCTCGTCGGCTACGACTACACCCCCCTGTTCCTCGGGGGTCTGTTCGGAGGCCGGATGCCGCTGCGCGCCGCCGCGACCCTACCGAGCGAGGGGCTCTTGACCCAGTGAGCGCGCCGCGCCCGATCCGACCCTTACGGCGGATGGCCCGGGACGAGGGCGGCTTCGTCCTCGTCTTCTACGCCATCTGCATCCCGGTGCTCCTCGGTCTCGTCGGCCTCGTGATCGACGGTGGCCGGCTGATGGGGCTCGACGCGCAGACCGCGTCCTTCGCGGACGCGGCGGCACTGGCCGCCGCCGCGCGACTCGACCGGACCCCGGAGGCGATTCCCGCCGCCCGCGCCGCCGCCCTCGCTCTTCGGAACAGGCCGTCCTTCGCCGAGGCCGGCGGCAACCGGCTGTCCTTCAGGTTCGCGGCGCGGTTGTCCGACCTCGTAAACCCGTCCTACAGCCTGCCCGACCGGGCGGGGGCCGAGGCCGTCTATGTCGAGGCGACGACGGCCGAGACCTCGCTCACCGGGATCCTCCTCGCCCTCGTCGGGGCGCAGGTCGTCCCGGTGCGGCGCCGGGCGGTGGCGGAATCGCAATACTACGCCTGCGACGTGACGCCGGCGGTCCTGTGCCATCCCGATCCTGCGACCTTCGCCGCGACGGCGCGGCCCGGACGGCAATACCGCCTAACCATGGACGGCAACCGGGTGGCGGGCTCCATAGCCCTCCTCGACCGGCCGGGCGTGGCCGGCGACAGACAGAGCCTGCGCGACCTGGCGGGGGACCAGCCGGCCTTCTGCTACGCCGAGGGGGTCCGGTTGCGCACGACCGTCGCGCCCTCGGAGTTCGACGATGCGCTGAACGTGCGGTTCGACCGCTATCAGGGCCGGGCGGGCCCCGTATCCCCCGATCTCGCGGTGTATCCCCCCGCGCCGAACGTCATCAAGGGCAGGGCCTACGAGAGCTGCGCCTCGCCGCTGAACCTCTACGACACCATGCCGCCCTTCGCGCTTCCCCGGGATTCGGCCTTCTACGGGCTGTCCCCCACCGGCCCCTGGGACAAGGGCACGGGCGACTGGCGCATCGCCCCCGCCCTCACCGGCCTCGGCGCGGGGACGGCCCTCGACGAATACCTCTTCTGGAACCATGCCGATAAGGGCACCAACGTGCAGGCCCACCTTCGGGACGCCGGGACGCGCTGGGACCTGTACCTGACCGAACTGGGGCTGGACCCGACCAGAGAGGCGGTCCCCGTCGACACGCGGGGATACGCGGCGGCGGCGACGATGCCCACTGGCGGCCCTTTCAACAGTCCGGCGAGGGAACGGGCAGCCCCGTTCTGCTACGCCGGCACCCACCCTATGACGGCGGCCCGTCGGCGGATCCTGTACCTCTCCGTCGCCGATTGCGACGCCTTTCCGGGCGCGGCGACCGCGATGAACCTTTCCAGGCGCGTGGCCAAGTTCTTCCTGACGGAACCCTCGAACCTCGGCGCGGTGCTGGCCGAGTTCGTCGGCATGCTGACCCCTGTCCGCGACGACGGCAAATTCCGTCACGTCGTCCAGCTCGTGCGGACGGATTAGCGGGCCGCAGGTAATACGACCCCTGGTCGCCCATAAAATAATTAACCTTGCTGAAACCTTCCGAAAGGCTCGACCGTATCATTCAAAGCGCTGATATGGCGCGGGAACGAGAGGACACAAAAAATGCGTGAGGAAACCCTCGGAACGGCGCAAGACGATTCGGCGATGCGCCCGCGCGCCATCAACCTGGAAGCCGGACGCCGTGCATTTCTTGGTGCCGTCGGCCTCGGCGTCGTCGGTGCCGCCCTGTTCAATCCCGGCAGCGTAAAGTCGGCCTTCGCCCAGTCCGTCACCGATGTCGACATCTTCAACTTCGCGCTCAACCTCGAATATCTCGAAGCCGAGTTCTACCTCCGCGCCTCCGTCGGCCAGGGCCTGGCCACCGCCGAGGTGACGGGGACCGGGACCCTCGGGCCTGTGTCGGGCGGCCGGGCTGTCCCGTTCGCGACGCAAGCCATCGCGAACTACGCCAACGAGATCGCCCGCAACGAGCGCGCTCACGTCAACACCCTCAGGGCCGCCCTGGGCAGCAACGCGGTGGCTCGCCCGGCGATCGACCTCAACCTTGCCTTCACGTTCGCGGCCCGCGCCGCGGGCCTCGCAGGCCCGAACGACAACTTCGATGCGTTCGCGAATGAGACCAACTTCCTCCTGGCTGCCTTCATCTTCGAGGATGTCGGCGTGACCGCCTATAACGGCGCCGCGCCGCTGATCAAGGATCCCCGCAACCTCGCGGGCGCCGCGAGCATCCTTGCTGTCGAGGCCTACCATGCGGGCATCATCCGCACGATCCTCTACAGCCGTGGCTTGTTCAGCCAGGCGCAGGCGATCTCCGACGCGCGGGACTCGCTGGATGGCGCCAGCGACGACGATCAGGGCATCGGCGACACGACGACCTCGAATCTGACCCCGGTCGATCAACGCGGCCTGGTCTATGCGCGGACGCCGCAGCAGGTGCTCAACATCGTGTACTTGAACCCCAATGGTCAGCCGACCGGCTTCTTCCCGAACGGCCTAAACGGCACCGTTCGGTAGGACGCGACCCAAGGGGATCGCACCACATCGGGCCGGGCGGGCTGCATCGAGTGAGCCGCCCGGCCTTCGTTCGCAAGTACGTCCCTCGTCACGGCGCCTTCCAGGGCGGACGGGGCGCGTCGGGCGAAAACCGATACGCCGAGCCGTCCACCGGAACGTTCGGGCTGAGGAACGGATCTCTGAGACCATCGGTGCCCCAGCGGTCGGCAAGTCTGGCCCTGTCCGAGGCGATCCTCCCCGGTGGCTCGCACACGGCCCCGCGGTGAAGCGACCGTTGCTCACCGGCACGAAGACGAATGAGCGGGTCACCGATGACTTTCAGTTTCCGCGCCCGCAATCTCAAGCAGAAATCAATCTGGGCGTATTCTTCGGTGGAGAAGTCTTCGTAACCGTTCAACGCACGGAAATCCGCAGTCCGGACGAATGCGCAGGCCGCACTGACGGCAGTGAATTGCTGGAGGAGATGGCTCTTCCCAAAGTTCTGGGGCTCGTTGTCGGAAAGGCCCGCATAGGCATGGCGCACGGGATCGGCCGCAGTTCCGTTCGTATGTATTCCGAAATCCCGGATCGAGCCGTCCTGCTGAAGAACACGCCCTCCGACCATCCCGACATCCGCCACGCAGAGCCACGCCCGGACCCGTTCGAGGGAGTCTGGAGTGGAGAACACCAGGTCTTCGCCGAGCAGGCCGACGATTTCCCCGCGGACGGCCGCCGCCCCGAGATTGATCAGGCGGGCGAAATGAAACGGCCCGTCATCCCTGATGACCCGGTAGCGATGCGGCTCCCGGCCCAGGGCCGCCAGGACGCCGTTCTTCTCGGGCGTATCCGGGGCGTTGTCGATGATGACGATCTCGATCAGCGGATCGGACAGGCGCTGCACGGCGTCCAGACAGGATGACAAGGCGCGGTTATCCTCGCGCAGGATGACGATGAGGCTGACGATCCGGGGGGATGGCACCGACAGCGTGCGAACGGCCGCGACGCCGGGATATCGGCCATCCACCGACATCAGCGGCCAAGCATTCCGTTCAAAGTGATCGTTGATGGCCCTCTTGGCGGCGTCGAACGCATAGTTCTTGTGCATGGGCCCCATGGAGGTCGAGCCCGGAATCTCCCGCCAGTGATAAAGGACGTGCGGGATATGAACGATCGCGTCCTCGCCGACTTCATCGAGGCCGCGCAACACCAAATCGTAGTCCTGGCTTCCTTCGTAATCCCGGCGACAGCCGCCGATCTTCTCGTAGAGGGAGCGTCGATAGACCCCGAGGTGACAGAACATATTGTGGCCGTACATCAGAAATCGGTCGAAGGATCCTTTCGCGTACGGATAAGCCCGATTGCCGCCGGCCGTGAGTTTGTCCTCGTCGGAGAAAAACATCATGGCGTTCGGGTGGTGATGAATGGCGTGGGCGATCATCCAGAGCGCGTGCGGAGGGAGGAGATCGTCGTTGTCCATCAGGACGAGGAAATCCCCATACGCCGTCGCAGCCGCGGAGTTGGTCGCCTCCACGATGTGGCCGTTCGACTCGCGGTAGACAGGCCGTATCCGCGCATCGGCCGCCGCCCACCGCGCGATGCATCCACGGACTTCAGGATCGCGCGATGCATCGTCCGCGATGCAGAGTTCCCACACTTCATACGATTGCGCTCGCAGCGACGCGATCGCCTCCTCGAGCAGTGAAATCGGCGGATCGTAGACGGGCATGACGACCGACAGCAGCGGACGTTGTGCCCAGCGATTCTGTTCTGCGCGCATCCAGGCGCGGTCTGCGTCGTTCACCCGCTCGTTTTGTGCGATCCAGTCGCCATAATCCGTATCGACGACGATGTCCGTCGTCGGCGGCGTGTGCAGGCATTCGAGCGCCAGGGTCGCGATCGTCGCCTGATCGTCGCCATCGCCCCGGGTGAGCGCCGCTGGCAAGGTGCGCAGGAAACGCACCAGGGCGCTGGCGTGCCGTGCGGCGTTCGCCTGGGCGGCTTCCGTACTCCCCTGGGACAAGAGATGAACGAGAGCCGCGGCAGGAGCGCCGCGCGCGCCCAACGATGCCAGCGTGAGGGTTCCGGCACTTTCGAAGGGATCGAGCCGCAGTCTCCGTGCGAGATGCGGAAACGGGACGAGCGCAATCCACGCGACATCGCGGCGGAACATGCGAATGCTGGACCGCTCGGAAAATCCCAGCCCGTAATCGAGGTAAAGGATCGGCGAGGCGGCGGGATCGCAGCTTTTCACCACGAGTTCGATTTCAACGAACGCACATGCCGCGCTTAGTTCCCCGTGGATCGAGAACAGGATCTGCGGATCGTCGCAGCAATCCATTCTTCCAGCCACGATCGAAATATTGAAGAAATCCAATGACGCGATGCCAAAAATATTTGAGTATGAAAATTTCGCATTGGCTTTCTTTCTTATTTTAAAGTAATTCATGTCGATACGAATTCTCTTGTTGATCGGCCCGAACAATTCTGATCGGCCTCCATGAGGTGGTCCAAGAGCAAATTTAGTACGCGGTGGGCTGAAGTTGACCTGCTTTGTGGTCCACGGCCTATGCACGTTCTCGGGCTATGGCAGCTTGGTTGGCGAAGGCTCGGGGCGTCAAGCCGCCCAGGGTCGTATGAGGTCGGTCTTCGTTGTAGTGACACCTCCACGCCGCGCAGGCTGAATAGGTCCGAGAGCACGTAGATCACGTCCAGCGCCTTCAGCTTGCGAGCAATCCGAATGGCCAGGCACTCGCGAGTGAACTAGTTGATAAGGTTCAGCATCCGATACTTGCATCCGTTGTGCGTGCGATGCTCGACGAAGTCGTACGACCAGCCGTGGTCAGGCCGCTCCGGTCGCAGCCGCACGCACGAGCCGTCGTTGAGCCAGGGGCGCGAACGCTTCGGCTGGCGTGCGGGAACCTTGAGCCCCTCACGCCGCCAGATCCGTTCGACCCGCTTCGCATTCACTGTCCAGCCATCGTGACGAAGCAAGGCCGTGATCCGGCGGTAGCCGTGGCACCCGTACTGGACGGCCAATGCGATGATCACAGCCGTCAGAGCAGCTTCGTCCTCGACCACCACGGCGGCCTTGCGTTGGGTCGACCGATGCTGGCCCAGGACACGACAGGCGAAGCGTTCCGATACGCCATACGCGTCAACGACGTAGTCAAAACACGCCCGGCGGCGAGCCGTACTCAGAAGTTTCCCAAAGCCGCCTCCTTCAGGATCAGCGTCTCCAAGGTCAGATCCGAGACCGCCCGACGAAGCTGCTGATTTTTGGTCTCCAGAGACTTCAACCGCTTGACCTGATTTCCCTTCAGTCCGCCGTACTCGGAACGACAGCGGTAATACATAACCTTGGTCACCGCTTTGCGCCAATATCGGGCCGCTGTCATTATCTAAAAATCCGAATTACAGCTGTGAGTGCGAAGCTGACTGGCAAAGTGAGGGACAGGATCTAGGCTAATTAGGTATAGCCTCTCTGAGGGAGCGGTTGGGAAAGACTGAGCCAAGAGCGGTTATTCTACCGAGCCGCCGTTCAACCATGCCAGGGCGCGCCGCGTCCGATCCGCCTCCCGCTCGATCGCCCGCCTGTCCGGGCAGTCGGGCCGGCGCAGCCGCCGTACATACCCGCGTAACTCTCGCTCAAGCAGAGGCTTCTGCGCCTGCCACAGATCCCACCTCGCCTTCTCCTGCTTGGTAGCGGGGCCGACGATTCGAGCCGTGCCCGCGTACATGTCGATCCTGACATGGTCGGGATGGGGCAGGGGCTCCGGGCCGCCGATACCCAGTCGTGCACGGCGCTCCAGTTCCTGCTCCCACTCGAGCTTGTAGGTCAGGGCGACGTCGAGCCATTCCTCGTGCTTTCGGCGCCGTTCGCGTTCTGTCGTCGCCAGCAATTCTGCAAATTGGCGCTGGGCCCGATGATGCCCCTTAGCGGCGTTGACAGCCAGCGAGCGTATCACCGCCTGCGCCATCGGCATTGAGATCGGCCCATTCGCGTCGTTCACTTGGATCGTTCGATAGGCCTCTGCCAGGACGATCGCCTTCAGCCGTTCCTCCTGCGGCGAGGGGAGGGGCGACGCCTTCATCGTCCCGCTCCCCCGGGGCCGCCCAGCTGGATTGCCCGACTGCCCCTTGCGAAAGCGGCTCGCGACCGGTGGCTTGCCGTAGCCGACCACGTAACCGTCCGGGACAGGGCGCCGCGACAGGGCACGCCTGTGCTCGCTGGATTCCTCGCTCACGCGGCAGCCCTTTCGTCGGAACGGTGATCGAACCCGCATGCGATCAATGCTGCCTCGTCCCCGGCGAGGTCCTCCCAGCGCCGGATGATCCGGTCGCAGTAGACAGGGTCGAGCTCGCACAGGTAGCCCCGCCGACCGGTCTTGTGGGCGGCGATCACGGTCGAGCCCGACCCGCCGAACAGGTCGAGCACGATGCCGCCCCGTGCAGAGACGTCCTTGATGGCGTCCGCGATCAGTTGCACCGGCTTCACCGTCGGGTGGAGCGACAACTCGTCGAGCCGTCCCGGGCGGAAGGTGTTTACGCCCCTGTAGGACCAGACGTTGGTTCGGTAGCGGCCGTGCTGCCCCAACTCGAAGTTGTTGATGTGCGGGGCCGTGCCGTTCTTGTACACGAAGATCAACTCGTGGCGGGACCGGTAGAACGTCCCCATGCCACCATTGTCCTTCACCCAGACGATTAGGTTCTTCAGCTCCCCATAAAGCCCTGCGCTCGCCGATGCCATCTCAGCCATGTGGCGCCAGTCCATGCAGATGAAGTGGATCGAGCCGTCGCCCGTCGCCTTGATAAGGCGTTCGAACGCCCGGCGCAGGAACGCGATGAACTCGGCCGGACTCATCTCCCCCGACGCCATCGCGAACTCGCGGTGGCGGATCCGGCCGGAGCCGCCGACGTGGCCGTCGATGGGAACGTTGTAGGGCGGGTCGGTGAACGCCATCTGCGCTCGCTCTCCATCCATCAGCATCGCCACCACGACGGGATCGAGCGCGTCGCCGCAGACCAAGCGATGGGCTCCCAGTTGCCACAGGTCGCCGACCCGGCATCGGACGGGCGCGTCCACCGGGAGGATGTCATCCTCCGGGGGGCCGGGCTCCTCGGGGGCCAGACTATCGATGAGACCATCGATCTCCGGGATGGTGAACCCGGTGATCCCGACGTCGAAGCCGAGGTCGGTGGCCAGCAAGGCCTTCAACTCCTCAGCTAGGATCTGCTCATCCCAGCCTGCGTTCAGGGCGAGCTTGTTGTCGGCAATGACGTAGGCGCGCTTCTCGGCCTCCGTCATGCGATCGAGCCGCAGGCAGGGCACCGTGTCGAGGCCGACCAGCTTTGCCGCCTCGACACGCCCGTGACCGGCCAGAATCGTCTCGTCTCCGTCGATCAGGACCGGCGCCGTGAACCCGAACCGGCGGATGGAATCGGCGATCTGGCGCACCTGCTTCTTAGAATGCGTGCGGGCGTTTCGCGCCCAGGGCCGCAGGGACCCCGTGGGGAGATGTTCGATCTGTGTGGACATGGGGGCTCCGAATCAGCGGGGTCATCTTCGTCTGTCGCCGAAGTAAGATCATAAAAACGCTCGACGCGCAAATCCGCCTGCCGTAATCGTCAGGTCCAGAGAACGGGCGAGGGTTTAGGATGAGCGTCGGGGCAAGGATCACGAAGCTCAGGCTAGAGCGATCACAATCGCTGCAGCAGGTCGCCGACGCAGTCGGGGTGTCGAAGGCGCACATCTGGGAATTGGAGAAGGGGCGAACTGCTAACCCGTCGATGGCGCTCGTCACGCGCCTGGCGGATCACTTCGGGGTCAGCGTCGCCTTTCTCGTCGGCGAGGATGTCGGCGCGCCCGATGCCGACCCGCAGCTTCAACGCATGTTTCGGCAGGCCCAAAAACTGGACGATCGCGAGCGTGCGATCTTGGACAGCATGATGCAGACCCTGCTCGACAGCCGGTCGCCGCGGTGACCGGGATCGTCCTCGACCGGATGGAGGTCGAGGAGGCGGGGGCCAACCCCGACAAACTCGCCAGCGCCATCCACGATCAGCTGAAGGCTTCACCCGGGCCTGTCCCGGTCGAGGCGATCGCCATGGCTCTCGACATCGTGGAGATCAGGGTCGAGCCCCTTTCGAACTTCGAGGGCGCGCTGGTCACGACGTTGGATCGGAACACGGGTCAAATCCTGGTGAACGCCCGCAGTCGGCCGCAACGCCGTCGGTTCACCATCGCCCACGAGCTCGGCCACTTCCTGAACCCCCGGCATGCCCCGACGGGACCGAACGGATTTGCATGTAGTCGCGACGATTTGCGGGCCAGCCCGGCGGGCGGACGTAACGGAGGAAGCGATCGGCATCGTCGACAGGAAGCCGAGGCCAATGCGTTCGCGATCGAGCTGCTTGCGCCCCGCCGATGGCTTCGACCGTACGTATCTGGTGTTGCGGATCTGGCGCAGGTGATCGCGCTGTCTGATGCATTCGAGATTAGCCGCGAGGCCGGCGTGCGGCGCTACGTTGAGTGCCACCGCCAAGCGCTCGCTGTCGTGTTCAGCCACGATGGCCGTGTCGTCTATGGTGCTCCCGGTAGGGAGTTCCCGCGGCTAGCCTTGGGTAAGGATACGAAGGTTCCCGACCTGCCGATGCCGAGCGAGGGAACCTTTCTCAGTGATGCCGAGGAAGCTGACCCCGCACAGTGGTTGTTCGGCTCGAAGACCGTCGCGTTGAGCGTTCAGACGCTTCACCAGCAGGGCGGGTGGGCGTTGACGTTGCTGTGCGCCGAAGACGCCGAGGAGGACGATGGGATCGAGGACACGGTGGAGCGGCTCTCGCGCTTTGACCGGTGAGGCGATCCGGGCCGTCGGATTGCCTGCTCCTGCGAGCCCACTTCCCTGTTGCCCCTCCGTACAATCCCTGTTTTGCAGATCAGGGAATTGTCGTTCAACCCCCGGAAAATGCTGATGTTTTGACGTCGCTGGAGCGCATTTGGCCCCGACAATTCGTCCAAATCCCTGTTTTTTCCCTGTTCGCGGGAAGGGGCGCGTCGGAGACGGGTTCGCCCATGACTACCTCCACCACCA
>NZ_JAKSXW010000076.1 GCF_022829405.1 Methylobacterium sp. J-076
CGGCAGGTCAGACGAGCGGCAGGTAGCCGTAGGCAGCGATGCCCCCGGCGATGATGGCGAGCGCGGTCAGGGCCTCGCCCGTGAGGTCGAGGAACCGCAGGGCGCGGACGTGCGGCGTATCGGGACGAACAGGGGTGACGGCTTCCCATCCGCGGATTGCGCCGGGGGTCTCCTCGTCCTCCGGGGCGTCCGCCGACACACGCGAGCGAAGGTCGATCACTGGCACCGAACGGCGCGGGAAGTAGGCGGCGAGGCGACCGGACGGCGCGGCCTGCGGGATCGGGGCGGGGCCGGTGAGCGTACCGAGGTACAGGCTGAGGTCCTTCGCCCGCGCCATGGCGATGTCGTAGGCGGGCTGGTGGCCGGCGGCGAACTCGGCCTCGTCCAGAACCCACCATGCCAGATGCTGGAACAGGGCCAGGGCCTCGGGGGTGGTGGTGCAGGCTACCGCGACAACGGCCATGCTGGCTTCGTCGTAGGCGGTTTCCGCGCGCTCGGACGCCTCGCCCTCGGGGGCGATCTGAAAGGCGTCGTAGGCGGCGCGGTGGGCCGCGATGGCGACGTGGACTGGGCTCATGGTGGGGAGTGTCGTGCGGGCGTGCGTCATCGTTCGGGCTCCTCGTGGGGCTCGTGGCGGTGGGTTCGGCGGTGGAAGTGGAATCACTCGACTAAGTGACTGGCCGGGCTAGGCTTCCGTCCTCAAAAGGGGCGAAATTGGCCTAGTGGAATCACTCGCTCGTCACGGGGCGGAAGGCTGGCTCAGCAGGCCGGGGAAGCGCAGGCGCAGGCGGCGGGCCTGACCGAGCGCCCAATCGTGCCGCTCGCGCATCGCGCGCTCCCCGCAGGACAGGCGGCGGCGATACCAAGCCGCCAGCCGGAGGCAGCGGGCATGATCCAGCCGGGCATCGTGGAGGCGCTGGGCGGGGGGGCGGATCGCGGGGTTCTGCACGGTCGCCCCCTCAGTGCGCGGCGGCGGTGCGGGCGATCTTGGCGGCCTGCCACGCGGCCTTGAGGCACACGGACATGGCCTGCGCCCAGGTGCCGCCGTAGCGGCCCTGATGGTCGCGGGCGGCTTCGACAGCGAGCGCCATGATGGCGGAGCGATTGAACTGGCCAGCGGCGAAGAGCGGGGTCTTGCGGAAGCCGGCGAAGGCCGAGACGCGGTTGCGGGCGGTAACGAGGCCGGGGACGACGGCAAGGCGGTCGCCGTTCAGGTCGCGGAGGGCGGCGTTCCAGTTGAGCGGGCGGCGGTTGGACATCGGCTAGAGACCTCACTATGTCGGCTGGAAACCTCGCCGTGTGTGTGGTACATATAGCGGTGTCGGTATGTGCAGTCAACTCTCAAGTGTGTGCGGCAAACATCAATGCTTGTGACGGGCAATCAACTCAAAGCCGCGCGGGCTCTGCTCGGTGTCGAACAGACCGACCTCGCTTCGCGCGCAGAATTGCACGTCAACACGATCCGAAAGATGGAAGCCAAAGGAGCTGCCGAAATTACTAGTGGCGCCGATGTCGTGCGTAGGGTCCAATCCGCCCTAGAAGCGGCTGGCGTTGAGTTCCTGAACCACGGCCGGCCTGGCGTGCGGCTGCGGGGCGAGGCGTGACCGTCGAACCTGCCTCCCCCGAACGCCTTTCAGAAGCAGTACGTTTATCGACGCTGCTGGCAGAGCGCGTGCTCGACACCTTGATCACAAAGCGTGCGGTGCCTGCCGAGCAGGCGCTGGCCCTCGCGAAGGCTGCCCGGTTCCTCCAAGGCCATGACGTGGAGTGGCCCCCGCTTCTGACGCAGGTCGTCTACGAGATGGCGAACAGGAAAGATGAAGCGCCTTCAGCGGAGGCAGAGCCATCGAAGGCTCTGGCAGAGACCGTCGCGGGCCGTTTCGCACGTTTTTTCTCGAAGTCTCGCTCTGAGGCCGATCAGGCATGACCGCCGGCCTCGAATTCATCCCCGAGAACGGAGGCGGGGCTGGGATCCGGTTCCGGGAACGGAAGGCATAGGTGTGACGTTGCGCGGCGATCTGCAGGGCCGATGATGGATCAGCAGATCCAGCCCTTTACCTATCGGCCGAAGTACGCGGCTCGAATGCTGGGCGTGAGTCGATCTACCCTCTACCAGATGATCGCGGAGCACCGTCTGAAAGTCTACAAGCTCGAAGCAGCTACCATCATTCGTTACGACGATCTGATGCGGCTAGTAGATGGCGCAGAACCTACTTCTGCGACCGCCGCGCGTCGGGAATAGCTTTTGTGAGCTGTATGCGCGTCAACCCTGTCACCCTCTCCGATCAATTCGTCTGTGCCGACGACAGCGGCGATCATGGCCTCGGCTACTGCTTACCCAACGGTCATGGGCGCGGAGCTGAGGTCACGCTCTGACGGCGGGACAGGTGCATCCGAGAGCTCCTGGAACAGCGGGCGCGCGGCACAGTTGCCCCAGCGCTTCCGGCCCCTCATCGTGAGGAAGCGTCGTGGGAAGGGTGAGTGGCATGGGTGCCAGCGACGATACCGACACGAGGACTAGCCGCCGCGAGTTGCTTGCGACCTCCTTGCTCGGCGCGATGCCGATCGGCCTTGGTGCTCTTCTCGACGATCAGGCCGCGGCCAGTCCCCTCAATCCCGCACAGACCATCATCCGTTCGCCCGATCAGCTGGAGTGGATCCCGACCAAAGGGTATCCGGAGCGGTGCTCCGATCGGTGCGCACTCTCGGGCGACATCAACGACACCGGCCTCTACTACACACTGGTGCGATGGTGGCCTGGCTACATGAGCGCCCCTCACCACTACACGACAGACCGGTTGTGCATGGTGCTGTCCGGAACGTGGTGGTGCAACAGTGGCCCAGACTTTGATCCCGCCTCGTGCGTGCCAGTAAAGGCTGGCAGCTACGTCCGCCGCGTGGCCGCTACCCCCCACTACGATGGGGTAGTGCGCGATGGGACGGAGCCTGCGATCATCGCAATCTGCGGGATCGCGCCGGTGAACTATGCCCTCGTCGATCCGTCGCAGCCGGGCTGGCGCCGCGTCTGAGCGAGACGTGGCTTCGCTCGATGCACGCGGACGGGCTCACAAACGCACGGTCTGGGCTATTACCATTGGCATCGCTCTCTGCGCGGCTGGTTATATTTCATATGCCTTCTCAGTCGAGTCGGCGATCTCGCTGGTTGTGCTAATCCTCGCGACCATCTGAGCCCTGGGGAGCGTATCCTATGACTACCATCGCGGTCATCGGCTGTGGCGCTATGGGCGCTGCCGTGGCTCATACGTTGTCTGAGAACGGCGTTCGGGTCCTATCCCCGTTACACGGGCGCAGCGCCACCAGTCAGGCGCGCGCAATCGAAGCCGGAATGGTTGACGCCGACCTCGGTGCAATATGCGCCGAGGCGTCCCTCGTCCTGTCAATCGTGCCCCCGGCTGAGGCCAAGAACGCAGCGGTTGGCTTCGCCGCCGCGCTGGCCTCGTCCCCAGACCATAAGCCAGCCTATGTCGACTGCAACGCCGTTGGCGTCCCGGCTATGCGTTGGATCCGCGACGAGATCGAGTTGCACGGAAGCCGGGTGATCGACTGCGCCATCATCGGCTTCCCGCCGAAGCCAGGTACCCCTGGCCCTTCTTTCCACTTTTCGGGTCCCCACGCCCAACTCGCTCATATTCTCGGGGAGCACGGGCTCCGGGTCGCTTTCCTCGACGGCCCCGTCGGAGCAGCCTCGGCGTTCAAGCTCGCTTACGCCGGAATCACCAAGGGTCTCGTGGCGGTAGCTTCCACAATGATTCTCGCGGCCCAACGCGAAGGTGCCGGGCCCGCTCTCTTGGCGGAGCTTGCCGCAAGCCAGCCGGCGCTGCTGGACCGTTTCCGGACGACGCTTCCCGACATGTTCTCGAAGGCTGCGCGTTGGGAGGACGAGATGCTGTCGATCGCCAAGTTCGTTGGGACCGACAGGCCCGAGGCTGGCATCTACCGAGGAGCGGCAGGGCTCTACCGGCGCCTTGGGGCCGATCATGCTACCGCAGAGGCCGAGACCGGCGGGATCGCGAATTTCCTGGCCAAGTAGGTCCGCCAAGTTCGCGACGCTGAAGTAACCACCCCCAGCGTGTTCTGCCGCACGTCCGATGCACGTTGAGTCTTCGGATCAACGTCTGAGAATGCCGATCCAGGCAGACAACGGTTCGGCGATCGCTGTCCAGGCCCTGGCCCACATCGATAGCGGGCGCGTCGCCATCAGTGCGGCGACATACGCATCTTCGCGGTCCTTGCACTCGTCCAGGGCATTGCGCTCGTTCCCAGCTCGGCTCTGCCCGGCCGGCTGATGCGCGAATGCGTCCCGCACACAGCGATGCCACGCCTGCTCTAGCGCCTGCGGGTCGGCCAGCGCGGCCACGGCAGGGGCCGGCGAGGTGAGAGCGAGGGCGAGAACGAATGGAAGGGTGCGCATAGGCGCCGCCTAGTCGTTCGCGACGGTGATCTGCACGACCGCGCGGGTGCCGTCGTTCAAGGCCGCGTTGACGGCCCTGGCGAGTTCGACCCTGGCCGTCCAGTCCGCCAGCACCACGAGACTCAGCAGCAGGAGCCCCAAGAGGGCGATGCGGCGGGGTGTGGGGAACAGGATCAGCATGGTGTCGCCTCAAGCACGCCGAACCGTAGCCGAAGCGTCGGGCCGGGGCTGCCGCACGGCGAGCACGCCGGTACGAAAAGAGAACGAGCGCCCTTCCACGATGCCCGGCGGCTTCGACCGCGGGTGCGCTTTTCGCGTGCTGGCCTTGCATTCCATGAAGTGGTCGCAATGCGGCACCCGTCGTACACCGGCGCAACCTCCCAAGGGTCTTCTCGCCCGCCCGGCTTAGCCGTGGCGGGCCTTTTCATGCCCGGTCCCGGCGCGGGACGGCAGGGGATCGCGTCCTAGACGGCCCGCTAACCGGCCTTGCCCATCTTGCTCACGAGGCCGCGTAGCGTACCGGCCCTCGCTGGTGAGATCGGACGCTCCCCCGCCCCGTGATCAGATCGGGGCGGGGCCGAGCGGGTGCCTATCGCAGCGGCCACACCGGCTCCGTCTCCGGCCCCTTCCGCCCGCACGCCGAGCAGCGGAGGCGCAACCCGACATCCCCAACCGCCATCGTCGGCGGGAAGCGATCTAAGGGCACGTCCCCCTCGTGCCGGCACGGCGGCGGGCAGATTGCGCGGACGAACCGGACCCCGTTCTGAGCCGCGTTCGCAAGATCCATCGGCCGGATCTCGCGCCCCTCGCGGTCGTAAGCTCGGCGCGGGTTGCGGCGATGACGAGGGACGGGATCGCCTTGGCCTGACGAATAGGCGGTGGCCGGGTAGCGGGTTTCGGTCGTCACTTCCGAAACTCGTGTCCGTCGTGGTTCCGTCTCGCACCGGGACCAGGGCGGGACTAGGTCTGATCGAGGGAACGGGCTGCTGCGTCGTCCGGTTCGAACCACACGGTCTGCCACGTTGGTAGGCCATCGAGTCTACCAGGATACCTAAATGGCTACCGGCACCGTGAAGTGGTTCAACGAGACCAAGGGCTACGGCTTCATCCAGCCTGACGACGGGGGCAAGGACGTGTTCGTTCATATCTCGGCCGTTGAGCGTGCTGGGATGCGCAACCTCGCTGAGGGGCAGAAGATCTCCTACGACGTCGAGAACGACCGCCGCAGCGGTAAGGAGAGCGCCAGCAACCTTAGGAACGCGTGACTGTTCCCGTTCTGGGATCGCACCCAACGGCACGGAAAAAATTCGACTAACTGCTCTTCGTCCTCTTGCTTCCAGACCGCGTCGCGTATCAGCCCTCGGCAGCGAGGGGCTGCGCCTGTCCGCCGGGGTGGCTGACCAGGTACGCGGTCTGCTCCTCTCTCACCCCATCTCGACCAGCAGCAGCATCATGCTCGGTGGGCCCAGAGCCAGAGGCCGCTCGGCGCCCCTGCGACCGCGAGCTGCTTGCCGCGGAGAGGGACGATCATCACGGTGCGGGCGCTGGCGAAATTGTAAATCGAAAGGGGCGCCTCGATCTCCTCGCGGCGCCCCACCAGGTATCCTTCGTTCTCTTAGATGACACGCCTGTTAGGCGAGGTGCCGACCTTCGAGCGCTCCGAACTGCAGGTAGTGGAGCAGCGGATCGATATGGGCCGCGGCCACGTCCGGGTTGGCGCCGAGATAGGCCTTCGTGTCGAAGGCGGCCGAGGCAGCGCGCCCCTCCTGCCAACCGAACTGGTCGTAATGGGTCAGTGGGTTGATATGGGCGGCTGCCACGTCCGCGTTGTGGGCGAGGTAGTAGGCAGAGTCGAAAAAGGCGTCAGCCATACGGCCTTCCTGAGCACCGTTGGACTGATAGTGTTGATAGGCGAATTTGAATGTATCGCCACCAACTGACAGCGCCGCTTTGGCGACATCAGGATTGGTGAGAAGGTAGTACTCGGCATCAAACGATCCGTGGGTGAAATCGGATGCCTTGCCGATGGCGTCATAGGCTTGGCGTCCCTCTGCCTGACCGGACTGAAGGAAGTGGGCGAGGGGGTCGATCCCTGCGGCCTTCACGTCAACGTTACGCGCGAGATACAGTTCGTTATCAAAGCCGGCCGAGGGATCACGCCCTTCCTTCCAGCCAAACTGATCATAATGTGTCATCGGGTTCATACCCGACTTAACCACATCTTGATTGGCGGCAAGATAACCGTTTGTACTAAAAAAAGCGTTCGGATCGCGCCCTTCGTGCCATCCGTACTGATTAAAATGATCGAAAGTGTCCGCCCGGCTTTTAAATATGTCAGGATTTTTTAGTGCGTAGTATACCGCGTCGACCATCGGGCTGTCTGAATGTTTGACAATGCCGCCATCGGAAAAAATAAATCCTATCCACGTGGAATGTATAAACAGTATTTTTGTTGGCTGGGTCGTAAATTTCGTGACCATCTGCGCCAAGATTGAGGTTGCTAATGAAGTTAAATTCGGCAAGATTGCCATTTAGAGATACAGACTCATTATGGTGTGCGCCAATAGCGGTGACTGTAACTCCTGTATATCCTGCGACAAATATATTTTTTCCAGATCCTAGATAATAGGAGTCTACATTTATTTTGTAATTAATAGTGCTTATGTCGGTCGTATATGAATTGACAAAGAACTTCGTTGTGGCCGCGGCAAGTGGATCGACTCCTATCGATTGCTTCATGAGCAAATCGCGCAGTTGTTCGTACAAACTTTGGCCGTTGAATTTGTCTTTTAGATAATCTTTGGTATCGTCGAGAAACTCTTTTGTGTTTTCATTGGTTCTAGATATTATATCTTGAGCCGATGCGGGTCCTATTGCAACTGCTGGATCAAATCCTTTTAAAGATTCATCCAATATACCTACCAGATTTGAAAAATAATTTGAAACAATCTTTCCTACATTGGTTGCATCTTTGATGGCTTGGCCTGCTGTGCCAAACTTATCTAGTATTTCATCCCACCCTTTTTCGACGACATCGTGCCATAGCGATGCGCCAAGCTGATCGTACATGCTCTTCGTAGTTTGACCGGCCGAGAGCAGAATGGTGTTTGGATTAGTTAAATTTGTCCAACTTCCATCTGAATACTTTTGATATATATTTGATACATGCACACCTAAATCCTGCGTTTGTTGAAAATTGAAAGAAGACGGTAAATCAAGCAGATAATTGGCAAAACTGCTGGAATCTAAATTGGTTTTGCCACTGCTTTCTCTTACGGCGTCTGCCATCATCCCCTCCCGCCAAACCACGAATTAAAAACGAATCAGAACTTTGAAAACCCAATACGGCCAAGTTAATAAAAAGTTTGGCGAGTGTATATGGATTCTACGGGACGTAAGTACGTAATTTTGATGTATCCGCCGACGACTTCAGCGTGCGTTCGATGGGTTTCTGACTGACTTCAGTTGAGATCAGACCACGCTAATGTGCGTATTGGTGGCTCGTGAAAAGGCTGAAGATATCTATTGAAATTCAAATTTATAGATTTTTAGGATCTCTGCCTATATGTAAAAACAACCTACTTTTGAATAAAAGACTGGGATGCCGCGATAAAGATATAAATTTACAGCCATGATAATGCGAGGTTCGCTGCGAAAACCAGTTCTAAATATAATTTGAAGTCCGCTGTCCGCGTTCGTCCGTCCGTTATGTGGCGACCTACATCTTTGAAAGCAGAAATTTTACTCGGCGGTCAGGGGCGCCAGGATCACGGCTGCGTACACTATCGTCCGGCGATAGTTGTCTGAGTCGATCTTCCTGGAGAGAATCGCCTTAGCCCGCTGCTGGTCCTTCACGGTTTTGCAGCCGTCGAGGACGTAGCCGCTGGCGAACTCGAGCGATGTTACTGGCGGATTGCCGAGGTAGGTCTCAGTCGCAGACATAATCTCCGCGTCCGCGATGATGGCCTTCCGGCGCATGTCACCGATGGTTGGCACTGCTTTGCTCGCCATAGCCTACTGCATCGGATCGCTCGCCGGCCGGATGCCGCGCCGCGTCGCGAGTCCGATCAGATCCTCGCCCGTCATGATGAGGTCGCCGATCCGCCAGCACTCCATATCGGGACCGAGCGGCTGGATCGGCTAGCCAAGTGCGATGAGGGCTTCGGCCGCGTCCTTGGCGGCGATGGCATTGGCGGCGGCTAGCTCGTTCAGGCCGGCCAAGATAGGGCGACGAGAGCATGGTAAACCCGCCTGCGGTCTCATGGCTCGCCCGGCAGCCTTGCGGTAGCTCGGCGGCATGCCATTCGGTCTCACCCCCACCATGCTCCCCGATGCCGCAGCGATCTGGCGCGGCGCCCTGGAGAACCTGTCGCCTAACGCCTCGCCTTGCCGCTACCTGCTGCCGGCGAAATGGGCCGCGATCCGTGAGGCCGGAATTGAGTTCTGCGACCGGCTCGGCGCCGAGGCGCACCGGCTAGGGTGGACCGCCCCCGAGCTATTCGCCGTTCACCCTGAGCATGGGACGCTGCGCGTGGATCACTGCGGCGCGCTGCTTTTCAGCGGGAAAAGGCCGATGGCGGTCGAGGCCAGTCGGATCGTGTTCGAGAGCGAGTCCGCCTACCGGAACAAGCCGGGCCAGATGTGGGGG
>NZ_JAKSXW010000080.1 GCF_022829405.1 Methylobacterium sp. J-076
CTCACGGGGGCCACCCTCCCCCGCAGAGGGGGGAGGGAGGAGTGTTGTGCGAGCGGTTCAGCCTACCGAGCCTTCGAGGCTGATCGAGATCAGCTTCTGGGCCTCGACGGCGAACTCCATCGGCAGCTGCTGCAGCACGTCCCGGACGAAGCCGTTGACGATCAGCGCGGTCGCCTCCTCCTCGGAGAGGCCGCGCTGCAGGCAGTAGAACTTCTGGTCCTCGGAGATCTTCGAGGTGGTGGCCTCGTGCTCGAACACCGCCGAGGCGTTCTTCGACTCGATGTAGGGCACGGTGTGCGCCCCGCACTGGTCGCCGATCAGCAGCGAATCACAGTTCGTGAAGTTCCGGGCGCCCTTGGCCTTCTTGTGGGCCGAGACGAGGCCCCGGTAGGTGTTCTGCGAACGCCCGGCCGAGATGCCCTTCGAGATGATCCGGCTCGTTGTGTTCTTGCCGAGGTGGATCATCTTGGTGCCGGAATCGACCTGCTGCATCCCGTTCGACACCGCGATCGAGTAGAACTCGCCGCGGGACTCGTCGCCGCGCAGGATGCAGGACGGGTACTTCCACGTGATCGCCGAGCCGGTCTCGACCTGCGTCCACGAGATCTTCGAGCGCGCACCGCGGCAGTCGCCACGCTTCGTCACGAAGTTGTAGATGCCGCCCTTGCCGTCGTTGTCGCCCGGATACCAGTTCTGGACCGTCGAGTACTTGATCTCGGCATCGTCCAGGGCGACGAGTTCGACCACGGCCGCGTGGAGCTGGTTGTCGTCGCGCTTGGGGGCGGTGCAGCCCTCGAGGTACGAGACGTAGGAGCCCTTGTCGGCGATGATGAGCGTGCGCTCGAACTGGCCGGTGTCACGCTCGTTGATGCGGAAGTAGGTCGACAGCTCCATCGGGCAGCGCACGCCCGGCGGGATGTAGACGAACGACCCGTCGGAGAACACGGCGGTGTTCAGCGTGGCGAAGAAGTTGTCCGTCGCCGGCACCACCGAGCAGAGGTACTTCTTCACGAGCTCGGGATGCTCGCGCACGGCCTCGGAGATCGGCATGAAGATCACGCCGGCCTTCTCCAGCTCCTTCTTGAAGGTGGTGGCGACCGACACGGAGTCGAACACCGCGTCCACGGCCACCCGGCGCTCGGGGGCGATGCCCTCCAGCACCTCGACCTCCCGCAGGGGGATGCCGAGCTTCTCGTAGGTCTTCAGGATCTCGGGGTCGATCTCGTCCAGCGACATCGCCGCCGGGCGCTTGGGCGCGGCGTAGTAGTAGATGTCGTTGTAGTCGACCTTGTCATACGAGACGCGGGCCCACTCCGGCTCCTTCATGGTGAGCCAGCGCCGGTAGGCGTCGAGGCGCCATTCCAGCAGCCATTCCGGCTCGTTCTTCTTGGCCGAGATGAAGCGCACGACGTCCTCGGAGATGCCCTTGGCGGACTTCTCCATCTCGATGGTGGTCTCGAACCCGTACTTGTACTGGTCGAGGTCGATCGAGCGGACCCGGTCGATGGTTTCCTGCACGGCAGGCATCAGCGTCTCCTGGCATGCCCGGCGTCAAGGGCCGGGAAGCGTGTGGATGTGGCTCGGGACGCGGCCCTCAGGCCGCCCGCCCTTGCCTCTCATATAGGGATGTCACGACCCGTTCGAAGGCGTGGAGGAGGCGTGACACATCCTCCTCCACGGTATTCCAGCCCAGGCTCACCCGGAGCGCCCCGCCCGCGAGTGCGGAGGGCACGCCCATGGCGGCCAGCGTCGCCGAGCGCGCCACCTTGCCCGACGAGCAGGCCGAGCCCGACGAGACCGCCACCCCCGCGAGGTCGAGGGCGATCAGCGCCGCGGGGGCGTCGAGCCCCGGCACGGCGAAGCTCAGGGTGTTCGGCAGGCGCGGAGCCCCGGCCCCGAACACCACCGCATCCGGCGCCAGGGCCATCACCCCCGCCTCGGCCCGGTCGCGGAGCGCCGCGAGCCGGCCCGCCTCGGCGGCGAGCGAATCGGCGGCGATCCGCGCCGCCTCACCCATGCCAACGACGGAGGGCAGGCTTTCGGTGCCGCAGCGCTGGCGCTTTTCCTGGCCGCCGCCCCGGACGAAGGCCTCCGCCAGGGTGACGTCGTCGGCGAGCACCAGCGCACCGACCCCCTTCGGCGCGGCGAACTTGTGGCCCGAGAGGGTCAAGGCGTCGAGGCCGAGTCCGGCGAAATCCAGGGGGATCTTGCCCACCGCCTGCACCGCGTCGCTGTGGACAAGGGCGCGCCCATGGGCCCGGGCCCGGGCGACGACCTCCCCCAGGGGTTGGATCACGCCCGTCTCGTTGTTGGCCGCATGGACCGAGATCACCACGGTCTCCCCCGCCAGGGCGGCGAGCCGCGCCGCGAGGGCGTCGAGGTCGAGGAGCCCCGCCGCGTCGACCGGCAGGATCTCGACGGCGTCGGCCGGGTAGCGGTGACCCGCGGCGACGCAGGGATGCTCGCTGGCGCTGACGAGGAGCCGCGTCGGCGCCGGCCAGCCCCGGCGGCGCAGGGCACCCGACAGCGCGGCGTTGGCCGCCTCGGTCCCGCCGCTGGTGAACACGGCCTGCGCCGGGCGCGCGCCCACCAGGGCGGCGACCTGACCCCGCGCGGCCTCGAGGGCCGCCCGGGCGGCCCGCCCCTCGGCATGGACCGAGGACGGATTGCCCGGCAGCGCCAGGGCGCGCGCCACCGCCTCCGCCACCGCCGGACGGACCGGGGCGGTCGCATTGTGGTCGAGATAGGCGCGCACCTGCTCCATCACCGGACGCTTCG
>NZ_JAKSXW010000087.1 GCF_022829405.1 Methylobacterium sp. J-076
CCCCCGACCTGATCTTCCGCCAAAACTTCCGGCATTACGGCCTGAACCTGAGCGCGAAGTACGTGGACATCTCATCCTTCAATGCCGACGGCGTCACCGCCGCCCGCGACAATGGGTATCTGAAAGCCGGCCTCGTGCAGCAGACGCTGGACAACCAGCTTGAAGCCCGCTTCGCCACCGGCCCGATCGCCCATACCGCAGTCGCAGGCGTGGACTATGCCCGTTACAGCATGACCAGCCGGTTCGGTAGTTACTTCGGCGATAGTACCGCCGTGCCGGACCTAAACCTCATCACCCGGAACTACGGCCAACCGTTCATCGCAACACCGCCCTTGGTGGATGCCTCGCGCCAGACACAGGACCAGGTCGGCGTCTACCTGCAGGACCAAGCGAAGTTCGGTGATTTTATCCTGACCCTGAACGGTCGCCATGACTGGGTCTTCCAAGACACCTACGCGACACCTG
>NZ_JAKSXW010000089.1 GCF_022829405.1 Methylobacterium sp. J-076
CGACCACAAGGTCAGCCTGTACTTCCTGAACGACGCCTATGACGGCACCGCCGCCACCGACCGCAACCTGTACCTCGACAGCGCCACCTACAACGGCGCGGCGGTCTCCGGCGGCAAGCTCGCCCTCATGAGCGCGGGGGCACAGGCCCTGACCGTGCACGACACCGGCCCGGTGGCGGCCCCGGCGGCCGCGGCGGTGGCCGCGACGCCGTTCACGATGAACATCGGTACGGGGTCGGAAACGCTGGTCCTTAAGCTTAGCGAGGATGCCTACAAGGCCGACTCGCAGTACACGATCGCGGTGGAACGCAAGCAGGTCGGCGGCACCCTCACGGCCCACGCCTCGCATGACGCCAGACAGTCCGACACGATCACCCTCAACGGCGGCCGTGCGGCGGGCGACCACAAGGTCAGCCTGTACTTCCTGAACGACGCCTATGACGGCACCGCCGCCACCGACCGCAACCTGTACCTCGACAGCGCCACCTACAACGGCGCGGCGGTCTCCGGCGGCAAGCTCGCCCTCATGAGCGCGGGGGC
>NZ_JAKSXW010000115.1 GCF_022829405.1 Methylobacterium sp. J-076
CTCCACCGTCGCCACCACCACCCCGGGCGTCACCCTGATCTCCGGCCCCTCCAACACCCGCCGCGACACCGAGTTCGCCGTCGTCCGCGCCGGCGTGAACTACAAGTTCGGCTCGTACTAAGACCCAACCCGCCGCGGCCCACGCCGCGGCCCCTCGCACCACGGAAAGCCCGGCCGAAAGGCCGGGCTTTTCCCGTTCCGGGCCCCCGGCCGCGCAGGACAATTTTGCAAGGCGCCCCTGACAAAGCGTTGCGGCGATCCCATGTCCTGCCCGAGCCGCGCGGTGCCGCCGCAGGCGGTGCGTCCGATCCGAGGAGGTTCCTATGAACAACGAGGAACGCGATATCATCTCCGGCATCTTCCAGCGTCTGGAGCAGGCCCAGAGCCAGCCCCGTGACGCGGATGCCGAGCGCTTCATCGCCGACAAGCTTCGCACGCAGCCTTACGCGCCGTATGCGATGGCCCAGCTGATCTACGTGCAGGAGGAGGCGATCAAGAGCCTCAACCAGCAGCTCGAGGAGGCCAGGCGCCAGCAGGCCCCGTCCCAGTCGGCGGGCGGTGGCGGCTTCCTGTCGAGCATCTTCGGCGGCGGCTCCCGCCCGCAGGAGCCGCAGCAGGGTTACCCGCAGCAGCAGCAGCGGCCGGGTGGCAGCCCCTGGGGCGGCCAGCAGCCCGGCTACGCACCGCAGCAGGGCTATCCCCCCCAGCAGGGCTATCCCCCGCAGGGCGGCGGGTATCCGCAGCAGGGTGCCCCGCAACAGGGTGGCCCCTGGGGCGGCCAGCAGGCCCCCGCCCGGGGCGGCGGGTTCCTCGCCTCCGCGCTCCCGATGGCGGCCGGCGCGGCCGGCGGCATGCTGCTCGGCAGCGCCCTCTCGAACGCCTTCGCCGGGGGGCATTCCTCCCTCGGCAGCGCCTCCGCGGCGGGGCTCGGCGGGGGTGAGACGGTGGTCAACAACTATTACGGCGACGGCGCCGGCGCCGGCGGGGGAGACCAGGATCTCGGCTCCGCGCTCGGCGGCGGCGATGGCGGCGGCCTCCAGGACGCGAGCTGGAGCGACCAGGGCGGCGATTTCGGCGGCGACCTGGGCGGCGGCGACGACAGCGACTGGACCTGATCCAAGTCCCCTCGCCACCTCTTGACGAAGAAGGGCCCGGCTGCGGAGGCAGCCGGGCCCTTCTTCATTCGATCCCGCGTTCGAGCCTTCAGAGCACCTCGACCCGTGTCCCCACGGGGACGCGCTCGTACAGGTCCATGACATCCTCGTTCATCATGCGGATGCAGCCGGAGGACACGTTCCGCCCGATGGTGCCGGGCTCGTTGGTGCCGTGGATGCGGTAGAGGGATGAGCCGAGATACAGCGCGCGGGCGCCGAGGGGATTCGCCGGACCGCCGGCCATGTGGCGGGGCAGGTCGGGCCGCCGGGCGAGCATCTCGGCCGGGGGAATCCAGTCCGGCCATTCCGCCTTGCGGCTCACCGTCTTCAGGCCGCTCCACGAAAAGCCCGGACGGCCGACGCCGATCCCGTAGCGGATCGCCTTGTGGCCGGGCTGGACGAGGAACAGGTGCTTCGAGGCCGTGTCCACCACGATGGTCCCCGGCCGCTGCCCGCCCTCGAAGGCGACCTCCTGCCGGAGGAACTGAGGGTCCATCTCCTGGCCGACGCGGTACTCGCCCTGGTTCGCGTAGGCCTGCCGCCCATAGGCCTCGGGCGGATAGGCCTGCGGGGCATAACCCTGTGGGGCGTAGGCCTGGGGGGCGTAGGCTTGGGGCGCGTAGGTCTGAACCGGCGCGGACGGGGCGGCGTAGGGCATCGCCGAGGGCTCGCCGTAGGGCGGCACCCGGTCGGGCGCCACGGACGCCATCGGCCGGGGGGCCGGCATGGCCGGCATGGCCGGGCGCTGCACGCCGCGGCGCTGGCCCTCGGACTGGCCGGTCACGAGGTATTCGATGAGGCCCCCGCCATAGCCCGCGGCCGGAGACGCCTCGGCGTAGCGGACCTGCTGGGCCGAGGCCGGCCCGCCCAGCAGAGCCGCCAGCACGATACCGGCAACCGACACCACCCTCTGACACGTCATCGCAGCCACTCCGCAGCGGACCTCTCGTCCCGTGGGGCAGACGATCCGCCTCGAACCGGCGAATTGCGTGAATCATCATGGTGAATCGGCAGGCAAACGAGCCCATTCCACGGTTGGCAACGGGTAGCGTGAATCAACCGTCAATTGCGTATTGTGCGGCGCGCCATCGCCGTCCTTCAAGATGGCCGCCGGCGATGAGGGGAACTGATCAATCTTCGTTGACGGCCCAAGCGGTTAAACGGCGCCCGGTGACACTCCGCTAATGGTTTTGGGTCAAAACTCACGGGATCGAGCAAGCGCAGGCCGTCAGCCGAACGATGAAGACCAAACGCTACCGTATCGAGCAGAGCCTCGGCCTAGAGACTCCCGCCCCGATCGAGCTTCGGCCGGCCGGCCGCGACGACGAGATCCTGTCCGCCATCGGCGACCTGCGCAGGATCATGCAATCCAGCGCCAGCGAGACGGTGGAGGCCTGCCGCAAGGAGTTGAACGACGCCCTCGCCATGCGCGGTGAGCTCGATATGATGAAGGACGCCATCGTCCGCACCAAGGCCGACCTGGCCGCGCTCCACCGGTCGGACGTGACCGGCAAGGGCATGCGCCGCGCCGCGGACGAGCTCGACGCGGTGGTGGAATCCACCGAGCGCGCCACCACGACCCTGCTCAGCGTCGTCGAGGACGTGGAGAGCCGCGCCTCCATGCTGCGCTCCATGCACCTCACGCCCGACGCCCGGCCCCATGTGGACGCCATCCTCGATCAGGTGATCCGGGCCTACGAGGCCTGCAACTTCCAGGACCTGACCGGCCAGCGGATCAGCAAGATCGTCCAGGTGATGAAGTTCATCGAGGAGCACCTCGACCGGGTGATCACCGCCTGGTCCGCCCTCGACAGCTTCCGCGACCTCGTGGCGGCGGGGCCTCAGCCCGATGCCGACGACGAAGGCGCGCTGCTCAACGGGCCGAAGCTCCCCGACGATCCGGGCCACGTCGATCAATCGGATATCGACGCCCTGTTCGATTGAGGCGATCGTCCGCGGTGCGCCCCGGCGCGAAAGCGCCTACATCTGCAGCATGAGCCGCAGAGCCCTGAACGACCTGCCCCCCGATACCTTCGACGACGGCCGCGCGGCCGAGGTCGAGGATGCCGAGGAGGCGGACGTCTCGCTCACCGCCGAGCCCTCCGCCGAGATCGACTTCGATTTCGAGCCGGGGGCGGTGGAGGCGGGCACCGAGGTCATCCGCCGCTTCTGGTCGACGCTGCCGCTCTCGCCGGGCGTGTACCGCATGTTCGATGCCCGCGGCGACGTCCTCTACGTCGGCAAGGCCAAGAACCTGAAGGCCCGCGTGGCCTCCTACGCCCGGGGGCAGGCCCACTCGAACCGCATCGCGCGGATGATCTCCCAGACGGCGGCGATGGAGTTCGTCACCACCGCCACCGAGACCGAGGCGCTGCTCCTCGAAGCCAACCTGATCAAGCAGCTGAAGCCCCGCTTCAACGTGCTGATGCGGGACGACAAGTCCTTCCCCTACATCCTCGTCACCGACGACGGCCCGGCGCCGCAGATCGTGAAGCACCGCGGGGCGCGGCGGCGGAAGGGCAATTATTACGGCCCCTTCGCCAGCGTCTGGGCGGTCAACCGCACGGTGAACGCCCTGCAGCGGGCATTCCTGCTGCGCACCTGCACCGACAGCTATTACGAGAACCGCAGCCGGCCCTGCCTGCTCTTCCAGATCAAGCGCTGTTCCGGCCCCTGCACCGGCGAGATCGCCCAGGAGGATTACGCCACCATGGCCGATTCCGCCCGGGCCTTCCTGGCGGGCAAGTCGAACGCCGTGAAGGACCGGATGCGGTCGGAGATGCAGCTCGCCTCCGAGGCGATGGAGTTCGAGCGGGCAGCCCGGTTCCGCGACCGCATCGCCGCCCTCTCGGCGATCCAGGGCGTGCAGGGCGTCAACACGCAAGGCGTGGAGGAAGCCGACGTCTTCGCCCTGGACGAGCAGGCCGGCCAGTTCTGCATCGAGGTGTTCTTCTTCCGCAACTTCCAGAACTGGGGCAACCGCGCCTACTTCCCGAAGGCCGACCGCTCGATGACCGCGGACGAGGTGCTGGGGTCCTTCATCAGCCAGTTCTACGACGACAAGCCCGCCCCCCGGGTCGTGCTGACGAGCCATACGATCGAGGATGGGGAGCTGGTCGGCGCCGCCCTGTCGAGCCGGGTCGAGTATCGCGTCGAGCTCCACCGGCCCCTGCGCGGCGAGCGCAAGAACCTCGTGGACTATGCGCAGCGCAACGCCAAGGAGGCGCTAGCCCGCCGCCTCGCCGACACGGCCTCCCAGGGCAAGCTCCTCGCGGCCCTGGCGCAGGCGCTGGGCCTGGAGAAGACGCCCCGGCGGATCGAGGTCTACGACAACTCGCACATCATGGGCACGAACGCGGTCGGCGGGATGATCGTCGCCGGGCCGACGGGGTTCATGAAGCAGTACTACCGCACCTTCAACATCAAGTCGGAGGAGCTGACCCCCGGCGACGATTTCGGGATGATGCGCGAGGTGCTCCAGCGCCGCTTCAAGCGTCTGGTCAAGGAAGCCCCCCGCAATGCCCCCGAGGCGGCCGCCGCCGCGGCCGAGGGGGGCGCGCCCGAGCCGGTGCCGGAGCAGGACCCGGAGGCCGAATCCTTCCCCGCCTGGCCCGACCTCGTGCTGATCGACGGCGGCAAGGGCCAGCTCGAGGCGGCCCGCACCGCCATCGCCGCCATCGGCGTGGAGGACGTGCCGCTGATCGGCATCGCCAAGGGGCGGGACCGGGATGCGGGGCGGGAGACCTTCTTCGTGCCGGGCAAGCCGCCGTTCAAGCTGCCGCCCCGGGACCCGACCCTGTACTTCGTGCAGCGCCTGCGCGACGAGGCGCACCGCTTCGCCATCGGCACGCACCGGGCCAAACGGAAGCGCGAGTTCACGAAGAACCCGCTTGACGAGATCGCCGGCGTCGGCCCCTCTCGAAAGCGGGCGTTGCTCCACCATTTCGGGACGGTGAAGGCGATCGAACGCGCGGCCTACGAGGATCTGGCCCGGACACCGGGCGTCAACGCAGCGACGGCACGCGCCGTCTATGATTTCTTCCATGCCGGCGCCTGAGCCCGGGCGCGAGAGCGGAGCCGAACCGTTGACGGGATTGCCACGCTCTGATTTCACGCCCCCGATGAACGCCGTCCTCCCCCGCCGACGTTCACCGGCCTGGACGTTGGCGAACTGCCTGACCTATGGGCGGCTCGTCGCGGTGCCGGTGATGGTCGCACTGCTGTTCTGGCCCGATTCGACGACCGCGCGGTCCGTGGCCTTCGTGGTCTTCGTGATCGCCGCCGTGACCGACTACCTCGACGGCTACGTGGCGCGGACCTACCAGCAGAGCTCGGCCCTCGGGCGGATGCTCGACCCCATCGCCGACAAGCTCCTGGTGGCCGCCTGCCTGCTGATGCTGGCCGCCGACCACACCATCTCCGGCGCGTCGATCTGGGCGGCCATCGTCATCCTCTGCCGGGAGGTGCTGGTCTCCGGCCTGCGGGAATACCTCGCCGAGCTGAAGGTCGGCGTGCCGGTGAGCCGGATCGCCAAGTGGAAGACCACGGTGCAGCTCATCGCGCTGGGCTTCCTCGTCGCCGGGCCGGCGGGCGAGATCGTCCTGCCGGGCACCGAGGCGATCGGCATCGCGCTCCTCTGGCTCGCCGCCGCCCTCACGATCTGGACCGGCTGGGACTACATGCGGGCCGGCATCCACCACGTCATCAACGACCCGCGCTAGGCTCAGCATGAAGCTCGTCTATTTCGCCTGGGTCCGCGAACGGATCGGCCGGGCCGAGGAAACCCTCACCCCCCCGCCGGAGGTGGCCACGGTCGGCGACCTCGTCGCCTGGCTCGCCGGGCGGGGCGAGGCATACGCCTACGCCTTCGAGAATCCGGGGATCGTCCGCGCCGCCATCGACCGGGTCCACGCCAAGGCCGACACACCCATCGCTGGAGCCGGCGAGATCGCCTTCTTCCCGCCGATGACCGGCGGGTGACGGCGGGCCGATCTCCCACGCATCGTCCTTCAGGAAGGGGCTGCCGATGTCGAACGACGCGACGATCATCGAGACGCTCTCCGGCGTCACCACCGCCACCATCACCACGATCCTCCTGAAGAAGGGCCTGCGCAACGTGTGGATGCGCGGCCCCCGGCCCCTCCGGGCGGACCAGCCGCGGCTTGTGGGGCGTGCCTTCACCCTCCGCTTCGTGCCGGCACGGGAAGATCTCGCCACGCCGGAATCGTGGTCGTCGCCGACCTCGACCCGGGCCGCCATCGAGGCGATGCCGGAGGGCTGCATCGCCGTGGTCGACGCGATGGGCGTGACCGATGCCGGGATCTTCGGCGACATCCTCTGCGCCCGCATGGCGAAGAGGGGCGTCGCCGCCCTCGTGACGGACGGCGTGGTGCGGGATCTCTCGGGGGTGCTCGGCACGGGGCTGCCGGTCTGGTGCCAGGGCGCCGCGGCGCCGCCCTCGGTGGCCGGCTTGACCTTCGTGGGATGGCAGCAGCCGATCGCCTGCGGCGGGGTCGCCGTGTTCTCCGACGACATCGTCGTGGCGGATGCAGACGGCGCCGTGCTGATCCCGGCCGCCCTGGTCGAGACCGTGCTGGAGCTCGCCCCCGAACAGGAGCGGTTCGAGGGCTGGATCATGGACGAGGTCAACCGCGGCGCCGCCCTGCCGGGCCTCTACCCGCCGAATGCCGAGAACAAGGCCCGCTACGAGGCGAGCAAGGGCTAGGCGCGCCCGCGGCTGGGTCGGAAGGCGGGGTGCGCGCCCCTATCTCAGCTCCGCCAGCAGGGCCCCGAGCTGGGCCCGCTCCCGCTCCGGCGCGAAGAACGGCCTGCGCGCCGCACAGGCCGCGTCGAGTTCGCGGAGGTAGTCCGGGTCCGTCTCGGCCCTGTGCAGGAGGCCGGCGAGGGCCGCCGTGTCGCTCTTCGGGAAATAGCCGGGATAGGCCGGGCCGAGCAGGCCCACCGAACCGTCGATCCGCGAGGCGAGGACCGGCAAGCCGGAGACCACCGCCTCCGAGATCACGTTCGCGCCGCCCTCCATGTGCGACGACAGCACCATCAGCCGCGCCCGGGCCATGAGCCGCCGCACCCGCGCCGGGGGCAGGTCCCCGAGCCAGAGATAGCGGGCATTCCCGGCCATCTCGGCCTGGGCGGCCTCCGCCCAGACGGGATCGTGGGCCGCGCCGAGGTGGAGCACGCGGATCGCCGAATCGGACGGAAGCCGGCGGGCCGCCAGCGCGGTGCGGAACGGGTCCTTCTCGGTGCGCAGGTGCCCGACGACCAGGACCTCGAAGGCGTCGGCGGCGGGGGCGATCCGCGCGGCCCGGCCGCGGGCCGACTGGTGGATGATCCGCAGCTTGTGCCGGAAACGGTCCGGCAGGGCGTCGGCGACCCGGTCGTGCAGGCCGACGAGGCGATCCGCGAGGTCCAGGGTGCGCGATGTCGTCTCCGGCTCAGTCGCGAGGTAGTGATAGAGGTCGGTGCCGGTCAGCACCACCACCAGGGGCTTGCTCGGATGCGCCGCGCGGAACTCCGCCGCGGCCTGCGCGCTGCGCCATGCGTGGAGGGCGACCATCGCGTCCGCCCCGGCCTCCGGCGGCGGATTGATCGCGGCCTCGTGTCCGAGATCGGTGAGGAAACCGGCCCACCGGGAGGCGGTGGCGCGATTTCCGGTGCGCCGGGTGGCGGCGGTGGGTGTCGTGATCGCGATGCGCATGTCAGGCCGCCCGCCTTGCCTGTACCGCGCCGGGGGGCGCACTACGTCGTCCACGAACTGGGGAGCAGGAATGGTCACGCCGGCCGCACCGCACAAGGCTTCGTCCGCAGAGCTTCTGACGGCTCTCCGGGATGCCAGGGCACGGACGCTCGAACTGGTGGAAGGGCTCGACGGCGAGGCCCTGATGGGCCCGCGCCTGTCCATGGTGAACCCGTTGCTGTGGGAGATCGGGCATCTCGCGTGGTTCCATGAGCAATTCGTCCTGCGCGACCTGGACGGGCACCCTCCCCTGCTGGAAGGGGCGGACGCCCTCTATGATTCCGCCGCCGTCGCCCATGCAACGCGCTGGGACCTGCCCTTGCCCGGCCTGCCCGACACGTTGGCCTACATGGACCGGGTACAATCCGCCCTGGCGGCGCGGCTCGACGGGCGCGAACCCGCGCCGCACGAGGCCTACCTCTACCGGTTGATCGGTTTCCACGAGGACATGCACGGGGAGGCCTTCACCTATACGCGCCAGACGCTGGCCCAGCCCCGGCCGTCCTTCGCCGCGCCGTGCGTCGGCGAGGCCGATGCCGGCCCCTGGCCGGGGGATGTGGAGGTCGGCGGCGGGACCCTGTGGCTCGGCGCGGATCCCGAGGCCCGGCGGTTCGTGTTCGACAACGAGAAATGGGCGCATCCGGTGGAGATTGCCCCGTTCCGCATCGCCCGCGCGCCCGTGACGAATGCCGAGTTCGCCCGGTTCGTGGACGAGGGCGGCTACGGCGACACCGCGCATTGGGACGAGGACGGGCGGGCATGGCTCGCCGCCAGCGGCGCCACCCATCCGGTCTACTGGCGGCGGGGCGCGGACGGCTGGGAGATCCGCGTCTTCGACCGCTACGAGGCTCTGGCGCCGCATCGGCCGGTGATCCACGTGAACTGGCACGAGGCGCGGGCCTGGTGCCGGTGGGCGGGGCGCCGCCTGCCCACCGAGGCGGAATGGGAAGCCGCCGCCGTCGCCGGCCGCGGGGCGGATGGCGGCCTCGCCCGCATCAAGCGCACCTACCCCTGGGGCGAGGCCGCCCCGGACCCGATCCTGGCCAACCTCGACGGAGGCCGGCTCGGCTGCGTCGATGTCGGCGCCCATGCCGAGGGTGACAGCCCCTGGGGCTGCCGCCAGATGATGGGCAACGTCTGGGAATGGACGGAAAGCGCCTTCCTCCCCTTCCCCGGCTTCGCCGCGGACGCCTACCGGGACTATTCCGAGCCGTCCTTCGGCACGCGGAAGGTCCTGCGCGGGGGGGCCTGGGCCACCCGCGGCCGGATGGTGACGGCGATGTACCGGAACTTCTTCGGCCCCGACCGGCGGGACGTCTTCGCCGGCTTCCGCACCGTCGCCCTCTAGGCCGCCCGGCGGGGGCCGGCCGGCTTCTTGGCTTACCGCAGGAGCTGGAGGATGCCCTGCTGTGCCGTGTTGGCGAGGGACAGGGCCGAGATGCCGAGCGACTGGCGGGTCGAGAGGGCCTGGGAGTTCGCCGCCTCCTCGTTGAGGTCGGCGTTGGTCAGGTTCGACGAGCCGGTATCGAGGACGTTGATCAGGTTCTTGGTGAAGTCCTGACGGTTCTGCACGACCGAGAGGTTCGAGCCGAAGGTCGAGGAGTCGGAGCGGAGCTGGTTCGACGCGGCGGTCAGGCCGTTCAACGTCGCGTTGATGTCGCTGTTGAGCAGGAAGTTGCCCTGCCCGTAGAGGCCGTTGGTGCCGGCGGAGGTGCCGGTGATCGCCTTTAGGCCAAGGCCGTTCGAGGTCTCGTCCATGGACTGGACGATCAGGCTCGAATTGCCCTTCGGATTGAAGTTGATCGTCAGGTTGTTGTTGGTGCCCTTGCCGGCGATGAGGTTGACGCCGTTGTAGCTCGCATCCCCCGCCAGCTGGTCGATCTGCGTGAGCAGGCTGTTGAACTGGGTCGCCAGGGTGGCGCGGGCGCTGACGCCGTTCACCACGAGGTCGGAACTCTGAGAGGCCGCGGTCGTCGTGCCGTAGGTGGACGCCGTGCCGGTCCCCGTGGAGAAACCGAGCTTGGTCTGGTCGCCCGTGGTGGCGAATTCGACATCCGAGCTGGCGTTCAAGACGAGCTTGGTGCCGGTCGTGTCCTTCGAGAAGCTGCCCGCGCCGACGACGCTGTTCAGCGCCGTGATCGTCTGGTCGATCGTGGCGTTGCTCGGCAGCGTGGCCGCGGTGGACGCCCCGTTGATGAACAGGTTGATCGTCGTGGTCGCGGACGTGTTCGGGGTGGCGTAGGCGGTGCCGGCCGTGCCCGTGGTGGTGATCTGCGTCGAGAGCGCCTGGTTGGCGACCGACTTGGCCTGGTCCACCAGCTTCTGGATCGAGGTGATGCCCTGGTTGGCCGCCTGGATCGTCTGGATGCCGTTGGAGATGCCGTCGAGGAGGCTCGACAGGTCGCCCGAGCGCTGGTCGAGGGACTTCGAGGTGAAGTACGTCACCGGGTTGTCGAGGGCCGAGGAGACCTTCTTGCCGGTCGACAGCCTGTTCTGGGTGGTCGCCTGCAGGGCGGCGGTGTCTTGGAGGGACAGCAGGTTCTGACGGGTCGCTGCGGTCAGGGTGATGTCGGACGACATGGATGTGATCCTGGTCAGTGGAAGCGCAAACGATCCACTCGTTATCCAGATCAAATCATGGTCATGCTTTCGAGAACGTTAAGGTCGACGAACACAGATCAATCCTAACCGTTCCTTTCCTTCCCCCCGGGCTCCGGGCCGGCGCCCGCACGCCATGAAAAAACGGCCGGCGCGAGGCGCCTGCCGTCGTGGTGTCGTCTCAGCCCTCAGGCGTCGGGATCAACGCAGGAGCTGGAGGATGCCCTGCTGCGCCGTGTTGGCGAGGGACAGGGCCGAGATGCCGAGCGACTGGCGGGTCGAGAGGGCCTGGGAGTTGGCCGCCTCTTCGTTGAGGTCGGCGTTCGTCAGGTTCGCGGAACCCGTGTCGAGGACGTTGATCAGGTTCTTGGTGAAGTCCTGACGGTTCTGCACGACCGAGAGGGCCGAGCCGAAGGTCGACGAGTCGGAGCGAAGCTGGTTCGACGCTGCCGTCAGGTTGTTCATCGTGGAGTTGATGTCGTTGTTCAGGAGGAAGTTGCCCTGCCCGGCGAGGCCGCCCGTGCCGGCGGAGGTGCCGGTGATCGCCTTCAGGCCGAGGCCGTTCGAGGTCTCGTCGGTCGCCGTGACCGTGAGGTTCGAGTTGCCCTTGGCGTTGAAGTTGATCGTCAGGTTGTTGTTGGTGCCCTTGCCGGCGATGAGGTTGGTGCCGTTGTAGCTCGAGTCACCGGCGAGCTGGTCGATCTGCGTCAGCAGGCTGTTGTACTGGGTCGCCAGGGTGGCACGGGCCGAGACGCCGGAGACCGTGAGGTCGGCGCTCTGCGCCGCCGCCGTGGTCGAGCCGTAGGTGGTGGTGTTGCCCGAGCCGGCGGTGAAGCCGAGCTTGGTCTGGTCACCGCTGGTGGCGAACTCGACGTCGGAGCTGGCGTTCACGACGAGCTTGGTGCCGGTCGTGTCCTTCGAGAAGCTGCCCGCGCCGACCGCCGTGTTGAGGGCCGAGATGGCCTGGTCGATCGTGGCGTTGGCCGGGATGGACGCCGACGTGGAGGAACCGTTCACGAACAAGCTGATGGTCGTGGCGGCGCTGGTGTTCGGGGTGGCGTAGGCGGTGCCGGCGGTGCCCGTGGTGGTGATCTGCGTCGAGAGTGCCTGGTTGGCGACCGACTTGGCCTGATCCACCAGCTTCTGGATGGAGGTGATGCCCTGGTTGGCTGCCTGGATGGCCTGCACGCCGTTGGAGATGCCGTCGAGCAGGTTGGACAGGTCGCCCGAACGCTGGTCCAGGGACTTCGAGGTGAAGAAGGTGACCGGGTTGTCTAGGGCCGAGGACACCTTCTTGCCGGTGGCGAGCCGGTTCTGGGTGGTGGCGGTCAGCGACGCGGTGTCCTGCAGGGAGAGCAGGTTCTGGCGGGTCGCGGAGGTGAGGGTGACGCCGGAAGACATGACGGTGGATCCATTCTGGTCGGTGCGCCTCCGTTTTGGAGACGAGCGGACATTCCGTCGCCGCGACTTTCAATGGTCTTAAAATAAAACGCGGGTTTGTCGCCGATCAGGTGTCGCGTAGAACGCAGTTAATCAATCGAAAACAGCAACCATTGCGCGCGGAGCGAACATTCAGGCTATGATGGGGGCCGCTCTCCGGCGATTGCGGGGGCGCAGGCGCCCGTAGGGTTAGCGCATCGTTAACGTCGCCGGGCCTACCAAGGGACGCCTGCGGGGGAGATTGCACCATGCCGCTGAAAATCGAGCTGAAGCCGGACGAGCGGCTGATCATCGGCAACGCCGCGATCCGCAACGGCTCGCGGCGCGCGAGCTTCGTGATCGAGACCAACACGAAGTTCCTGCGCGAGAGCGACATCATCACGGAGTCGGAGGCCGACACGCCGTGCAAGCGGCTCTATTTCGCGCTGACGCTGATGTATCTCGCCGACGACCCGACGCTCGCGGAAAACAGCTTCGTGGAGCAATCCAACGCGCTGATGGAAGCCGCCCCGAGCACGCGGCCCTACATCGCCGCGATCTACGAGCAGGTGCAGGGCGGCGACCTCTACCGGGCGCTCAAGCGCGGCAAGGAGCTGCTCGCCTACGAGGGGCAGCTGCGCAGCCTACTCGACAAAGCCCCGGAGCCGGCGGCGACGCCGTGACATCCCGCGGCGCGGACGGGACCACCCGTCGCGCGCCGCCGAACCGGCCCGCCTTCGCCTCAGCGTCCGGAGAGGCCGGCGGCGAGGTTCAGGTTGATCGTGATGATCGCGGTCAGCTTCTCCGGCGCCGGCTCGGCGATGGTCTCGATCATCCGGCGGAACACGAAGGTCGCGAGGTTCATGACGCCCTGCTTGACCTCGGCCGGGAGCGGGTTGTCCGGCTCGGTCGCAGCCGTCACCAGGATCGTCCAGACCTTCTGGTTGAAGTTGAGCGCGGCGACGAGCTCTCCCGACTGGCTCCCCCAATTGTCCCGGACCATCTGGAGCCGCTGGGCCGCCTTGGCCAGCACCGCCGACTCCGCCTCTCTGGGCGTCAGGACGCTCCGAGAGGTCTTGGCGTAGGCATTGGCGGCGTAGCTCATCGCGGTCCCCGGCTTCCGTCACAGGTCATTCGAGCGGACAGACCGCTTTCTCGCCGCAGATCAGTTAAGACTGCGTGAGTTTGACACACGATGACTGAGAAGGGTTAGCAGACCGTCGGCGGGTTCTCAAAAGCGCGGCCCTATCGGCGCGGGAGGATTGGCCGCGGCGCCGTCTGTCATTGCAAGTCGCACATCTCGCCGCGCACTCGCCAGAGCGTTGAATTTGCGCGCTTATTCGGCGTGACTTACCTGCCATGCGGCCGGATGACTTCACGGAGTGGCAAGTTTCACGCTCCAATCTGCCGACGGTCTGAATCGGCGGCTTGATCCCCGCCTGCCATCTTGCAGCCGACATATCGGGTGAGAAGGCAGGCAGGTCGCAGAACGAGACCCAGCGGGTCGTGGCGCGTATGTTGAACTTCACCCTCGGGGCCGTGGCCGGCGCGCTGATCGCCGGAACGTTGACCATCGCGGCGGCCCGCCAGCCGGAGCTGCAGACGAAGCTCGGCCTGATCACCGTGCCGCTGCCGATGACCCCGGCGGCGGCCCGACCGGTCGAGCCGCAATGCCGCCAGGACGGGCCGGCGCGGCCGGCGGTGGGGAAGGTGCAGGAGATCCTGTTCAACCGGCAACGGTTCTGGTCCGTCGCCCCCTGACATGCCGCGGAAGGCGTCGCCGCGGCGGCCGCGCTCAGAGCGCGGCGAGGAGCAGCACGAGGGCCGAGGCGGCGACCATCGAGCTCACGAAGCCGCAGAGGGCGGCCACGAAGGACGGGCCGGTGGCGGTGGCGGCGTCGGCACGGATCGAGGCATCGGACATGGTAAAACAGGCTCCCCGGCGGTTCTGGGCCGCGTGTGACGTCTGAATGTGCGAAAAGGTGACGGTTCGCCGTGCGCAGGCACACGGCCTCGGCCGCTGCGGCCCATCTTCAATCGCAGCGGTTAATCTTCTTTGCGATGCGCAGCTGCCTCAGCTCGCTGCGGAGGTCGATGGCGACGACGCCTTCCCCGCAATCCTCGAACGCATCCCGGGCGTCGTTGTAGCGGTCGCCTATCTCGTCGAGGGTGTCGCAGACCCGGCCACGGTCGCCGAGGCGCATGTCCTGCCGGACCTGGAAACGGAGGGCGGCAGCTTCATCGACCTTCTTGCGTGCCTCGATGCAGGCGGGGACCGCCAGAGCCGACGTGGTGGCGACCGAACCGGCGATGACGCCAAACACGCAGGAGGCAAGACCGACTCTGAGGTTTCGCATGGTATCGACTGTTGCTGTTTGTAAACGAAGAGTCATGAGTTCGAATGCTTAGGGAGATCTACGCCGCATTCGTCATCTGCCCGCTTCAACTGCGAAGCTGCCGGAACGGTTCCTCGCCCATCCGCTCATCCGCGCGGCGCCCTGCGGCGGCGTGAGGCGAGGATCGTCGGCAGATCGACCGGCGCGAATCCCATCGGATCGACGCCGACATCGTACTGCTTCGGCATCGGCCCGAGCTTGCCATGGGAGTGGCCGTGCAGGTTCAGGGCGCCGCGCCCGATGCCGTTCCACGTCCTGAACGCGTAGTGGCAGAGCACCAGGGGCCGCTCCTCGACCACGATCTCCGCGTAGGCCGCCACCGAGGCCCAGCCCGGGACGGCGAGGGTCGCGGGGCCGTCGTTGTTGCCGACGATGAGGTGCTTGACCCCCGCGAGCCGCGCCAGGATCGCGGCGATCCGCTCCGGCGGAGGCCCGAGGGCGAAGTCGCCGAGATGCCAGACCGTGTCCCCCGGCCCGACCGCCGCGTTCCAGGCGGCGATCAGCCCCTCGTCGTGCGCGTCGAGATCCGGAAAGGGCCGGTGGTCGAACCGCAGGGCGCGGGGATCGCCGAAATGGGTGTCGGCGGTGAAGAAGACCGTCAATCCTGCCTCCGGGGACGATCCGCGGCGGAACCACGCCGGGACGGTATTCCCCCCAACGCGGATGCACTACCTTCGGCTCACACGCACCGCCGCGCCTCACACCGTCACGAAAGACCTCCGATGACCGACACTCCGCGCCTCACCAGCCTCGCCCATGGGGGCGGCTGCGGCTGCAAGCTCGATCCGGAGGTCCTGCGCACGCTCCTGGCCGACCAGCCGGTGGGGGCGCGGTTCGAGCGCCTGCTCGTGGGCAACGAGACCGCCGACGACGCCGCCGTCTGGGAGCAGGAGGACGGCACCTGCATCATCGCCACCACGGACTTCTTCACGCCCATGGTGGACGACCCCGCCGATTTCGGGCGGATCGCCGCCACGAACGCCATCTCGGACGTCTACGCCATGGGCGGACGCCCGCTGCTGGCCCTCGCCATCCTCGGCATGCCCGTGGGCAAGATCGCCCCGGAGGTGGTGGCCAAGATCCTGCGCGGCGGGGCCGAGACCTGCGGCGAGGCCGGCATCCCCGTGGCCGGCGGCCATTCCATCGACACGCCCGAGCCGATCTACGGCCTCGCCGTGATCGGCACCTGCCGGCGCGAGGCGGTGCGGCGCAACGCCGACGCGAAGGCCGGCGACGTCCTGATCCTCACGAAGCCCGTGGGCGTCGGCGTCTACTCGGCCGCCATCAAGCGCGAGGTGCTGGACGCGGCCGGCTATCGCGATTTCGTCGCGACGACGACGCTGCTGAACCGGGTGGGCACCGAACTGGCGGCCGATCCGGCCGTCCACGCCATGACCGATGTGACCGGGTTCGGCATCCTCGGCCACGGGCTCGAACTCGCCCGCGGCGCGGGTCTCACCCTCGTCCTCGATGCGAACGCCCTGCCCCTGCTGCCCCTGGCGGAGCGGCTGGCGCAGGAGGGCTGCGTGACCGGCGCCTCGCACCGGAACTGGGGCGCCTTCGGCGGCAGCGTCGATCTCCCCGACGACCTGCCCGATTGGCGCAGGCACCTCCTCACCGATCCGCAGACCTCGGGGGGCCTGCTCGTCTCCTGCGCCGCGGACCGGGCCGATGCCATCCTGGCCCGCATCCAGGCCGCCGGCCATCCCATGGCCGCCATCATCGGCCGGATGGAGGCGGGAGCCCCGCGGGTCCGGGTCGAGGGATGAGCGTGCCTCGCGGCGGCACGTCCGGCCTCGGCACCACCTCGCACAGAATATCTTCACGAGTGGCGTTTATATAGATCTCGAAATCCGTGCTTTACTATGATCGTTCGGGGCTATGGCCGCTACGATCGGGCACGGCGAGGATCGGCATCGTCGTTGCACTGGCTCACGCGAGGGTAACGACGGCGCAAGCGAGCGGCACACCGACTTGTCGGGACCCATCACCCCTCCGCACCCGGCATGTGGCGTCGCGGGCTGGCCCTCCGGCGCCGGCCCGGTGGCACCCGTCCGGCCGGCGCGCCTGCCGGACGGGCGGCCCTGGCCGCGCATCCGCGTGCTCACGCCGGCCGGCACCGTGACGCCGGAGGCCGCGGCCTCCCTCGCCCACCAGGATTATCCCGAACGGGACCACGAGCCCTACACCGCCGCGACCCTGCCGGGCCTGATCGCGGCGGCCGGGGCGGACGCGTTCCTCCTCCTCGACGGCGGCGACATGCTCGCCCCCGGCGCCCTGGCGTCCCTCGCCCTGGAGGCGGCCCTCACGGGCGCCGACGCGGTGGCGGGCCTGCGGGTGCTCTATGCCGACCGGGTGCTCGGCCTCGACGTCCCGTCCCTGGCGGGGGCGGCGGAGGGGATCGGCGGAGAGGTGCTGTTCTCGCCGCGCGCCCTCGCCGCCCTCCGGTGCGAGGGGGACCGTCCCAATCTCTCCGCCGTCTGGGCCGGGTTGCCGCAGAGCGCGCGCCGCAGGATCGGCCGGCCGGTCCTGCTCCGGCGCGGGGACGCCCCCCTTTGCGGCCAGGGCCTGTCGATCGTCTCCGTGACCGGGACGGGGACCGTCGGCGGTGCGGGGGTCGCCCACCGGCGCCTGTCCGAGGCCCTGGCGCTCGCGCACCACACGGTGGCCGAAGCCGTGCTGAGCGACCGGCCGGCCGGGGCCGAGTGGACCGACACGTTCCCGGCGGCGGAGGCCCGCATCGCGTCCCTGGCGCCGGATTTCGTGCTGGTCGGCAACGTCCACGGCGCCACCCGGAGCCTCGACGTGGTCGGGCGGCTCGCCGCCGCGCATCCGGCGGCCCTGGTCCTGCACGATCTCTTCGCCCTCACCGGCCGCTGCGCCCACCCGCGCGACTGCACCCGTGCCGAGACCGGGTGCGATGCGGCCTGCCCCACCCCGGACGAGTACCCGCAGCTCGCCCCCCGGCGCATCGCGGGGATGCACCGGCGCAAGCGCGCCGTCCTGGCCGGCGGATCGGGCCCGCTCCTTTTGGCGAATTCCGACTGGACGCGGCGGCGCGCCGAAGCCCTCGCCCCGGCCGGCGCCGTCACGCGGCCCGTGAGCCTCGCCTTCCCCACCGGGATCTTCCGGCCCGGCGACCGGGCCACCCTGCGCCGCCGCCTCGGCCTGCCGGCAGGCGACGTCCTCATCCTGATCTCCTCGGTGATCGTGGACGGGCCGGACAAGGGCTTCGCCGACCTCCGGGATGCCCTGCAGACGGTGGCGGGGCCCGGAATCGGCGTGGTCGCCATCGGCAGGCTGGACGATCCGGGCAAACTTGGGATCGACAACCTGTTCGCGCCGGGCCTGATCGGCAGCGAGGAAGACCTCGCCGCGTGGTACGGCGCCTGCGACCTCCACGTCACCGCCAGCCGCCACGAGACCCTCGGCCAGACCCCCATCGAGGCGGGCCTGTGCGGCGTGCCCACCCTCGCCTACCGGACCTCGGGATTGACCTCCGCGGTGATCGACGGCGTCTCCGGCCGCCTCGTCGCGATGCGGCCGGGCGCCCTGGCGGAGGCGCTGGCCGCCCTCGTGGGCGATCCCGCCGCCCGCGCCGCCCTGGGTGCCTTCGCCCGCATCGCCCTCGAAAGCCGCTTCAGCCCCGCCGCCTCGGCCCTCTCCCTCGATGCGGTGCTGCGGGAACGCGGCCTGATCGCGGACGAGGCGGGGCGGACGAGTTTCGCCGCCGCGCTGCTCGGCCACTTCCCCTTCGCCGCGCAGCGCGTGCGCGGCGCTGACGGGACGGTGCAGGCGCCGTCCTCCCCCCTCGTCCGCCGCCTGCGCCGGACGAAACAAGCCGTGCTCGGCCGGCGGATGCCGCTCCTCGTCCGCCGCTGCCTCTACCTCGCCAGCGCCCTCCGCCGGAGGGCCCAGTGATGCACGGTTCCGCCACGCGCAGGCAGACGATCTACGTCGATGGGACGCATCTCCGCGGCCGCGTCACGGGAATCGAGCGCGTCACCCTCGACCTGTTCTCCGCCGAAAGCCTCGCGCCGCACGATGTCCGCCCGGTCGTCAGCCGGTCGCTGCCGGGGATGATCGCCCGCCAGCAGGTCGGCATCCCGCTCAAGACGTGGCGCGATCCACAGGCCCTGTTCGTGTTCCCGGGCTTTCCGCCGGGTCCCCTCTGCGCGCCGGCCGCCGCCCGCTGCCTGCTCTACATCCACGACACGTTCCTCCTGAGCCGCCCGGAGGATCTGAGCCTGCGCAGCCGGGTCTATCTCAGCCCCGCCTTCGCCCTCGCCATGCGCTGGGGCCGCAACCTGTTCGTGAACAGCCGCACGACGGGCGAGGACCTCCGGCGGTACTGCGCCCCGGAGGCGGGGGTGTTCCTCCTGCGCCCCCCTGTGCGCGACGTGTTCACCCTGTCCCGGCGGGTGGGGCCGGGCATCTGGAAGCCCGGCGGCCCCCTGAAGCTCCTGGCGATCGGCACCGTCGAGCCGCGCAAGAACTACCCGGCCTCCCTCGCTATCGTCGAGGCGCTGAACAGCATCGGCATCCCCGCCGAGCTGCACCTCGTCGGCCGGTCCGGCTGGGGGCGGCACGCCTTCCTCGATTCCCCGCCGCCCTACCTGCACATGCACGGCTATCTCGCCGATTCGCAGCTGCAGGCCCTGGCCGAGACCTGCCATGCCTTGCTCTCAACCTCGAAGGCGGAGGGGCTCGGCCTGCCCCTCCTCGAAGTGCAGCACGGGGGCCTGCCGGTCATCGCGCCCGACGCGCCGGTCTTCCGCGAAGTGCTCGGCCGGTCGGGCCTCCTGATCCACCCGGACGCCACCGACGCCAGCGCCCGCAGGATCGGGGCGTGGGTCGCGTCCGAGGAGTTCGGCGCCGCGCTGCACGCGGCCCGGGACAATGTCGGCCGGTGGAACGGCCTCGCCGCCACCGACGCCGGCCGCCTCCTCGCCCTCCTCGACGGCGACCCGCTGGCCTATGCGGGCGCCGACGCGATGATCCCGGGAAGGCCGTGATCCGATGATGCGCCCCGGCGGACGATCCTTCCATCCGTCTGCCGACGGCCCCCGTTCGACCGTTTTCCGCGGCACGCTTCCGGCGGCGAAACACCGCTTTGCCGGGCGCGTGCGCAGAAGGTGATATTGTTCGATGCCGTCTAAGGCAGGTATGCCGATTGCGACATCGATCTTGAGTTAGTCGTCAAACCGGTTCAACTGTCCAGGAACGAAACGAACTGTTCCTGATCAAGACAAGCGAGCGGCGAAACGAGAGTCCAGGAGCGAGGCGTATGTTCGACTTCTCGACACGCATCAGTGGCGAGCCGGTGCGTATGGTGTTGCCGGAGATGGGGCCGCGCACGGATGCGCGGGCCATCGCCCGGCGACTATGGCGCGGCTCGGCCTTCATTGTGCTCGGCGGCCTGCTGATGGTCGCCCTGGCGGTGGTGGTGCTCGGCCTGCTTCCGCCGAGCTACACGTCGAACATCCAGGTGCTCGTCGATCCGACCGACCTCCGCGTCGTGGAGAACGACGTGAACGCCCGCGCTCCCCAGGCGGATAGCGGCGTCTCCATGGCCGAGAGCCAGGTGCGCGTGATCCAGTCGGACAACGTCCTGCGCCGCGTCGTGGAGAAGCTGCACCTCGACCAGGACGACGAGTTCGTCCGGCCCGAGGCCACCAACCCGGTCATGTACTGGCTGCGCAGCGTCATGGGCACGCTGCCGCCCGCCGTCAGCCGGGACCGGGTCAACATCGCCCTCGACACGCTGCAGCGGAACATGATCGTCCGGCGTCCCGAGCGGACCTTCGTGATCGACGTGGCGGTCCAGTCCCGCGATCCGGCCAAGGCCGCGCTGATCGCCAACGCCATCGGCGACGCCTACTTCGCCGAGGAATCCTTCGCCCGCATGGAATCCGCCAAGCGCGCCTCCGATGCCCTGGCGGGCCGCCTCGCCAACCTGAAGCGCGACGTCGAGGACGCCGAGCAGCAGGTGGTGCGCTACCGCGAGGAGCACCGTCTCGTCGCCTCCAGCGGCCGGCTCCTCACGGACCAGCAGCTCGGTGACCTGAACCAGCAGGTCGTCGGCTCCTCGATCAAGACGGCCGAGTCGAAGTCGCGCCTGGATCAGGCCCGGAAGATGCGCACGTCCGATCCGAGCACCGCCCTCCCGGAGATGCTGCAATCCCTGGAAATGCAGGCCCTGCGGCAGCAATACGCCACCCTCTCGCGCAACACCGCCGAGCTGGCCACCCGCCTCGGCGAGCGCCACCCGGCCATGGCGGAGCAATACGCCCAGCAGCGCGACCTGCAGCGGCTGATCCAGCGGGAGAAGGAGCGCATCATCGACACGCTCCAAAAGGATTACGACCGCGCCGCCGCCAGCGAGGCCGCCATCCGCTCCAACCTCGACCGGGTGAAGACCGAGACCACCGCCAGCGACCGCGCCTATGTCGGCCTGCGCGAATTGGAGCGGACCCTGGAGGCCCGCAAGGGCGTCTACGAGGCCTATCTCCGCCGCGCCCGTGAGGCGAGCGAGCAGGAGCGCCTGAACAGCACCAACGTGCGGATCATCTCGGTGGCGACGCCCGCCCTCCAGCGGACCTTCCCGCCCTCGCCGAAGGTGGTGCTGCCGGTGGCCCTGCTGCTCGGCCTCGGCCTGGGCGCCGGCGTGGCCCTGCTGCTCGGGGCCGACGCGGACCGCCGCCGCTCCCTGCGCCAGCAGGCGAGCCAGTCGGCCCCCCGCAGCTTCCGGGCCGCGGACGCCTGAAGGCCTCCCCCGGAGGCGGGGTCCTCAGGACATACGGGGACAGGGGCTCGCCCCCCGTCCCCGCCCTGCGGGAAACGGAGCCCCCGCGCCTCTGATGGCCGGGTCCCCCACACGGAAAACGACGTTCCGGTGGGACGCCCGCGCCGTCTCAGGCAGCGAACAGGTCCGGCCGCCGGATCTGCAGGGCGAAGAGCAGCACCAGCGTCTTCATGTCGGCCAGGGCGCCGCGGGTGACCATCGCCGCCAGCTCCGCCAGCGGGATCTCGTGGACCGTCACCGCCTCGCCCTCGTTGGCGAGGCCGCCGCCGGCCCCGAGCCGGTCGGCCGCCGCATAGGTCGCGAGGAACAGGTCCATCCGCTCGGTCGACAGGCCCGGCATCGACCACGCGCTGGCGACGAGGTCGAGGGGGCCGAGCCGCAGCCCGGTCTCCTCGGTCACCTCGCGCCGGGCACCCTCCTCGGGCGCCTCGTCCTCCAGAAGGCCCGCGGGTATCTCGATGATGCTGTCGGGTCCGCCGGCATAGAGGAGCGGCGCCCTCAGTTGCGAGACGAGCGTCGCCACCCGCCGTTCGGGGTCGTAGGGCAGGACGGCGACAGCCCTGCCATGGTCCTCCACCTCCCGGCTGATCCGCGTCCCGTCGGGCTGGATCACCTCGGCGACGAGGAACCGTGCCCACCCGTCATGAACGACACGCACTCCACCGATCTGTGCTGGCATTCTGGCTGACCGTCCCGCAGCATTCGTTGCATTGCGGATCGTTCAAGAATGCGGCGGCATCGCGAAGGCGGTGATCGTAAAGCGCAGATCGCCGCCGTTCCGCTCGACGGCCTCGAGCCGGGCGCCCTCCTCCCGGACGAGGTTCGGGATGTCGATGGCCGCCATCGGATCGGTGCACAGGACCACGAGGGTCGCGCCGGGGGGAAGCCCGCGCAGGGCCTTGCGCGTGCGCAGGGCGGGCAGCGGGCATTTCAGCCCGGCGAGGTCGAGGACGGTGTGATCGGTCCCGTTCAATGCAGAACTCCCCGCCCCCGGGATCGGCCGGGAACGGGGAGCGTCTTAAGGTCGAGGGCCTTGAAGGACCAGGGCTGCTTACCAGCCGTAGCCCTCGTAACCGCCGCCGTAGGCGCCATAGCCACCGTAGCCATAGGCCGGGTAGCCGTAGGTCGCGACGGGGGCGTAGCCGTAGCCGTAGGACGGGGCGTAGCCGTAATCGTAGCCATAGCCGTAGCGCGGGGCGGCGCTCGCGGCGATCGCACCGCCGATCAGACCCAGGGCGGCACCGGCCGCGAGGGCACCGGCCGCCCGGCCGCCGTAGCCGCGGCGGTAGCCACGGCCATACCCGTAGCCATAGCCACGGTAGCGAACGTGATCGATGACGGTGTTCTCACCGGCGACCTTGGCGCCGGTCTGCGCCGGCAGGGGCGCCGCTTCGGCCCCGGTGAGGGTGCCGGCGACCAGCGCCAGCGAGGTGACGATGCCGACGGCGAAGGAAGCGATGCGGGACATGCCGATTGCCTTCAGTTGAACGGTCTCTGCAGCCAAAACAGCTTCGGCCGGGAAGACGTTCCACCTGAAACCGGGCGCCCCGCGGCGCACGCGCTCCTGAAACCTAGAAAACGCATTCCTCGAACGAGGGATCGACTGACATGTCCCACCGGGACTCATAAGCGTCCAAGAGGTCCTGGGCCTTGGTGCGCCCGGCCGCGACGATCATCTCGAGGGGCTGGAGGAAGCCCGTCTCGTCGTGCCCGGCCGCGTCCCGCCGGGCGCGGGCCTTGAGGCCGGAGCGGGCGATGGCGAGGGCCTCGGCGGCGACCTCGCCCAGCGTCTGCTTGCCCACGGGAGTGGCGAGGCCGAGCCGCGGTGCCGTGGCCCGGGCGGCCTCCCGCTGCGAGGCGGTCCAGCTCTTCACGAGGTCCAGGGCCGCATCGAGGGCGCCCTCGTCGTAGAGGAGCCCGGTCCAGAAGGCGGCCTGGGCCGCGATCATGCCGGCATCGCCGACATCGGCGCCGCGCATCTCGAGGAAGCGCTTCAGGCGCACCTCGGGGAAGGCGGTGGAGGCGTGGTTGGCCCAGTCGGCGACGGTGGCGCGCTCGCCGGGCATCTGCGGCAGGCGGCCCTCCATCAGGTCGCGGAACGAGGCACCCGAGACGTCGTGGTAGATATCGCCGCGCTTGACGAAATACATCGGCATGTCGAGCAGCCAGTCGGCATAGGCCTCGTAGCCGAACCCCGCCTCGAAGGCGAAGGGCAGCATGCCGGTGCGGTGGCCATCGGTGTCGCGCCAGATCTCCGACCGGCGGGAGAGGAAGCCGTTCGGCCGCCCATCGGTGAAGGGGGAGTTGGCGAACAGGGCGGTCGCCACGGGCTGGAGGGCGAGGGAGGCGCGCATCTTGCGCGCCATGTCGTCCTCCGAGCGGAAATCGAGGTTCACCTGCACCGTCGCGGTGCGCAGCATCATGTCGAGGCCGAGGCTGCCGACCTTCGGCATGTAGCCCGCCATGATGCGGTAGCGGCTCTTGGGCATGACGGGCGTCTCTTCGCGCCGCCATTTCGGACTCATGCCGAGGGTGAGGAAGCCGATGCCGAGGGGATCGGCCACCCGCTTCACGGCGTCCAGATGCGCCGTGAGCTCGGCCATGGTGGCATGGACGTCGGGCAGCGCCGCGCCGGACAGCTCGAATTGCCCGCCGGGCTCGATGGAGATGGCCCCGCCCTCGCTCGCGGCCAGACCGATGACGGCGCCGCGGTCGGTGATGGGCTCCCAACCCGTCTCGCGGCCGAGCCCTTCGAGGAGCGCGCCGATCCCGGCCTCGCCGGCATAGGGCACCGGCCGGTGGTCCGCCTTGTAGAAGGGGACCTTCTCGTGCTCGGTGCCGATGGCGAACCGGTCGCGCGGTTTCTCGCCGGCGGCGAACCACTCGATCAGTTCGGCGCGCGTCGTCAGCGGCGTGGTGTCGTCGGAGTCGCGCGCCATGCGCTGCCTACCCAGGAATCGTGATTCGTTCGGATGGCGGCGCGCCGGTCGCCCGGTCGTCCCGCCCGGTGAGACCCCGTCCCTCGAACGGGACTTCGGACGGGCTGCCGTCCTGCCACAGGGATCCTGCGGCGCAAACGGCGTCCGACCACGCACATAGTTGAGAGCGCCCTGCCGGACAACGCGGCGAAACCGGCGCGCCAACCCTCACTGTGGAGCTTGGCGGCATCGCGGCCCCGCCCACGGCGAGGGATGTGCGCGGGCACACCCGCATCGAAGGGTCACCGGCAATCCCCCAGGACGGCCTGGACGAGGGCCAGGACGGCCACCGCCGCGGTGTCCGCCCGGAGGATGCGCGGCCCGAGGGACAGGGCGAGCGTGTTCGGCCGGGCCCGGATCGCCGCCCGCTCGTCCTCCGAGAACCCGCCCTCCGGCCCGACCAGCACGGCGAGCGGCGTGGGGGTCGATGGATCGGCCGCGCCCGCCAGGGCCCGGACGGGGTCGGCGATGGGGGCATCCTCGTCGCAGAACACCAGAAGCCGTTCCGCCTCCAGCCCCGCCAGGGCCTCCCCGAGCCGCAGCGGCGGGGCGAGGTCGGGGATGGCCAGGATCCCGCACTGCTCGGCTGCCTCGATCGCGTTGGCCCGCAGCCGCTCCATGTTGACCCGGTCGCCCTGGGTGAACCGCGTCAGGACCGGGCGAATCACCCCCGCCCCCATCTCCACCGCTTTCTGGGCGAGGTAGTCGAGCCGCGCGCTCTTGATCGGCGCGAACAGGTAATGAAGGTCGGCGGCCGGGTGCTGCGGCCGGACCTGCGCCACGAGGTGGAGCGCCCCGTCCTTCCGGCCGGTGGCGACCAGCTTCGCATGCCATTCGCCGTCCCGCCCGTTGAAGACGAGGACAGGGTCGTCCTCGCCCCGGCGCAGGACGTTCAGCAGATAGTTCGCCTGCGCCCGCTCGAGGGGGAGCACCCCCCCGGCCGCGAGGGCACTCTCCACGTACAGGCGGGGCGCTTTGAAGTCGTAGGCCGGCATCGGCGGGTCGTCGCGCGGGCACGGACGGGAGTCAACGCACCCCGCCGCGCCCGGTGTGGCGCCCCGGTGACAGGGGGCGAATATCGCACTCCTCCCCCCCGCCTCACAGGAGTTGCACGTCCATGCTCGATTGACGCCACATTCCTATGGCGAAGCCCGTGGTAACGATCTCGAAACGCTCCTGCGGATCGAGGCGGTGAGGCGAGGGGAATCTCGGAATGACCTACAGGAGCTTCGTGCTGGGAGCGGCGTCGCTGGCGGCCGGCCTCCTGGTGTCCGGCCAGGTGAACGCGCAGTCGATGACCCAGCCGATGACGGCGGCACCCATGTCGACAGCGCCGATGGCGACGCCGGTGGCGCCCGCCCCGAAGGCGGCCAACGATTGCAACGGCATCCAGAAGACGCTGGCCGAGCGCAAGGCGCTCGTGGCGAAGGCCAACGCGGCCTCGACCTCGAAGAAAAAGATGACGCCGGCCGAGGCCTGCTCCCTCTTCAACCGGCTCGTGTCGAACGGCGGCGAGGGCATGAAGTGGATCGCCGCCAACAGGGAATGGTGCTCGATCCCCGATTCGTTCGCGGAGGGCTTCAAGGCCGACAACGCCAAGGTCACGGGCATCCGCACGCAGATCTGCGGCGTCGCCGCCCAGGCCGCGAAGATGGAATCGCAGGCCCGCGCCCAGGCGCAGAACGGCGGGGGCGGCGGCCTCCTCGGCGGCCCGGGCCTGAGCGGCTCGTTCAAGCTGCCGCAGGGTGCGCTCTGAGCACCCTGCCACCCGCTGACGGCGCCGCCTTCCGGGACGGGCGTCCCGCGGACGCGGTCGCCGGGCACTGGGTCGATCGCCATGCTCCGGCGGCATGGCGTCCCTATCTGCGCCTCGCGCGGATCGACCGGCCCATCGGCTGGTGGCTCCTGCTCCTGCCGTGCTGGTGGTCCGCGGCGCTCGCGGCCATCGCCGCCGACAGGACCTTCCCCGACCCGGTGGATTGCCTGCTGTTCCTGGTGGGCGCCGTCGCCATGCGCGGGGCGGGCTCGACCTACAACGACATCGCCGACCGCGACCTCGACGCGAAGGTGGAGCGCACGCGCCTGCGCCCCCTTCCCTCGGGCCAGCTCCGGGTGCGGCACGCGGCGTTGTTCCTCCTCGCCCAGGCCCTCGTGGGGCTGGCGGTGCTGCTCCAGTTCAACGGGACGGCGATCCTCGTCGGCTTGTTCTCCCTCGTGCCGGTGGCGATCTACCCGTTCATGAAGCGGGTGATGTCGCTGCCGCAGCTCGTGCTCGGGCTGGCCTTCGCCTGGGGGGCGCTGATGGGCTGGGCCGCCGTGTTCGCGCAGCTCGATGCGGCCCCCCTGCTGCTCTACGCCGGGGCGGTGGCCTGGATCGTCGGCTACGACACGATCTACGCCGTGCAGGATATCGAGGACGATGAGATCGCCGGCATCCGCTCCTCGGCCCGGCTGTTCGGCCGGCGGCTGAAGGGTGCGGTGGGGCTGTGCTACGGGCTGGCGGCCGGGTTCGTGGGCCTCGCCGCGTGGCGGGCGGGGGCGGGTCCGGTGGGCTTCCTCGGCGTCGCCGCCTTCGCCGGGCACCTCGGGTGGCAGGTCCTGCGGCTTCAGGAGCGGGACGGGGCCGGCGCCCTGCGGCTGTTCCGGTCGAACCGCGATGCGGGTCTGATCCTGTTCGCGGGTCTCACGGCCGATGCCGTGATCCGGGGCCTGTCCTAGGGGTTCGTGGGACGAGGGTTCACGACCGGGCGATGATCTCGGCCTCGCCGCGGAAGATCTGCGGCCGGGCGGGAAGGCGGCCGGTCTTGCGCCGGGCCAGGAAGCGCGGACGGCGGGCGCCGAGGCCGGCATGCCGGCGGCGGATGCGGATCTTGCCGAGCATCAGCCGGCCGACCTGCTGCGACACCGGGACCAGCACACCGTCCTCCCGGACGATCATCCGCACCAGACCGGCCCGGTTGGCGAGGTCGCGCCAGGTCGCCACGACATCCTCTTCCAGGAAGGGGCCGAGCTGCTGGAGCGTCTGCCCCTCGGCATCGACCAGGAGCAGGTGGAAGCGGTCCTCGTCGCAGAGGTCCGCCTCGTCCTCGGCATAGGAGAGCGCCACGCCCACGGCCGGGCGGGCTGCGGCGAGGCGGCCGATCACCGGCAGGCGGGACGCCGCGAAGGCGGGCATCGCCAGGACCGGTGCGTGGCTGTCGGTGCGCGTATCCATCGTTCGAACCTCACCGCCCTCAGGCGATTCCCGCAAGTGGCGACCCCTCGGGGGCCTTCCGTTATGCGCAGCAAAATCGCATCGACCTCCCTCGTTACGCCTTAAGAGCTGTCCTTAAGCGATTCTGGACGGGGGCTTCACTGGTGGAATGCTCAATGCTTCCTTGAATGCTCAATGGTTTCTTGCAATCACGCTTCAATATCGATTCATCTTACTGAGGCGTGCACGCGGCCCGCGGTCGTGCCCCACGCCCGTCTTCGCGGGCGCGGCGAACCACCGACCCGCCACGACGGGATGGGGCACCGATGGGGAGCCCCCTCGCATCCCGGCCTCGCCGGGCGCACGTCCACGCCGAGGCCGTGGGAGGGAGGCGCCCGTGTTGCAACTCGGTCGGGAACGGCCCTAGAACAGGAACAAGGATCGCACCCCGGTCTTCCCCAGATTGCAGAATTCGGCGCCGGTCGCTTCCCATGCGACAGGCTCCGCGCTGCTGCCCGACGAGCCCGCCGCAGGAGCACGATGCCCCAATCCCTCACCGACGCGAGCGTGGCGGAGCTGATGCCCGAACTGCGCACGGTGATGCGCGAGGCCGCGTCCATCGCGCGCCCGTATTTCCGGCAGGGGAAGCAGACGACGGCCCGGGTGTGGTCGAAGGCGGGCGGGTCACCGGTCACGGAGGCCGACGTCGCGGTCGATACCTTCCTGAAGATCCGCCTCAGCGAACTCGTCCCGCAGGCGGCCTGGCTCTCGGAAGAGACGGCGGACGACCCGGCCCGGCTCGGCCGTGACCTCGTGTGGATCGTCGATCCGATCGACGGCACCCGGGCGTTCCTGTCCGGGCATCCCGACTGGTCGATCGCCGTCGCCCTGCTCCAGGCCGGCGAGCCGGTGATCGGCTTCGTCCACGCCCCCGCCCTCGACGTGGCCTACGAGGCGGTGCGCGGGCAGGGTGCGTTCAAGGATGAGACGAAGATCGTGGTCGCCGGGCGGGACAGCCTGCAGGCGTCGCGCATCACCGGCCCGAAGCCGATGCTCGACCGGCTGACCCGGGGCGCGGGTCCGAACCCGGATTTCGTGAGGATCGACCGGATCCCGTCGTTGGCGCTGCGCCTCGTGCGGGTGGCCGATGGCTCGGTCGATGTGGGGATGATCTCGTCGGACGCCCGCGACTGGGATCTCGCGGCGGCCGATCTGGTGTTGCGGGAGGCCGGTGGCGCCGTCTGCACCTTGACGGGCGAGGCGACGGTCTACAACCGGCCGGACCCGGTCCACGGTGAACTGGTCGCCCTCCCCCGGGCCCTGCGCGATCCGGTGATCGCAGCCTGGGGCGCCTGAACCTCAGGCGGCCATGGTCTCCCGGAGCGTGACGGCACCCGGGGCCAGACCGAGACGGTCGGCCAGATGCCAGTGAAGCTCGCGCGAGGAATGGTAGTTGTAGGAGCGGTCGATCAGATGGCTCAGATCCCGGCCGGAGCGGTCGGTGTGACCGGCGGCGGCGAGGCGGCCGACCCGGAAGGTGGGCGCATCGGTGACGGGGGAGCGGACAGAGCGGCGCCGCGTGAACTCGAACTGCATTGAATAATCTACTTTTCTTGTCTGGACCGGCACGTCCCGCGTGCTCGGCGTCGTTTCTCATTATGGGTCGAATGCGCTGCCCCGGACGGCATTCGCGTCCGGGGCGGCTGTCGATGGGGCCCGAGAGGGGTGGCCCCGTCAGTCTCGCCTAAGCTCAGGCGGCCTGGAGATTGGCGGCGGCGTCCTTGCCGCTGCGCTTGTCCTGCAGAACCTCGTAAGTGATCCGCTGACCTTCGACCAGATTGCGCATTCCGGCGCGCTCGACGGCGGAGATGTGGACGAAGATGTCCTTGCCGCCGTCGTCGGGCTGGATGAAACCGTAGCCCTTGGTCTCGTTAAACCACTTTACAGTGCCGGTATTCACGTAGTGTACCTCGTTCGTCCATAGATCATGCGCGCAGCAACGAGGCCGCGATTCGCACGAAAGTATTTCTGGTGGGCCAGAGCGGCGGGGCGCGAGACACAGAACCTTTCGCGTGAGCGTCGGTCTCGACAGGTGTGCCCCCCACACTCCTAGATAGTCCGAGCCTGCGGCGGCAACAAGGCGTCCACTCGGTCGCAACCGGGCCCGACCTCGTCCGCGGCTGTCGCGCCCCTGGGATTCCCGCGGCCACCGGTGCATATAGAACAGGAGGGACAGCCTCTTACGGCTGGCCCAAGGATCGTCCGCCGCACCGACGGTTTTGGCCGGGGCGGGCGGAATCATCGGCTTCCGGGCGGTATATGGCAGGCATCTCGGTCTCGCTGGATGGCGCGAACATCCAGCTCTCCTTCCAAAAGGACGATCAGGCGACGGCGGTGGTGATGGACGCCCGGGCCGCCCGGGCGCTCATGCGCGCCGTCGGGCAGCTGCTCACGGCCATCGACGAAACCGACGAGGGCGATGAACCGGACGGCGCCGATGCCCTGGGCGAGGATATGGCGATGCTCGACGTGACGTCGGCGGCCATCGAGGTCGGCACCGACGAGGACGGCCAGGCGGTCGTCGCGTTCCAGGCCGGGGCGCTTCCGCCCTTCCAGCTGCGCCTGACGGACGAAGAGGCCCGCCACGTCGCGACGAGCCTCTCCGAGATTCTGAACGCGCCACGGGACATCCGCGCCTCACACGGCGGTCACTGACGGTCCGTCACATCCGCGTGCCGGGATCGGTCGGCGAGCCGGGGAAGACGTCCGGCTCCGAGCCGGGGCCGCCGGGCTCCCCGATGCCGGGATCGTTGACGGGATAGGGCGTGCGCGGACCGGTCGGCCCGATATCGGGCTCCACGTCAGGGGTCGGCGGCTGGGGCGGAAGGTCGCCGGGGGTCGGTTCGGGAATTCCGGGATTGGCCATCGCATCACTCCTGCCTGTGTCCGGGCGTCGTCCAACGGGCCGGGGGTGGCGCTTGTTCCGGGTGCGGCCGCGGCGCGGACGGTGAGGCGAAGCGCCCCCCGTCCCGGCGTGGAACAGCGGGCCTCCTTCTCGGTTTGCCGGGCAATTCCACGAACGGGAGCCCCCGCCATGACCGACATCAAGCAGGCCAAGATCCTCATCATCGCCACGGATGGCTTCGAGGAGACCGAGCTCACCGTGCCCCAGGCCAAGCTCACCGAGGCCGGCGCCACCGTGACCATCGCCGCGCCGAAGTCCCGCAAGAGCGAGGGCACCATCCGCAGCTGGGACAAGACCGACTGGGGCAAGGACGTGAAGGTCGATGCCGACCTTGAGACCCTCGACGCCTCCGGCTTCGACGCCCTCGTCCTGCCGGGCGGCCAGATCAACCCCGACAAGCTGCGCCTGGAGCCCAAGGCGATCGAGATCATCAAGGGCTTCCTCACGTCGGGCAAGGTCGTCGCCGCGATCTGCCACGGCCCGTGGCTGCTGATCGAGGCCGGCGCGGCCCGGGGCCGCGACATGACCTCGTTCCCCTCGATCAAGACCGACGTGATCAACGCGGGCGGCAAGTGGCACGACCAGGAGGTCGTCACCGATCAGGGCATCGTCACCAGCCGCAAGCCCGACGACCTCGACGCCTTCTGCAAGAAGATCATCGAGGAGATCGGCGAAGGCAGCCACGGCGCGCGCCAGCTCGCCGCCTGATCGGGGCCGGTCAGACGCCGCGGGTCACTTCGAGGACCGCGGCGGAGCGGAGGGGGCGACCGTACTCGTCGCTCCCTTCCACGCTGACCCGGTACGCCCCCGGCGGCAGGTCCGCCGGGAGCTGCGCCGCCCAGATGTGGGACGAGGCGATGGCCTGGACCCAGCTCTTCTTCGTGTCGGGATACCGGGCGTAGAGTTCCGTCACGAAGGGGTCCGGCCGGCGGGTGCGCACCATCGGTCGCGGCTCCCCCGCGCCAATGCGGTAGGACAGGCGCGTCTTGGGGCCGCCGTCGAAGACGTTCACCACCAGGGTGCTGTCGCCGAGGGCATCCTGCGGGATCGGCGGACGCAGGGCCTCCATCGGGCGGAGCGCCCGCACCACCTCGGGGGCGCCGCTGCGGATCTGGCTCTCGAAGGCGATCCGCATGGCCCCGTCCGGCTCGCCCTGGGCGGGGACGAACCGGGTCTCGTAATGGGTGCCGCGGACCGAGAGGACGTGGAAGCCGTTGGGTGTGCCATCGCGGCTGTCCGCCGAGGGGATGCCGGTGCGGGTGTCCGGCCCGCTCCACCACGAGCCCGAGACGGCGGTCATCACGTGGTGGTGCAGGCCCTCGGCCAGGTAATGGTGCTCGGTGGTGTGGGTGTGCCCGCAGATCGCCAGCACCTTCCGCCCGCGCAGGATGTCGAGAACTTGCGGCAGGTCGGCGGTGTTGTTCTGTGGGCCGCTCGGCGTCGCGTCGGTGTGCAGCGGGATGTGGGTCGCCAGCACGATCAGGGTGTCGGCGGGCACCTCCGCCAGGAGGTTGCGCAGGAAGGCGAGGTTCTGCTCGCCGATCCGCCCCTCGTAGGTGTTGGCGCCGACCGGGACCGGCGGACCGAGCCAGACCACGTTGTCGAGCATCACGAACAGGGCCTTGCCGTGCTGGAAGGCGAAGGACGGCGCCCCGAAGATGCGCTTCCACGTCTCCCGGCTGTAGCGGGCGTCCGGTGCCTGCATGTTCAGGTCATGGTTGCCCGGCAGGCTGTACCAGGGCAGCCCGATCCGCCCGACGATGGCGTTCGAGCGCGCGTAGAGCGACAGGTCGTCGAACAGCACGTCGCCGGTGGTGATTCCGAAGGCCGCCGGGATCGTCATCGCCCTCGCGACGGCGGTGTCGCGGACATGGTCCAATTCGCGCCGGCTCTCCGGCTGCGGATCGGTGAACAGCAGGACGTCGAAATCCTCGGGCTCGTCCGCCCGGGTCAGGGTGAAGTCGATGGAGGCGGGCAGCGGCCCGGTCGGCTCCACCCCGCGGTAGCGCAAGCCGAGCTCTTTCGGCGTGCCCTCCGGCTGGTGGATGTAGCTGTGCCAGGGCACGTTGTTCGCGTCGAGGGGCAGGGCGTAGCCCGCCGGCTTGACGACGAACACGGCGCCGTCGCCCGGCATCGGCAACCGGTAGCGGCCCTGGCCGTCGGTGCGGACCACCTCGCGCCCGTTCGACACCAGCACGTTCGGCAGCGGCGCGCGCGTCGCGCCGTCCAGTCCGTAGACGGTGCCCGTGGCCTCGCCCGCCGCCGCGGTGGCGGAGCCCCCCGCCAGGAGCGTCATGGCGGCGGCGCCCGCAAGGGTCTCGCGGCGGGTCAGTGGCGGCATCGGCGGCTCCAAGGTTGCCGGGCCGAACGATCAGATTTCGGCGACCGGTGCATGACAGGCCCGCGACATGGAAAGGGCCCGCGTTCCGGGGGGAACGCGGGCCCTGGCCGCGAAAGCTGTCGATGAAACGTGGAATCCCGTTCCACTGTCCTCGATGCGGTTTTCCTCCCCCTTGTGGGGAGGAGAGTCTGTCGAGACTGACGATCGCTGTTCGATGAAAAACGCGGCGACCGCCTGAAGAGCCGATCAGTTGTTGTCTTCGTCGCCCGGCTCGAAGCTCTGCGGCATAGTCGACTCGGCGCTCGCCACCGGCGTCGGGGCGGTGATGGTCGAGGGGACGTTCACACCGTCACGCTTGTAGATGTCGTCGCGGAACTGGACCACGCCGTCCGGGGTCGCCCAGGCGGTGATGTAGGTCCAGTACACCGGCACCGGCTGCGAGAGGGTGGCATCGACGCGCTTGCCGCTCTCGATGGCCTGCTCGACCTGCTCGCGGCCCCAGCCGGGCGTGTCCTTGAGCAGCCACGTGATGTACTCGCGCACGTTCTGCACGCGGACGCAGCCCGAGGAGATGAAGCGGAAGTCGTCGCCGAACACGCCCTTGGTGTTCGTGTCGTGCATGAACACGCCGTAGGGGTTCGGGATGTTGATGCGGACGATGCCCATCGAGTTGAAGTCGGCGCCCGAATCCTGCCGGTAGGTGTAGCGGGTGCCCTCGTCCGAGTTCCAGTTCACCGCCTTCGGCGAGACTTCCTGGCCGTTGGACAGGATGCGGATCCGGTTGTCCGTGAGGTAGTTCGGATCCTTCTGCATCTTCGGGATCAGGTCCTTCTTCACGATGGAAGCCGGGACCGTCCAGGTCGGGTTGAAATTGATCTGCGTCGCCTTGGTGTTCATGATCGGCGACTGCCGGTCGATCTTGCCGACGCCCGCGGCGTGCAGGGTCACGATGCGGCCGTCCTCGACCGTCTCCACCAGCGCCGCCGGGATGTTGGTGATGACGAAACGGCGGCCGAGTTCGCCCGAGTAGGAGCGCAGGCGCAGCACGTTGGTCTCGAGCTGGCGCAGGCGGATCTCGGCGGGCACGTTCATGGCCTGCTCGGTGGCGGCGCTCATCGAGCCGGTCTGGCTCAGGCCGTGCCGGGCCTGGAAGCGCTTCACGCCCGCTGCGACGTAGGAATCGTACACGCCGGTGTTGGCGGCGGCCGGGTCGAGGTCGCCGGTGACGATCAGGCGCTGGCGGACGGCCGCCACGGCCGGGCCCTTGGAGCCGATGCGCAGGCGCTCGGCCCCGCTGACCTGACGCCAGCCGCCGCGGGACACGATCTCGCGGTACTTCTCGGCCATCTGCTCGGTGGACGTGACGGTCTGGGGCGAGAGGATCGGCACCGTCTCGCGCTGGACCTGCATCGCGGCCGGGGCCGCGTAGTCCTGCGCCCATTCGGCCTGGGCGTAGCCGGCCTGATCACGGGCCGGGGCGGCCAGGGCGGCGCCGGCCGCAGCGGTGCTCAGGGCGAGGCCGAGCAGGGCCGTGAGGCGGGGGGTGGGGTACCGGGTGGGTGCCTGTCTGCGCATGGGTCGCTGGCTCTGGTCCGGAAGTCGTGTGGCCCGGGCGGCCGGGGAAGTCGTGGTCCGCACGGTGTCGTGTCGGCGTTTAACACTCCCTATCGAAGGGGCCGGAATGTGGCGCCGCCGTGCGGCGGCGCACCTGAGGCGACGCCTTCCCCGCGCTGCGGCCCGGGCGCCACAGTCGAATCCCTTCGGCGCCGTCCGCCCGTTCCGCAGCGGCGATCCACAGGATGCGGCGGCGCGGCGCCGCCGCCCGGCGGCAGGATCGGTCACATTTGCCGCAAGACGCGGTGGGCGGCGAGGCTGTCGGTTTAAGGTTAACCGAAGGTCAACTTCGCATCGCCGCACGTAAGGCGCTAGGATTGCCCCGCCACCGTGAGATCCGCCGGCATTGACCCGGCCAGGGACAGGGCGGCGCCGCTTCGCGGCACAGGAGGCAGGATGAACGGCTACGACGTCACATTTCGGGACAACCGGGAGTGGGTGGAATTCGGCGCCAGCTACGTTCACTCGGACGCGTTCAAGGCCCTGTTCCGCGACGGGATGGCCCTCGTGGAAGAGACGGCGGGCTACCTCGACGGCGACGGCCGGGATGAATCGCGCCTCGTCTCCCGGGACGCGACCCTGAGCTACGCCGCCGAGAGCATGCGGCTGACGACGCTGCTGATGCAGATCGCCTCCTGGCTGCTGGTGCAGCGGGCCGTGGCCGAGGGGGAGATGACGCCCGCCCAGGCCACGGAGGAGAAGCACCGGGTCAAGCTCGGCGCCACCGAGCCGCCCAAGGCCGAGGCGTTCATCCTCCTGCCGATGCGGCTGCAGCAGCTGATCCTGCGCACCCGGCGCCTTCATTCCCGGATCCTGCACCTCGACGGCCTGATCACAGAGGACCGGCCGACGCCGCGCCCGGTGGCGAGCCCGGTGGCGGCCCAGCAGGGCCTGCTCCACTCGGTCTTCGGCCGGCGGGAGGGCTGACCGGGGCCTTGGCCCCCTACTCCATGCCCTCGATGGCCACGTGGAGGTGCTGCGGTCCGCGCAGCGCCGCACCCGGCCGGTAGGGCGGCGGGTCCTCGACCAGCCTGGGGGCCTTCAGGCGGAGGGCCAGGGCGGTGAGCGCCGCCTCCGCCTCGAACCGGGCGAGCGGCGCGCCGACGCAATAATGCAGGGAGCCGCCGAAGCCGAGATGGCGGGTGCCGGTGCGATCCGGATCGAACCGGTCGGGCTCGGGGAAGACCGTGGCGTCGCGGTTGCCCGCGGCCAGCAGCAGCAGCAGGTCCGCCCCCTCGGGAATGGTGACGCCCGCGATGTCGATCGGGCTCAGCGTCGTGCGCGTGCGGAACTGGACCGGCGGCTCGTAACGCAACAGCTCCTCGATCACCCGCGGCGCCCGGGCCGGGTCGGCCTTCAGCTTGGCGAGTTCGTCCGGGTGGCGCAGCAGGGTCAGGAGCCCGTTGGTGATGAGGTTCACCGTGGTCTCGTGCCCGGCGACCAGCATCAGCACCGACGTGGCGATCAGGTCGTAATCGCCCACCTTCACCCCGCCCGGCGTCGTCTCGTTCGCCAGCCCGGACAGCATGTCGTCCTTCGGATGGCGGCGCTTGTCCTTGATCAGGTCGGCCATGTAGTCGGCGATGGCGTCGAAGGTCCGGCTGTTCTCGGCGCGGGTCTCGTCGTTGCTGAGGCTGTCGGGTTCGAGGGCGGTGGCGAGCTGCGTCGCCCAGTCGTGGAACCGCGGCTCGTCCTCGCGCGGCACGCCGAACAGCTCGCAGATCACCGTCACCGGCAGGGGGTAGGCGAGGTCATCGACGGCGTCGAACCGGTGGGCATCGCGCTTCGCGTCGAGCAGTTCGGCCACCAGCTTGTCCGAACGGGCCCGCATGCCCTGCACGCGCTCGCGGGTGAACTGGTGCATCACCGCCGCACGGAGGGCGTCGTGGTCCGGCGGATCGCGGAAGATGAAGGGCCGGTGGTGGTCGGTGATCCGGTCCTTGATCGGCTTGATCAGGTAGTCCTTGATCGGGTTGCCGGTCCTCGGCCGGTCGGCCGGCGGCAGGGTCTCCGAACTCACCCGCGGGTCGCCGAGGAGGCTCGCGATGGCCCCGTGGCTCGCGGCCACCCAGGTTCCCTCCGGCGTGCCGTCGTCCTGGAGGGAGACGGGGTTCTGCCGCAGGCGGGCGTAGACCGGGTAGGGATTCGCCCGGTTGGCGAAATCCTTGACCTGTTTGAGGAGGGTGTCGTCGGCCATGGCGGTGCGGCTCCCTTGCCGGTCGATCAGGCGAAGCCCGGTTCGCGGATCTCGATCTCGCGCAGCGGTCGGTCGGTGGCGGCCCCGGCCGGGGGAAAGGGCGCGGCGCTCGCGACCGACTCGGCATAGGCCGGTAGCCAGCGGGCGCTGTCCACGGCGAGGGCGGCGACGCAGCGCCCGGCCCGCCCGTAGACCGCGATGAAGCGGCGCTGGGCCGGGTCGCCCTGCACGATGGCGACAGCGTCGGCGCCATCCGTGAGCCCCACGGACTTGACCACCATGTCCCCCTGCACCGACCAGAAGTTCGGCAGCGCCGCATAGGCCGCGGGCGTATCGGCGCCCGCGAGGAGGCGGCCGGCATGGTCCGCCTGCGCGACGGCGTGCCCCCAATGCTCCAGCGCCACCCGCCGCCCGCCGTAGAGGGGGTGGGGGAAGCGCGCCACGTCGCCCGCCGCGGCGATGGAGGGATCCGGCCTCAGGCCCTCGTCGAGGACGAAGCCGCGCGCATCGCAATCCACGCCGCCGCCATCGGCCGAGAGGCCCGACCCGTCGAGCCACTCGGTGTTGCGCACGGCGCCGAGGGCGATCACCACCACTTCGGCCTCCAGCACCTCACCGTCCTTCAGGCGTGCCCCGGTCACCCGATCGTTCGCCCCTTCGAGGTGGGCGACCTCGCTGCCGAACCGCATGGCGACGCCCCGGCCGCGGTGGATCTCGCCGATATACGCGCCGACGGTGTGGCCGAGCACCCGCGCCAGGGGCGACGGGCTCGGATCGATGAGGCTGACCGGCAGGTCGAGCTCCCGGCACACGGCGGCGACCTCGCAGCCGATGAAGCCCGCCCCGATGACGAGGACGCGCTTCGGCTTCGCCACCAGGGCCGCCCGGAGGCCGGCGGCATCCTCGCGGGTGCGGATGGTGAAGACGTTGCGGAGCGCCGCCTCGTCCGCATGGATCCAGGGCCGCGCCCGGGTGCCGGTGGCGATGAGCAGCCTGTCGTAGGGCAGGCTTCCCCCGTCGGAGAGGTGCAGCTGGCGGCCCTCCCGGTCGAGGCGGCGGACATCGACGCCCAGCCGCCACGTCACGTCCCGGCCGAGGCGGGACGGAAGCTGGCTCGCCTCCGCCGGGATCTGCCCCGTCAGGACATGCTTCGACAGGGGCGGCCGGTCGTAGGGCCGGTGAGGCTCGGCGCCGACGATCGTCAACGCGCCGCGGAAGCCGGCGGCGCGGATCGCCTCGGCCCCCCTGAGGCCGGCGAGGCCGGCCCCGACGACGACGATGCGTTCCGGTGTGGGGGCAGCGCCCATCCTAGGCTTCGGGCTCCTGGACGCGGATCGCCTGGACCGGGCAGGCCAAGCGCGCGCGCTCGATCTCGATCCTGTCGCTGGCCGCGGGCGCGGGGTCGTAGAACAGGGCTTCGTGCCCGTCGATGCGGAAATACCGCGGCGCGGCGTAGCAGCACTGCGCGTAGGCTTGGCAGAGGTTGAGGTCGACGCTGACCCGGAGGGGGCCCACGCTGGGGGAACGATCTGATGGCATCGGCCAGCAAACCGCGTGCGTGGGTCGCGGTTCCGTCGAATGGTGTTGCGGCGCACCAAAACCGCCCCATCCCACCTGCGGCATATAATGCATCGAAACCACTCAGCAATCTTGAAGCTTTGCAATTAACTCATCTGAGGGATCGCTACGGTTTTCAGACATAGAACGATGCAGCGCATTGCATGTCGCCATATCTCGAATCGTGGCGTTGCTGTATAGATCTTGGCAATGTTGCACCGCAGTCGCGGTGGCACCTATTCGGGAGGGCCCCATGCCGAACGGCGTGCGCAGCAGCCTCATCGCCTTCGTCGTCTGCACCGGCTTCGTCGCCCCGGCCTTCGCGGCCCCCGGCACCACGTGGACCGACCCGCCCGCCCGGCAGCCGGATGCGACGGCCGCGCCCGCGCCGGCCGCACCCGCGACGCCGGCCGCCGTCTCGAGGCCTCCGCGGGAGGAGGCACGCGCCGTGCGCCCCGCGCGCGCGGTTCCGCTCCGGTCGGCCTCCCGGAAGAACCGGATCCGCGTCGTCCACCGGGCGCGTCCACCGCAGGTCGCGGCGGTGCCGGAGCGGGCACCGCGGGTCGCGGTGATGGGGCCGGCTCGTCCGCCGATGCGGCGCTACGGCTACCCGATCTACAGCCAAGCCGGCTTCCCGCCGTCCTACGAGGACGAGCGTCTGGATCGGCTCAGCACGGCGGTGGGGTCAGGCTACCTCGTGGTGCGGCGGCGGACCGTCGAGTACCCGGACGGCCGGATGATCCGCTTCTACCGTCCGGTCGAGGGCGAGGACGACTAGGGTCGGCCGCGCCGGCCGTCCTCACTGCCCCTGGCGCAGACGCACGGCGGCCGGGCCGGTGAACCGTGCGCCGAGGCGCGCATCGTCGGGGACGTCCCGGGCGAAACGGGTCGTGACGGCACCGGGGGTCGCCGAGACGGCACCGGCCGGCGCGCCGGGCATCGTCCGCGCGGTCGCCATGTGCACCGGCACGTTGCGCCCCGTGCCGGACCCGATCGCCACCGCTTCGAACAGGGCGCGGAGCTGCGCCTTCGAATCCGCATTCGGCCCGACGAGGGTGGCGCGCGGCGCAGGCGCCCCGGACGCCGGCATCAGGATCGGAGCCGGAGCGGGAGCCGGGGCGGCGAGGTGCGCCATCCCGCCGTCGAGGGCGGCGAGTAGCACGGGCCGGGGCGGCGGCAACGGCATGGCGATCGCCGCCGCGGCGACGATGGCGGATTCCGAGGGCCGGCGGGGCGGCAGGGGCGCGACCACGGAGGGCAGACCGCCCTCGGCGACGGCCATCGGCGCGGCCGGCTCCGCGGTGAGCATGGCGCGGGCGTCGGCGGGCGGCGCAGCGACCGGCGCCGCATAGGCGAGAACCGCCTTCGCGCCGGACGTGTCCTCGGCATCGGCGCTGGCGACGGCGACGACCGGCGCCGGCCTCCCCTTCCGCCCTGCCATGGCGGGGGCGGGCGCGGGGGCGGGCTCCGGCCGGGAGCCGCCGAACAGGCCGGCGAGGAAGCCCATCAGGCTCGGGCCATCCTCGTCCTCCCCGCTCGCGAGTTGGGTGGTGATTCCGGCCACGGTGCCGCCGCGGGACAGGATCTCGGCCTTCGCCTCCTCATACCGGGCCATGGGATGCCCGTCGGCCGGCAGATGGACCGTCTTCCCATCGGGGAAGATGCGGGCGAGCTGGTCGTGGGTCATCCGCGGCCAGGAGCGCACGGAGCCGACATCCATATGGATGAAGGGGGTGTTGGCCCGCGGGTACCAGCCGACGCCACCCCGGGACATGATGAAGCCCACCTCACGGATCCGGTCGATCGGCACGTCGGGCAGGTAGAAGTCCATCGCCTTGCCGAGCATATGCTGGCTGTATTCGGCGACCATCTTCGAGCGCCGCCGCAGCATCGCGTTGGTGCCGGGCGAGCGGTAGGCCGAGACGATGTTGATCGGCTGGGACGAGCCGACCTGCCGGTAGGCCTCCCACACCGTGTCGAACAGGCGGGGGTCCATCTTGATCGGCTCGTTGATCCGCCAATCGCGGAGCAGCCAGTTCAGCTGGTCCAGGGCCGCCCGGTCGTAGTGCCCGTCACGCTTGAAGGTGATGGTGGCGCTTTCCTGGGTGTGCGTGTGGTAGATCGTGAGGGTGCGCGTGTCGCCGTTGGCGACCGCGTTCTCAGTCTCCACCGTGCCCCCGAGGACCGCTGCGGCGACGCCCGTGGCAGCCACCAGCCATCGGCGGAGGTTCCAGGGGGACACGCGACTGGTCGGCACGGCTCGGCCCTCCCGGATTCGCCCTCGGCGAATAGTCCCGTGGCTGCGCCGTCTCCGTCCGCCGGCCGTAGGCCGCCGGACCCGCCGCGCGGCCATCCCTGCGCGAACGGCTAAGCCTGGACCATGGCGAAATCGTGCCCGCCCGTGCGTCCCCGCACGCCCCGGCGGGATCGCGTGTGGATGGCGCCCCCGGTGCTACCAGTACGAGCGGGAGACCGGCGCGGGCGCCGGGGTCCACAGGCCGGGCTCGCCGTAATCCGGCCGCCCGCCGCCCCGGGCAGCGCGGGGCGTGTCGAACGCGTCCATGTCCGGCTGGGCATAGGTGCGCACCGGGCCGCGGCCGTGGGTCACGCGGCGCGGCGGGGCACGGTCGGCATCCTCGGCGGGGTGCGCCGCGCGGCGGGGCGCGTCCCCGGCGACCTTGCGGGCCGGCTCCTTCGCCAGCTTAGCGATGGCCGGGCCGCCCCCGCCGGGCAGGCCGAGGGCGGCCCGCATCGGCGCGTCATAGCCGTAGATGTCGGGGACCCGGCGCAGGCTGCCCGCGTCGTCCACGTAGGTGGTGAAGTAGGCGATGTGCACGGGCAGCTTCTGCGGCAGGCGGATCGTCCTCTCGCCCTTGCCGATGAGCTTCTTCAGGCGCTCGGCGCTCCAATCCGGCAGCACCACGTCGGCGAAGCGGAACGGGTCGTCCACGCGCACGCAGCCGTGGCTGAAGGCCCGGGTCGAGGCCGAGAACAGCGAGCGGTTCGGCGTGTCGTGCAGGTAGACCGCGTGCTGGTTGGGGAACATGAACTTGATGAAGCCGAGGGCGTTCTTCTCGCCCGGCGGCTGACGCAGGGAGATATGGCCGCCCCGGCGGACGATCTCGTAACCGCCCCAGGTCTTGCCGCCGTAGCTGGCGAGCTTCGGCGCCATGGTCTTCAGGATGGAGGGCGGCACGTACCAGGACGGGTTGACCACCGCGTATTCCATCATCCCCGAGAAGATCGGGGTCGGCGATTCCGGCTTGCCGACGATCACACGGGTCTCGTCCCTCAGCTTGCCGTCGCGGAAGATGCGCAGGCGGAACTCGGGGACGTTCACCAGCACGTAGTCCGGGCCGAGTTCCCCCGGCAGCCAGCGCCACCGCTCCATGTTGACGAGAAGCTCCGCCTCGTCCCCCGACTTGCCCGGGCGGCCGACATTGGCGAGCGCCAGCACGGTGCGCTTGTTCAACACGCCGTCGCCCGGCAGGCCACGCTCGCGCTGGAAGCCGGCCACGGCCTCCGCCACCGTCGCATCGTAGAGGTCGGCCTCACCGGGGCCGTGGTCGAGGGTCGCCGAGGGGCGGCTCTCCAGGCCGAAATGCGTGCGCAGGGCCGGGACGCGGGGGTCGCGCATGCCGGTCTTCAGCGTCGGGCCGGACAGGAGGGTCAGCGGCTTCGCATCGGGGACCTTCGGGCCCCGCAGGGATGCGAGCTGCGCCTTGAGGGCGCGGTAGCCTTCGGTGGAGGGGTTGTAGCCCTCGAGGGCGTCCCCCGCCTTCGCGCCGGCCTCGGCCAGCTTGGCCAGCACGGCATCCGCGGCCGGCAGGTCGAGGGTCGGCGTGATCAGCCGCGAGATCGCGCTCGGGCCGATGCGGCCGCCCCGGGCGTCGCGGGCATAGAGCACGGAGGCCGCGGAGAGGCGCAGGTCGGCCTCCGCCACCGCCTTCTCGTCGGGCTTGTCGGCGAGCTTCGGCACCGGATAGGCGCGGATGTCGAGCCCGTCCTCGTCGGCCGCGGCGAGGCGGGCCGAGACCGCCTTGGCGGCCGGGGTCCAGGCGCCGTCGGCGATCCAGACCGGCTTGTCGCCGCGGGCGTCGTAGAAGGCCTTGAGCGCCGCGCGCTCCTTCGCGCCGAGGCGGGCGAGGAGGGGGGCGTTGCCGGAGAGGCGGTCCAGCACCGCCGCGGCCACGGGGTCGGCCGGCACCGCGGGCGCGGCGGCGGTGGCGGGCGCCGGGGCGCTGTCGGGCGAGGGTTCCGGCGGCTTGTAGTCCGAGATCGGGTTCGACGGGGCGTCGGCGGGTGCGTCCTTGCCCTCGCGCGCCGGCTCGGCGGGCTTCGCCCCGGGGGCGGGATCGACGGCCGGAACCGGGCTCGGCGCCACCGACGGCTTGGCCACCGCATCCACGGACGCCACCGTGGGCTCGGGCGAGGCGGCACGGCCCGGTCCACCGGCCATCAGCCCGGCGAGAAGGGCGGCCAGCGCGACCTGGTTGGAGCGCGGGACGCGCATCGGATTCTCCCACCGGCGGCCGGACTGCCGCAACCCAACGCCTAGCTGTATCCCCTTAAGCCAAGCTTTAAGCAACGGCGGAGGGCCAAGAGGCGGCCGGACACAGGATGTCCAGCACCGGCGATGGGCCGGTCACGCGGGGGTATTGCTGCCGGAATGCGGCGAAGATCGGGGGACCGGCCCTCCCCGCGGCGACGAATGCTGCGGGAGGCGCCGGGATACTTCGGTGGCGGGGCGTGCGGTGGCGCACCCCGCCCCTCCTCACACCGGCTGGGCCAGGCCCACCCCCTTCAGCACCTCGGCCTGCCGCTTGGCCAGGGCCTCCGTGGAGAAGTGCTCGATCTCCGCCTCGAACAACTGGTGGTAGTTCAATTCGGAGCGCAGATGGAGGAACACGGCGCCGAGGCCGACCGCGGCCCGGTCCATGAAGACGAATTCCTGCGGGACGGTCACCGGCCCGCGCTCCTTCAGGGCCTGATGCACCTGGAACGCCTGCCGCCGCCCGTACTCGCCCGGCTTGACCCCGTCCGCCACGGTGCGCACCCGGTCCTCCAGCAGCGGCCCGTAGATGAAGCGGGCCCAGATGTTGAGGATCTCGATCTTCTCCCGGTCTAGGTCGCGGAAGCCCCACACCTCGTAGGCGTGGACGACGCGGGCCTCGTCCCCCTCCAGCAGGCCGCGGTAGAGATCGACCACGCCGCCGACGAAGCGGGGATGGAAGATGCGGACGCAGCCGTAATCGAGGAGGTTGATGCCGGCCGGCTCGCCGCCCTCCCGGAAGACCGTGTAGTTGCCGAGGTGCGGATCGCCATGGATCACCGCCGCGCGGCTGAACGGGTGCCACCACGCCTTGAACATCGCCTTGGCGATGCGGTTGCGCAGTTCGACCGATCCCTCGGTGAAGCCGAGGATCTTCTCGCCCTCCAGCCAACCGAGGCTCAACAGGCGCCCGGTCGACAGGTCGGAATGGACCGACGGGACGCGCACCGCGTCGATGTCCCTGAGGACGGTGCCGTACAGCCGCGCGTGCTTGGCCTCCCGCTCGTAGTCGAGTTCCTCGCGGACCCGCTCGCCGATCTCCTTGGCGATCTCGCGGGTGTCGAGCCAGGAGTTCATCCGCCGGTGCAGGGCGAAGGCGATCTCCAGCTGCTTGAGGTCGGCTTCCACCGCCGATTGCATGTCCGGGTACTGGAGCTTGCACGCGAGGGGCTCGCCGTCCTTGGTCGTCGCCCGGTGGACCTGGCCCAGGGAGGCGGCGGCGGCGGGCTTCAGGTCGAAGCTGCCGAAGCGGGAGGACCAGTTCGGCCCGAGTTCGGCCTGCATCCGGCGCTTGACGAAGGCCGCCCCCATGGGCGGCGCATCGGCCTGGAGCTTCTGCAGCTCCGCGGCGTATTCGGGGGGCAGCAGGTCCGGCACCGTCGCCAGAAGCTGCGCCACCTTCATGATCGGCCCCTTCAGGCCGCCCAGCGCATCCGCCAGGGCCGCGGCGTTGGTCGCGCCCTCCTTCCCGAACAGGCGGGACATGGCCATGCGCGCGGCGACGCCGCCGACATTGGCGCCGACGCTGGCATAGCGCCCGGCGCGGGCGGAGAAGCGGTTGGCTTCGCGGTCTCGATCAGGGCTGGCCATCGTCTCGCGATCCCGGTTTCACGTATCGCCAAGATAAGCCTCGCCCCCACCGTGAGGAAGGCACCGGGTCGCTGGGCCGCGGGCGCCTCACCCCTCCGGCCAGTTGTCCCGGATCCAGCGGGTGAGCCCGGCCTCATCGATCTCGCCTGCGGCGAGGCCGAGGATGGCGGCTGTCGCCTGTGCTTGATCCGGCGCGAATCGGATACCGTTCAGGCGCAGGAACACCATCATCGCCACGAAGGCGATGCGCTTGTTGCCATCCACGAAGGCATGCTTGCGGGCGAGGCCGAATGCATAGGACGCAGCGAGTTCCGCAAGATCGACCTGCTCGTACTGCCACCGGTTCACCGGCCGCGCGAGCGCCGATTCGAGGGCATTGTCGTCGCGTATGCCTGCAGGGCCACCGAACCGAACGATCTGGCGCTCATGGGCGGCGCGGACCTCCTTCGAGGTCAGCCAACGCGGCTCGCTCATTTAGCCAGCACCCGCAGGGTGTCCTTATACTCGTCCATCACCTCGTCGACGAGTTCCATCGCGGCGTCGAAATCCGGGTCGTAAGGCGTCAACCGGACGCCGCCCTCCGGGACCTCCTGAACGTGCAGCCACTGCCCTTGCTCGAGATTGAGCCTCGACACCAATTCCTTGGGCAGGATCAGGCCCGTCGAATTCCCGATTTTCCTGACTTCGATCTTCATGGCAGCCTCCGGGCGTCGTTCAACTAACGTATAACGCCACACCGGAAATATCGCCAGTCCTTTGCTCCGGCGAACGAAAAAGGGCGGCCCCGAAGGACCGCCCGCATCGTCCCGCGGCGCCGGAGCGCCGCTCAACACTGGAATACGTTCAGCGACGCCCGCCCAGGGTGCCGAAGCGCGAGGTGAAGCGCGACACGCGGCCGCCGCGGTCGAGCATCTTCTGCTCACCGCCGGTCCAGGCCGGATGGGTCAGCGGATCGATGTCGAGGTTCAGGGTGTCGCCGGCGGCGCCCCAGGTCGAGCGGGTCTGGTATTCGGTGCCGTCCGTCATCACCACCTTGATGAAGTGGTAATCGGGGTGCTCCGTCCCCTTCGAAGCGCCCTTCTTCTCGGCCTTCGCCGGGGCGGCTGCGTTCGCGGGGGCCTTGTTCGCGGGGGGCTTGTTCGCCGGTGCCTTGGCCATGACTCGTTGTCCCTGTTGTTCTCGACATGCGGCGGGAGGCGCGAAGGGCGCCGCCCGGCCCGGATGCCACTTTGAAACGGGTCTACGCTGTTGCATCGAACCGGGGGTTCGTGGCAACGGCGCAATCGGAAGCCGTGCGGGTGGCGGCCCGCGGCCATTGAACACACGCAATCGGATGAGCGGCGGCGTATACCCCAGCCGCCCCTCCGGAACAAGCATCGGGGAGCGGACGATGAGGCGCAATGGCCCGTAAAGGTAGAGACGCCGGACGTGCCGCCGGTCCGGCGAGGCCCAAGGCTCCCCTCAAGGCGCTGCGCCCGCTGATTCCCTTCGCCCTGCGCTATCGCGGCCGAATCGCGGCGGGGGTCATCGCCCTGGCCTGCGCCTCCGCCTCAACCCTCATCGTCCCCATCGCCATGCGCCGGGTGATCGACCACGGCTTCAGCGAGGACGGCAGCGGCGTCATCGACGCGTACTTCCTCGCCCTCCTCGGCGTGGTGCTGTGCTTCGCGCTGTCGAGTGCGGCGCGGGTCTACACGGTGGTCTCCCTTGGCGAGCGGGTGGTGGCGGACCTGCGCTCGGCGGTCTTCGCCCGGCTCACGACCCTCGATCCGGCCTTCTTCGACAAGGCGCAGTCGGGCGAGATCGTCTCCCGGCTGACGGCCGACGCCACGCAGATCAAGGCGGCCTTCGGCGTCTCGATCTCGATCCTCCTGCGCAACCTCTTCCTGTTCGTCGGCGCCATCGCGATGATGGTGGTGACGAGCCCGAGCCTGTCCGTGCTGGTGCTCGCGGCGATCCCGGTGATCGTCTTCCCGCTCATCTTCTCCGGCCGCGGCGTGCGGCGGCGGTCCCGGGCGGCGCAGGACCGGCTGGCCGACGCCTCCGCCTTCGCGGCCGAGGCGGTGGGCGCGGTGCGGACCATGCAGGCCTTCGGCCGCTCGGCCGATGCGGCGGCCCGCTTCCGGGCCGCCTCCGAGGAGGCCTATGCCGCCGCCCGGGCCTCCATCCAGGCCCGGGCCCTGCTCACGGGCGTGGCGATCTTCCTGATCTCGGCCTCGGTGGTGGGGGTGATGTGGTACGGCGCGCAGGGCGTGCTGAGCCACACGATGACGGGCGGGCAGCTCTCGCAATTCGTGCTCTACGCGGTGTTCGGCGCCGGGGCGCTGGGCCAGCTCTCGGAGGTCTACGGCGACCTCGCCATGTCGGCGGGCGCGGCCGAGCGGCTCACGGAGATCCTGGCGGCGGAGCCCGCCGTGCGCGTCCCGGTCCCCGCCGTGCCCCTGCCGGAGCCGGCCCGCGGCGCCGTCGAGTTCGATGCGGTGCGGTTCTGCTACCCGACCCGCCCCGGCCACCCGGCCCTCGACGGCCTCGGCTTCACGGCGGCACCGGGTGAGCGCATCGCCCTGGTCGGCCCGTCGGGGGCGGGCAAGTCGACGGTGCTGCAACTGCTCCTGCGCTTCTACGATCCGCAGAGCGGGCAGGTGCGGGTCGACGGTGTCGACATCGCCACCGTCGATCCCGAAGCCCTGCGCGCACGCATCGCCCTGGTGCCGCAGGACCCGGTGGTCTTCTCGGGCACCGTGGCGGAGAACATCCGCTACGGGCGCACCGGCGCCTCGGACGCGGAGGTCCGCCGGGCCGCGGAGCTCGCCAACGCCCACGCCTTCGTGGAGGCCCTGCCCCAGGGGTACGGCACCCAGGTGGGCGAGCGGGGCGTCACCCTCTCGGGCGGCCAGCGGCAGCGCATCGCCATCGCCCGGGCGATCCTGAAGGACGCGCCGATCCTGCTCCTGGATGAGGCGACCTCGGCCCTCGACGCCGAATCGGAGCGTGCCGTCCAGGCGGCCCTGGGCACGCTGATGCGCGGGCGCACGACCATCGTGATCGCCCACCGCCTCGCGACGATCCGGGCGGCCGACCGTATCCTCGTCATCGATGACGGGCGGATCGTGGAATCGGGCACGCACGAGAGCCTGCTCGCCTATGGCGCGCTGTACGCGCAGCTCGCCAGCCTGCAATTCACCGACGCCCTGGACGAGACCGCCCGGGGCCGGGAGGCGGGCAAGGCCCGCGTGGTGCCGAGCGAGACGGCACAGTAGACACTGTCACTCCGCCGTTGCGTGCGAAGCGAGGCAATCCGGGGGCGCACCGTTTCCGGGAATAGCCCGCTGCCCTGGGTTGCTTCGCTGCGCTGGCAATGACGGCGGGGGTGGCTCGCAATGACGGCCCGCGACGACGGCGGGGGTGAAATTCACCGCTCGGTGAGCTTCATCTCGATCCGGCGGTTCTTGGCATAGGCGTCTTCGGTGGTGCCCGCGTCGATGGGCTGGAACTCGCCGAAGGCGCCGGCCAGGAGGTGCTGCGGGGCGATTCCCTTGGCCGCGAGGTACTGCACCACCGCGATGGCGCGGGCGGCCGAGAGCGCCCAGTTCGAGGGGAATTGCGGCGTGGCGATGGGCCGGGCATCGGTGTGGCCGTCCACCCGCAGCACCCAGGGCAGGTCCGCCGGGATCTGCTTGGCGAGGTCGGCCACGGCCCCCGCGATCCGGTCCAGCTCCGGCCCGGCCTCGGGCTTCAGCGTGGCCGAGCCGCCGGGGAACAGCACCTCCGACTGGAGCACGAACCGGTCGCCCACCACACGGATGTCGGTGCGGTTGCCGAGGATCTGCCGGAGGCGGCCGAAGAAGTCGGAACGGTAGCGGGCGAGCTCCTGCACCTTCTGGGCGAGGGCCACGTTCAGGCGGCTGCCGAGTTCGGCGATGCGCACCTGACTCTCCCGGTCCCGGGTTTCGGAGGCGGCCAGGGCATCCTCCAGGGCCGCGAGTTGGCGCCGCATGGCCGCGATCTGCTCGTTGAGAAGATCGACCTGCGTCAGGGCCCGCTTGGTGGTGGCGCGCTCGGCATCGAGCTGCTTGTCGACGGTGCCCGCCGCCCCCTGGCTCACCGTGGCGGCCTCGGCCTGCGTCTTGGCCTGGTCGCGCTCGGCCTCCACGGCGGTGAGCGTCGAGCGCAGGTTGCGCAGTTCCTCGCTCTCGCCCTGGCGCTTCGAGCGCTCGAGGGCGAGGAGGTCCGTGAGGTCGGCCAGTTGCCGGTTCAGGCGGACGAGGGTCGCATCGCGCCCAGTCAGCTCCTGCGAGAGGAAGAACTGACCGACCACGAACACCGTGAGCAGGAAGACGACGGACAGCAGCAGCGTCGCGAGGGCATCGACGTAACCCGGCCAGACATTGAGGCTGCGCCGGTGGCGCGCCGCCGTCGAAGCCATCAGACCCGCTCCCGGCCGAGCCGGTCGAGCACCTGCTTCAGCTCACGCTCGCGGCCCGCCTGGGCCTCCACCCAGTCGCGGATCATCTGCTGCTCCGCCCGCATGTGCTGGACGAGGCCCTGGATGCCCTCGGCGAGGTTGGTCATCGCCAGGGTCGTCGCGCGGCTGCTGCCGCCCTCGGCGATGACGGCGCTGAGGTGATCGACCGCTTCCTTCAGTTCCCGGGCGGATGCATCCGGCCGGGCGGGCGCCGCCATCGCCGCGACACCAGCGGGCTCGGCCACCACGCCGACCGCCATCAACCAATCCTGCACTTCGTTGTGGAAGCGGGCATGCGCCTGCCCCGCCTGCAACTCCAGGAAGCCGGTGATCAACGAGGAGGCCAGACCGAACAGGGAGGCCGAGAAGGCGAGGCCGATTCCCGCGAGCGGAACGGCGAGGCCGGATTTCAGCTCGTCGAACATCACGCCGGCATCGCCGCCGCCGCGCATCCCCTTGATGACGCCCCCCACCGCGGACAGCGTGTCGATCAGGCCCCAGAACGTTCCGAGCAGGCCGAGCAGGATGAGGATGCCGGCGATGTAGCGCAGCATCTCCCGGCCCTCGTCGAGGCGGGCGGCGATGGTGTCGAGGAGCATCGCCGTCCCCGGCACCGCGTTGCCGCCGGTGCGCGCCGCGATGGCGTTGGAGAGTGGCTTGAGCAGGTCCGGCGGCCGGCGGGCCGTCTCCCCCGCCGCCGCGGCGTTGACGTAGGCCACCTCCCGCGAGAGCCGCAGCACCTGCCCGAAGGCGATGATCACCGCGATCAGCAGCACGCCGAGGATCAGCCCGTTCAGCCCCGGATTGGCGAGGAAGGCGGGCGTGATCTGCTTGAACAGGATGAAGGCGAGGAAGCCGACCAGGGCGAGGAAGATCACCATCCGCGCCAGATAGATTCCGGGTTTCGAGACCGGCCTCAACTCGGTATCGCGGGTATCGCGCACGGCCATCGGTCGATCTTGCCCACGGAAACGGGATGCCGGCCGAGGGCCGGCCGGCTCGCCGGCACTCTGGCGGCATGCCTCTGTGCGATCAAGTCGCGCAAACGACCCAGGATTCCCCGCGACGGGGCGGCCCGGTCACCGCGCCACGTTCAGGCCGTAGCCCCGGAAGCGCCCGACGGTCTCGGCGATCTCCGAGTCCGGCAGGACCTGCGGCGTCCCCACCTGCAGGGCCACCGCGTATTGGTGGCAGAGGGTCTCCAGTTCCTGGGCGAGCCACACCGCCCGCGTCAGGTCCGCTCCGGCGGCGATCATCCCGTGATTGGCCAGGAGGCAGCAGGACCGGCCCTCCAACGCGTCGAGGGCGAGGCGCGACAGGGCCTCGGTGCCGTAGGGCGCATAGGGGGCGCAGCGCACCGTCGGCCCCCCGAAGGCCGCGATCATGTAATGCACGGCGGGGATCTCGCGGCCGCAGATGGCGAAGCCGGTGCAGTAGACGGGATGGGCGTGCACCACGGCGCCGACCTCCGGCCGCGCCGCCAGGATGTCCCGGTGGAAGCGCCATTCCGAGGACGGCTTGGTGCCCGCCGGGAACGAGCCGTCGAGCCCCATCGGCACGATGCTCCCGGGCGTCAAATCCTGCACCGGCACGCCGGACGGCGTGATCAGGAGGCCGTCGCGGAAGCGGCACGAGACGTTGCCGGAGGTGCCCCGGTTCAGGCCCTGCGCATCGAGCTCCCGCGCGGCCGCGACCACGCCCTCCCGTGCCTGCCGCTCCTGTGCGTCCATTCCGTGCCTCCTTTGCCGGGCAGCGGTAGGCGCCCGGCCGGCCCCGGTAAAGGCCGTTTCGTATACAAAAAACATGTCGCCGGCAGTGACTATGCTGCCGTGTCGCCACAACCCATGAAACTTTGTCGATCCGCCTATTCCTGCCGCCGGGTTTCGTCTAGGCCGGCTCAGGTCTCGCGGAACACGGGACATAAGCTTATTTGGTCGGACGAGGCATGGCGAATCCAGAGCCGCTGAGCATCAAGCCGATCGTCGTGAGTTCGAGCCTTCGGACCCTCGCCTACGAGGCGCTGAAGACGGCGATCACCAACATGGACATCTACGGGCGTCCCGACGAGGTGCGGCTCGACGAGCGCAAGCTGTCGCAGGACCTCGGCGTCAGCCGCACGCCGGTGCGCGAGGCGCTGACGGTGTTGGAGCAGGAAGGCTTCGTCCGCTCCGAGGCCCGGCGCGGCGTCTTCGTCGTCCGCAAGAACAAGCGCGAGATCGTCGGGATGATCCACGCCTGGGCGGCGCTGGAAAGCATGGCCGCCCGCCTCGCATGCACCCGCGCCAGCGACGCGCAACTGCGGGAATTGAGCGAATCCTTCCCCGAATTCTTTTCCGGGACGCAGGCGTCGCAGATCGACGAATATTCCGGTGCCAATATCCGCTTCCATCAGACGATCATCAGGCTCGGCCATTGCGAGGCCATCGCCGAGCTGACTGGAAACCTGCTGGTGCATGTGCGGGCGATCCGGAACGCGGCCCTGCGCCACGCCGACCGGGCGGAATCCTCGATGCGCGAGCATGTCGCGATCATCGCCGCCCTGCAGGCGCGCGACGCCGACCTCGCCGAGCGCCTCGTGCGCGACCACGGCCTCGGCCTCGCCCACCACGTCGATCTCTACGGCGACCACCTCGATTGAGCCGGACTCCCGGGCTTCCGGCCGATCCCGGCACAGAAGCCTACCTCAGATTGAAATACTGTCTCGCGGTTGCCGCGGCCTCCGGTTCATCGAAAGAATAGAGCAACCGTCCCGCGGGAAATGGCGGTACAGTCTCCGGCGCGCGGCCACGCTCGGCGTTCTCCCGATGGGTGGCCCCCCGTAAGATATCGCCGTCTAGCGTGGAGGGCGGGGCGGCGGTGTGTGTCTTCGTTTCAGGCGCCGGCCTGACATACTTGTACGTTGCATGCTCACATATGGAATGGTTAACCTTCCGGGGAGGCGACCATGCTAACCGTTAGCATCCGGCGACCTTGAGCTGACTAACGAGATTCGCGTGTCCTCGTCGTCGGATCGCACGCCTCCCCTCCAGAGTGATGCGTTCGTCCTGCTGGTGTCCGACCGGCCCTCCGAATGTGCAGCGCTCGGCAGAGCGATTGCTTTCGTCATCCATTGCCGGTCCCTCGGGCCCGGCGATGCACCGGGGCCCGGACGCCCGGTCTTCGCGATCCTCGATCTGGCGCCGTCCAGGCTCCAGGCCTGGGTCCGGCAACTGGACGCGCGCAGTCCGCCCGTGCCCCGCCTCGTCCTCGCCCGCGGCGAGGCGGGCCGACCGGACGCCCACGCCGTCGTCATGCCGACGAGCGCCTCGCGCAAGGCCATCCTCTCGAAGGCCTTCGCGATGATCGAGGCGGCCACCTGCTCGGCCGTGGAGCGGACGCGCCGGCTCCGGGAGCGCGCCCAGGCGGCCAAGGGCATCGTCAGCGAATTGTTCGACAGCGCGGCCCTCGGCGGGACGCTCACGCGGTCGGAGCTGGACCGGGGCACGGAGATCGTCCTCGCCGCGGTGACGGAGGTGGGCATCTCGAACTGGCTCGCCGAGCTGTGGCGGCACGATGCCGGCGTCTACGAGCACACGCTCAGCGTGTCGGGATGCTGCGCAGCCTTCGGCGGACGCATCGGCCTCAGCCGCGTCGACCTCGCCCGGCTGGCCCGGGCGGGCCTCCTCCACGACCTCGGGAAGGCCCGCATCCCCCGGGAGATCCTCGACAAGCCCGGCCGCCTCGACGCCAACGAGGCGAAGTTGATGCGCCGCCACCCCGAACTCGGCGCCACGCTGCTCACCGCCCAGGGCGGCTTCGACCCCGAGGTGATCGACGTCGTCCGCCACCACCACGAGCGCCTCGACGGCACCGGCTACCCCGACCGCCTGAAGGGGCGGGAGATCGCCGACCTCGTCCGCATCGTCTCCATCTGCGACGTCTTCTCGGCGCTCACCGAGCGGCGCGCGTACCGGGAGCCCGCCAAGCCCGCGGAGGCCCTGGCGATCATGGTCCAGACGGCGGGGCATCTCGATCAGGATCTGCTCAGTGCCTTCGCCCCGGCAATGCTCGGTTGCGAACCGTTCGTGCTCTGAGGCCGTGGCGTTCCGGCCACGGGGCGCGGCTTCCGGCCCCGGAGGCCCCCGGCCGCCGCGCTTTCGCCGCAAGGGGCCGGGAGGGACGCGCATCCCGTTTGCTCAGCAGCCGAACCCGTGAAGCCGATCCGCCTCCTCACCCTCGCCGTCGCCCTGCTCCCCCTCGCCGGCTGCGGCAGCCTGCCGTTCTCGAACGAGACGGAGGCCCAGTTCCCGACGCAGACCACCATCCTCGATGAGGTCGCCGCCGCCGCCGCGATCTCGGCCTACCGCGTGCAGCACGGGCTGAGCCCCGTCGTCGTCGATCCGGGGCTCGTGAAGGCCGCCGCGTTCCAGGCCGGCAACAACGCCCGGCGCGGGCAGCTCAGCCACGATGTCGGCGGCAGCTTCACCTCGCGGATGAGCGCCGCCGGCCTGTCGCGGTCCTACGCCGCCGAGAACCTGAGCGCGGGCTCGGAGACCTTCGATCAGGTGCTCGCCCGCTGGAAGAACTCGCCCGAGCACAACCGGAACATGCTGATCCCGCAGATCCGCCGGGTCGGCATCGCCCGGGTGGACGCCCCCGGCACGCGCTACAAGCGGTTCTGGGCTTTGGTGATGGCGGGCGCCTGAGCGGCCGTCACTCGGTGCGGTTCGGCTCCACGACGTTGCCGGTGCCGTTGTCCCGGTTGTCGATGCTGCTCCCGAACGGGTAGCCGGAATCGGCCCAGCAATGGATGTCCCAGCCGTTGCGGGAGTTCACGACGACCGGCGCGGTGAACAGACCCGCGCCGCGGAAGGTGTTGCCGGTCACGACGTTGTCCGATGGGGTCTGGTGGCGCACCGTGCCCCCCTCCCCGCAGTTCCGGTAGAGGCGCACCCCACCCTCGCCGTGCAGCGCGAAGTCGTTGCCGGTGATCCGGTTGCGGGCCGAGCCGTCGATGGCCACGACCTCCCGGCCGGTGCGGATGTCGAAGCTGTTATCGGCGATGACGGCGTCCGCGCTCTCGGCATCGAGATAGACGGCGGTGGCCGACGACGTGCCCCCGATGCGCGAACCGCGCAGGGTGAAACCCGTCACCCCCGGGCCGAGATAGACCGGGATGCGGCCGAAGGCGGTGATGGCCGCGTCGAGGATGCTCACCCGGGCGGGGGCGGCGGCCTGGGCGCGCTCGGTATGGCCGAGGCTGTGGGACGATTCCCGCACCGCAGGACCCTGGCCGTTCATCCCCATCCCCCAGACGCGGACGTGACCGAGGATCGCGCAGCCACGGATCGTCACGTCCGTGGGGCGGTCCCAGCGGGACGAACCCGGCGCGGGCGGGCGGGCGCGCACCTCCACCGCGAAATCGAGGAGGCCGGTGCCCGCCTCCCCCGGCCCGATGGTGCCGCCGTCGCAGGTGACGGTCACGCCGGAGGCCGCCGCGCCTTCGAGGAGGAGGCGCCGGGTGACGCGCTCGCCCCGGCCGAGGTGCAGGCTGCAGGTGAGGGCCGCCGCCTCGTCCCCCGGCCGGGGGGGCGCCAGGATGCGGGCGCGGGCGGCGGCATCGCAATCCGGCGCGGGGCGGACGATGGCGGGGGGCGGGACCGAGTCCATCACCGGGCGGCTCTCACTCCGCGGGGGCCAAATCCACGATCCGGACCTGCGCCCGGTCGGCACCGCGCCACTGGTCGCGGGAGAGCGTCCCGGCCACGTGGACCTCCCGGCCGATCCCGTCGAGGATCGCCCGCCCCAGGGGCCTCTCGGCCGCCCGGAAGCAGATGGCGCCGACCGCCTGCCCGTCGCGGCTGCGCAGGCGCGCCCGCACATGGCCGGAGCCGACGATGCCGGCATCGACGATCCGGTGCCGGGCGAGGGCGAAGACGGGCTCCGGTGCGCCCTGGCCGAAGGGCCCGGCCCGCTGGAGCAGCCGCACCGTCTCGGCCGTGGCGCCGCCGGCGCTGAGGGTGCCGTCGATCAGCAGCGCGTCCACGGCACGGGCCTCGGCGACCGCGGCCCCGAGGTCCTGCGCGAGATGGCCGCCGAACGCCGCGATCGCGGCGCCGTCGAGGGTGACGCCCGCCGCCATGGCGTGGCCGCCCCCCTTGCGGGCGAGCCCCGCCTCGACGCAGGCCCGCACCGCCCGGCCGAGATCGACCCCGGGTACGGACCGGCCCGAGCCCGTGGCGCTGCCGTCCGGCCGGATGGCGAAGGCGAAGGCCGGGCGGCCGAACCGCTCCTTCAGGCGCGCGGCGACGAGCCCGACGATGCCGGGGTGCCAGTCGCGGTTGCCGATGACGAGGACCGGCAGGGCCGGCTCCTCGGTGAGGGCCTTGTCCATTTCGGCCTCCGCCTCCGCGACGGCCTGGGCCTCGATGGCCTGACGCTCCCGGTTCAGCCGGTCGAGGTCGGCGGCGATGCGCGCGGCCTCCACCGGATCGCGGGTCGAGAGCAGGCGGGCGCCGAGGCCGGCATCGCCGATCCGCCCCCCGGCATTGATCCGCGGGCCGAGCACGAAGCCGAGATGCCATGCCTCCGGCGGCTCGGAGAGGGAGGAGGCGTCGAGCAGGGCGGCGAGGCCGGTCCGCCCCCGGTGCCGCATCACTGACAGGCCCTGCACCACGAAGGCGCGGTTGAGGTCGCGCAGGGGCACCACGTCGGCCACGGTGGCCAGGGCGACGAGGTCGAGGGCGTCGGTGAGGCGCGGCTCGGGCCGCTCCGGCCCGAAATAGCCCTCGATGCGCAGGGCCCGGTTCAGGGCCACGAGGGTGAGGAAGACGATTCCCGCCGCGCAGAGATGCCCGAGGCCCGACAGGTCGTCCTGCCGGTTCGGGTTCACCACCGCATGGACCTGCGGCAAGATCTCCGAGGCGGCGTGATGGTCGAGGACGATCACGTCGAGGCCGTTCCGCGCCGCCTGCTCCAGGGGGCCGTGGCCGCTGGTGCCGCAATCCACGCAGACGAGCACGCTCGCCCCCTCCGCCGCCAGCGCCGCGATGGCGCCCTCGTTCGGGCCGTAGCCCTCGGCGATCCGGTCGGGGATGTGGACGCGCACCGTGAGCCCGAGGCCGCGGAGATATTCCGCGAGCATGGCGGCGCTCGCGGCGCCGTCCACGTCGTAATCGCCGAACACCGCCACGGTCTCGCCGTCGCGGACGGCGCGGACGAGGCGGCGCATCGCCAGCTGCATGTCGAGTAGGCTGTCGGGGTCGGGCATCAGGTCCCGCAGGCGGGGCGCCAGGAACGCCTCCGCCGCATCGGGGCGCACCCCGCGCCCGGCGAGGACCCGGGCCAGCAGTTCCGGCAGGGCATGCGCCTGCACCATGCGGGCGATGGCGAGGTCCTTCTCCAGGCCCGTGCAGCGGGCGGCCCAGCGGCGCCCGGTGACGGAGGCCTCGACGCCGAGAAGGGAGGCGGGTTCGATCAGGGCTGAGGCGGCAGACACGGGCGCATCCTACACCGCCAGCCGGGGCAATGCTGTGGCATCGCCGCATGGCGGGGAAAAAGGGCGGAGATCCAGTATCGGCGACGGCTGCATGCCGGGGGGTGAGCGGCGTCCGTGCGGAACGCATCGTTCCGGCTCGACCCCCACTCCCCGTCCTGCGGGGAGGGAAGGTGGGACCTGTTCCCAAAGAAAAAGGCGGAGGGCCCGAAGCCCCCCGCCCTCACCGCGAGACGTCCTCGCGAAGCCGCTGCGATCAGACCGACTTGAGGATCTGATCGACGACCTTCTTGGCGTCGCCGAACAGCATCATCGTGTTGTCGCGGAAGAACACCTCGTTCTCGACGCCCGCATAGCCGGAGCCCATGCCGCGCTTGATGAACAGCACGGTCTTGGCCTTCTCCACGTCGAGGATCGGCATGCCGTAGATCGGCGAGGTCTTGTCCGTCTTGGCCGCCGGGTTGGTGACGTCGTTGGCGCCGATCACGAAGGCCACGTCCGCCTGCGGGAACTCGCCGTTGATATCCTCCAGCTCGAACACCTCGTCGTAGGGCACGTTCGCCTCGGCGAGCAGCACGTTCATGTGGCCCGGCATGCGGCCCGCCACCGGGTGGATGGCGTACTTCACGTCGACGCCCTCCTTCTTCAGCATGTCGGCCATCTCGCGCAGGCTGTGCTGCGCCTGGGCGACCGCCATGCCGTAGCCGGGGACGATGATGACGCGCTCGGCGTTCTTCATGATGTAGGCCGCATCGTCGGCCGAGCCCTGCTTGACCGGGCGCGTCTCGACCTGCCCGCCGCCGGCCGCCGCGGCGGAATCGCCGCCGAAGCCGCCGAGGATGACCGAGATGAACGAGCGGTTCATCGCGTGGCACATGATGTACGACAGGATCGCGCCCGAGGAGCCCACCAGCGAGCCGGTGATGATGAGCGCGAGGTTGCCGAGGGTGAAACCGATGCCGGCCGCCGCCCAGCCCGAGTAGGAGTTCAGCATCGACACGACCACCGGCATGTCGGCGCCGCCGATCGGGATGATGATTAGGCCGCCGAGCACCAGCGCGGCGAGGACGATCAGCCAGAACAGGGCCTTCGATTCGGTGCCGATGAACAGGGCGATCAGCAGCACGAGGCCGGCGGCCAGCAGCGCGTTGATGAGATGGCGCTGCGGCAGCATGATCGGCTTGCCGGACATGCGCCCGTCGAGCTTGGCGAACGCGATGATCGAGCCGGTGAAGGTGATGGCGCCGATGGCCACGCCCAATCCCATCTCGAACAGCGACTGCTTATGGAAGTGGCCGTTCTCGATGATGCCGAAGGCCTGCGGGGCGTAGAGCGCCCCCGCCGCCACGAACACCGCCGCGAGGCCGACCAGCGAGTGGAAGGCCGCCACGAGCTGGGGCATCGCCGTCATCGGCACCCGCTTGGCGATGACCGCGCCCGCGCCGCCGCCGAGGCCGAGGCCGAGCAGCACCAGCACCCAGGCGCCGATGCCGGCCGGCGGGTGGCCGACCAGGGTGGTCAGGATGGCGAGCGCCATGCCGACCATGCCGTACATGTTGCCCTGCCGGGACGTCGTCGGGTGCGACAGCCCCCGCAGCGCCATGATGAACAGGACGCCGGAGACGATATAGAGGAGAGAGGAGACGTTCTCGGACACGTGCTCAGCCCTTCTTCTTGTACATGCCGAGCATGCGCTGCGTGACGAGGAAGCCGCCGAAGATGTTCACGCTGGCGAGCACGATGCCGATGAAGCCGAAGAAGCGGGCGACGCCCGTACCCTTCTCCACGAGGGGCACGCCCACGGCCAGGAGGGCGCCGACGATGATCACGGAGGAGATCGCGTTGGTGACGGACATGAGCGGCGTGTGCAGCGCCGGGGTCACCGACCACACGACGTAATAGCCGACGAAGATCGCCAGCACGAAGATTGCCAGCCGGAACACGGTGGGATCGACGGCGCCGCCGGTCGCGGCGGAGACGCCGTGGCCCATGCCGTCGGCGATGAACTGCGCCTGGTCGGCGGCGTTGCGGGCCACCGCCGCGGCGGCCCGGGCGGCATCGGCGAGCACGCGGGCCTGATCGGCCGCCTGGTCGGGAGGAACGACGACGTTTGCCATTTCAGGTATCCTCTCGACGGATCAGGCGGCGCCGACGGCCGGAGACTTGCCCGGCTCGGACTTGGCCAGGCCCACGGCGGCCGCCTCGGAGGCGGCGCCGTCGGTCTTCGGCTGGAAGGAAGCGTGGACGACGGACCCGTCGCGGGTGAGATTGGTGGCCTTCACCAGCTCATCGTCCCACTTGATCGCCAGGGACTTGGACTCCTTGTCGACCAGGGTCTCGATGAAGGCGTAGAGGTTGCGGGCATAGAGGCTGGACGCGGTCGCCGCGAGGCGGCCCGGCACGTTGAGGTGCCCGACGATCTTCACGCCCTTGTCCGTGGTGACGATCTCGCCCGGCTTGGCGCCCGCGACGTTGCCGCCGCGCTCGACGGCGAGGTCGATCAGCACGGAGCCCGGCTTCATGGACGCCACCATCTCCTCGGAGATGAGCTTCGGCGCCGGCCGGCCCGGGATCAGGGCCGTGGTGATGACGATGTCCTGCTTGGCGATGTGGCCCTTCACCAGTTCAGACTGCTTGCGCTGGTACTCGGCCGACATCTCCTTGGCGTAGCCGCCCTTGGTCTCGGCCTGCTTGAACTCGTCGTCCTCGACGGCGACGAACTTCGCGCCGAGGGATTCCACCTGCTCCTTGGTGGCCGGGCGCACGTCGGTCGCGGTCACCACCGCACCCATGCGGCGGGCGGTGGCGATGGCCTGAAGGCCGGCGACGCCGACGCCCATCACGAACACCCGGGCCGCCGGCACGGTGCCGGCCGCGGTCATCATCATCGGCATGGCGCGGCCGTACTCCGCCGCGCCGTCGATCACCGCGCGGTAGCCCGCGAGGTTCGCCTGCGACGAGAGCACGTCCATCACCTGCGCGCGGGTGATGCGGGGCATCAGCTCCATGGCGAAGGAGGCGACGCCTGCATCGGCCATGCCCTTGAGGGCGTCCTCGTTGCCGTAGGGATCCATGATCGCGACGACCGTGGCGCCGCGCTTGAAGAGCGGCAGTTCCTCGGCGGCGGGGCGACGGACCTTCAGGACGAGGTCGGCGTCCCGCGCCGCATCCTCGGCGCTGCCCGCCACCGTGGCACCGGCCGCCTCGTACTCGCCGTCGGGGAAGCCCGCGCGCGAGCCGGCGCCGGCCTGCACCACCACATCGGCGCCGAGGGCTTTGAATTTCTTGACCGTCTCCGGTACCGCCGCGACCCGCGGTTCCGCGGAGTCCCTTTCGGACAGCACAGCGATGCGCATGCGTGGTACCTCAGACATAAGCGTGTGATCCCCGGAATGCGCCAAGCGCGGCGCTATTTCGAGGGATCCTGTCAAGTTGCGATGAGAGTTTCGGAGCAGTTGTAACCCGTCGGCATGTCTGCCGCCGAGCGCCCCCAGGGAGCCGACCGGCCCCCGGTTCCACCGGACCGCGAGGCGGCCTCAGGCGAACGCGAGGTACAGTGCAAGAAGCACGCCGACCACGAGGGGCGCCCGCCAGCCGACGGCCGGGGCGAGGGCTCCGACGGCGCCCGCGGCGCCCGACACGACCACACCGAGGATGGCCACGAGCCACGCCTCGCGGATGCCGCCCACGGCCAGGGCGAGAACCCAGCAGATGACGACCCCGGTGCCGATTTCCACGAAGCGGACGAAGCCGCGATAGGTCTGCTCGTGAGTGGACCCATCCATTGCCGGGCTGTAGGCGTGCCCCGACACGGTTTGACTTTCGGCCATTTGCAGCGGATCCCTTGGGCGCAACTGTTTTTTCGTTGTTAGCTCATCTACCGCGCCGGCTCAATCGTCGCAATTGGCGGAAAACCGGGCGGACCCGCCCATCGACAGCCCGTTTCCCGTACCAAAGTATATGAGGCGTTCAGGCGGCGTCTTCCGCCTTCTCGTCCCCTTCGAGCCCGAGGTCCTTGAGCTTCCGGTAGAGGGTCGAGCGGCCGATGCCGAGCCGGCGCGAGACCTCGGACATCCGCCCCCGGTAGAACTGGAGGGCGAACCGGATGATGTCCGCCTCGAGGACGTCCATGGTCTTGATCTCGCCGGTCTCCTCCGTGACCAGGGAGAGGGCGTGGGGGTCGCGCACCTCCACCCGCACCAGTTCGCGCACCGGCTCCGGGACGTAGGCCGGCAGGGCCGGCTGGCTCGGGAGCGCCGGGATGCGGACGTCGAACCCTTCGACCTGGGCGGCGATCTGCGGGAACTCGGCCACGGTCAGCTCGTCGCCATCGGCCAGCACCACCGCGCGGAACAGGGCGTTCTCCAGCTGGCGGACGTTGCCGGGCCAGGGATACCGGGTCAGCAGGGCCATGGCCTCCTGACTGATTCCCCGGACGCGCTTGCCTTCTTCGGCGGCAAACCGCGCGCAGAATGAGCGGGCCAGCTCGGCGACGTCCTCCCGCCGTGCCCGCAAGGGGGGCAGCGTCATGGGGAAGACGTTGAGCCGATAGAACAGGTCCTCCCGGAACTTGCCCTGCTTCACGAGGTCGAGGAGCGAGCGGTTGGTGGCGGAGATCAGGCGGATGTCGACCCGCACCGGGCGCTTCCCGCCCACTGGATCGACCTCGCCCTCCTGCAGGGCCCGCAGGAGCTTCACCTGCGCGTCGAGGGGCAGCTCACCGATCTCGTCGAGGAACAGCGTCCCGCCCGAGGCCTCCACGAACTTGCCCGCGTGTTTCTCCGTGGCGCCCGTGAAGGCGCCCTTCTCGTGCCCGAACAGGGTCGATTCCACGAGGTTCTCGGGAATCGCCCCGCAGTTCACGATGACGAAGGGCTTGCCCTTGCGGTCGCCGGAACCCTGGATCGCCCGGGCCAGCACCTCCTTGCCGACGCCCGATTCGCCCTCGATCAGCACGGGGATGGTCGACTTGGCGGCGCGCTCGGCCAGCCGGATCACCCGCTCCATGTCCGGGCTGCGGGAGGCGAGGTCCTTGAACGTCAGGACGCCGGAGGCCCGGCGGCGCATCCGGCGGACCTCCTCTTCGAGGTGATCGACCCGGAGGGCGTTCTTGATCGACACCTGCAACCGCTCGGCGCCCGCCGGCTTCACGACGAAATCCACCGCCCCCGCCCGCATGGCGTTGACCACGGCATCGATGGAGCCGTTCGAGGTCTGCACGATGACCGGCGTGTCGAGCCCGGTGCGTCGCATCTCGGCCAGCACGCCGAGGCCGTCGAGGCCCGGCATCACCATGTCGAGGAGCACCACGTCGGCGCCCTCGGAGCGCAGGAGGGCGAGCCCGTCCATGCCGGTCTCGGCCACCCGCGCCTCGAAGCCGAACCGCCGCACCGCCGCCTCGGTCAGGCGGCGCTGGACGGGATCGTCGTCGACGATGAGGACGGCGGTCGACATGGCGGCTTCCCTGAAGCCGCACCCACCGGCCGGGCACCGGGCATCCGGCGCGCGACCGATTCGGCGGCTGTTTCGTTTCGAGCCGTAAGGTCGCCGATATCCGTAAAGTCGCGCTTAACGACGTTTTGTGTTCCCGCCCCGCCACCGTTTGAAGCATGAGCGTGCGGGTTCCGTTGAACCCCGACGGCCTTCGCTCGATATCACCCCCAGGCACGCCGCCTTTTTGCGCCCCAAGGACACCGGAACCGATGAGTGTGAGTCCCGCCGCCCCGATGCCCGCCGCGACGGCGGAAGGAGCCGACGCCGCCCGCGCGGCCGCGAAGGCGGCCGATCTCGGGCAGATCCTCGGCCCGCTGCCCGAATGGGACCTGACCGACCTCTATGGCGGCCTGGACGACCCGAAGTTCTCCACCGACCTCACCCGGGCGGAGGAGGAGTGCCGCCAGTTCAGCGAATCCTACGCCGGCAGGATCGCCGGCTTGGTCGCGGAGCCCGACGGCTCCGGGCGTCTCGCGGAGGCGGTGGCCGCCTACGAGCGGATCGAGGATCTGCTCGGCAAGCTCATGTCCTATGCCGGCCTCGTCTATTCCGGCGACACCACCGACGAGACCCGCGCCAAGTTCTACGGCGACACCCGCGAGCGCCTGACCAACGCCTCCGGCGACCTGCTCTTCTTCGGCCTCGAACTGAACCGCCTCGACGATGCGGTGATGGATGCGGCCAAGGCGCGCGCGCCCCTCTCCCGCTACGCCCCCTGGATCGACGACCTCCGCCGGGAGAAGCCGTTCCAGCTGGAGGACCGGATCGAGAAGCTGTTCCTCGAGAAATCGGTGACCGCCAACGCGGCCTGGGACCGGCTGTTCGATGAGACCATCGCCAGCCTGCGCTTCACCGTGCAGGGCGAGCGCCTGTCCCTCGAGCCGACGCTCAACCGGCTGCAGGACCCGGACGGCGCCGTCCGCAAGGAAGCCGCCGGGGCGATCAGCGAGGTGCTGCGCACCAACCTGCGCACCTTCACGCTGATCACCAACACCCTCGCCAAGGACAAGGAGATCTCGGACCGCTGGCGCGGCTTCCGGGACGTCGCTGACGCGCGGCACCTGTCCAACCGGGTCGAGCCCGAGGTGGTGGCGGCCCTGGTCGATGCCGTGCAGGCGGCCTACCCGCGCCTGTCGCACCGCTACTACAAGCTGAAGGCCCGATGGTTCGGGCAGGAGACGCTGCCCTATTGGGACCGGAACGCGCCGCTTCCGACCGTCGACCAGCGCACGATTCCCTGGACCGAGGCGCGGGATACGGTGCTGACCGCCTACGAGGCGTTCTCCCCCGACATGGCGGGAATCGCGAAGCGGTTCTTCGACCGCAACTGGATCGACGCGCCGACCCGCCCGGGCAAGGCGCCCGGCGCCTTCGCGCACCCGACCGTGCCCTCGGTGCACCCCTACGTGCTGGTGAACTACCAGGGCAAGCCGCGGGACGTGATGACCCTCGCCCACGAGCTCGGGCACGGGGTGCACCAGGTGCTGGCCGGGCCGAACGGCGCGCTGATGGCGCCGACCCCGCTGACGCTGGCCGAGACGGCCAGCGTGTTCGGCGAGATGCTGACCTTCCGCAAGCTGCTCGCCGCCACGCAGAACACGACCCAGCGCCGGGCGATGCTCGCGGCCAAGGTCGAGGACATGATCAACACGGTGGTGCGCCAGATCGCGTTCTACCTGTTCGAGCGGAAGGTCCACCTCGCCCGCGCCAAGGGCGAATTGACCACCGAGCAGATCAACGCCCTGTGGCTCTCGGTGCAGGCCGAATCCCTCGGGCCGGCGATCACCCTGGATGCGGGGTACGAGCCCTTCTGGGCCTACATCCCGCACTTCATCCACTCGCCCTTCTACGTCTACGCCTACGCATTCGGCGACTGCCTCGTGAACTCGCTCTACGGGGTCTACCAGAAGGCCGAGGACGGCTTCGCGGAGCGCTACATGGCGCTCCTCGCCGCCGGCGGGGCGAAGCCCTACGGCGAACTCCTGGCCCCGTTCGGCCTCGACGCCCGCGACCCCGGCTTCTGGCAGGTCGGCCTCGGGATGATCGAAGGGATGATCGCCGAGCTGGAGGCGATGGAAGGCACGGCCTGAGGGCCGGACGGGGGGTGGCGCAGGGCGCGCCACCCCCTTCACCGACGCGCCACCGTGGCGTGGCCGGGAGCGACCCCTACCGCTCCGGCTCGAAAGGGATCCCCGGCGCGCGTGAGGCGGCCAAGGGAATGGCGGCCGCGCCGCGTCCCGATGGGGGCGGGCCGAGGGCGAGCCTTGCCAGCGAGGGGACGAGGGCCGCCACCGGCCCGCGGACGACCGGCCCCGGCATCCGCAACCGGCTCCGTCCGGTCCGGAAGCCCCGCCGCGGCGGAGCCGGACCGCCGTCAGGTCCCCGTCAGCTCAGTATTGTAGTCACCTAAGCAACGCCGCGTTCCAGAACGCGAACCGCTGTCCCACCGGACAAGCGGGACAGCAAAGCCCTGATCGGCAGGCGGCTGCCCGACACGGAAGACGTCGCCCGAAGCAGGCCGGTGCCATCGCCCTCTTCCACCCCGGGAACAGGAAGCATCATGTCTCTGACCGTGACCAACCAGTCCCCCTCGTTGTCCCCGGGCGCGTCGCAGCAGCCGGAGGTCACGGCCTGGAACGCCTCGCTCGCGAAGGAGGAGAAATCGTCTTCCTCCGGCACCGGCGACGCGAGCGGCACCGCCGCGAAAGAGACCGTCAATTCCGCCGAAATGCACCAGACATACGGCATCCCGCCCTACGACGGCGAAGGGCTGATGGATCTGAAGGTGGATGGCGACAAGACCGTCGCGACTCAGGCGTCGGAAGATTTCGTCCAGGGCATGCGTGACGATCTCAAGAGCGGCAAGATCGACGCAAAGTCGGACGAGGCCAAGCTCCTGAAATTGATCGACGCGCAGGGGGCGATGGAGAACGGATATGACCTCTACGGTTATATCGAGAACAGGGAATCTGGCGGCAAAACCTATCGCTTGAGCCAGGACTATCCTACTCATCTCGAACCGAACGACGTCAAGGACATCATCGATAAGGATAAGATCGCGACGCAGTTCAACGAGTTGATGGGCAAGCAGAGCATCAGCACGCGCTACGACGACGCCATGAAGCGCGCGATCGAGTCCGCACCGAGAGACCAAGTGGAAGCGCTCAAGGCCAAGACCATCGGCACGTTGTTCGACGGCGATAAACCGAACACGAAGTTCGAGTACTACGCGATCGCAGTCGAAAAGAAAGCGAGCGCGATCGAAGACGAGGCCGCCAAGGACAAGCTCGAAAGAGAACTCAGTAACTACTTCGAAACGCTCAAATATTTCGAACCGGACAAATACGCCACTCGCAAGCAAACTTTCGATCAGAACATGATGTCCGCAGATCTCGATAGGTATGTCGGCCACATTGAAACTGTTGATCCGGAAAATATTGCGATCGGCCTCCGAACGACGATCGATGTGATTCAATCGAGCGTCAACGGCGTTCTTCAAACCGCAGACAAAGGAAGCAAGATTTATACGGAGGCTATGGACTATAACAATGCCTCGAAAAGTTTTCAGGATCTCGCAAAAACGCTTAAGCCAGACGAAATGGCCAAGCTTGGCATAGCCGCCGATGCCATCGCGGAGGCTATTGACCAAAAAAATATTCCTGCCGATCAGGCTTATGCCAAATATAACGAGGCCGCTAACCAAATATTTGCTGATCAGCTTAAATATTCTCCGAATAATGTTAAAGAGGCTTATCGATCATTCCTCGACGTCAGCGTGAAAGCCGGCACTTTCGGTGCGCTCTCTGGAGTTATGAGTCTTGTTAGCGGCGGCTCGCAATTGTCCCATGGCAAATGGGGGACCATGACAAGCGACGAGCGCGTTGCAGCCGTGCGCGACCTCGTGGGTGGGTTAAGCTTCGCAAGCGACTTCGCGAAATTCGGCGAGACGACTATTTCAATTCTTAAAAAAGGATCCGACGCGTCTTCCTCGGCTGCTTCATGGTTGGGACTGTTCGACAACAATTTTCCCGATATTTGGAAAAACAGCCCCAATGCGGGAAGCGAATTTGCTCGGGCACTCAATCAGAAAGTTACCGAAACTGTAAACACTGCATCAGAGAGACTCCAGAAAAAGGCAACAGAACTGGACTTGACCGGTCTCAATGAATCCGAATTGAGCGACGCTGAAAGGCAAGAAATTAGAAATGCAGCGTCGAAGGTCGGTACAATGATGGGCGCTCCTGTCGGTTCGATCGCGGAGAAAGCCGGGCGCACGTTCTTCCGTTTCATGGTCGGCGCAGGCCTCGATATAACCGGCGGCGTGATGGATCTCGTTACGGGTATCCGCGCAATCAAGAAAGCTGACAATGCCCTCCAGCGGGCGGGTGCAGGAGTTCAGGTGGCCGGCGGTTTGACGACTATCGGTCTCGGCCTGTCCTCCACAATCAAAATGCTCGCTCCCCGCGGAAGTGTTCTGGCCACGCGACTGGCGGTTCCGGCAGCAACTCGGGTCTTCAATGGGTTTATCTTGGGAACCCAAGTTGTCGGTCCGATGTTCGGCGCCGCGACTGCAATTTTCGGAATGGTGGGTGTACTGATCACTGAATTGATCAACCACGGCAAAAAACAGAAGTTGACGGATTCACAGGGGGAATTCTTCAAATCTCTCGCCGACCAGGGGGTCGCCCGAAACGATTGGGGCGACAAGCTCGAGTATGCCCGGTACGCCACCTACATGTATGGCGGCCGCGACACACCGAAAAACACTTCAATCTACGAATTTCAGAAAGCCGAGTGGGAGCATTTTCGGGACACACCCTCGAAACAGGGCAGCTCGATCAATCGAATCGCGCCTGAACTTCATAAAGACTCGGATTTCGGCACGCTCAATCTTTACGAGAAATTCCTTACAGGCGAAACAGCAAGAGAATCCGCCAAAGACGTCGAAACCCACACAGCCGATTGGCGCCCGTGGATTGACACTGATTTGAACATCAATTCCCTTCCGCATTCGGTCGATGAAATGCGATTAAACAACGTGACACGCGTCTACGACAAGGCATTCTACACAGCAAACAAGATCGCTATCGACACGATGGCCCATAAGTTCAATGATTGGGCCGGGCAAGACCACCTCCTGAGCAAGTCGGAGCTGGATGATATCGCTGCCGATGCGAACAGGGACGATACCGAACGCCAAGCAGCGAACTTCCTGCTCGAGAAAACCGATTTCCGCAACGCCCTCGACACGATTCAGCCCTCCGGGGCCAAAGGCGATTCGAAGATCAGTGAGAAAGACCTCAACCTCTGGCTCGCGCGGGTCGCGGACGGCACGAAGGCGTGACGTCCAGCAGGAGCGGCGGCGTGTCAGCGCGACACGCGCCCGAGGGGCGACGGTCCGATCACGAGGCTGGCCCCATGGGCGTCAGGCTGGCCCTATTGAGGCGCGACGGGAGGGAAGCGAGGGCCTCCCGTCGATGGCCTCCACGGCTGGCGGGAGAGGTCTGAAAGAAGGAGTGGGCCATCGGCATCCGAAGCCGGCTCTTCGAGCGCCGCGACACCGACGCGGGCGTTTACTGGACAAGCTCGATCGTAAACCTCGACGCGCTCCCCTCCCTCTTGTGGAGGGGTGGGGGTGGCACAAGAGGCACCGCCCCGCCATCGCCGGCACACCAATTCCCTCCCCAGGGGAAAGGGCCCGTAGGGAGACGCGAGACCAGCCGATCCAGGGTTCGCGGAAAACGATTTAGCGCAGGGGCTTTGCCAGATTGACCGCCAACGCCGCGGCGAGGGTCAGGACGTAGCCGTCGTCGTGCGTATCGGCGATGCGCTCAGCCTCGCCGCCACTGTTGGAGGCGACGGAGAGCATCAGCATCAGGCCGGTGACGGTGGCGCCCAAGCCCGCGCTCAGGGCGAGATACGCCCGGACGGCAGCGCGGGGGACGAGCGGCTCCGCAGCGCAATCGCCGAGGGCCAGCGGGGACGGGCTGCGGTCGCTCATGGGGGCTACGTTCACCCGCGACGCCATCGGCCGGACGATCCGGCCACGCTCTTGCGGAGGCGATTGTCCGCTAGCATGCAACGTGCCGACACGGCAAAGGTTCAAACGCCGCAATCGGAAGTTGTCCGATTTTTTTTAAGCGGCAGCATTGCGCAGATCTTTCCGCGCGCTGCCTAGACCCGGCCGAAGGCCCCTCCCCCCGTGGGGGGAAGGGGCCGCGCCGGTCAGTCGGCGGGATGGCTCTCGGCTCTAGCCGGCTCAGCCCTCGCCGACATGGGCCTTGCCCAGGGCAGCCTGGGCCGCGGCGAGGCGGGCGATCGGCACGCGGTAGGGCGAGCACGAGACGTAATCAAGCCCGACATCCTGACAGAAGGCGATGGAGGCGGGATCACCCCCGTGCTCGCCGCAGATGCCGAGCTTGATGTCCGGTCGGGTCACCCGCCCGCGCTCGCAGCCGATGCGCACCAGCTCGCCCACGCCCTCCTGGTCGATGGTGATGAACGGGTCCGCCGCCAGGATGCCCTTCTGGGTGTAGGGCCCGAGGAAGGTCGCCGCATCGTCGCGGGAGATGCCGAGGGCGGTCTGGGTCAGGTCGTTGGTGCCGAAGGAGAAGAACTCCGCCGTCTCGGCGATCTGGCCCGCCATCAGGGCGGCGCGGGGCAGCTCGATCATCGTGCCGACCTGATAGTCGAGCTTGGCCTTCGTCTCCTCCGCGACGGCCTTCGCCGTGGCGTCGATCCGGCCCTTCACGAGGTCGAACTCGGCCCGGGTGAACACCAGGGGCACCATCACCTCGGGGGTCACGGGGCTGCCGGTCTCCTCGGCGGCCTGGATGGCGGCCTCGAAGATCGCCCGGGCCTGCATCTCCGCGATCTCCGGGAAGGCGATGGCGAGGCGACAGCCGCGGAAGCCGAGCATCGGGTTGTGCTCGGACAATTCCCGCATCCGCTGGCGGATCTTGTCCTCGGTCACGCCCGTGGCCTTCACCACCTCGCCGACCTCCTGATCGGTGTGCGGCAGGAACTCGTGCAGGGGCGGGTCGAGCAGCCGGATCGTCACCGGCAGGCCGGACATGATCTTGAACAGCTCCAGGAAGTCCTGCCGCTGGTAGGGCAGGATCTTGGCGAGCGCCGCCTTCCTGCCCTCGGCGTCGTCGGCCAGGATCATCTCGCGCACGGCGATGATCCGGTCCCCATCGAAGAACATGTGCTCGGTGCGGCACAGGCCGATGCCCTCGGCCCCGAAGTTGCGCGCGGTGCGGGCGTCGGTGGGGGTGTCGGCGTTGGTGCGCACCTTCATGGTGCGGATCCCGTCCGCCCATTCCATCAGGGTGGCGAAGTCACCGGACAGCTCCGGCTCCAGCATCGCCACCTCGCCCAGGATCACCTGACCGGTCGAGCCGTCGATGGTGATCTTGTCGCCCGCCTTCAGCAACTTGCCGCCGACGGTCATCGTCTGCGCCTTGTAGTCGATGCGGATCGTGCCGACGCCGGAGACGCAGGGCTTGCCCATGCCGCGGGCGACCACCGCCGCGTGGCTGGTCATGCCGCCGCGGGTGGTGAGGATGCCCTCGGCGGCGTGCATGCCGTGGATGTCCTCGGGCGAGGTCTCGACGCGCACGAGGATGCACTTCTTCTCGGCCTTGCGATGGGCCTCGGCATCCTCCGAATTGAAGACGATCTGGCCCGTCGCCGCGCCGGGGGAGGCCGGCAGGCCGCTGGCGATCACCTTGCGCTCGGCCTTCGGGTCGATGGTCGGGTGCAGCAACTGGTCGAGGGCGGAGGGCTCCACCCGGCCGATGGCCTCGTTGCGGGAGATCAGCCCCTCGGCCGCCAGATCCACGGCGATGCGCAGGGCCGCCTTGGCGGTGCGCTTGCCGTTGCGGGTCTGCAGCATCCAGAGCTTCCCCTTCTCGATGGTGAACTCCATGTCCTGCATGTCGCGGTAGTGGCTCTCCAGGATCCCGTAGATCCGGGTCAGCTCGCCGAAACACTCGGGCATGGCGCTCTCGAGGGAGGGCTTGTCGCTCTTGGCCTCCAGCCGCGCCTTCTCGGTGATGTTCTGCGGAGTGCGGATGCCCGCCACCACGTCCTCGCCCTGGGCGTTGATCAGGAACTCGCCGTAGAGCGCCTTCTCGCCGGTGGACGGGTTGCGGGTGAAGGCGACGCCGGTGGCCGACGTGTCGCCCATGTTGCCGAACACCATCGCCTGCACGTTGACGGCGGTGCCCCAGCTCTCGGGGATGCTGTTCAGCTCGCGGTACTTCTTGGCCCGCGGGATCATCCAGGAATTGAACACGGCGCCGATCGCGCCCCAGAGCTGGTCGTCGGCCCCCTGCGGGAAGTCGGAGCCGTGCTCGTCGCGGACGATCTTCTTGTAGGTCTGGATCAGGGTCTTCCAATCCTCGGCACCGAGCTCGGTGTCGAGGTCGAAGCCCTTCGTCTCCTTGTACTGCTCCAGCGCCTCCTCGAAGGCGTGGTGCTCCACGCCGAGGACGACGTTCGAGTACATGGTGATGAAGCGGCGGTAGGAATCGTAGGCGAAGCGCTCGTCCCCGGCCTCCAAGGCCAGCGCCGAGACGGTCTCGTCGTTGAGGCCGAGGTTCAGCACCGTGTCCATCATCCCCGGCATCGAGGCGCGGGCGCCCGAGCGGACCGAGACGAGGAGCGGCGCCTTGGCATCGCCGAACGAACGGCTGGTGAGCGCACCCACCTGCGCGAGGGCGGCGGCGACCTGATCCTTCAGCTCCGGCGGGTACTGCTTGCCGTGGTCGTAATAGTAGGTGCAGACCCCGGTGGTGATGGTGAAGCCGGGGGGAACCGGCAACCCGAGATTCGACATCTCGGCGAGGTTCGCGCCCTTGCCGCCGAGCAGATCGCGCATCTGCGATTTGCCTTCCGCCTTCCCGTCGCCGAAGGCGTAGACCCACTTTGCGTCAGCAGCCATCTCGATCCCATTCGTCGCGTGCAGCTAGGTCTTGCGACCCCATCCCGGCGGGGTGAACCATCCTGTACCGCAACGCAAGATGAACGATCGGCACGGGAGCCCCCCGTTCACTGACGATCCCCGGCGGATGCATTCTTTTCGCGGCCGGCGACGGCCCGACGGGGGGATCCCGGGGCGGCCTCGCCCCCGGCGGGACCCATGGGCGGGTCACCCGTCCCGGCGCGGAGGCGGCGTGAAATTCGGCCAGAAGACAGTCTTGAGCCCCGCCCGTGGCCGGGACGGCGAATCGATGTCGCGGGAAAGACTGTTCATCGGCCCGGCCGCGCCCCCTCCCATCGTCCGGGAGCGGCCGCGGCGAAGGCGGCCCGGGGTCGCGGGTGGCAGGGGCCGGCTAGGACAGGCCGCGGAACAGGCCGAGGCCGATGACGCCGACGGCGATCAGGTAGACCGCGACGATGTAGTTGAGCAGGCGCGGCATCACGAGGATCAGGATGCCGGCGATGATCGCGATGATCGGTTGCAGGTGCGAGATCGTGATCGTCATGGTGCGTCCCCCGGCCAAGCTCGGCCGTGACACGAAGACGTGCGGGGCGCGGGAACGGTTCCTGGATCCGTCCCGCGCCCCGCACGTCCCCCCTCGCGGACGAGGGGGGAGCGTCGTCCTACATCGGCGGCTTGGGCGTCGGCGTGGTGGTCCCCGGGATCGGGTCCTTGGCTTCACCCACCGGCAGGCTCACCTGGGTCGTGGGGTGGGCGAGCTCGGGATAGGGTTCGATCACCTTGGCGCCGTTGAGGGGCTTGTTGGCACCGTTGTGGCAGGTGGCGCAGCTGATCTTGGCCACGTCCCCCGTCGGCCCGAGGCGCGCCTCCGGGAAGGTCGTGGTGAGCGGGCGCATGTAGTCCTGGTTCAGGTCCCGGACCATCTGGACGCCGTACCACGCGTGGACCCGGTTCGGCGTGCTGGTGTCCCACTGCGCCACCGAGCGGGTGTTGTGGCAGAAGGTGCAGTTCACCCCCAGCGCCTGGGACATCGTGATCATGATCGCGAAGGTCCGCTCGGCGTCCTGGATCGGCTTGCTCTTGGCTTCCGGCAGGGCGGTGGTGGCGTTCACCCGCACGTAGGATTGCGGGGTGTCCTTGCGGGAATAGTAGTCGTCGAAGATCCCGTAGGGCAGCGAGGTCAAGCCGACATTGGCCGAGGCGAGGTTCTGGCCGTTGTTGCGGGGGATGAACTTGCCCGCGCTCGGCGGCGGCGTGTCGAACCAGACGTTGGCCGGCACCGGATTGCCCCGGTGGCAGGTGTAGCAGGTCACGCCCGCCTCGTGGACGTGGTTCTCCTTCCAGCTCGAGTTGATGTGCTGGGTCATCTGGAACATGCGGCGGGCGACGCGCTTCTGGTAGAGCTCGTCGGACGCCATGTTCTCCGTGCTGTGGCAGTAGGTGCAGCCCTGCTGCGGCGCCACCCATTCGGTGATCGACACCATCACCCGGTTGAACTGCTCGGCCGAGAGGTCGCCCAGCACCTGGACGTTCTCGTAGACGGCCGAGGCCTTGTCGCCGGAGGCGTCGGCGGGGTCGGCCGGCGCCGGCGCGCGGTTCGCGGCGGCGAGTTCCTCGTTGCCGGCCCTGGTCCGGATGAGGTCCATGCCGGTGCCGCGGAAGCCCGTCTGCTTGTTGGCCATCGGGGGGTGGGTCCAGCCCGCCCCGCCGAACATCGCGATGGTGAGGAAGAGAGCGAGGGCGGCCCCCGCCACGGAGAGAACGATCTTCATAGCGTCCTCCTCAAGGCCTGACGACGGGGCTGAGATGGGCCGGATCGACGATCGGCCCATAGACCTGCGGGTAGGACGGCGCGACGCCGTGCTTGACCGCCCAGAGGTACCAGTTGTCCACCACCGTGCCGGTGAGGAGGATGCCGATGCCGCCGGTCAGGGTGGTGAGCACCGCGAACCACCACGCCCAGCGGTGGATCGATTCCATCGTGGCGTTGAAGCCCATGGTCCAGCGCCAGAACAGGGCGGCGCGCTCGGTGGCCGAGCCGCGATCCACGATCTGGTCGATCTCGCGGTCCGCCCCGTAGCGGGAGCAGGCGAGGATCGTCCCGCCATGCATCGCGAACAGCAGCACCGACCCGTAGAGGAAGGTGATCGAGAGCATGTGGAACGGGTTGTAGAACAGGTTGCCGTAGCGCAGCGAGAAGGCCGCCGTCCAATCGAGGTGGGGGAAGATGCCGAACGGCACCGCCTCCGACCACGAGCCCATCATGATCGGCCGGATGAAGCCGAGCACGAGGTACAGCCAGATCGCGCTGGCGAAGGCCCACGGCACGTGGCTGCCGAGGCCGAGGGCCCGGGCGCGCCGGTAGAGGTGGACCCACCACAGCAGGATCGAGGCGGTGAGGAAGAAGCCGGCGATCAGCCACCAGCCGCCCTCGGCCAGCGGCGGCAGGATCCGCAGGCCGTATTTCGGCAGCGGTGGCTCCAGGGCGAGCCAGGGCAATTGCCGCACGAACTGCACCGGGCTCCAGTTCACCGACGCCCACATGTTGAGGCCGATGATCTCGAACGCGATCAGCCCGCAGGTGATCGAGAGGGCGGCGATGTAGCCGATGTAGATCGGCCCGACCTGGCTGTTGCCGAGGAGGCCGAACAGGTAGCTGTTGAAGGGCTTGCCGACGCGGTCGTTGGCCGCGACGGGGATGCCCATCTCCGGCTCCAGGGGCCGGACCTGAACCTGGGTGAAGAAATTCTGGTAGTAGGCCATCGTCCGATCCCCCCGAAGCCGGTCGGCTGATCCGACCCCGCTCGCAGCGTCCGCGACATGCCCCGCGCGGACTGCGGGATTTCAGAGCATTTTCCGCCGAAGTGGATGCCGGTTCGGCGCGGGAAAATGCGATACGCGCAGCGTTCCTCAGCGCCACACGGGCAGGTTGAGCCACCAGCCCCACCACTCGGGCCAGCCCTGGGTCCAGAACGGCCCGCTGATCACGATGCAGACGGCGCTCCAGAACCCGGCGGCCAGGGCGAGGTACCAGCCGAGCCGGTGAACCCCGAGGGTGCCGATGGAGTAGCCGATCGTGTCGCGGAAGAAGGTGTCCTCGTGCTCGGGGGTCTTCACCGTCTCGCCCTTCTTCGGGTTGGTGGCCGAGAGGATCAGGCCGCCATGCATCGCCAGGGCGAGGGTGGTGGTGAAGAAGAACGTCACCGCGAGCATGTGCGCGGGGTTATAGTGGAAGTGGAGATACTGGTATCCCGTGTTCGACACCCAATCGAGGTGCGAGAGGATGCCGTAGGGAAAGCCGTAGCCCCAGGCGCCCATCAGGAACGGCCGTATCACCTCGAGGGTGAAGTAGGCGAAGATCGCCATGCCGAAGGCGATCGGCACGTGATAGCCGATGCCCAGCTTGCGGCAGATCTCCACCTCCCGCAGCGCCCAGGACACGAAGGAGCCGAGGGCGCACATGGTGATGATCTGCCAGAGCCCGCCCTCCTTGAGGGGCGCGAGCTTGAGGCCGTAGCTGATGTCCGGCGGGGCGATGTTGATCTGCCAGATATTCCACGTCGGGCCGATAGCCGCGCCGTAGATCACCAGCGCCGTGCCGAGCACGGTGAAGAAGATGCCCGTCACGCCGAAGAACCCGACGAAGTACGGACCGACCCAGAAATCGAACAGGTCACCGCCAAGCAAGGTGCCGCCGCGGACCCGGTATTTGCGCTCGTAGCTCAGCATCGCCATGGCGGACCCTCCCGTTCGGCAATCGGAGGGGCGGCAGCCTGCAGCAGGCCGCCCCCCCGTGTCCTGTCGTCAGGCCGGCATGACCGGCAGGACGAGCGTGATGGCGTTCGCCGCCTTGTTGGCCTTCGGACCTTCCAGCCAGTTGAACCGGTCGGTCGAGAGCAGGATGAAGTGGATCAGCAGCGCGAGGATGAAGAGGAAGGTGAACAGGGCCACCAACGTGCGCCGCGGATCGAACAGCAACCAAACCTTGTGCATTCGATCCTCCTCAGCCGATCATCGAGACGAGGGCGCGGGCCGTATCGGTCACGCCTTCGAGGGAAGCGTAGCCCTGCGGTCCAGGGAGCCACGGGCGCCACAGCCAGACGAGGATGTGGGCGACCACGGCGATCGCCGTGAAGATGAGGAAGCTCGTCAGGAAGATCGCATGGAACTCCTTGGCCTCCGGTTCCGTCAGCCCTGAAAGGCTGCTCGGTCTTTCTGTCGTGATGGGTCCACCAGCCATGGTTTAAGACCTCCGTGAATTGGCCGCGCCTCTCGGCACGACGGGTGCTGCCGCGGAGCACGCGGCCTCACTTCCCCCGCGTCACCGGACGGAAGCGTCTCGTGTCAGGCCCGGAGGCCGGAAGGGGTTCTGCCCGGAGGGCCCTCAGCCCATGAAGGCGAAGGGGATGGCCTGGACGGCCATCGCCCGGGCCTCGCCGAACACCGAACGGTGCGGCGCCGGCAGGCCGGCGCGGGCGGGCGCGCGGCCCGGCGCCATCCGCCCGAGGGCGGCGGCGGCGAGGAAGAAGGGGTAGGTGGCGGCCAGGATCAGCCGGAACTGGAGTTCCTCCTGATGCAGGCGCGCGGTCGGGGCCATCGTACGCATCCTCAGGTCTCCTCTTGTGGAAGGCGGCTCATGCGGAGACTCCCGCGCTGAGTTCGGTTCGCGCGCCGGTCACATGGCCGGCGGCAACGGTGTCGGCGCCAGCCGTGCGGGCGGCGCGCTCGGCCGCGTCGCGCAGGCGCTTGGCGGCGGAAATCCGGGCGAGGACGGGCTGCGCCTCGACGGCGCGGTCCAGGGCGGCGAGGGCCGGCGCATCCCAGGGCAGTTCCCGGTGGCTGCGGGCCGGCGTCGGCTCGACCTTGTCCATGTCGCGGGCGAGCGGCAGGATGTGGAAGAGCGTGTCGAACAGGGCGTTGCAGACTTCCTGCACGAGGTAGGTCGCCCCGGCGTAGCCCATGAACGGCGTGCCGGTGTGCCGGCGGATGATGGCCCCGGGGAACGAGGCCGGCACGTAGGTCGCCCGGCCGCCGGCCTCCGCGAGGTACATCCGCTCGTTGAACGAGCCGAACAGCACCAGCGGCGGATTCTTGGCGATGGCGTCCTTCACCTTCGCGTTGTCGGGCTTGAGCCCGGCGGAGCGGCCGAAGGCGAAGTGGCAGGGCAGGCCCATCTCCTCTTCGAGGAAGTGGCGGACGCCCCTGGCGTAGGTGTCGGTGGCGACGATGCCGAAGCTCGCCGTGCCGAAGAAGTCCTGCGTCACCGAGCGCCACAGGTCCCAGATCGGCTTGATCGTGGTGTGGCGCTCCCGCTCGATGAACGGCTCGGGGTCGATCCCGAGGATCTTGCCCAGCGCCCGGAGGAACTTGGTGGTGGAGAGCACGCCGATGGGCGCCTGGAGATACGGGCGTTCCAGGGCCTCGCAGAGGCCGCGGCCGAATTCCCGGTAGAGGCAGATGTTGGCATCCGCGTTGACGAGCTTGGGCACGTCCGCGAGGTGCGAGCCCAGCGGGAAGGTGAGGTTCACCTCGGCGCCGATGCCCTCCACGAGACGGCGGATCTCGGCGAGGTCGCTCGGCATGTTGAACGTGCCGTAGGCCGGGCCGATCAGGTTCACCCGGGGCTTCTCGCCGTCCTTGCGGGCGGGGCGGGCCGAAATGCCCTTCTTGGCGAACTTCCGCGCCCCGTATTCCTGCCAGAGCCAAGTGATCGCCCGGTCGGCGGCCTGCCACTGGTCCTCATCGATGGTGCGCGGCAGGAAGCGCTGCAGGCCGGTGCCCTCGGGGGTGACGCCGCCGCCGATCATCTCGGCGATGGAGCCGGTGACCACCACGCTCGGCAGGCCGGGGTCGAGGGTGGCATGGGCGCGCTTCATGGCGCCCTCGGTGCCGTGGCGGCCGAGTTCTTCCTCCGCCAGCCCCGTCACGACGATGGGGAGTTCGTGCGGCGGCAGCGCATCGGTGTAGTGCAGCACCGAGGTGACGGGCAGGTTCTCGCAGCCCACCGGGCCGTCGATGACCACCTGGAGGCCCTTGATCGCCGTGAAGACGTAGACCGCGCCCCAGTATCCGCCGGCCCTGTCGTGATCGAGGATCAGCATTATGCCATCTCCCCGATCGGCTTCTTGGGACCCTCGGCCTTGGGTGCCTGCTTCTTCTGCGGCACCTCCTGCCAGACGCCCGCGGCGTGGCCGGTGCCGACGCCCTCGAAGAAGTCGCGCATGGCCTCGAAGCGCGGCCGGTTGCCCAGTGCCGCGTTGATCACCGTGGCGAGCGATCCGGCGCCGGCCGCGCCCATCAGCGGGCGGGCCGAGATCAGGTTGGTGAAGTACAGCGCCGGGGTGGCGTTCTCCTTGGCCTTCTGCACCACGGGGGTGGTGCCGATGGCGAGGTCGGGCCGGAAATGTGCGAAGGCGTAGAGGTCGTCCTCGAGCGATGCCCGGTAGCGCACCTCGCAGCCATGGGCCTCCAGCCAATCCCGGTCCGCCTCGGACCAGGGGGTGCGCGGGCAGGCGGTGCCGACGTAGGGCACCTCGGCGCCGCTCTCGATGAGCAGCCGCGCCACCAGAAGCTCCGAGCCCTCGTAGCCGGAGAGGGTGATCCGCCCCTTGATCGGCGCGGCCGACAGGGCGCCACGGATCCCCGCGAGGATCCCGGCCTTGGCCGTGTCGAGGGTCTGCGCGGACACGTTGCAGGACGCGCCGATCCGCTCCAGCCATGCGGCCGTGCCCTCGACGCCGACCGGTGCCGAACCCACGATGGGCCGGCCCGCGGCCTCGAACTCGCGGATGGTGGCCGTGTAGAACGGGTGGATCGCCGCCACGACCGAACAATCGAGGGCGCCGTACAACTCGCGCCATTCCCGTGTCGGCACCACCGGACCCGCCGCGAGGCCGAGCGGGGCGAGCAGGCTGCCGATCACCATCGGGTCGGCGGGGAACATCTCACCGAGCAGAGCCACCGCCGGGCGCTCGGACCGGCCGCCCTTCGGCGCCTGGACGGGGCCGTGCTCGGCCTCGGCGCGGGCGACCTTCAGCATGGCCCCGGCCAGCACGTCCTTGGCCTCGGCATGGGTCGGCACGCCGAAGCCCGGCACGTCGATGCCGATGACGCGCACCCCGTCGATCTCCTTCGGTAGGAGTCGCAGCGGCACGCCCGAGGCGGTCGGCACGCAGAGGTTGATGACGACGACGGCGTCGTAATCCTCGGGCTTGGCGGTGGCGTAGACCGCCTCGCGGATGTCCTCGAACAGCTTGCCGGTGACGAGGGTCTCGGAGTTGAACGGCACGTAGCCGACGCTCCGGCGCGCCCCGTAGAAATGCGAGGTGAAGGTCAGCCCGTAGACGCAGCAGGCGCTGCCGGAGAGGATCGTCGCCGTCCGGCGCATCCGCAGCCCCACCCGCAGCGACCCGAAGGCCGGGCACATGCTCTGCGGCTGGTCGTGGGGGCCCTGCGGGTAATCCTCGCGCAGCTGCGCCAGGGTCTCCGACATCCCGGCCGCCTCCGCGGCCTCCCGCATCGCGTCCTTGCCGGCGTGGCAGCCGAGCCCGTCGCCCTTGGTGGCGGCGAGGTCGATGGCGGGGGCCGCCTTGCGGGCCCGCAGATCGGCGATGTCGAGGGAGACGGCCATGCGCGTCAGACCTCGTCGTAGACGACTTCGAGGGACGGCTTGGTCACATGCGCGACGCCGCACATGTCCTCTTGGGTCGCCGGCACCAGCACCACGTCGCGACCGGTGGTCTCGCTGGAGAACAGGCCGAGGAGCCCGTCCTGGGTCAACGGCGTCGGGCGGTGGGGCTCCGCGCTCGCCACGTTGGCGGCGAGTTCGGAGAACAGGTCGCCCCAGCGGCCGTCCGGGCGGCCGATGATCTCGTAATTCGCGCTCTTCCTGCGGATGTCGTCGTCGGCCGGGATCGAGGCGAGCACCGGGATGCCGGCGGCTTGCGCGAAGGCCTGCGCCTCGCCGGTGCCGTCGTCCTTGTTGATGACGAGGCCGCCCACGCCGACATTGCCGCCGAGCTTGCGGAAATACTCCACCGCCGAGCAGACGTTGTTGGCGACGTAGAGCGATTGCAGGTCGTTCGAGCCGACGACGATGACCTTCTGGCACATGTCCCGGGCGATCGGCAGGCCGAAGCCGCCGCAGACCACGTCGCCGAGGAAGTCGAGCAGGACGAAGTCGAAGCCCCAGTCGTGGAAGCCGAGCTTCTCCAGCAATTCGAAGCCGTGGATGATGCCCCGGCCGCCGCAGCCGCGCCCGACCTCCGGCCCGCCCAGCTCCATGGCGTAGACGCCGTCGCGCTTGAAGCACACGTCGCCGATGGCGACCTGCTCCCCGGCGAGCTTCTTGATGGTGGAGGTCTCGATGATGGTCGGGCAGGCCTTGCCGCCGAACAGCAGGGAGGTGGTGTCGCTCTTGGGATCGCAGCCGATCAGCAGGACCTTCTTGCCCTGCTGGGCCATCATGTAGCTGAGGTTGGCGAGCGTGAACGACTTGCCGATGCCGCCCTTGCCGTAGATCGCGATGATCTGCGTCTCTTTCTTCGCGGGGGCGGTGGAGACCGCATCCGGCTCGATGGCGGCCTCGGCGCGCAGCTGCGTCGCCTGGGACAGGGCAGCCTTGTTCAGCTGGACGTTCATGCGGCATCCCTCCAATCGAGGACCATCTTGAGGCAGGCCGGATCGGCGAAGGCCGTCCGGTAAGCCTCCTCGGCCCGCGCGGCGGGCGCGCGGTGGGTGATCAGGCCGTCGAGGGACAGGCGCCCCGCCTCGATGAGGCGAGTGACTGCCGCAAGGTCGTCTGCGCGGAACTCGGCGGAGATGCGGATGCGCGCTTCCCGCATGAAGGCCGGCGGGAAGGCGAAGTAGAGCGGCGCCTCGTAGAAGCCCGCCAACACGATCTCGCCGCCGGGGGCGAGACGTGCGATCAGCCCGTCGAGGCCGGAGGCGTCGCCGCTGGCGTCGACGATGCGGGCATAGTCCCGGCGCGGATCGCCCTCGGGCGACACGGCGGGGTAGCCCGCGGCACCGTCCCGGCGGGCGGCATCCGTCTCCCACACGGTCGGCTCGGCGCCCATCGCCACCGCGATGCGGGCGATGAGCCGGCCCAGCACCCCGTGCCCGACCACGAGGGGACGCTCCCCGGCGGCGATCCCGCCCGCCGCCCGGTGGGCGGTGGCGGCCAGGGCCATGAGGCAGGCGCGCTCGCCGAGCCCGGCATCGACCGGCAGGAGCTTTTCGGCAGGGGTGACGAGGTGGGACGCCGCACCGCCGAACAGGCCGCGCACCGGGCCGAAGCAGCGGGCACCGGGGACGAAGACCCATTGGCCGACCCGGACCGACGAACCGGCGGGCGCCTCGGCGACCTGGCCGACGGTCTCGTAGCCCGGCACCAGCGGATACCCCATGCCCGGGAAGTCCGGCATCCGGCCCGACCAGAGCAGGCGCTCGGTCCCGGTGCTGATCCCGCTCCAGGCCACCTCGACCACGGCGTCGCCCGCACCCGCGCCGGTCAGGGTCAGGCGCCGCAGCGCCAGCCTTTCCGGTTGTTCGAGGATGACGGCGAGAGCGTCCATGACTGGAATTTCCGCCCGACTCGTTGGGAGCACCGCAGGGGCGGGCACCAGAAGTGTCATTCTAGATAGACACATTCTGGCGTCAACCGGTCTTAACAGTCAGATGCCAGTTTTGTGTGCGACGAGCACCCGGGCGAGAAGCGGACGGCGCGTCGCATGCTCCCGCACGGAGGCGAATCCGGCGTCCCGCGCCATCCGCGCCAGCTCGGCGAAGGTCCGCGGACGGCCCGACCCCATCGCCAGCAGGTAGAAGCCGAAATACGCGTCGCCCACCGGCTCCGCGCCCGGCGTCCCGGCCATGGGCTCGGCGAGGATCAACCGGCCGCCCGGGGCGAGGGCCGCGTGGGCGGCCGCCAGCAGGGCCTGCGCCGGCCCGTCGTCGTGGTCGTGGATCACCCGCACGAGGGAGAGGGTGTCGGCCCCCGGCGGAAGCCCGGCGTGGAAATCGCCGCCCCGGCAGGCGATTCGGTCGCCGAGGCCGGCTTGGCAGAGGCGCAGGCGCGCCCGCTCCGCCACGGCGGGCAGGTCGAACAGGGTGAGTCGGCGGCCGGGAAGGCGCGGCGCGGCGGCTTCGAGAAAGGCCCCCTCCCCGCCCCCGACATCCATCCAGTGGCTGGAGCGGGAGGGGTCGCAGGCGTCGAGGATATCCTCCGCGATCATCGCCTGGGACGCGCCCATCAGGGCGCCGTAGGGGGCGGCCTCGCCCGCCGCCACCGGGGCGCCCTCCGCGTAGGGCCAGTAGGCGGACAGGTTCGTCCGCTCCCCGCCTCGCTTCAGCAGGGCGACCGGGTCGGCCAAGTCGGCGTAGAGCAGGGCGTGGTGCTCGACCATGGCGGCGATGCCGGGATTGCCGACCAGGGCCGCCCCGAGATCGGCCAGGGCGAACCGCCCGCCGGAGACGTCCCGAATCAGGCCGAGGGAGCGCGCGGCGAAGAGCAGCGTCCGGGCCCTGTCGGGGGCGAGGCCGAGGCGCGGGGCGAGGGCATCGCCCGTCGCCGGGCCCTCGGCCAGGATGCGGAACAGGTCGAGCCGGATGCAGGCGGTGAGCACCTGCGCGTAGACGAACCCGGCGCAGAGGTCGAACAGGCCGCGGGTGTTGCGCCGGGCGATGCGCCGGGTCAGCGGGAAGCCCGCCGCCCAGCGCTGGAAGCGGGGGCTCGCCACGAGGCGGTTGCGCAGGGCGAGCCATCGGTCGGGGAGCGAGCCCGGCTTGGCCACCGGGGGATCGGACAGGGCGGCGCCCCGGCTCAGGCCGACACCGGCCGCAGGCTCGCCGGCAGGAAAAGCCGGGCCTGCGCCTCGATCTCGGCGGTCAGGCGCGCCGCGCCGGGGCAGTCCGGCACCGCCGCCACCGCTTCGTGGGTCAGCCGGGCGAGCCGGTCGAGGGCGCCGCCCGTGCCGAGGAGCGCCGCCGCGTTGGGGCGCCCGAGGGTGGCGTCGCGCCCTGCGGGCTTGCCGATCTCCTCCTGGCGGCAGGCGACGTCCCGCAGGTCGTCGGCCACCTGATAGGCCTCGCCCAGGGCCTCGCCCAGGCGCCGCCACGGCTCCGGGTCGGCACCCGCCGCCGCCGCACCGGCCACCGTCGCCGCGGCGAACAGGGCGCCGGTCTTGGCCTGCTGGTAGGCGCTGAGGTCGACATGGGCTTCCGATTCCCAGGCCTGCCCGGCGGCGATGCCCATGGGCGAGCCCGCCGCCCGGCCGAGGAGGCCGACGAGCCGGGCGAGCCGCCGCGGATACCGCCACGCCCCGCGGGCCAGGGTCTCGAAGGCCAGCACGATCAGCGCGTCGCCGGTCAGCACGGCGATGGGCGCACCGTAGGCGACGTGGACCGTGTCCTTCTCGCGCCGCATCGGCGCGTCGTCGAAGCAGGGCAGGTCGTCGTGGACCAGGGAGGCGCAGTGCAGGAGCTCGATCGCCGCCGCGGCCGAATCGGCCCCCAGGGGATCGTCGTCGCCGCAGGCCCGGGCCACCGAGAGGCACAGGCGCGGGCGGATGCGGTGCCCGCCGGGGAAGACCGCGTAGCGCATCGCCTCCGCGAGCAGGGGAGGCGCACCGGGCGCTTCCGCGTAGGCGACAGCCCTGTCCAGGGCCGTTTCAATTCGCGAACCGGGCTCCATGCCGCCCTCCCTGTCATGGCAGCTTGCCATCGCCATGTGTCACTTATAATTGACACTTGGGGGCGACAAGATCAATCCCGTCGAGGGAGGTTCCGCAACCGTGTCGACACCCCGCGTCGTCGTGATCGGAGCTGGAATCGGCGGCCTCGCCGCGGCGCTCCGGCTCGCCCGGGCGGGCCTGCCGGTGACGGTGGTGGAGCGGGCCGAGGCGCCGGGCGGCAAGATGCGTTCGGTGGCCGTCGAGGGCACCCGCATCGAGGCCGGGCCCACCGTCTTCACCATGCGCTGGGTGTTCGACGAGCTACTGGCGGAATGCGGCGCGCGGCTGGAGGAGCGGGTCTCTCTGCGGGAGGCCGGCCTCCTCGCCCGCCACGCCTGGAGCCGGGACGAGCGCCTCGACCTCTTCGCCGACATCGACGCCTCGGCGGCGGCGATCCACGCTTTCGCGGGCGCCCGGGAGGCCGACGGCTACCGGCGGTTCTGCGCCCGAGCCGCCGAGGTGTACCGGACCCTCGAAGGCCCCTTCATCCGGGCCGGGCAGACGGGCCCGACCGGCCTCGCCAAGCGGGTCGGCCTGTCGGGCATCGGCGACCTGTGGCGCATCCAGCCCTTCGCGACCCTGTGGTCGGCGCTGAAGGAGTATTTCCACGACCCCCGTCTGCTGCAGCTCTTCGGGCGCTACGCCACCTATTGCGGCGCCTCGCCCTTCACCGCCCCGGCGACGCTGATGCTGGTCGCCCATGTGGAGCAGGCGGGCGTCTGGACCGTCCAGGGCGGACTCAGCACCCTCGCCGCCGCCCTGGCCGACCTCGCCGTCGAGCACGGGGCGGAGATCGGCTACGGCACCCATGTGGAGGAGATCGAGATCGCCTCCGGCAGGGTCACGGGCGTGCGGCTGGCGGGCGGCGGGCGCATCCCGGCCGAGGTGGTGGTCTGCAACGGCGACGTGGCGGGCCTCGGGGCGGGGCTGCTCGGACGGGCGGCGGCGGCGGCCGGGGACCGGATCGCCCGGGGGGAGCGGTCGCTCTCGGCGGTGACCGTCTGCGTGAAGGCCGAGACGGCGGGGTTCCCGCTGGCCCACCACACGGTGTTCTTCTCCCGCGACTACCGCGCCGAGTTCGACACGATCCTGCGCGACCGCCGCCTCCCCGCGGATCCGACGGTCTACATCTGCGCGCAGGACCGGAGCGCCGACGGCGCCTTCTCCGGCGGGCCCGAGCGCCTGCTGATGCTCGTCAACGCTCCGGCCGACGGCTCGGAGCGCCCCCTGCCTGCCACGGAGATCGCCCGATGCGAGAGCAACCTGAAGGCGCGGCTGCACGCCTGCGGCCTGTCCCTGACGCGGGAATCGACGGCCACGGTGACCACGCCGGACCAGTTCGCGGGCCTGTTCCCAGGGAGCCAGGGAGCCCTCTACGGGCGGGCGTCGCAGGGGTGGGCGGCGACCTTCAAGCGGCCCGGGGCACGCACGAAGGTGCCGGGGCTCTACCTCGCGGGGGGCTCGGTCCATCCGGGGCCGGGCGTGCCGATGGCGGCGCAATCGGGGAGGCTCGCGGCGCAGGCGATCCTCGCCGACCTCGGTTCGACGGGCCCGTCGGGCGCAACGGCTACGCGTGGTGGTACGTCGATGCGGTGAGCGACGACGGGGCCCACGGCCTGACCGTCATCGCCTTCATCGGCAGCGTGTTCTCGCCCTACTACGCCTGGAGCCGGGACAAGGACCCGTTCGACCACTGCGCGATGAACGTCGTGCTGTACGGCCGGCCCGGCCGCTTCGCCATGACGGAGCGCAAGGCCGCCAGCCTGTCGCGCGGGGCCGACCACATCGCCATCGGCCCGAGCGCCATGGAATGGGACGGGACCGAGCTGACGATCCGCATCGACGAACGCGGCTCCCCCCTGCCCCGGCGGGTCCGCGGGACGATCCGGCTGCGGCCCTCGGGGATCACGGCGGGGCCGTTCCACCTCGATGCCGGCGGCCGGCACCGCTGGTGGCCGATGGCGCCATCCTCCCGGGTGGAGGTCTCCCTCAGCGAGCCGGGCCTCTCCTGGCAGGGCAGCGGCTACTTCGACACCAACGACGGCGACGAGCCGCTGGAGGACGCCTTCACCCGCTGGACCTGGTGCCGGGCCGAGCTGCCGGACGGGGCGGCGATCCTCTACGACGTGAAGCACCGCGTGGGCGGCGGGCGCAACCTCAGCCTCGGCTTCGCCTTCGACGGCACCCGCCGGGACATCCGCCCGCCGCTCCCGGCCGCCCTGCCGCCCACGGGCTTCTGGCGGATGCCCCGCGAGACCCGCAGCGACGACGGCCGGGCGCGGGTGATCACCACCTTCGAGGATACGCCGTTCTATTCGCGCTCGCTCCTCGCCTCGACCTTGAGCGGCGAGCCCGTCCGCGCGGTCCACGAGAGCCTGTCGCTGGACCGGTTCCGCAACCCGCTGGTGCGCCTCATGCTGCCGTTCCGGATCCCGCGGCCGCTGGGCGGGTGACGCGCTGCGCCCGCCACGCGACGCAGCCGAAGGTCGCGAGCGCCAGGGCGAGGCCGAAGGAGAACCCCGTCGCCCCCGCCCCGACCCGCAGGAGGGCGGCCAGGGGGCTGACGGCGAGGAGGACCCGCTCGTGGCCCGCGAACCCCCCGGCCTTCCGGGCCGCGAGCCCCAGGAACACCGTCGCGGGCACCAGGGGCGCGAGGTCGTAGATCGGCACGTAGGGCGACATCAGCGGCGCCGCGGCCAGGAAGGCGGCGGCGCGGATCTCCGGACAGGCCCCGCCCCGCCACACCCGCCAGACGAAGGCCAGGGCCGCCAGGGTGACGGTGATCTGGAGGGCCCAGGCCAGGGCGGTGGAGCCCCCCGCGAGGCGGACCGCCCCGAAGGCGCTGGCGTTGAGGTCGAGGCCCGCCGCGGCGTTCTGCAGGATGATCCGGTTGGTCTCGCCGAGGGAGTGGAGGAAGCCGAGCCACGGCGCGACCCCGAACAGGGCGAGCGAGGCGAGGCAGGCGGCGAGCACCGTGGCGGCGCAGGCGGCCAGCGCCGTCAGCCGCCCGGTGGCGATGAGCAGCAGCGGCGCCAGCGCCGCGAATTGCGGCTTGTAGGCGAGGAGCCCGAAGCACAGGCCCGCCAGCCGGGGATGGCGGTCGAGGGCGACCAAGCCGAGGGTCATCAGCCCCGCCGTGAACAGGCCGTTCTGCCCATAGGACAGGTTGCAGAACACCAGGGGGTGGGCGAAGGCGATGAAGGCGATGTCCATCCGCCCCGCCGCCGCCCGCACCGCGAGCAGGAACAGCGCGGCCGAGAGCGCGCACCAGACGAGGTAGCCCGCCTGCGGGTCGAACCACGCCATCGCCGCCGCCGGGAGCAGGAACACAGGCGGGTAGTGCCACGCGAACCGGCATTCCGGGCCGAACGCGTCCCTGAGGTTCGCGAGGTGGCGGGCGAGGTCGTAGGGCTCGGCGCCCCGGCCCTCCAGGGCGGCCCGGCCCGCCACCCAGACCTGCGCGAAGTCGTTGCCGAGGAAATCGCCGTACCAGTTGCGCCGCGGCTCCGGCCCGGTCCCGAACAGGACGACGATGATCGCCAGCACCAGCGGCACAAGGAACAGCGCCGCCCGGCGGCCGAAGGCCAGGAGCCGGGCATCGTTGAGGACGATGTCGGCGAAATCCGCCCGCAGGCCGCCGAATCGGTCCCGGCCGGCAGGCGTGGCGGTAACGTGCATGGGCGGTGCCGGCGACGGAGGACGGGACGGGCCCTTCCGGCGGCGCCCCCGCAGGGCGAGGGTTGCGCGATCCGGGCCGAAGCTGCGGGGAGCGTAGGGGCCAACGGTTCCGGTGCCGTTAACGGTGGGAAAGGAGGCGCCGGCACCCTTGTGCGGTCCGGTCGTGGCTGCAATGGTCGTCGCGGGTGCGCGTGTCACGGCGCGCCCCACCGGGCGGGGGAATGGGGTCATCGTCGGGACAGGTCCGCCGCGGAACACCGCCCTCGCCGGGGGAACCTGCGCGGGGACGCCCGTGACGGTGCCGGGCGATGCGCCGTCCGCCCTGCGCGTGCTGATCTACAGCCACGACACCTTCGGCCTCGGCCATCTCCGCCGCTCGCGGGCGATCGCCCACGCCGTGGTCGCCGCCTCTCCCGGCGCGCAAGCGGTGATCGTCTCCGGGTCCCCGGTGGTGGATCGCTACGCCTTCGCCCCCGGGGTCCGCGCCGTGCGCCTGCCTTCTGTGACGAAGCTCACCGACGGGAGCTATGCCAGCGCCGCGGCCACGCCGCTCGTGCGCACGGTGGCCGACCGCACGGCGGCGATCGTGCGGACGGCGGAGGGCTTCCGCCCGCACATCGTGATCGTGGACAAGGAGCCCGCCGGGTTCCACGGCGAGATGCTGCCGGTGCTGGAGCGGGAGGCCGCCCGGGGCACGAAGCTGGTGCTCGGCCTGCGCGACGTCCTCGACGAGGCCGACCGCCTCGCCCCCGAATGGGAGCGCAAGGGGGCGGTGGAGGCGATGGACCGCTTCTACCACGAGATCTGGGTCTACGGGCTCGGCCACATCCACGAGCCCCTGGCCGGGCTGGCCCTGCCGCCGGACATCGCCGCGCGGATCGGCGACCGGCTGATCTATACCGGCTACCTCCGGCGCGAGGTGCCGGAGGCACGCGCCCACCGCCGGGAGGTGGCCATGGCCGCGGGGCCGTTCCTCCTCGCCACGCCGGGCGGCGGCGGGGACGGGGCGGGGCTGATCGACTGGGTGATCGCCGCCTACGAGGCCGATCCCGGCCTTCCCCTGCCCTGCCTCGTGGCCTTCGGGCCGTTCCTCGACCCCGCCCTCCGCGGGGGGTTCGACCGGCGCATCGCCGCCCTCGGGGGGCGCGTCGCCGCCATCACCTTCGACAGCGAGATCGAGTTCCTGATGCGCAAGGCGGCGGGGGTCGTCGCCATGGGCGGCTACAACACCTTCTGCGAGATCCTGTCCTTCGATCGCCCGGCCGTGCTGGTGCCCCGCACCGAACCCCGCCGGGAACAGGCGATCCGGGCGCTGGCCGCCGAACGGCTCGGCCTCGTCCGGGTGCTGCTGGAGGAGGACGGGCGGGCGCCGGCCCGGATGGCGGCGGCGTTGCGCGCCCTGCCGGGCCAACCGGAGCCCTCGCGCGTCGTGGTGCCGGGCCTGCTCGACGGGCTCGACGCCGTGGTGGGCCGGGTGCGCGCCCTGTCGACCGCGCAGCCTGCCCTGCCCTGCCGGGCGATCTCGTGACGGGCCGGCGCATCGCCGTGGTGCTGAAGGGCTACCCGCGGCTGTCGGAGACCTTCATCGCCCAGGAGATCCTGGCCCTCGAACGGCGCGGGCTCGCCCTCGACATCTGGTCCCTGCGCCGGCCGACCGACCGGTTCCGCCACCCGATGCACGACGCCATCGCCGCGCCGGTCTCCTACCTGCCGGAATACCTGCGCGACGATCCCCGGAGGGTCCTGCGCGGGCTCGCCTGGGCCTGCCGGCAGGCACGGTTCCCCCGGCTGATCGGCACCTTCCTCCGGGACCTGCGGCGCGACCCGACCGCCTCCCGCCTGCGCCGCCTGGGCCAAGCCCTCGTCCTCGCCCGGGAGGCGGGGCCGGCGGTCGCCCACCTGCATGTGCATTTCCTGCACACGCCCGCGAGCGTCGCCCGCTACGCCGCCCTGCTCGGCGGCCGGAGCTGGAGCTTCTCCGCCCACGCCAAGGACATCTGGACGACGCCCGCCTGGGAGCTGGCCGAGAAGCTCGCCGGGGCGAGTTGGGGCGTCACCTGCACCCGCGACGGGCTCGCGCGCCTCGACGCCCTCGCCCCCGGCCGCACCCGGCTCGCATATCACGGCCTCGACCTCGCCCGCTTCCCCGCCCCGCCCCCCGCCCGCCCGCCCCGCGACGGGCGGGAGCCGGGTGCGCCCCTCCGGCTCCTCTGCGTGGCGCGGCTGGTGTCGAAGAAGGGGCACGACGACCTGTTCGCGGCCCTGGCCACCCTCCCCGACGGCCTGCACTGGCGGCTCGACCTGATCGGCGGCGGCGAGCTGCGCCCGGCCCTGGAACGGCTCGCCCGGGAGCGGGGCCTGGCCGACCGCATCGCCTTCCACGGCGCCCTGCCGCAGCCGGAGATCGTCGCCGCCATGCGCGGGGCGGACCTCTTCGTCCTGCCCACCAAGCCCGCCGCGGGGGGAGACCGGGACGGGCTGCCCAACGTCCTCATGGAGGCCGCGAGCCAGGACCTGCCGATCCTCGCCACCGCCTTCGCGGGGACGCCGGAATTCATCGCCGACGGGGTGCACGGCGTCCTCGTCCCGCCGGGCGACCCGGAGGCCCTGGGCGACGCCCTCCGGACCCTCGCCGCCGACCCCGACCTGCGCCGCCGTCTCGGGCAGGCCGCCCGCCACCGGCTGGTGCAGGATTTCTCGGAGGCCTCCGGCATCGCCCTCATCGCCGGAAGCCTCGCCGCCTCGGCGGGCCTCGCCCTCCCCCTGCGGGAGGAGGCGGCGTGAGGATCATGATCGCCGTCACCCATCTCCTCGGCGCCGGCCACCTGACCCGCGCCGCCGCCCTGGCCCGCGCCTTCGCGGCGGCGGGCCACGAGGCCGTGCTGGTGTCGGGCGGGCGGCCGGCGCCGCTGGTGCGCCTCGACGGCGTGCGCCTCGTGCAGCTCCCGCCCCTGCGGATCGAAGGGATCGACTTTACCCGGCTGATCGGCCCCGACGGCGGACCGGCGGACGGGGAGACCCTGGCCGCCCGCCGGGCGCTCCTCCTCGACACCCTCGCCGCCCTCGCGCCGGACGCGGTGATCACCGAGCTGTTCCCCTTCGGCCGTCGCGGGCTCGCGAAGGAGTTCCTGGCCCTGGTGGAGGCGGCCCGCGCCCGACCGGAGCGACCGCTGATCCTGGCCTCGGTGCGCGACATCCTCGTGCCCCCCGACCGCCCGGCCAAGGTGGACGAGGCCCATGCCCGGGTGGCGGCGCTCTACGACGCCGTCCTCGTCCACGGCGACCCCGCCCTCGTGCCCCTGGACGCCTCCTGGCCCGTCGATGCCCGGATCGCCGGCAAGCTCCGCTACACCGGCTATGTGGACGAGGGCGGCCCGCACCCGGCCCCCGCCCGGCGGGACGGCATCCTCGTCGCGGCCGGATCGAGCGCGGCGGGGCTCGGCCTGTTCCGCGCCGCGGCCGGGGCGGCCCGGCGTCGGCCCGACCTCGGCTGGCGGCTGCTCGTCGGCCACGGCATCCCCGACGATACCCTCGCCGCCCTGTCGGCCGACCTGCCCCCCGGAACGGTGATGCGGGCACGGGCGGATTACCGCGACCTCCTGGCCGCCGCATCCGTCTCGGTGAGCCAGTGCGGCTACAATACCGCCCTGGACCTGCTGGTGACGGGAACCCCCGCGATCCTGGTGCCCTTCGAGGCGGGCCGCGAGACGGAACAGCGCCTGCGCGCGGAACGCCTCGCCGCCCTCGGCCTCGCCCGGATCGTGCCGGAGGCCGCGCTCTCGCCGGACACGCTCCTGGCCGCGGCGCTCGACGCCGTGGACGGCGTGCCCCCCTCGTCTCCCCGCCCGTGGGGAGGGGGCCCGGGCGGCCCCGGCCTCGCCCTCGACGGCTGCACCCGCACCGTCGCCATCGTCGAGGAGATGCGGCGGGCGCAGGGCGGCGACGGCTTCATGCGGCTTCGCGCGGCCCTGGACCGCGCCGCGGCGGCCGGGCGCGCCGTCCCCCTGTGGTGGCGCGACGACGATGCCGTGGCCGCCACGCCCGCCCTCGATCGCCTGCTCTCCTTGGCCGGGGGGCGCCCGATCCTGATCGCCGCCATTCCGGCGGGTGTCGACCCCTCCCTCGGCCGACGCCTCGCGGGCGAGCCCGGCGTCAGCCTCGCGGTGCACGGCCTCGCCCACGCCAACCACGCCCCTCCGGGCGAGAAGCCCGCCGAGTTCGGCCCGCACCGTCCGCTGGCCACCCTGCGCGAGGACGCGCGCACGGCCCTCGCGCTCGCCCGAGGCCATCTGCCGGGCGACAGGCTCCTGCCGGTCTTCGTGCCGCCCTGGAACAGGATCGCCCCCGATCTCGCCGAAGCCCTGCCCGCCCTCGGCTACGCGGGCCTGTCGGCCGCGGGCGGGGGCCCGGTCGCCGGGCTCGCCCGCGCCGACGCGGCGCTCGACGTGATCGACTGGCGCGGCACCCGCTCCCTGCGCGACCCCGAGGCGCTGCTGTCCGCCCTCGCCGACCATGCGGAGGGCGGATCGGACCGGCCGCTCGGCCTCCTCACCCACCACCTCGCCCATGACGGGGCGGTGTGGGCATTCCTCGCCCGCCTCCTGCCCCTCCTCGACCACCCGGCGGTGGAGTGGCGGGACCCGCGCGACCTGTTCGCCCCGGCGGTGGACGGGCGGGCGCGGGCGCCTATCTCCGTGCGGGCCGAACGCGCGAGGGCCGGTTGAGCGCGCTGCTGTCGATCCGCGACCTCGCCGTCGCCTTCCGCACCGAGACGGGCCGGTTCGAGGCCCTGCACGGCCTGTCCCTCGACATCCCCCGGGGCCGCACCCTGGCCCTCGTCGGCGAATCGGGGTCGGGCAAATCCGTCACCGCCCAGGCGATCCTGCGGATCCTGCCGCGCTCGGCCGAGATCACCCGCGGGCAGATGCTGTTCGACGGCGGCGAGGGGCCGGTCGACCTCGCCCGTCTGCCCGAGGACGGGTCGGCGATCCGCGCCATCCGCGGCCAGCGGATCGCGATGATCTTCCAGGAGCCCATGACCTGCCTGTCGCCCCTGCACACGGTGGGCGACCAGATCGGCGAGGCGTTGCGCATCCACACGGGCGCCGACCGGCGGGAGGCCGACGCACGGACGATGGAGGCCCTGGCCCGGGTCGGCTTCCCCGATCCCGAGCGGGCACTGCGGACGTATCCGTTCGAACTGTCCGGCGGCCTGCGCCAGCGGGCGATGATCGCCATGGCGCTGATCATGCGCCCGGCCCTGCTGGTGGCCGACGAGCCGACCACCGCCCTCGACGTCACCACCCAGGCGCAGATCCTCGCCCTCCTCGGCCGGTTGCAGGACGAGACCGGCATGGCGATCCTGCTCATCACCCACGACCTCGGCGTGGTGGCCAACATCGCCCACGACGTCGCGGTGCTGTACCGGGGCCGGCTGGTGGAATCCGGCCCCAAGGCCGAGGTGATGCGGCGGCCGGGCCACGCCTACCTGAAGGCGCTGATCGAGGCGGTGCCGCGCTTCGACATGGCGCCGGGCGAGCGCCTGACGCCGATCCGCCCCGCCCGGGCGACGATCCCGCCCGCCCGGGAGGCGCCGCGCCTCTCGGGCCCGGTGCTGCGGGTGGAGGGCATCAGCAAGGCGTTCACGCTGCGCGCCGGCCGCCTGTTCGCCAAGCCGCGGATCGTGCAGGCGGTGTCGGACGTGTCGCTGACCCTGGAGGGTGGGCGCACCCTCGGCCTCGTCGGCGAATCGGGCTCGGGCAAGACCACCGTGTCGAAGATGATCATGCGGGCGCTGCCCCCGGATACGGGCCGCATCCTGTTCGACGGCGGCGCCGGCCCGCAGGACGTCCACGGTCTCTCGGGGGACGCCCTCTTCGCCTACCGCCGCAACGTCCAGTTCGTCTTCCAGGACCCCTACGCCTCCCTCGATCCGCGCATGACCGTGCGGCAGATCCTGGCCGAGCCGATGGAGATCCACGGCGTGCCGCAGGCCGCACGCCGGGAGCGGTGCCGCGAGTTGATCGCGATGGTGGGCCTGGAGGCGTCGGCGCTGTCGCGCTACCCGCACGCCTTCTCCGGCGGCCAGCGCCAGCGCATCGGCATCGCCCGGGCGCTCAGCCTGGAGCCGAAGCTCCTCGTGCTGGACGAGCCGGTATCCGCCCTCGACGTCTCGGTGCAGGCGCAGATCCTCAACCTGCTGAAGGACCTGCAGGCGGCGCTCGGCCTCTCCTACCTCATCGTCTCCCACAACCTGGCGGTGGTGGACTACATGGCCGACACGATCAGCGTGATGTGCCGGGGGCGGATCGTGGAGGAGGCGGACCGGGCGGCGCTGTTCCGGCGGCCGGTCCACCCCTACACCCAGGCCCTGCTGGCCGCGGTGCCCGACCCGAGCCTCGACCATCCCCTCGATTTCGCCAAGGTGACAGGCGAAGCCTCGGACCCCGCCCGCTGGCCTGAGCCGTTCCGCCTCGCCCCCGAGGAAGCCGGCACCATGGTGGAGATCGAGGCCGGCCACCGGGTCCGCCACGGCGCCCTCGCGACACAGAAGGCCGCCTGATGCAGCCCCGCCCCCCCGTCGTCCTCGAACGCCTGCGCCGGAAGGTGCTCGGCCCCCTGTTCGATCGCCTCGGCTACGACCTCGTCCCCGCCGCCCCGGACTGGAGCCACCGGCCGACCTCGCCCCGGGAGGTGGAACGCCTCCTCGATGCCGCCGCCAGGGCCCTCGAGGCGGACCTGCATGCCGCCGGCCTCGCGCCGCGGGAGGACATCCGCGCCCTGTGCGAGACCTTCTGGGAGCTGATCCCCACCGCGCCTGTCCGCCAGCGCCGGGGGGGCAGCGGCTTCAACGGCGCGTTGCAACTCTACGTGGCGATGCGGGTCCTGCGTCCCGGCTTCGTCGTGGAATCCGGCGTGTTCCGGGGGCTGACGACCTGGGTCATCCGGCAGGCCTGCCCGGAGGTGCGCCTGTTCTGCCACGACCCCGACCTGTCAGGCCTCCAGTATCGCGACCCGGAGGCTCGCTACAGCCGGCAGGACTGGTCCTACGCGGATTGGTCGATGCTCGATCCGGCCGACACGGTGGCCTTCTTCGACGACCACGTCTCCCAGGCCCGGCGGGTGGTGGAGGCCCATGTCCGGGGTCTCACGCGCCTGCTGTTCGATGACGACGCGGCGGCCCACCGCATCCACGCCCATGGCGGCCCGGCGCACCCGACCATCGCGATGATCACCGCCCTCGACGGCGCTCCCGAGCCGATCCGCTGGACCCGCAACGGCCGTCCGTTCGAGCAACCCGCCGGAGACGCCGAGGCCCAGCAGGCGGCGGACCTCATCGCCCGCTCCCACGCCTTCGACGACATGCACCGGGCGACGGGCTACTCCCCGGCCCGGCTCACCTATGTGGAGTTGCACGGGGGCGGGTCGTGACCGGCGGGGGGAGGGCGAAGGGGGGTTCGCTTCGGCATGGTGGGCGCGGCGGCGGTCGAACCGATGCGGCGCGCGGGGCGATGACACTCCCTCCCCCCTCTGCGGCGGAGGGTGGCCCCCGAAGGGGGTCGGGAGAGGGGAGCGCCGCCGCAGGAAGCGGCATGCCGCGCGACACCTCTGGCCCCCTCGCTCCCCTCTCCCCCCCGGCTGCGCAGGGTACCCTCCCCCGCAGGGGGTGGAGGGAGGGGCCCGAGGTCTCCCGCCGCGCCTTGCTCGCCGGCCTCGCCGCCGCCACCCTCCTCCCCCGCCGCGCCCTCGCGGAGGACGCCCCCGCCCCGCCCGCGACGCCCCTCGTCGCCGACCTCGCCGCCCACGGCCGCCGCCTCGGGCGGGCCGGGGGGACGATCCGCACGCTGATCGCCAAGGCCCGGGACGTCCGCTACCTCTCGGTCTACGGCTATACGCGCCTCGTCGGGTACGACGCCGCGCTGACCCTCCAGCCCGATGTGCTGGAGCGGATCGAGGTCGAGGGCGGCCGGTTCACCTTCACCCTGCGGGACGGGCACCGCTGGTCGGACGGACAGCCATTCACCACCGAGGATTTCCGCTATTACTGGGAGGATGTCGCCAATCAGAAGGAGCTGAGCCCGGAAGGCCCGCCCGCCTTCTTCCTGGTGGACGGCAAGCCGCCCCAGGTCTCCTTCCCGGATGCGCGGACCGTCCGCTACGTCTGGGACAGGCCGAACCCGATGTTCCTGCCGGCCCTGGCCGCCCCGCGCGATCCGCTGATCTACCGGCCGGCGCATTACCTCAAGCCGTTCCACCCCCGCTACGTCGGCAAGGAGGCCGCCGAGGCCAAGGCGAAGGCACAGAAGCTGCGCGGCTGGGCCGCCCTCCACAACCGGCTCGACGACAACTACGAGCTGATGAACCCCGACTGCCCGACCCTCCAGGGGTGGGTGCCGCGCACCCGCTCCCCGGCGACGCGGTTCACCTTCGAGCGCAACCGCAGCTATCACCGGGTCGATTCCGCCGGCACGCAGCTCCCGTACATCGACCGCATCGTGATGGACGTCGCCTCCAGCGTCCTTCTGGTCGCCAAGACCAATGCCGGCGAGGCGGACCTGATGTTCCGCGGCCTGACGATGCCCGACATCCCGAGCCTGAAGGAGGGCGAGAAGGCCCACCGCTACCGCACCAACCTCTGGCCGGTGGCCCGGGGCTCGGAAGTGGCCCTCTACCCGAACCTGACCACACTGGACCCCGTCTTCCGCGCCCTCAACCGGGACATCCGCTTCCGCCACGCCCTGTCGCTGGCCATGGACCGGCGGACGCTGAACAACACGCTGCTCTTCGGCCTCGGCACCGAGGGCAACGACACCGTGGTCAGCGATTCGCCCCTCTACTCGCCTGAATTGCGCACCCTGAACGCCGGCTACGACCCGGCGCAGGCGAACCGCCTCCTCGACGAGGTCGGGCTCGCGCGCCGCGACGGGTCCGGCATCCGCATCATGCCCGATGACCGCCCCCTCGAGATCGTGGTGGAGAGCGACGGCGAGGCCGGCGAGATCCTCGACGCCCTGACCCTCATCGCCGAGTTCTGGCGGGAGGTGGGGATCCGCCTCCTCACCAAGCCGCAGGAACGCACCAACCTGCGCCGCCGCTCCGTGGGCGGGCTGACGGTGATGGTGGCGGCCCAGGGTCTCGACAACGCGGTGCCCACCGCCATCATGCCGCCGACCGAGCTGAGCCCCGCCCAGCCGGACCATTATGCCTGGCCGCGCTGGTCGATGAACGTGGACAGCCACGGCCGCAGCGGCGAGGCCTGCGACGTGCCGGAGGTGCAGCGCCTCCTCGACCTCGACCGGCAGTGGCGCGCCACGGACGACGCCGCCCGGCAGGCCGCGATCTGGCGCGAGATGCTGATGAACCACGCGCGCAACACGTGGGTGATCGGCACCGTGGCGGGCGCCCTCCAGCCGGTCGTCACCGCCGACCGCCTCGTCAACCTGCCGGCGAAGGCCCTCTATTCCTGGGAGCCCACCGCCATGATCGGCGTCCAACGGCTGGACGAGATGTTCTGGGACGGCGCCGCCGACGACAGGGCCGAGGCACGATGATCGTCCAGGTCCTCCGGCGCCTCGTCACCATGGCGGTCACGCTGCTGATCATCTCCGCCCTGGTCTTCTTCGTCATCAAGCTCCCCCCGGGGGACTATCTGACGAACCGCATCATGGAACTGCGCGCCACCGGCGAGGCCAGCTCGGTGGCGAAGGCCGAACTGCTGATCCGGCAATACGGCCTCGACCGGCCGGTCTGGGAGCAATACCTAATCTGGGTCGGGCTGATGCCGGGGCCGGTGGGATTCTCCGGGCTGCTGCAGGGGGATTGGGGCTGGTCGTTCGAGTACGACAAGCCGGTGGCCGACGTGGTCGGCGACGCCCTGTGGCTCACGCTGCTGGTCAACGTGACGGCGGTGATCTTCGTCCACCTCGTGGCGATCCCGGCGGCGATCTACTCGGCGACGCACCGGCACACGATCGGGGACGCGGTGGTCACCGTGCTCGGCTATGTCGGGCTCGCCGTGCCGGGCTTCCTGCTGGCGCTGATCATGCTGTTCTACGCCAACCGCTGGTTCGGCCTCTCCATCGGCGGGCTCTACGATGCCTCCCTCACCAACCGGCCCTGGGACGGGGAGAAGCTCCGCTCGCTCGCCGCCCACCTCGTGGTCCCGACCCTGGTGATCGGGTTGGGGGGCACGGCGGCGATGATCCGCCGGATGCGGGCCAACCTCCTGGACGAACTCGCCAAACCCTACACGGTCACCGCCCGCGCCAAGGGGCTCCCGCCGACCCGGGCGCTGCTGAAATATCCGTTCCGCATGTCGCTGAACCCGTTCGTGGCCGATATCGGCAACCTGCTGCCGCACCTCGTCTCGGGCTCGGTGCTGGTCTCGCTGGTGCTGAGCCTGCCGACCGTGGGGCCGCTGCTGCTCGAATCCCTGCGCAACCAGGACCAGTTCATGGCGGGCTTCATCCTGATGTTCGTCGCCGCCCTGACCCTCGTCGGCATGCTGATCTCCGACCTCACCCTCGTCTGGCTCGACCCGCGCATCCGCATGGGCCAGCGATGAGCGGCCTGACCGAGAGCCGGCACTTCGTCGATCCGGCGCCCTTCGCCCCCGACGAGCGGGGCGATACCCCGGCCGGCTCGGCCTCCGCGTGGCGTCTGATCGCCCGGAAGTTCCTGCGCCACCGGCTCGCCGTCGCCTTCGCGCTGGTCCTGCTCTTCCTCTACGCCCTGATCCCGTTCGTGGAGATGATCGCCCCCTACGGGCAGGCCCGGCGGGACGGCGACTTCCTCTACGCACCGCCGCAGGGCGTCCACATGATCCATGAGGGGCGCTTCATCGGCCCCTTCGTCTACCCGTACCGGTCGCACCTCGACCTCGACACGTTCCGCCGGGACTACCGCACCGACACGGGCCGGCCCCAGCCCCTGCGCTTCCTCTGCCGGAGCGACGGCTACGACTGGCTCGGGCTGGTCCATACCGACCTTCACCTCGTCTGCCCGCCGGAGGGGGGCACCCTGTTCCTCCTCGGCACCGACCGGCTCGGGCGGGACCAGTTCTCGCGGATCGTCTACGGCACCCGGGTGTCGCTCACGATCGGCCTCGTGGGGGTGGCGATCTCCTTCACCCTCGGGCTGCTGTTCGGCGGCATCGCCGGGTATTTCGGCGGCGTGACCGACGCCGCCGTCCAGCGCCTCATCGAGATCGTCCGGTCGATCCCGGAACTGCCCCTGTGGCTCGCCCTGTCGGCGGCCCTTCCGGCGAACTGGAGCCCGCTCCTCGTGTTCTTCGGGATCACGGTGATCCTCGGCCTGCTCGACTGGCCCGGCCTCGCCCGGGCGGTGCGCGGCAAGCTCCTCGCCCTGCGGGAGGAGGATTTCGTGCAGGCGGCGGAGCTGATGGGCGCTTCCCCGGCGCGGCTCATCGGCCGGCACCTGATCCCCAATTTCATGAGCCACCTGATCGCCTCGGCGACCCTGTCGATCCCGACGATGATCCTGGGCGAGACGGCCCTGTCCTTCCTCGGCCTCGGCCTGCGCCCCCCGGTGACGAGTTGGGGCGTGCTCCTGAACCAGGCGCAGAACCTCGCCGCGGTGCAGCTCTACCCGTGGTTGCTCCTGCCGGTGGTGCCGGTGCTGGTGACGGTGCTGGCCTTCAACTTCGTCGGCGACGGGCTGCGCGACGCGGCCGACCCTTACAATTAGGGTTTCAGCGAATAGGGAGTAGCGAATAGCGAATAGTGAGGCGTGGCAGATGGGCGAGCGAGATTTCGCAAATCCTTCCCCCTATTCGCTATTCGCTACTCCCTATTCGCTTCCTCACCCCGCCAGCGGCAGGGGCGCGATCCGGGTCGGCGCCGCCACGTTCTTGCGCTCCGGCTGGCCGGGCGGGGGAACCGGTGCCGTGATCGTGCAGACGACGCCCGCCGGCTCGTAGGAAAGGGTCACCTCCCCCGCCAGCTCCCGGGCGAGGCTGCGCTCGATCAGGCGCGAGCCGAAGCCGGTGCGCGTCGGCTTCTTCACCGGCGGGCCGCCGCTCTCGCGCCAGCACAGCGTGAGCTGCGTCTCCTCCCCGCGGCGCACGGCCCATTCGATGGAGACCCGCCCGGCCTCGTTGGAGAGGGCGCCGTACTTCACCGCGTTGGTCCCGAGTTCGTGCAGCGCCATGGCGATGGAGAGGGCGAGGCGGGGCGGCAGCCGGAATGCCGGCCCGGTGACTGTGAAGCGCGACGGCACGTCGTCGGCCGTGTCGAGGGGGCGGATCGCGTCCGCGACCACGGCCGACAGCTCGGCCCCGTCCCAGCTCTCCTTGGTGAGCACGTCGTGGACCCGCGCGAGCGCCAGAAGCCGCGCCTCGAAGGCGGCGCGGGCGGCCTCCGCCTCCGGCCCGTCGAGGCCGCGCAGGGACTGGGCGGCGATGGACTGCACCGTCGCCAGGGTGTTCTTCACCCGGTGGTTCAGCTCGTGGATCAGCAGGAGCAGATGCTCCTCCGCGAGCTTGGCGTCGGTGATGTCGACGTTGCAGCCGGTGTAGCCGAGGAAGCGCTGGCCGTCGTCCAGGCGCGGCACGCCCTCGCAGCGGAGCCACCGCACCGCCCCCGTCCGGTCGATGATGCGGGTCTCGGTGCGGAACGGCCCCCGGGCCGCGAAGGCATCCTCGAAGATCCCGCGGAACCCGTCCAGGTCGTCCGGGTGGATGATCCGCTCCCAGCCCGCATCGGCGAGGGCGGCGGCGGGCATGCCGAACAGATGGTCGAAATGCAGGTTGGCGAAGCTCACCGCGCCGGTCTCGTCGGTCATCCAGATCAGGGCCGGGGCCGAATCCGCCATGTGGCGGAACCGGGCCTCGCTCTCCTTCAGGGCCGAGAGGCCGAGGCGCGTCTCCTCCAGGGCGCGGTCGCGCTCCTCCTCGCGGGTGCGGATCCGCAGGGACGCGTCCGAGAGGACGGTCGCGAGCCGCTGGATCTCGTGGACGGGCGAGGCCACCCGGGGGATCGCCTCGCCCCGCGCCAGCGCCGGCCCGGAGGCGGCCAGCTGCCGCAGGGGGCGGGTCACGCGGGACCACAGGCTCACTGCCAGCACCGACGAGGTGGCGAGCACGAGCAGGCCGAACCCGGCGAAGGCCCAGATCCACCGGCGCACCCGGGCATCGACGAGGGTCTGCGGGATGCTGGTGGCGACGGTCCACCCGGTGAGGCGCGAGCGCGTCTCGACCACCGCGACGGGCCGGCGCTGCCGGTCCAACCCCTCCCAGACGCCGGGCGTCCCGGTCTGGCTCTGGCGCAGCGTCGCGAGGCGCGGGCGGCCGACCACCGTCGCGGGGTCCGGCAGCCGCGCCAGGACGAGGCCGTTGCGGTCGGAGATGCCGGTGGTCCAGCCCTGCACGACCTCCCGCGCCAGGATGCCCTGCAGCCGCGACAGGGGCACCGTGAAGCTGAGGATGTAGGCGACCTCGCCATCGACCACCACCGGCACGCCCACGGCGTAGCTGGCATCGTCCGAACTCATCGCCGGGACGTAGCCGCTGACCAGGGCCCGGACCTGCCCCTTGCCCAGCTCCGCATCGATCGGCAGCGGCGCCACCGGCAGGGGCGCCCCGCGCGGCACGCCCGTGTTGACCAGTTCCTGCCCGTTGGGCCGGCGCAGGAGCACGTCGAGGTCGAGGGAGCTGCGCACGAGGCGCGCCTGCGAGTCGAAGGCCGAGAAGTCGCCGTCGCGCAGGCGGGGCGAGGTCGCCAGCGTCTGGAGGACGGAGACGAGGCCGGCCACGTCCCGGTCGAGGGACAGGCTGATGCCGCGCACGTTCTCCCGGGCGTCCTGCTCGAACCGCGCCCGCTCGGCGGAGGCGTAGCGCATCAGCAGGATCGCGGTGAACAGCAGGCCGGGGCCGATCAGCGCCACCACCAGCGCCACCAGATAGACCTGCGTGGAGAACCCGTTGCGGCCGAACCGGCGGAGGCGGCGGGAGAACCACGAACGCCGCGGGGGCGGCCCCGCCAGGAGCGGGCCGTGCTCTCGGTCGTCTCGCAAGCTCACCGGCAGGTCGCTCCGGGGGAATTCCAGCGGCCACGGCGCATGTGCGCGTTCGGGACCATCGTCACCTGTCGATATGGCCGAGATCGCGGCCGGGATCGAGCCTGTCGCGAACCCGCTGCTTCAGGGCCTTCACGTCGGGGAAGCCGCCGTCGCGGACCCTTTCCCACAGGAGAGCGTCCCCGGCCTCGATCCGGAAGGCGCCGCCCGTCGCCGGGATGAGCGCCACCTCGGCGAGGTCGTCCTTGAAGGTCGAAAGGAGTTCCTGCGCCATCCAGGCGGCCCGAAGGAGCCAGTTGCACTGGACGCAATAGGTGATCGCCACCCGGAGCCGCTCAGACGCGACCTCCGCGGCGGCCTCCCCCGGAACCGGACCCGCTTTCGCCTCTCCCATGGCCGCACAGCGCACCCGTGGGCGAGGAAAGTCAACCGCGGCCCGCAATCCGTCACGGGGCGGGTTGACGGCGCGGGGGCGACGGCCCTAGAAGCCCCACATCCGGTCGCGGGGCGGTGCATTGCCTGCCCCCGCGCAGCGCTTGCGTGCCGCGCAGGCTGCGGAACGGACGGTTAGCACAGCGGTAGTGCGTTCCCTTCACACGGGAAAGGTCGCAGGTTCGATCCCTGCACCGTCCACCATCTCCCTCCCCGCCGGAAACACCCCCAACCTACGGTTTGCCGTGCCGAAGGCCCGTGCTAAGGGCGCTTCGACAGCACACGCTCAAGATCGATCCGGGCTTAACCGGGCGGCTTGGCAGGCCAGGGGCGGATTACGACCATGAAGGACATCCTCGACAAGCTCGCCGAGCGCCGGGACCAGGCGCGCCTCGGCGGTGGCGAGAAGCGTGTCGAGGCCCAGCACAAGCGCGGCAAGCTCACGGCGCGGGAGCGCATCGAACTCCTCCTCGACCACGGGTCGTTCGAGGAGTTCGACATGTTCGTGCAGCACCGCTCCACCGATTTCGGCATGGAGAACCAGAAGATCCCCGGCGACGGCGTCGTCACCGGCTGGGGCACCATCAACGGCCGGACGGTCTTCCTCTTCTCCAAGGACTTCACGGTGTTCGGCGGCTCGCTCTCCGAGACGCACGCCGCCAAGATCGTGAAGGTGCAGGACATGGCGCTGAAGATGCGCGCCCCGATCATCGGCATCTTCGATGCCGGCGGCGCGCGCATCCAGGAGGGCGTGGCGGCGCTCGGCGGCTACGGCGAGGTGTTCCGCCGCAACGTCATGGCCTCGGGCGTGATCCCGCAGATCTCGGTGATCATGGGCCCCTGCGCGGGCGGCGACGTCTACTCGCCGGCCATGACCGACTTCATCTTCATGGTCCGCGACACGAGCTACATGTTCGTGACAGGCCCCGACGTGGTGAAGACCGTCACCAACGAGGTCGTCACCGCCGAGGAACTCGGCGGCGCCAAGGTCCACACCTCGAAATCCTCCATCGCGGACGGCGCGTTCGAGAACGATGTGGAGGCGATCCTCCAGATCCGTCGCCTGCTCGATTTCCTGCCCTCGAACAACATCGAGGGCGTGCCGGAGATCGAGAGCTTCGACGACGTGGACCGCCTGGACATGTCGCTCGACACGCTGATCCCCGACAACCCGAACAAGCCCTACGACATGGGCGAGCTGATCCGCCGGGTGGTGGACGAGGGCGATTTCTTCGAAATCCAGGCCGCCTACGCCCGCAACATCATGACGGGGTTCGGGCGGATCGAGGGGCGCACCGTGGGCTTCGTCGCCAACCAGCCGATGGTGCTGGCGGGCGTGCTCGATTCCGACGCCTCGCGGAAGGCGGCCCGCTTCGTGCGCTACTGCAACGCCTTCTCGATCCCGATCGTGACCTTCGTCGACGTGCCGGGCTTCCTGCCGGGCACGGCGCAGGAATACGGCGGCCTCATCAAGCACGGCGCCAAGCTGCTCTTCGCCTACAGCCAAGCCACCGTCCCGCTGGTGACGATCATCACCCGAAAGGCCTTCGGCGGCGCCTACGACGTCATGGCCTCCAAGCATGTCGGGGCGGACCTCAACTATGCGTGGCCGACGGCACAGATCGCGGTGATGGGCGCCAAAGGCGCGGTGGAGATCATCTTCCGCAACGAGCTCGGCGACCCGGACAAGATCGCCGCCCGCACCGCCGAATACGAAGGCCGCTTCCTCTCGCCGTTCGTGGCCGCCGAGCGCGGCTACATCGACGAGGTGATCATGCCCCACTCCACCCGCAAGCGGATCGCCCGGGCGCTGGGGATGCTCCGCACGAAGGAGATGGAGCAGCCCTGGAAGAAGCACGACAACATCCCGCTGTAAGCGGGAGGGGCGTCAGCTCTTGTCGCTGTGCTCGATCACCGCGCACAGCGTCAGGGGGCCCTTGTCGGGCGAGACCATCGTCGAACAGGTCACCAGGGCACCGCCGAGGTCCACGTTGCTGTGGCGCATGCGGGACGCCGTCTCCTTGGCCTTGTGGGCGGCCTCGGTGATCGTCGTGGCATCGATGCCCGTCACGGCGTGGCCGGCCTTGCCGAAGGTCGTGAAGTACGCCTCCGGCGGGTTCGCGCCCCGGTACTGGGCGCCCACCGAGGACAACGCCGGCGCCCCACAGGCAAGACTCAGGGTCATGTCGGGGCCGGCGGTGAAGGTGGCGTAGTCGGCCCGGGTCTGGTCGGCCTTGGCCCCGGTCTCGGTCACGACTCTGGAGGCCAGGGTCTCGCATTCGTCCGCCCGGGCGGAGCCGGCCGCGAGGCAGAGGATCGGGAGGAGAAGGATCGCGCGCATGCGGTCCATCTAGCGCGCGCCGCGCGAAAGGGGATGGATGCGACCGCGCAGGCCCCTGCCCTCCCCGCCGCCTCCACCGTCCTTGCGAGCGCAGCGAAGAAACTCAGGGCGGCGCCCCCTTCGGAAGCGGTGGCGGATCCCTGGGTTGCTTCGCTCCGCTCGCAAGGACGGCGGTGGGGATGGGAGCGGATGCGGGCGACCCACACCGTCGCCCCCACCCGCGACGTCATCGCGAGCGCAGCGAAGCAACCCAGGGCGGCGCCACCTTCGGACGCCGTGGCGGATCCCTGGATTGCTTCGCTCCGCTCGCAAGGACGGCGGTGGGAATGGCAGCATATGCGGGCGACCCACACCGTCGCCCCTACCCGCGACGTCATTGCGAGCGGAGCGAAGCAATCCAGGGCGCGACGTGTCCGGAAAAGGCGGTGCCGACTGGATCGCCCGGCTGCGCTCGCGAGGACGGGTTCGGTGATCGGCCCGTCAGGCCGAGGTGGCCTCCGGCGCGGATCGTCCCAGCTCCACCAGCACGATCTCCGGCGGTACGCCGAACCGGACGGGGATGCGGCTGACGCCGAACCCGCCCGAGACGATGAGGTGCCGGTCGCCGATGGTGCAGTGCCCGTAGGAGAGGTCGTGCCCGGCGATGCGGCGGATGGCCGGGGAGCGGCCGAACAGGCGGATCTGGCCGCCATGGGTGTGGCCAGACAGGGTGAGCGCCACCCGCGACGGCACCTCCGGGAAGATGTGCGGCTCGTGCGCCATCAGGATGACCGGCGCGTCGTCGGTGACCTTCGCCAGGGTCCCCGGCAGGTCATCGACCCCCTCCAGCCGGCCCTTGAACGGTTCCTGGTCGCCGAGCCCGGCGAGCCAGAACGGCTTTCCGTCCCGGGCGAGGCGGAGCACGTCGTTCTCCAGCACCGGGATGCCCCTCGCCTCGAGGAGCCGGCGCACCTGGGGCGTGCCGCCGAGGGTGGCCTGGGTGTGGTGATCGTCCCACCAATCGTGGTTGCCGAGGATCGAGTACGTCCCCAGCGGCGCGCGCAGGCCCTCGGCCAGCCGGGCGAAATCCGCGAGGGGCAGCCGGCTCCATGCCACTTCGCCGGCCGGGTAGTCCCCGAGCATCAGGATGAGGTCGGGGCGCAGGGCGTTGGTGGCATCCACGATCTCCGCCACCCGGTCGAAGGGCATGAACGGCTCGCAGACGTGGAAATCGGCCAGCACGGCGATGCGCAGGGCGGGGCCGTCCGCCCAACCGGGCAGCGCGGGGGCGTAGCGCGTCACGACGAGGCGGTGCAGGGGCTCGACGCCGAAGCCGTAGACGCCCGTCGCCCCCACGACGCCCGCCGCCGCCCCGAGGCCGGTGAGCACCTGACGCCGGCTCGGCAGGATCAGCATGATCGTCGGTCGTCCCGTTCCGTCGGGGCCGAAACAGGCCCCGTTCCCCGCGATATACGCAGCCTTCGGTTGACGGCGGCTGAACCGGATCCCTCAAGGTGATGGAAGCTCGGCATGGGCTTCTATAAGGTCTTCCGGGCGACCCGTCCGTGAGAAGCGACACATCCGAGACATGCTGAACCGCCCCCTGCGCATCGGCACCCGTGGCAGCCCGATGGCCCTCGCCCAGACCGGCATGGTCCGCGACCGGATCGTGGCCGCCAATCCCGGCCTGCAGACCGAACTGGTCGTCGTCACCACCGTGGCGGACAAGATCCTCGACCGGCCGCTCTCCGAGATCGGCGGCAAGGGCCTGTTCACCAAGGAACTGGAACAGGCGCTGTTCGCGAACGAGGTGGACGTCGCCGTCCACTCGATGAAGGACGTGGAGACCTGGCTGCCCGAGGGGCTCGCCATCGCCTGCATCCTCGAACGCGACGATCCGCGCGACGCCTTCCTCTCCCCCCATGCCGAGCAGCTGCTGGACCTCCCCGAGGGCGCCCGGGTCGGCACCTCGTCCCTGCGCCGGGCGGCGCAGGTGCTGATGCACCGGCCGGACCTGAAGGTCGTGCCCCTGCGCGGCAATGCGAACACGCGGATGCGCAAGCTCGAAGCCGGCGAGTGCGATGCGACGCTCCTGGCCCTGGCGGGGCTGGAACGCCTCGGCCTGGAGGGGATGGCGCGCAGCATCCTGCCGGTGGAAACCATGCTCCCGGCGGTGGCCCAGGGTGCCCTCGGCATCGAGTCCCGGGCGGACGATGCCGAGATCCGCGCGCTGCTGGCGCCCATCGCCTGCGAGACGACCACCGTGGCCATCTCGGCCGAGCGGGCGCTGCTGGCCGAGCTCGACGGCTCCTGCCGGACGCCCATCGCCGCCCTGGCGCGGATCAAGGGGGACGTCCTCTCCCTCGACGGGCTGCTGTTCCTGCCGGATGGGAGCCGGCATTGGGCCGTCTCCCGCCGGGGGCCGGTGGCGGAGGCCGAGCGCATCGGCCGGGAAGCCGGGGCGGCGCTGAAGGCCGACGCGGGCGAGACCTACACCCGCCACCTCCAATAGGACGGGCGCCGCCGCCCGCTCAGGCGGTCAACGCCTGGGCCGGCAGTGCATCGGTGGCCGGGATCGGCTCCTGGATCAGGGTCCAGTAGCCGGCGGCGGCCACGAGGGCGATCACCGAGGCGGTGACCAGCGCCGGGCCGAAATGCCCGGTGTTCTGGACGATGTAGCCGGTCACCGTCGGGGCGAGCGCCCCGCCGACATAGCCGCCGAAATTCTGCATCGAGCCGATCGAGGCGGTGCAATTGGCCGGCGCGGCCACGGAGGCCATCGCCCAGGCCGCCGAGGTCGAGAGGTAGACCAGAAACAGCGACAGGGAGATGCAGGCGATCGCCACCGTGTCGCTCGGCGTCCAGGCCGCGATCAGCGTGAACAGCGCGGTGAGGCTCAGGGAGCCGGCCATGGGCAGCTTCCGACTCACGATCGGCGAAAGCCCGCGCCGGGCGAGCAGATCCACCACCACCCCGCCGAAGATGCCCCCCGCGACGCCGAAGGCGAAGGGAATGGCGGCCACCCAACCGGTCTTGGCGATGGTGAAGTGGCGTTCGATCTCCAGGTAGCCGGGCAGCCACGCCGTGTAGAGCCACGTGACGTAGATGCTGCCGAAATAGCCGACGATCATCCCCCAGGTGGTGCGGAACCGGAACAGGCGCTTCCAGTCCTCGAGCGTCACCGGCGCGCTCGCCCCCGCCGTGTCGCCCTCGCGCAGGAAGGCGCGCTCGTCCGCGGTCAGTTCCACTTCGGGCGGGTTGCGGAAGACGCCGTAGAAGACGGCGGCGAGCACCAGCCCCACCCCGCCCATGATGACGAACATCGCCCGCCAGCCGAAGATCAGCATCAGCCCGGTGAGCAGCGGCAGGGCGATGAAACTGCCCAGGGACGAGGCGCAGTTCCAGATGCCGGTGGCCGAGCCGCGCTGGCGGATGTTGAACCAGTCGCGGGTGGCCCGGGCGCAGGTCGGAAAATGCGGCGCCTCGCCGATCCCCAGGGCGATCCGGGCGGCGAAGAACTGGGTGAACCCGTTCACCGCGCCGCCGAGCATCTGCCCGAGGGACCACAGGCTCAGCCCCACGGTCAGCGTCAGGCGCGGCCCGAACCGGTCGGCCAAGGCGCCGGCGGGCAATTGCGAGAAGGCGTAGGCCCAGAGGAAGGCCGAGAGCAGCAGCCCCATATCGCCGAGGGACAGCCCGAGTTCCTCGCGGATCAGCGGGTTGGCCACGGCCAGGGTCGCCCGATCGACGTAGTTCAGCACCCCCGCACTCACGAGCAGCACGAGCGACACGATCTGGATGCGTTTGAGGCGCGGCGATGCCGTGCGCATGGATACCCCCCATTCGGAATGGGCGCCGTTGGGCGGCGCTCCGGCGCGTCCGTGACGGCGCGCATGGGGGGAGCATACCGACGGGTGCGGGGATTTGTAGGAGTTTATCGCGGCCGGGTGTGACATTCCGCCCGGGCCGATACCGGGCCGGCAAAGCATGTCGGGCGCGTGTTCCCATGCGCCGCCGCCTGTCTGGGCGAGACGGACCGAGCCCGGGCGTCGCCCTCTCCCGCGAGTCGTGCAGCTTCCCAGGAAGGCCGAGGCCCCATCGCCAGGGCCGGCACCCTCAGCGCCGGGTGTCCCGCTCCCGGTCCTCGCGGATGCTGCGGCGGACTGCCCGGAGGTGCCAGAGCCCGCCCCCGAGGGCGAGGGCGAAGACGAGGCCGATGTCGAGGGCTGCGAACAGCCGGTCGCTCACCGGGCGATGCTGGGGGGTACCGCCCCGTGGAGGGCCTCGCGCTCCCGCAGGCGCTCGATCAGGTCGAGGACATGGAGCACCCGGCCCCGCAGGTCCCACCAGGACGGGAGCCCGCCGGGGCTCCGCGGGGTCGGATGCGCCGACACGGCCGCGATGAGGAAGGCCGTCTGTGGCAGGGGCGGCATCGCGAAGCCGCGCATCGCCGGCCGGGGCAGCGCGGCGCCGAAGGCGTGGCCGAGCTTGGCGAGACCCCCGACCCGGGCCCGGCGGGTGACGCAATCGTAGCCGTTGCGCGCCACCTCGCGGCCGATCTGGGCGTAGATCCGGGAGGCGGCCCGAATCGCCGGACGGCAGCGTGGGGGCAGCGAGGCGATGCCCGCCTCGGCCCGGGCGTAGAGACGGTCCGCTTCGGCGAGCAGCCGGGCGACGATCCGCGAGAGTTCGGGCGAGGGGCGCGGATCGGCGAGGAACGCCGCCGCGTCGAGGCCCGCCTCGTCGATCCAGTCGCGGGGCAGGTAGAGGCGGCCCATCCGGGCATCCTCGCCGACGTCGCGGGCGATGTTGGTGAGCTGCATCGCCGCGCCGAGATCGGAGGCGCGGGCCAGGGCGTCGGCATCCCGCACGCCCATGACGAGGGCCATCATCACCCCCACCGACCCCGCGACCCGGGCGGCGTAGGCGTGCAGGTCGCCGATGGTCTGGTAGCGGCGGCCGTGGGCGTCCCATTCCAGCCCCTCGACCAGGGCCAGGGGAAGCGCCTCGGGGATGCTGTGGGCGGAGACGGTGGCGGCGAAGGCGCGGTCGGCGGCATCGTCGGCGGGCAGGCCGTCATAGGCCCGGCGGATGCGCTCACGCAGGCGGGCCACGGCGGCGACCCGCCCGCCCGCGTCGTCCGTGCCGTCCACGAGGTCGTCGGCGAGACGGCAGAAGGCGTAGAGTCCGTGGGCCGACCGGCGGACCGCCTGCGGCAGCAGCAGCCCCGCGGCGTGGAAACTCTTCGAGCCGGCACGGATCGCCGTGCGGCAGGCCGCGCGGTCGTCGGCGCGGATGGGTTCAGGCCGTGACACGGGCATCCGGCACCACGCGATCGAGAATTCGGGCGGAGGACAGCACGCCGGGTAAGCCGGCCCCTGGATGGGTGCCCGCTCCGACGAGGTAGAGGTTCGCGATCGCCGACCGGTTGTGCGGACGGAACCACGCCGACTGGGTCAGCACCGGCTCCAGGCCGAAGCCGGAGCCGCGGTAGCTCAGGAAGTCGTCCTGGAAATCCTGCGGGGTGGTGACGAAGCTCGTGACCAGCTCGGCCTCCAGGCCCGGCATCACGCTCTCCTCCAGCATCGCCGAGATCCGGCGGCGATACGGCTCGGCCAGCGCCGCCCAATCCTGCCCGCCCGCGAGGTTCGGGACGGGGGCGAGGACGTAGAAGCAGTCCTGTCCCGGCGGCGCGAGGCCTTCGTCCGTCGCCGTGGGGCGGTGGAGGTAGAGGCTCGCATCCTCCGCGAGCACCTTGCGCTCGAAGATGTCGGCGAGCAGTTCGCGGTAGCGCGGCCCGAGCAGGATCGTGTGGTGGGCCACGTCCGGGTAACGGCGGCGGGTGCCGAAGTACCAGACGAACAGCCCCATGGAGGAGCGTGACCGGCGCATCCGCCGGGGGCTCCAGCGCAGGGGCGCCGGCAGGAGGCGGCCCTGCGTCATCGCCGAATCGGCATTCGAGACCACGATGTCGGCGGGGATCGTCTCGCCCCCCGCGAGGCGCACCCCCGTGGCCGCCCCACCCTCGACGCGGATCTCCTCCACCTCGGCCCCGAGGCGCAGCCGGCCGCCCTGGCCGCGGATCAGCCGCACCAGCCCGTCCACCAGCCGGCCCGTACCGCCCATGACGAAATGTACGCCCCAGCGCCGTTCGAGGTCGGCGATCAGGCAATAGACCCCGCTCGCCCGGAACGGGTTGCCGCCGATCAACAGGGGGTGGAAGCTGAACACGGTGCGCAGCCGCTCGTCCCGGATGAAGCGGGCGACGACGGAATGCACGCTCCGATGGCCGGAGAGGCGCACGAGGTCGGGGGCGATTCGCAGCATCGCCTTCACCGAGCCGAAGGGCACGTCTCCGAGTTGCTCGAAGCCCAGCGCGCAAACCGCGCGGGCATGGGCCATGAACCGCTCGTAGCCGGCCACGTCCCCCGGGGAGAAACGGGCGACCTCGGCCCGCATCCGCTCCGGGTCGCCGCTGTAGTCGAAGGTCTCGCCGTCGCTGAACCGGATCCGGTAGAACGGGTCCATCGGCACCAGGGTGACGTCGTCCGCCATGCGCTTGCCGGCGAGCTGCCACAGCTCCTCGAACAGGAACGGCGCGGTGACGATGGTCGGCCCGGCGTCGAAGGTGAAGCCGTCCCGGCGGTGGACGCGGGCCCGGCCACCGGGCTGCGTCAGCCGCTCCAGCACCGTCACCCGGTACCCCCGCGCCCCGAGCCGCACGGCCGCCGCCAGCCCACCGAAGCCGGAGCCGATCACCACGGCGTGGGGCCGCGGATCGCCCGCCTCCCTCGACTCCGGTCTGGTCGCCAGTGTCAACATAACTTGACACTAGCCCGGCGATTTTCCGGGATGCAAGAGAGAAAATCCGGCCGCGGCCACGATGGCGCAGATGTGACGCTTTGGCATGGTCCTGGCAGCGGGCCTTGCCGGCCACGCGGGCCGTGCGGCATCGCCCCGGGCACGGTCGCCACGGCGAACGACGCGACGGGATGGATGGAATCAACATGACCGTGGACTTCCTCAGGCGGGCGATCGCGCAGGGGGCCGGGCGTGGCGAGGCCGACCTCGTGCTGAAGGGCGGGCGCTTCCTCGACCTCGTGACCGGCGACCTCGTCGCCTCCGACATCGCCCTGTGCGGCGACCGCATCGTCGGGACCTTCGGGCGGTATCGCGGCGCCCGGGAGATCGACATCGCCGGCAAGGTGGTCGTGCCGGGCTTCATCGACACGCATTTCCACGTCGAATCCTCGCTGATGCCGCCGCTGGAATTCGAACGGTGCGTGCTGCCCCGGGGCGTCACCACCGGCATCTGCGACCCGCACGAGATGGCCAACGTGCTGGGCACGCCGGCCTTCGGCTGGTTCCTCGCCTCGGCCGAGGCGACGGCGATGGACCTGCGGGTCCAGCTCTCCTCCTGCGTGCCGGCGGCGGCGCATCTCGAAACCTCCGGCGCCTGCATCGAGGCCGCCGACCTGCTGACCTTCGCGGATCACCCGAAGGTCCTGGGGCTGGCCGAGTTCATGAACTTCCCCGGCGTGCTCGCGGGCGATGCGGGCGCCCTCGCCAAGCTCGCGGCGTTCCAGGGGCGGCCCATCGACGGCCACGCCCCCCTCCTGCGGGGCGCCGCCCTCAACGGCTATCTCGCCGCCGGCATCCGCACGGAGCACGAGGCCACCACGGCGGAGGAGGCGCTGGAGAAGCTCTCCAAGGGCATGACGGTGCTGATCCGCGAGGGCTCGGTCTCGAAGGACCTGCATGCCCTGGCGCCGATCCTGACTGAGCGCACCGCGCCGTTCCTCGCCTTCTGCACCGACGACCGGAACCCCCTCGACATCGCCGAGGAAGGGCATCTCGACTTCGTGGTCCGCACGGCGATCCGCCTCGGCTGCCCGCCGCTGGCGGTCTACCGGGCGGTGTCCTGGTCGGCGGCGCGGGCCTTCGGCCTGCTCGACCGCGGCCTCGTCGCCCCCGGCCAGCGCGCCGACCTCGTCATCCTGGACGATCTCCTGGACTGCGCCGTCGCGGGCGTCGTCAGCGCCGGACGGGTGGTGGACGACGCCCTCTTCGCCGGCCGCGCCTGCGTGGCGCCCATCGGGCGGGCGAGCATCCGAAGCCGCCGGGTCACGCAGGCCGACTTCGCCGCGCCCGGCTCCGGCCCGGCGACGCCGGTGATCGGCGTGGTGCCGGGCAAGATCATCACCCTGCGCCACGACCTCTCCTTGCCCTACCGCGACGGCGAGCGGCGGATCGACCTCGATCAGGACGTGGTGAAGGTCGCGGTGGTGGAACGGCACGGGCGGACGCGGCCGGGCGAACGGGGCATCGGCGTCGCCTTCGTGAAGGGGTTCGGCCTCGTGCGCGGCGCCATCGCCTCCTCGGTCGGGCACGATTGCCACAACATCACCGTCGTCGGCGCCGACGAGGCAGACATGGCGGTCGCCGTCAACCGCCTCGCCGAGATCGAGGGTGGGTTCGTCGTCGCCGCGGGCGGGCACGTCCTGGCCGAGATCGCCCTGCCCCTGGCCGGGCTCATGAGCCTCCTGCCGCATCCCGAGATCGCCGCCTCGCTCCGCCGCCTGCGGGAGGCCGCGAAAAGCCTCGGCGTGGTGCTGCCGGAGCCGTTCCTTCAGGTCGCCTTCCTGCCCCTGCCGGTGATCCCGCACCTCAAGATCACCGACCGCGGCCTCGTGGACGTGGATCGGTTCGCACTCGTGGACCCGTGACCGTCGTGGAGGGCCGAGCCCAGCGCATGCCCGGTCTGCCGGATTTTAGATTGTGCGCAATCTATATTCTGGTTATCTGAGCGGCGTTGGCCATTTAAGGCGCACGGCCATTCTGCCGGGGAGATGACGATGTCTGTTGACGTGAAGTATCGCACCACCGCCACCGCCACCGGGGGCCGCGACGGCACCGCGAAGACCGAGGATGGCGCCCTCGCGGTGAAGCTCTCCACCCCGAAGGAGCTGGGCGGCGCCGGCGGTGAGGGCAACAACCCCGAGCAGCTCTTCGCTGCGGGCTACGCGGCCTGCTTCCTCGGCGCCATGAAGTTCGTGGCTCCGCAGCTTTCGCTGAAGGTGCCGAACGACACCACCGTGACCGCCAATGTCGGCATCGGCCCGCGCTCCGAGGGCGGCTTCGGCATCACCACCGACCTCAAGGTCAGCCTGCCGGGCCTCGACAAGGCCGACGCCGAGCGTCTCGTCGAGAAGGCGCACACCGTGTGCCCGTACTCGAACGCCACCCGCGGCAACGTCGATGTCGGCCTGACCGTCGCCTGACGCGCTCCCGCTGACGGCGAAAGCCCCCCCTTCCCGCCGGAAGGGGGGGGCTTTCGCCCGTCACGTCCTCACCGCTGCACCAGCGCCACCATCCCGCTGCCCTGCCGCTCGATCCGCCCGTCGAGTTCGAGCTCCAGCAGGATCGTCTGTACCGTCCGCACGGCGCACTCGGCGGCGCGGGCCAGCTCGTCCGTCGCCACCGGGCCCGGGCCGAGGAGGGCCAGGATGCGCGAGCGTTCATCGAGCGCCGGGGGCTCCGGCGCGGGGGGCGCGGTCACAGCCGGGTCGGCATCCCCGTCGAGGTCGAGCTCCTCCCAGAAATCGGCCCGTTCGGACAGGTCGGGCCGCGGGCGCGCCGGGGCCGCCTCAGGCACATCGCCGCGCTCGATGATCGGCCCGATCACGTCGAGGACGTGGGCCGCCTCCGCCACCAGAGTCGCCCCCTGGCGGATCAGGTCGTTGGTCCCCTCCGCCCGCGGGTCGAGGGGCGAGCCCGGCACGGCGAACACCTCCCGGTTCTGCTCCAGGGCGAAGCGGGCGGTGATGAGCGAGCCCGAGCGCCGCGCCGCCTCCACGATCACGCTGCCGTAGCTGAGGCCGGAGATGATCCGATTGCGGCGGGGGAAGTCCTGGCTGCGGGCCTGCCAGCCCATCGGCATTTCGGCGAGCACCGCCCCGCCCGCATCGAGGATCGCCGCCACGAGGGCGGCGTGGTTCGCGGGGTAGATCCGGTCCTGTCCGCCCGCCATCACCGCCACCGTCCCGGTGGCGAGGCTCGCCTTGTGGGCGCGGGCGTCGATGCCCCGGGCGAGGCCGGAGACGATGACGAGCCCCGCCTCCCCGAGGTCCCGGGCGAGGCGTTCCGTGAAGGCGCCGCCGGCTGCCGAGCTGTTGCGCGAACCGACGATCGCCACCGCCGGCCGGGAGAGGATCGCCGCGTCGCCGCGCAGGGCGACCAGGGGGGGCGCCGCCTCCGTGGCGCGCAGCAGCGCCGGGTAGGCGGCATCGCCCCAGCTCAGGAACCGGCCGCCGAGGCGGGCGAGGGCCGCGATCTCGTCCTCCGCCGCGGTGCGGCTCGAGGGGATCGCGGTGCGCCCCCGTCGCCGGGCGAGGTCCGGCAGGGCCTCTAGGGCCGCCGCCGCGCCGCCGAAGCGGTTGATCAGTTGCCGGAAGGTGCGGGGGCCCACGCCTTCGGTGCGGATCAGCCGGAGCCAGTCGAGGCGCTGGGCGTCGGAAAGGTCCATCGCCGCCTCACCCCTTCTGGCCGATGCGTCCTTCGGTGCCTGCCGCAAGGCGCTTGATGTTGGGGCTGTGCTTCCACCACAGGAGCGCGCCGAGGAGGACGAAGAGCAGCGCCACCGCCGGCAGGCCGAGCGCCCACAGGACGATGGGCGCCACCGCCGAGGCCGCCAGGGCCGACAGGGACGAGAACCGGAACGCGAAGGCGAGGCCGAGCCACACCACGGCGAAGGCGAGCAGCGCGAGGGGGCTGAAGGCGAGCAGCACGCCGATGAGCGTCGCGACGCCCTTGCCCCCCTTGAAGCCGAGCCAGACCGGGAACAGGTGCCCGAGGAACGCCCCGAGCCCCGCCGCCAGGGCCGGCCCTTCGCCGAGCTGCGCCGCGATCAGCACCGCAGCGGTGCCCTTCAGCGCATCCCCGAGCAGGGTCGCGAAGGCGAGCCCCTTGCGGCCGGTGCGCAGAACGTTGGTCGCGCCGATATTGCCCGAGCCGATCGCCCGCACGTCGCCGAGGCCGGCGATGCGGGTGAAGATCAGGCCGAAGGGAATCGCGCCGAGGGCGTAGCCGATGCCGAGCCCGGCGAGGGAGGGCAGCGTGGCGAGGTCGGCGGGGCTCATGCGGCGGCGGCCCAGGCATCGACCGCATGGACGATCCGGCCGCCGACCAACGTCAGCACCGCCGCGCCCTGAAGGCGCGCCTCGTCGAAGGGCGAGTTCTTGGAGCGGGACTTCAGCCGCCGCTTGTCGAGGAGGTAGGGCAAGTCCGGATCGATCAGCACGAGGTCGGCCGGGGCGCCGATCGACAGCCGGCCCGAGGGCTTGCCGAGGAGGGCGGCCGGTTTGACGGTGAGCGCCGCGAGGAGGCGCGCGAGGGTGATGTCGCCGGTGTGGACGAGGCGCATGGAGGCGCCGAGCAGCGTCTCGATGCCCAGAGCCCCGTCCGCCGCCTCGGCGAAGGGCAGGCGCTTGGTGTCGGCATCCTGCGGGTTGTGATCGGAGACGACCACGTCGATCACCCCCGCCGCCAGGGCCGCCACCACGGCCTGCCGGTCGGCCTCGTCGCGCAGCGGCGGCGAGAGGCGGCAGAAGGTGCGGTAATGGCCGATGTCGTTCTCGTTGAGCACGAGGTTGTTCACCGAGACGCCGCAGGTGACGGGAAGCCCGTCCTCCTTCGCCCGCCGGACGATCTCCACCGAATCGGCACAGGAGATCATCGCCGCGTGGTAGCGGGCGCCGGTCAGCCGCACGAGGCGGATGTCGCGCTCCAGCATCACCGTCTCGGCCTCCCGGGGCACGCCCATCAGGCCGAGGCGCGAGGCGAGCTCGCCCTCGTTCATCACCCCCTCGGCGGCGAGGCTCGGCTCCTCCACGTGCTGCATGATGAGGGCGCCGAAATCGCGGGCGTAGGTCAGGGCCCGGCGCATCACCTGCGCGTCGGCCACCGCCCGCAGGCCATCGGTGAAGGCCACCGCGCCGGCCTCCTGCAGCAGGCCGAACTCGGTCATCTCCCGGCCGCCGAGGCCCTTGGTGATCGCGGCGGCGGGCAGGACGTTGACGCAGGCCGTATCCCGCGCCCGGCGCAGGACGAAGTCCACGATGGCCGGGCCGTCCATGATCGGGTTGGTGTCCGGCATGCACACCAGGGTGGTCACCCCCCCGGCGGCGGCGGCGGCGCTGGCCGAGGCCAGGGTTTCCCGGTGCTCGGCGCCCGGCTCGCCCACGAAGGCGCGCAGGTCGATGAGCCCCGGCGCCAGCACATGCCCGGCACAGTCGATCCGCGTCGCCCCCGCAGGGGCGCCGGGCGCCGCGCCCTCGGCGATGCCGGCGATCAGGCCATCGCGCACCAGGATCGCGCCGGGCCGTTCCGCGCCGCTCGACGGGTCGAGCAACGTCGCGTTGGCGAGGAGGAGGTCGGTCACAGGCGCGGCTCCGCGGGGGCATCGAGGCGCATGGCGAGGCCGGCGGCGGCCATATGCGCCTTGGCCTCGCCGATGGTGGCTTGGCCGAAATGGAAGATCGAGGCGGCGAGCACGGCGCTCGCCCCGCCCTCGGCGACACCCGCCACGAGATCATCGAGCCCGCCGACGCCGCCGGAGGCGATCACCGGCACGCCCACCGCGTCCGAGATCGCCCGCGTCAGCGCGAGGTCGTAGCCGGAGCGGGTGCCGTCCCGGTCCATCGAGGTCACGAGCAGCTCTCCCGCGCCCTTCTCCGCCACGAGACGGGCGAAGGCGATGGCGTCGATCCCGGTCGGATCCCGCCCGCCATGGGTGAAGATCTCCCACCGGGCCGCCTCGCCGGGCGCCGACACCCGCTTCGCATCGATGGCGACCACGATGCACTGCGCGCCGAACTTCTCCGCCGCGCGGGCCACGAGGTCCGGGTCCTTCACGGCGGCGGTGTTGATCGCGACCTTGTCCGCCCCCGCGAGGAGGAGCGCCCGCACGTCCTCGACGGCGCGCACCCCGCCGCCGACGGTGAGCGGCATGAAGCAGGCCTCCGCGGTGCGGCTCACCACATCCAGCAGCGTGCCCCGGGCCTCCCGGCTCGCGGTGATGTCGAGGAAGCAGAGTTCGTCCGCGCCGGCCGCGTCGTAGGCCTTGGCCGCCTCCACCGGGTCCCCGGCATCGCGCAGGCCCTCGAAGCGCACGCCCTTCACGACGCGCCCGTCCTTCACGTCGAGGCAGGGGATGATGCGGGTCTTGAGCACGGCGTGGTCCGATCGTCGTTCAGGCGTCGGCGTCGATCGCGAACGGGCGGTTCATGATCTCATCCAGGGAGTAGGGGCAGGTTTCCGGAAAGACATGGAGTGGGAGCCCCGTCTCACCATAGGCCTCCAGTCGAGCTCGGCGGTAAGCCTTCGTGAGCGCCTCGTCCAGGCGCCCCTTCAGGCCCGGGCTCTCCTCCCACTCGTCCGTGACATGCTCGCGATGTGTCGCGATGGAGACGACCCAGCTTCGGCTGCGCAGTGCCGGCTGGTGATCGAACTTCAGCATGTGCAGCAGCACGACCCGCAACGCGCTCACCAGACTGGCGAACTGGCTTCTGCCCAAGCTCTCGATCTCCTCGGCCAGATTCCCCAGGTCGAGGCCGTCGAGCTTGCCCGCCCGCAGGCGCGCGCCCTGCTCCTGGGTCCAGGTGTAGAAATCCTCGTCGTACCCGGCCGCCTTGGCCTGCGGCCGGGCCGCCGCCTTCCCTGCGCTCATCGCAACCTCCCGGAGCGATCCCTGCGCGGACAACCTATCACGACGCCGCGGGTCGCGCCGCCGCGATCGCCGCCAGCGCCGCGATCGGGTCGATCCGCCCGTCGTACAGGGCACGGCCGGTGATGGCCCCGGCGATCAGGGCGCAATCGGGTTCGAGCAGGCGGTGGACGTCGTCGATGGAGGCGAGGCCGCCCGAGGCGATCACCGGCACGGCGACGGCCTCGGCGAGCGCCAGGGTCATCTCGACGTTGAGGCCCTTGAGGATGCCGTCGCGGGCGATGTCCGTGTAGACGATGGCCGCCACCCCGGCATCCTCGAACCGGCGCCCGAGCTCCTCGGCGGTCATGCTCGAGGTCTGCGCCCAGCCCTCGACGGCGACCCGGCCGTCTTTGGCGTCGATGCCCACGGCGACCTTGCCGGGATGGAGACGGGCCGCCTCCCGCACGAATTCCGGATCGCGCACCGCGGCCGTGCCGATGATGACCCGGGCGACGCCCTTGGCGAGCCAGCCCTCCAGGGTCTTCATGTCCCGGATGCCGCCGCCGAGCTGGAGCGGCACGTCCACCGTGGCGAGGATCGAATCCACCGCCGCGGCGTTGCGCGGCGCGCCGGCGAACGCGCCGTCGAGGTCGACCACGTGCAGCCAGGAGAAGCCCTGGCCGGCGAAGATCGCCGCCTGGGCCGCGGGGTCGTCGCCGAAGACGGTCGCCCGGTCCATGTCCCCCTGGACGAGGCGGACGCAGCGCCCGCCCTTCAGGTCGATTGCGGGATACAGGATCACCCGGTTGTCTTTCTGCTGTGTCCTTCGGCGCCGCTCAGGGGCGCCAGCGGAGGAAGTTGGCGATGAGGGCGAGGCCGAGCTGCTGGCTCTTCTCGGGGTGGAACTGCGTGCCGGCGACGTTGTCGCGCGCCACCGCCGCCGTGACCGGCCCGCCATACTCGGCGCGCATCACGGTGTCCCCGGGCCGCTCCGGCACCAGGGCGAAGCTGTGCACGAAATAGGCGTGCAGGCCGCCCTCCCCGGTCGGGATGCCCTCGAACAGGGCATGGGGGCGGGCGGCGCGCAGGGTGTTCCAGCCCATATGCGGCACCTTCAGCGCCGGATCGGACGGGCGGATCGGCTCGACATCGCCGGGGATCCAGCCGAGCCCCGGCGTCTCGGCATATTCGAGCCCGCGGCTCGCCAGGAGCTGCATGCCGACGCAGATCCCGAGGAACGGCCTGCCGTCGCGCTTCACCGCGCCGATCATCGCCTCCACCATGCCGGGGACGGCATCGAGCCCGGCCCGGCAATCCGCGTAGGCGCCGACGCCGGGCAGGACGATCCGGTCCGCCGCGGCGACGGTGTCCGGATCGGCGGTGAGGGTGATGCGGGTGCCGTCGAGCCCGGCCTCGCGGGCCGCCCGCTCGAAGGCCTTGACCGCCGAATGCAGGTTGCCCGAACCGTAATCGATGATGGCGACGCTCTGTCCGGTCATGCCCGATCCCACGCCGTCACCGGCCGCCCCCCTGGGCCGGGAACAGCCCGATCACCGGTTCGCCCCGCCGCACGGCCCCGCCCGGGAAGGGCGGCCGCGGCGGCGGCGGAAGGGTCGAGGTGTCCAGCCACCGGGCCAGCGCCTTCGCCTCGGCCTCGGCGGCGTCGCGGGCCACCACCGCGTCGCGGGCCGGCCAGCCCCGTCGGGTGAGGGTCCAGCGCTGCAGGCTCCCGGCCTCGAGGCCCACCAGCACGCAGGCCAGCAGGGCGATGGCCGCCCCCGCCGCCCGCGGCAGGCCGAGGGCGTAGCCGGAGAACGCCACCAGCAGGAGGCCGGCGAGCACGATCAGCGCCGCGGCCCAGAGCCGGTGGAACAGGAACCACAGGACGCTGAAGGCGAAGGCCGGCCAGGAGAAGCCGTCCGGAACGAGCTTGGCCCGGTCCAGGGCATCGGCCTCGCCGGGGCGGGCCTCCGGCGGCAGGTGGAGGGTGTAGCTGCGCAGGCGCATGGGGCTTCCCTTACAGCGTGCCCTTCGTGGACGGCACCCGGCCGTCCTCCCGGGGATCGACCGCGACGGCATTCCGCAAGGCGCGGGCCAGCCCCTTGAAGCAGCTCTCGGCGATGTGGTGGGCGTTCTCGCCGTAGAGGGTCTCGACGTGCAGGGTCAGCCCGGCATTCATGGCGAAGGCCTGGAACCACTCCCGCACCAGCTCGGTGTCGAACTGGCCGATCTTCTCGACGCGGAACTGCGTGCGGAACACGAGGAACGGCCGGCCGGAAATATCGACGCAGACCCGCGTCAGGGCCTCGTCCATCGGCAGGTGGATGTCGGCGTAGCGCGTCACCCCGCGCTTGTCGCCGAGCGCCCTGGCGAAGGCCTGCCCCAGGGCGATGCCGCAATCCTCGGCGGAATGGTGCTGATCGACGTGTAGGTCGCCCGCCACCTTGACCTCGATATCGAACAGGGCGTGCCGGGCGAGGAGCTCCAGCATGTGGTCGAGGAAGCCGATGCCGGTGGCGATGCTGGCCCGGCCGGTGCCGTCGAGGGCGACGCTCACCGAGACGTCGGTCTCCGCGGTCTTCCGGCTGATGCTCGCGCTGCGCATGTCTTCTGGGTTTTCGTGTTGTCGGCGGAACGGCCGCCGGTGGCTTCTAGAGCACGATGCGCGAAAGGGGAACGAGCGGCCTCAACCGGCCAGCACCCGCCCGGCCACGGCGTCGAGCTTGGCGAGGAGGGACGGGTCCCGGACGGCGGGCGCCGTCATGATCGCCCCGTCGAGGGCCCGGTGCGAGCCCACCGGACATTCCTCCCGCTCCGCCGGGAAGTCGCGGGCGAGCCGTGAGACCAGCCGGGCGGCCTTGTCCGCGTTGGCCCGGGCCACCGCGATCACCGCCGCGACATCCACCGCGTCGTGGCCGGGGTGCCAGCAATCGTAGTCGGTTACCATGGCGATGGTGGCGTAGGTGATCTCCGCCTCCCGGGCGAGCTTGGCCTCGGGCATGTTGGTCATGCCGATCACGTCGAAGCCCTGGGCCTTGTAGGCGCGGGATTCCGCCAGCGACGAGAATTGCGGCCCTTCCATGCAGACGTAGGTGCCGCCCCGGTGGACGTGGATCTCCTCGGCCTTGGCCGCCGCGGCGATGCGCGCCTGCAGGTTCGGGCCGACCGGGTGGGCCAGGGAGACATGGGCGACGCAGCCGTCGCCGAAGAAGGACGAGGCGCGCCCGTGGGTCCGGTCCACGAATTGGTCGACGAGGGCGAACAGGCCGGGGTGAAGCTCATCGCGGAACGAGCCGCAGGCCGAGAGCGACACGATGTCGGTGACGCCGAGGCGCTTCATCGCGTCGATATTCGCGCGGTAGTTGATGCCGGAGGGCGAGAAGCGATGGCCGCGCCCGTGACGGGCGAGGAACACCACCTTGGTGGTGCCGATCCGCCCGACCCGGAGGGCGTCGGAGGGCTCGCCCCAGGGGGAGGCGACGCGCTCCTCGCGCACATCCTCCAGGCCCGGCAGGTCGTAGACCCCGGATCCGCCCATCACCCCGAGTACCGCTGCGGTCATGCCGGATGCCCTGTCCCCTCGACAGTGCTGCGGTAGCACGCCCCTGCCGGCCAAAAAAGACGGGCCTCCCCGAGGGGAGGCCCGCTGCGCTGTGCATCGTCCCGGCGGCGTCGCACGCGCGACGCGGACGGCTCACCAGGTCTTGTGCAGTTCCGGCTGGAGGCCGTGGACCTCGCCGCCGACATCGGCCCAGATCTTCTTCTTCACATAGTAGAGCAGGCCGGACAGGATGATGAGGAACAGGATCACCCGGAAACCCAGGGCCTTGCGGTCCATCATGTGCGGCTCGGCGGCCCACATCAGGAAGGCCGAGACGTCCTTGCCGTACTGGTCCACCGTCTCCGGTGCCACCGGCTGGCCCTTGTCGTCCTTCGCGTAGGTCACCTGCCCGTCCGAGAGGGGCGGCGGCATCGCGATGATGTGGCCAGGATAGTACAGGTTGTAATATCCCCCCTCAGGCATCTGGAAGTCCTTGGGCGCATCCCTGTAGCCGTTCAGGAGGCCGTGGATGTAGTCGGGCCCCTGCTCCGAGTAGCCGACGAAGGGCAGCCAATCGTAGAGGAAGGTCAGGTTGCCGCGGGAGAAGGTCCGCGCCTTGGCGATCACCGAGAAGTCCGGCGGGGCCTTGCCGCCGTTGGCCGCCGCCGCGGCCTGGTCGTTCGGGAAGGGCGCGGGGAAGGCGTCCGCCGGGCGGCCGGGCCGCTCAAACATGTCGCCCGAATCGTTGGGGCCGTCCTTGACCTGATAGGTGGCAGCCAGGGCCTTCACCTGTGAGGCGGAGAAGTCCGGCCCCCCCTCCTGCGCGAGGTTGCGGAAGGAGACGAGCTTCATCGAATGGCAGTTGGAGCAGACTTCCTTGTAGACTTGGAAGCCGCGCTGGAGCTGCGCCGTGTCGAACCGGCCGAACATGCCGGCGAAGCTCCAGTGGACCCGCGGCGGGATCGGCCCGCCATGGGCATCCTCGGCCCGCGCGGGCGCGCCGAGGAGAAGGGCCGCGACCGCGGCGGCGAGGGTGGTGGAGAGAACGCGCGTCATGGCCATCTGAGTCAGTCGTCCCTCAGCCCTTGACCTGCGGGGCGGCGGCGACGCCGGCCGGCATGCCCGCCCCGGAGACCTGCTTGCCCGGCCCGGTCACGCTCTCGAGGATCGATCCGGGAAGGGGCTTGGGAGTCTCGAACAGGCCGCAGAGCGGCATCACGATCAGGAAGTGCGCGAAGTAGTAGGCGGTGCAGACCTGCGCGGCCAGGACGTAGCCTCCCTCGGGGGGCTGCGAGCCGAGCCAGCCGAGGACGAGGGCCACGCCCAGGAACACCCACATGAACTGCCGGTAGATCGGCCGGTAGTTGCAGGAGCGGATCCGCGACGTGTCGAGCCAGGGCGCGAAGGCCAGGATGATCACCGCCGAGAACATCAGGATGACGCCGCCGAGCTTGCTCGGGACCGCCCGGAGGATCGCGTAGAACGGCAGGAAATACCATTCCGGAACGATGTGGGCGGGCGTCACCGCCGGGTTCGCCTGGATGTAGTTGTCCGCATGGCCGAGGTAGTTCGGCATGAAGAACAGGAACCAGGAGAACAGGATCATGAACACGATCGTCGCGAACGCGTCCTTCACCGTGGCGTAGGGGGTGAAGGGCACCGCGTCCTTGCCCGACTTGATCGGGATGCCGGCCGGGTTGTTCTGCCCCGTGACGTGCAGCGCCCAGACGTGCAGGACGACGACGCCCGCGATCATCCAGGGCAGGAGGTAGTGCAGGGAGAAGAACCGGTTCACGGTGGGGTTGCCCACCGAGTAGCCGCCCCAGAGCAGGCTCTGGATCGTGTCGCCCACCACCGGGATCGCCGCCAGGATGTTGGTGATGACGGTGGCGCCCCAGAAGCTCATCTGGCCCCACGGCAGCGTGTAGCCGAGGAAGGCGGTGGCCATCATCAGCAGGTAGATCACCACGCCGAGGATGTAGAGCACCTCACGCGGCGCCTTGTACGACCCGTAATACAGCGCCCGGAACATGTGGACGTAGACCGCCACGAAGAACATCGAGGCGCCGTTGGCGTGCGCGTAGCGCAGGAGCCACCCGTAGTTCACGTCGCGCATGATCTTCTCGACGGAGGTGAAGGCCCCCGTCGCGGACGGCTCGTAATGCATCGCCAGCCAGACGCCGGTGATGATCTGGATGCCGAGGAAGGCGGCGAGGATCGCGCCGAAGGTCCAGAAGTAGTTCAGGTTCCGGGGAACCGGATACGCGATGAACGACGAATGGACGAGGCCGACGATCGGCAGCCGCGATTCGAACCACTTCGCGACGCGGCTCTTCGGGACGTAGGTGCTGGCGGTTCCGCTCATCTCTGGCTCTTCCCTCAGGCCTCGCCCTTGCCGCCGGCCGGTTCGCCGATGCGGATCTTCGTGTCCGACTGAAAGGCGTAGGGCGGGATCGGCAGGTTGATCGGCGCGGGCCCATGGCGGACACGGCCGACGGCATCGAACTGGGACCCGTGACACGGGCAGGCCCAGCCCTCGAAATTGCCCTGGTGGCCGATCGGCACGCAGCCCAGATGGGTGCAGTTGCCGTAGACCACGAGCCACTGGTCGTGGCCGTCCTTCACCCGCGTGCCGAAGGCGGCGGGATCGATCATCTCCGGAAGAGGCACCGCGCGCATGTCGCCGACCTCCTTCGCGGTCAGCTTGCGCACGAAGATCAGCTTGCCGCGCCAGAAGACGTTGACGATCTGTCCGTCCTGGATCGGCGAGAGATCGACCTCGATCGGTGCGCCCGCGGCGATCACCTCCGCGTCGGGGGCCATCGAGGAGACGAACGGCCACGCCACGGCGCCCACGCCGACCGCGAGGCCGGCCCCGGTGGCCAGGAACAGGAAGTCACGACGGTTGCCGTCGTGGGACGCGTCGGCGGGAGCGGCGGTCGAGTTCGCCAAGGGCTCAGCACTCCGAGGGCGCGGGTCGCGGGGACGGGTCCGCCAGGGGGCGGCCGCCGCGACCACAGCATTATGGTTCTAAACTGAGCAATGCGACCGGCCGTCGCTTCGAGTCAAGCCGGTCGGACGAATGGCCAAGCTGTTCCCGTGAGAGAGTGAGCGATCTGTGACAGCGCCGCCCGGCGGAACCCCTGCAAAGCTGGCTATCCGCTCATGAATGAAGACATATCGCCCTTGATGGCCGAAGCGGGGAAACGGAAGACAAATGTTAGTCGGACGTTAAGCGCAACACTCGCATGATAATTCAAAATCCGGGCAAGCGAAGCTGAGGTGTCTGCGTGTCGATCTTTGGGAACAGCCTTCGGTCCATCGGCGCGAAATTAACTATAGCCATGCTGGGCATCTCGCTGGGATCGGCGGCGGTGGTGGGCGCGGTGAGTTACCGCGCCCAGACGTCGGCGAGCGACGCCGCGATCGGCGAGAGCCTTCTCACGCGCTACAACGTGGTCTCGGAGGCCATGGCCGAGCAGGGCCAGCGCGCGATGGCGACCGCCATCGCCATCGCCAACGACGACCGGGTGGCCGAGGCCTTCGGGCGGGGCGACCGGGCGGAACTGCTCGCGCGGATGGCCCCGATCGTCCCGGCTCTGAAGAAGCTCGATCTCGGCCTCATCAGCTTCCAGGGCGCCGACGGGCGCAACGTCGCCCGGTCCCACACCCCGACAAGTTCGGCGACGACGTACTGGGCCGCCGGGCGATGATTCGCGAGGTGATCCAGACGCGCGCCCCGCTGGTGGGCATCGAGCCCGGCCGGGCGAGCATCAGCATCTTCGCGGCCGTGCCGACCATGGTGGAGGGCCGCTTCGTGGGCGTGACCGATGTGGGCGCCGCGCTGGGGGAGGAGTTCCTCGCCGCGCTCAAACACCGGACGGGGGTGGACATCGCCATGCACCTCGTCGGCGACGCGGGGCTGGAGACCCTCGGCGCCACCTTCACGCAGCGGACCCTGCTGTCGCCGGAGGAGATGCGCGCCGCCCTCACCGGGCCGAGCGCTCTGCGGTGGGGCGAGATCGACGGGCGCCCCTTCGCCGTCCTCGCCGCCCCCCTGCGGAACTATTCCGGCCGGGCCATCGGCACGGTGGAGATCGCCCTCGACGTCACGGATCTCCTGGCCGCCCGCAACCACTCGCTCCTCGTCCTCCTCGCCGGGCTGCTCGCGGTGGGCACCGGCAGCGTCGCGGCGGCCTACGCCCTGTCCCGGCACATCGGACGGCCGGTGGCGGCCCTGAACGCGGCGATGGGCGAGATCGCCGCCGGCACCCTCGACAAGGTGGTCCCCTCCCTCGGCCGGGCCGACGCCATCGGCGACATGGCCCGCTCCGTGGCCTACTTCCGCGACGGCCTCGCCCGGCAGCGCCTGATGGAGGCGGAGAAGGAGGCCGATTCCCTCGGCAAGATGCGGCAGGCCGAGCGGATGAGCACCCTCATCCACGGGTTCGAGGGCACGGTGGGGGCGATCGTCGGCATCGTCTCCTCCGCCGCCACCGAGCTTCAGGCGACCGCGCAGCAGCTCTCCCACTCCGCCGACGAGACGGCGGCCCAGGCCGAGGCGGTGGCCACCGCCGCCAAGCAGGCGGGGGCCAACGTCACCTCCGTGGCGGGGGCCGCCGAGGAACTCGGCGCGTCGGTTCAGGAGATCGCCCGGCAGGTGGACCACTCCCTCACCCAGTCCACCAACGCGGTCGCGGAGACGCGGGCCTCGGCGGCGACGGTGACGGAACTGAAGGAGGCGGTCGGCCGGATCGACGAGATCGTCGCCCTCATCGCCGGCATCGCCTCGCAGACGAACCTCCTCGCCCTCAACGCCACCATCGAGGCGGCCCGGGCGGGCGAAGCCGGGCGCGGCTTCGCGGTGGTCGCCTCGGAGGTGAAGGCCCTCGCCAGCCAGACGAGCCGGGCCACCGCCGAGATCTCGGCGCAGATCGCGGGCATCCAGTCCACCACGGCGCGGGCCGCCACCGGCATCGGCGGCGTCGTGGCTACGATCAACGAGATCAACCGGGCGGCCTCGGCCATCGCCTCGGCGGTGGACCAGCAGGGCGCCGCCACCCGCGAGATCGTCTCGGCAGTGAGCCAAGCCTCGGAGGGCACCTCGGAGGTCGGGGCCAGCATCGCCGTGGTCTCCCACGCCGTCGCCGGCACGGGGGCGGCGGCGGGGCAGGTCTTCGCCGCCTCGGAGGAGCTCGCCCGGCAGGCCGAAGCCCTGCGCGCCGAGGTCGAGGGCTTCCTGCACGGGGTCCGGGCGGCCTGAACCGCTACTCGGCGGCGTCCTCGAAGGGCGTGGTCCGGTCCGGGAGGAAGCCGCCCGACTGACGGGCCCAGAGCCCGGCATAGACACCGCCCCGGGCCACGAGCTGGGCGTGGGTCCCCTCCTCCACGATCCGCCCCGCCTCGATCACCACGAGGCGGTCCATGGCGGCGATGGTGGACAGGCGGTGGGCGATGGCGAGCACGGTCTTGCCCGCCATCAGCGAGTCCAGGGATTCCTGGATCGCCGCCTCCACCTGGCTGTCGAGGGCCGAGGTCGCCTCGTCGAGGATCAGGATCGGGGCGTCCTTCAGGAGCACCCGGGCGATGGCGATGCGCTGGCGCTGCCCGCCCGAGAGCTTCACCCCACGCTCGCCCACATGGGCGTCGAGGCCCCGCCGCCTCTTGTGGTCCACCAGATCGGCGATGAACCCGTCCGCGTGGGCGAGGCGGGCGGCGTGGCGCACCTCGTCGTCCGTGGCCTCGGGGCGGCCGTAGGCGATGTTGTCGCGGATCGAGCGATGCAGCAGGGACGTGTCCTGGCTCACCATCGCCACCGCCTCGCGCAGCGACGCCTGCGTGACCTGCGCGATGTCCTGCCCGTCGATCAGGATCCGGCCGCTCTCCACGTCGTAGAGGCGCAGCAGCAGGGCCGCGAGGGTCGACTTGCCGGCGCCGCTGACGCCCACCAGCCCGACCCGCTCCCCGGCCCGGATCGTCAGGGAAAAATCCTTGATGATCGAGGCGTCGCCGCGGCCGTAATGGAAGCCCACCTGCTCGTAGCGGATCTCACCGCCGGTGACGGCGAGGGTCCGCGCCTGAGGCGCGTCCACGAGCCCGTGGGACCGGCTGATCGTCTGCATGCTCTCCTGGATCACGCCGACATTCTCGAACACGCCGCGCACGGTCTGCATCACCCAGCCCGACATGGCGATGAGGCGCAGCACCAGGGCGAGCCCGGCCGACGCCTCGCCGGTGGACAGGCCGCCGCGCTGCCACAGGAGCAGGCAGGCCCAGGCCGTCGCCACCAGCAGGGCGCTGTTGAGCAGCCCGAGGAGGCTGGTCGTCAGCGTCACCAGCCGGAACTGGTACAGGTAGGTGTCGGTGTTGAGCTGCACCGCATCGCGCACGGCGGCGCGCTCCTCCCGGTCCCGGGCGAAGAGCTTGACGGTGAGGATGTTGGTGTAGCTGTCGACCACACGGCCGATCAAGGCCGAGCGCGTCTCGGCGGTGGCGTGGGAGCGCGCCCTCGCCCGGGGCACGAACCACGCCGTCAACCACGCATACCCCGCGATCCAGACGACGACCGGCAGGGCGAGCCAGGGCGAGATCGAGCCGAACAGGCCCAGGGCCGTCACGGCGTAGATCGCCACGTAGAGCAGCGTGTCGATGAACACGACCGCGAGTTCGCGCACCGCCGGGCCGACCTGCACGATGCGGTTGGACAGTCGACCGGCGAAGTCCCCCTGGAAGTACGAGAGCGAGTGGCCGAGGGTGTAGAGATGCGCCCGCCAGCGCACGAGGTTGGTGGTCTGCGGCACGACGAGTTGGTTCGAGAGCGCCTCGTGCGCCCAGATCGAGGCGGGCCGGATCACGGCCACGAGCACCAGGGCGAGGCCGATGCCCCAGGCATGGTCGGTGAGCACGGTGGTCCGGTCGGCGCTGCCGAGGAGGTCGATGAACCAGCGCAGGACGAGGTAGAGGGAGGCCTCCACCGTCCCGGCGATCACCGCGATGGCGAACAGCGCCAGGAGCGCCCCGCGGACGGGGCGGAGATAGAACCACGCGAACCCACCGACCGTCTTGGGCGGCATCCGCGTCTCATCGAACGGCGCGAAGGGGTCGATCCGGCGTTCGAGCCAATCGAGAAACATGCGGTACGGGTGCTCCGGCAGGGACCCATCATGTAAGGGTCCACCGCCGCGAGCCAAGCGACCGCGACGCTGCGGCCTTCCCCCGGCCGGGCGGCCCCGTCCCCTACCGGTTCAGGGCGAGCGACGCGCCGGACTTGGTGAGCGCCCCGTCGAGGCCCGCGCCGCCCTGGCGCAGACGGGCGGCGACGGTGCCGCCGGGCTGGTAGAGGTACACTTCCCCGTCCCGGTAGTCCCAGGCCGAGACCCGGCCGAGTTCCTTGTTCTGGCACCCGGCGGTGGAGGCCTTGTACAGGTCGAGGGAGGGCGAGCTCGACAGGGTGACCCTGCACGACGCCCCGGTGGCGTCACGGGCATCCCAGCCCCCGACCACGGCGGCCCGGCCGGTGGTGACGACCGGCGGCGGAGGGGGCGGGGGCGTGACCGGCTCGGCCACGACGGTCGGCGCCGGGGCGCTCGGGTTCAGGCCGGCGACCGGGCCGGGCGGGGGTGCGTCGGGGCTCGCCGTGGCCCCCGGCGGCGGGGCCAGCGGGGCGGCCGTGACGGTGCCGGAGGGAATCGCCGTGACCGGTGCCTCGTAGTCGGCGCGGGGCGAGGGGGCGCGGGTTCTCGGCCCCTCGAAACGGTCCGACGCGCAGGCGCCGAGGCCGGCGCTCAGGCAGAGAACGGCGATCGTCGAAGGGATCGGGCGCGGCATCGGTCCACTTGGCTCGGGCGGATTGGGCACGGGCGGGCGCCGGACGGCGCCCGGGTGCCTGCCTCTGCGGGAAATGCGCTCGCCACAAGGCGGGCTCCGCCCGGATCCCGGCTTCCTGCGCGGAAACCGGCCTTTTCACCCGGGTGTTGCCCCGGCGCCGCAGGCGCGCCGGGGGGCGACCCGACGCCGCCTCAGATCACGCGCTCGACCATCATCTTCTTGATCTCGGCGATGGCCTTCGCCGGGTTCAGGCTCTTCGGGCAGGTGTTGGCGCAGTTCATGATGGTGTGGCAGCGATAGAGCCGGAAAGGGTCGTGCAGGCTGTCGAGCCGCGCACCCGTGTTCTCGTCCCGGGAATCGATCAACCAGCGGTAGGCCTGGAGCAGGGCCGCCGGCCCTAAGAACTTCTCGCCGTTCCACCAGTAGCTCGGGCACGAGGTCGAGCAGCAGGCGCAGAGGATGCACTCGTAGAGGCCGTCGAGGCGGGCGCGGTCCTCCGGCGTCTGGCGCCACTCCTTCTCGGGGGACGGCGTGTCGGTCTGGAGCCAGGGCTCGATCGCCGCGTGCTGGGCGTAGAAGTTCGTCAGGTCGGGGACCAGATCCTTCAGCACCGGCATGTGCGGCAGCGGATAGATCCGGATGGCGCCGTCCTTGTCCTTGCGGGTGAGGATCGGCAGGGCGTTGTCGGGGCTCTTGCACTCGTCGATGCCCATGGTGCAGGCGAGCGCGTTCTGCCCTTCGATGTTCATGGCGCAGGAGCCGCAGATGCCCTCGCGGCAGGAGCGGCGGAACACCAGGGTCGAATCGACCTTGTTCTTGATCCACAGCAGGGCGTCGAGCACCATCGGCCCGCAATCGTCCCGGTCGACCAGGAACGTGTCGACGCGCGGGGTCTGCCCGTCATCCGGGTTCCAGCGGTAGATCCGGAAGGTCTGCAGGTTCTTCGCCCCCGCGGGCGCCGGCCAGGACTTGCCCGGCGTGATCTGCGAGTTCTTCGGAAGGTTGAACTGGGCCATGGGTTATGGTGTCCGGCAGTCTCGGTCAGATGGGAACGTGGGAATCGAGGGCACGCACGCGGACGCGTTCGTTCTCGACCGTGACGATCGCACCCGCGTCGAGCGGTTCGCGATGGTCCTTGAGCACGCGGTTCACGAGCGACACATGGCGTTCGAGCTCGATCCGTCCGCAGCGGATCTGGATCACGCTGGGTGCCTTCCGCGCCTGTCGCATCAGCGCGATGCCGAAGTCGAGATCGCGCGTCAAAACGATGGCGCCGTTCGCGCGAGCCCAGTCCATGATCGCCTCGTCGGGCGCGTCCTGCGGGCCGACGACACTCCAATGCACGGCGTCCGTGCCGCCACTCCGTAAGGCTTCGACCCAGGCGACCGACAGGTTCATGTCGATGACCAGTCTCATTCCGCGGCAGCCAGCGGGATATCCTTGAACCCGGCGAGGGAGGCGCCGAAGCGGAGGGCTTCGAGGACGTCGTCCCGCTCGAGATAAGGATACCCCGCGAGCAATTCGTCGATCGTCGTGCCGCCGCCGAGTTCGCCGAGGATCATCCCGACCGTCACGCGCAGGCCGCGGATGCACGGCTTGCCCGCCATGACGGCCGGATCCACCGAGATCCGTGGGAATCCCTGGAAGGTATGCATCACGACAGACCTCCTCTCGCCCTGGGCGACCGACGACCGGTCCTGAAGCGTCGCACGGGCCTGTATCCCGCCCGCGCGACGCGGCCTCGTTTTCAGTACACCCGCGCCTTCGGCTCGATGTACTGGATCTCGTTCGACATCGTGTAGGTGTGCACCGGGCGGTAATCGATCGTGACCCCGCCCCCTTCGCCGATCCAGGCCAGGGTGTGCTTCATCCACTCCTTGTCGTTGCGGTCCGCGAAGTCTTCGCGGGCGTGGGCACCGCGGGATTCGGTGCGGTTGGCGGCCGATTCCATCGTCACCACCGCCTGGCCGATCAGGTTGTCGAACTCCAGCGTCTCCAGCAGGTCGGTGTTCCACACGAGCGACCGGTCGGTGATCTTCACGTCGGCGGCGGCGTCCCACACCTTGTGGATCAGGCCCTTGCCCTCCTCCAGCACCTCGCCGGTGCGGAAGACGGCGCAGTTGTTCTGCATGGTCTTCTGCATCTCGGCGCGCAGCTCCGCCGTGGCGGTGCTGCCGTTGGCATAGCGGAAACGGTCGAGGCGCTCGAGGGCCTTGTCGGTGGCGCCCTTCGGCAGTTCCTGGGCGCGGCCGTTCGGCTCGACGATCTCGGCGCAGCGCTTGCCGGCCGCCCGGCCGAACACCACGAGGTCGATCAGCGAGTTGGAGCCGAGGCGGTTCGCCCCGTGGACCGAGACGCAGGCCGCCTCGCCGATGGCCATCAGGCCCGGCACCACCGTATCGGGGTTGCCGTTCTTCAGGGTCAGCACCTCGCCGTGATAGTTCGTGGGGATGCCGCCCATGTTGTAGTGCACGGTCGGGATGACCGGGATCGGCTCCTTGGTGACATCGACGCCCGCGAAGATCTTCGCGCTCTCCGAGATGCCGGGCAGACGCTCGTGCAGGATCTTGGGGTCGAGGTGGTCGAGGTGCAGGTAGATGTGGTCCTTGTTCTTGCCGACGCCGCGGCCGTCGCGGATCTCCATGGTCATGGAGCGCGAGACGACGTCGCGCGAGGCGAGGTCCTTCGCCGACGGGGCGTAGCGCTCCATGAAGCGCTCGCCCTCGGAGTTGGTGAGGTAGCCGCCCTCGCCACGCGACCCCTCGGTGATGAGGCAGCCCGCGCCGTAGATGCCGGTGGGGTGGAACTGCACGAACTCCATGTCCTGCAGGGGCAGGCCGGCGCGCAGCACCATGGCGTTGCCGTCGCCGGTGCAGGTGTGGGCCGAGGTGGCCGAGAAGTAGGCCCGGCCGTAGCCGCCGGTGGCCAGGATCGTCGTCTGGGCGCGGAAGCGGTGGATCTCGCCGGTGGCCTGATCGAGGGCGATGACGCCCCGGCAGCGCCCCTCCTCGTCCATGATGAGGTCGAGGGCGAAGTACTCGATGAAGAAGTCGGTCTTGTTCTTCACCGCCTGCCCGTAGAGGGTGTGCAGCATGGCGTGGCCGGTGCGGTCGGCCGCGGCGCAGGTGCGCTGGGCGGTGCCCTTGCCGTAATCGGTGGTCATGCCGCCGAAGGGCCGCTGGTAGATCTTGCCCTCCTCCGTACGGGAGAACGGCACGCCCCAGTGCTCCAGCTCGTAGACCGCCGCCGGGGCGTTGCGCACGAGGTACTCGATGGCGTCCTGGTCGCCGAGCCAGTCCGACCCCTTCACGGTGTCGTACATGTGCCAGCGCCAGTCGTCCGGCCCCATGTTGCCGAGGGAGGCCGAGATGCCGCCCTGTGCCGCCACCGTGTGGGAGCGGGTGGGGAACACCTTGGTGATGCAGGCGGTGCGCAGGCCCGCCTCTGAGCAGCCCACCGTGGCGCGCAAGCCCGCGCCCCCGGCGCCGACGATCACCACGTCGAAGGCGTGGTCATGGATGGTGTAGGCGGGTGCGCCGCCGTTCGTTCCGTTCACGGCCATGGTCGGCTCCGGGGCTATCGGGTCAGACGGGGGGCTGGCCGAAGCCCACGCGCAGGATCGCGTACAGGCAGGCCACGGCCACCACGACCGCATAGAAATTGTTGGCGAAGACGGCCGCGATCTTCGTCGCGGGCGCGTGGACGTAATCCTCGATGACGACCTGCATCCCGAGACGCATGTGGATGGTCACGGACAGGACCGCCAGGATCAGAACGAGGGAGACGAAGGGGCTGCCCACGAGGCGGATCGCCTCAGGATAGGGGCGGCCCGCCATCCGGGCGATGATCACCACGAAGGCCAGCATCAGCACCACGTTGGCGACGGCGGTGAGCCGCTGCAGCCACCAGTGGCCGGCGCCGTGATGGGAGACGCCGAGGCCCCGGATCCGCGCCCGGGGGGTGCGGATCGAGACGGCGGGGTTCTGGCGGATCGCTTCCTTGGCCATGTCCGTACCTCTCAGCGGGCCAGCAGGCCGACGGCCCAGACGACCACGGTCAGCACCGTGGAGCCGATCAGCGTGCCGCGGGCGAGGCCGAGGCGCTGCGTCCTGTCGAAGCCGATCCCCGCATCCCACACGAAGTGCCGGATGCCGCCGAGCATGTGGTGCAGCAGGATCCAGGTGTAGACGAACAGGATCAGCCGCCCGAAGACCGAGCCGAAGAACCCGGCCACCCACCCGTAGGCCGCCGGGCCGGAGGCGAGGGCCACGAGCCAGATCGCCACCAGGGCGGTGCCGCCGTAGAGCGCGGTGCCGGTGATACGGTGGAACACCGACATCGCCATCGTCCAGGTCCAGCGATAGATCTGGAGGTGCGGCGAGAGGGGCTGGGCCACTGTCGGGCGGGCTGTTGGAGCCATCGGCGGGGGAACCTCGCGGTTGCGAACTGGACCGTCTCTAATGTGGTACCGCTAGTGTCTGGGCGGGCAAGCCGCAAGGCACGATGGTGCGGCGCAATGCACCGAAGCCTCTGACAGAACGACACTTCTGTCATTCGAGCCACCCGAGCAGACGCCACCAGCCGTAGTCGAGGGGCGCCGCCACCAGGAGCGAGACGACACCGAAGGGCACCGTCAGGCGGGCGACCCGCCGCAGGGGCACGCGGCCGAGCTCGCTCGCGAAGACGATGGGCGGGGCCTGATACGGAAAGAACAGGGTCGAGTAGCCGATCACCTGGAGGGAGACGACCGCCAGAGCGGAGAGGCCGCTCGCCCGGGCCATCTCCGGGGCGAGGGCCGTGTAGAGCGCGGGCGCCCCGTTGGCGGTGACGAGGAGGGCCGCCGCCGTGCTGATGCCGGTCAGCACGGCGAAGTTCTGGGCGTCGGCGCCCGGTGTGAGCGGCGCCACCGCCAACAACGCATGGCCGAGGCGCTCCCCGAGCCCGGTGGCGTTGACCAGGGCGACGAGGCCGAGCAGGGCCGCGATGTAGAAGCAGGTCCGCAGGCTCACCTGCCCGAAGGCGTCCGCCGGCATCACCCCGATTCCCGGCAGGAGGCACAGGACGGCCGCGGCGAGGCCGACCCAGGCCGGCGGCAGACCGTGCAGGCTGTCGGTCATCCACAGGGCAAGGGTGCCGACGAGGATCGCCGCCAGCCGGAACTCGGCCCCCGAGAGGGGCGGCGGCGGGGCGCGGTCCGCAGGCGCGGCCGTCAGCCGATCCGGGAACAGGCGCACGATCAGGGCCACGAGCATGATGCCCTTGGCGAAGGCCAGCACGGGTGCGTGCAGCACGAAATACGAGAGGTAGGACAGGTGGATGCCGAGCAGCCGCTCGGCCGAGCCGGCCATCACGAGGTTCGGCACGTTGGCCGGCAGGATCGCCGCGGACAGGATCGGCGTCGCCACCCCCACGGCCAGCACCGCGCCGTCCCGCCCCGGCCGCCCGGCCCCGAGACCGAACCCGTCGCAGAGGGCGAGCGTCACCGGGATCATCAGGGCGATGCGCCCGAGATTGGAGGGCATCACCAGGGCGAGGAGGAAGCTCAGGACGACGAGCCCGGCGATGAAGCGCGTGTAGGACCCGGAGAGCCGCAGGGCGAGCACCCGAGCCATCCGCGCCCCGAGGCCGGTGCGCGTCATCCCCTGGCCGACGATCATCCCCGACAGGACCAGCCAGAACGCCTGCGACCCGAAGCCGGAGAAGACGGTCTCCGCCGGGGCGAGCTTGAACAGCATCGCCAGCGCGAAGAAGGCCAGCACGGTGACGATCTCGGGCAGCAGCGCACTGGCCCAGAGCCCCATGCAAAGCACGAGGAGCAGCGCCGTCCCTACGATCGCTCCCTGCCCGCCCAACCCGACGCCCCCCGGTCTCTCCCGACCTCGGACGTCGTCCAGTTCAGAACGCTTCGCAATACGGCGCTCGTGGATGGAGCCTTCGCCGGCCGCGAAGGCTCTCGCCACAGGGCGGGAGGGTCAGCACCTCGCCGGCCCCGGCCGGTGCGAAGGGGGGGCTCCGTTGGGGGTGGATGAGACCCGAGCCGCGCGACACGCCCCGGCATCGACCCGCGCCGCCATGGCGAGGGGCGCGAAGCGGTCCGGGCCGGGAGGACGGGCCCGGAAGGGCGCCGCCCCGGCGGGCTCCGCTTGCGACCCGGGATGCCGGTGCTACCGGAACGGCGGCTCGTCGAAGCTCCGCAGCTTGCGGGAATGAAGCCCCGCCCGGTCGGCGCGCAGCACGTCCAGGGCGGCGAGGCCCACCTTCAGGTGCTCCGAGACCGCCCGGTCATAGAAGACGTTGGCCGCGCCGGGCAGCTTGATCTCCCCGTGCAGCGGCTTGTCCGACACGCAGAGCAGGGCGCCGTAGGGCACCCGCAGGCGGTAGCCCTGGGCGGCCACCGTGCCGCTCTCCATGTCGACGGCGATGGCGCGGGACTGGTTGATCCGCCGCCGCTCCTGGGTGAAGCGCAACTCCCAGTTTCGGTCGTCGTAGGTGACGACGGTCCCGGTGCGCAGGCGCTGCTTGAGGGCGTCGTCGCGCTCCCCGGTCACCTGCGCGGCGGCCGATTGCAGGGCGAGCTGCACCTCGGCCAGGGCCGGCACCGGCACATCCGGGGGGACCAGCTCGTCGAGGATGCGGTCGCGCCGGAAATAGGCGTGGGCCAGCACGTAGTCGCCGATGGTCTGCGACTGCCGCAGGCCGCCGCAATGGCCGACCATCAGCCAGCAATCCGGGCGCAGCACGGCGAGGTGGTCGGTGATCGTCTTGGCGTTGGAGGGGCCGACGCCGATGTTGACCAACGTCGTGCCCTGCAGGCTCCCGTCGGCCACGCGGGCGACGAGGTGGTAGGCCGGCATCTGGTGCCGGTGCCAGGGCGAGGCCGCCAGCACCGCCGCAGGGTCGGCGCCCGCCGCCTCCTCCCGCCGCACCACGACGCCGCCGGGCAGGACGAGCCGCTCGAACCCCTCCTCCCCCGAGGCCAGGCGTTCGAGGCCGTGGCGGACGAACTGATCGACGTAGCGGTGGTAGTTCGTCAGCAGGATCCAGGGCTGGACCTCGCGCCAGTCGCAGCCCGTGTAGTGGACGAGGCGGCGGAGCGAATAATCGACCCGCACCCCGTCGAACAGGGCGAGCGGCCGCGGCTCGCCCTCGATCATGTCGAAGGTGCCGTCGGCGATCTCGTCGCCCACGACGGAGAGGAGCGGCACCGGGAAGTAGGTGGCGAGTTCGGCCGCCTCCACCGCCCGGGCGCCGGGATCGAGCCCGGCCTCCAGCACGTAGGGATAGGGGATCTCCTGCGCGCTGAGGCCGACTTCGAGGGCGACGCCGTAATCGGCCACGAGGGGTTCGAGCTGGCGCAACAGGTAGTCCCGGAAGAAGGCCGGGTGGGTGACCGTCGTGGCGTAGGTGCCCCCCGCCTGCAGCTTGGCCGTGGCCCGGCGCAGGCGCGGCAGGGGTCCCTCCGGACGGTAGGTCACCCGCAGCTCGGGGTAGCGGAAGGCCAGACGCTCCGAGGCGTCCGGGGGCGGCCCGCCGCCGAGGTAGCGTTCGAGGGCGTCCCGCAGGGCGGTGGTCGCCCCCTCGTACAGGGCGATCAGTTCGGCCACCGCCCCGGCGGCATCCTGCACGGCCCGCATCGGCCGCAATTCGCGTTCGATCATCTGTCCTCCGGCCCCCGGGATTACACCGGAGGCGCGGCGGGCGCGAGACGGGCCTTGCGGAGAAGCGCCGCCTGACCGACACCGCGACGGGGGATGGGAGACGCGCGATGGACGCCGGGGATTTCGGGGTGCGCCCCGGCGAGGTGATGGCGGACCTGCCGGAGGGGTTCGATGCCGGCCTCCACTTCATCGGCCGCCTGCGCACCCCCTGGACCGAGCGCGCGGCCTGCCCGAAGAACGGCCTGCAGTCCGATGCGGTCTGCACCGTCGAGGTCGATCCGGCCTACGCCCCCGGCCTCGCCAGCGTCACCGGCTGCACCCACCTGATCCTGCTCTACTGGATGGACCGGGCGACGCGGGGCCTCCTCGTGCAGCAGCCGCGCCATGCGGATGGGCCGCGCGGCACCTTCTCCCTGCGCTCCCCCGCCCGGCCGAACCCCATCGCCCTGTCGGTGGTGGAGTTGATCGGCTGCGAGGGGGACGCGCTGCGCGTGCGCGGCCTCGATTGCCTCGACGGCACGCCCCTCCTCGACATCAAACCCTATTACGCCTCGACGGATTCCCGGCCCGGCGCGCGGGTGGACCGGGCGGGGGCCACCCGATGAGGCGGTGGATCGCCCCGGCCGTGGCGGCGCTGCTGATGCTCGGCGCCGGGGGCGTCCTCGGCTGGAACCTGCGCAAGCCCGCCGCAGACGCCCGCGCCTATGCCGGGATGCGCCTCGTCGCGGTCCAGGTGGCCCTGGACGAGGCGCCGGCCGCCTACATCTTCCTCGCGGGGGATTCGCAATCGGAGTTGCAGCCCGCCGACCAGCGGCCCTGCGGCCTGCCCCTCGTCAACGGCGGCGTCAGCGGCGCCACGGCCGCCGCCTATGCGGAGCACTTGTCCCGGCTCGCCTTCCCGGTCCACCCGCAGGCGGCCTCGCTCACCATCGGCACCAACGACATCCTGCTGAAGAACCGCCCCCGCGGGGTCGATGCGGCGGCGCGCTTCGAGGCGGCGGCGGAGCGCATCGTGCGCGGTCTCCAGGGGGTGACGGGCCGCGTCGTCGTCACCGCCCTGCCCCCGGTGGGGCGGGAGATCGCCGCCCTGGTCGATGCCGGGGCGGTCGGGGACTACTCGGATCGGCTGAAGGCCCTCTGCGGCCGGCTCGGCTGCGCCTTCACCGACCCCTATGCCGACCTGCGCGACGGCGACACCGGCTTCGCCAAGCCGGGCGCCCTGCGGGACGGGCTCCACCTCGCGCGGTTCCGGCCGGCGATGCAGGCCCTGACGCCGGCCCTCTGCGGAGGGTAGGCGGACCGGCCGTTCAGGATCCCGGCCCGGCCCCGCCGGGGGTCACTCCCACTCGATGGTGCCGGGCGGCTTCGAGGTGATGTCGTAGGTCACCCGGTTGATGCCCTTGACCTCGTTGATGATCCGCGTCGCCACCCGGCCGAGGAAGGCCATGTCGAAGGGGTAGAAGTCGGCGGTCATGCCGTCCACCGAGGTGACGGCGCGCAGGGCGCAGACGTGGTCGTAGGTGCGGCCGTCGCCCATCACGCCCACGGTCTTCACCGGCAGGATCACCGCGAAGGCCTGCCAGATCGTGTCGTACAGGCCCGCCTGCCGGATCTCGTCGAGGTAGATCGCGTCGGCCTTGCGCAGGGCGTCGAGCTTCTCTCCGGTGATCGTGCCCGGGCAGCGGATCGCCAGCCCCGGCCCCGGGAACGGGTGGCGGCCGACGAAACCCTCCGGCAGGCCGAGCTCCTTGCCGAGCACCCGGACCTCGTCCTTGAACAGCTCGCGCAGCGGCTCCACGAGCTTCATGTTCATGCGCTCGGGGAGGCCGCCGACGTTGTGGTGGCTCTTGATCGTCACCGAGGGGCCGCCGGTGAAGGACACGCTCTCGATCACGTCCGGATAGAGCGTGCCCTGCGCCAGGAACGCCGCCCCGCCGATCTTGCGCGATTCCGCCTCGAACACGTCGATGAACAGGCGGCCGATCGTCTTGCGCTTGACCTCCGGGTCCGAGACCCCCTCCAGCGCCGAGAGGAACATCCCGCTGGCTTCCACGTGGACCAGCGGGATGTTGTAGTGGTCCCGGAACAGGGCCACGACCTGCTCGGCCTCGCCGAGGCGCAGGAGCCCGTGGTCCACGAACACGCAGGTCAGCTGGTCGCCGATGGCCTCGTGGATCAGCACCGCCGCCACCGCCGAATCGACGCCGCCGGACAGGCCGCAGATCACCTTCTCGGTGCCGACCTGCTCGCGGATCTTGGCGATCGCCTCCTCGCGGTAGGCGCCCATGGTCCAGTCGCCGGAGCAGCCGGCGATGTCGCGGACGAAGTTTCGGATCAGCAGGGCGCCGTGGGGGGTGTGCGCCACCTCCGGGTGGAACTGCACCGCGTAGTAGTTCCGCGCCTCGTCCGCCACGGCGGCGAAGGGGGCGTTGCGGGAGATCGCCACGGTGGTGAACCCGTCGGGGAGCTTCGTCACCCGGTCGCCGTGGCTCATCCAGACCGGGTAGGTCTCGCCCTTGTGCCAGACGCCCTTGAACAGCGGGCAATCGGCCAGGATCTCGACCTCGGCCCGGCCGAATTCGGCGTGGTGCCCCCCTTCGACGGCGCCGCCGAGCTGGGCCGCCATCGTCTGCTGGCCGTAGCAGATGCCGAAGACCGGCACGCCGGACTCGAACACCGCCTGCGGCGCCCGGGGCGAAGCCGCGACGGTCACCGATTCGGGGCCGCCGGAGAGGATCACGCCCTTCGGCCGCTGCTCGCGGAACGCGGCCTCGGCCTTGGTGAAGGGCACGATCTCGCAATAGACGCCCTCCTCCCGCACCCGGCGGGCGATGAGCTGCGTCACCTGAGAGCCGAAGTCGACGATCAGGATCTTGTCGTGGTCGGTATTCATCGGGCGCTTTGTGAACGAGGCGCGCCGGGCACGCAACGCGCGTGCCCGGATGGTCTGGTGACCTTCCCACGCATTGTCGCCCGCCGGGCCGCCTCCTCAGTCGAAGTTGCGGATCTTGGCCGAGCCGCCGAGGCTGATGGCGGGCTTGGCCGGCGCGCCGGCGAGGCTCACCTTCTTCTGACCCGGCAGGGGCTTGTGCTTGGTGAGCGCCGCCGTCGGGTCCGGGGCCGGGCGGGACGGCTTCAGATGGGCCTGCCCGTGGATCACGCCGCCGATCTCGCCGGCCACGCGGATCAGGTCCTCGCGGTCGCAGGCCCGGGCCACCTTCAGGCCGAGCTGGTGCATGTGGCTCTTGCCGTAGAGGTAGGCGGCGAGCTGGGCCCGCTTGATCGCCGGGATCTGCTCCAGGATCATGGGCAGATCGTACTCGTCGGCGCGGTAGACGGCGCCGAGGGTCTCCAGGGTCACGGGGCAGTCGATCTCGGGTTCGGCGCCGCTGGTCGGGTGCGATTGCGTCATGGTCGCCTCTCGGGGATCGATGGGTCGGGGGTCGCGTCGGATGCCTTAGGGGACCGGTCGGTTTCAAGCCCCCGGCCGGCAGGAATTTCGGAAAGGGCCGCCGTGGCGACGGGCCGCATGGGTTCCGGCGCCCAGGGCGCGAGGCATCCGGTGCAGACCGTTTCGATGATCGTGCGGGCCCTGGCGTTGCTCCGCTCGAACGCCGCCATGCGGGCGGCGAGCGGCGCACCGCCCCCGCCGAGGCCCGCGGCGTCGGGTTGCGGACGGATGCGCAGGAACAGCACCTCCTGTGCCTCGGCCGCACGGCCCGGCACGGGCAGCGCCGTCAGGGCGAGCACCGTCGCCACGATACCCCGGCGGACATGCGAATGTCCCACGCCCGCCCTCCCCCATCCGGATGCCGAAGCCGCATGGGTGGGGCGACAGGGTAAACGCTTCGTTAAATCGCCCTCCACCCTGGCGTTAACGTTTCGTTAACCATGGCGGCCCAGCCTGTCCCATTCCGTTCGGAGGTGTCGCCATGACGATCCTGAACAGCGCCCTGCCCGGCCTCGTCGTCGGCGCCCTGGGCGCGTCGCTCGCCGCCCTCCTCGCCGCCGCCCTGCTCGCCGCGCGCCGGACCCCGCAGCCGCGGACGGTGAAGGTGCCCGCCCGCCGCCGGTAGGGGCCGGATCGGCCGGTCACCCCGCCGGGGCGCTGTCCTCGCGGATCCGGTAGCAGCCGACATAGAGCGCCGGCAGGAACAGCAGCGTCAGGAAGGTCGCGGCCAGGATGCCGCCGATCATCGCGAAGGCCATCGGCCCCCAGAACACCTCCCGGGCGATGGGGACGAGGCCGAGGCTGGCCGCAGCCGCCGTGAGCAGGATCGGCCGCATGCGGTGGTGGGTCGCCTCGTAGACCGCGTCCCAGGGCGCCTTGCCCTCCTGCCGGAACTCCTCGATCTGGCTCACCAGGATCACCGCGTTGCGCATGATGATGCCGACGAGGGCCAGGATGCCGAGGATCGCCACGAAGCCCATCGGCTTGTCGAACAGCAGCAGGGCGGGCACCACGCCGATCAGGCCGAGGGGGGCGACGGTGAAGACGAGGAACATCCGCCCGAAGCTCTGAAGCTGGATCATCAGCAGCGTGGCCATGGTCAGCAGCATCACCGGTATGACGCTGGCGATCGGACCCTGACCCTTGGCCGATTCCTCGACGGAACCGCCGGTGGCCAGGGTGAAGTCGGCGGGCAGCGCCTTCGCGAAGGCGTCGATGTCGGGTTTGAGGGCGTCGACGATGGTGGCGGGCTGGGTGGCGTCGCGGATCGTGGCCCGCACCGTCACCGTGGGCAGCCGGTCCCGCCGCCAGACGATGGGCTGTTCGAGCTCGTAGCCGATCCGGGCGAAGGCCAGCAGCGGCACGACCGAGCCGTTGGCGAGGCCGACCTGAAGGCTCTGCAGCGTATCCAGGGAGTTGCGCTCCGACGTCTGCGCCCGGCCGACCACGTCCACGAGGTAGATCGAATCGCGGACCTGGGTGATCGTCTGGCCGCCCTCGATCCCGTTCAGGATGCCGGCGATGTCCTGGCTGGTGACGCCGAGCTGGCGCGCCTTGTCCTGCAGGATGTGGACGCGCAGGACCTTGCCGGGCTCGTTCCAGTCGAAGGTCGGCACGTTGAGGCGCGGGTCCTTGCCGACCACGTTGGCGAGGTCCAGGGCGCGGCGGCGCACGTCCTGCACGTCCGGGCCGCTCAGCCGGTACTGCACCGGCCGGCCGACCGGCGGGCCGAGGTTGAGGGGCTGGACGAGGACGTCGGTGCCCACGAAGTCGCGCCGGCTGCGCTCCTGGAGCCGGGCGATCACGCGGTCCCGCACCTCGAGGGACTTCGTGATCATCACGATCTGCCCGAAGAAGGCGTTACTCAACTGCTGGTCGAGGGGAAGGTAGAAGCGCACCGCGCCCTGCCCGACATAGGACGACCAGCTCACCACGTCCGGGTCGTCCTTCAGCCCCGCCTCGAACCGGTCCATCTGGGCCTTCGTCTCGGCGATGGTGGCGTTCTGCGGCAGGGTCAGGTCGACCAGCACCTCCGGCCGGTCGGAGGACGGGAAGAACTGCTGCTGGACATGGCCCATGCCGACGACGGCCAGCGCCATCAGGCCGATGCACGCGGCCACCGTCGTCCAGCGCCAGCGCATGGCCACGCGCAGGCTCGCCAGGAAGGCCCGGGTGAACAGGCCGCGCTTGTCGGCGTGGTGCTTCACGGATTTCGGCAGCAGGGTCACACCGATGAGCGGCGCGAACAGCACGGCCACGACCCACGACACGAGGAGCGAGGCCGCGATCACCACGAACAGCGAATAGGTGTATTCGCCGGCCCCCGAGCCGTTGAAGCCGATGGGCAGGAAGCCCGCCACCGTCACCAGCGTGCCGGTGAGCATCGGGAAGGCCGTCGAAGTATAGGCGTAGGTCGCGGCCTTCTTCAGGCTGTCCCCGAGTTCGAGACGCGCCACCATCATCTCGACGGTGATCATCGCGTCGTCCACCAGCAGGCCGAGGGCGATGATGAGCGCGCCCAGCGAGATGCGCTGGAGCGTCACGTCCATCACCTGCATCACCACGAAGACGATGGCGAGCACCAGGGGAATCGAGACCGACACCACCAGACCGGCGCGGATGCCGAGGCTGACGAAGCTCACCGCCAGGACGATCACCACCGCCTCGACCAGCGCCTCGGTGAAGCCGCCGACCGCCTCCTCCACGATGCGCGGCTGGTCGGAGACGAGGTGCACCTCGACGCCCAGCGGCAGCCCGGCCTCGATGCCGCGGATGCGCGCCTTCAGGGCCTCGCCGAAATGCAGGAGGTTGGCCCCCGGCCGCATGGCGATGGCGAGCCCCAGCGCCGGCTTGCCGTTCACCCGGAACATCGGCGCGGGCGGGTCCTCGTAGCCGCGGGTGATCTGCGCGATGTCGGCGAGGCGGAAGAAGCGGTCGTTGACGCGCAGGTTGACGTCCTGCAGCGACGCCTCCGACGCGAAGGAGCCGCTGACCCGCAGGGAGATCCGCTCGGGCCCGGCCTGGACGACGCCGGAGGCCGAGACGGCGTTCTGCGCCTGCAGCGCCTTCACCAGGGCCTGGAGGTCGATGCCGTAGCCGGCGAGCTTGCGGGGGGAGAAGTCGAGGAAGATCGTCTCGTTCTGCACGCCGAGGATCTGCGTCTTGCCGATGTCGGGCACCTTCAGGATCTCGGTGCGCACCGTCTCGACGTAGTCGCGCAGCTGCCGGTAGCTCATCCCGTCGGCGGAGAAGGCGTAGACGTTGCCGTAGACGTCGCCGAACTCGTCGTTGAAGAACGGCCCCAGCACGCCGGACGGGAAATCGCCCTTGATGTCGCCGAGGCGCTTGCGCGTCTGGTAGAAGGCCGGCTGCACCTCGGACGGCTTCATCGTGTCGCGGAACTGCACGAACACCGTGGTCTGGCCGGGCGTCGTGTAACTGCGGACGAAGTCGAGCCCGTTGAGCTGCTGCAGCTCCTTCTCGATCCGGTCGGTGACCTGATCGAGGGTGTCGGTGAGGGTGGCGCCGGGCCAGCTCGCCTGCACGACCATCGTCTTGATGGTGAAGGGCGGGTCCTCCTCGCGGCCGAGGCGGCCATAGGCCATCACCCCCGCGATCAGGCAGACACCCATCAGGAACCAGACCAAGGAGCGGTGCCGGAGCGCCCAGTCCGAAAGATTGAAGTCCTTCACGATTCTACCGATCCCGAACCGTCACTCGGCGGCGGAGGCGAGGCGCACGGCCTGCCCGTCGCGGATGGAATGGACGCCCGCCACCACGACGCGCTCGCCCGGGCGGAGCCCGTCCGACACGGCGATCTCCCCCTCGTTCTCCGGGGCCGGGCCGAGGGTCACGTCCCGGCGGGAGACGGAACGCCCGTCCGCCGCCACGACCCAGACCGAGCGCCGCTCCCCCTCGGCCAGGAGCGCGGAGGACGGGAGCAGGAAACGGCGGGGCACGCTCCGGCTGAGGGAGACGTTGATCATCGCGCCGAGGCGGAAGGCCGGGCCGGGCTGTTCGAGGGTCATGCGGATGCGCCGCGTCCGGGTGCCGGCTTCGGCGAAGGGCGCGGTCTCGCGCACCCGCCCGCGGACGCGCAGCTCCGGTGCGCTCTGCAGCGAGACCGTGAAGACGCCGTCGGCGGGCATGGCGCCGACGAGGGCTTCCGGGATGTCCACCACCGCGTCCCGGGCATCGGGCCGGGCCACGGTGACAACGCCCTGGCCGGCGGTGAGCACCTGCCCGATTTCGGCGAGGCGCTGGGTCACCACCCCGTCGAACTCCGCCTTCAGGGCGGTGTAGCCCATCTGGTCCCGGGCCTTCTGGAGGCTCGCCTCGGCCTGGATGAGGCGGGCGCGGGCGGTATCCCGGCGGGACACCGCCTGATCGAGGGAGGACTGGCTGACGGCGTTGCCGGCCACGAGCCGCCGGGTGCGCGCCTCGGCGGAAGTGGCGTTCTCGGCCTGCCCGCGGGCGTCGGCGAGGTCGGCCTCGGCGCGGGTGAGGTCGAACCGCGTCACCACCGGATCGAGGGCGGCGAGGCGCTGGCCCTGCTTCACGAGATCGCCGATGGTGACGTCCCGCGCGACCATGCGGCCGGGGATCTGGAAGCCGAGCTGCGACTGGTAGCGCGGCTCGACGGTGCCGGTGAAGGGACCGAAGATGACGGCGTCGCTCGGCTGGGCGACCCGCGTCAGCACCGGCCGGATCGGCGCCGCCTCCTGGTCCTGCTCCTGCGGCTTGCAGGCGCCGAGGGCGAGGGCGAGGGCGCCGAGGGCCAGGGCCCGGTGAGAGGGGCTGGTCATCGGCGCTGACCCGCCGCGGCGGCTCCCTGGAAGGCGGCCCCGTCGAGCGCGATGGCCGCGACGGGCTGGCCGGGCCGCAGGAACTGGATGCCCGCCACCACCACGTGCTCGCCGGGCTCGACGCCGGATTTCAGCGTGATGACGTTCGGCCCGTACTGGGCGATGACGACCTTGCGGACGTCCACCGTCCCCGTGCCCGGGTCGTAGACCCAGACCGCCGGCTCGTCGGCGTAGCGGTAGAGGGCGGACCAGGGGAGCACCACGACGTCCTGCGGCAGGGAGTGCCCGCGCCCGACCACCACCGCCCCGAGGGCCATGGCGGGCGGGGTCGATTCGAGACCGATCTTGACGCGGACGGTGCCGCTCGACGCGTCCACCGTGGGCGAGATCTCCCGAATCGTCCCCCTGATCGCCACCTGTGGATCGGCCTGGAGCGAGACATCGACGGTCTTGTCGCCCAGCGGCCGGGCCGTCAGGGCCTCGTAGACGTTGAAGACCGCGTCCCGGGGGCCGTCCTGGGCGAGGACGAGGACGGTCTGGCCCGATTGGACCACCTGCCCCACCTCGAAATCGCGGCGGGTGACGATTCCCGGAATGCCCGCGCGCAGCTCCGTGTAGCTGAACTGCTCCTGCGCCGTGCCGAGGGCCGCCTTCGCCGAATCGAGGGTGGCCTGGGCCGTGCGCAGCTCCTGCTCCGCGTTGTCGTAGCTCGGACGCGTCGTGAAGCCCCCGCCGAGGAGTTCCTTCTGCCGGTCGAAGGTGAGCTTGGCCTGCGTCAGCTGCGCCTCGGCGGAGGACACGGCGGCGCGGGCGTTGTCGAGGTTGGCGCGCTGGGTCAGCGGCTCCAGCTCGGCCAGGACCTGATCGGCGGCCACGTGGTCTCCGACTTCGACGACCCGCTTGGCGACCTTGCCGTTGGTCCGGAACGAGACGTTCACCAGCGCCTGGGCCTGGATATCGCCGCTGAAGACGACATCCTCCGCGAGCGCGGTGCGGTGAGCCTCGACGACGCGCACCCGGAGCCGGCCCGCCTCGTCCGGCGCGGCCGAGGCCGCGGTGAGCAGCGGGGCCAGGAGACAGGCGGCGATGGCGACACGGGGGCGGTGGCGAAGGGGCATGGCATCTGCGGCGGCGCGGCGGGCACCGGTCGGACCGGCACCGTGGCGCTTCTCTAATCCAATCGCTACATACCGTCCAGTCGGTAGCTAAGGATCGTCATGCCGGAGAAGCGGAAGCGGCTCGTCGAACGACCGGAGATCATCCTCGACGCGGCGGACGCCGTGCTCCTCAGCCGGGGGGCGCGGGGCCTGACGATCGATGCGGTGGCGGCCGAGGCTAAGCTCAGCAAGGGCGGCGTGCTGCACCACTTCGCCTCCAAGGACGCGCTGGTGGTCGCCCTGGTGGCCCGCAAGCTCGCCACCCTGCGGGCGGGCATCGCCGCATGCGAGGAGGCGCAGCCGCCGGAGGGCAAGAGCCCGTCGCGGGCGATGGTCACGCATTTCCGGCAATCCCTGTGCGAGGAAGACGAGATCTCCCGCGCCCTGCTCCTCGCCTCGGTGGAGAATCGCGCGGCCCTGGCGGACTATCAGGACTTCGCCCGGGAGCGGCTCGCCCGCCTCGCCGCGGCGGAGGGCGGGTTCGGGCCGGGATCTGTGCTGTTCTTCGCCATCGTCGGGATCTCCATGGGGCGGGCGCTGGGCTTCCACCACTTCGCCCCGGAGGAGTTGGACGACGTGTTCGCGGCCCTGGACGGGATCGCGCAAACGGCCCCATCGCCCGCGGCGGATTGACGGGGGCGGGTTGCGGGCTCCCTCTGGCCTTCCGCGCCAGTTGCGCGCAAAGGCTTCCGGCGAGAATCCCGTCTGTCCGGAGCCCCCGATGGATATCGCCACCCTCGCCCCCTACGCCCGGCAGGTTCTGGAGGAGGCCACGCTCCCCGAACTGCCGAACCACTACCGGGGCAAGGTTCGGGACAACTACGACCTGCCGGACGGGCGCCGCATCCTCATCACCTCGGACCGGATCAGCGCCTTCGACGTCGCCCTGGCGGCGATCCCCTTCAAGGGGCAGGTGCTGACCCAGACGGCCCGGTTCTGGTTCGAGCGCACGGGGGACATCTGCCCGAACCACGTCCTCGCCTATCCCGACCCCAACGTGGTGGTGGGGCGGCGGCTCGCGATCCTGCCGGTGGAGATCGTGGTGCGGGGCTACCTCGCGGGCACGACCTCGACCTCGATCCTCACCCGCTACAGGGCGGGCGAGCGCGAGATGTACGGTCACCGCCTGCCGGACGGGATGGCGCCGCACCAGAAGCTCGACCGGCCGCTGATCACACCCACCACCAAGGCCGGGCACGGGGACCACGACGAGCCCCTGACCGAGGCCGAGATCCTCGGGCGCGGCCTGCTGACGCCCGAGCAATGGCGCACCGTGAGCGAGGCCGCCCTGGGCCTGTTCGCCCGCGGGCAGGACATCGCGGCGGAGCGCGGGCTGATCCTCGCCGACACCAAGTACGAGTTCGGCCTCGACGGCGACGGGCGCATCGTCCTGGCCGACGAGATCCACACCCCCGACAGCAGCCGCTACTGGTTCGCCCAGAGCTATCCGGACCGCTTCGCCGCCGGTGCGAGCCCGGAGAGCTTCGACAAGGACTTCATGCGCAACTGGGTCGTGGCCCGCTGCGACCCCTACAAGGACCCGATCCCGGAGATTCCCGCCGAGGTGATCCTGGAGACAGCGGCGGTCTACATCCGCGCCTTCGAGACCATCACCGGCCAGCCCTTCGCCCTGCCCGATCCGGCGGAGATCCCCCTGGACCGCATCCGCCGGAACATCGCGGCGTATCTCGCCGGGGGACGAGAGTGAGGCGACCGACGGCTGCGGGACGGCCCCGGACCTAGCCGGCTGGCGCCGTCGGGGGGCGCCGCCCTGCACCGGGCCGGTGCCGACGGAGGGAGGCTCGACGGCCCTCAGCGCAAAGCGTGACGGAACCGGAAGCCGGCTGTGCGATTGTGCCGCCAGGCTTGTCGCTCCCGCGGCGGGCCGCCATGCCCTCCGACCCGGTGGCGCCTCCGGCCATGTCCTCCGCTTCCGCCGTCGTGAGACCCGGACACTTCGCCCTGGCCCTCGCCGTGGCGTGGGTGACCCTGTTCGCGTTCTACCTCATGTTCGCTGGCTCGGTCAGCCTGAACGAGGCGGGGACGGGTGCGGCGGCGGCCACCCTCGCCTGCATCTGGTGGGCGTTCGGCGGACGGCGCGGCGGCATGCGCTTCTCCGGCTGGCCCAGCGCCCTCGGGCCCCTGTGGCGGGCGACCGTCGGCCTGCCCGCCGCGACGGCGAAAGTCGCCGGGCAACTCGCCCGCGCCGCGATCCGGGGGGCGCCCCCCGGCACCGTGGACTACGAGCGCGACGCCGACAGCGCCTGGGCCACCGCCGAGGCCCCGGCCGAGCGGGCCCTCGGCCTGATCGCGGCCTCCCTGGCGCCGGACAGCTACGTGCTGCGGGAGAAGGGCGGCGACGCCGGCATCGTCACCCATTCCCTGGCGCCGCAGGAGGCCCGCCCGTGAGCGTGTGGACGATCGCCCTCCTCGCCCTGATGCCGCCCCTGGTGCTGGCGGTGGCCCTGACGTGGCGCGGGCGGCCGGGGCAGCGCCTCGCCGCCTACCAGCTCGCCGGGACGATCGGCGTCACCGTGCTGACGCTCCTCACCTTCGCCACCGACCAGGCGTCGGTCACCGACCTCGCCCTGACGCTCGTCCTCCTCACCCTGCCCGGCACCCTGCTGCTGTCCGTCTTCCTGGAGCGGTGGATATGAGCACCCTCGTCGGCGCCCTCCTGGCCCTCACCGTCGGCGTGACGTGGCTGTCGGCCCTCGCGATCCTGCGCATGCCCCGGGCCCTAGACCGCTTCCACGCCACCTCGTTCCTGAACGTCGCCACCGGCGTCTGCGTCACCGCCGTGAGCTTCGCCGCGGACGGGGTGTCCGACCGCTCGCTGAAAGTCCTGCTGATGATGGTGCTGCTCGTCGCCTTCGGCGCGGTGCTGTCCCACGCCGCCGGCCGGGCGGTGCTGCTGCGGGAAGGGCGCTCGGCGTGAGCGTCCTCATCCCCCTCCTGTTCCTCATCACCGCCGTCTCCGGCACGGCGATCGTGCTGATCCGCGACCCGAGCCGGCAGATCTTCGCCATCGCCGCCAACGGCATCGTGCTGACGATCCTGTTCACCGCCCTCCAGGCCCCCGACGTCGCCCTGTCCGAACTCGCCGTGGGCGGGGCCGCGGTGCCGCTCCTGTTCCTCGTCGCCCTGATGGCCGTGCGGGCCGGCACCGCAGACCAGGAATCCGGGGGCGACGGACGATGAGCCCCCGCCTGCGCCTCACCCTCCTCGGGGCGGCCCTGGCCGGCCTGCTCCCCGGCGCCGTCGCGGTGATCGGCCGCCTGCCGGAATTCGGCGCGACCATCGCGGCCTACGGCGAGCGGATCAACGCCATCGTGCCCGCCGAGCGGCACGTCGCCAACATGGTCAGCGCCATCAACTTCGACCTGCGCGGCCTCGATACCCTGGGCGAGGAGTTCATGCTGCTTGCCGCCATCACCGGCACGGTGGTGCTGTTGCGCGGCCGGCGCGGCGAGGAGACCACCGACCGGGCCATGCGCCTGCCGGGCCGGGCGATCCTGCCCCGCTCGGAGGCGGTGGTGCTCACCTGCCGCCTCGTCGGCCCCCTGCTCATGCTGTTCGGCCTCTACATCGTCGTCCACGCGACGGTGACGCCGGGCGGCGGTTTCCAGGGCGGCGTGATCCTCGCCTCCGGCACCCTGCTCGCCTATCTCGGCGAGGGCTATGCGGGCTGGCGGGACGTGGTGCGCAGCCACTGGCTCGACGCCATGGAGGGCGGGGGCGCCTTCCTGTTCGTGCTGTGCGGCCTCGCGCCGATGCTGACCGGCGCGGCCTTCATGCAGAACGTGCTGCCCCTCGGGACCTTCCGCGACCTGTATTCCGGCGGCCTGATGCTCATCGAGAATGCCGGCGTGGCGCTCGCCGTCTGTGGCGGGTTCACGCAGCTCTTCCTGGAGTTCTTGGAGGAGACGCGGGAATCCGCGGGCCCGGAAGAATCGGGAGAGGACTCCGCGTGACTTGGCTGCCCTACGCCGTCGCCGCCTGGCTGTTCGCCGCCGGGCTCTACGGTCTCGCCTCGAGCCGGAACCTGATCCACCTCGTGGGCTGCCTGTCGGTGTGCCAGTCCGCGACCTACGTCCTGCTGCTCGGCCTCGGCTACCGCTGGGGCAGCATCGCGCCGATCTTCTACGACCACCCGCCCGGGACCCCCGCCGTGGACCCGGTGATGCAGGCTCTCGTCCTCACCGACATCGTCGTCGGCGCCACGCTGACCGCCCTGCTCCTCGTCCTCACCGTGCAGATCTTCAAGCGCAGCGGCACCCTCGACCCCGAGCACCTGCGGCCGATCCGCCGCCGGGGTGCCAAGTGAGCGCCGCCCTGCTCCCGGGCTGGCCGGCCGCCGCCCTCGTGCCCCTGCCGGTCGCCATCCCCCTGGCGGTCTGCGCGGGGCTGCTGGCCACCGCCCATTTCCTGCCCAAGCGCCTGCCCGACATCCTCGCCGCCGTCACCGCCCTCGTGGTGAGCGGCCTCTGCGCGTGGCTCGCCGTCCGGGCCGGCGACGGCACGGTGGATTACTGGTTCGGCGGCTGGGAGCCCCGCCAGGGCGTCGCCCTCGGCATCGGCTTCTCGGTCGATGCGGCGAGCGGCTGGATCGCCGCCTTCATCGGGCTGCTCTACGCCCTGGCCTTCGTCTTCGCCTGGGGGTTCTTCGCCCACACCCACGGGCATTTCCAGATCCTGATGCTGCTGTTCCTGGCGGCGATGGTGGGCTTCTGCTTCACCCGTGACCTGTTCAACCTGTTCGTCTGGTTCGAGGTGATGAGCGTGGCGGCCTTCGCCCTCACCGCCTACCATCTCGAGGAATCCGCGCTGACGGGCGCCCTGAACTTCACGGTCGTCAACAGCCTCGCGGGCTTCCTGATGCTCGGCGGGATCGGCCTGCTCTACGCCCGGGCCGAGACCCTCGACTTCGCCGGCATCGCGGCGTCCGTCGCCCATTCCGGCCGCGACCCGGTGGTGGCCGGGGGCTTCTGCCTCGTCGCCGCCGCGCTGATGATCAAGGCCGCGGCGGTGCCGTTCCAGTTCTGGCTGGCCGACGCGCACACCGTGGCGCCGAGCCCGGTTTCGGTGATCTTCTCCGGGGCCATGGTGTCGCTCGGCGTCTTCGGCCTCGCCAAGCTCTCGGCCTTCGTCTTCGCCGGCTCGGGCCAGATCCGGGACACCCTGCCCCCCCTGATGATCGGCCTCGGCGCGGTCGGCGCCGTCCTCGGCGGGTGGATGGCCCTGCTCCAGCGCCATCTCAAGCGGCTGCTGGCCTTCTCCACCATCTCCCATGCGGGGATCATGCTCACCGGAATCGGCGCCCTGTCGGCGGGCGGGACCGGGGGCCTCCTCGTCTACGTCGTCGGCCACGGGATGGTGAAGGGCGGCCTGTTCATGATCGCCGGCATCCTCCTGGCCACCCGCGCCAGCGTCGATGAGATCTCCCTGCGCGGCCTCGGCCGGGGCATCGGGCCGGCGGGCGCGGCGATGGCGGTGGCCGGGCTCCTCCTCGCCGGCCTGCCGGTGGGGCTGCTCGACCAGGGCTCGCGCCTCCTGCACGGCGCCTTGGAAGGCGCGCACCCCTACGCCCTGGCCGCCAACCTCGTCGGCGCGGCCCTGACCGGGGCGGCGGTGCTGCGCGCCGCCGGGCGGATCTTCCTCGGCCTCGGCGAGGACCCCGGCGACGAGGCCGGCGCGCCGAGCGAGGAGGAGCGGGAGAAGGCCGACCGGCCCCTCTGGCTGATGCTCGCCCCGTGCTGCGTCCTGCTCGCCGTCGACGTCGCCGTCCCGGCGGACTGGGTCCGCACCCTCGCGCCGCACGCGGTGGCGGCCTTCACCCGGCAGACGTTGACGGGCTCCCTCCACGAGGGACCGGCCTGGGCCGCGTGGGGCTCCGTCGCGGGCGCCCTCGTTCTCGCCGCCTACGCGCTGTTCCGGCAGCGCCTGCCCGGCGCCGTGGAGCGCCCCCTGAGCGTGGGCCAATCGCTGCCGGCGCGGGCCCTGGAAGGCCTGCACAGCGGGCTGATCGGCGACTACGTGGCGTGGCTCGCCGTCGGCCTCGCCCTCATCGCCGGGCTTCTGGCGCTCGCGTGACGCCCCGTCACGGGTGGGCGCCCCCGACGAGCTCGAACAGCAGGTCGTCGTAACCGACGACGAGCTGCGGATCGTCCGCCAGGAACCGGGCGATGCCCGCCCGCTGCGCCCGGGTGTAGTCCTGCCACGACCGGTCGTGGGACGTCAGGACATCGAGGAGGCGCCGTGTCCCGTCCGCGAGGTCATGGGCGTGATAGTAGTAGCCGAGGTCCTTCACGATCTCGGCGTTGTGCACCAGCGGATAGCCCTGCCAGCAGCATTCGAGGTAGAGATAGTTCAACGGCAGGCCCCATTGGTGGGACACTACCACGTCGGTGTATTCGGCCAGGAAGGTCGGCGTGGTCACCCGGCCGATGAAGCACGCCTTGTTGGCGTGGATCAGATCCAGATGATGCATCAGTGCCGCGAATTCGCGGTTGTCGTGGACGAATCGGTCCGAATTGGCGACGTACAGGAACCGGATCAGCTCGGGGTCCTCGCGGAAGGCCCGCTCGGCGATGAAGATCGGATAGAGACAGAACTTCAGGACGTCGATGTTCGGCTCCAGCACCGAGATGCGCTTGCCGCCGCTCGACGGCCTGTACTCGCCGGCATTGGGCAGGGCCTTCGTCGCGGCCTGGAGGGCCATCGGATCCCAGACGAAGGGCACCTCCCGGACGGGGCAGCGGCGCAGCGTCTCGAAGAAGCCGCGGTTCAGATCCCAGACCTGCGGGATCGCCCAGATGCAATCGTAATCCCGGTTGACATAGATCGAATCGTACAACTTCCTCTGGAAGATCATCGCCTCGATGTTTTGGACGTATTCCGGGCCGCAGCAATAGCTGACGATCTTCGTGCCCTGCTGCTTCAGGGCCGCGGTATGCTCCCAGTGGATCTGGCCGCCGAGCTCGATGAGCACGTCGAGGCCGGTCCAGCCCGCCTCGAACGGCATGGTGGGGAACCGGGTCCGATCCCAGGGCAGCGTGTCGGTGATCGGCACGGGGGTGGTGTTGAGGAGCCTGACCTCGTGCCGGTACCGCGAATTCAGGAACAGCTTGGCGAGATACAGGGCGTTCTGCTTGATGCCGTTGAGCCACAGGCTTTCGTCGGCCTCCCTGAGGCCGATCGTGATGCCGATTGTGAGGGAACGCCGCTTCACCGTCCGTCTCCCCCTCACAGGGCCTGCGCGAGGGGCCGGACCGGCTCCGGAGATTGGGCGGGCCGGTCCCCGTCGAAGAGGCCCGCGATCGCCTCGCTGTAGAGGCGGACATTGGCGTCCGACGTGGGATCGAGCCTCGCGAGGAGGTTGCGCCCGTCGGCGAGGTAGGTCTCGAGGTTGAGGTCGTGCTGCATGAAAGCCTGCAGCATCGCCCGCCCCCCGTCCTCGGGGTCGAAATCCGTGTAGCGATACCCGCAGCCGTCGATCAGCGCCGAATTGTGGATCAGGGGAAACCCGCCGTAGAGCGCCTCGTAGTACAGGTAGTTCTGCCCGTTCTCCCAGTGATGCGAGACGATGGCGTCGGCGAACGGGCCCATGATGTCGATGATCGGCAAACGCCCCTCGAAGCTGGCCATGCCGTTGTCGATGAGGTCGAGCGCCCGGGCGAACCGCACGAAGACGGCGTTCTCCCGCATGGCGTCGGTGTTGAAGACGCGCACCGTCTCCAGCAGGCTCGGCCGCATGCGGTAGGCCGCCTCGCAGGCGAGCAGGGGGATATGCGAGGTCTTCACCGAGCACAGGTTCGGCTCGAGGATCGCCACCCGCCAGCGCGCCCGCCCCGGCTGGTACCGGAAGGACAGTCCGCCGCCCCGCGCCGCCGCCGCACGCTCCAGCAGGAGTGGCGACCAGAGGTGCTGCATGATCCGGACCGGGGCGCGGTACCCCACTTCGTAATAGGTGGCGCAGGTGCGCGCGAAGGCGGGCAGCGTCCAGACCTCGTGGTAGGGCACACCCGAGAACAGCAGGCCGGGCGGCAGTTTGAACGCCATCCGCTCCGCATCGATGATGAAATCGTTCGCCACCCGCATGGCCACGATCCGGCCGCCCCGGGCGACGAAGGCCCTGCCCCACTCCCCATCGAACTGCGCCGACAGCTCGATGACCACGTCGAGCGTCTCCATCGCATCCGCCATCGTGATGACGTCGGTCTCGGCGCTCGCGAGGAACTGCGTGGCCTTTGCAGGGTCGCCGGGGCCCGCCGCGACGACGCAGCACCATTCGATCAGCGGGGATGCCTTCAGGGTCTGCAGCAGGAAAAAGCAGTTCTGGAAGATGCCGTTCTCCCAGATCGTCTGGCGCTCGTCCCTCAGGAAGAGCGTGACGCCGACCCGGAGGCGCGAATGACCACGCCCCTTCTTCCCCGCGGAGGCTTTCACCGCCTTCGTCACGCCGACCTCCGCCTATCCGCCGTGTTCACCAGCGACAGCAAACGCCGGGCATAATGGTCGACGTTCGACCGCGCCGTGGGGGAGAGACTGTCGATCACGCCTTTCGCACGACGGGTATAGTGGTCGAGATCGCGATCATGCGTCTCGACGGCCGTCACGATGGCCTGCGCTCCGGCGGCGATGTCCGATGCTTAGTAGTAGTATCCGACATCCCTGAAGATCGTCGAGTTGTGCACCAGCGGGTACGCCCCGTGCAGCGCATCGAGGTACACATAGTTCTGCGGGCAATTGATCTGATGGCTGACCACGAGGTTATTCCCCCGCCCCATCACGTGGGCGAAGTAATCGCGCCCGGTGATATGCGCCTTGCCGGCCTGATACGTCGCCAAGCCCTGCACGAGATGGACGAAGGACGGGTGACCCGTCAGCGCGTCGCCGTTCAGGAAGGTCACCCCCTCGATGGCCCCCGGCGATGCCCGCTCCACCGCATCGCAAATCATCAGGGGGATGAGCCCCATCTTGATGGGCGAGATGTTCGGCTCGAAGATCGCGGGGCGGATGGCACCGGTCTTCAGCGAGCCCCGGCGGTATCCGAACAGGGACGCCCCCTCGGGATCCCGCGGCACCGTCTGCTCCAGGAACCGCGGCGACCAGAGATAGGGGACCTCGTGGACCGGGCAGCGGTGCACCATCCGCAGCATCGGCGCGAAGACCATGTCCTTCGCCAGGAGCCAGATTTCCTCGCACCTCTGGGCGTCGATGAAGAATCCCTCGCGGTCGAAGACCGTCGGCTCGATCAGCGCGACATAGGGCTGCCCGCACTGATGGATGACGAATTTGCCGCCCCGGAACCGGAAACGGCGGATCCATTCGACGTTGATGGCCCCGCCCATCTCGATCGCGACATCGAGGACATCGACGGCATCCGCGGCGGGGATCAGCGGAAACTGCTTGGCTTCCTCGTCGGACCCCTGCGGATGCGTCGGACGGTCACCGCAATTGAGCAGATAGACGCCTTCGACGAACGGGATTTCGTTCAGCAGCCTGGCGAAGTGATAGATGTTCTGGACGAGGCCGTTGTTCCAGACATGCTGCTTGTCGCCCGTCATGATCGAGACGCCGACGCGCATCGCGAATCCTTCGAATGGAGGTGCCGCAGGGCGGCGTAACGAGCGGTCGAGTGCCTTCGGAAAGGGCAGCGCGTGGGCCGAGTTCGTGGGAGCCGCGGAGTGCCCTGCGGACCTTCGACAGGTGCCGCCCCCCTCGCCTCCCCCGGGGCCATGCCGGCGGGCATCGCCCCGGGTCTCGGCCCTCAGCGTGTGGCGAGGAAGGCGATGGTGTTGCGGGCCTCCTGGAGGGCGTACTCCACGCGGATCTCCCCGATGCCGAGCCCCGTCCAGACGGCGAGCGCCGACGGCGCGCTGGCCATCTCCTGGGCGAAGGCATCGTCCATCTGCACCGTCGCCGTGCAGAGGGCCGGCTCGCAGCTGGCGTAATCGATATGGCGCGGGGCCGCCCGGCCGATCTGGAGCGTCACGCCCGCCTTGATGTCGACGGTCGTCGGCGTCTGCACGGCCAGGGTCGCGACGTTTCCGGTCTTGATGATGTTGAGGAACATGATCGGCCGCCGATCCTCAGCGCTCTTTAGGATCCCCATCTTCGCGATGCAGGTCCGGGGCGATCCATCCGTCGGCTGGGAAGCAGGTGACGGTCCAGCCCTGGAAATTCGTGGTCTCGCCGGGGGGCGCGGCGTTCGCCCCCTGCGCGGCGCCGGCAGGCCCGGCCGCCACGGATGTCGTCGGCACCGGAGGGGTCCGATCCTGGATCTTGGGCCGGATCCGCTCCGCCTGCGCCGGGGCCCGAAGCTGAGGAACCGCCTGCCTCGTCGGTGCCGCGACCGGCGCAGCGCCCTCGCGCCCCTGAGCCATGGCCTGGCCGGGCGCCGGCAGCGACGCAACGGACAGCGCCGCGACGGCGCACCCAAACAACATCGATCTATTCATGGCGAAAGCCTTTGTGATGACCACGTGGGATGGAGACAGGCGCCGCACTAGTGACCGTAGATCACGCGATAGCTGGCATCTTTGGCCGGATCGTTGATCTCACCCGCCTTGCTGTCGACGCGGATGCATTTGTGGGTCTTCCCCGAACTGTCGCCGCAATCGATGATGTCGTAATTCGCTTCGCTCTTATTTTTTGACATGAATGAGGAAACATTCGTGTAGCTGAGAAGGAAAATGTTGCACGACAGTACGACGAAGATCAGAAAAAGGATGTTTTGTTTCAAGCTGTTGAGCATGTTGCTCTCCTGTCCGGAGCAGGTACCGAGAGGGCCTAGGTGCGGACGATCTGCGCCGTCCGACACCGCTTTTCCGTGCCGCGCCACTGCGACCTCGGACACGACCCGACTGCCGCGGACGCTTTCTGCTCGAAACGACCGCATTCATACGGTGTCGCGACCAGTCATCGTCGATTGATGTCGATATTTGACCGTCACCGCGCCGAATCACGGCATTGCTTATCCGTATTCACAGCTCTCCTTGGGCTACCAAACCTTGGTGCTCTCGGCCAAGCTGGCTGCGAACCCGCGCCCGGATATGGTGAGTTCCCGCACTTGTGGCGGCGGCTTCGTCGGCTTCTTCTTCCCAACACCGCGGCCTACAGGCTCTTTTGGCGGCGCAAAGATGTGTACTCCTTCACCGGCGTTGAGGATGTAAACGATCTTCGGATCGAGGGGAAACATATACTTGCAGGTGTCGCTGCAAATCATGGGGTTCACGATCTGCGAAAACTCAACCTTCACAACCTTCCCGTCGACTTTGCCGAGCGAGGACGATTCGACCAAGATTGGCTTGCCGTGCCCGATCTCTTGCGGGATCGAGACCATCATCGCCGGAATACCGGCATCCGTCGTCGCGATCAGCACCGAACCAGCCGCCAACCCATTATGATCAGCGATCGTTGACAGTAGATTACACACCCGTCGCTTGATCTTGATGATCTGCTGACATTTTGCGTATCAGTCCTCGAACTTGAACTCGCGTCCCTCGACCTCCCCATCTTTGAAGATAGTCGTGTCGATGGCGGGAGTCGCGACCGCATCCTGTGCCCTGGCGAATCCTACCGGCGCGATCAGCATCGCTAGCGCCAGATATTGCAGAATTCGTCGTGCTCTCATGCCGCTGCTTAGCATGATCGATCCGGCGAGTACAGCGTCCGGGATTATATTATGTCCCTAAACGTCCTATACTACTGGTTGCATACTGATAAGAGAACGTAACTGCGCGTGTATCATCGAGGTGATCTAACAGCTCACCCGTGATGGGGGCCGGAACGAGCGTCCCGGCCCCCTCCTCGTCACCAGCTGTAGGTCAGGCCACCCGCGACGCCGAGCTTGTTGACGGTCGGCGTGTAGGACACCGACGCCGTGCCGCGCCACGCCCCGTCCTCCGACGTGAACCCGTAACCGACCGCCATCGCGCCCTGGTTGTCGTAGTAACCACCGCCGATACCGATGCTCTGGGAGCCCGGACGATCGGTGAAGCGCATCTGGCTCATGGCGAAGGCCGAGGCCACGCCGCCAGAAGCGATGCTGCGGTTTCGGGTGATCTGCGTCTGCAGGTGCGCCGTCACTTGGTTCATGTTGTTCTGGAGCGACGTGAGCCCCGTATCGAGGGCGCTGATAGCGCCACCGACACTCTCGTAGCTCGCACCCTGGACCCGGTAGGACGGAGCCGAGAATTGGCCCGTCGCGCCGTTGAAGGTCGAGCCACCCCCCAGCGCTGAGGCGAGGCTGTTCCCGAGGGCGAAAATCTGCCCCCCGTTGATCGCGTCGGTGGATTCCGCCGTGACCTTGCCCGCCGCCACGTTGTGCAGGACGACCGGACCGGTTCCCGACCCGGGCTGGAGGTAGAGTTCGTTCGGGGAGGTTTGGCCCGTGGCCGGTGCCGAGGGCGAACTTCCGTAGCGGAGCGGGCCATACTGCCCGTTCGCCAGGCTGCTCGACAGAGCCGCCACCGAACTGTTCGTACCGATCAGCCCGGTCGAGAGGGATGCCACGCCGGTCGAGAGAGTGCCGACGGTGCTGTTGGTGGTGTTCAGCCCCGTCGAGAGGGACGCGATGGAGCTGTTGCTGGACGTGACGCCGCTCGAGATCACCGCGACGGTGCTGTTCGTCGAGCTCAGGCCGGTGGAGAGGGACGCCACCGAGCTGTTGGTCCCGCTCAGGCCCGTGGACAGGGAGGCCACGCCGCCGCCGCCGGGGCCGGCGCCGCCATTCGACAGCTGGGAGACGCTCGTGGAGAGCGAGGCCACCGAGTTGGTCGTCACGAGCAGGCCGGTCGAGAGCGACGTGATCTGCGTGAGCGTCGTCGAGGCCACGGCGTAGAGCTGGCTGCCGTTCACCGCGTCGGTGGATGTCGCGGTGACCCGCCCGGCGGCGACGTTCTGGATCACCCGTTCGTTGCCGACCGAGCCCACCGAGAAGGCCCCCACGGGGCTGGTGCCCGCGAAGCCGCCGTAAGTGGTGTTCCCGAGCACGAGCGCCGAGTAGCTCACCACCGCGGATGTCGTCGCTCCGTCGCCGATGGCGACGCTGCGGGACATCGAGGCCGTGGCCCCCACGCCGATCGCGATGCCCCTCGTCGCGCTGCTCCGGACGTTGGCCTGGTCGCCGAGGGCGATCGAGCCGGTCGTCAGGGCATTGGACTTGTTGCCGAGGGACAGGCTGCCCTGTCCCACCGCGACCGCATTGTTGCCGACCGCGATGGCGCCGTCGGCATTCGCCCCGGCGGCCGTGCCGTCGGAGGAGGCAATGCTGTCCAGGCCCATCGCGACCGCGCCCTGGCCATAGGCATAGTTCGGATCGCCGATCGCGACGGCCCCTGCCCCCCTGGCGACATTGCGCGAGCCGATGGACACCGCCGAACCCGTGGAGGTGCCGCTCGCCGTCGCGCCGACGCCGATGGCCACATCGTTGCTGCTCGCGGCCACAGCCTCGCCGCCGATGGCGATGCTGTTCGTCCCCCGGGCCTGCGCGGCGGCCACGGCATTGCTGCCGATCGCCGTCGCGCCGGCGGCCGACGCGTTCGCGTTGGTGCCGAACGCCGTCGTGTAGTCCTGTGTCGCCAGCGCGTTCGCGCCCACGGCGAGACTGCTCGAGCCCTGCGCGCTCGCCCCCATGCCGAGGGCGATCGCCGTGACGCTGCCGCCCGCCGAGCTCCAGTTGGTCATCATGGCGGCGACGTCGCTTCGGACGGTGAAGAGCTGGCCGCCGGTCACCACATCCGTCGAGGTCGCACTCACCGTCCCCGCCGCCACGTTGGTGATCTTCTTCAGACCGCTGGAGCCACGGCTCGCGTCATAGGCTCCGGTTGTGGAGTCGTACTGAAGCGCGTCCTGGCTCAGTGTCGCGACGCTGGTCGAGAGCGAGGCGACCGAGCTGTTCGTGTTGCTCAACCCCGTCGAGAGGGACATCACCCCCGACACGCCACCGGTGTTGATGGCGGTCGAGAGGGACGCGACCGAGCTGTTCGTATTGTAGAGCTGGCTGCCGTTGACCGCATCCGTCGAGTTTGCGGTGAGGGCACCGGCTGCCACGTTCGTGATCCTCTGCGGCGTACCGTTGAAGCGGCCCGCATCGAACGCCTGCAGCGTCGAATTCCACTGCAGGCTATCGCGCTGAAGACCTGCCACCGAGGTGCTCACCGCGCTCACACCGGTGGACAGCGAGAGCACCCCCGTCGAGAGCGAGACGATCGAACTGTTCGCGACAAACAAGCCGGTCGACAGCGATCCGATATTTGTCGAGAGCACCGCGACCGAACTGTCCGTCGCACTCAGGCCCGTCGAGAGCGAACCGACCCCGGTCGACAGGGAACCGAACCCGGTCGAGAGGGACCCGACGCTGGTCGAGAGAGAGCCGACCGTGCTCGTCGTGCCGGATAGGCCCGTCGACAGGGAGCCGACGCCCGTCGAGAGGGACGCGATCGAGCTGCCTGTTGCACTCAGGCCGGTCGAGAGCGAGCCGACACCCGTGGAGAGGGACCCGACCATGCTCGTCGTGCCGGACAGACCCGTCGAGAGGGACCCGACCCCGGTCGAGAGGGATGCGATCGAGCTACCCGCCGCACTCAACCCAGTCGACAGCGAACCCACACCTGTGGAGAGGGACGCAATCGAGCTGCCCGCTGCGCTCAACCCAGTCGAGAGCGAACCCACACCGGTCGAAAGGGACCCGACCATGCTCGTCGTGCCCGACAGGCCCGTCGAGAGGGACCCGACCCCAGTCGACAAGGACGCGATCGAGCTGCCCGCCGCGCTCAACCCAGTCGACAGCGAACCCACACCTGTGGAGAGGGACGCAATCGAGCTGCCCGCTGCGCTCAAGCCGGTTGAGAGCGAGCCCACCCCGGTCGAGAGAGAGCCGACCATGCTCGTCGTGCCGGAAAGGCCCGTCGAGAGGGAGCCGACACCGGTCGACAGGGACGCGATCGAGCTGCCCGCCGCACTCAACCCAGTCGAGAGCGACCCAACACCCGTCGA
>NZ_JAKSXW010000129.1 GCF_022829405.1 Methylobacterium sp. J-076
AGCCGGGGTCGGGAGAGGGGAAACCCGCTCACCGTTGAAACCATGCCCGCGGTGAGGGACGCGCTTTCTCCTGCGCCGTCGCTCCCCTCTCCCGACCCCCTCCGGGGGCCACCCTCCCCCGCAGAGGGGAGAGGGAGAAGCGGTGCCGTGATCAACGGGCCACACAAGACCTCAGCCAGCCCCCAGAACGCCATGGCCGACACCCCCACACTCACCCTTTCCCAGGCCGAGGCGCTGGTCGCCGACGCCCTCGTCCGGGCGGACACCGCGCCGGGCAACGCCCGGCACGTCGCCAGGGCCCTCGTCCGGGCCGAGGCGGACGGGTTGAAGGGCCACGGCCTGTCGCGGGTGCCGAGTTATGCGGCCCAGGCGAGGGCCGGCAAGGTCGATGGCCACGCCGTGCCCGTCCTCACCCGGCCCCGCCCGGCGGTGGCGGCCATCGACGCCGCCCACGGCTTCGCCTACCCGGCCCTGGCGCTCGCCCTCGACGCGCTGCCCGCCCTGGCGCGGGAAAGCGGCCTCGCCGCCGCCGCCCTCCGGCGCTCGCACCATTGCGGCGCGGCGGGGCTGGTCGTGGAGGATCTGGCGGCCCAGGGCCTCGTCGCCCTGCTCTTCGCCAACACGCCCGCGGCCATCGCCCCGTGGCACGGGCAGCGGGCCGTGTTCGGCACCAACCCCATCGCCTTCGCCTGCCCCCTGCCGGGGCGGGAACCGATCGTGGTCGACCTGTCCCTGTCGAAGGTGGCGCGGGGCAACATCGTCTCGGCCAAGCAGCGCGGCGAGCCGATCCCCGAGGGTTGGGCCGTCGATGCGCAGGGCCGCCCGACCACCGACGCCGCGGCCGCACTCGCGGGCACCATGCTGCCCCTCGGCGACGCCAAGGGCACGGCGCTCGCCCTGATGGTGGAGTTGCTGGCCGCCGGCCTGACGGGGGCGACCTTCGCGGCCGACGCCTCCTCCTTCCTCGACGACAAGGGCGGACCGCCCGGCACCGGCCAGCTCATCCTGGCCTTCGACCCGCAGGCGTTCGGGGACGGGGCGCTGGACCGCTTTGCGATGCTCGCCGCCGCCATCGAGGACCAGCCCGGCGCCCGCCTGCCCGGCCAGCGCCGGCTCGGCCTTCGCCGCAAGGCCGAGCAGGACGGGCTTACGGTGGACGCCAAGCTCCTGGCCGAGATCGCCGCGATCTGAGCCCCCGCGTCGTCTTTGCGAGCGCAGCGAAGCAATCCAGGGGCGGCGGGCCGTTTCCGACCGTGACGTATCCCTGGATTGCTTCGCGTCGCTCGCAATGACGGGGTGGCAAATCTTTCCAAGAGGATCCCCCCATGCCGGATATCGTCATCAGCGAGTTCATGGACGAGGACGCGATCCGCGAATCCCTGTCGGGCTTCGACCTGCATTACGATCCGACCCTGGTGGACCGGCCGGACGACCTCCGGGCGGCGCTCGCCGGGGCGCGGGGGCTGATCGTCCGCAACCGGACGCGGGTGGACGCCGCCCTCCTCGCCGCCGGGCCGGACCTGCGGGTCATCGGCCGCCTCGGCGTCGGCCTCGACAACATCGACCAGGACGCCTGCCGGGAGCGCGGCATCGCGGTGATCCCGGCCACGGGGGCCAACGACGTCTCGGTGGCCGAATACGTCGTCGCCACGGCGATGCTGCTGCTGCGCGGGGCCTACGGCGCCACGGCGGACGTCGCCGCCGGGACATGGCCCCGGGGCCGGCTGATGGGCCGGGAGATCTCCGGCAAGCGCCTCGGCCTCGTCGGCTACGGCTCCATCGCCCGGGAGACCGCCCGGCGGGCCGCGGCCCTCGGCATGGTGGTGAGCGCCCACGATCCGTTCCTGCCGGCCGGGGATCAGGCCTGGTCGCCGGCCTGGGGCCGGGTCGCGAGCCTGCCGCTCGACGACCTCGTCGCGGGGGCGGACGTGCTGTCGCTCCATGTCCCGCTCACCGACGCGACCCGCGGCCTCATCGATGCCGCCCGGATCGCCCGGCTGCCGAAGGGCGCGATCCTCATCAACGCGGCCCGCGGCGGCGTGGTGGACGAGGCCGCCGTCGCCCAGGCCCTGCGGGACGGCCACCTCGGCGGCGCCGCCCTCGACGTGTTCGACAGGGAGCCCCTTCCGGCAGACGCCGGGGCGGTCTTCGCCGGCTGCCCGAACCTGATCCTCACCCCGCACATCGCCGGGGTGACGGTGGAGTCGAACGTGCGGGTCTCGCAGATGATCGCGCGGGCGGTGGCGGGGGCGCTGTAGGGAGAGGACGTCACCCTCCCGCCGCCAGCTTCATACCGGGGTGAGGCCCCGAAGGGTGCCGGCGACAGCCGGAGCGCAACGTCCGTGGGTCGAGCGCGGGTTCCCCCTCTCCCCGCCTGCGGGGAGAGGCCCGATTGCACCCTGTCGTGCAATCAGGAAGCGGAGGCGAAGCCGTAGCGGCGGTGAGGGGGCGCTCAGGATAGGACGCCTCCGGGTAGCCCCCTCACCCCCGGCTGCCGCCCTGCTTCGCCCCCGACGAGGGGGGCAAGACAAGCCGCCCAGACTTCGCCCGCTGAGGTGAGCCCCCTCACGCCGCCTCGTGAGCCTCCCGCCCGCCGAACCGGGCGTAACGCAGGGCGAGGATCGGCAGGATCAGCAGGTTCAGCACCGTCGAGGTGACGAGGCCGCCGAGGATCACGGCGGCCATCGGGCCCTCGATCTCCCGGCCGGGCTCGCCCGCGCCCAGCGCCAGGGGCAGCAGGCCGAGGCCGGTGACGAGGGAGGTCATGAGGATCGGCACCATCCGGTCGGCGGCGCCCTCGAAGGCCGTGGCCGCGTCCCAGGCCCGGCCGTCGCGGGCGACCATCTGCTCGTAATGGGCGATCATCATCACGCTGTTGCGGAGCGAGATGCCCGACAGGGTGACGAAGCCGACGATGGAGCCCAGCGACAGCGTGCCCCCCGTCAGCACCGCCGCCCCCACGCCGCCGACGAAGGCGAAGGGGAGGTTCGCCAAAACGAGCACGAGGTTCGCCCCCGATCCGGTGACGATGGCGAGCAGCACGAGGATGCCGAAGCCGGCGAGCGCCGTGTGGACCAGCAGGTCCCGCCGGGCCCGCGCCTGCGCCTCGGCGGCGCCGGCATAGGTGACGTAGACGCCCGCCGGCAGGCGCACCTCCTTGGCGATCTTGCGCTTGGCCGCGGCGACGAAGCCCGCCACGTCGCGGCCCACCACGTTGGCGGTCACCGCCTGGACCCGCTGCGCCCCCTGGTGCTGCACCTGATAGCGGCCGGTGCCCTCGTAGACGTCGGCCACCTGGGACAGGCGCAGGTAGCGCCCCCCCGGCGTGCGCAGCGGCAGGTCGCCGATGGCGCTGAGCCGCTCCCGCGTCCGCCCGTCGAGGATGACGACGACGTTGAAGACCGCGTTGCCCCGGTAGGTCTGGCCCACCGTGTCGCCCTGGTAGGCGGTGCGGACCGCCTCCAGCACCTCGACGGCGTCGAGGCCCCAGTGGCGCATGTCCACGGAGCGCAGGGCCACCGTCACCTGCGGCAGGCCGGCGGGGGCCGCCTGCTGCACGTCCCGCGCCCCCCGCACCTCGGCGAGCTCCCGGGCGACGGCCCGGGCGGCGGCCTCGATCCGGTCGAGGTCGTTGCCGACCACGTTGACCACCACCGGGGCGGTGAAGCCGGAGATCACCTCCTCGATCCGCTCCGTCAGAAAGGACTTCAGCGAGAAGGCGGGCCCCGGAAACCCGGCGATTAGGTCGCGGATCCGCCCCTCGATGGTCCGCTGGGCGGCCCCGTCGAGGCCGGGTGCGAGGTCGATGTGGATCTCGCTGTAATGGGGCCCGGCGGTGTCCTCCCCGGCCTCGGCCCGGCCGATCTGCGAGGCGACCGCCCGCACGCCGGGAATGGCCTTCAGCTCGGCGGTGATGAGCGTGCCGAGCCGCTGCGATTCCGTGAGCGACGTGCCGGGGGCGGCCACCATGTGCAGGATCAGGTGCCCCTCCCGCAGGTCGGGCAGGAAGGACAGGCCGAGCGTCGGGACGAGGGCCGCCCCGGCCAGCGTCGCCAGGAGCCCGGCGGCCATCACCGTGCGCGGCGCCCGCCCGGCCCGCCGCAGCAGCCCGAGATAGAACGCCCGGCTCCAGCGCACCGCCGGCGGATCGGCGACCGGGCCCCCGTCCCGCCCGCGCCGGCCCAGGAGGAGCAGGGACAGGGCCGGCGTCACCGTCAGCGCCACGAGGAGCGAGGCCACGACGGCGGCGACGTAGGCCAGGGCCAGCGGCCCGAACAGCCGCCCCGCCACGCCGGTCAGCGCCAGGACCGGCAGGAACATCAGCAGCACGGCCAGCGTCGCGTAGGCGACGGAGCTGCGCACTTCGAGGATCGCGTCCAGCACCAGCCGCGCCCGGCGGCCCGGATTGGTCCGCCCGGCCCCGCGCAGGCGGCGGGTGACGTTCTCGACGCCGATCACCGCGTCGTCCACCACCTCGCCGATGGCGAGCGCGAGGCCCCCCAGCGTCATGGTGTTCAGGCTCTCGCCCCAGGCCTGCAGCACCAGGGCCGCCGCGATCAGCGACAGGGGGATCGCCGCCGCGCTGATGAGGGCCGTGCGCCAATCCGCCAGGAAGACGAGGAGCACGATCACCACCAGCACCCCGCCGATGGCCAGCGCCTGGAGGACGTTGCCGGTGGCGACGCCGACGAAGTCGGCGGGGCGGAACAGGTCCGGCCGCAGGCTCACGCCCTCGCGCTCCAGGGCCGGGCGCAGCTCGTCGAGGGCCGATTCCAGCCGGGCCGTGACGGCAAGGGTGTCGACGCCGACCTGGGCGCCGACCATCAGCAGCACGCCGGGCTTGCCGTCCACGAGGGCGGCGCTGATCGCCGGCTCCGGGGCGGCGGTGACGGTGGCGACATCCGCCAGGACCACGCTGGCGCCGCCCTCGTTGGCGAGGACCGTCCGCCCCAGCGCCTCCGGGGTGAGGGCCTGCCCCTCCGTGCGCAGGACGACCCGCTGGTTCGGGGTGTCCACGAAGCCGGCCCCGCGCACCCCCGTCGCCTTGCGGGCGGCGGCCAGCACGTCGTTGAGGCCGACTTGGAAGCGGATCAGGTCGTCGGGCCGCACCTTCACCTGGAGCGCGCGCACGGCACCGCCATAGACCGAGACCTGCGCGATGCCCGGCACCGCCTGGAGGCGCGGGCGCACGGTCCAGTCCGCCAGGGTGCGCAATTCCATGGCGTCCCGGCGCTCGGAGGTGAGGCCGACGAGGAGCACCGTCAGGGTCGATGAGGTGAGCGGCGTCATCGACGGCGCCGAGACCCCCTGCGGCAGGCGGCCCGGCAGGGCGGCGATGCGCTCGTTCACCCGCTGGCGCAGCTGATCGACGCCGCTCCCCGCCCGGAAGGTCGCCGTCACCACCGACAGGCCCTGGATCGAGGAGGAGCGCAGCGTCTCCAGCCCCGGCAGGCCCGCGACCGCCCCTTCCACGACCTGCGTGACCAGCACCTCGACCTGCTCCGGGTCGAGGCCCGGCGCCTCGGTCTGGATGGTGGCGGTGGGGGGCGTGAATTCGGGGAACACGTCATAGCGCGCCCCCGCCAGGGCGTAGAGCCCGAAGACGAGGAGGGCGCAGGCCAGCGCCAGCACCACCCGCGGCAACCGCACCGAGAACCGGACGAGGGCGGCCTGGAGCCCGGAGGCGCCCTCAGTCATCGTCGTCGCCGACGACGCGGATGCGGCTGCGCAGTTCCTCGGACAGGAGCGCCTGGGCGCCGGCGAGGACGATCTCGCTGCCGTCGGGCAGGTCCTCCTGCACGAAGCCGTCGGCGGACATCGGCGCGTCGGGCCTCACCGGGTGGCGGACGTAGCCGTCCTCGCCCATGCCCCGGTAGACCCAGGTGCCGCCCTCGGCGTGGACCACCGCGTCCTCCGGCACGAGGACGCCCGTCGCCGCGCGGCCGGTGGGGAGGAAGGCCATCACGCTCATGCCGGGCAGGAGGCCGCTGTCGCCGGCCACGAGGTAGTAGAAGCTCTGTCCCTGGATCCTTGGATCCGTGCGCGTGGCGGGGGAGACGAGGCGCAGGGGAACCCGCACGCTCTGCGGCGGCACCTCCGCGAAGGCGCCCTTCGGCGGATCGGCCAGGACCTCCCCCGGCGGCAGGGTGACCTGCATCAGGAAGTCGTCGCGCTCGATGAGCCGCGTCACCAGGGGGCCGCGCTCGATGATCGCCCTGCCGATGAGCGAGCCCCATTCCTGCCGGGCGGTGGCGGCCAGCGTGCGGACCTGCGATTCGGCCGCCGTCACCGCCGCCTGGTCGGTCAGCGCCGTGCCCTCGGCGGTCTCGATCTGCGCCGTGGCGATGGCCGCGGTGCCGAGGCTCTTGAGGCGCCGTGCGGCGCTCACCGACACCTCGGCGCGGGCGCGGGCGGTCTGGAGGGCGGCCACCGCCCCGGCGTAGCTGTTGGCCAGCTCGGTGACGCGGGCGAGGTCGAGGATGCTGCCGTAGCCGGTCGCCTCCTGCGGATGCGGCAGGGCCGGCAGCGCCTTGGTGACGAGGCCGATGCGGGCGCGCTCGGCCGCCGTCAGGCGCACCACCGTGCGCCCGTCCTCCACCGCCGTGCGCGGGGCGGGGAGCCGGGCCTCGGGGGCCGGCGCCCGGCCGGGCCACACCCCCGCCAGGACCTCGCGCAGGCCCGCGAGCGAGGCGGAGAGGCCGGCCTCCCGGGTCGCGGCCAGGGCACCGCCGACGAGGACGGCGAGCAGCGCTCCGGTGAGCAAGACCCTGCGCCCGTGGCCCACCGCGGCGCCCTCCCCCCATCACGATGATCCCAGGGCGGCGATTGCCGAATGATCCCGAGTTCATTGCCAGATACACCCAAGCACGGCCTGCGCAAAGCGGCGGCGGCGCGGTGCGCGATAACCGCGCGGGGGCGGGCCGGCCGAAACTTGGCCGGTCCCCCCCGAGTAGCCCTCGATGCGGGGTAGGCCCGCGGACGGCCCGGAAGCGACCCCACCATGCAGCACAAACCCCTCGCCGACCAGACGATCGTCGTCACCGGCGCCTCGTCCGGAATCGGGCTGGCCACCGCCCGGATGGCCGCCTCCCGCGGGGCGCGGGTCGTCCTCGCCGCCCGCAGCGGCGCGGCCCTCGACGCGATCGCCGCCGGGATCGTCCGCGACGGCGGGCGGGCCGTCGCCGTGGGGGCCGATGTCGGCGTGCGGGCGGAGGTGGAGGAGATCGCCGCCCGCGCCGTCGCGGAGTTCGGGGGCTTCGACACCTGGGTGAACGTGGCCGGGCTGACGATCTACGGTCGCCTGGACGAGGTCTCCCAGGAGGACCACGAGCGCCTGCTGCGCACGAACTTCTGGGGCACGGTGAACGGCTCGCTGGTGGCCGTGGAGGGGATGCGCCGCCGGGGCGGGGCGCTGATCAACGTCGGCTCCGTCGCCTCCGACCTCGCCTTCCCCTACCAGGGGATGTACTCGGCCTCGAAGCATGCGGTGAAGGGCTTCACCGACGCCCTGCGCATGGAGCTTCGCCTGGACGACGCGCCGATCTCGGTGACGCTGGTGAAGCCGACCTCCATCGACACGCCCCTCCCCCGCCGGGCGCGCAACTACATGGACCGGGAGCCGATGCTGCCGCCGCCGGTCTACCGGGCCGAGGAGGTGGCGCACGCGATCCTCCACGCCGCGGTGCACCCGCAGCGGGACATCGTGGTGGGTGGGGCCGGCAAGCTGTTCATCGCGGGCAAGGAGTTCGCACCCGGGGCCTACGACCACCTCGCCAGCCAGATCGTGGCCCTGCAGAAGCGGACCATGGAGCCCCGCCGCCCGGCCGGGGCGCTGCACGCGCCGCAGGAGGACGATACGGGGCACGTCCACGGCGACCAGCCGTTCCCGGTGATGCGCACCAGCGCCTACACCCGGGCGAGCCTGCACCCGCTGGCCACCGCCTCGGCGGTGGTCGGCCTCGGGCTCGCCGCGGCCACCTTCCTCCGGCCCCGCCGCGGGGGGAAGTCCTGAGGGTGGACGCGCTGGCGGGGCGGACGGAGCGCGGGATCGCGCCCCCTACCGCGCCGCCGACCGGTGCCCCTGCCCCTCCCGCTGGCGCAACTGCGTGAGGGCCACCTCGCAGGCGTTGGTGACGTGGAGGTTGGCCAGCGCCTCCGCCCCGGCGCCGTCGCGGCGCCGGAACGCCTCGGTGAGTCCGTCGATCTCGGCGAGGCTCAGTGGCAGGCGGTCGGGGTGCATCAGCGAGGTGGCGCGCAGCAGGTTGATCCGCGAGTGCATCCCCCGGAGGATCTCCCAGACGAGGTCGTTGCCGCACTGGCCGAGCATCACATCGTAGAGCCGGCTCTTGGCCTGGAGGACCCGCTCCGTCTCGCCGGTCGCGGCGGCCTCGCGCAGGGACCGGGCGGCCTGGGCGAAATCCTCCACCGCCGCGTCGCTCGCCTTGCCCGCGAACTCCCGGGCGGCGTAGCCCTCCAGCACGGCGCGCAGGGCGTAGAGCTGGCGGGCCTCCTCCACCGAGATCGCCGCCACAACCGGCCCCCGGTGCGGGACGATCTGGACGAGCTTCTCCGCCTCGAGCCGCCGCAGGGCCTCCCGCACCGAGGCGCGGCTGACGCCGAGCCCCTCGCACAACTCGCGCTCGATCAGCCGCTCGCCCGGGGCGTAGACCCCCGAGGTGATGGCCTGACGCACGGCGTCTTCGACCTTCTGGCGCAGCGTGTCCGGCTGGATGAGGCTGATCTTGGCCATGGCGATCGGTGCGGGACGGGGTGAGGTCAGCGTTGGCATAGCTCCCGGCGCTGCGGCAAGGGCCGCAGCCGGGGGCCCGCCACGGCTCCGGGGGGGACGGCCGGCCCGACCGCCCGGACGCGCCCCGCATCCTGAAAGTCCGACCGACGAGGCGTTGTCAGCCCCGCGAGCGCGGACCTCGGAGACCTCGCCGGCGGGACCCTCAGGATGGGGACGCGGGCGCGGCGCCGCCCCGGCGGGCCAGCTCGTCGCGCAGGATCGGCGCGGCCATCTCGGCCCCGTGCATCCCGATAAGGCTGACGATCTCCAGGACCTCCATCAGCTCCTCCTTCGTCGCCCCGTAACGGACGGCGTTCTGCATGTGGAGCTTCAAGCCGGGCACGTAGAGATGCGTCGCCGCCGCGTCGAAGGCGCAGTAGACGAACTCCTTCATCTTCGGCTCCAGCACCCCGTGCCGCCAGGGATAGGCCGAGAAGTCGAGATAGCCCTCGAACAGGTCGGGATCGAGCTCGAGGAACCCGTCCCAGAAGCTGTGCCAGTAGCCCCGGTCGCGGGTGAAATCGGCCTTCAGTTTCTCCTGGCGCTCGGTGAGCGGGGCGGGTCCGGTGCGCTGGCCGCTCTCGTCCAGCACCTCCAGCAGCAGCGGCACGCCGATGTTGCAGGCATGGATGCCGAGGGTCGCCGTCAGCGCGATCACCTCCATCACCTCGTCCGCCGTGGCGCCCGCCGCGAGGGCGTTGCGCACCTGCCGGCGGATGCCCGGCGCGTAGAGGTGGGTCGCGGCGGCGGAGGCCGCGAGGCCGACGAGGGCCCGGCCCTTGTCGCCGAGGTGGTTGCCGCGCACCGGCACGCCCGCCATCCGGTGCCACGCGGCGAGGAAGCCCGGCGACAGGGCGGCCAGGGCCTCCTGGCCCTCCTCCCAGTAGCCGTGCTGCGATTCCACCTCCCGGTGCAGGTCCGCGCTCATGCCGTGGCGCTCCGGTAGGCATCCTCGGTGACGGCGTCCTGCCAGGTCGTGCCGCCGACGGAGATGGCGGTGTGCAGGAGGAAGCTGTCGGCCGCCGCCCCGTGCCAATGGCGCTCGTCCGCCGGGATCCACACCGTGTCGCCGGGGCGGATCGCCTGGGCCGCCTGCCCCTCGACGCAGACCCAGCCCTTGCCGGCCTTCACCTGGAGGACCTGCCCCTGGCCGTGGGTGTGCCAGTGGGTGCGGGCGCCGGGGGTGAAGAACACCTCGTTGACCATCACCCCGCCGCTGGCGGGCATGACCGGATCGGCCCAGACCTGGCCGGTGAAGGTCGGCCCCCGGCTCTCGGAGGGCTTGTCGGCGGCGCGGCCGTGGAAGATCTGCATGGTGTCTATCCTTCGTGGAGGCGGATGCCGCCGGAGATGTCGCCGATGGCATCGACGACGCGGTTCGAGATGACGTCGCCGTAGCCGAGTGCCGTGGCGAGGCCGAAGCTCGCGAGGGGGCCCGAGGCGTTCAGGGAGGCGACCCCGAGTTCGTGCAGGAGGTCGGCGTAGAGCACGACGTCCTTGGTCATCAGCCGGCCGGTGAGGCCGCCCTCCAGGTAGTCGCCCTCCACGATCCGCGGGAAGCGGTTGAGGGTGGCGAAGTTGACCCCGCTCGACGCGTTGAGCACGTCGAGGAGCCGGTGCAGGTCGAGGCCCGCCTTCTTGCCCGCCACCATCACCTCGGCCGTGGCCGCGAGGCTGACCGCGTTGAGGAAGTTGTTCAGGAGCTTGGCCGTGTGGCCGGCGCCGCTGCCGCCCATGGCCACCACCTTGGCGGCGAAGGGCGCGAAGACCGGGGCGAGCCGGGCCAGCGCCGCGGCCTCGCCGCCGACCATCAGGGTCAGGCTGCCCTTCTCCGCCGCGGCGGCCCCGCCGGAGATGCCGGCATCGACATACGCCACGCCCCGCCCGGCGAGCAGGCCCGCGAGCCGCCTCGTCGAACTCGCCGCGGCCGTGCTGAGGTCGGCCACGACCTGCCCCTCCCGGCAGGCGGAGAGGACGCCGCCCTCCCCCGCCACCACCGCCTCGACCACCCGGCTGTCGGGCAGGGACATCAGGACGATGTCCGCCCCCCGCACCACCTCCGCCACCGAGGCCGCCGCCGCCGCGCCGCACCGGGCGGCCGCGGCGGGATCCGCATCGTAGCCCGTCACCGGGATCCCGGCCCCGACGAGGCGGCGCGTCATGCGCCCGCCCATGTTGCCGAGGCCGATGAAGCCGACCCGTTCCTCGCCCATCCGGATGCTCCTTCTCGCGAAAGCCGTCAGTGCGCCGGGCCGAAATCCACGTCCCGGGTCTCGGGCCCGATCAGGGCGCCGACCATGCCCACGAGGCCGCCGATCGCCATCAGCACCACGGGGGTCAGGGCCAGGGGCATGAGGGCGCTCAGCCAGTCCATGTAGAAGGCGTAGAAGGATGGGATCACCACCGACAGGCTGAAGCCGATGCCGAAGCCCGTCGCCCGCACGTCGGTGGCGAAGCGCTCGTTGATGTAGGTGACGATGACGCCCCAGGGCGAGGTGACGATCACCGCCAGCAGCGTCACTAGCAGCGCCCGGGGGCCGAAGGCGAGGTCGGGCGTGACGGTCAGCGTGTAGAGGATGCCCGCGCCGAGGGTGGCGATCACCGGGCCGACGATCACGAAGAAGCGCCGCCGCCCGATCGCCTGCCCGAGCAGGCCCGCGCCGATATAGCTGACGAACAGCACCGTGTAGCAGATCATCAGCGTCGCGGTCAGCGCGATGCCGCTGAGGTGCAGGGTCTTCACCAGCAACCCGGTCGGCATGTAGATCGTGATGATGTTCTGCGTCGTCCAGAAACCGGTCATCAGCAGCAGGACCTGGAGCAGGTCGCGCCCGCCCTGGCCCGAGAGCAGGCTCGACAGGGGCAGCGTCGCGGCCTGGGCGGCGCCGTCCCTGGTCTTCGTCTTCCAGACCTCGGATTCCGAGACCTTGTGGATGTAGTAGAGGGCCAGCAGCCCGGCGAGCGCGGCGCCGACAATGAACGGGATGCGCCAGCCCCAGACCGTGTAGGGCGAGCCCGGCCCGGCCAGGGGGAACAGGGTGAACATCAGCATCGTGATGAGGTTGATGCTGACATAGGCGGCGGGGAATCCGGCGAGGATCAGCCCGCCGACGAAGCCGCGCCGCTCCTTCTGCGAATACTCGATGGCGAGGGGGATCGCCCCGGTATAGCCGCCGCCGAGGAAGATCCCGTCGAGGAAGCGCAGCAGGACCAGCAGCAGGTAGGAGGCGAGGCCCAGGGTCTCGTAGGTCGGCAGCAGGCCGATCAGCAGGGTGACGATTCCGAAGCCGACCACCGAGTAGATCGAGGCCGCCCGCCGCCCGACCCTGTCGGCCACGATCCCGAAGATCAGCGCCCCCACCGGGCGCCCGAGCAGGGTGGTGATGAAGACGAGGGAGGCCAGCACCGTCTCGGCCTGGGGCGACAGGCCCTTCGGCTGGAACAGGAACATCACCGGGGCCAGCGCGACGACCGGCAGGTAGATGTCGAACATGTCGATGTATTCGGAGAAGAACGCGCCGCGGATCGCGCTGCGGCGCTTCTCGTCGTGGTCTTGCGGAAGCGCGGGGGCGTGCGCCCCACCCTCCCGCAGGGCTCCTGCGGCTGTCGTCGTCATGGCGTTCCTCCCGAGGGACGGTGGGGGCGTCGCGGGGGGCCTCTGGCGGGCCCCTCCGCGACCTGTCCGAAACCTGCGCCGGTTCAGCCGGCCGGGTGCTCCTTCTCCCAGTCGGCGACGGCGGCCGAGGCGGTGCGGAAGGCGGCCAGCGCCGCCGGAGCGCCGCAATAGACCAGCGCCTGCAGCAGCACGGCCTGGATCTCGTCCTTGCTCACCCCGTTGGTGAGGGCGCCCTTCACGTGGACGGCCAGCTCGTGCTGCTGGTTGAGGGCGGTCAGCATGGCGATGTTGAGCATGCTGCGGGTCTTGAACGGCAGGCGCGCATCGCCCCAGACCTCGCCCCAGCAATATTCGGTGACGAGGCGCTGCACCGGACGGTTGAATGCGTCGGCGTTGGCCCAGGATTTCTCGACATGGGCCGCGCCGAGCACCGCCTTGCGGTTCTCGAAGCCGGCGTCGAACATGGGGTTCTCGTCACTCATCGGATCACTCCTCATCCGCCAGGAAGCGGTACATCTCGGTGTGGTCGGAGGTCGGCCCGGCCTCCTGCGCGACCGCGTGCCAGAGGGCGATGCCGTGCCGGCCGAAGGCCAGCGGGTAGCCGACGGACTGCGCCAGCGCCCCGGCGATGCCGAGGTCCTTGTCCATCAGCTTCAGGGAGAAGCCGGAGGCGTAGCTGCCGCTCAGCATGAACGGCTTCACCTTGTTCTCGGAGGTGTTGCTGCGCCCGGTGGAGGCGTTGAGCACGTCGGTCATCACCTCCGGGTCGATGCCGAAGCGCCGGGCCACGTGCAGCGCCTCGACGGTGGCGATGAGCCCGGCGGCGGAGACGAAGTTGTTCAGCGCCTTGGCCGCGTGCCCGGCCCCGGCCGCGCCGATATGCAGGACCGAGCGGCCCATCGCCTCCAGCACCGGGCGGTGGCGGGCGAGCAGCGCCGCCTCGCCGCCGACGAGGATGGCGAGGGACCCGTCGACGGCCCGCTTCACCCCGCCCGAGACCGGCGCGTCGAGGTAGCCGAGCCCCTTGGCCGCGAGGGTCTCGCCCAGCTCCCGGGAGCGCACCGGCTCGGAGGAGCTCATGTCGATCACCGTGGCGCCCGCGGGCAGGGCGTCGGCGAGGCCCTTGCCCAGCAGCACCTCCTCCACCACGGCCGAGTTCGGCAGCATGGTGATCACCACGTCGAGCTGCCGGGCCCTCTCGTGCGTGAGCGGGTCGGCCCGGAGCTCCCCGCACAGGGCGCGGGTCCGCTCCGGGTCGGCGTCGTCCAGGGCGAGGGCGTGGCCCGCCTGCCCGAGCCGCCGGGCCATGGGCGCGCCCATCATGCCGAGCCCGATGAAGCCGATGCGTGTCTGAGCCATTCCCTCGTCCTCTTTCCAACACCCCTCGCCCACACCGCTCACCAGCGCGCGCCGGACGAGTTCCCGAGCCGCCGCCGCCCAAGGCCCGCCCCCACCCCCATCCCGGGGTGCCCCCGCGGGGCGGCTAGCGCAGGGCGGAGAAATCCGTCGGGGCGAGGAAGCTGTTCTCGATCCGCACCACGATGGGGCGGTCCTTCTCGGTCTCGGCCCGCTTGGCGATCCATTCGGGGTCGGCCTGGAAGGCGTTCCAGCGGGCCTCGCGCTGGGCCATGTCGTCCCATTTGAGGAGGTAGGTCAGGGCGTGGTTGTCGGGCCCCACGAGGGTGGTCCAGAAGCCGACCTGCTCGATGTCGTACTTCCGGAAGAAGTCGAGCGTCGTGGTGCGGAACCGGTCCAGCAGGGCCGGAAGGCGGGTCGGGGCACAGTAATAGACGCGCATTTCGACGATCATCGCATGTCCTCTCAGATGACGGGCTGGCCCCGGGGCGGCAGATCGACCCGCACGATCCAGCCTTCGGTGCCGGGCTCGGCGGGCGGGTAGAGGGACAGGACCTGCGGGTCGTGCCCCGGAACGATGTGGGCGTCCGACTCGGCCAGCCGCCGCACGGTGGCGTAGCCCTCGAACATGTCGCCGACATTGTAGACGATCGGGTAGGCGAGCCCCCGGTGCAGGTTGGCGAAGTAATGCGCGGCGTCCGAGGCCAGCACGACCCAGCCGCGCCGCGTCCGCACGCGCAGGATCTGCAACCCGTCCGAATGGCCGCCGACCCGGTGCAGGGTGATGCCGTCGGCCAGGCTGTCCTCGGGGTCGCGGAAGCGCAGCCGGTCCTCGAACAGCCGGTCCACCATCGCCTTCACGTCCTCGGCGGCGAAGGCGTGGCGCAGGCCCTGGTGGCACATGCACCGGCCGGTGCAGAAGGCCATCTCCCGCTCCTGCACATGGTAGCGGGCCCGCGGGAACAGCGCGGCGTTGCCCGCGTGGTCGTAGTGCATGTGGGTGACGACGACGTCGGCGACCTCGGCGGCGGCGATGCCGATCCGCGCCAGCCCCTCCTCCACCGGGTGGACGATGGTCCGCCCGCGGGTCTGCGCCATGGCCCGGTCGAAGCCGGTATCCACGAGGACCGTGCGCTGGGCGTTGCGGACCACCCAGACGAAGTAGTCCATCGGCATCGGCCCGTCGTGGATGTCGCCGCCGATGAAGTTCTCCCGCGCCATCCGCGCATGCTGCGCGTATTTGATCGCGTAGATCTCGTAGACCGCGCCTTCCATGCGGGCGACCTCGCTCCCTCGACGATCGATCGTGTCGACCTGCCGTTCCGCGGATCTTCGCCCGCCGATTCCCTGTAGATTATCGTATTGTCGGACAATGCGTCAATCGCCGGCACGCGCCGTCGGCGCGCGCGGCGACCCCGCCCGGGAGGCGGGGGGCCTTACGCGGCGAGGTCGTGCCGGGCCGCCGCCTCCGGGTCCGGGTGGGTGTGGCGGACGAAGGCGGCGATCTCGCTGGGGCGGCCGAGGAAGTATCCCTGCGCCGCGGCGCAGTCCTCGCCGACGAGGAAGCCCAGTTCCTCGGCCGTCTCGACCCCCTCGGCCAGGACGGACATCCCGAGGCCGCGCCCCAGCCCGAGGACCGAGCGGACGATGGCCGCCGTCTGCGCGTTCGAATCGACCTTGCGGATGAACGAGCTGTCGATCTTGATCTTGTCGAAGGGATAGGCCCGGAGGTTCGAGAGCGACGAGTAGCCCGTGCCGAAATCGTCCATGGCGATGCGCACCCCGAGCGCCTTGAGCTGGCGCAGGGTCGCCTGGGCGCGGGCCGGCTCGCGGATCAGCGCCGTCTCGGTGACCTCGATCTCCAGCCGCTCCGGCCGCAGGCCCGTCTCGCGCAGCACCTCCTGGACGAGGGGCACGAGGTTCGGCGCGTGGATCTGCACGCCCGACACGTTCACCGCCACCGACAGGGGGTTGGTCCAGCGCGCCGCCTCGCGGCAGGCCTCGCGCAGCACCCACTCGCCGAGCGGCAGGATGACGCCGCTCTCCTCCGCGATGGGGATGAACGCCGCGGGCGAGACCGCCCCCCGCGTGGGATGACTCCAGCGGAGCAGGACCTCGAACCCGACCACCGCGCCGGTCGCGACATCCGCCTGCGGCTGGTAGACGAGGTGCATCTCGCCCCGGGCCACGGCGCCGCGCAGGTCGTGCTCCAGGTGCCGGCGGTCGCGGACCTGCGCGCCCATGGTCGATTCGAAGAACCGGTAGGTGCCCCTGCCCTCGGCCTTCGCCCGGTAGAGGGCGGTGTCGGCGGAGCTGAGCAGGAGCGCGCGCTCGTCGGCGTTGTCGGGATAGACCGCGATGCCGAGGCTCGCGGCGATCGTCGGCCCGGCCATGTCCGAATTCTGGCCGCGCAGGGCCTCCAGCACCTCCTCGGCGAGCTTGCCCGCCGAGACCGCGTGGTCGCACGGCATCAGGATGGCGAACTCGTCGCCCCCGAGCCGGGCCATCAGCTGGTCGTCGTCCAGGAGTTCGGTGACGGTCCGGGCCACGGTGACGAGGAGCGCATCGCCCGCCGCGTGGCCGAACAGGTCGTTGACCTCCTTGAACCGGTCGAGGTCGAGGCAGAGCACGGCGAGCTTGCGGCCGGTCGCCGCCGCGAGCTTCATCTCCCGCTCCAGGCGCAGGGTGAAACTCGCCCGGTTGGCGAGGCCGGTCAGGGCGTCGTGGTGGGCGAGGAACTGGATCTGCCCCTCGGCCTGCCGCCGGGCGCGTAGGTCGCGCACCGCCACGGCGTAGTGGGGCTGGTCGCCGTAGGTGACGGGGCGGACGATCAGCTCCACGGGGATCGCCTCCCCCGCGGCGCCGACGAGCGAGGCCTCGATGGGCTGGTCCGGCGGCCCGGCGAGGGCGAGGGGCGTCGCCGTCACCGGCAGGAAGCGCGACAGGCAGACGCCGCCGAGATCCCCGGCGGGGAGGCCGACGAGGGCGCCGAAGCTGTCGTTGCCGTTGACGATGGTCGTCCCCCGGCACACCAGCAGCCCCTCCACCGCCGCGTTGGCGAGGCTGTGCAGCCGCTCCCGCGCCAGGGCCCCCTGGCGGCGCTCGCGCAGGTCGAGGAGGAGCGCCGCCACGGCCATCAGCAGGATCGCGACGCTCGCGAGCGCCACGCCGACGCCGAGCCAGCGGGCCGGCAGGGCGCTGTCGGCGATGGCGACGCCCGGGTCCGGCAGGATGGTGACCGCGCCCATGGCCGTGAAGTGGTGCCCGCAGATCGCCAGGAGGATCAGCAGCGCCCCCGCGATCCGCCACCGCAGCCCCTCGCGGGCGAGCCCGACCTTGAGCCCGGCGCCGCCGAAGACGCCCCCGAGGATCAGCGAGGCGGCGACGAGGCCGGGATCCCACCGGATGTGCCCCGGCACCTCGAAGGCGGCCATGCCGGTGTAGTGCATCGCCGCGATGCCGCCCCCCAGGATCACGCCGCCGAGGACGGGGGCGAGGCCCAGGGCCCTCCACAGGGCGACGGCGAGGCCGACGCCGGTGATGACGATGGCGTAGGCGAGCGACAGCACGGTCAGCCCCACGGCGTAGCCCGTGGGCAGGCTCGGCTCGAAGGCGAGCATGGCGATGAAGTGCGTCGCCCAGATGCCCGACCCGCCCGCGACGGCCGCGACCCCGAGCCACGCGGCCTGCCACCCCCCCGTGAGGCGGCGGGCATGGTGCAGCAGGGCGATGCAGGCGGCCGAGGCGAGCGAACAGATGAGCGCCGCCAACCCGACCAGCCACAGGTCATGCTCGCCGATGAAACAGCCCAGAACCGTCAGCATGCATCAACCAGTAGTTGCATCATCACCCCCAAGGGCAATATGCAATGGCTAAGCTTAACTTCCTCTTGTGTTCCTGCTTTGCTCGACCATTCGTGATTGAATTTCCGCTCGGTCACGCTGTCGCGATGCATCCGGAGCGGGCCGGTTGAGCTTCGCGCCCCGCCGCGGCGCGCGGACACGGGGAATGTGCTTCCCTCGCCCGCCGGATTTTGGCATCCTTGGACGCGTGACCTTCTGGCTCGCCCTCCGGCGGTGGTTGCCGCTCCTGGCGGCACTCAGCTTCGCCCTGATGCCGGCCGCCGCCCCCGCGGCGACCGCGGGCATGCACGCCTCCGCATCCCCCACCGCCCATCGCGGGATGGCCATGGACCACGCGGGCATGGATCCCGCGACCATGGACCACGCCGCGATGGACGCGGCTGGCATGGACGGGATGCCCTGCTGCCCGCCGGAGAAGGCGCCCGATCCCGGATGCGGCAAGGGCTGCCCGCTGATGGCGCTCTGCCTCGCCACCGCGGCCTCCCTCGTGCCGGCCCCGCTGGGGATGCCGGTGCCCGTCTCGGTCCGGGTGCCGCCCTCCTGGCCGGACGCGCCGGCCCCTGGCACCCTGCGGCCCCCGCCCCTTCCCGAGCCACCCCGAGCCTGAACCGATGCCGCCGGCGCGCACCCCGCGCCGGCACGGTGTCGCGCGCCCGCGCGGCCCCGCCCATCGTGTTCAGGAGACGTGACCCGTGATCAGGACTTCCCTCGCGCGCGCCCTCGCGGCGGCGCTGCCCGCCCTCGCCTGGGCGGCCCCCTCCCACGCCGGCATCGAGGATTACCGCTTCGAGCTGGTGCAGGACGAGGCGCCGGTCGGCGATGCCGTCATCGCCGTGCGCCTCATCGACACGCGCTCCGGCCAGCCGGTGACCGACGCGGTGATCTTCGCCCGGCGCCTCGACATGGCCCCCGACGCCATGGAGGAGATGGCCACCAAGGTGGCGCAGGTGCCCTCGACGGAGCCCGGCATCTACCGGTTCAAGGCCCATCTCGGCATGCAGGGCCGCTGGCGCCTGTCGCTCGCCGCCAAGGTCCAGGGCGAGGCCGGCACGGTCGAGGACAAGCTGATCGTCCAGGCCGGGCGATGAGCCGCGCCGCATGGCTCGCCGGAACCCTCGCCGCGCTGGCGGCGGGGGGCGCCGGCTATCGGGCGGGGCAGGACGGCCCGGCCCTCGCCGCCCTCGCGGAACGGGCCCGGGCCGCCGTCGCGCGGCAGGCGCCGGCGGCGCCCGCCCCCTCCGGCCCGGTGGTCTACTACCGGGACCCGGACGGGAAGCCCGTCTACTCGCTCTCCCCCATGGTGACGGAGGACGGACGGGAGTTCCGCGCCGTCCATGCCAGCGAGGATGTCCGCTTCGACGGCGAAGGGGAGGCGCAGGCCCCGGCCGCCGCCGGCCGCCGCGTCCTCTACTACCGCAACCCGATGGGGCTGCCGGACGTCTCGGCGACCCCGAGGAAGGACGCGATGGGGATGGACTACATCCCCGTCCGCGAGGGCGAGGAGGAGGACGGGGGCGGCGTCACCCTCTCCCCCGGCAAGGTCCAGCGCACGGGGGTGCGCACCGAGGCGGTGGCCCGCCGGGCGGTGGGGCGGACCGTGCGGGTGCCCGGCACCGTCACCCTGGACGAGCGGCGCATCGCCGTGGTGGCGACCCGCTCGGACGCCTATGTCGACCATGTGGAGGACGTCACGACCGGGGACCGGGTCCGCAAGGGCGAGGCCCTGGTGCGGGTCTACTCGCCGGAGATCAACGCGGCGGCGGCCCAGCTCATCGCCAACCCCGGCTTCGACGGGGCGCGGCGGCGCCTGCAGAACCTCAACGTCTCCCAGGCGGTCATCGCGGAGATGGAGCGCACCCGGACGGTGCCCATGGCCGTCACCTGGGGCGCCCCGCGGGACGGGGTGGTGCTGCAGCGCATGGCGGTGGACGGCATGAAGGCGGCGGCCGGCGACACCCTGTTCCGGATCGCCGACACTTCCCTGATGTGGGTGCTGGCCGACGTGCCCGAGCGCGACCTCGCCGGCATCCGGGTCGGCCAGGATGCCACCCTGCGCCTGCACGCCCTGCCCGGCCGGGTCGTGGCCGCCAGGGTGGCGGCGATCTACCCGCAGGTGAACCCCGAGACCCGCGCCACGCGGGTGCGCCTGGAGGTGCCCAACCCCGACGGCGCCCTCCTGCCCGACATGTATGCCGAGGTGGCCATCGCCACCGCCCCGCCCGCCCCCGTCCTGGCCGTGCCGGACGACGCGGTGATCGAGGGCGGCCCCCGCCCGGTGGTGCTCCTCGACCGCGGCGGCGGGCGGTTCGAGCCCCGCCCCGTCACCACGGGCGCCGGGGGCGAGGGCTATACCGAGATCCGCGAGGGCGTGGCGGCCGGCGACCGGGTGGTGGTGGCGGGCAACTTCCTCATCGACGCCGAGAGCAACCTGAAGGCGGCCCTGCGGGGCATGGCACCGGGCGCGGCCGCCGGGACGGGGGCGGCGCCGTGATCGCCCGCCTGATCGGCTGGTCCGCCCGCAACCTCGTGCTCGTCCTCATCGGCACGGCCTTCGCCGTGGCGGCGGGGCTCCTGGCCCTGCGCAGCCTGCCGCTGGACGCCATCCCCGACCTCTCGGACGTGCAGGCCATCGTCTACACGGAGTATCCGGGGCAGGCCCCGCAGGTGGTGGAGGACCAGGTCACCTACCCGCTCACCACCGCCATGCTGACGGTGCCGAAGGCCAAGGTGGTGCGCGGCACCTCCTTCTTCGGCGTCTCCTTCGTCTACGTGATCTTCGAGGACGGGACCGACCCCTATTGGGGCCGCTCGCGGGTGCTCGAATCCCTCAGCGCCGCCGCGGGCCGCCTGCCCGCCGGGGTGACGCCGACCCTCGGCCCCGACGCGACGGGGGTGGGCTGGGTCTACCAATACGTCGTGGTCGCCAAGGAGCGGACGCTGGCCGAGCTCCGCTCCCTGCAGGACTGGGTGGTCCGCTTCGGCGTCTCCCGGGCCGAGGGCGTGGCGGAGGTGGCCGGGATCGGCGGATTCGTGAAGCAGTACAACGTGGTGGTGGACCCCAACCGCCTGCGGGCGCAGGGCGTCACCCTCGCCCGCCTGCGGGAGGCGATCCGCGCCAGCAACACGGATGTCGGCGGGCGCACCGTCGAGCTGTCCGAGGTCGAGTTCGTGGTGCGCGGGCGCGGCTACCTGCGGGGCGTGGCCGACATCGAGGCCATCGTGCTCAAGAGCGCCGCGGGCGCGCCGCTCCGGGTGCGCGACGTCGCCAGGGTCGAGCTCGGGCCGGACGAGCGGCGCGGCCTCGCCGAACTGGACGGCGAGGGCGAGGTGGCGGGGGGCATCGTCCTGCAGCGCTACGGCGCCAACGCCCTGGCGGTGATCGAGGGGGTGAAGGCCAAGCTCGCCGAGATCGCGGGGAGCCTGCCGGCGGGCACCGCGATCCTGCCGGTCTACGACCGCTCGCAGCTCATCGAGGCGGCCATCGCCACCCTGCGGCACACCCTCATTGAAGAGAGCGTCGCGGTCGCCCTGGTCTGCGCGGTGTTCCTGCTGCACGTCCGCAGCGCCCTTGTGGCGGTGCTGATGCTGCCGGTGGGGATCCTGATGGCGCTGGCCGCCATGCGCGCCCTCGGGATCGGCGCCGACATCATGTCCCTCGGCGGCATCGCCATCGCCATCGGCGCCATGGTCGACGCCGCCATCGTGATGATCGAGAACGCCCACAAGCACCTGGAGCGGGCGCCCCCCGGAAAACCGCGGACCGAGGTGCTGGTCGCGGCGGCGGCCGAGGTCGGGCCCTCGCTGTTCTTCTCGCTCCTCGTGATCACGGTGAGCTTCCTGCCGATCTTCTCCCTGGAGAGCCAGGAGGGCCGGCTGTTCGGGCCGCTCGCCGCCACCAAGACCTTCGCCATGGCGGCGGCGGCGATCCTCTCGGTGACGATGGTGCCGGCGCTGATGGTGGTCTTCGTCCGCGGGCGGATCGTCCCCGAGCACCGCAACCCCCTGAACCGCCTGCTGATGCGGCTCTACCGGCCCCTCATCGCCGGGGTGCTGCGGACCCGCCTCCTCACCCTGGCCCTGGCCCTGGCCGCCCTCGCGGCGACGGCGTGGCCGGCGAGCCGCCTCGGCTCGGAATTCATGCCCGACCTCGACGAGGGCAGCCTCCTCTACATGCCGACCACCCTGCCCGGCCTCTCGGTGACGAAGGCGGGCGAGTTGCTGGCGACCCAGGACCGGATCATCAAGTCCTTCCCCGAGGTCGCCGCGGTCTACGGCAAGGCCGGGCGGGCGGCCACCGCCACCGACCCGGCGCCGATGGAGATGTTCGAGACCCTCATCACCCTGAAGCCCCGGGCGGCGTGGCGGAAGGGTGTCACCCCGGCGGGCCTGAGGGCCGAGATGGACGCCGCCCTGCAGATCCCCGGTGTCTCGAACGCCTGGACGCAGCCGATCCGCGCCCGCATCGACATGCTCGCCACGGGCATCCGCACGCCGGTGGGGGTCAAGGTGCTGGGCACCGACCTGCCCGCGATGGAGGGGGTCGCCCGGCAGGTCGAGGCGGTGCTCCGGCGGGTGCCCGGCACGGCGAGCGCCTATGCCGAGCGGGTGATCGGCGGCTCCTTCCTCGACATCACCCCCGACCGGGAGGTCCTCGGCCGCTACGGGCTCACCGTCGGCGACGTGCAGGACGTGGTGGCCTCGGCGCTCGGCGGGCAGGCGGTGACGACCACCGTCGAGGGGCGGGAGCGCTACACGGTCAACGTCCGCTACCCGCGCTCCGTCCGGTCGAGCCCCCGGGCCATCGCGGACGAGGTGCAGGTGCCGCTCCCGGCGGGGGGCACGGTGCCGCTCCGCGAGGTGGCGGACGTCGCCCTCACCCGCGGGCCGACGGCGATCCGCACGGAGAACGGGCAGCTCGCGGTCTACGTCTACGTGGACATCGCCGGCCGCGACCTCGGCGGCTACGTGGACGAGGCGCGCCGGGCGGTGGCGGCCGAGGTGCGCCTGCCGCAGGGCACCCGGCTGCAATGGAGCGGGCAATACGAGGCCCTGGCGCGGGCGCAGGGGCGGCTGGCGGTGGTGGTGCCCCTGACGCTGCTGGTGGTCTTCCTGCTCCTCTACCTCAACTTCCGCCGCCTCACCGAGACGCTGATCGTGATGCTGTCCCTGCCCTTCGCCCTCGTCGGCGGGGTGTGGCTGGTCTGGGGGATGGGCTTCAACCTGTCGGTGGCCGTGGCGGTGGGCTTCATCGCCCTCGCCGGCGTCGCCGCCGAGACGGGGGTGATCATGCTGGTCTACCTCGACCACGCCCGCGCCGAGGTCTGGGCCGCCTGCGCCCGGGAGGGCCGCGCCCCGGCCCGCGCCGACCTGCGCCGGGCCATCATGCGGGGGGCGGTGGAGCGGGTGCGCCCGAAGGCGATGACCGTCGCCGCCATCCTGGCCGGTCTCGTGCCGATCCTGTGGAGCACGGGGGCGGGCTCGGAGGTGATGCAGCGCATCGCCGTGCCGATGATCGGCGGGATGGTGTCCTCGACGGTCCTGACGCTCGTGGTGATCCCGGCGGTCTACGCCCTGGTGAAGGAGCGGGGCCTGCCGTGATCCGCACCGCCCACCGTGACGCCCCCCCGGCGGGACCCTTCCCCTAGGCCGGGACGGCCTGGATCGTGTTGCGCAGGATGCCGAGGCCGACGATCTCGGTCTCCATCACGTCGCCGGGCTTGAGGAATTCCGGCGGCTTGCGGGCGTTGCCGATGCCGGGGGGCGTGCCGGTGGCGATGATGTCGCCGGGCACGAGGGTCAGGCCCCGCGACAGCTCGGCGATGATGCGGGCCACCTTGAAGTACATCTGCCGGGTCGAGGCATCCTGCTTCACCACGCCGTTGACCCGCAGCAGGAGATGCAGGTCGGAGGGGTCGAGGTCCGCGGCGGGGACGATCCAGGGGCCGGTCGGCCCGTACCCGTCCAGGCTCTTGCCCTTGAACCACTGCCCGCCGTGCAGCGTGATCTGTATGTCGCGGGCGGTGGTGTCGTTGATGACGGTGTAGCCGAAGACGTGGTTCATCGCGTCGGCTTCCTTGATGTTGCGCCCGCCCGTGCCGATGACGACGGCGAGCTCCACCTCCCAGTCGATGGCGGTGGAGACCTCCGCATCGTAGGGGATCGGGTCGTAGGGGCCGTTCACGGTGTTCACGCCCTTGGTGAAGAACACCGGATGGGCCGGATACTCCATGTGGGTGCCGCGGACGGCCTGTCCTTCGGCGAAGTGTTCGAGGTAGTTCCAGCCGACGGCGTAGATGTTGCGCGCCGGCGTCGGGATCGGCGCCAGAAGCCGCACGGTCTCGACCTGCGGGCCGTCCCCGGAGGCGGCGGCCCGGCGCACGATGTCGAGGCCCTTCGGACCCGCCTCGATCAGGGAGACCATCCGCGCCGGATCGAGCCCCGGCACCGCGACCTGCGACAGGTCGACCACGCGCCCGTCCGTGCGCACGGCGCCGAGACGGGGCGCCTTCCCCTCGGCGGGGACGAAGGTGACGAGGCGCAGCATGTCCCCCCCGGCGGGCGGGATCGGATGCCCCGGCCCGGGGGCGGGCGGGGTCTGGGCCCCGGCCGGGCTCGCCAGGGCGCCGACCGCCGTCGCGGCTGCGGTGAGATGCAGGAAGTCGCGCCGTGTGCTCATCAATCCGTCTCCTCCGGTCCGCCCTTCGGTGGGGTGGTCCGGGGAGCTTCGTCCCGACGCATTCAAAATGCAATGCGGCGGCGGGCGGTGGGGTTCACCCGGCCGTCCGCGGCCCGAGCAGGGCGCCGAGGGCCGGGCCGAGGCCGGTCGTCTCCATGGCGACCGCCGGGGGTCGTCGGCGGGGGGCGGCAACCGCGGCGAGCACCGCCCGCACCCCCGCCTCGACGGAGCACAGGATCGGCACCCGCACCTGCGGCTGCAACTGCGCGGCGAGGCCCACCAGGGCCGCCCCGCCGAGGATGATCGCCCCGGCGCGGTCCTCCTCGGCGCAGGCTTGGCAGGCGGCCGCGAGGTCCGGCAGCGCCGCCTTCGGGTCCTGGGCGATCTCCCCGCCGGTGCGCGCGACGGTCCGGATGCCCACGAGACCGTCGCCGAGCCCGAGGCCGGCGACGATCTCCTCCAGCATCGGCTTCCACAGGGCGCCCCCCGTCACGATGGCGTAGCGCGGGGCCAGCGCCTGGGCCTCGAGGCAGGAGGCTTCGAGCATCCCCACCACCGGGACCGGCGAGACCTCGCGCAGGGCCAGCAGGCCGGGATCGCCGAAGCAGGCGATGAAGACCGCATCGCAGCCCTCCCCGTGGTCGGCGTAGGCGTCCAGCGCCGCGTGCCCGGCGATCGCCAAGGCGGCGCGGCTGGCGATGTAGGCGGCGCCGAACCGCGCCGTGGCCGGCACGAACGTCGCCGCCCCGTCGGCGACGGCCGCGACCCGCGCCGCCACGAGGGCGGTCACCGAGGCGCTGGTGTTCGGGTTGAGGAGGAGGATCCGCATCGTCTGCCCCATCGCCGCCGGTCAGGCGGGCCGCGCCGCGGGCCGGGGCTTGGCCCGCATGATGAGGGCGTAGATCCCGTAGCCCAGGGCGCAGCCGATGAACCACGTGAAGTTCGCCACGCTCTCCATCCCCGGTACGATCACGCAGAGCACGGGGACCAGGGCGGAGGGCACGATGGCCGCCACGGCGGCGCGGTTGGTGCCGTTGCGGTACCAGTACCGGCCGGCCGGGCTCATCGTGTAGAGGTCGTCGACGACGATCGCCTCCTTCTTCACGAGGTAGAAGTCGGCAATCAGGATCCCGAAGAGCGGCCCGATGAAGGCGCCCAGGATGTCCAGCGTGTAGTGGATCACGGCCGGGTTGTTGTAGAGGTTCCAGGGCGTGATGAAGATCGAGCCCACGGCCGCGATCATCCCGCCCATCCGCCAGGAGATCCGCTTCGGCGAGACGTTCGAGAAGTCGAAGGCCGGCGAGACGAAGTTGGCGACGATGTTGATCCCGATCGTCGCCGTCATGAAGGTCAGGGCGCCGAGCACCACCGCGAAGGTGCTGTCGATCCGGCTCACCGTCTCGACCGGGTCGGTGATCAGGTGGCCGAAGACCGGCACCGTGGCCGAGGCGGTGACGACCGTCAGCAGCGAGAAGCCGAGGAAGTTCACCGGCAGGCCCCAGAAGTTGCCCCGCTTCACCGCCGCGAAGCTCGCGCCGTAGCGGGAGAAGTCGCCGAAGTTCAGCATCGGGCCGGAGAAGTAGGAGACCACGAGGGCGACGGCGTTGACCATCACCGGCAGCGCGTCCCAGCCCGTGTACTTCACGGCGCCGAGGGTGAGGCCGATCTGGCCGATGCCGGCCCTGGCCACGAGGTAGGCGGCGAGCGCGATCATCACGACGTAGACCGCGGGACCCGCCCAATCGATGAACACGCGGATCGCCTCCATGCCGCGCCAGAAGACCAGGGCCTGCAGCACCCAGAGCGTCATGAACGCGCCCCAACCCAGGGCCGACAGGCCGGCGAACCCGTATCGCCCGACATCGGCATAGGGGAGGAGATCGGGGACGAAACGCAGGGCCACCACCGTGAGGGCGGCCGAGGCGAGGTAGGTCTGGATGCCGTACCACGCCACCGCGATCAGCCCGCGGATGATCGCCGGGATGTTCGCCCCCCGGACGCCGAAGGAGGCGCGGCAGATCACCGGGTAGGGCGTGCCGGTGAGCTGGCTCGGCTTGGCGACGAGGTTGCAGAAGTATTGGACGATCAGGATGCCGACCAGCAGGGCGATCAGCACCTGCCAGCTCACCAGCCCCAGGGAGAACAGGCTGCCCGCCGTCACGTAGCCACCGACGCTGTGGACGTCCGACATCCAGAACGCGAAGATGTTGTAGGTGCCCCAGGTCTGCTTGCGGAGCGGGGCCAGATCCTCGTTGACGAGGTTCGGATCGTAGCCCGGCTTGATGACGACGGTGTCGTGGCCGCCCGACACGGCCGCGCTGGCCCCTGCCGCCTCGATGTGTGCGTACATCGTGTTCCTCCCTGTCGGACGCGGCCCTGTTGCCGGGCCTTCCCGTGTGCGTGGCGCCGGAATGCGGCGCATCACGCAAAACCTATGCCCGGCCCGCCCGATCTACTGGACGCCGGCGCCTCTCTCGAAGCGCCGGGCCGGCCGATGCTGCATCCGCGGTGACGAACACAGTCTTTCCCGTCTATCGGGCGACGAGCGCCTCCAGCCGGGTCCGGATCGTGCCCTCGTCCGCGATCCCGGCGGCGTCCGCGAAGCGGCGGGCCAGGCCCGCGGCGGTCTCCGCCTCCGGCCCGAGGCCGGCGGCATGGACCCCCTCCGCCATCGCCCTTCCCTCGTCGGCCGGGCCGGCGCACAGGTCGGCGCAGACGGGGCCGAACACCTCGCCGAACAGGGCGCGCCCCATCCGGCCCGGGCGATATCCGCCCCGCGGCGGGTGGGCCGCGATCCAGTGGCGCGCGATGTCGAGGCGGGTGGTCACCCAGGCCCCGGACTGGCCGGCCACGTAGTCGAGGAACCGCTCCAGGGCGGCCATCCGCCCCGGGCGGCCGACGAGGCGGCAGTGGAGCCCCACCGACATGATCCCGCCCTGCCCCGCCCCGCCCTCGCGGTACAGCACGTCGAACGTGTCCTTGAGGTAGGCGTAGAACTGGTCGCCGCTGTTGAAGCCCTGCGGCGTGGCGAACCGCATGTCGTTGGCGTCGAGGGTGTAGGGGACGACGAGCTGCTGCCGGCCCGCGAGCGCCACCCAGTAGGGCAGCTCGTCGGCATAGGAATCGGCGAGGTACAGGAAGCCGCCCTCGGCCGCGCCGATGGCCAGGGTGTTGGTGGAGGTGCGCCCCTGGTAGAGGCCGAGGGGCCGGCTCCCGGTCAGACCGGTCTGGATCGCCACGGCCGCGTCGATGTCGGCGCGCTCGGCCTCGACGCTGTGGTCGCGGTAGTCGATCCACCGGAGGCCGTGGGTGGCGATCTCCCAGCCGGCCTCGACCATGGCCGCCACGGCCTCGGGGTTGCGCCGCATCGCGGAGGCGACGCCGAAGACGGTGACGGGCATGGCCCGGCCCGTGAAGGCGCGCCAGAGGCGCCAGAACCCGGCCCGGGCGCCGTACTCGTAGATCGATTCCATGTTGGCGTGGCGCTGGCCCGGCCAGGGCTGGGCCCCCACGATCTCGGAGAGGAAGGCCTCCGACGCCGCGTCCCCGTGGAGGATGCAGTTCTCGCCGCCCTCCTCGTAGTTCACCACGAACTGGACGGCGACGCGCTTGCCCCCGGGCCAGCGCGGGTCCGGCCGCGCCCGGCCGTAGCCCACCATGTCGCGCGGATACTCCTGGTCGGGATCGAACATGGCCTCAACCCTCGCTCGCACGGGTGATAGCCGGCCCGGACTCCCGTGGTCCAATATGTTGTTCGGCTCGATTGATAGGTTGTACGTTTCGATCGAACCCCGGCGCCTCCTCCCGCAGCAGGGCGAGGAAATTGTCGACCACCGGCCCCGTCCGCCTGTGGTGCAGGGCGTGGACGTCGGCCGACAGGAAGGGCGGATCGAAGGGCAGGACGACGACGCCCGGGTGGTTCAGGCGGCCGACATATTCCGGGATGATGGCGAGGCCGAACCCCGCCGCGACCAGGCTGATCAGCGAGGAGGCCTCCCGCACCTGTTGGGAGAGGCGGGGGGTGAAGCCCTGCGCCACGCAGGCGCGGAAGATCCCGTCCGCGAAGCGGGAGCCCTCAAGGCGCAGGGAGACCAGCCGCTCGGTGCGGAACACATCGACCGGCACACTGCGCCCGGCGGCGAGGGCGTGCCCCGCGGGCAGGGCGACGCACAGCCGCTCGCGCCACGCGATCTCGCCGGCGAGGTCCGGGCCCTCCGGCGGGCTGCGGAGGAAGCTCAGCTCCGTCCGGTGCGCCTTGAGGGCGGCGATCTGCTCGTCCGGCGCCATCTCGTGGATGCGCACGTCCACCCCCCGGAACCGCTGCTCGAAGAGGCGGATCAAGCCCCCCAGCGGCCCGGCCAGAACCGAGCTCGTCATGCCGATGTTCAGGATGCCGGCGGTGCCGGTGCCGATGGTCCGCGCCCGGTCGATGGCGTCCGCGGCCTGGACGAGGATCGCCCGGGCGTTCCGGAGGAAATCCTCCCCCGCGGCGGTGAGCGCGACCCGCCGGCTCGACCGTTCGAACAGGTCGACGCCGATCTCCCGCTCGAGGTCGCGGATCTGCTGGCTCAGCGGCGGCTGCGAGACGCCGAGGCTGTGGGCGGCCGCCGTGAAGCTGAGATGGTCGGCCACGGCGGCGAAATACCGGAGATGCCGGAGCTCCATGACCCGAAGCCATACGAATTTCGAATGAATGAGAACACAAAAGGTATTTGACGTCTAGACCGGGGCCGCCGATGCTCCGCCCGTCGGCTGCCGGCCGCGCGAGCGGCGGCGGCGGCCCCGAGGACGCACGATGACGCAGTCTCCCTACAACCCCCCCTGCGGCGGCCTTCCCCCCCAGACCGCGCTGATGACCGGCCGGGCGGTGTTCACCGAGACCTACGCCGTCATCCCGAGGGGGGTGATGAGCGACATCGTCACCAGCGTCCTGCCGTTCTGGGCGGGGACGCGGGCCTGGGTCCTGTCCCGGCCGCTCTCGGGGTTCTCCGAGACCTTCGCGCAGTACCTGATGGAGGTCGCCCCCGGCGGCGGCAGCGAGCGGCCCGAGCCGGACCCGGAGGCGGAAGGCGTCCTCTTCGTGGTCGGGGGCACCCCGCGCCTCGTCCTCGACGGGCACGCCCACGCCCTGCGCCCGGGGAGCTACGCCTACCTCGCGCCCGGGGCGGCGTGGAGCCTGCGCAACGACGGCGGCGAGCCGGCCCGCCTCCACTGGATCCGCAAGGCCTACGAGCGGGTGCCGGGCCTCGACGCGCCGGATTCCTTCCTCACCCACGACTCCGAGGTGGCGCCCGCCGCGATGCCGGGCACGGACGGGGCCTGGGCCACCACCCGGTTCGTCTCCTCCGAGGACGTGCGCCACGACATGCACGTCAACATCGTCACGCTGCGCCCCGGGGCCTCGATTCCCTTCGAGGAGACGCACGTGATGGAGCACGGCCTGTTCGTGCTGGAGGGCAAGGCGGTCTACCGCCTCAACCGCGACTGGGTCGAGGTCGAGGCGGGCGACTTCATGTGGCTGCGCGCCTTCTGCCCGCAGGCCTGCTACGCGGGCGGCCCCGGCCCGTTCCGCTACCTGCTCTACAAGGACGTGAACCGGCACGCCTCCCTGCGGCCCCGGACGGCGGCGCGGTGAGCCCGCGCGCGCTCACGGCGCGTTCCCTCACGGCGGACGCCTTCGCCCCCTTCGGGACGGTCATCGACAAGGCCGCCGCCGCCCCGCGGCCGATGAATGCGGGGATGGCGCGCCGCTTCCACGACCTCGCGCGGATCCTGGTCTCCGGGGAGGAGGCCCATGCCGTCGTCGGCCTCGTGGAGGCACAGCCCTACGCCCTGCCCCTGACGTTCCGGCTGGTGGAGCGCCACCCCCTCGGCAGCCAAGCGTTCATCCCGCTGACGGGGGCGCCGTTCCTCGTGGTGGCCTGCCCGGACGAGGGCGGGCGCCCGGGGCGCCCGCAGGCCTTCCTGACGGCCCCCTGGCAGGGCGTGTGCTACGCGCCCGGCACGTGGCACGGCGTGCTCACGCCGTTCGGGCAGCCCCAGGACTTCGCCGTGGTGGACCGCGGCGGCGCGGGGGTGAACCTGGAGGAGTTCGTCTACGGCGAGGACTGGGTCGTCACCCCGCCCCCGCCGGGCGGATAGGGCGCGGCGGCGGGCCCCGCCGGACGCGCCGCCGCCGGCTTGCGTCGCCCCGCGCGCGAGGACGGCCGGCAGCCGGCTGACGCGTATGCCCCAAAGCCTGAATCGCGAGCCTCGACGCGCTCCCCTCCCCACAAGGGGGAGAGGACCCGCGCGCAGCCGTGGGGACACCCGATCCAGGGCTGCCGGAAGACGCCCTAGAACTCCACCTCGACGGCGAGCCCCTTCGCCACGGCGAGCTCGACCGCCGCCGAGGCCACGGCGAGGTCCTGCAGGCCGACGCCCGTCCCGTCGAACAGGGTGATCTCCTCCGGCGAGGTCCGGCCGGGATGGTCGCCGTTGATGACCGCGCCGATCTCGACGATGTCGCCCTCGGCGAGGAGCCCCCGGCCCACCGCGTGCTGCGCCTCGCCGATGCTGACGGATTGCGCGACCTCGTCGGTGAAGACCGTCGCGGCGGCGAGAAGCTCGGCCTCGACCTCCTGCTTGCCCCGCGTGTCGGTGCCCATGCAGGCGAGGTGCGTCCCGGTGCGCACCTGGGACGCCTTCAGGATCGGGTCGAAGGAGGAGGTGATCGTGACGATCACGTCGGCCTCGGCCCCGAGCCTGTCGAGGTCCACCGCCTCGAACGGCACGCCGTGCTCCCGGGCCACCGCCTCCAGGCGGCCGAACATGCCGGGGTGCAGGTTCCAGCCGAGGACCCTCTCGAACGGCCTCTGCCCGAGGGCGGCGCGAAGCTGGAAGGCGGATTGATGGCCGGCGCCGATCATGCCGAGCACCCGCGCGTCCTTCCGGGCGAGGTGCCGGAGGGAGATCGCGCTCGCCGCCGCCGTGCGCAGGGCGGTGAGGAGGTTCCCCCCCACCACGGCGCGGCAGCGGCCGGTGTCGGCGTCGAACAGGAACACCGTCGACTGGTGGTTGGTCAGGCCCTTGCCCGCGTTGCCGGGCCAGAAGCCGCCGGCCTTGAGGCCGAGGGCGAGGCTCTCCCGGTCGAAACCGGACTTGAAGCCGTAGAGGGCATCCGCGTGGCCGATCGCCTCCCGCACCACCGGGAAGTTGCGGGCCGTCCGCTTCGCCATGGAGGCGAAGACCTTCTCGACCGCGGCGACGCAGTCCTCCTGCGTGACGAGGCCGCCGATGGCGCTCTCGGGTACGATGATCATGCGGGTGCGCCTTCGGTGCGGGGGCGGGGAGTGCCGTGGCCGGCGGGTGAACATCCGCCACCGTCATCGCGGGCGAAGCGCCCCAGGGCAACGGGAGGTTTGCGGGCGGGGCGGGGCGGGATCGCCCGTCCGCGGTCCGATACGCCTTGCCGCGGGCGGGGACGGGCCCCGGACTCGACCCGGCCCTTGCGGACGCCGACAGACCGGTCGGGGATGTTCCAGGCCGGGTCGCAACGGCCCGGGACGAGGCGCAGCGTGTCGGTGACGGCCGCCTGCCCGGGAGATCGCCGATGAAGACGACGGTCCGGCCGGGCTCTCAGGCGGGGTCCCGGCGGCTCTCCTCCAGCGGCTCGCCCCGGACGGCCGCGTCGTAGCCCGCCAGCCACAGGTCGTGCGCCTCCATGCCCTCGGCGTAGGGGCAGGCCTCCCGGCCAAGACCCTTGCCCGGGGCGTAGAAGCCCAGGGCGTAGTGGTCGAGGTTGTCGTCCGGCATCTCTGTCATGGGTCCTCCGGCTTCGGGACGCGTCAGCCCCCCCTCGCCCCGTTCCGCGGCGCGTGCGCGGGGGCCACGAAGGGGGAGGCCGCCCGGTCGGGCACGCCCCTAGGGGTTGTCGTCGAAATACGGACGGCCGGCATCCACGAGGGCGCGGTCCACCGCTTCGATCGCCACCAGGGTGCGGGTGAGGTCCTCCGCCATCGAGATCGGCGCGAGATCGAGCGCGCCGAGCCGTCTGGCGATCGCATTCCTCTGCCGGGCCAGCGCGTCGCGGGCCCGCTTGAGCTCTTCCACTTCCCCGGCGGTCAATCGCGTCTCCCTGGCACGGCGGGTCTAGTCGCCCGGTGCCCATTCGATGGTCGGGCGCTGGGCCAACATCCGTTCGAAGTAGTCGGCGACGGCCTGTGCGCCGTCGGTATGCATCATCGCGACGGGATGCGCGAGATACGCCCGCGCCAGATCGAGGGGGATCCGCCCGGATTGCAGCGCGCCGAGCACCTCGTCGATGAAGGCGTCGTTGGCCTCGTTGAAGTCGCTCGAGAGCTTCTTGCGGTCGTTCAGAGCCTTGATCGGCATGCCACGGTCCTGATCCTGAGCCATTTGGAATCGCGCGCGGGGCGCACCGGAGCGGGGGCTTAAGGCCGGGGCGCGGGCGCAGGGGGCTGTGGCGAGGCGCCGGGCTGGGCGGGCGCCTGCGGCACCGAATTCTGCGGCGGCGTGGGCGGCTGCGCCGAACCGGCCGGGGTCTGATCGTCCTGCAGGGTCTGGTTCGCCTTCGTCTGAAGCTGGTCGGCGGTCTGCTGGTTGATGAGGCCGTAGGAGACGGCCGCGGCCAGGGCCACGGCGATGCCGGCCCCGATGATCGCCTTGGTGAGTTTCGGCGGCATGGCCGGTCCTTTCCGTGATGCGGCTGGCTCGCCCGCAGGGTCCTTGCACTGAGGTAGGGGGCCGGCGCGGTTCGGAAATGGCCGGCGTCCGCCACGGGACCGTGACCGGGCGGCCGGTGGTGCAGGTGGGCGCACGAGGCCCCCCTTCCCGCCGCAGCCCGACATCCCCCCCGCGTGCCGGCCGTGCCGGCCTCGGAGCCCCTGCCGGCCGGGGGCCGGCCTCGGAGCCCCTTGCCGGCCCGGGGGCCGGCCGCCTCGCCGTCAGACCGCCTTGCCGACGAGGTGGCCGATGCCCGCGGTGACGGCCATCGCCAGGGCGCCCCAGAACGCCACCCGGGCGGTCGGCCGCAGGATCTCGGCGCCGCCGACCTTCGCGCCGAGGGCGCCGAGCACGGCCAGGAACACCAGGGACGCCGCCGACACCAAGAGGACCACGAGGTGGGCCGGTGAGAGCGCCGCCACCGCGAGGGGCAGTGCCGCCCCCGACGAGAAGGTGGCCGCGGAGGTCAGCGCCGCCTGGACCGGGCGGGCCGTGGTGAATTCCGAGATCCCGAGTTCGTCCCGGGCGTGCGCGCCCAGCGCATCCTTCGCCATGAGCTGCTCGGCCACCCTGCGGGCGAGGTCCCGGTCGAGGCCGCGGGAGACGTAGATGTCGGCGAGTTCCTCCCGCTCGGCCGCGGGGTCCTGCGCGAGCTCGCGCCTCTCCCGGGCGAGGTCGGCCTGTTCGGTGTCCGATTGGGAGCTCACCGAGACGTACTCCCCCGCCGCCATCGACATCGCCCCGGCGACGAGGCCGGCGCAGCCGGCCACGAGGACCTCCCCGGTGGACGCCGCGGACGCGGCGACGCCCACGATCAGGCTGGCGGTGGAGACGAGGCCGTCGTTGGCGCCGAGCACCGCGGCGCGCAGCCAGCCGATGCGGTCGATGAGGTGGTTTTCCGCATGGGGCCTGCGCACGGTGTCAGCGCCTTTCGAGGGACAGCGGGGCATGGCGGCCCGGGAGGATGCGCCGAAGGATGCCGTCGTGCCAGAGGTAGTGGTGCACCAGGGCGGCGGCGGCATGGAACAGCGCCAGCGCCATCAGGATGTTGGCGGCGAGCCCGTGCCAGTGGGTGAGCGGCCGGCGCCACGCCGGATCGCCGACGGCCGGCAGGGCGAGGGGCCCTGCCAGGCTGACGCCGCGCACGAGGGCGTTCGCGATGCCGAGCCCGGCGATCACGAAGAGCAACAGGTACAGGGCGGCATGCGTCGCCTTGGCGAGCACGTGCAAGGCCCCCGGATCGTCGACGGGAAGTCGGCGGCCGCCGGTGTGGCGCCAGAGGGGCAGCGCGACGATGAGGGCGGTCAGGACGAAGCCCAGGTCGAAGTGGGCCGACCAGATCCCGGAGCGCAACGCCCCCTTGGGCAGCAGATCCTCCAGGAAGGTGCCGATCAGCCAGAGGACCAGCACGAGACCGGCGGTCAGCCAGTGCAGGGCGATGGTGCCTCGGTCGTAGGTCGCGGCGCCTCGCCCACCGGGGTCCGTGGCGCGTGCGGTGGTCGATGTCATCGCAGCATCTCCGCGGCGGCCGTGGGGGGAGGTGGCGGGGCGGGACAGGCCCCCGCCCCGGTCGCGTCGGTGGGCGGGCGCGGCAGGAGGCGGCGCCCCTTGGCGCTCAGGAACCACAGGCCCGGAGCGGAGCGGCCGGGGGGCCGCGGCCTGACGAGACCGCGGGCGAGGAGGGAGCGCACCGTGCGCATCTCCCACGGCCCGAAGGACTGGAGCGAGCCCTCCCGCCCCAGACGGCGCAGCAAACTCCGCTGCCCGGGGGTGAGGGCACGCCAGATCCGCCCCGAATCGTCACCGGTCATCTTAGATTGGAATTATTCCAAAAGATACGCCCGGCGCGGACGATCGCGGCCCGCCCCATCCGGCCGGGGCTTCGAGCACGCGCCGGGGGTCGAACGGGCCGCCGTCCCGGTGCGGGGCCGGAACGCAATTCACGACTTTCGTGCCTCGAATTTGCAGACGCAGCCACTAAATTCGAATTCATAAGCCGATCTGTTCGGTCTCGGTGAACCCAGGGACCCTATTTCCGAACATGCCGGGAAATTGACTTGTCCCGGTGGCCTGGCGCCGGAACGGTTCGTTCCCGCGCGATGTTTCAGGCGGCGTCTCGGCCATCGATCCGATCTTTCGGGGCCGTCGGCGTCGTTCCCGGAAGGATTCCCTCAATGGACAAGACAGTCGCAGGCCTGATCGGAGCCGTCACGCTCCTGGCCGCGGTCGATCCGGCCCAGGCCGCCATGCCGGCCGCGACCGGCCTCAGGGCGGCCATGCAGGCCGAGAGCTACGCCGACCTGCTGAAGCCCATTCCCGATGCGGTGGCTCTCCTCAAGGAGTCCGACGCCGCCGAAGCGCAGGCCGCGCTGCTCGCCCCGGCGTCAGAGGGCGACGCGACGGTGCAGGAGGCCCAGTACTACTACCCCCACCATCACCATCATCACCGCTTCTACCGGCGGTTCTACCATCACCACCATCACCACCACCGCTTCTTCCGGCGGTTCCACCATCACCACCATCATCACCACGGCTACTACCGCCCCTACGGGTACTGAGCGGCCGCGGGGCGGAGAGGGGGCCTCCCTCTCCGCCCCACCGTCACCGGGGGCTTTTGGCCGCCCCCAGGATGCGCCGGTAGGTCCCGTCGAACACGGTGTTCGTCGCCGAGGTCCATTGCGAATCCGCCGCCAGCGTCGTCCGGCTCGCGTAGATGCGCCGGGACTGGAGTTCCCGCTCGGCGGCCTCCTCCTCCGGCATGGGCACCAGCTCGAAATCGGCCTCGGCCGGCACGATCGTCACCTGCATGAACGGCTCGCCGGGCCGGAAGACGTGGGTGCGCCCCTCGTCCGGGGCCTTGAAGACCATGAAGTACATCATCGGCCACCAGTGCCGCAGGAGCGCGGGCACCGCGACCGGCACGGTCCCGGTCCTGTCGGTGTAGAAGCGGGGATGGGTCTCGGTCTTGATCGCCCATCCCTCCTCCACCTTCAGATCGAGGAGGACTTGGTAGGTGTAGTAGGCGTCGCCGAAGCTTCGGAACGGCGGCCATTGCATGCCGGGCTCCGGCGGCTCCCCGAAATCGCCCTCGAAGACGAGCGCCCCGTCCGCCGTGCTGACGCGCAGCTCGGCCTCGTAGGGGTAGAACACCTCGATCCCCGCCTTGGCCGCCTCGGAGAACGGCAGACAGTGCCAGGCATATTCCTGGGAGCCGTCCGCCCGGGGCTCGGGGTGGCCCGCCCAGCCGGGGATCTCGAGGCGCGTGCGCCGGGGGAGCAGGCCCGGCTCCATCAGCCTGTACTTCACCTGTCGCATGCGTGGCTGTCTCGATGATCCCGGTCCCCGTAACGCCGTGCGCGTCGAGACGGTTCAGCGTGTCGCGCCCGGCGCCGGGAGTGGCCATGGCAGCCGGGGAGGGCCCCGGCTGCCGGACGAATCGCCCGTGGTCCGGTCAGACCTTCAGGTCGTAGCGGTCGAGGGTCATCACCTTGTCCCAGGCCTTCACGAAGTCGCGCAGGAAGCGCTCCTGCCCGTCCGTGCCGGCATAGACCTCGGCCACCGCCCGGAGCTGGGCGTTGGTGCCGAAGACGAGGTCGCAGCGGGTGGCCGTGAACGCCGCCCGCCCGGTGGCCCGGTCCTCGAGGGTGAACGCCATCCCGGCCCCGTCCGCCTTCTTCCACTCGTAGTCCATGCTGGTGAGCACGGTGAAGAAGTCGTTCGTGAGCACCCCGACCCGGTCGGTGAAGATGCCGTGCCGCGAGCCGTCGTGGTTCAGGTTCAGCGCCCGCAGGCCGCCCGTCAGCGCCACCCATTCGGGGGCGGTGAGCGCCAGCAGGTGCGCCCGGTCGAGGAAGATCCGCTCCGGCGAGACCCGGCCCTGGGTGATCTCGGCGAAGCGGTCGTCCACGTAGTTGCGGAACCCGTCCACCACCGGCTTCAGCCACTCGAAGCTGTCGGCGTCGGTGAGCGCGTCGGTCGTGTCCATCCGCCCCGGGGCGAAGGGCACCGTGACCGAGGCCCCGGCGTCGCGGGCGGCCTTCTCCACCGCCGCGCAGCCGCCGAGCACGATGAGGTCGGCGAGCGACACCTTCTTGCCCCCGCCGGCCCGGCCGTTGAACCCGGCCGCGATGCCCTTCAGGGACCCGATCACCGGCATGGCCCGGCGGTTCACCGCCCAGTCCTTCTGCGGCGCCAGCGCGATGCGGGCGCCGTTCGCGCCGCCGCGCTTGTCGGTGTTGCGGTGGGTGGAGGCCGAGGAGAAGGCCGCGAAGGCGAGGTCCGACACGGAATGCCCGAGGCCGAGGATCTCCTCCTTGAGGGCGGCGATGTCCGCCGCATCGATCAGCGGATGATCGACGGCCGGGATCGGATCCTGCCAGAGCAGGTCCGGCTCGAGGGTCTTCTCCGGGCCGAGGTAGCGCTCCTTCGGGCCCATGTCGCGGTGGGTGAGCTTGTACCACGCCTTGGAGAACTGCAGCGTGAACTCATCGAAATCGTTGAGGAACTTCAGGCAGATCTCCCGGTAGACCGGATCGACCTTGAGGGCGATGTCGCTGGTCATCATCATCAGCGGGTGGGTCTTGCCGGGGATGTGGGCATCGGGCGTGCGCGGCGCGTCCGCATCGACGGGCTCCCATTGCAGGGCGCCGGCCGGGCTCTTCGTCTGCTTCCACTCGAACTTGAAGAGGTGCGTCAGGTAGTCGTTGTCCCACTGGGTCGGGTTCGGCACCCAGGATCCCTCGATGCCGTTGGTCATCGTGTACTCGGCGAAGCCCGGCCCTTCCGGGTTGTGCCAGCCGAGGCCCATCGCCTCCATGGGGGCGATCTCCGGCGGCGGGCCGACCTTGTCCGCCTTGACCATGCCGTGGCTCTTGCCGAAGGCGTGGCCGCCCGCGATCAGCGCGACGGTCTCCTCGTCGTTCATCGCCATGCGGGTGAAGGTGATGCGGATGTCGCGGGCCGAGCCCATCGGGTCGCCGTTGGCGTAAGGGCCCTCCGGGTTCACGTAGATCAGCGCCTGGTGGGAGGCCGCGAGCGGGTTCTCCATGTCGTAGTCGGCATCGCCGTTCTTGCCGCGCCAGCGCTTGTCGCGGGTGACCATGCTGTCGAAGGATTCGACGTGGGTCGGGTCCCACAGCTCCGGGCCCCAGTAGGTGGCGTTGTCCGCCTCCCAGGCGTCCCGGCGGCCGCCGGCGAAGCCGTAGGTGGGCAGGCCCATGATCTCCAGGGCGACCGTGCCGGTCAGCACCATCAGGTCGGCCCAGGACAGGGCGTTGCCGTATTTCTGCTTGATCGGCCAGATCAGGCGGCGGGACTTGTCGGTGTTGCCGTTGTCCCACCACGAGCTGATCGGCGCGAAGCGCTGCAGGCCCTCGCCCGCGCCGCCGCGGCCGTCGGCGATGCGGTAGGTGCCGGCCGAGTGCCAGGCCATGCGGATCATCTGCGGGCCGTAATTGCCGTAGTCGGACGGCCACCACGCCACCGAACTCGTCAGGAACGACCGGACGTCGGCCTTGAGCTGCTGGTAGTCGATCGCCTGGAACGCGGCCGTGTAGTCGAAATCCGCCAGCGGGTTCGCCTGCGGCCCGTTCTGGTGCAGCATCTCCACCCGCAGGCGGTCGGGATACCAGTCCTCCAGGGTGGGCGGCGAGGTGAACGCGCCGCCGATGCGGTCGCCGCCGAACGGGCATTGGCCCGAGAGGGCATCCTTATAAGTGTCCATGGATCATACTCTTCGTAGAACGCGAACGAAGGGACATCCCGTTCGCCACCGGGGGAAATTGGCCGATCCGTCGCTGCAGGGTGCCGCCGCGACCGGCCCCGACAGGCCCTCACCGCCGCATCGAACAAGCCGAGCCGGCCGGACGAGGGCGTGATGCGGGACGCGGGCGTCGGCCATCGAGGAAGGCTTCGGTCCTGGGCGTCGGGCGATGCCCGTTCGGCACCGTCGGGGATCACCGACCGCTCGACAGCTAAATGGGGCGCGCGCGTCGATTGGCAGGTTAAAAATAATGTTAGTGTCGGCAAGGTGGAGCCTGCGGCCGTTCACATTAAGGCGTCAGAGCTTCATCACCGGGGTGCCCGCCGGCTAGACCGCCGGACGATCACCGCTATAGCGGAGGCGGGAACTGCGCATCGTTCCATCCTCTGACGGTAGGCCCGGGGTGCCCGGGCGCCGGGCCCGGGTGATCGAGACAATGTGTCTGGCCTATCGAAGCCTGACCGGGGATCAGATGCGAGGGGTGAGAAGAGTTCGTGTCGTGAGCGTCGGATCGGTCCTTCTGTCGGGTGCGCGGGCCATGGTCGTCGCCCTTCCGCTCGCCCTGGCGGCGCAGTCCCGGGCGGTGGCCGCGGATCTCGTGGACCCGCCCCCGGCGCGCCAACCCGCCTTCACCTACGTCGATCCGCAGACGTGGGAGATCACCCTCAGCGGGACGCTGCAGGCGATCCCCCGCTATCCGGGTGCGTCGGAATACGCGAGCGTGGGCTATCCGGGGGTGGACATCCACCGCGCGGGAGAGCCCCGCCGCTTCTCGGCCCCGGACGACAATTTCAGCTTCACGCTCTACGACTCGGACACGTTCCGGGTGGGGCCGACGCTGCGCTACGTGCCGGGGCGCTATTACGGCGACGACCGCAAGCACCTGTTCGGCTTCCGCGACGCGCGGATCGCGTTCGAGCCCGGCCTGTTCGTCGAGGTGTACCCCGTTCCCTCCGTCCGGCTGCGCGGGGAAATCCGCCAGGGCGTCTACGGCCATCACGGGGCGGTGGGCACCGTCGCCGCCGACTACCTGCTGCCCTTCGATCGCTGGCTGTTCTCCGTCGGCCCCCGCTTCAACATCGGGGATGCGAGCTTCGCGCAGAAGTACTTCGGCGTGAGCCCGATCGAGGCCGCCATCAACGGGCGCGTCGTCCCCTACAGCCCCGGCAGCTTCTACGCGGCGGGCCTGCTCGCGGCGGTCACCTTCCGCCAGAGCGAGACGTGGTCCTACACCGCCTTCGGAGGCTACAGCCGCATCCTCGGGGCCTCCGGCGAGAGCCCCCTGGTCGATGACCCCTACGGCAACCCCAACCAGCTCACGTTCGGGCTCCAGCTCGACTACACGTTCAAGACGCAGCCGCTGCTGTAGGGCCCGGGCTGCCGCGTTCGCCGCCGCCCGGCCGGGCCAGGGTTGCGGGGGCGGCGCGACGGCCCGGCGCGCGGGCGCCTCGCGGCGGGAGCGACTCCGGCGCCCCCTGCCCTTCGTTGAGCTCGGCGTCCCGGTGGCCTATGCAGTCATGCCATGGACCCCCAAGCCTCCGCCGCACGATCCTCGGCCCCCCTCGCCTGCACAGCGCCGCCTCCCGGAAAGGCGGTGCCGTTCCTGCCGATGAGCCGCGCCGAAATGGCGGCGCTCGGGTGGGACGCCTGCGACATCGTGCTGGTGACGGGGGACGCCTATGTGGACCATCCGAGCTTCGGCATGGCCATCATCGGCCGGCTGCTCGAAGCGCAGGGGTTCAGGGTCGGCATCATCGCGCAGCCCGACTGGCAGTCGGCCGAGCCGTTCAAGGCCCTGGGCAAGCCGACGCTGTTCTTCGGCGTCACCGGCGGCAACCTCGACTCGATGGTGAACCGCTACACCGCGGACCGGCGGCTGCGCCACGACGACGCCTACACGGCCGGCGGGGAAGGCGGCGCGCGCCCGGACCGCTCGACCATCGTCTACACCCAGCGCTGCCGCGAGGCCTACAAGGACGTGCCGATCGTGCTCGGCGGCATCGAGGCCTCGCTGCGCCGCATCGCGCACTACGATTACTGGTCCGACAAGGTGCGCCGCTCGATCCTCGCGGACGCGAAGGCCGACCTGCTCATCTACGGCAATGCCGAGCGCGCCGTGGTCGAGGTGGCGAACCGCCTCGCGGCCGGCGAGGCGCCGCACGAGATCGACTCCGTCCGGGGCGTCGCCCTGTTCCGCCGCGTGCCCGGCCATTACACCGAGCTGCCCGCCGACGACCTCGATTCCACGGACGAAGCCGCCTCCCGCCGGCCGGGCGAGACCGTGATCCGGCTCCCCGCCTACGAGCAGGTCAAAGACGACAAGGAGGCCTATGCCCGCGCCTCGCGCGTGCTGCACCGGGAGGCCAACCCCGGCAACGCCCGCCCGCTCGTCCAGCGGCATGGCGACCGCGACCTGTGGCTGAACCCGCCGCCGATCCCGCTGACGAGCGAGGAGATGGATGCGGTCTACGACCTGCCCTACGCCCGCGCCCCCCATCCCGCCTACGGCGACGCGAAGATCCCCGCCTGGGACATGATCAAGTTCTCGGTGACGATCATGCGCGGCTGCTTCGGCGGCTGCACCTTCTGCTCCATCACCGAGCACGAGGGCCGGGTCATCCAGAACCGCTCGGAGGGCTCGATCCTGCGCGAGGTCGAGCGGATCCGCGACAAGACGCCGGGCTTCACGGGGGTGATCTCGGATGTCGGCGGGCCGACCGCGAACATGTACCGGATGGCCTGCAAGGACCCGAAGATCGAGGCGGCGTGCCGGCTGCCGTCCTGCGTCTTCCCCGACATCTGCCCCAACCTGAACACCTCGCACGACGACCTGATCCGGCTCTACCGCAAGGTCCGGGAGGTGAAGGGCGTCAAGAAGGTGATGGTCGCCTCCGGCGTGCGCTACGACCTCGCGGTCCGGAGCCCCGAATATGTCGAGGAGCTCGTGACCCACCACGTCGGCGGCCGTCTCAAGATCGCCCCCGAACACACCGAGCGCGGCCCCCTCGACCTGATGATGAAGCCGGGCATCGGCACGTACGACCGCTTCAAGGAGATGTTCGACGCCGCCGCCGCGAAGGCCGGCAAGAAATACTACCTGATCCCGTATTTCATCGCGGCGCATCCGGGCACGACCGACGAGGACATGATGAGCCTCGCCCTCTGGCTCAAGAAGAACGACTATCGCGCCGATCAGGTGCAGACGTTCCTGCCCTCGCCGATGGCGACCGCCACGACCATGTACCACACCGAGATCAACCCGTTGCAGGGCGTGCGGCGCGGCGGCAGCGAGCCGGTGGAGGCGATCAAGGGGATGCGGCAGCGCCGGCTGCACAAGGCGTTCCTGCGCTACCACGACCCCGAGAACTGGCCCCTGCTGCGCGAGGCGCTGCGGGCCATGGGCCGGGCCGACCTCATCGGGCCGAGGCCGGACCAACTCATTCCGCTCTCGCAGCCGCCGGGGACGGGCTTGGGCAAGGCGGGAGGCCAGCCACGCCCCGGGCGCCACCCGGGGGCGCCGCGGTTCACCACGAAGGGCGTGCCGCTGAGGAAGTGACGGTCTCGCGCGGGCGACGCGCCGACGCCCGCGCGTCGTCGGGTTGTTCGGCGAACCCGGTCTCCGGCAGAGGCTTGGCGGGGTGGGCGCCCCGGCTCCCCGCCGCAGCCGGGGCGTCGATCCGCCGGAGGTGTTCGACACCCTCCCGCAGGGACGGACATCCCCAGGGCGGTTCCCCACGCCGGGATGATGCCGCGTCCGCCTGCGCTGGCTCCGATGGCGGCCGCGGCACCGTGCGGGGACGGCCCCGCGGTCGCGGGTGGGGCCTGGACGTGTCCGGCTCCTCCGTCGGGGCTCGAAGGCCCCTGGCGGCGCGGCGCGTCCGGCAGGGCGCGCTTCGTTCAGACGATGCTGATCCGGTTGTCCACCGCGGTGGTGCCCGGGCAGGCCCAGGCCGCGCCCACCGCCTCCCGGCGCTCCTGCATGGTCCGCACGGTCCCGCCGAGATGGACGGTCCCGCCATCCGCCGTGACCGTGACGGTCGCGGGGTCGAACAGCCATGACCGGTCGAGGGCCTCGCTGATGGTCGCGCTCACGTCGGCGACATCGACCTGGGGCAGGACGGTGACCCGGTTGTCCACCGCCACGACGCCGGAGAGGTGACGCAGCTCCCGCTCGGCGGCCTCGGACTGGAAATGGCGGTCCACCTCGCCGGTCAAGGTGATGACGCCCTTCGAGACCTTCAGGGAGATCCGGTCCGGGGGCACGGCCACGTTCCAGGCGAGGCGTGAGACGGCGGTCGCCGCGATGTCCTCGTCCGACCGCTTGAGGGAAAACGGCACGTGGACTTCGATCTGCTGGACGATGGCCTTCACACCCCGCACCCGACGGGCCGCCGCCTCGGCGGCGAGCTTCTCGACATAGTTGTCGACCTGTCCGGTGAGGGCGACGACCCCGTCCTTCGCCGTGACGCCGATCTCGGAGGAGGTCACGGCCGGGTCCCAGATGAGCTCGGCCGTCACCGCGTGCTGCAGGGTGGTGTCGTGGGACATGGTGGTCTCCTTGGGATGGGGGGGGAATGGCGCGGCCAGCCCGAACGCACCGCGGACGAGGATGCGATCCGCCCTGGCCGACAGGAGATGGTCCGGTGTTCGTCCAAGCTAGGGACCGGGGCGGGCAGGGTCTTTGATCCACCGCAAGGAGTGCGACGGGCGCCCCTCTACGGTGGCATTCGCCGCCGTGGGGGCGCGGCGCGCCCAAGCGCACCCCGACCCCGACGCAAAGGAACCCCGAGATGATCTGTCCCCGCTCCGTCGAGGCCCTGACCGCTCAGCAAGGACGACTGACCGAGCTGCTGCGCGTGATCGACGATGGCCGTTGGTGGGCCGGCGACGCCGCCTGCCGGATCGACGAGGACGAGGTCTGCCGGCAGGCCGAGAGGATTGGGGCCGCCCTCGACGTGGTGCAGCGCCTCACCGGCGAGATGGCCGCCAGGGGCAGCAGCGGCACCGGATCGCAACTCGCCCAGGCGCCGACGCATGCCACGCCGCTGCGCACCGCCGCGGAGCCGGGGTGACGGGCCGGGGCTCCTCCCCCGGCCCGGGGCTTCTCGCTCCGCCAGGGTTTCAGGCGCCCTGCAGGTCGTGCAGGGCGCGGTAGGCCCTGAACAGGACGCGGGGATCGAACTTGCCCTGGTAGACGGCCGGCGGCTCGCGCCCGAGCCCGAGCAGGCCGTAGACCGCCGCCTGCGCCGAGCGGATCGAGTATTCGACCGTGAACACCACGTCGTCGGGCAGCTCGCAGAACTGGCCCATGAGGCCGAGATTCGTCGTGCCCTTCGGGAGGACCTGCGGCCGGTCGCCGGGCTCGCGCGGCAGGAACTGGCTGGTGATGAAGGGCATCATGCAGGGGATGCAGACAGCCTTGTCCAGGATGCCGGCCGCCTCCGCCTCGATGCGCAGGTGGCCCAGAATCTCGGTCATGATCTCGCGCCCGGTGCAGGCGGCCATCGGCTTCCCGACGAAGTCGCCGGGTGTGTCGACCGCGAGGCCGTAGCCCCAGAACACGCCGACGTCGTCGGGCTGGCCGATGAAGTGCGGCTGGAACGGGATGACGATGGAAGCCAGCCAGCTCGAGCGCGGGAAGGTGACGAGGCCGCCCTCGCCGGGCACGTTCCCGGTGGCGTCGCGGACCATGCGCAGGAACGTCGGGTCGTGCAGGGTGGTGGTGAACGAGACCCACTTCGACCGGTCGATATGGTCGGCGAAGACCTCGGGCCGCCCGAACTCGGGACGGCCCGTCGCCAGGCGGTCCCAGAGCGTCCAGGCGCCGCCGTCCGTCTTGCCCTTCAGCACGGGGGCACGGTCCATGGCGCCCAAGGACGAGCCCTCGGTCATCGAGCCCAGCGTGACGAGCACGAGGTCGCCGTCATGCACCCGGATCTCGCCGGCCTCGCCGCGATGGTCGGTGAGGATGCGGAAGACGCTCCGGGCCCCCTCCCGCCCGACGAAGCCGAGGTCGGTGACCTGCGTGTCGAGGGCGAAGACGACGCCGCGCTCGCCCAGCCACTTGCGCAGCGGCAGGACCATCGAGTCGTACTGGTTGTAGACCGTCCGCATGATACCCTGCAGGCGGTTGAAGCCCGAGACCATGTGGGCGAACCGCACGAGGTAGCGCTTGAACTCGACCGCGCCGTGCCAGGGCTGGAAGGCGAAGGTGGTGCACCACATGAACCAGAAGTTCGTCTCGAAGAACGACGGGTCGAACTGGTCGGCGATGGTGGTGTTCCCGAGCATCGATTCCGGCAGGAGGGCGAGGCGCTCGATGGTCAGGATGTGACCCTCGTCGAGGCCGAATTGCGGGGCCGTGAGCCGCTGGCCGTCGCTGACGAGGCGCGCCTTCGATGAGGTCTTCATCGTCTCGTTCCAGGCGAAGATCTCCTGGGTGACGGTGCGGGTGCCGTCGAGGGTCGGGATCGAGGCGAACAGGTCGAAGGTGCAGAGGTATTGGCTCTCCAGCATCCGGCCGCCGCGCAGGACGTAGCCGTCCGCCGGGTTGCCCGATCCGTCGAGGCTGCCGCCGAGGACGCCGGTCTCCTCGATCACGGTGATGTCGCAGCCCGGCACGTCGCCGTCGCGGATCAGGAAGGCGGCCGCCGCAAGGGAGGCGATGCCGCCGCCGACCAGGTAGGCTTTCCGGCGGGGGAGGGCGATGGGGGCGGAATGGGCCATGCGGGATCCTGCCTCTGGGCGTGTCTTCGAAGCGCAGACCCAAACTATTCGACCGATACTTCACGTCTTTGATCCAAGACAAAGCCCCAGCGCGGGATGGCGCGCATAGATGTTCTGCGATGGCTTGGAGCCGGGTGCTCTACATTGCCGAAGGAAATATCCGATGCGTCGTCCCGTCCTGGTTCTCTCCGCCGTGTTCGCATTGGCGATGACCGATGCCGGCTTCGCCCAGGCCACCCTTCCGAACGATGACGTCAACATCGCGAACAATCCCGGCACGGTGAAGGACGCCCCATCCGCGCGGGTGGAGGCCCTGGATTGCACCTGCCGCACCACGCCTGCGGACGAAGCCCCCGCGCGCAAGGGGGAGAGCGAGGCCGCGCCCGGCGACCGGATCATCGACTGCAGCTGCCCCAAGACCGTCCCGGACACGACAGGAGCCCTGGCCGGCCCCGACGCCGCGGTGACCGGTTCGGCCGGCCCCGGTGCGGCCCCCCCGCGATGAGCGCCGCCGCGGCGTCCGTTCCGCGCCCGGCATCGGCCGGAGGGTCGGCCACGCCCCCCAGGCCCGCGCGCGCGTCCGCCATCGAGGCATTCCAGCGCGAGACCTGGGCCGACGACGGCGGGGCGACCCCGGAGGGCCCCCGCACCGCCAGCCGCGTGCCGGCCGGGCCTCCGGCGCCCGCGCCCGCGGGGGGTGTCCCGCCGGATCGGACATCCCGGCCGACCGGACAGGAACGTCCGCCGCCCGAACCCCGCCCCTGACCGTTGCCGACGACCTTTGCCGACGACCCTTGCCGCTCTTCGACCCCGCCCGGGGAGCGAGGTTCGGCGACCGTCACCGGTAGGCGGCGGCCCCGGCGGTCGCACAGGAGAATTCCTGGTCGCAGGACGCCGCGCCGAACACCCCCACGGCGCCCATGACCGCTCCCGACCTCATCAGGGGGATCCCGCCGCGCCCGTGGAACGCCGCGGTCCCTTCGCCTTCGACGATGGAACAGGAGAGGGTGTCCCCGGGCGGAGGGATGACCTCGCTCGGCTCGCCAGAGGCCGCCGAGGCCACGGCCTTCCCAATGGCCCCGCGCGCGCTCATGCCGCCCGCGCCGTCCATCTTCGCGAAGGCGACGAGTCGCCCCTGCGCCCCGCAGACGGCGACGCTCACCGTGACCCCGAGGCGCCGGGCCTCGGCGACCGCTCGGCCCACCACCCGGGTCGCCTCCTCCAGCGTCAGGCCTCCGTCATCCAGGCCGAAAACGGGCGCGCCGGTCACGGGACGTCCCCTCTCAGCATCTCGCGACCGAGCGCCAGCAGCTGCCCGTCCGTGGCGGCCGACAGGTCGATGGTCGCAGTCGCCACGACCCGTCCCCGCGTCTCGTGATGGTGGTCGTGCAGGCGGCGCGACAGGACCGACATGGCGCTGCTCTTGCCGGTGCCGTGGCCGACGATGGCGATGCGCGGCGCATCCTTCACCGCCGCGACGATCCCGTCGTAGAAGCTCATGTCCTCCGGCGCGCGCTGGCCGCGATAGGTCCCGCCCTCCCTGTGGGCGAGGTGGTGGATGTGGCCATGGGGATCGTAGGGCCGGAGCGTGGTCTCGCTCGTCCCGCCCACCGTCGCCGGGTCGAGGCGATAGATCCGCGCCTCGTGGTGATCGACCACGATCAGGGCATCGGACTCGGTGGCCGCGGGCGTGGGGGTCAGCAACTCGGTGGAATGCGCCGACAGGCCGGCGCCCTCCAGCAGGTGCCTCAACCGCTCGACCTCACGGGGGTCCATGTCCTTGTGCGGCGGCTGGGGGAAGGTCCACGCGCGCCCCCCCAGGCTCAGGCTCCAGCTCCCGTTCGCCTTCTCTTCGGCGCTCCCGATCCTGTCGACGAACGCCACCACCTCCCGCCATTCGAGGTTCTCGCTGGTCGGATGGTTGAAGATCTGCGCAAGCGTGGTCCGGTCGTGGCCGTGGATCTGATGATGCATCATCGAGCGGGGCTCCTGGCGTAGGCCGTATCGGGCGATCCGGTCGGACCGCCCGATCCATCGAAGGGTGAGGCGCCCTCAGACGACCCGGATGTCGTTCTCGACCGCGGTCGCGCCGGGTGCGCCCCAGGCGGTCCAACCGGCCATCTGCCGGTCGTACCAGTTGTCCACGGTGCCGCTCAGGTGGACGACGCCGCCGGCGGCGCTGACGTTGATCGTCTTCGGGTCGTACCAGCTCCGGTGAAGGGCCTTGGTGATGTCCGCACCGATGTTCACGGCGTTGGGCCGCTCCCTGATCTTGATCCAGTTGGAGATGCCGACCACGCCGAGCATGCCGCGAATGTCGTGCTGCGCCGCTTCCTTCTGGAATTGCCAGTCGACCTCGCCGGTGAGGGTGACCCACCCCTTCTCCACCGCGACCTTGACGGCCTTGTCGGGGACCGAGACGTTCCAATCCAGGCGCTGCAGGAGCGCGACGGCGATCTCGTCATCGTTCCTCCTGGCGTGGTGGGGGAGGCGGACCTCGAGTTCCTCGGCCACGGCGCGCACGCCCTTGACCCGGCCGGCGGCCCGCTCGGCGGCATACTTCTCCATGTAGTTCTGGACGTGGCCCGTCAGGGTCACGATGCCGTCCTTGGCGGTCACACCGATATGGGCGGCGGTGACGCTCGGCTCCCAGCCGAGCTCGGCGAGGACGTTCGTCTGCAAGGTCTTGTCCATGGTCATGGTGCGTGTCCTGGATCGCGGGGGGCTGCATCCGGTCGCGTCCGTCGCCCGGGCGGCCCGGGTCGGGAGCGTGAGGCCTGGCGGCCGTGGCGACCGGCGATGGATGGCCCGGCGACGGCTCAAGTGGTCCGTGCCGATGCGGCGAATACTATTCCCGGATCCCGCCGCGTCCTTGATCCAGCACAAAGTTCGGCGGCGACGCCGCGCCCATGCTGTCCAACACATGGGGCAGGCAAGACCATCGCCCCGGACAGGGAGGCCCCCGACCATGTCAGGCACACGAAAGACCGTGACCGCTGCCCTCGGGGCGCTTCTGGCCGCGGCGGCGGTCCAGGTCGCGGCCCCGGGGGGCGACCAGGCCACGTCCAACGGCCCGAACATGCCGCCTTCGGAGCAGGTGGTGCCGAGCGATATCCGCCCGGAGCCCCCCGCCGGCACCGGAGCCGTGCAGGCCCCCGGCCCGTCCGGCGCGAGGTCCCGGTGGCACGACATCAAGCGCCCGCCGGCACGCCCCCCGGGCCTTTAGGCGGCGTCACGCGCGGGCGGGGGTGGGGTGGGGGTGGTGCCGGATGAAGCGCCCCGGTGCCTCCTCAACCACCCCCACCTCCCGCGCCTCCCGATCCTGGTTCTCCCGAGAATGCTCAGTGCGCCGACATCCGCGCGAGGCGGTCGTGGTCCACGAGGCGTACGCCTCCCGGCACGATCAGGATGCAATGGTCCCGGTCCAGCCTGGCGAGGGTCCGGCTCACCGTCTCGATGGTGAGGCCGAGATGGTCGGCGATGTCGAGGCGGCCCATCGGCAGTTCCAGGGTGACCGGGGACCGTCCGATCCGGACGTAACGCTCCTGCAGCCCCATCAGGAACGTGGCGATCCGCTCGTCGGCGGTCCGCCGCCCCAGCAGCATCATCATGTCCTTGGCCCGGGACAGCTCCTGTCCCATGATCACGTGCAGGTGCATCATCAGGCCCGGCTGTCCGCGAAGCAGGTCCATGAAGGCCAACCGCTCGAAGCGGCAGGCCGTCACCGGGCCGAGGGCATCGGCGGAGACCGAGAACCGGTCGAGCAGGGAAAGCCCGAGGAAGTCTCCCGGGAAGGCGAACCCGGTGACCTGGCGCCGCCCGTCCGGAAGGAGGCGGTACAGGCGAAGGGCGCCGGAGGTGACGTTGAACACCGAAGCCGCGGGCTCGTCCTGGCCGTAGAGGCACTGCTTCTGGTCGAGGGCGACGCGACGGCTCAACGGCTCCAGGGCGTCGCGCTCCGCCAGCGGCAGGGCCGTGACCAGGCTGACGAGACGGAGCTTGTCCACGCCCTCCCGGAGGTACGAGGGCAGGACAGGGGCATGGCCCCCCGGGCTGACCGGCCGTGAATGGATCGACATGGGCCCGTCCTGTCCTTTCCCGTTCGGTGCGGCCTCGCCGAAGGATCGGCGGAGGTCTTCGCCTCAGCGCCCCCGCCAGCGTTCGGTCGCCTTCATCCGCTCGGTACGACGGGCGAGATCGAGGAACGCGTCGCGTGCCGCCTCGTCGAGGTTGAAGGCGCGCTGCAGGACCCCGGCGGCCAACCGGACCGTCCTGTCGTCCCAGGCGATGCCGCCGCCGTCGCGGTCCCGCACGGTCACGACCGATCTGGCCAGGGTGGAGAAGGCGTCTGACTCGAACATCGTCACCTCGCGGCGCGGGCTGTTGCCTTCAGGCTCCGCAACCGGACAACATCCCTGCGGTGACAAGGAACGGGATCAAATACGGCGACCGGAGGCGCAGATCTGCTCGCGGGTCTCCCGGAGGGGGGAACGCCCCCGGTCGCCCCCCCGGAGCGGCGTGGCGCAGTCTTCAGCCGGCCGCATGGGCGGCGCCGGCCCGGCGCGGCAGGGATAGACGATCTATCCCGCCCTCGTCGCCGGACGGCGGATGACCCTGTGGGGGTTGCGCCGGTCGATGATCTCGACGGACCGCCCCTAGGCCGCGTGTGACGCAGGCCGACCGGCGCCTCCGCCCGGAGACGCGCCGGATATCGGGCGATGCGATGGCATCGGGCCGCTCGGGGTGGGGCGCGGCCGGCCCGCCGCGGCCCCTCGTCGCCACCCGCGGGCCTTCAGTGGGCCGGCGCGAAGCTCTTCACGGAGAGAAGATCGAGGGGCCGGATCTCGGGCGGACCTTCCAGCATCTCGTGTTGCAGCGTCCTCAGGGATTTGACGATCTGGCCGTGGATGTGGTCCTCGCGGCCCTCGTGGCTGAGGAACGTGTCGTAGATGCCGTAGGTCAGATCGTCGATCTGGAAGGCGTACCAGGACACCGTGCCCGCCTCGGCCTCGGCGACACGCTGCATGTCGTGCAGCCACGTTTCCAGCTGCCCTTTCGTCTCCGGCTTTGCCTTGAGGGTGACCAGCAGGCCGACGTTGCGGGGGGTGGTGCGCAGGGTGATCGGGCCGGAGGCGCGCCGGGCGGAGGCCTGCACCGCGCCGACCTTGAAGGCGGCGCCGGGATGGTCGTCGCGCAGGCGGGCATGGCCGTAGACCCGCTCCCGGGCCGTCTGGGGCACGGCGGGGCGCTCCTGCGGGATCAGGCCGCGGCGGCGCAGCTCCGGGGTGATCAGGTCCCGGAAGTCGGCGAAGGTGCCGTAATTCGTGACCCGGGCGATGTTGAAGCCATCGACGTCGGCGACATGGAGCCATTCCTCCAGATGATCGACGATCGTCCCGGGGGAGCCGACGCAGCTCGCGCTCATTCCGCCCACGCACAGCCATTCGGCGAGGCGGCGCGGGGTCCAGACGAGTTCGCTGTCCACGCGCGTCAGCATATCGCTGAAGGCGCGGATGCCGTCCCCCTGGAACTGATCGAGGGGCTTGTCCGGGTCCGCGCCGGAGAGGTCGATCCCGGTCCACCCGCCCCAGAGCGCGAGGGCCGCATCCACCTGCGCCCGCGACTTGATCAGCGCCAGCTTCTCCTGCGCCGCCGCGTCGGTCTCCGCGACGATCGGCGTGAGCATGATGATGATCTTCAGGCTGCGCGGGTCGCGGCCCTGCTCGGCGGCGAGCATCCGGTACTGATCGACGACCGTCCGGGTGTCCTTGGGATTGGTGCCGATGAGGAAGACGGCCTCCGCATGCCGCGCCGCGAACTTCCGCCCCCGCGCCGAGGCACCGGCCTGGAACAGGAAGGGCGTGCGCTGCGGGGACGGTTCGCACAGATGCGCGCCGGGAACCTTGTAGTATTTGCCGGTATGCTGGATATCGTGGACCTTGGATGGATCGGTATAGATGCCGGACTCGACGTCACGCCTGACCGCATCGTCCTCCCACGACCCCTCCCAAAGCTTGTAGCAGACTTCCATGAACTCGTCGGCCATGTTGTAGCGCTCGTCGTGAGCGATCTGCGTGTCGAGCCCGAGGTTGACGGCCGCGCTCTGCTGGTAGGACGTCACGATGTTCCAGGCGACACGGCCCTTGGTCAGATGATCCAGCGTGGTCATCGTCTTCGCGAACTTGTAGGGCAGCTCGTAGGTCAGGGAGACGGTGGCGCCGAAACTCAGATGGGTCGTGGCCGCCGACATGGCCGCGATGGTCATGAGCGGATCGCCGACCGGCGCCTGCGCCGCAGTGCGGAGCGCCGCATCGCGGTTGCCGCCGTAGACGTCGTAGAATCCGAGCACGTCGGCGATGAACAGGGAATCGAACCCGCCCTGCTCCAGCACGCGCGCCAGCTCGATCCAGTATTCAATATCCTTGTAGTTGTGGGTCTGGTCCCCCGGATAGCGCCACATGCCGGGGTTCTGGTGGACCACGCAGTGCATGTCGAAGGCGCTGAGAAAGATGTGCGATCGTGTCGACGACGGGTCGGTCGGCATGGGTCTATCCATCGGACGGAAGAGGTTCTGCATGGCGGACGGGCGCCGGAACAGGCGCCTGAGCCGATTTGCTCTAGTGTATTGTTTTCGTTGATATTTCTTACGCCGAAACGGCCTCCGCTTCGGCGGACGATGGGCTCACGCGTCTCCCGGAAACCTGCATCGCGAGGCCCGACGCACCCTCCCCTCCCCACAAGGGGGAGGGGCCCCACCGAGCCGTCGGGACACCCGATCCGAGGTTCGCCGAAACCGCCCTAGATCTTGGCCGCGAGGATCGAGATGGCCTTGAAGTCCGGCGGGCTGACGAGGATCTCCTCGCCGAGGCGGCCCAGCAAGCGTCCGACCTCCCCGTCCCGATGGGTCTGGCGCGCGCCCTCGTCGAAGAACGTGTCGAAGATGCCGAACCGCGTTTCCGTGATGCGGTAAGCGTACCACGTCACGGTGCCGGCCTCGCGGATGGCGGTCGTGAAGGCCTCGTGGAGCGTCTGCGCGAGCAGCTCCTGCTGTCCGTTCCGGGCCTCCAGGGTCACGACGAGACCATGGCTGGGGCGGTGACGCGCTCCCGCCGCCGAGGCCGTGCCGGAGATCGAGGCGGGTTGGCGTGTCATGGTGTGCCCCACCGGTCAGGTTGGAATGTCCCCTGCGATCGTCAATCGATGGAGTTAAGACTGATGACGATTGGCAGAGCGCTCGACTTGAGCCATCCCTTGCTTCTTGCAGGGGCACGAATAGTGCAAGACTTTCCTATAAATAAAAATGTCATTCCCCATCGGTCCGGGCCGGGCGAATGACCGCTCCACGAACGGGGGTATGCGCGAAAGAATACACTCCGCCGCCGGATCGCGCCCGCGGTGGCGCTCCCGCACGCGGACGCTGCCGGCCCTGAACCGGCCTCCGTCCCGCGCCGCGACACCGTCGGCGAGCAGGCCGGGAGGCGGCCCGCCGTCCCGGTCAGGTCACGGTGCGGTTCTCGATGGGCCTGCCCTCACGCCCCCGCGAGTGGCGCGGCCTCCTCGGTCGTCACGCGGAAACCCACCAACGTGTTCGGGCCGAAGGTCAGCGTCAGGGGCACATCGGCGGCGTCGCGGCCATAGGCGATCAAGATCCGGCCGATGCGCGGGCTGTTGTTGCGCGGATCGAACGTATGCCATCGCCCGCCGAGAAAGATCTCGATCCATGCCGCGAAATCGCCCGGGGAGTGCGGAAGCGGCAGTCCGATGTCGCTGATGTAGCCCGTGCAGTAGCGAGCCGGGATATTGAGGCACCGGCAGAACGTGATGGCGAGGTGGGCGTAATCGCGACAGACGCCGCGGCGCTCGTCGAACGCCTCCAGCGCGGTCCGCGTCGGCCGAGAGTGCTCGTAACCGAAGCTGATGCGGTCGTGCACGTAGTCACAGATGGCCTGGACCCGCGCCCACCCCGGCTCCATGCCGCCGAACAAGTCCCAGGCGGTCTGTGACAGGCGATCCGTTTCGCAGTACCGGCTCCCGAGCAGGTAGAGCAGCGTCTCTGCCGGCAGGCTCTGGATCGCGTCCTGCCGGGCGCTCGGCTCGGTGAGATCCCAGTTGCCATGGTCCCGCACCACCGTGTCCGTCCGCAGCGTGAAGCGCCCGGGCGGGGCGACGAGGCGGTTGCACCAGTTCCCGAATGTGTCGCGATAGCCCTCCAGCGGGACGGAGGGCACCGTCAGGAGATGATCGGGCCGCTCGAGGTCGGAGAACCGCGAGGCATGCACGTTCAGCATCGCGACGACCGGCGTCTCCTGCACGAACTCGTAGGTCATCTCGCAGCCGACGAGAATGCGCATGGAGTGTCTCCCAAAGGATGATCCGGGAGTGAGGCCCGTCGCCTGACCTGACCGATGGTTTGGATCGGGCCAGGGGATTAGCTACTGCATAGCACCGGCCAGGACTACCCCGATCGTCCGATGGGTCGGCACGAAATAGCCCGCCGCGGCGGACCCATCCGCGGTCGGAGCCTCCGGTGGCGCCGGCCCCACCGCCCCGCGTCGAGGCGGCGTCCCGGGCCGGGCCTGACGGGACCGCCGATCCGGCCGAAACCGTGTCAGGGCCCCTTCGACGTGCTTCCCCTCATCGATGATGAGCGATTATCCTGACGTTGCGCCGCCCGGATATTTCAGGATGTGGACGCACGTGATTTCAGCGTAGCCTGGAGGACGAAGATGCCCACCCTGGCGATTTTGATACTGGTGTTGGTCGCATCGCCGATGTCCGCATACGCGCAATCCAATCCCAAGCGCGAGAAGTGCCTTTCCGAAGCCGAGCAACAGGGCCTGTTTTCGAGTGTTCGCGGCAAGGGAACGGAGAGATCCAATGCAGCGATGGCCCCGCAACGGGCGGCGTTCATGAAAGAGTGCATGGGGCGGCGTTAGTCCCGGGGCCGTGACGGGCCGCTGCGATGGCGGCGGTCTCAGGGGATCCCCGGCCGGCGCTCAGGCGTCCCGCCCGCCCGGCGCCTCCGGCCGCAGGTGCGGCCATGGGGGGAAGGGGACAGGGCCTCCCGTCATCCCGACTTTCTGGCGCTCCAGCTGCCCTTGCATGCGATCAGGCCGCCGTCGGTATGCCACGCTCCGCTCCCGCTCCCGTTGGACTCGAGACGGCCGGTGATCGGCACCTTGTTCGCCCCCTGAATGATCGTGGCCTGGACCTCGCCACTCGCGGAGACGCCGCCTTCGATGTTCACGTCGCCGGGGATCGAGGCGTCGCTGTTGGCGATCTTCACTTGGTAGGTGGTGCTGGACGCGCACGGCCCTTCCTGGGTCGTGGCGGTGATGCCCCAGGATCCATCGTACTCATTGGGCACCTGCACCTTTCGGCTCGCCGCCTCGGCAGCGCAGAGCGTGATCGCGGCAAGGCTGGTGGTGACGAGCAGGACGGGGAGGCGTGGCATACGGCGGCTCTTTCGGCGGCGATCGGGATCGGATCGAACGCAGCAAAACCATCGAGCGGACGGAACGGTTTCGATCCGCCGCGAGATTGCGCTGCGTGGCGGGTCGAGACGCAACGCGGAGCCGGAACGCGGGCGACGGGGCCTGCGCCGCGGGCCGCGCCTTGACGGTTCGTTAACCGCCCGCCCATCCAGGCTCACGGCAGAGTCGGGCATGGGGGTGAGGGTGACGGGTGCGTTCGGATCGTGCCGCAGGATGGCCGGCAGCGTCGGCATCCTGGCGGCGCTATTCATGGTCACGGGTTGCGCCGGGCGTCCCGCCGGCGTGCTGCTGCCCGTGGCCGCGACCGAACCGGTGCCGGGCACCTCGCGCGTCGACATGCTGGTGGCGACCACCCGCAAGGCCGCCGCGGACCGCGGCGTGCTGTTCTCCGGCGAGCGCGGCGACGCGGTCGTCTACACCGACCTCGCCGTCTCCATCCCACCCGACGCCACCCGGCGGCCCGGCACCGTGCAGTGGCCGGACCGCTTGCCCGGAAACCCGGCGACGGACTTCGTCGCCCTCCGCGTCGATGCGCTCGACCGTTCGAAGGTCGCGGCCTGGACCGGTCGCGCGGTCCGGCGCGGCGCCAAGCGCCACGTCCTCGTCTTCGTCCACGGCTTCAACAACAAGTTCGAGGATGCCGTCTTCCGGTTCGCGCAGATCGTGCACGATTCCGGTGCCGACGTCGCGCCGGTGCTGTTCACATGGCCGTCCAAGGGCAGCGTGCTGGCCTACGGCTACGACCGGGAGAGCACCAACTTCTCGCGCAACGGGCTGGAGACGCTTCTGAGGGATCTGGCCAAGGATCCGAACGTCGGCGAGATCACCGTCCTGGCCCACTCGATGGGAAACTGGCTGACCCTGGAGAGCCTGCGCCAGATGGCGATCCGTGACCGGCGGGTGGCGCCGAAGATCCGCAACGTCATCCTGGCCGCGCCGGACGTCGACATGGACCTCGCCCGCGTGGCGTTCCGCGACATGGGTCCGGACCGGCCGCGGCTCACCCTGATGGTGTCCGGCGACGACCAGGCGCTGGCGGTCTCGCGGCTGGTCTGGGGCGACAGCGTGCGGCTGGGCGCCATCGACCCGACGGTGGAGCCCTACCGGTCCGAGTTGGAGCGCCAGAACATCGGCGTCCTGAACCTGTCGTCGGTGAAGGGGGACGACCCGCTCAACCACGGCAAGTTCGCCTCGGGCGACGTCGTGGCGTTGCTGGGCAAGCGGCTCGCCGACGGCCAGCCGATCTCGGACGGGCAGATCGGCATCGGCGACCGGCTCGTGAGCACGGCCGCGGGAGCCGCCTCGACGGTGGCGACCGGCGCCGCCTTGGCGGTGGCCGCCCCGGTGGCCATCGTCGATCCGCAGACCCGCGAGACCTACGGCGATCACCTGTCCCATGTGGGCTCGGGCCTGCGGGACACATTCGGCGCGACGGTGGACCTCGCCGGCGCCCCCGTGCGGGCCATGACCGGCGGCCGCTGAGCCGGCGGCCGGGACACGACGACGAAGCCGGACCTCCCGGCACCTTGGGGAACGGAAGATGGCGTGGAAGTTCGGACTGACCGTGGCGGCGCTTGCGGCCGCGTGGGCGGGAGCCGCCCTGGCCCAGGGGCTGGAACGTGGGGCGCAGGAGGGGGCGAACCGGGGTGAGATGATCGCCGGTCCGCTGGGGGCCATCGTCGGCGGTGCCGTCGGCGCGGCGGTGGGCACGGCCAACGGCATCCTCGGCATCGACCGGCGCGAGCGCTTCCGCATCTACGCCGCGGGCGAGCGGCGCCCGTCGTTCGCCTTCGGCGGTCCCGTGCGGGTCGGCACCGTCCTGCCCGAGGACGGCGTCGTCTACTACGACGTGCCTACCGAGTTCGCCCTGCCGAACTACAACTACACCATCGTCAACGACCACCCTGTGCTCGTGGACCCGCGCACGCGCCGGGTCGTCGAGGTCATCGACTAGGCCGACGCGCCATTCAGGCCTCCGCTTGGCCTGATGGGGCTTTGCGCAAAGCGCATCGGCCTTCCTCCGACGGCGCCGTCAGGGGGGGCACGACGCCGTTCGACGTCAGCCCGCTCCTGCAGCGGGCGACAGCCTTCCGCCGGCGTCGGCCGCCGCACAGGGCTTGCGGGAGCGTCTCGAATGGGCGGGAACCGGATCCCGATCCGTCGCCCCGAAGCGGAGGTTCCGCCTGCGCACCGACCTCGTCGTGGTGGCCGCGCCCCGCCTCCCCACGCGGGGAGGCCTGCGTTCAGGGCCCGGGTCATGCGGGACTTGGCCGAACGCCGTTCGCCCGCTCTGAACCTTCGGCTGCCTCACGTCGAAGTTGTCGGACATCAGTGACATCAGTGGGAAGATTGGCCGTCGCTTCCCGTTTGTGAGCGGCCCGCACATTGCGTCGATTGGAGCAGGGATTAAACCGAGTCCCAATGAACGCGGCCCTCGAAACGGCCGCTGCTACGTTCTGGAGGGGCGCCGTGGCTACATTCTCGGAAAGCGATCGATCCAAGTCCAAGGTGGCGACGGTGCTTCGCGTCACCAGCGGCAACTTCTTGGAAATGTTCGACTTTTTTCTTTTCGGCTTCTACGCCTCCTCTATCTCCAAGGCCTTCTTCCCGGTCGCCAACGAATACGCCTCGCTGATGCTGACGTTCGTGACGTTCGGCGCGGGCTTCCTGATGCGGCCCCTCGGGGCGGTGATCCTCGGCGCCTACGTGGACCGCATCGGACGGCGCAAGGGCTTGATCGTCACCCTGATGATCATGGCCCTTGGCACGATCCTCATCGCCTTCGTGCCGAGCTACGCGACGATAGGTCTGTTCGCGCCCTTCCTCGTGCTCGTCGGCCGCCTCCTGCAGGGCTTCTCCGCCGGCGTCGAACTCGGCGGCGTCTCGGTCTACCTCGCCGAGATGTCTACCCCCGGCAAAAAAGGCTTCTACGTTTCGTGGCAGTCCGGCAGCCAGCAGGTCGCGGTGATGTTCGCCGCGATCATCGGCTACGCCCTGAACCATGCGCTCGTCCCCGCCGAGATGAACGACTGGGGTTGGCGCATCCCGTTCTTCATCGGCTGCGCGATCGTGCCGTTCCTCTTCTACATCCGCCGCTCGCTTGAGGAAACGGAGGAATTCCTCCAGCGCAAGGTGCGGCCAAGCACGCAGCAGATCTTCAGCTCGCTCGTCCAGAACTGGAGAATTGTCGGACTCGGCATGCTTCTCGTCGCCATGACCACCGTGTCGTTCTATACAATCACCGTCTACACGCCGACATTCGGCAAAACCGTCCTCAAGCTCTCCGATACGGACAGCTTGCTCGTGACTTTCTGCACGGCTCTGTCAAACCTGTTCTGGCTGCCCGTGATGGGGGCGCTGTCGGACAGGGTCGGCCGCAAGCCGCTTTTGCTGATCTTCTCGGCGCTGACCTTGCTGACGGCTTATCCCGCGCTGTCGTGGCTGGTCGCGAATGCGTCCTTCACGAACATGCTGATCGTCCTGCTTTGGCTGTCGTTCCTGTACGGCAGCTATAACGGTGCGATGGTTGTCGCCCTCACCGAGATCATTCCCACGACCGTGCGCACGGCAGGGTTCTCGCTCGCCTACTCGCTGGCCACGGCTTTCTTCGGAGGGTTCACGCCCCTGATCTCCACATGGCTGATCCAGGAGACGGGCAACCAAGCGGCGCCAGGATACTGGATGGCGTTCGGAGGGCTTTGCGGCCTCATCGCGACGATCGTCATCTACAGGGGCGTCGCGGTCAGAGACCGGCTGTCGAACCTCGAAACGACCGCCGCCCTGCGCTGAACCGTCCACCAGTCCTCACGGTCGCCTGCCAGCCACCGTGCGTGCGACGGCCCGAGGACGGAGGGCGTTTCACTGTCGCGACGCGGACCTTCCGACCTTCTGAGTCGAGCGGGAGCGTGGCCCAGGCCAAGGTCGCGCGGCGGGCGGTCGCGGCCAGGCAGGCCTGCGGCTCGTTCAAGGCGGGTGATGACGTGCGGCCGGGCGGATTTGCGCTGCGTCGAACGCGGCTGCCCCAGGACACGGCGGGGGGTCGAACCGGTGCCCCTCGTCGGGCTTGTGCGTCTGCGGGACGTGCCGCCGGCCCCTGCCCGGTCAAGGGGCCACATAGCGTGACATCCCGCCATGCGGTCTTGTCTGGCATTACGGGGGTGAGGAACCACGCATGGCACATGTTCTCGTCATAGGCGCCAGCAAGGGTATCGGGCTGGAGACCACGAAGGCGGCCCTGGCGGTCGGGCACAGGGTGCGCGCCTTTGCGCGGTCCGCCGCCGGCATCGGTCTGACTGACCCGGGCTTGGAACGGTTCACGGGCGATGCGGTGAATGCGGGCGATGTCGCCGCCGCCCTGGAGGGAATCGATGTCGTGGTGCAGGCGCTGGGCGTGCCAACCAAGGATCTCATCGGGCCGGTGCGCCTGTTCTCGGACGCCACCAACCTGCTCGTGCCCGCGATGGAGACCGCCGGCGTAAAGCGGCTGATCGCCGTCACCGGCTTCGGTGCGGGAGACAGCCGGGATGCGATCGGACTTCTTCAGCGACTGCCATTCCGGTTGGTGTTCGGACGCGCCTATGACGACAAGGACGCGCAGGAGATGCGTATCCGCAGGAGCAGCCTCGATTGGACGCTCGTCAGGCCCGGCGTCCTGACGCCCGGCGCCGCGACAGGTCGCTACAAGGTCCTCACGGAGCCATCGTCCTGGCGAAACGGCCTGATCTCCCGAGCCGACGTGGCAGGGTACATCGTCACCCAGATCGACCATCCGTCCCAGGTGCGGAAGGCCGTCGTCCTCGTCAGGTAGGCAGGAGGCCGCGCGCGCTCCGCATCGCCGGGGGCGGCTTCGAACGGGTGGCTGTCCTGGCCGCGGAGGTTCCCCTGGCCGCTCACCGCTCCTTCCAGGCCTTCGCGACCTGGTCGGTCAACGGTTTGACGAGGTAGCTCAGCACCGAGCGGTCGCCGATCTGCATGTGGGCCTCCACCGGCATGCCGGGGACGAGCCGCAGGCCGGTCAGACGCTCGACCTCTCCGGTCCCAAGCTTGATCCGGGCGAGGTAGTAGGACGCGCCGGTTTTCGGGTCCTGCGTCACGTCGGCGGAGACACGGGAGACGTCGCCGGCCAGCTCGGGCGTGGTGCGGGTGTTGAAGGCGGGAAACCGCAGCATGGCGAGCTGGCTCACACGCACGTTGTCGATGTCCTGCGGCTGGATCTTGACCTCGACCTGAAGCTGGTCGGCCTCCGGCACGATCAGCATGGCAGGCTCGCTGGGCGTGACGAGGCCGCCGATGGTGTGCACCGACAACTGATGCACGGTGCCGTCCTGGGGGGCGCGCATCTCGATCCGCTTCAATTGATCCTGCGCCGCGACGCGCTTCTCGACGAGTTCGGACCACTTCCCCCGGATCTCGGCGAGATCCTTGCCGACGTCGCTGCGCATCTCCTGGTCGATCTGCAGGATCTGCAGCTTGGTCTCGGCGATCTTGCCGCGGGTCGAGGCGGTGGAAGCGATGAGCTGGCCGCGCTCGCCCTGGAGGCGGGTGCTGTCGCGCTCCAGCGCCGTGACCCGTTGGAGCGGCACGAGGTTCTTGGCAAAGAGGCCGTGCACGCCCTTCAACTCGCTCTCGATCAGGGCGATCTCGCGCTCCTTGGCGGAGGCCTGCTGGGTCAGGCCCTCGATCTCCTCGGTGAGCTGGGTGACGCGCTCGCGCAGCTGCGCCTTCTGGCCCTCGCGGCCGGCGACGCGGGAGGTGAACAGCCGGGCCTCGCCATCGACGAGATGGGCCACCGCCCTGTCCCCTTCGGCTCGGGCCAGGAGGTCCGGCGGGAAGTTCACCGCGTCGGCGCCGTCCCGCTCCGCCTCGTCGCGGGCGCGGCGCGCCGCGAGTTCATCGAGCGCCTTGAGCACGATGTCGAGGTTCGCCCGGGCCTGGGTCTCGTCGAGGCGGATCAGGACATCGCCGGCCTTCACCCGCGAGCCCTCGCGCACCAGCAACTCGCCGACGACGCCCCCGGTCGGATGCTGGACCTTCTTGACGTCGGACTCGACCACGAGCTGCCCCGGCGCGATCACCGCGCCGGAGATCATCGTGTAGGTCGCCCAGCCGCCGATGCCCAGGACGAGGATCGCGGAGAGGGCGGTGGCCACCACGAGGTGGTCGCGGATCGAGCCCAGCGCGGTCTTGACCGGCGGGAGGGAGACGGTCGAACCGGCCCCGGCGCTGAGGGCAGACGACATCAGGCACTCTCCTGGAGGGGGACCGGGCCGGATCCGGGGCGCGATCTGACACCCGGCGCGGTGGCGGGCTCGGACGCCGGCACGGATGTCGGCCGCAGAACCCGCGTGAGGATCTCGTCCCTCGGTCCGAAGGCCTGGACGCGGCCATCGGCCATCATCAGCACGAGGTCGACGGCGGCCAGCGCGCTCGGACGGTGCGCGACCACCACGCAGATGCCGCCCCGCTGCCGGACCCCGCGGATGGCGGCCGTCAGCGCGCCCTCCCCTTCGGCGTCGAGGTTGGAGTTCGGCTCATCGAGCACCACGAGGAAGGGATCGCGATAGAGGGCGCGGGCGAGGCCGATGCGCTGGCGCTGGCCGGCGGACAGCCCGACGCCGCCCTCGCCGATGCGGGTGTTGTAACCGTCGCTCAGGCGCAGGATCATCTCGTGGACGCCCGCTGCCCGGGCGGCCGCGATCACCATCTCGAAGGGGGCTTTCGGCTCGAAGCGCCCGATGTTCTCGGCGATCGTCCCGGCGAAGAGCTCGACCTCCTGCGGCAGGTAGCCGATGTGGAGGCCGAGCGCGGTCTTGAGCCACTGGTCGAGCGCGGCACCGTCGATCCGGACCTTGCCCCGCAGCACCGGCCAGACGCCGACCAGGGCGCGGGCCAACGAGGACTTGCCGGAGGCCGACGGCCCGATGATGCCGACACCCTGGCCGGCCCGGATGGCGAAGCTCGCCTCCTGCACCACCAAGCGCGGCGTGCCCGGCGGCGCCACGCTGAGGCCCTCGGCCGAGAGCGTGCGCGTGGGTGCCGGCAGAACCAGCGACGGGCTCGGCTCCGGCAGTTTGGCGAACAGGTCCGACAGCCGGTGCCAGCTCTGCCGCGCCGCGACGAAGCCCTTCCAGTTGGCGATGGCGAGTTCGGCCGGTGCCAGCGCCCGGGAGACCAGGATCGAGGACGCGATGATGATGCCCGCACTCGCCTGATTGTTGATGACGAGCCAAGCCCCGAGCGCCAGGACGCCCGACTGCAGCGCCATCCTGAACACCTTCGAGCCGGCCCCGAAACTGCCGGCGATGTCGGCGACGCGCTGCTGGGCGACCATGTAGTCGCGGTTGGCCGAGCCCCAGCGGTCCGCCAAGCGGTCCTGCATGCCCATCGCGGCGAGGACTTCGGCGTTGCGGCGACCGGCATCGGCCAGGGCGTTGCGGCGCTGTCCGTGTCCGGTCGTGGCCTGCGACGGGGTGCGCGTGGCCCGGTCAGTGAACAGCGTCACCGTCACGAGGACCAGCGTGCCGGCGATGGCTGCGCAGCCGATCAGCGGATGAAACAGGAAGCAGATCAGCACGTAGAAGGGCATCCACGGCAGGTCGAACATCGCCGAGGGGCCGCTGCCGGAGAGGAATCCGCGCAGCTGATCGAGGTCGCGCAGGGGCAAAAGCCCGTCACCCGGCAGCGCGCCGCTCAACGGCGCGCGCACCACGATATCGAACACCCTGCCGCTCAGGGCCTCGTCGAGGGCGGCCCCTACCCGCGCCAGGACCCGCGTCCGGATCATCTCCAGCACGCCCTGGAAGGCGAACAGCACCAGGGCCAGGGCACCGAGGCCTATCAGGGTCGGCACCGACCGGCTCGGGATCACGCGGTCGTAGACCTCCAGCATGAAGAACGAGCCGGTCAGGTACAGGATGTTGACCAGCCCGCTCATCACCGCGACGCCGATCAACACCGTGCGGCATGCGGAGAGCGCCGAGATCAGCTCGGATTTCACAGGTCTGAGCAAAGGAGCACTCCGCCAAGGTCCGGTTTGTCTCGGTCTTCCCGGGCCCGGGGCTGCCTGACATGCCCTGCAGGCAGCCCCGGACGAACGCGATTGTCGTGAGTGGGCGTGATCGGCGGCGCCTACCCGAACGTTCCGTTGCCGAACGTGCTACGCCCTTCCTGGGCACCGAACTGGAGGTAATGCTCCATCGGGTCGATGCCGGCGGCCTTCACATCGGTGTAGGTCGCCTCGTAGGTCTTGGTGTCGAATCCGGCCGAAGGGTCGCGGCCTTCCTTCCAGCCATACGTGTCGTAGTGGAGGAGCGGATCGAAATTCGCCGCCTTCACATCGGTATAGGCCGCGAGATAGCCCTTCGTGTCGAAGACCGCGTTCGGGTTGCGCCCCTCGTGCCAGCCGTAGGTCTCGTAGTGCTGGTAGGCGAAGGCAAAGCTGTCGCCACCGGCCGAGAGCGCAGCCTTGGCCACGTCCGTATTCGACAGAAGGTAGAACTCGGCGTCGAAGCCGGAATGCGTGTTGAGGTCGGTGGCTCTTCCGACGGCAGCGTAGGCCTCCCGTCCTTCGGCCTGGCCGAAGGAGATGTAATGGGCCAGCGGATCGACCCCCGCCGCCTTCACGTCCGGATTGCGGGCGAGGTACAGCTCGTTGTCGAAGTGGGCCGAAGGGTCACGGCCCTCCTTCCAGCCATACGTGTCGTAGTGGGTCAGCGGGTTCACCCCCGCTTCGGCCACGTCCCGGTTGGCGGCGAGATACCCAAGGGTCGAGAAGGAGGCGTTCGGGTCGCGGCCCTCGTGCCAGCCGAAGGTGGCGTAGTGGGTATCTGCATCGACACCGGCCTGCCAGACGTCGTGGTTGTTGGCGTAGTAGAAGAGATCGTCGACGAGCGGTGACCCGTCGTTCTCATTGACCACTCCGTCGCTGAACACGAACGTGTGGAGGCCGGTGACGGTGGTGCTGGAGCCGTCGGGCCCGAAAATCTGGGCGATCCCGCCCCGATCCTCGATGCCGGCATCGACCAGCCGGAAGCCGAACGTCGCGGTATCGCCGTTCACGGTCGGCAGGGCCTGCGGGACGGTGGCGTTCCCCGCAAGGTCGATCGCTTCGGCATGCAGGCTGTGACTTCCGGCCCCGAGGGCGCCGGAATACGCCCAATTGCCTTGGCCATCCACCGCCACGGCCCCCAGATCCCTGGTGCCGTCGAACACATGGACCGTCGTGCCGGCTTCCACCCCGACATGGCCGGCGAAAGTCACGGAGTCCTGCCCGTTCACGTGGGTGAAGCTCTGGTGCAGTGCCGTGAGCTGAGGCGCCTTGGTGTCCACCGTCAGCGCGACGGCCTCCGTGGTGGCACTGTTGCCGGCGCCGTCCGTGACCACCGCATGGAACAGGTAGTGTCCGTCTGCGAGGTTCGTTTGGGCCACCGTCGTGCCGGTGTAGGTGGCGCCGCCATCCGTGCTGACCTGGTAGGCGACTGTCGAGCCCTGTTCCTGGCCCGCCAGCGCCAACCCGAAGCTGGTGGCGCTGGTGATATGGTCCGTGTGGGATGGTCCGGTGTCGATGAGGTCGCTGAGCGCCAGCGTTCCAGCCGCCGGCGGCGTGGTGTCGATGACGAGAGTCGCGGGGACCGAGGCCTGAGAGACGTTGCCGGCCGCATCGGTGGCCGTCGCCGTGAGGGTGTTGGCGCCCTCCCCCAGCGCCGTGGTGGGAACGAGGCTATACGTCCCGTTCGCTCCGGCGACGGCGGTACCGAGCACCGTCGTGCCGTTCGAGACGGTCACCGTGGTGCCCGCTTCCGCCGTGCCCGTGATGACCGGCGTCGCATCGTTCGTCGTGCCGGGCAGGGTCGTGATGGACAATCCGACGGGGGCCACCGTATCGACGGTCAGGTTCACCCCGGCGGAGGCGGCGGAGGTGTTGCCGGCCGCATCGGTGGCGGTCACCGTGAGGGTGTTGGCGCCCTCCCTCAGTGCCGTGGTCGGGGTGACGCTGAAGCTGTTGCCGGCTCCCGCCACGGCGGTGCCGATCACGGCACCGTTGTCGAAGATGGTCACCGTCGTGCCGGCTTCCGCCGTCCCGCTGATGACCGGCGTGGTGTCGTTGGTCGCGACCGGCAGGCCCGTGAGGGAGGGTGTGCCGGGGGCCACCGTGTCGACGGTCAGGTTCACCCCGGCGGAGGCGGCGGAGACGTTGCCGGCCGTATCCGTGGCGGTCGCCGTGAGCGAGTTGGCGCCCTCCATCAGCCCTGTGGTCGGGGTGAGGGTGAAGGTGCCGTTGATGCCGACGACGGCGGTGCCGATGGCGGCGCCGTTGTCGTAGACGGTGACGGTCGTGCCGGCCTCGGCCGTACCGGTGAGGGTCGGCGTGGTGGTGTTGATCGGCCCGTTCTGGACGGCGAGGGTCGGCACGTTCGGTGCGAGCGTGTCGATGGTCAGGTTCACCCCGGTGGAGGCGGCGGAAACGTTGCCGGCCGCATCGGTGGCCGTCACCGTGAGGGTGTTGGCGCCTTCCCCCAGCGCCGTGGTCGGGGTGAAGCTGAAGGTGCCGTCGGTTCCGGCCACTGTCGTGCCGATCGCCGTCGTGCCGTCGAAGATGGTGACGGTCGCGCCGGCCTCGGCCGTGCCGGTGAGGGTCGGCATGGTGGTCTTGATCGGGCCGCCGACGGTGTCGAGGCTCGGCATGGGCGGTGCGTGCGTGTCGACGGTCAGGTTCACCCCGGCCGAGGCGGCGGAGGTGTTGCCGGCGACGTCCGTGGCGGTCGCCGTAAGCAGGTTGACGCCCTGGGCGAGAGCACCGGTCGGGGTGAAGGTGAAGGTCCCGTCCGTGCCGGCGACCGCGGTGCCGATCGCCGTCGCACCGTTGAAGACGGTGACGGTGGCACCGGCCTCGGCCGTGCCGGTGAGGGTCGGCGTGGTGTCGTTGGTCGTGAGGCCCGGCGCTGTGAGGGACGGGGCGCCCGGGGCCGCCGTATCGATGGTCAGATTCGTGCCGGCCGCCAGGGAGACGTTGCCGGCCGCGTCCGTGGCGGTCGCCGTGAGGGTGATGTCACCCGGGGCCAGGCCGGCGGACGGGGTGAAGCTGTAGTGCCCATCCGTGCCGGCGACGGTGGTGCCGAGCACCGACGTGCCGTTGAGGATGGTGACGGTGGCGCCGGCCTCGGCCGTGCCGGTGACGGTCGGCGTCGTGTCGTTGATGGGAGCGCCGAACGGCGTGATCGTGGGAACGCCCGGTGCGCTCGTGTCGATGGTCACGTTCACGCTGGCGGCGGGGGAGGCATTGCCCGCCACGTCCGTCGCGATCACCGTGAGGACGACGTTGCCCTGGGTCAGGGGGGTAGTCGGCGTGATGCTGAAGCTACCGTTGGCCACGGCGACGGCGGTGCCGATCACCGTGGCGCCGTTGAGGACCGTGACGGTGGCGCCGGCCTCGGCCGTGCCGGTGACGGTCGGCGTCGTGTCGTTGGTCGAGGCCGGGAAGGTCGCGATCGTGGGGGCGACCGGCACGGTCGTGTCCAGCAACACCTCCAGCGGTGCCGCCGGAGAAGTCGTTCCCGTTCCGCCCGGGCCCGTCGCGGTGACGAGGAGGGCGTTGCTGCCCTCGCTGAGCTGCGTGGTCAGCTCGACGCTGAAGTGACCGTCGGCATCTGCGGTGCCGGTGCCGAGCGGTGTGCCGGTGCTCGTGGTGATCGTGATGAGATCACCGGCCGTGGCCGTGCCGACGATGATCGGCGTGCTGTCGTTGGTCGGCGGAAGGAAGGTGACCGTGGGGGCACCGGTCACGGCGGTGTTGACGGTGAGCGCGGTGGGGGCCGACGCGGCCGAGACGTTCCCGGCCGCGTCCTGGGCGATGGCGGTCAGGGTCGTCAGCCCGTCGGGCAGGGGCACGCGCGGCGTGAGGCTGAAGGCGCCGTTGGTGTCGGCGGTGGTGGTGCCGAGCACCGTCGTGCCGCTGAGGACGGTGACGGACGCCCCGGCCTCCGCCGTGCCGGTGATGGTCGGCGTGGCGTCGCCGGTCGGAAGGGCGAAGGGGGTTATCGTGGGGGCGCTCGGCGCGGTCAGGTCGACGAGGAGCGGGCTGACCGGCCCGACCGACACGTTGCCGGCCGCATCCCGTGCCGTCACCCCGATCGAGGCGGTCCCCTCCACGAGGGCGGTGGTCGCCGTGACGACGAAGTGGCCATCCGCGGCGGCGACGGCCGTCCCGATCGCCGCCGTCCCGTCGAGGAGCGTGACGATCGCGCCGGCCTCCGCCGTGCCGGTGAAGGTCGGCGTGGTTTCGTGGGTTGAGGCGGCGAAGGCCGCGAGGACGGGGGTGGCCGGGGCCACCGTGTCGATGGTCAGGCTCACGCCGGTGGAGACCTCGGAGAGGTTCCCGGCCGCATCCCGTGCCGTCGCGGTGAGGACGTAGCCGCCGTCGGCAAGCACGGTGGCGGGGGTGAAGCTGAAGACGTTGCCGGCGGTGGCGACGGTCGTGCCAAGCACGGTATTGCCGTTCGAGATCGTGACCGTCGTGCCCGCCTCCGCGGTGCCGGTGATGGTCGGCGTGGCGTCGTTGGTCGGCGCGGCGAAGGCCGCGAGGGTCGGGGCGGTCGGCGCCACGGTGTCGATGGTGAGGCTGATGCCGGCGGAGGCCCCGGAGAGGTTGCCGGCCGCGTCCCGCGCCGTCGCGGTGAGGAAGTTGGCCCCTTGGGCGAGCTGCGTGACTGGCGTGAAGCTGAAGGCGCCGTTGGTGTCGGCCGTGGCGATGCCGAGGGCGGTGCCGTTGTCGGAAATCGTGACGGTCGCGCCGGCTTCGGCCGTGCCGGTGAGCGTCGGCGTGGTGGTGTTGGCCGGCCCGGTGAAGGGCAGGAGGGTGGGCGCGTTCGGCGCCACCGTATCGACGGTCACGCCGATGCCCGCGGAGGAGGTGGAGAGGTTTCCGGCCGCATCCCGCGCGGTGGCGGTGAGCAGGGTGAGCCCCTGGTTCAGGGCGGAGGTCGGGGTGACGCTGAAGTTTCCGTTGGCGTCGGCGACGGCGGTGCCGAGGACCGTCGCGCCGCTCAGGATCGTGACGGACGCGCCGGCCTCCGCGGTACCGGTGAGGGTCGGCGTGGCGGTGTTGATCGGGCCGACGAAGGGCGTCAGGGAGGGGGCGCCCGGCGCCACCGTATCCACGGTCAGGCCGACGCCGGTGGAGGCGGGGGAGAGATTGCCGGCCGCATCCCGGGCGGTCGCCGTGAGGAGGTTGAGACCCTGGCCGAGGTCTGCGCCCGGCGTGAAGCTGAATGTGCCGTTGCCGGCGGCCACGGCGGTGCCGAGCGAGACGTTGTTGTCGGAGATCGTCACGAGCGCGCCGGCCTCCGCCGTCCCGGTGATGGTCGGCCGGGCGACGTTGATCGGGCCGCTGAACGGGCCGATGACGGGTGCGTTCGGCGCCACCGTGTCGATGGCCAGGCTGACCCCGGTGGAGGGGGTGGAGATGTTGCCGGCCGCGTCCTGAGCAGTGGCGGTGATGAGGTTGATGCCCTGGCTCAGGGCCGCCGTGGGCGTGAAGCTGAAGGTCCCGCCGACGCTGGCGACGGTGGTGCCGATCACGGTGCCGTTGTCGAAGAGGGTGACGGTGGCGCCGGCCTCGGCCGAGCCGGTGATGGTCGGACGGGTCTCGTGGGGCGAGCCGCCGACGGGGGCGATGACGGGGACGTTGGGCGCCTGCGTGTCGATGATCAGGCTGACGCCCGCGGACACGGCAGAGACATTCCCGGCCGCATCGCGGGCGGTCGCGGTGATGAGGTTGGTGCCTTGGACCAGGGCGGCGGCCGGCGTGAAGCTGAAGGTCCCGCCGATGCCGGCGACGGTCGTGCCGATCACGGTGCCGTTGTCGAAGAAGGTGACGGTGGTACCGGCTTCCGCCGTCCCGGCGAGGGTCGGTGTGACCGTGTTGAGCGGGCCGGCGACCGCCGCCAGGGACGGGGTGACCGGCACCACCGTATCGATGACGAGGCTCACCCCGGTGGAGAGGCCGGAGACGTTGCCGGCCGCGTCGCTGGCGGTCGCGGTAAGGAGGTTCGCACCCGATGTGAGGGCCGTGGCCGGCGTGAAGCTGAAGCTGCCGTTGGTGCCGGCCACCGTGGTGCCGATCGGTGTGCCGTTATCGGAGATGGTGATGACGGCGCCAGCCTCGGCCGTGCCGGTGATGGTCGGCCTCGTGACGTTGGTCGGGCCGCTGAACGGCGCGATGACGGGCGCGGTCGGCGCGAGTGTGTCGATGGTCAGGCTGACGCCCGCGGACACCGCGGACTGGTTCCCGAAGGCATCGGTGGCCCTCGCCGTGAAGCCGTAGCTGCCGTCCGACAACGCCGTGCCCGGCGTGAAGGAGAAGGTGCCGTTCGCCGTCGCCGTCGTCGTACCGATGACGGTGGCGCCGCTATAGATCGTGACGGTGGACCCCGCTTCAGCGGTCCCCGTGAGGGTCGGAGTGTTGTCGAGGGTCGCGCCCGCTCCTGCCGACAGGGTGGGTGCCACGGGAACGGTGATGTCCGTCGTCGCGACGTTGTCGATCGAGAATCCGGTGTTGATGTTCACGTCGAGCAGGCTGCCCGCGTTGAAGATCCTGACTTCGGTGAGGTTCTGCCACTGCGTGCCGGATAGCGAGATATCCTGCTCTCCGAGTGCGACGAGGTTCGTGATGTCGCGAACGGCGACTTGGACGTTGTTGACGTAACCGACGATGAAGGTCGTCGAACCCAGGGCGATGTCGCGGGAGATCGACAGGGAGTTCAGCGTGAAGTTGCCGCCGGACACCTGGGATATCGAGAGATAGCCAGGGGCGACGCCGGGATTGAGCGATGCATCCGTCGACAGCAGCCCGCGTTCGATGCTGATGTTCCCGACAGGGGTCGAGGGGTCCGCCTTGTGAGCGTAGACGTAGCCGTCGATGATGAGCGGATTGCCCGACGCGCCGAAAGAGCTGTCGAAGTTCTGGGTTACAGGCATGATTCCTCCCAATCCCGGCAACTCTACGAACAGGTCAGCCAAGACCTGTCCCGTTGCCTGAAGTCACGACGCGAGCGGATGGTATGACTTGGGACGGGTCTCGCGACGTCCCATCACGTCGCCGTCCATGCCGAGGAGGATGCGGGATCGAGATCTGGCTGAATAGATCTCATTCTGGAAATGACTTTTCCAAAATCGAATTGAGATGTGTCTCAGACAAGCATTTCGATGCGGCCGAATTATCAATTACAAATCGGGATATTTACGAATTTTTAGCAATCGTCACGTTTTGGGAGCCGACGATGATCTTGGCGGTGTGTGTGGGATGGCGTGCCGCAGGGGAGGTCGAACGTCACCGCGGCGGTCTCGAGCGTTTTCCGCGAACCTTGGATCAAGTGTTCCCGCGGCTTCGTGCGGGTCCCCTCCCCCTTGTGGGGAGGGGTGGGGGGAGCGCGCGTCGCGCTTCACGATCTTGGTTTTCCAGAAAACGCTCTAAGGGGGCCCGACCGCGCGACGAGCGGTGGCGCCGGCCGCAGGGGATGAAGCGTTCCACGCGACGTGCCAGCCGTGCAGGTCACTCCCTGCAGGTCGTTCACTCGGTGTCAGGCGCTTCCCGCTCTGCCCGCATCCATTGGGGAAAGTCGGATCAGGGCACACCCCAATCGGGATTGTCGGTCCTCTCGACGGCGAGGCGCCTCCTCCGGCCCGCGCCGCAGTCGCCACCGCCGGGGCGGTCGTCATGGCGGTGACGTTCCCAGGCGTCGGCAGCAGACCACAGCGGCGGCCTTACGCCCGCCTTTTCGCGCCCTCAACGGCAACCCATCCCATCGGATAGGGCCGCGCCCCCGCGGTCCCGAAGGGAGACCGCCGCGCGAACTCCATCGCAAACACGAGAAGGAGATTTGCCCGCGCCGAGATGAGACGCGACGACGTGGTCAGATAAAGCGGGATCGATTCCGAGCTCCATTCAGGAAGCAGGCGTTCAAGATCCCGCCTCGCCTCGGATCTGAAGGTGTCGGCAATCGTCGGCAGAAGCGAGATGCAATTGCCAGCGCCTACCATATCCTCAGCGACGGTGAAGCAATTGCATGTCATCGCATCGTTCAGCGCGATGTCTTCCGATTCATCGCCGCGGGAGAATCGCCAGGCCTGTCGATAATTCTCGACGGCGAGCAAGTTGAAGTTCTGCAGGTCCCGCGGCCGGTTCGGATGCCCGTGTCGCTCGAGATAGGACCGTGATGCGTAGGTTCCCATTTCGATGTCACCGAGCTTGCGCACGATCATCGAGGACTCCTTGGGGATCCCCGCAACGATCGCGATCTCGCAGTCCTGTGCGAGTGCCTCGACCGGCGAGGCCAGCGACTCGATGTGGAAGTGGATGTCGGGGTGATGCTCGGCGAACTGCGTGACGAGCGCGGAGAAATGGTGGATCACCGTGCCGATCTGGGGAAGCGCGATGCGGATTTCGCCGGAGACCGATTTGATATCGGCCTGGAAATCCAGAAAGACTTGTTCGGCTTCCTCGACGATCCGGCTCGCCTCGCGGACATAGGCAGCTCCCTGGGCGGTGAAGGCCAGGCGCCTGGTCGTCCGGTCGATGAGCCGGGTGCCCAACGCCTCCTCAAAGGCCGCGACCCGCCGGGAGAAGGAGGATGTCGCGATCCCGAGATCCTTCGCAGCCAAGCTGAAGCTCTGGCGCTGCGAAAGCTTCACTATGAGCGACATGTCGCTCAAGAGTTGTGGGCTCAGCGTGTTCTTCATTCCACACCTGTGCAGCCGCGACGGAGGAACTGATGGGACAGGCGGGGAACCTCGCCGCAGTCGAGCGCGTCGCGCGCCTGTGCGGGCGATGAGGCCTCGGGCCTGCGTGTAGGCGGCCGGACCATGAAGGCCACCGCCGCCGAATGAGGCAGGAGGGCCCTCATGCGTTCGGCCCCGGACCGATGCCGACATCGACGCATCCTGCGCCGGATACCTGGTTGCGCAGGCCGGCCTTGGCCGATTCAGTGCACCGATCGGAGGTGTGGACGCCGGATCGCCAGCATTCGACCTCAGCGCCGGGAGGTAAAGACGCAGATATCGATGCCGAACTCGCAACCAGTGTCCCGATAGGCCCGAAGCGCATTGTTTCTCCAGCGAATGATCGCTCGACCGAGAAGGATCTCGTGATGGGAACCGGATGACCGCAGCGGATCGGGACACATGTTTCCACCGTAAGTTGTATTTTTGAGCGCGAAAAGCAACCCCCGGGGTCGCGGCTGAGGGCCGCTCACGCCTCATCATCCGCGGACGCGTCCGGCAATTGCGCCAGCATGGTCTGGAGCACCTGGCGGCGTCCGTCGAGGTCGCGCGTGGATCCCCTTCGCCCAGGCAGCTTTCCGGTCGGCGACTGCCGCGCAGGCCTGCGCGCCCACCGGAGTGGGAACGACGAGGTGGGCGGCGCGGAGCGCCTGCCGGCGGGCGCTGGTCGGACCGAGGTCGGCGACGAGGCGGAGCCCCCGACAGGTCCCGAACGGTCGATTTCGGTTCGAGGCGGACGAGGTCGTTCGCCCGCAGCTCATCGACGGAATACTGCACAGCCTGCCGGAACGGCGACCGGGGCAGATTTCCGGCTGGTCCACCTGTGGTCGAGACTTCGGGGGAGCGGACGAAATACTACGGCTTCGGGAAAGGCAGCTCCCCGGAGGGCGACACGAGCCCCGCCCCGATCGCGATCCACACGAGGTGCGCGTCGGTGCGCGCGCCGAGCGTGGCACGGATCCCCGAGAGGTTGTTGTGCACCGTCTTCAGGCTCAGGCACAGCGCCTCGGCGATGGCCTGGGCGGTCATCCCCCCGGCGGTGAGGCTCAGGATTTCGAGTTCCCGCGGGCTCAGTTCGTCCAGCGCCGTGCGCCCACCCGCCACCTCGTCCTGGGCGATCGCACCCGCGATGTCGGCGCTCATGGCCCGTTCGCCACGCAGCACGGCGGCCACCGCCGCCAGCAGCTCGCGGGGAGGGCTCGCCTTGCTCACGTATCCGCTCGCCCCCGCGGCGAAGGCTTGGCGCGCGACCGCCGCCCCCGTGCGCATGCTGAACACGAGGATGCGGGCGGCCCCGTCCCATTGGCGGATGTGACGGATGGCCTCGATGCCGCTCGGCCCGGGCAGCGACAGGTCGAGGATCACGAGATCCGGCGCGTGAGCCTTGTAGTGGCGATAGGCCGCCGCCGCGGTTTCGGCCTCCGCGACCACGATCAGGCCCGGCTGGCGCTCGATCAGGCGGCGATAGCCCTCCCGCACGACAGGATGGTCATCGACGAGGAGGATGGACGGGGCCACGACGCGGTCTCAGCCAATGGTCGGCACGGACGCGCAGGCCCGGATGCCGCTGCCCGTGCCGGTGAGCGAGAGGCTTCCGCCGAGGGCGGCGAGGCGCGCCCGGATGCCGACGAGCCCGCGGCCCGCGTGGGACGCCGTTCGGGGCACATCGCCCCCGCCATCGTCGTCCAGCATGAGCGTCACCGTCCGCGCCCCTGTCGCCGTCCGGTCGAGCCGCAGGAAGACCCGGCTCGGCCTGCCGTGGCGGAGGGCATTCGTCAGCAGTTCCTGCGCGATCCGGTAGAGGCTTGCCGACACGTTCGCGGGGATGCCGGTGAGGTCGCCCTCCACATCGAGATGGAGGACCGGGCCGGACCTGAGCTGCCCCCGCCAGTCTGCGACGAGGCCACGGAGGGCCGCCTCCAACCCGGCTTCGGCGAGATCGGGCAGTTCGAGGCGGGCCAGCGCCCCGCGCAGGCTCTCCCGCATGGTGGCGATGATCGTCTCGATGCCGCGGGCGTCCTCGCGGAGATCCTCGCGCTCCGGGGGCGCGGCCAGGTCGATCGCGGCGGCGCGCGCACCGGCGGCGGCGAGGCACTGGCCGAAGGCATCGTGCAGGTCGCGGGCGAGGGCCTGCCGCTCCTCCTCCTGAACCGTGACGAGCCGCTGCATCAGGTCGGCGCGCTCGGCCTCGGTGCGGGCCAGCCGGTCGGCGAGGGCGTTGCAGGCGAGGGCGATCCGGTCGAACTCGGCGGCGGCGAAGCGGGGCAGCGGCGATCGGATGCCGGCCATGTCGAGGTTTTCCAGCCCCTGCACGATCCGCCCGGCGGGCGCGACGAGGCGCGTGACGGCGAGCCAGGTGAGAAGCCCCGTCGCCGCCGCCAAGCCGAGGGCAAGGCCGCCCGCGAGCCTCACCCGCCGCCAGACACGGGCCGCGGCAGCCAACGGGTCGGGCCAGGCCGTGACGCTGCCGATGGTGCGCCCGCGGTACACGACCGCCCGGAGGGTCGGTTCGGCGCTGGCCTCCCACGCGAGCCCCCTGCGAAACCAGGCGGGGGCGGCATCGAGCCCGTCCCAGTCGCCGCAGAAGCGGCGGGGCAATTCCGCGCCGAGGTGAATGTCGGCGCAGATTCCCGGCAGGAGCGTGAGGATCGCCGGCGCGGCCTGCGGCGCGGTCGCGGGCATCGCGGCCGGCCCGGCGCTGCCGAGGCCCGGCTGGCGCGCAAGCTGCGCGGCGATCCGGTCCCCCGAGGTCGCAGCCTCCCAGCGAAGGCTCGCATGGGCCTCCCAAGCGGTCCATGCGACCGCTCCCGCCAAGCACAGCATGGCGACCGCGAGGAGGCGTAGGCCGAGATGCGCGGGCAGGCTCATGGATCACACGGTCGGGCGCCAAGCGAGGCTCTGACTTGGCCTCGGGAACGTTCCGGCGCGCAAGCCGCACCGTGCGAGGTCGGGAAGAATGCCCGGGCCTTTGCGGGAGGACGTCCCTGGCCCGATCCCGGCACGATCTGGAGGATGGCGCCGTCTCGTTCTCCCGGAGCCGGCCATGTCCCTTCACCTCTCCCGCCGCAACCTGCTGGCCGCGTCCGCCCTGGTGCCGCTCGGGCTGCACGTCCCGGCCGTGGCCGCGCCCCTGGGCGGTCCCTACCGGGTCGGTGCGTTCACGGTGACGCCGTTGCGCGACGGGCTCTTCCCCCTGGAGCCGAGCATGATCCCGGCCGCCGAAGGCCAAGCCGGGCAGGCGTTGCTGAAGGGGGCCGGTTTCCCCGCGACAGGTCCGTCGCCGGAGCCGGTCAACGCGTTCCTGATCCGGCGCGGAGGTCGGCACTGGCTGCTCGATGCGGGCTGCGGGACCGTCCTCGGACCGGGGTTCGACCGCGTGACCGCCGCCCTGGCGGCGGAAGGTGTGAGGCCGGATCAGGTCGAGACCGTTTGGCTGAGCCATCTCCACGCCGACCATGCCGGCGGCCTCCTGACGCCGCGCCGCCTCGCGCGGTTCGCGAACGCGGAACTCGTGCTCCAAGAGCGTGAGGTGGCCTACTGGTCGGATGCGGGTGCCCGGGCCTCGGCTCCGGCCGCGTTGAGCCCGATGTTCGAGACGGCGCAGGCGGTGCTGGCAGCCTATCCGGATCGAATCCGGCGTGTCTCCGGCGAAGCGGAGCTCGCGCCGGGTGTCCACGCGCTGCCGCTGCCCGGCCATACGCCCGGACACATGGGCGTGCTGATCGCGGACGGCCCCGAACGGCTGCTGATCTGGGGCGACATCATCCACTCGCGGCTCCTGCAGCTGCCGCACCCGGACTGGACGGTGATCTGGGACACCGACCCCGCAGAGGCGATCGCCACGCGACGGCGCATCCTCGATCGTGCCGCGACGGAGGATTTGAGCGTGACCGGGATGCACCTCGCCGCCCGCGGCAGGATCGGGCGATCCGGTGCGGGATATGTCCTGATTTAGGCGGGCGAGAACCCTGGGGGCCGCGGGCGTCCGCGTTCGCGGTATTCGCGACGACCGTCCGGCGACGGCATCGGGTCGGGGGGGCCCGTCTGCTTTTGGCCGGATGCCCGGACAGCCATTCGGCACTTGCTACGGAGTCCGCGCTTCATCGCACGCGATCACGACCATCGCGCGCGCATACCGGTCGTCTGCGCGGACTGTTCGGGAAGACACGCCCGTCATCACGGCCTCGTTTGGCCTTGCAGCCACCGGGCATCGGCGGGGCGAGACGGGCCCATGGCTCGCCCGTGAGGGATCTGGGTCCGGCAGGTGGGACGAGGCTGCTCTCCCGAAGAGAAGCCATGACCCACATCCCCACCATGGTCGGAACACCCGAACGTTGGATCCTCACCACACCCTAGTGCGGAGGCCGCCCGCGGGAGGCTTCCGACAGAGACGGCCTCCGTTTCCTGCGCCGCCGGGCCACGACCTTCCGGAGGGCGCGTGAGAGCGCCTCCACCGAGTATGGCTTGTGGAGAAGCTCGAACCCCTTCGTGCCCTTGTCGGCGAGCACGTGGCTGTAACCGGAGGCCAACAACACCGGCAGGTCACCGTGCCGTCGGTGGATCTCGCGGGCGAGGTCGATGCCGTCCATGCCGGGCATGACCACGTCCGAGAACACCACGTCGAACCTGTCGGCGTCCTGCCCGAGCTCGGCCAGGGCCTGCTGCGCGTCCGAGGCCCACACCGTGATGTACCCCAGCTCCGCCAGGGTCTGGGTGGCGAAGGCCCCGACCGCGACGTTGTCCTCGACGACGAGCACGCGGGTGCCGTGGCCGTCGATCAGCGGCTCGGGCTCCGCCATGTCCGCGACCCGCGCCTCGCCGTCCACCCTCGGCAGGTACAAGGTGAAGGTCGTGCCGTGGCCGACCTCGCTCGCGACGAACACCTCGCCACCGGTTTGTTTCACGAAGCCGAACACCTGCGATAGCCCCAGTCCCGTGCCCTGGCCCACCGCTTTGGTGGTGAAGAACGGCTCGAAGATCTGGTCCAGGCGCCCGGCCGGGATGCCTGTCCCGGTGTCGGAGACGGAGACGGCGACGAACCGGCCCGGCACCGGGGGATCCAACCCGGCGGCCGGCATCGCGTCGGCCGACCGGATGCGGATGACGAGACGGCCCTCCCCGTCCATCGCGTCGCGTGCGTTGACCGCCATGTTCACCAGCGCCGTGTCGAACTGGCTCGGGTCGGCGTCGGCGAAGCACGGCTCGCCGGGAAGCTCCGTGGAGATCGTGATGCGCGCGCCCATCAGCGTCCCCAACATCTCGGCGATGGCCTTGACGCTCTGGCCGACGTCGAACACCTCCGGCTTGAGCGCTTGGCGACGGGCAAAGGCGAGGAGCTGCCCCGTGAGCTTCGCGGCCCGGGCGACGGTGTCCGAAATCGCCCCGATGTATCGCGCGCGGCGCTCCTCGGGGAGATTCGGCCGCTTCAGCAGGTCCGTGGACGACTTGATCACGGTCAGCAGGTTGTTGAAGTCGTGCGCGACGCCCCCGGTGAGTTGGCCGACGGCCTCCATCTTCTGGGACTGCCGGAGGTGTTCCTGCGTCTTGGCCAGCATGGATTGCTCGCGCAGCCGCTCGGTGACGTCCGTCACGAACTGGTAGCAGCCGATGCGCTCGCCGTTCGTGTCTCGCAACGTGCGGAAGCTGACCTCGTAGCACGGGCGCTCGCGGTTCGGGTCGCCGAAGTCCTGGACGAAGGTGATCTCTTCCCCGGCGAGGCCGCGCGCCCAGCCGCGCCTGACCTGGTCGAGGTGCTCCGGCTGATCGGCCAGCAGCGCCAGCATGTTGTCGCCGACCTTCGGCCGGATGCCGTAGACGCGCTCGAACTCGTCGGCGTTGGCCCTGTTGAGGGCGAGGATGCCGTAATCCGGATCGCAGGCCATCATCATGACGTCGGTGCTCTCGACGATGCCCGCGAGCAGGTTGCGCTCCGCCGTCCTGGAGACGAGTTCGGCCTCCCGCTGCTTTTCGAGCGTGATGTCGCGCCCCGTGCAGTAGACGAGGCCGCCCTCCGGCACGCCGATCCACGAGATCCAGCGATAGGATCCGTCCTTGCACCGGTAGCGGTTCGCCTCCCTGGCGAGCCGCTGTTCCCGCATGACCTCCCGGAAATTGGTTCGGGTGCGTTCGAGGTCGTCGGGATGCAGGAGATCCCAGATCGGCGTACGGGTCACCTCGGCCTCCGACCACCCGAGCAGGGTGTCCCAAGCCGGGTTCGAGGTCTCGAAGTATCCGCGCTCGTTCAGCGCCCCCATGAGGTCGGGAGAGAGGGCCCAGGTCCGGCCCCGGGCCTGCGTGCGCTCGATGACCCGGCGTTCGAGGTCGGCGTTCACGGCGCGCAGGTCGGCCTCGGCCTGCCTGAGTTCGGTGACATCGTGGAAGACGCCGACCATCCGGAGGTGGCCGCCGTCCTGCACCGGCTTGTTGGAGCTGCGGATCGTCCGGGTCGTGCCGTCCGGGCGCGTGACCCGATAGTCGGCCACGACCTCGGCACCATTCGCACGGGCCGCCTCGGTCAACGCGTAGGCCCGCTCCACGTCGATCTTCTCCAGCCGTGCGAACACCTCGTCCTGATGGACCGGCCCGGCCGGGGCGAGCCCGAAGATCTCGCGGCTCCGGGCGTCCATCTCGACTGCGCCGGTGACGGTGTCCCACTCGAAGATGCCGAGCCTTGCGATGTCGACGGCAAGGGATAGCCGCGCCTGGCTCGCCCGGGTTGCCGCCTGGGCGCTCTCGATGCGCGCGTGCGCGGGCTGGTGGGATGCGTCGCCGTCGACGTCCCGCGCGCCATCGGCTTCGTGTCCGTGTGCCATGCGATCAGCGGATCTTGCGCCCTACGGCGAGGCGCGCCTGTTCCTTCAGCACGAAGTCCGGTTCGCTCCGTTCGAGCATTCTCAGGGCGGCCCGGACGACCTCGCTGACGCTGCCGTATTGCCCGGAATGGACGCGCTCGCCCAGAAACGCGTGCTGCTCAGGTGTCACCGAGATGGTGATGGTTTTTCGTCCGGCCATGTCCGACGACTACCAGACTATGACATCTGCTTACAGCATGGTTTCCCCGCATCCCGACCGGCGCGCGCATCCTCGATCCGGGGGAACGCGGCGCTCCTGAACCGGCCGCCCTGCCCGGGCGGGGCTCGCGGGCGCCCGCTCGAACACCCGAGGCCCGCCCGCCCGGATACCCGGACGCGAGGCGCACCGCCCAGGCCTGCGTGCGGCTCGCCCTCGAACGCCTCGTCCGGGGCAGCGACTGGCCGCACGCCACCGAGACGCATGGGCCCGAGGACGCGATGCTGTTCGAGTGGGCCGGCGGCGAAGGCGGTGCGGGACGGGATCCCCATCGACAACCCGCCCACGCCCTACGGCTTCGCCTGATGGGAGAACGGCCGATGCGGAGTCCGGCCACGCCGTCCCGCCGCCCGGTCGCCGCCTGACGGGGGCGCAGGCCCCCTCCGTCAGGGAGCGGATGCGGGACGGGCGGCGGCGACCAACTGGTCTCCATCCTCCGGCAACAGCAACCGCTCCGCCACGAGGCGGTCGACGGCCAGCGAGACCGCCGCGACATGATCCGCCTGGGCGGGGTAGCGCTCCGCGAGTGAGGGGCGTGGATCGCCCCTGGCTTCGCGGTCGGCCTTCGTCGCGGCGAAGGGGATCAGGCTGCCCTCCCGGTCGCACAGCTCGCCCGCCGGGAAAGGGTCGGCATAGAGGTTCCAACCGGTGCGTGTGGCGCTGGGCGCCGCGACGTCCGGCAGGCGGATGCCGGCGAGATCGTTCCCATCCGCGTCCACCTTCGGGACCAGCGGCCGGTACTGCCTGCCGCCCTCGGGATGGGGATCGACGTAGGTCGCGAACCGGGCGATCGCGTTGGGAGCGGGCGCCGCGGCGATCCCCGGGATGTAGGGGAAGCCGGTATCGACGGCCTCGACGAGGGTGCCGTCGGCGAGACGGGGCACCCGGCTGTCCGGCGGGGCGCGTCCGTCCCTCACCCAATCTTCCAGGGCGACGAGGAGCGCGCGCAGGGCCGGCCCCGGATTGAGGGTGTTGCGCCGGTAGGCACACGGCCCCTTGTCGGACGACAGCCCCGCACGCCCGTAATGGAAGCCGCTCGCGATCAGGAAGGCGCGCGCCGTGTCCGGCAGGGCGACGTCGTGTCGGCCGAGCGGATCGGTGGTCAGCAGCGACGCGCCCTTCTGCCAGTATTCCGTGCTCGTGTTGGTCTCGATCAGCAGCGGATCGAAGCCGTCGCCGCGCAGGAGGGCGCCGCTCTCGCCGGTGACCGGGTCGTGCTGCGCCGCCGCCGAGAAGGGGAAGGCATTCTCCGGGTAGAGGTGATCCTCATGCTGCGTGTTGGTGCGGGAGGGCTGCCCGAAGCGCGCGTTGAGGAACACGCCGCCGACCCCGGCGATGTGGGACAGCACACCGTCGAACACGCGACGGCCCGCCTCGTCGCGGTTGAAACCCTGATGGATGAAGTCCCGCAGGAAGCGTCCGCTCTGCGAGATGCCCAGGGCGACCGCGTGCCGGATGGCGCCGCCCGCTGGGTTGGCGCCGCCCGCGGATTCGCCCCGCAGATACGCCACCACATCCCGTGTCGCGGCGAAGCCGATGCCGAGCACCTTCGGGCCGGTGGCCCGGTAGGTGAACATGTACAGGGAGCCGGGCTCGGGTTTCGCGCCGGCCGGCAGCAGCCGGAGCTGCTTGGGGCCGGCGAAGGCCCACGCCTCCCGCGGCACGGCCCGCGGGGGATCCGCCTCCCGCCGGCGTAGGGTGAGGTTCGCCCCCGCCTGATCGAGGCTCGCGCTGTTGAAAGTCAGGTAGAACGGCGCCTCGGTCGGTCCCCGGGTGCCGCTGACGAGCTCGTCGCGGACCGTCTCGACGATGGGCGTGCCATCCCGGGTGGCGACCGGGACGTCGATCGCCATGCCGCCCTGCTGGCGCAGGGCGTCGGCCTCCCAGCCCGACCAGACGATCGTGTCGCCCCGCCGGAGGACGAGGCCGGTGCCGGCGTCGGCTGCGGCCTTCGGGTCGTTCACGGCCTGGGCCGCCTGGGCGGGGGCGTCGAGGACCCAGTTGAAGAGGAACTTGCGGCCCCGGTTGAGAGCCTCGTAGAGGAGGATTCCGCTCCCGCGGGACGGGTCTTTGGGCCGCAGCATGAACAGGTCGGTGCGATACTCGACCAGCCCCCGGGCGTTGCGCGGCGCCAGCGCGATGTCGGCGATACCGCTGTTGGAGGGATCGGCGGGGTCGAGTTCGCCGCTCGCAGTCCCGATGACCCGCTCGTAAGGGCCGGCATCTCCCCAATCGATCCCATCCGCGAAGGCTTCGACCTTCTGGATCTGGAGGGACGTGACCCGCGACTGCGCGGTCGTCGCCACGAGGCTGCAGCCCAATGCGCCGAGGATCGCCCAGGTCACCCGCATGATCGCTCCCGCCCTTAATCTCGCCGCGTCTCGCGGGCGACCACATACAGTAGCGGCCGGTCAATCGACGGCGATGGCGCCCCTGCAGCTTGGCGGCCGAGACGATCTGTCAGGCTGGGAGCCGCCCCGGCCTACCGGATCAGCCCGCAGCCCAGCGGGCAGAGATCGCTGAAGGCGGGGATGACGATGTCGCCGCCGGAGATCGTCCCCCCGGTGGTCTGTGTGTAGCGGGCGAGGTCGCCCGGGGGTAGGAGGAGGACGGGCACGAGGGCGCGCTGCCCCTCGACGACGCGGGCCTCGTACCAGAGCATCGGCGCGGCGACGGCGGCCTTCTGGGTGTCGGTGAGGGTGTCGCCGAGATGGATCTCGGGATGGGCCTTCAGGTAGTCGACGGTGCCCTGGTAGAGGGCCTCGCGCTGCCGCTCGGGGTCGGTGTAGGAGGGATCGATGAGCCCCCGGCCGATCCTGCCGACGAGGGCCGTGCGGATCAGGCCCTGCTCGACGGTCGGGTCGGCGAAGACGGTGAGGCCCTGGCGCGCGCGGGCGTCGCCGACCTGATCCAGGATCCAGGTCGACGGAATCGTAAGTCACCTACCATATGCTTCCCGTTTCTTCGTACCGCCTCTTCAATTCCGGGAGATCTTCTCTAAGTCTTTGCAACATATCCTCATATTTATAGGCAAAAGGATTGAACTTATCGCTCTCATAGAAATCGATAAAATCGAAATCGCCCAAGCTCATGCGCACGAGACACATAACTATACCGGCGCTTCTGTGATATTCAGTGTAAGGAACGCCAATGTAATTCGGCATCGGGATATCGAGAGGCGGCGGATCATATTTCGGCGGCATATTTTCAAGAAAATTGCGCTCAGAGCTGAAATCGTACAATTTATGAAGTATCCTGACCCCATCATCGACCATAGATTCGAGCAGTTCCGGGACATCTTGAATGAGCGTGTAATTTTTCAAGTACATTTCATTCTCTAATGCATACGCTGGAATTTTTCGATCTATATGGGTAAGTCCAACTTTGTTTTTAGGAAATTTAATGAGTTCATATTTTATCTTTTCGTAATTTAAAATAGATGTGCAGTCTCCCATTCCTGTATATTTTGCGGTAAGTTTCCCTAATTTCCTGAAACACACCCATATGCTCGGGTCCATATCTGCAACGCCGTATTTGAACGTGAATCCTGCACAGATCTGAGTTCGAGCGAATTTGGCAATCCTGACAGTGAAAAGATTATTTGAGAAAGTCACGCCATCAAATCTATTCGCTACTTCTTTGCAAATATCAAATAATTCTTGCTTATAGATTGGCGCTATCATTAATTTCTCCCTTTTATTCTGATTACCCAAGCTGGCATAGTGGGGAATTGGCGTATTATATCTGCCTCACGTGCTCTTCCACCCACGCCAGTTGCCGTCCCTTGTGCGATCTCCGGTAGCACGCCGGCCTGATTATCCGTCAGGCGGCCATTCCCACTTTTGACCTCGATCACCGCCCTCCCTTTTGAGTCGGTAGGAATCATCGTCACGGGGGTGCCATCTTCATTGACGACAGGCTTCCCGTTCAGATCCTCGAGCACGCTGCCGGGCGGGATCTCGGCCGTCTTCCCGTCGGGCACCTCGATGACGCAGTCCGGCCGGCACCGTGTGCCGTCCGAGCCGACGACCGTCACTTGTCCAGTCACCTTCGCGCCCTGTGCTCGAAGGCCGTCGTTTACTTCTTTTTCCGCATTCTTCCCGGTTTCGTTGTTCTCCTGAATATCGGCATTCAAGACACCGGCATTGCCGGCCGTCACGGCGATACCGAGGGCCTTCCCGCCTTGTTGCGCGATCTCATAGGCTTGGTCGGCGTCAAGCGGAGTGGCGATCCCGCTGGCGCTGATCACCCGCCCGCCCGTCAGGACGGTGTCACCGGATGGGGTCGTGCTGAATAGGACTTGCTTGACCGTGCCGTCTGACGAGGTCAGCGTCATCATACGCTGGGTTTCGTCGGCCTTGCCGCTCCAGCTGACCTTCGTGCCGTCGTCCGTGGCGCCAGCCTTATCGGTATCGAGACTGCTGTTGTCCGGTGTGATGAGCTGGACAACGACGTTGGCGAGGGGGATTGCCCGGCTCGCCGCGCCTGCAACACCGGCAACCCAGCCCGTGGTCGTCGGGGCGAGGCCGCCTACGGCACCGGATGTCAAACTGGTGTATTGCGCATTGTCGAGAAGCGCCCGAAGAGCTGTCTGCTTTGCCGCATCTGCTTGATCGGCTGGAATATCCCCCTTGGCCACCAGGGCATCGACCATCGCATCGATTGCACCCTCGGGGGTCCGCCCCGCCAAGCCGACCTGCTTGGCGACTTCCTTCACCCTCGCCTGCACCTGCGCCGGCAGGTCCTTGAACCCCTCCCGCGCCGCCCGCCCGATCTGCGCGACCCCCGCCCGGATGCCCTGGAACCCGCCCGCCGCCTCGCCCAGCGCCGAACTCGACCCGTAGAAGCTCACCCCCGAGCGCGTGTCCCGCGTCACGGCCTGCGCCCGGCCCACGTCCCGGTTGATCGCCGCCACGTCCTGGCCCTGGTGATCGGGATCGCGGAGCGTGATCGTCCCCGCCCCGATCGTCCCTCGGCTCACCCCTTCCCGGTCCGCGTTCGCGATGCGGCCCGAGATCGACGCCCCCACCGGGCGACCGTCCGGCGTCGTCGCGGGCGGGCCCTGGCTGCCGTTGGCCGTCTGATCCGACCCGCCCCCTGCCGTGACGGTGGCCCCCAGCGTCAGGGCGAGCGACCGGCCGCGGTCGTGGTCGGACAGGTCCGTGACCGACAGCGTGCCGGTGTCCAGGCTGAGGTGGCCCGTCCCCGAGGCGATCACCGCCCCGTCCACCCCCGTGTGGCCGCCCACGCTCACGCTCAGACGGTCGCCGGCCAGGAGCGCCGTCTGCTCCCCGACCCAGGCCCGGTCCGTCGTGCTCCGGCCCCCGCCCAGCGACAGCGAGCCCGAACTCGGACTTGTGCCCACGCCCAGAGTGATCCCGCCCGAGAGATGCCGTGACGTGCTCCCGCCCTGGGTCGTGTCCTGGCGCGAGGCCACCGTGAGGTCGCCCCCCACCGCCACCGCGATCTCCGGTGCACGCACCACGGCCCCCGCCACGGTGGTGTCCCGGCCGGACGTCAGGCTCAGCCCCGTCCCCGCCGTCAGATGCGCGTTCAGGTTCGTGGACCCCGCCTCCTGGCCCTGCGAGCGCGACAGCGCCGCGTCGGCCGTGATCCCCGCGCTCGCCCCGTCGAGGCCCAGGCTCGCCCCCAGCCCGAGACCCGCCTTCCATGCACTCGCCGACTGCGCCGAGGCGGTGCGCGAGACCGCGCTCTCGACGGTCAGGTCCCGCCCGGCCGCGAGGTCCATCCGGCCCCCCGCCTGTCCTTGCGTGCCCTGCAGGCGCAGGTCCCGGCCGGCGGTGAGGCTCACGTCCCCCGCCGCGCTCAGCGTCGTCGGGCGCTGCGCCTCGCTCGCGCTCTCGCTGCGGCTCTGGCTGTGCGCGGCCCCGAGCGTCAGGCTGGCGCTCAGGCTCGGGTGGCTCAGCGCCAGCGCCCCGTCGATCGCCTGCATCGCCCCCGAGGCCACGCCCACCGCCCGGTAGCCGGCCCCGCCCTGGCCGGAGGTGGCGGTGTCCACGGCGCCGCGCAGCTGGTCCAGGGCGCCGGTGATGTTTTGTCCGATCGCCAGGGTCAGGCCGATTGCGGTGCGGCTGCGGCTCGCCCAGGCGTGGCTCGTCTCGCGCGCGGCCAGCAGGGCGAGGTCGCGCCCGGCCGAGACCGTGAGGTCGGCCCCCGAGGCGAGGTCGGCGCCGGTGAGGGTGGCGTCGCGGCCCGCCGCGAGGACGACCCCCGCCCCGCCGAGGATGGAGGAAGGCGCCGCCCCGGTGGTCTCCGCGCCGGTCCGGGTGGTGGCGGAATGGGTGCCCGCGCCGAGGGACAGGCCGCCCTCGGTGAGCGAGCCGGTCAGCCCGATGCCCGCGACGCGGCGCGCGGTGCTCGTGGCGGTGCGGGTGTCGCCGGGGGCCAGCACGAGGTCGCGCCCCGCCGTGAGGCGCGCGAGGCCGGCGGCGGAGACGGCGGAGCCAGTGACGGTGAGGTCCTGGCCGGCGGTGAGCGTGGCGTCGCGGCCGGCGGTGAGGAGGGTGGCGGCGTTCTCGACGCTCGACGCGGAGCCGGCGATGCGCTTGGAGCGCCAGAGGTCGAGCCCGCCGCCGCCGCCGAACAGGCCGAAGCCGGACGAGGAGGTGGAGACGGCCGCGCTGTGCCGGTCCTGGCCGCCGAGCAGGGCGAGGCTGCCGGCGGCGGTGAGGGCGAGGTCGCCCCCGGCGGTGAGGTGGCTGGCGGTGACGGTGAGGTCGGCCCCCGAGACGAGGGTGAGGGCGCCGCCGGCGGCGATCTCGGAGGCCTGGCTGGTGCTGTCGCTCCGGCTGGTGCGGGTGGTCTTCGAGGAGAACCAGCCGTCCTTGCGCGTCAGGCTGGTGGTGGTGGCGGTGTCGAGGGTGGCGGCGATGGTGACCGGGCCGGCCGCCGTGAGCCGGGCGTCGCCCCCCGCGACGAGGGTCGAGCCGAGGACGGAGAGCGCGCCGCCGGCCTCGACGGTGAGATCCCCGCCCGCGGCCACGAGGCCGCCGGTGTTGAGGGTGGCGGTGGTGGCGATCCAGGCGTTCCTGCCGCCGACGAGGCCGGTGGTGGTGACGGCCTGCGCGGCGATGAGGAGGTCGCCGCCGGCCTGGAGGGTGAGGTCGTGGGAGGCGGTGAGGGTGCCGCCGCGGTCGGTCAGGTCGCCGGTGGTGACGATGCTCAGGCTGTCGGCGCTGACGACGCCGCCTGCTTCCGGGCTCTGGCGTCCGGCGACGCCGGTGACGCGGCGCTCGTTGAGGAAGCTGCCGGCGTCGATGACGAGGGAGCCGGTGGCGAGGAGGTATCCCGTGTTGGTGGCGCGGTCGGCGCGGATGACGATGTCGCCGCCGGAGATCGTCCCCCCGGTGGTCTGTGTGTAGCGGGCGAGGTCGCCCGGGGGCAGGAGGAGGACGGGCACGAGGGCGCGCTGCCCCTCGACGACGCGGGCCTCGTACCAGAGCATCGGCGCGGCGACGGCGGCCTTCTGGGTGTCGGTGAGGGTGTCGCCGAGATGGATCTCGGGGTTGGCCTTCAGGTAGTCGACGGTGCCCTGGTAGAGGGCGTCGCGCTGCCGCTCGGGGTTCGTGTAGCGGGGATCGAGCAGGGCGCGTCCGGTCTGCTGGACGAGGGCTTGGCGGATGAGGGTCTGCTCGGTGGTGGGGTCGGCGAAGACGGTGAGGCTCTGGCGCGAACGGGCGTCGCCGACCTGATCCAGGATCCAGATTGGCGTCCGCTCGCCGGTTCCGGGAAGCGGGGCCCGGCGGAGATAGCCGATGCCGCCGGCCGTGCCGGGGCTGGCGATGGCCCGTCCGGATGGCGGGGTGACGCCGGCCGATCCGATCGCCGTGTCGGCGGGCGAGACGGGACGGGGGAAGGACCGCGCGTTCGGGCTGCCGATCCCCTCGCGGAGGAGGCGCCCGCCGGTGGCATCCGCCGCGAAGGGGGTGATGCCCAGCCGGTCGCCCGTGGCGTTCGCGGCCATCACGGCACCGTTCAGACGGTCTCCGGCGGCATCCGCCGCGATGTGTGCGCCGGTGAGCCGGCCGGCGGTCGCATCCGTCGCGACGCGCGCGCCGTTCATGCCGCCGCCGGTCGCGTTGGCGACCACGTCGCGTCCGCTCAGCCTGTCGGCCGTCACATTCGGTGCCAGGGTTTCCGTCGAAGACAGGGGCGCCGTGGACGCCTTGTCCGGGCCGACATTCGGATCGCCGAGCGGACCGCCGCTCGACGCGGCGGCGATCGTTTGGCCGGTGGGGCTCTCGTTCGGCGCGGCGCGCTGCAGGGCGGCGCCCGTGGCCACGCTCCCGCCGCTGGCGGAGGCGGTGAGGTCGATGGTGCCGTTGGTCAGGCGCGGCGGGGGCGCGGTGACGGTTGTGCCGGTGAGCCCGTTGACGACGACGGCCGCATCGATCGTGACCGTTGGTCCGGTGATCGTGCCTGTATTGGTGAGGGTCGTGGCGACGATCCTGACGCCATTGTCCCCCTCCAAGAGGGCGGTGCTCTGTGTGGACCCGCTCTCCCAGCCCTCGATGATCACGCTGCCGAGGTTGGTGGAGCCGCCGACCTTGTACATGCGAAGATACGAGCCGGCCTTGCGGCTGCGGTTGTCGATCGTCCCCGCCTTGATCGCGAGGACACCGCCCGCGGTGATGATCGAGGCGTCGTTGAGGAGCGTATTGGCTTCAATCGACATGTCGCCACCCCCGACGATTTGGGCGGCATCGGATGTCTCGGCGTATGTCGTGATGTTGTCCTGGTACTTCTCGGGCGACTTGGACGCATGGGTGCTCGGTGCGTGGATCGTCGTCGTTTGGGTTTGCGCTGTGCGCGTGTTGGTCAACGTCCCGCCGACCTTGATCCCGAGGGCGCCGTTCGCCTGGATGACGGATGCGGTGTTGGTCAGATCGTGCGCGGCTTCGATCCACCCGTCGCCACGCGTGAAGATCTGGCCTCGACTGGCGGTCTGAGCGTTGCCGACGGCGATGCTGCCGCCGGAGATCAGCGTCAGATCATCGCGCGAGGCGATCGTCCCATCGACCACGACGTCGCCGCTCACGGACAGGGCGAGCTTGCCCTTCGCCGCTGTCAGGGTTTGGCCGGCGGCCACGGTGAGGCCCTGATTGGTCAGCGTGAGGCCGAGGTCGCCTCCGAACGAGAACTGACCGTGGGGGACGTCGTTGATGCCGAACACGTCGAGGTTGGTGGTCGCCGCACGGATCGCGGCGAGAGAACCGCCGGAGATCGAGGCATAGGATCCGTTGCCGAGGTTGCCCGTGACGGCGATCGCCAGGGTCGGCGCCGAGATGACCGCAGTGGCGGTGTCCGTGCCGGCATTGCCGAGCGAGGCACCCTGGATGACGAGGGTGTCGGCGGCGGAGATCGTCCCGGCATTGCTGACGGCGCCGGCTAGCGTGATGCTGGCGATGGCGGCCGAAATCCCGCCGGTCGCGAGGTTGTCGAGCGACGCGCCCGTCGCCACGAGCGTGCCGTCCGCCGTGAGACGGCCTTCATTTTTGATGCCGCTTCCGACCGTGAGCGACAGATCTTTGGCGGAGACCGCGCCCTTGTTGCCGAATGCTCCATCGATCTTGATCGACAGGAAGTCGTCGGCCGCGATCGTGCCGACGTTGCTGGCATCGCCGGTGACGGAGAGCTTCGCCCCCTGGGACGCCAGACGCCCCGAAGCCTCGTTGGTGAAGGTTCCGGCCCCGACGTCGAGCGAGCCTCCTGCCGACATCTCTCCGGCATTCGACAGTCCGGTGGCCATCTTGACGGTCAGGTTTCGCGCGCGAAGAACGGAATTCGCCTGTCCTTCGTAGCTTTCGGCCCTGACCGAGCCATCGCTGCTGAAGGTCACCTGCCCGGCGTTGGTCAAGGCGTGCGTGAGCGTGATCGTGCCGACGCCGTTGGCCAGGACCTTGCCGGTATTCGCGAGGCTGACGGCGGAGAGGGCGAGATCGCCGGTCGACTCGATCTTGCCTTTGTTGACGGCCGCGCCGCCGAGCGCGAGGCGCAGGGTGGCGCCCGCGATGCGTCCCCCCGTGCCGTTCTCGAAATCCCCGGCCTCCGCGTCGAGGCTCCCGCCCGAAACGATCTGACCCAGGTTTCCGAGATGACCACTTCCGAGGCGCACCACCACGGAGCCGCCGCCCATCCGCGCGGCGTCGGACGCGCCTTCGTACCCGGCGGCCGTGAGGGTCAGCGCCCCCTTCGCGACGATGTCGCCGGTGGACGACACGATCCCGCCCGCGGTCAGCCCGACATCACCCTCCTGCGACGTGAGCCTGCCGGCGTTGTCGATCCGGCCCCCGACACTCAGCGTCACTGCATCGATGGCGCCGATTGTGCCCGTATTGCTCAGGTCGCCTCCGACCCCCACCGACAAGCTTCGCCCGACGATACTGCCGCCGTTGCTGAGAGCTCCCGTGAGCGTGACGGTGCCCGCGCCATTGGCCACGATCACGCCGGCGTTCGAGAGGCTGGGTGCCGTGATGGCGAGAGCGCCGGCCGCTTCGATCCGGCCCTTGTTGTCGGCCGCGCCGCCGAGGGCGAGGCGCATATCGGTGCCGGCGAAGCGTCCGTCGGCGCCGTTGTCGAAGGCCCCGGCCTCGACGTCGAGCACGGCGCCGGAGACGACCTGGCCGAGGTTCAGGAGGTGGCCGCTCCCGAGCCGCACGGTGACCGTGCCGCCGCCCATGCGCGCGGCCGACGAACCCGTCTCATAACCGGTCGCGGTGAGGGTGAGCGCGCCCTTCGCGACGATGTCGCCGGTGGACGACACGGTCCCGCCCGCCCGGAGCGCGAGGTCGCCCCCCTGCGCCAACAGGCTGCCGCCATTGTCGAGGCGTCCTGCTGCGGTGACGGTCAGGGTGGTGATGGCACCGACCGTGCCGGTGTTGGCGAGGTCGCCCCCCGTCTGCAGCGTCAGGCTTCGCCCGATGAGGCTGCCGCCGTTGGTCAAGGCGCCCGTGAGCGTGACGGTGCCCGCGCCATTGGCCACGATCACGCCGGCGTTCGACAGGCTGGTTGCCGTGAGGGCGAGATCGCCCGTGCCTTCGATCCTGCCCTTGTTGTCGGCCGCGCCGCCGAGTGCGAGGCGCATGGCGGTGCCGGCGATGCGCCCGTCGGCGCCGTTGTCGAAGGCCCCGGCCTCGACGTCGAGCGCGGCGCCGGAGACGACCTGGCCGAGGTTCAGGAGGTGGCCGCTGCCGAGGCGCACGGTGACCGTGCCGCCCCCCATGCGCGCGGTTGACGCGTTCGCCTCGTAGCCGGCGGCGGTGAGGGTGAGCGCGCCCTTCGCGACGATGTCGCCGGTGGACGACACGATCCCGCCCACCCGGAGCGCGAGGTCGCCCCCCTGCGCCAGCAGGCTGCCGCCGTTGGCGAGGCGTCCTGCTGCGGTGACGGTCAAGTCGGTGATGGCACCGATGGTCCCGGTGTTGGCGAGGTCGCCCCCCGTCTGCAGCGACAGGCTTCGCCCGATGAGGCTGCCGCCGTTGCTCAGCGCATCCGTCAGCGTGAGCGCGCCTGTCCCGTTGGCGAGGATGATGCCGGCGTTCGCGAGGCCGGCTGCCGTGAAGGCGAGATCGCCCGTGGCTTCGATGCGACCCTTGTTGCCGGCCGCACCGCCGAGCGCGAGGCGGATGTCGGTGCCGGCGAAGCGGCCGTCCGTCCCGTTGTCGAAGGCCCCGGCCTCGATGTCGAGCGCGGCGCCGGAGACGACCTGGCCGAGGTTCAGGAGGTGGCCGCTCCCGAGGCGCACGGTCACCGTGCTACCCCCCATGCGCGCGGCCGACGAGCCCGTCTCGTAGCCGGCGGCGGTGAGGGTGAGCGCGCCCTTCGCGACGATGTCGCCGGTGGACGACACGGTCCCGCCCGTCCGGAGCGCGAGGTCGCCCCCCTGCGCTAGGACCTTGCCGCCGTTGTCGATGCGGCCCGTGACCGTGATGGCCATATCATCGACGGCTCCGATCGCGCCCGTATTGCTCAGGTCGCCTCCGACCCCCACCGACAAGCTTCGCCCGACGACACTGCCGCCGTTGCTGAGAGCTCCCGTGAGCGTGACGGTGCCCGCGCCATTGGCCACGATCACGCCGGCGTTCGAGAGGCTGGGCGCCGTGAAGGCGAGAGCGCCGGCCGCTTCGATCCGGCCCTTGTTGTCGGCCGCACCGCCGAGGGCGAGGCGCACATCGGTGCCGGCGAAGCGGGCGTCCGTCCCGTTGTCGAAGGCCCCGGCCTCGACGTCGAGGGCGGCGCCGGAGACGACCTGGCCGAGGTTCAGGAGGTGGCCGCTCCCGAGGCGCACGGTGACCGTGCCGCCGCCCATGCGCGCGGCCGAAGAACCCGTCTCATAACCGGTCGCGGTGAGGGTGAGCGCGCCCTTCGCGACGATGTCGCCGGTGGACGACACGATCCCAGTCGCACTCAGAGCAAGGTCGCCCCCCTGCGCCAGCAGGCTGCCGCCGTTGGCGAGGCGCCCGGCGGTGGCGATCGTTAGGGTGGTGATGGCACCGATGGTCCCGGTGTTGGCGAGGTCGCCCCCCGTCTGCAGCGACAGGCTTCGCCCGACGACACTGCCGCCGTTGCTCAGGGCGCCCGTCAGCGTGAGCGTGCCTGTCCCGTTGGCGAGGGCGATGCCGGCGTTCGACAGGCTGGTTGCCGTGAGGACGAGATCGCCCGTGGCTTCGATGCGACCCTTGTTGTCGGCCGCGCCGCCGAGCGCGAGGCGTATGCCGGTGCCGGCGATACGACCGTCGGTGCCGTTGTCGAAGGCCCCGGCCTCGACGTCGAGCGCGGCGCCGGAGACCAGTTGGCCGAGGTTCAGGAGGTGGCCGCCGCCGAGGCGCAGGGTCACCGTGCCGCCCCCCATGCGCGCGGCCGACGCGTTCGCCTCGTAGCCGGCGGCGGTGAGGGTGAGCGCGCCCTTCGCGACGATGTCGCCGGTGGACGACACGGTCCCGCCCGCGCGGAGCGCGAGGTCGCCCCCCTGCGCCAGAAGGCTGCCGCCGTTGGCGATCCGGCCTGCCGCCTCGACCGTCAGCGTGTCGAGGGCGCCGACCGCCCCGGTGTTGGCGAAGTCGCCACCGGCTCTCACGGCCAGGGTCTGGCCGAAAAGCCCCCCACCGTTGGCGAAGCCGCCGGCCGATCGGATCGCCAACGCCCCGTTGGTGAGGATGACCCCGGAGCTGGTGAGGCTGGCCGCGGTGAGGGCCAGATCGCCGGTCGCCTCGATGCGACCCCTGTTGTCCGCATCCCCGCTCAGCACGAGGCGGACGCTGGTGCCCGCGAGGCGGCCGTCCGCGCCGTTGTCGAAGGTACCCGCCTCGACGTCGAGGCCGCCGACCGCCACCAGCTGGCCGAGGTTGCCGACATGGCCGCCGTCGAGCCGCACGCTCACGCTGTCGCCGGCCGTTCGTGACGCGACGGACGTGGCTTCGTAGCCGGCGGCGGCGAGGGACAGCGTCCCCTGAGCGATGATGTCGCCGGACGAGGCGACGACCCCGCCGGCACCGAGGGTCAGGCCGCCCCCATGGGCCAGGAGGCTGCCGGCATTGTCCACGCGTCCGCCGACATTCAGCGTCAGCGCTCCGAGGGCGCCGAGCGTCCCCCTGTTGGCGAGGTCGGTCCCGACCCGCATCGAAAGGCTCTGCGCGACGAGACGGCCAGCGTTCGCGAGGATGCCCGTGACGGCGACGGTGCCGATGCCATTGGAAAGGACCGTGCCGGAGCTGGTGAGGCTGGCCGCGGTGAGGGCCAGATCGCCGGTCGCCTCGATGCGTCCTGCATTCTTCGCCTCGCCGCCGAGCGCGAGGCGCACGCCCGTTCCCACGAGATGCCCGTCCGCGCCGTTGTCGAACGCGCCGGCCTCGACGTCGAGCGCGTTCGCCGAAACGATCTGGCCGAGGTTGAACAGAAGGCCGCCCAGACGCACGATCACCGTGTCGCCGCCCATCCGCGCAGCGGTGGAACCCGTCTCGTAGCCGGCGGCGGCGAGGGAGAGCGCTCCCTTCGCGATGATGTCGCCGCCGGAAGACACGACCCCGCCCGCGCCGAGGACGAGGTCCCCGCCCTGGGCGAGCAGCCGACCGGCATTGTCGACCCCGCCGCCGACGCTCACCCTCAGCGATTCCAGGGCGCCGATCATGCCGCCATTGGTGAGATCGCGTCCGACCCGAAGCGCCAAGCCTCGTCCGATGAGGCTGCCTGCGTTGTCGAGGTCACCCGAGACCGCGACGGTCCCGGTGCCGTTGGTGAGCACGATACCGGCATTGGCGAGGCTGGCTGCGGCGAAGGCGAGATCGCCCGTGGCCTCGATGCGTCCCCTGTTGATCGCTCCGTCGAAGGCGAGGCGCAGATCGGCACCCGAGAGCCGGCTGTCCGCGCCGCTGGCAAAGGCCCCCGCCACGACGTCGAGGGTGCCCGCAGAGACGACTTGGCCGAGGTTCAGCAGATGGCCGCGGCCGAGACGGACGGTCACCGTGTCCCCGCCCATCCGCGCGGCGGTCGAGCCTGCCTCGTAGCCGGCGGCGGCGAGGGAGAGCGCGCCCCTGGCGATGATGTCGCCGGTCGATGTGACGACACCGCCCGCGCGAAGCGCCACGTCGCGCTCCTGCGCCAGCAGGCTGCCGGCGTTGTCCACCCGGCCTCCGACGTCCGCATCCAGCGCTTCGACGGCGCCGATCATGCCGGCGTTGGCGAGGGCGCCCCCGACCTTCACGGACAATGTCTGGCCGATCAGGCTTCCACCGTTGGCGAAGGCGCCCGTGACGGCGACGATGGTGGAGCCGTTGGCGAGGATCACCCCGGAACTGAGGAGACTGGCGGCGGTCAGGGAGAGGTCGCCGGTGGCCTCGATATGCCCGGTGTTCTCCGCGCCGCCGCCGAGCGCCACGCGCACGGTCGAACCCGCGAGGCGGCCGTGCGCCCCGTTGCCGAACGTGCCGGCCTCGATGTCGAGGGCGTTGGCCGAGACGAGTTGTCCGCGGTTCAGGAGAGGACCGCCGCCGAGGCGCACGGTGACGACGTCGCCGCCCATCCGCGCGGCGGCGGACGTGGCTTCGTAGCCGGCGGCGGCGAGGGACAGCGCGCCCTGGGCGATGATGTCGCCGGACGAGGAGACGAGCCCCCCCGCCGCCAGGGTGAGGTCGCCGCGCGCGATGAGGCTGCCGGCATTGTCGATGCGGCCATCGACACGGATGTCCGTGGTCCGCGCCGCGATGAGGCCGGTCGTGGCGGCGGTGAAGGCACCACCGACCCGCACGACGATGCTCTCGTCGGCCTGGATGCGACCGGAGGTGACGAGATCGCCCCCAACCACGAGATGCCCGGAGGCCGGTGCGGTCGGTTCGCCGGAGACGGCGAGGAGCGCACCCGTGTTGGTCAGGTTCCTTGCCGAGACGTCGAGGCCGCCGAGCGCGGCGACCGTGCCCGCATTGGTCAAGTCGCCGGTGGCGGCGAGGCGAACCACCGGGGCCGACAGGCCGGCATCCTCGCCCAGCGTGAGGGAGGCGGCATCGATGTCGATCCGCCGCGTGGCCGTCATCTGCCCGAGGCCGGCGAAATCGCCGACGACGGTGGCTGCGACCGTGTTGCCCGAGATCCGCGAAGCGGCGCCGCCGTGAAAGCTCGCGCCTTCGACGCTGACGAGGCCGGAGGCGACGAGATCGCCCCCCGAGGCGATCCGCCCGGTGACCCCCAGGATGAGGTCACCCGCCTTCGCATAGAAATGTCCCGGCGAGTGCAGGCCGCCGCCGGAGGTCAGCGTCAGGGAGCGGGCCCCCCAGACTGTCCCGGCATTGTCGACATCGCCCGCCACGTAGAGCCGGGTCAGGGCACCGCCGGCCGTCACCGTCCCATCGTTGCGGAGCGAGGCCGCCCGCAACGTCAGACCCTCGCGCCCCAGCACCGACCCGATGTTCTCGAAAGGCCCGGCGACCACGAGGTCGGCTGTCCGCCCGGCCAGCACGGCCTCGTGCGAGCCGGCCGCATAGCCCTGCGCTCGCAGGGTCAGCGCCCCGTCGGTCTTGATCGTGCCGTCGTTGCGGGTCAGCCCCGCCACGGCGAACGACAGCGTCCGATCCGAAAGGATGCCTCCGAGATTGGTCAGCCCCCCGGACAGGGTGATCGTCACATCGGGGCCGTAGATCGTTCCCTCGGCCCCATTCGTCAGCGCCGCCGCCGTCAGGGTCGTGGCGGTGCGTCCGAAGAGCGTGCCGTCGTTGTCGATGTCTCCCCTGAGGTTCAGGAGGAGCGCGTCCTGCACGAGGCCGCCGCGGGGGAGCACGACGAGCCGGTTGCGGATCGTCAGGTCGAGGTTGGCATTGTCGAGGATCGTGCCGAGGCTCAGCCCGTCGCGGGCATCGACGGCGAGGCGGCCTTTGGCCTCGAACGCCGTGGCCTGGCCGAGGGTGACGTCGCTGCCGGACACGCTCACATCGCCCTGCGCCTTGAAAGCGGTGGTGCCGAGTTCAACGCCAGTGACGCCCGCGACCGCGATCGTCCCGGCTCCGACCCTCAGGTCATGGCTCGAGACGGAACGGCCCTCGACCGCGACCCGTCCGAACGCCGATACGGTGCCGGTCGCCGTGAGGGCGCCCGCAGTGGTCAGCGAGATGTCCTGGCCCGAGACCAAGTCGCCGCGAGCGACGAGGTCCTGGAGAGTCTCGACCACGATGGCGTCGTTGGCGGTCAGGCCTGCCCCGAGGGCGAACTCCGCCGTGCGGCCCTGCACCGTGATGCGCCCGACCGCCTCGTTGCGGCCGGACACGAACACCGCTCCGTCGGCCTCGATCCGCAGATCCGATGCGCTGGCGCTCGACGCGAGGCGCAGGTCACCGTAGCTCCGGACCTCGATCGGACCGGAGAGTGCGTTCAGCGAGCCGTCGAGGCTGATGCCGAGGTCCGCGTCCCGGGACAGGATCGAGATCGTGCCCGCGCGGATCGTCCCGTCCGCGCCGGAGGCGATGGCGGGGCCCGTGACGGGTCCCGCACCCGAGAGCGGCGTGGCGATATCGGCGGAGGGATCGTAGGTCACCGCCCCGGCGCGCAGGCGCACGGCATCTCGGGCGAGCACCGGACCGTCGAGGCGCAGCTGGCGGCCGATGAGATCGATCCGGCCGAGCGTTTCGCCGTTGCCGCCGCTCAGGCCCGCTCCGCCGACGGAGACCGTCCCGCCGGTGACGGCGTAGCTCACCGTGCCGCCCCGGTAGTCCGGGCTCGGCACGCCGGTGGTCAGCGTCACACGGCCGGCATTGATGAAGGTGCAGCCGACGCAGCCGACCCCGTTGGGATTGGCCACGACGACATCGGCGCGGCCGCCGAACACTTCGGTCGGTCCGTTGAGGGTCGAGGTGCCGGCGCCGGTCACCTCGTTGACGATGACGCTGGCCGGGCGGCTCGCGGCGAGGTTCGGGTTGGCCCCGACCGCGCCGCCGATCACCGAGGTGCCGCCATAGCCCGCGTTGTTGAGGATGACGCCCCGGGTGTCGATGTCGTAGCGCTGGAACTTGTTGTGCGACACGCCGCCGAAGCTCGGCGTGGTGATGGCGATGACCGGCGTCCCGTTGGTCGAGACGCCGACACCCGGCCGGAACTGGATCGGCGCCCGGGGATCGACGATGGCTTGAGCCTGGGCGAGGTTCGTCAGCGGGGGTTGCAGGAGCAGAGCCAGGGCCGAGACGAGGCTTACCCCCCGGCGAGCCTGGCGGGGCAATCCGCAATGCAGCCCGAGTTCGGCCGTCGTGACGGTGGCGAAACCGGAACCCGCGTGCGGGCCGATCTCGTCGAAAGCCGGGTGCGTCATCCCCAATCCCATCGTCGTGACGGCCCCCGGCAAGGCGGTGAGGGCGTCGGGCTGGCTCTCGTGCGCGTGAGGGCGGTCAGTCGCCGGCCTTCCAGGCCTTGGCCGCGTTCTGGGCCTTGACGACCTCCTCGTCGGAGAGCTCTGCCGTGACGCGCTGGAGGGCGGCGCTGGCGCCCGGGTGCTGCCGGGCGGCGGCGAGGTTGTAGTAGAGATGCGCCTTGGCGAGGTCGCGCGGCACCGACTGCCCGGCCTCGAGGATCGCGCCCAATTCGAACAGGCCGACCGGGTTGCCCTTGGCCGCCGCACGCTCGAAGAACGCCAGCGACTTGGCCCGGTCTGCGGCCACCCCAAGCCCGTCGCGGTAGGCGAAGCCCAGGGCGTTGAGCGCGCCGATATGGCCCTTGGCGGCGGCCTTCTCGTAATATGCGATCGCTCTGGTGAGGTCCTTGGGCGTGCCACGCCCGTCGGCGTGCAGGCCGGCGCAGTTGAAGGCGCCGTCGGCATCGCCGGCATCCGCCGCCTTGCAGATCATCTCGAAGGCGGCGTGATAGTCCTGCAGAACCTTCTCGCCGCGATAGTGCATCAGGCCGAGTCGGTTCATTGCCCGGGCGCTGCCCTTCTCGGCGGCGGCGAGGTAGAGGACCCGGGCCTTGTCGAAGTCGCCCTGCACGCCGACGCCCAGCTCGACCATGCGGCCGAGGTAGAACGCCCCCTCCGGCTCGCCGAAGCCGTAAGCCTCGTTGAACGCGCTCAGGGCCTCGTCGTAGCGACGCTCCTCCAGGGCCTTGAGACCGGCCGCGAGCCGGGACGCCCCGGCGGCGGGGTCGGCCTTCTCGGAGGCCGGCTGGCTCGCCTGGAAGGTCGGGGCGGGCTTGTCCGCCGCCGGCGGGGCCGCGGGCGTCGGCGCGGCCTTGTCGGTCGCGGCCGGCTTCCTCGCCTCGGCGGCGATCCCCTGCGGGGCGCCGAGGACCGTCGCCCCCAGGAGGGCGGAGAGCCCGATGATCAGGAGGCGCGCGTCGTGGGCCATGGGTCGAGGATCCCTCAGAAGAGTTGGGCGGAGGCGGTGAGGTAAAGTTCGGGTTTGTAGGTGTCCCGGTTGGCCGGGAGGCCGGCCTGGAACACCGGCTTGGCCAGGGTCACGTCCATGCTGAATCGGCCCTGGCGGTAGCGGATACCGCCGCCGATCGAGCCGCGCGCACCCGCGGCCTGTTCAGCGATGGCCCGGCCGGCGCCCAGGTTCGCGAAGGCGTAGAGCTGGACGGCACTGCCGAGCTCGTCGAGGAAGGCGAGGTCCCCTCGCCGGTCGCCGAGGATCCAGGCCATGGGGAGAGCCGAGGCGAATTCGCCCCGCGCCACCATCCCCCTGTCCGCCCGGAACGGCATTCGGGTGAAGCCGCGCACGGTGGTGATCGAGCCGAGGATCAACTGGTCGTCGGAGTAGAGGGGGGCATCGGTCCACTGGCCCGACAGATCGAGCTTGACCACTCCGATCTCTTGGAGCGCGCGGGCGTAGCTCAGGAGGCCGTCGAGCTTCAGGAATTGCGCCCGGGGGACGTCGAAGGGCGGATCGCGAGGATCGCGGGTGGCGGCGAGGATCCTCAGCCCCTGGCTGAGGCCGAGCGCGGCGACGAATTGCGCGTCCTCGGAGAAGCGCTGGTGCGTGACGCCGACGCGCAGGAAGGAGATCGTCTGGGGGGTGAGGGCGCCGTCGTTGATGAAGCGGTCGAGGCGACGCCAGTGCAGGCCGGCATCCACGCTCGTCTGCTGCGCCTTGTCCCGGGAGAGCATCACGCTCCCGTTGAGCGCCCCGGTGTAGAGCTGGGTGAACAGGTCGGCGTAGCGACCGATGGGTGTGAGGTACTCCGAATAGCCGCCGTCGAGCGAAAGGGTCAGCCACCGCACGGGAACGGACACGGCGGCGCGCAACTCGTTGCTGTCGAGGCCCCCGGCATAGGAGGTGGCCCAGCCATCGTTGAGGCCGATCAGGTTGTCCTTGAAGACGTCGAGCCGTGCCCGCTTGGCGGGGGAGGTGCCATTTCCGTTGAGGGTATTGCCGTTGATCTCGTAGCCCGCGACCATGCGGAACGAATCCGTTCTCGGGCTGGTCAGGACGACGTTGCTCGTGCCGGGCGCGTCTCCCGGCTCGAGCTTGGCGGTCGTCTTCTGCGAGGGAACGCGGTTGAGTTGATCGATGCCCTGTTGCAGGCGATCGATCTGAACCACGTCGCCGGGTTCGAGCGGGAGCGCGAGCCAAGCCTTGAGCCCGCCGGCGGTCTCGGGCGGGATCAACTGGAAGCGGTCGAGTCCGTTGTCGAAGGTCTCCAGCAGGGCCGAGGCCTTCTTGGCGCCGTCCCAGGGCCCCGCGGCCGTCAGGAGCTTGTCCCAGGCCTGCGCCAGACTCTCGTCGGCCTCGGTTTCCCGGTAATCGACCCGCCCGACGCGGCCGGCGACGATCGCGACCCGCAGGGTTCGGCTCGCCTTCAGGTCCTGGGACGGCACATAGGCCTGTGTGGTGACGTAGCCGTCGGCGGCATAGAGATCGTTGACGGCGCCGACGATGGCACGGGCGGATGCATTGCCGATGCAGGAGCTGGCGTGCGGCGCGACGGCATCCTGGACGGCTCGCGGTGGCAGCAGCACGATTCCCGCGATGACGACCTTGTCGACCGCGACACAGGGTTCGTCGTTATCCCCCCGCTTCTGTGTGGCACCGAAGGCTGTGGCGATCTCGATCGTCTCTCCCTCGACCCTCGGCGCGGACAGGCCCGCGGCGCCCATCGCGGTCAGCAGAAGGCCCGCCAGCAGGCTCGGGATCGTCAGGCGGGGCGTCACGGTGTCGGCTCGTCGAACCACGACCGCAGGATGCCCGCCCGCCTGTGACCCGGCCGGCTCTGGTCGGTGGTCAAGTCGCCCCGTCGGACCCCGGCCGGGTTGTCGATTCCGGTCTTGGCCTGAAGATCGCCTCCGTTGAGAACGACCGGGTTTTCCGCCCTGACCGTCAGGGCCCCGGTGGGAGCCAGGAAGAGGCCCCCCTGCGGAACGAGGCTCAGCGAGGATTGCGGCCCCGCGAACAGGGTGCGCAGCCCCACCGGATGCGCGACGACGGCGGGGGTGTAGCGAGCCGTGCCGGTGATGGACGGCGCCTCCAGCGCCATGTTGCCGTAAGCGGCGATGACGCCGCCGTCGTTGACGATCGACCGCGACGCGGTGAGCTGCATGCCGTAGGCGGAGTTCATCACACCGCCGAAGGTGGCGACCGACGCGCGTCCGCTGGTCCGGCACAGGGTCCAGCAGCGCTTCGTGTAGAGCAGGCTGCCGGTGGACTTCGCGGCGTTGAGGATGGACCCGGCGCTGATCACGACCGTGCCGTCCTGCGCGTCGATCTCGCCTGAGTTGACGACGTCGTCCGCGTCGATCGCCACCGAGCGTCCGACGATGTAGCCGAGCTGTCCCGGGATGCGCGGGGTGCCGGCATCGATGCGCCAGACGCGCGCCGTCTTGATGCCGAAAAGGCCCATCGGCTTCCGGTCGACGGCGACGAGCCGGGGTGCACCGCCATCGACGGCGGCGACGATGTCGAAAGCGTTCGACACGCTCCCGGCGGAGATGCGGACATCGGCGTTGGACAGCAGTCGGCCCGTGTCGTTGGCGAGGCGGCCGCCCGCCGTCACGGCGAGGTCGCCGTACGAGGCGAAGGCGATCGCCAGCTTGTCCGGCCCTTCGCTGAGGACCCGGACGTCGCCCTTGGCGGCGAGCGTGATCGCGCCACGGGAGGCGGGGTCGATGGCGTCACGGCGTGCACCGGTGATCACGCCCCGCAGATCGATGTCGCCGCCTGTGGCGCGCAGGGTGACGGCACTCGAGAGCGAGGCGAGGTTTCCCTGGCCGGATGGCGCGTTCAGGACCTCGATCGTGGGCGCCGTGATCGTGATGGCCTTCTCGGCCTGGATGCGTCCACCGGGGAGGCTCACCTTGCCCTCCGCGGAGATGGTGAACTCGCCGATGGAGGCGAGGCCGCCACCCGCGAACGAGACCCCGGCCCCCTTGGACGAGACCGCGATCCGAACGCGGCTCGCCGAGAGGGAACCCCGTGGCGTGACGTCCACGAGGATCTCGTCCGCCTGCCCGCCCAGCGCTCTGTGCGAGGCCCAGGGCCTCAGGGTGCTGTTCGCGGGCACCGTCCCGTCGAGGGTGACTTCGGCTCGGCCCGCCGCGAGAGCGATGTCGGCGTTCGGGCTGGCCGAGGCGTTGACGACCTTTCCGTCGATGCGAAGCCGGCCCGCGACGAGTTGCAGGGAGGTCATCGACCCGGAGAAGCCCCCGGGGCCGATGGAAATGTCCCCGGTTCCGGTTCCCAGCCTCAGTGTATCGCCGTTCGCCGCGACGGGCCCCGTCGCCACCGCGACGCCGCCGACATTGATGACGCTCCCACCGTCGATGGCGACGCCGTTGGGATTGGCCACGATGACGTGGGCACGGGAGCCGAGGACTTCGAGGGGGCCGGTCCAGATCGTCCGGCCGGCCCCGGCGACGGAATTGACGATGGTGTTGGCGCCCACGCTCCGGTTGTTCAGGCGCACGCCGGCATCCGGCACCGAGAAGGCGGCATACTGATTGAAGCTGGTGCCGCGCCCCGTCACCGGAGCGATGCCGACCGTGACTTGCCCGGACGCCGCCGTGGAAACCGTCGTCGCCGTTCGGCCCGTCGGGACGACTTGGGCCAGGCATGCCGTCGCCACCACGACGGGCAGGGCGCCGAGCCCCGCTCCGCGCATGAGCGGCCACCTGAGGATACCGGGACTCATGGTCGTGTGAGCCGGAGGGCGGCGAGCGCCGCGTCGAAGCCGGTCAACGGAACGGCGACATCGGCCGGTCGGCCCTTTCCGGTCCACAGCCGGACCTTGAGTTCTCGACCTCGGCGCATTTCCTGGGCAATCCGGCCGGACAGCGCGAACCCCGCGTGGCAACCGGTGACAGTGCAGGTCTCGAACAGGACCTTGAACGGGCGCCCCCCATCGACACTCAGCACCATGCCCGGTGCGAGATAGCCGCCCAGAGGCGTCGAAACGATCGCTGCAATCTGGTTGGAGCGGCCGGCCGGAAGGGCGGTGACCACGAAGACCGACTGGCCCGTCTTCCGGTCCACCTGCCGTTGGACGACCTTGCACGGCTGCGCTGGCTCACTCCCGGTAGGGCGCTCCGCGGCAGGAGCCGCAGGTCGGTCACAGACCGTTTCCCAGCTGCCGAAGCGCTCGATTGCCGGAGGCGCCGAAGTCGGCTGTCCAACTTCCGCGGCTGAACCCAGTCGAGTTGTCGCGAGGATAAGTAGAATAGGGCGGATCGCGGGCCGGAACCGCTGCTCCATCCTTGTCAGTGAGAGCGCAGGGCTAAACACGACTCAACATTCGCCCCAACAGCCGATTTACCGGCTCACGAAATCACGGCGCAGGCAAACGAATGCCGTCAGGCGGGGGCGTGGATGCATCCACTGGCCTCAAATGCCCCGATTCGTCTCTTTATAATCCGCAAATCGAATGAATTCGAGTCATTTTTGCCGAGATGGCCCGTAATTGCATGATCATAATTCGATCCGACAGGGCGTTCGGCAGAAGGGCGGTCGTCCTGAGATTATCAATATTTGAATTAACGGCATTCTCGAATGCAATTCACGACGAATGCGATACGAATTAGCTTCTGCTCAATTCCCCTGCTTCGCGCCCCCGACCCTCCCGCTCCGGTGGACAGCCCGCCTCCCGCACACGCTCCGTCCGCTCCCACAGTCCAGTCGAACGGGCATGGGGTCTGGGACGCCGCGTCATCGGACGCAAGCGGGTCGAGACCATGAGTGGGACGTCGTTCAAGGCTCGTTCCGGGTAGAGACTCATCGCTCGATGAGCATCAGCGCTGGGGAGGCGCGGCGCCGATCGCCCGGCGCAGCACGCGGCCCACCTGCGCGGCCGAGTAGGGTTTGTGGAGCAACTCGAAGCCGTGGCTGTCCTCAAGGGCCAGGACATGGCTGTAGCCCGAGGCCAGGATCACCGGCAGTGTCGGGATCCGGAGGCGCAACGCCCTCGCGAGCGCGATGCCGCCCATGCCCGGCATGACGACGTCGGAGAACACCGCCTGGAAGCCCGCGCCGTCCGTCCCGAGGCGTTCGAGCGCCTCCTCCGCGTTGACGACCCACTCGGGGGCGTAGCCGAGATCCTCCAGGATCTGGCTGCAGAAGCCTCCGACCTCCAGGTTGTCCTCCACGAGCAGGATGCGCTGACCGAGGCCGGCCGGCGACAGGGCGGCGTCCGGGTCGGGGACGGGGGCTTCGGCGGCGCCGGAGGAAACCTCGGGCAGGTAGAGGGTGAAGGTCGTCCCCTTGCCGCTCTCGCTCGTCACGTCCACGTCGCCGCCGGATTGCTTGGCGAACCCGAACACCTGGGACAGGCCGAGCCCCGTGCCGCGCCCGACGGCCTTGGTCGTGAAGAACGGCTCGAAGATGCGCCCGAGGACCTCATGGGCGATGCCCGTGCCGGTGTCGGCGAGCGAGACTGCCACGAACGGCCCCCGCGAGCCGGCATGGCCCCGGATCGTCGGCATGGCCTGCCCGGCCGCCACCCGCATCGTCAGCGTCCCGCTGCCGTCCATGGCGTCGCGGGCGTTGACGGCGATGTTCACCAGGGCCGTCTCGAACTGATTGAGGTCGGCGCGCACCTGGGCCGGTCTGTGCGACATCTCGATTCTGACGTGGATGCGCGCGCCGGTGATGGTGTCGAGCATCTCGGCCACGCCCCGCAGGCGTTCGCTGACCTCGAACACCTCGGGCTTGAGGGATTGACGGCGGGCGAAGGCGAGGAGCTGGCCGGTCAGCTTGGCGGCGCGGTCGACCGTGTCGGAGACGGCGTCCATGTACCGCTTGCGCCGGTCCTCCGGCAGATCCGGACGGCGGAGGAAGTCGACGGACGAGCGGATGATGGTCAGCAGGTTGTTGAAGTCGTGCGCGACGCCGCCGGTCAATTGCCCGACCGCTTCGAGCTTCTGCGATTGCCGCAGGTCCTGCTCCATCCGCTCACGCTCGGCCGCCTCGGCGAGGAGCCGGGCGTTCGCCTGCGCGAGCTCGGCGGTCCGCGCGGCCACTTGGCTCTCCAGGAAGGCGCCCGCCTCGCGCAGGAGCACGGCTTGCGCCTCCAACTCGGCGTGGAGCGCCACCACGCCCCGGTTCGTCTCGGAGAGTTCCTGGTTCAGCCGCTGGGTTTCCTCCTCGCGCTCGGCGAGCGCGGCGAGGCTGCGCAGAAGCTCCCGGTTCTGCTCGCGCAGGGCGACCAGCGGTTCTTCCGTCCTGGCCCGGGCGACATCCTCGGCGAGGATCGCGAGCCTGCGACCCGTGAAGCTTTCGGCGCCGGACGGGAGCCGCTTCCCGAACGTCACGACCGTGCCTTGGCCGGTGGCGGTGTGAACCTCGAAGCGATCCATCAGCCGCCGCGAGCCGGTGATGCCGATGCCGAGGCCCGTCGTCGAGCGGAAGCGACCTTCGAGGATGGCGTCGAGTTCGGCGATGCCCGGCCCCTTGTCGCTCACTCGGATCACCAGGAACTGCTCGCCCCTGTCCTGATCGAGGCCGTACTCGATGCGGCCGCCACTGGCGTAGCCGTAGGCGTTGCGCGCGATCTCGGACACCGCCGTGGCGATGCGGGTCTGGTCCTGGACCTCGAACCCGAGCCGCTCCGCCAGCCGGCGCACGCGCTGGCGCACCGTCACGATGTCGTCCTCGTGCTCGATGGCACTGGTGAGGAGCGGCTTCCTCATCACGCCCGCTCCCGCACGACGAGCACGGTGGCGTCGTCCCGGGACCTCGCGAAGTCGCGATAGATCACGCCGGCCACGAGCGTCGGATGGGCCACCGCGAGGCCCGGGTGGGCGTCCAGCGACCACGCCGTCGCGATCCCGTCCGAGCACGCCACGAACAGGTCGTCCGGGTGCAGGCGGTACTCGAACTCCTGGATGCGCCGCGCCGCGTGCCCCGCGGTCCCGGCGAGGCTCACGGTCCGCTTGATCACGCTGCCAGAGACGACCGCGCCCAGCACGTTGCCGATGCCCGCGAACGCGAGGATGCCCCGATCCCGCTCGTAGCGTGCGACGGAGACCGCACCGCCGCGCGTATGCGACAGGCCGACATGGATGGCGGACAGAATCGCCGCGGGCGTCTTGTCCTGATGCCGTCGAAACAGCTTCAGCGCCTCCTCGGACGCCTTGGCGGCCTCCGGTCCGTGGCCGAGGCCGTCCGACACCACGGCGGTCCAGCCATCGGCACGCTCGCGCACGGCGTAGGCGTCGCCGTTGGCGGTCTCGCCCTTCAGGGGCACCGCCACCGCCCCGAAACCCGGCATCGCGTCCGAAGCGGTTCTCCGTTCGATCGACAGGCGGGCCAGGACCGCCGTGCCCAGCCCGGGGCGAGACACGATGTCGAAGGCGTCGGAGAGGCGCCGCACCGCGCCGAGGCCCTCGCCGGCGCTGCCGCCGGTGGAGTGTCCGTCCGTCAGGGCCAAGCCGAGGTTCGAGACACCGTGACCCTTGTCGAGCGCAAGGATCTCGACGCCCGCGCCGGTCCCGTCCTCGTAGGTGCCGACCAGGACCTCGCCCGGCACGCCGTACTTGACGACGTTGGTGGCGAGCTCGGTCACCACGAGCGCCACGCGGCCGGCGGCGGTCTCGTCGAACCCGATGGACTGGGCGACGGCCACCGCGCGCCGTCGGGCCTCGGCAACCTGACTCGCTTCCGTGACGGTCACCCGGTCCATGTTCATTTCCACCGGGCGATCATGACGCGTGTGCCGACGCCGGGCGTCGACTCGATGTGGAACTCGTTCGAGAGGCGCTTGGCGCCGCCCAGGCCGAGGCCGAGGCCCTTGCCGGAGGTGTAGTGGTCCGTCATCGCCTGCTCGATGTCCCCGATGCCCGGGCCGTGGTCCTCGAAGGTCAGGCGCAGGCCCTTGCGCGTCCCGGCCTGGACGATCTCCGCGCGGACCTCACCGCCCCCACCGTAATCGAGGGTGTTGCGCGCGAGCTCGCTCGCGGCGGTGACGATCTTCGTCTGATCGACGAGCCCGAGGCCGATGCCGATGGCGAGGGCACGCACCCGCTGCCTCACGCGGACGACGTCGTCGCCGGAGCGGATGGGGACGGTCTCAGTCCTCGAGACCGTCACGGTCGCTCCGATACCCCTCGCCGTCCTCGGCCAAGCGCGCCTTCAACAGGGCCATGCCGCGCTCGACATTGAGGGCCGTCCTGATGCCGGTGAGCTCCAGGCCGAGCTCGACCAGCGTGATGGCGACCGCCGGCCGCATGCCGGCCAGGACCGTTTCGGCGTCGAGGACGCGGGAGACGGCGGCGATGCTCACCAGCATGCGCCCGATGAAGGAGTCGACGATGTCGAGCGCGGAGATCTCGATGAGCACGCCGCGCGCGCCGGTGCGCGCGATCATCGCCGTCAGGTCTTCCTCCAGGGCCAGCGCGAGGCGGTCGTGCATGTCGACCTGGATGGTGACGATCAGGACGCCGCCGAGCTTGAGGATCGGGATGCGGTCCATGTCCTCAGCGGCGCTCCTCGGCAACCGTCGCCTGCTGGCGCACCACTTTGCGGCCGGTCCGCTTCAGGGCGAGGGCGAAGGCGTCGGCCAGGGTCGCCTTGGAGACGACGTTCAGCTCGACGCCGAGATGAACCATGGTCTGCGCGATCTGCGGCCGGATGCCGGAGACGATGCAGTCGGCGCCCATCAGCCGGGCCGCCGCGACGGTCTTGAGGAGATGCTGGGCCACCAGGGTGTCGACGGTCGGCACGCCGGTGATGTCGATGATGGCGATCTCGGCCTCCTCATCGACGATGGCCTGGAGCAGGTTCTCCATCACGACGCCGGTCCGCGCGCTGTCGAGGGTGCCGATGAGCGGCAGCGCGAGGATGCCGTCCCAGAGCCGGACCACCGGCGTGGAGAGTTCGGCGATCTCCTGCCCCTGGCGCCCGATGACCTCCTCGCGGCTGGACAGGAACACCTCCATGGTGTGCAGGCCGAGCCGATCCAGCACCTTCCCTGCGGCCCATACGCCTGCCGCCAGCGCCGAGGCGTCCGCGGCCGACTTGCGCCGCAGCGCCTCGAAGATCGGCTCCTTGAGCGAGAAGACGAAGTTGGCGGTGTCGGTCGGCGTGAACCCCTGGATGGCCCGCGAGCGCGAGATGTCGGCGAGGCTCTCGCGCAGCGGGGCATAGCTTTCCGCGTCCGCATCGACGCCGCCGGACGAAAGTCCGTCCCGGAGCTGGCCGAACACGGCCTTGGCCTGGGTCCGGAGTTCGGCCTCGCGGATCCGTCCGCTCTGCAGGGCGGTGCTGTCCCGCAGCGAGACGTTCCAGGCTTCGAGGATGGCGGCCTCGTCTTCCGCAAGCGTCCTTTTCAGGACCTTGACGCCGTCCATGCTCATCAAATCTCCCCCATCACGATGGTGCAGCCCCCATCCCGATCCAGAGCCTCTCGATAGGCGGCCTCGCGACGAAGGGGAAGATCACGGCAAGTGACTCCGCGCATTCGGCGTTCCACTGTATCTCGTTGACATCGGCAACAAAGAACACGGCCTTGCCAAGGCCGTCACTTTTGCGTTGGCAAACGAGGATGTCGCAGCCCAAGATAACTTACATGAAGAATGCAGGCTGCCTTATTATCCGGTTTTCTTCCAAATTCCAGCAACGAATGCGACAAAAACGACAACATAAGTTAGGTTAGGCCCCTAGAGCCGCGGCAAACATCCAAGACAATGCGGTTGCTCTGGCGGGAGCGCGCCTGCATTGACACCGGATCCGCCCTCGATGGTGAGGCGCCAGGTTTCCAGGTCGAGGTCCGGTCGGAGGCGCGCAGTCGGCCGAGGGGCGGTTCGGCCCTGTGGGGCTGATCCCCGTGGACGATCAGGCGAGCCGTGCGCGCGGAGAGGCGCGACATCGGGGCTCCCGTTCGGGCGAGGACCGGGGGTGAACGCGCCGGCAGCGGTGAGGCTCAATCGACACCCCGGAGACAGCCGGAGCGAAGTCGCCATGCGCGCGTTTGCGCAACGTTGCCGGACGGCCGACGAAGGGGCTCTCCCGCCACACGACGGGAGCGGTCCGCGCGGGAGGCATGGGTCGGCGGGGGACCGTCCGCTTTTCCGGCGGCCCAGCGCCGACGCATACCGAGGGGGTTTCCCGAAAGCGGCCATCCTGACGCGTCCATGCCGACGGCCGAGGGTGGGTCGGCATCGTACCCAGCGCGGAGATTGGACGATCATGAGAACCGAGAAGCAAAAGATGCTTGCGGGGGACGCCTACCGGCCGGGCGACCCGGAACTGGCGAGGGACGCTCAGCGTGCGCGGGAGTGGATGGTTCGCTACAACGCGACCCTTGGGGCATCCCCTGCCGAGCGGCGCGTATTGTTGCGCGAACTCTTCGCTTCCGTCGGCGAGGGCGCGGTGGTGCGCCCGCCCTTCCATTGCGACTATGGTCAGCACATCTCCATCGGCGACGGAGCGTTCTTGAATTTCAACTGCGTGATCCTCGATGTCGCTCCCGTCGCGATCGGCGCGCTGACGCAGGTCGGACCGGGCGTGCAATTCCTCACCGCCGACCATCCGCGTGATCCCGCGCTTCGGCGCGCGGGGGTCGAAAGCGGACGGCCGATCACCGTCGGGGCAAACGTCTGGATTGGAGGCGGCGCACTGATCCTGCCGGGGATCACGGTGGGGGACGATGCCATCATCGGTGCGGGGGCAGTCGTGACCCGCGATGTGCCCGCCGGCGCCACCGTGGTGGGAAACCCGGCCCGGCCGCGCGGCACGCCGTAAGGGCGAATCGATCTCCTCCGAACGTTCTGCGTGCGAACCCGCCGTCGGACAGCTTCGATGAAGCCATCGCCGGTCTTGAACAGCGGGAGGTCGCTGCCTGCGATGGGACTCTGGAGGGCTCCACGTCCGGTGCGCGAGCGATGCATTTCACGGCGGTGACGGGGAACCGTGCGATTTTGCCCCAAGGGGCCGGTGATCCGCGAAGGCGCTTCAGGACCTAGTTCAACCCCCGTGTCCCCACGCTCTCGGACCGGAAATCCGTTGGTGCCGATCTTCCAACGCGACCCCTCCCCGACCGAACGCCGCGAGCCACTGCGGATCCCTGTCGTTCGAGGCTCTGACCATGCGCATTCTTTCCGTCGGTGCATTCGCTCTCACCGTCATGGCAACGCCCGTTCTCGCGTTGGACTCGGGGGACACGATGCAAGCCTGGGCGGGAGCATCGCCCACCGAAAAAGACAATCTCCTGCGCAAGCTGGACGCGGGGAGCGGCGGAGATGCCTCCCGAGAGCGCGTGCGTTCTTGCCTCGACGACACCTCACACGCCACGGGCCATTCGAATCTGCCAATCTCGGAGGTGGCGAAGGCGTGCTCCGAGCAATCCGCGCGGGAAAACATATAGCCGCCTCACGTCCGTGATGACTGCTCGGTGTTCTGAGCCCGAAGCCGACACGCGTGACGCAGGTCTGGTCGTTGAGCTGACGCGGAGGCCATGACCTGCCGCGTGCAGGCCGCGTGGTCGGGCAGCAGACGCATCCGTCGGCGCCGCGGGTGTGCCGCGGCGCCGGCCTCGCATCAGTAGGCGACGTAGCCGCCGGCGCCTTGGGCTGGGCGCCCGGCAGGGTTGGCGCCTGCGGACGGGGTGGCCTCCCGGCGCCCCGCCTGCCGGTTGGCCAGGGCACGGCCGGCGGCGCACCCGCCGACGGCGCCGAGGACGCCATGCCCGGCATAGTGGCCGGCGATGCCTCCGACGATGGCGCCCTTGATGCAGCCCTTCGCCTCGGCTGCCTGACCGGCGGCCAGAAGGGCACTCGCCGCCATAGCGGCCACGGCGACACGCTTCATCATGGTAATTCTCCTTCACGGCATCGGCGCCGCGACGGTGAAATATGTGTTCGCGTTGCCGGTTTAAGATGCGTCTGCGCAAATAATTAGTGTCGGCATGGTCTTGAAAGGGCGGCTGACCCGACATGCCATCATGGCATACTGCCTTGACCGGCCTCATCGAGGACATGAATGCTTCCTGAATGGCATTCATGGGAGGGGCACGATCCGAAGATCCTGGCCTTCTCCTTCCCCTGCGGTACGGGATCGGCCCCTGAGGCCGGCACGGCGGCCGTCGCGTACTGCCGGCTTGTCGTCCGGCACCGTCCTCGGCGAGGCGCAGGTGCCGGGACTGTTACCGGACGCGGGGAACGAGGTTCGGCCGAACCCGTTCCTGGTTCCCGTGGCCGGCCTGGTCGCGAAGGAGAACCGCCATGAGCAGCACCACCGACAAGATCAAGGGCCTTGCCAACGAGGCCGTCGGCAACGTGAAGCAGGGCATCGGCAACGCCACCGACAACGACAAGCTCAAGGCCGAGGGCAAGGCCCAGGAACTCAAGGGCGACGCCCAGAAGACGACCGGGGACGTCAAGGACGGCGCCAAGCATGTCGCCGACAAGGTCACCGGCAAGGCCTGATCCATCTCCGCGGGGCGGCTGGGCCGCCCCGCCACCGGCCGTGCCGGGCTCCATGCGTCGCACGGGGACGCGGGGCTGTTCGGCCCCCCTGCCGGACCATCGACGGGCGAGCCTGCCGGACACCATCGTGGAAGGGTTGGTCGCCCCTGGCCGTGAGGACGGTCGGACGTGAAGGGCCGCCCTCGCGTGAGAGCCGTTATCCTCTGGGGATAGGTTCGCCGAGGCAGATGGCTCGCCCCCCATCGACGCTTCGACGGCGGCAATCGGCTCAGTCTCGGACTGCCCCGGGACGTCAGCCCGCGAGGGGGCGCTGTCCCGCCTGCAACGGATTCGGCCTAGCCGGTCCCGGCTGTTGCGGCGATAGGGCCGGAAACGCCGCCGACCGTGCCCGGGATCCGCCTGTCGCGCGGGGTGTTCCGCGGATCCGGTCGGCTCGGCCGCGGATCCGGTCATGCTTGTGGTTCGGACGGCTGATCTGTCGAATCGGCACCCCTCAGCGGGCTAGCCTTCTCGACGCCAAAACGCAGTCCAGCCTGGGGCCGTCACGCCGAACGGCGTGACGGCGGGTCGTCTGGATCAGTATCCGTAGCCGTAGGCCGGATAGCCATAAGCAGGCGCGTAGCCGTAAGCGGGCGCGTAGCCGTATCCGCCGTAGTACCCGACCGGACGTCCGTACCCATAACCACCGTAGCCGCCGTAGCCGCCGTAGCTGTTCGCGACGATGGCGCCGGCTGCGAGACCGGCGATGCCGAGGCCGATGGCAGCCCCTGGGCCGATGCCGCGGCGATAGCCGTAACCGCGACCGTAGCCGCCGCCGTAGCCACGGTATCCGCCTCTGAAGCCGACGCCGCGGTAACCGCCGCCGTAGCCATAGCCACCATGGCCGTAGCCACCACCCCAGCCGTGAGCCTCGGCGGGTGCCGATGCCAGCAGGCCAAGTCCGAGCAACGCCGTTGAGGCAAGTGCGAGCTTGCGCATTCGAGAACTCCTGTCGTGCGGGACGTGGGCCGAAAACACCCTCGCCCGCTCGACCGTTCCGGATTCGGCCATGGTACAACACGTCACAGGTCGGTGGCCGGGACCGCCATTGTGAGCGTCGTCGCCTATCGCGGGCACGAACCCGTTCGATGACGCGGTCTGCCCAGCCCAGCTGAGGTCTGCCCCGTTGCCAGGCCTTACGACGGGCGGGCTCCGGCAGCTCGTGGCCGAAAGCCGTCGGTTCGCATCAAGGCCGCGCGAACGGCCAAGCGGACATGAAGCCTTCCTGTGACCTGGCCGCAGGCGGCGTGCCACCCCGTCGATCACCACCGGATACAGGGCGAGAGCTCGCCGTTTCAGTGCAGTCCGAGCTGCGACTTGCTGATGAGCCGCCCGTTGCGAAACGTCAGGACGAGATTCGCGCCGGTGCGACCCGTGCCGCGCCAGGAATACGTCGCTCGCCGAACCGTGCCGATGGTCATGTGGGTCACCCGGCGGCCCGGGCAACCGAGACGTTCGACAGCGTGATGATAGCTCATCCCGTGCTTCAACGCGGCGTAGTCCTGTCGGGTGACGCGGCACTCCGCGTGGTGTGCGGCGAGTGACGGTCCGCCGAAGGCGAGGAGGGCGGCGGCGGCGACGGCAAGGCGAAGCTTCGACATGGAGGATCGGTCCGGTGACGACAGGATCTAGACGCGTCGCAGGGGGGGCGACGGATCGCTCTGTGAAGCGCGCTCAGCCGGGCCCGCCCGATGCCGGTGCGTCCGCCCCCGTCTTGCCATCGACCTTCACGTCCCCCGCCGGCTGGGTGGTGACCTTCAGATTCTCCCGCATCTCCTGAAGGTGGTCCACGACCACTTGGTCCCCGGCCGAGAGCCCATCGAGGATCGCGGTATTGTCGCCGTAGGTGTCTCCCGTCGTGACGGGCTTCTGGCGAACCTTGCCGGTCGCATCGACCGCGTAGACGATCTGCTGGGCGAGCTGCGAGTCGAGGGCGGCGGTCGGCACCAGGAGCTTCTCCTGCGTGCCCGTCCGGATGCTGGCGCGGACGAACTGGCCGGGCAGGAAGCGCTCGTCGTCGTTCGGCATCAGGGCCCGGACGAGGCGCCGGGCCGTGCGGGGATCGAACCGGTTGTCGAGCTGGTAGATCTTGGCCTCGCGCACCGGCGTCCCGTCCTCGCCGAGCACCGACACGGTGACGCCCCCGGTCTTCATCGCCGTCCGGACCGCTTCGGAATCCTCGGAGGACAACGCCATCTGGATGTCGATGGGATCGAGCTGGACGACGGAGACCAAATGGGTCTGGTTCTCGATGACGAGATCGCCGGGGTTGATGGTCGACAGGCTGGCGCGCCCGTCGAAGGGGGCGTTCACCACCGCGTAGTCGAGATTGAGGTTCTGCCGGGCGATGGCGGCCTCCGCCCCCTGAACCTGCGCCACGGCCGAGGTTCGGTTGGCCTGGAGCTGCTGAAACCGCTGTTCGGTGGCGTAGCCCTTGTCGGCGAGCGACTCGGTGCGGTCCACCTCTGCCTGCGCGAAGGTCAGTTGCGCCTCGGCCTGGGCCTGCTGCGATTTGGCGGTCTGCAGCGCCACCTCGAAGGGCCGCGGATCGATGCGGAAGAGCACCTGCCCCTTCTTGACGTGCCCCCCCGGCTCGAACGGGCGCTCCGTGACGTTGCCGGTCACGCGCGCCTGCAGGGTGGCATCCTGCTGCGAGATGATTGTCCCGGTATACGTGAAGGCGATCGGGACCTTGACCGTGCGGACGGTGACGACCCGGACCTGCAGCGGCGGCTCATCCAGGTCCTTTGCCGGCTTTTCGCCCAGGAACGGCAGCGCGGCGGCGATGTGTTCCAGCGAAGGGCGGCCGGCCGCGTACCAGCCCCCCGCGCCCGCGAGCACGATCAGCCCCGCCCCCACACCCACCTTGACTGCTGTCCGCACCGCTGACGCTCCCGAGACCGACGGTGCCGGCCCATGCGATCGCGACGGTCCGGCGGCAGAGGAACACGCCTGCGGGCCAGACGTTGCAACGCCGCCGCCACGAGGCCGGCCCACGACCGGAAGCCCCACTTTCGCATGTTCGCCCGCTTCGTCGATCGGCCGGTGCTGGCCGGCGTCATCTCCGTGCTGATCACGCTCATCGGCGCCGTGGCCGGCCTGACCTTGCCGATCGCCCAGTTCCCCGAGATCGCCCCGCCGATCATCAACATCCAGGCGACCTATCCGGGGGCCAGCGCGCAGCAGGCCTACGAGGCCATCGCGATCCCGCTGGAGCAGGAGATCAACGGCGCGTAGAACCTGCTCTACATCAACTCCACCAGCAACACCGACGGCAGCGTCAGCATGGACGCGACCTTCGAGGTGGGCTCGGACCTCGACGCGGCGGCCGCGGAGGTGCTGACTCGTGCCAACCGGGCAGAGGCCAAGCTTCCCCCCTCGGTCAACGCGCAGGGTCTGGAGATCACGAAGAGTTCGCGCCAACGGCTCGGCAACATCGTCCTCTACGCGGACGACGGAACGCCCTACGACGAGCTCTTCCTGGCCAACTGGGCCGAGACGCAGGTGATCAAGCCCCTGCGCCGGGTGCAGGGCATGGGGCGCATCGTCAACTTCTCCAACAAGCGCTACGCCATGCGGATCTGGCTGGATCCGCGGAAGATGGAGGCGCTGGCCATCAGCCCCGGCGCGGTCACGACCGCCATCACCCAGCAGAATGCCCAGATCACGACCGGCACGCTCGGCAAGCCGCCGGTCGATCAGGCGACCGCCTTCGAGCTGCAGCTCGTCACCCAGGGGCGCCTTCGCCGGCCGGAGGAGTTCGGCAACATTCTCCTGCGCGCGAACCCGGACGGCTCCGTGGTCCGCATCCGCGACGTCGCAAGGGTCGAGCTCGGCTCCGAGCAGTACGGCGTCCGCTCCAGCTTCGACGGGGCGCCCTCCGCCACGCTCGGCCTCTACCAGAACCCGGATGCCAACGCGGTCCAGGTGATGGACGGCGCCCGGGCCACGATGGCGGACCTCGCCAAGCGCTTCCCACCGGGCCTGAAATACAAGATCGCCCTCGACCGCACCGAGTTCGTGAAGGAGGCGATCTTCGAGGTCGTGCGCACGCTGTTCGAGGCGCTCATCCTCGTGGTGATCGTCACCTACCTCTTCCTCCAGAATTGGCGGGCGACCCTCATCCCCGCCATCGCGGTGCCGGTGGCCCTGGTGGGCACCTTCGGGCCGATGGCCCTGCTCGGCTTCTCGTTCAACACCTTGAGCCTGCTCGGCATGGTGCTGGCCGTGGGCCTCGTGGTCGATGACGCGATCATCGTGGTCGAGAACACGGAACGCCTGATGGACGAAGGGATGGAGCCGCGCGAAGCCTCGCGCGAGGCCGTGACCGAGGTCGCCGGCCCCGTCATCGCCACCACCCTCGTCCTGGCGGCACTGTTCGTCCCGGTGGCCTTCATCCCCGGCCTCACCGGCAAGCTGTACAACCAGTTCGCCCTCACCATCGCCATCTCGGTGATGATCTCGGCGGTGGTGTCGCTGACGTTGACCCCGGCCCTGTGCGCGCTGATCCTCAAGCATCGCGAGCCGGACGTGAAGGACGAGAGCCGCTGGCGCGCGCCCCTGCGCTGGTTCAACGCCGGGCTGGAGGGGGCGAGCCGCCGCCTCGTGGCCGCGATCGGCTGGCTCACCGGCCACATCGCCCTCGTGGCGATCGTCTTCGTGCTCTTCGCCGCCGTCACCGTGTGGATGACCGTGCAACGCCCCTCCGGTTTCGTGCCGGACGAGGACCAGGGCTACTTCTTCGCCGACGTGGTTCTGCCCAAAGGCGCCTCGGTGGCGCGCACCGACAGGATGGTCGACCGGGTCGGCGCGGCCCTGCGCGAGATTCCGAGCGTGGAGCACACGATCGGGGTGACCGGCCGCAGCATCCTCGCCGACGCGATCGCGCCGTTCTACGGCTTCCAGATCCCGACGCTGAAGCCCTGGGGTGAGCGCGACCAGAGCGTGAACGACGTCATCGCCACGGTGCAGACGCGCTTCAAGCACGACCCCGATGGCCAGATCCGGGTGGTGAACCCCTCGCCGCTACCCGGGCTCGGGTCGCGCAGCGGCCTCACCCTGGAACTCCAGGACCGGAGCGGGGCCGGCGGCCTCAAGCTCGCCGAAGCTGCCCAGCGCTTCATCACCGAGATGGAGACGCTGCCGTCCGTCGGCCGCGCGATCCCGACGACCAGCTACGGTGTCCCACAGATGCGGCTCGAGATCGACCGGGCCAAGGCCGAACAGCTCGGCGTGCCGCTCCAGAACCTGTTCGACGCCCTCGGGACCTATGTCGGCTCGAGTTTCGTCAACCTCTTCAACCGCTTCGGCTACGTCTACCGGGTCTATGTCCAGAGCGAGGCCTCGGGCCGCCGGACCATCGAGGATGTCGAGGCCCTGACCGTGTTGAACAACCGCGGCGAGCCCGTCCGAGTCGGCTCACTGATCCAGACGCACTTCGTCACCGGCCCGACGGCGGTCCTCTCCTACAACACCTACCCGACCATCGAGATCGCGGTGGACACGGCGGCCAACGCCAGTTCGGGCACCGCCATCGCGGCGATCGAGGCCCTGGCCGATGCCAAGCTGCCCTCCACCTACGCGGTCGAATGGACCGACGTCGCCTACCAGGAGAAGATCGCGGGGGGCTACGCGCCGCTGATCTTCGGCCTCGGCACGCTGATGATCTTCCTGCTCCTGGCGGGGCAGTACGAATCGCTGCGCCTGCCGTTCGTGATCCTGCTCGGAACGCCGATCGCCATCTTCGGCGCGGTGGGCTTCCTGGCCATCCGGGGGCTCGCCCTCGACATCTTCGGGCAGGTCGGGCTGCTGCTCCTCGTCGGGTTGGCGGCCAAGAACTCGATCCTGCTCGTGGCGTTCGCCGAGGATCTGCGCAAGCAGGGTGAGGACGTGCTGAAGGCCGCGCAGGACGCAGCCCGGCTCCGCATGCGCCCGATCCTCATGACGTCGTTCGCGTTCATCATGGGCTCGGTCCCGCTCGCCATCGCCAGCGGCGCCGGCGCCAACGCCCGGGTCTCGATGGGCACGGTGGTGATCGGCGGCCTGCTGGTGGCGACCTTCATCACCCTGTTCGTGACACCGACCTTCTACGTCGCGTTCGAGCGGCTGCTGGGTAAGTCCGGCGTCTCCGAGGCGCACGACACCACAGCCCCTCAGCAGGAGCGTCTTTCATAAACCCCGGATCGGGTGTTCCCATCGTTCCGTGCGGGCCCCCTCCCCCTCGTGGGGAGGGGCAGGGGTGGGGATGGGAGCGCGTCGAGCCTCACGGTCCATGTTTTTCAGAATACGCGCGCGCCGAGATAAACCGACCGGCGGAGGCGGAGGTGATCAGCCGCCGCGGGCATCCGGTAGGATCGAGTGAGATGGAAGCGTGATGAGCGGAGGCCTGACCCTGTCCGTTATCGCCCGATGAGGATCGCAGGCCATACCCTGGACGGCGTTTTGGCCGTCGTCAGGCGGTCAATGAGGGAGTTCATCGGCCTCCCCCTCATCGTCGTGGCCGCCTTTCTCGGCCTTTTCGCGCTGACCTACCTCCTCGACGATGCCCTCTGGGATCGGCCAGGGCCCGCGCCGCTCCCATGGCTCGCCCACATGCTCGGCGACACCACGGCGATCGCAAGCCTTTTGAGCACGGTCGCATCCGGCATGATCACGGTGACATCGATCACCTTCTCGCTCCTGCTCATTGCCGTACAGCAGACGGCCTCGACCCTGTCGACCCACGTCTACGATCAATTCATTCAGCGCAGCTCGAACAAGTTCAGTTTCGGCTTCTTCGTCGGCCTCAGCGTGTTCGTGCTCCTGACGCTGGGCAGCGCCAGTCCGGAACACAAACCGATCATCGGCGCGCTCCTGTCGCTCATCATGACCGGGGCCGCGCTGTGTATGGTTGTGATCTTGATCTACAGCACGATCGATCAGATGCGGCCGCACTCGGTCATCACCGCAATCCATGATCATACGGTCAAGGCTCGCGCGGCCGATCGCGCCATGATCGAGGGCACGCGCCGGGTGCCCCGCGCGAACCTGTCATGGTCCAACACCGTCCGCACCGACGCGTATGGCGTGGTCTGCGGTGTCGATGTGTCTGCCATCGAGCGGGCGACCGCGGGTCACGACATCGACGTCGAGATCATCGCACGGGTCGGGACCAACGTAGGCTTCCGGGATCCACTCTACCGTCTGCACGCGGCCGGCCCATTGCCGTCCGACGGGCAGACCGGTCTCGCAGACGCGATCAGCGCCTGCATCACGATCGAGCCTCGGCGGACCATCAACAGCGACGCCGGCTTCGGCATCGAGCAACTCTACTCGATCGCCTGGACCACCGCCTCGACCTCGAAGCAGAACCCGCAGCCTGCGATCCTCGTTTGCCACTGCTTGCGCGACATCATTGCCCGCTGGAGCCGCGCCGACCCGATCCCGGAACGCCCGTCGGCGCGGGTCGTCTACGCGGATAGGGCGGTGGACGATGCCATCCTCGCGATCGCTGCCATCGGTGTCGTCGCATCGGAGAGCATGCAGAACACCCTCGCTGCCGAGGTCTGGCGGACCCTGGCGACCCTGATCGACGACGTCCCGGCCGAGCGGCTGCCAGCCCTTACGGATACCGTCCGGCGGCTGCTGCCCTCCCTCGGGGACCACGTGCTGACCCGCGATCTGGAGCAGGAATTGCGCGGATGTCGATGTGCCCTGGAAAGCAGGGGTGAAGCGCGCGCTGCCGATGAAATCGAAGCGGCGACCGGCCAGCTGGCAGAGAGTATCGGGGTGCTGAACTCCCGCGGGACGCGCGTGCCTCCTCCGGCCTAAGGTGTGGTGAGGATTCGACTATTCCAGCCATCCGACGATGGCGGCAAGGGTGACAAATCCGAGGAAGGTGAGGAGCAGTTTGTCGTAGCGGGTCGCAACGCGACGGAACTGTTTGAGCTTGGCAAAGCACCGCTCGACCAGATTGCGCTCTGTGGAGAGATGTCGATCCTAGGCATGGGGGCGGCGCCGGTTGGGACGCGGCGGGATCACGGGCCGTGCCGGCAGATCGCGGATCGTGTCGTGAAAGTGCGCGGCGTCGTAGGCGCGGTCGGCGATGACGACGTCGCCGCCCAGGCCTTCGATCAGGGCGGCGGCCCGGACCACCTCGCCTTGCTGGCCGGGTCCGGCCAGCACCCGAACGGGATTGCCCAGCGCATCGCAGGCCAGATGGATCGTGGTGCTCGATCCGCCCCGGGAGCAACCCAGGCCCTGGGCATCAGGCCCGCTTTTCCCAGGCTGCGCCCGCCGCCTGCTGATGGGCGCGCACGATGGTGGCGTCCACGCAGATCCATTCCAGGTCGGCCTCCTCGGCCATGAGCGGCCGGATCTCGGCCAGCACGCCGCGGGCCATCCAGTCGTCGTAGCGGCGCTTGACCGTGCTGGCCTTGCCGAAGCGTTCGGGTAGGTCCTTCCAGCGTCCGCCCGAGCGGGTCATCGAGATCAAGCGTCGAGAAACAGACGGTTGTTCGTGCGCGAACCACGCCTGCCCGTGCAGCCGCTCGGAATCAGCGGGGCAAGGCGAACCCATTGCGCGTCGGTCAGGGCATCCGCCACGCCGGCGAAGATCGCGCTCTTTACCGGAGCATCGGTGCGCGTGACATCGGCTCCCCAAAGTCACAAAACTTTCGCAAGCGATCACCTGGGATTTAATGGCAGGCGATCTGCACCGTAAATTCGCGGGCCTTTTCGGCGATGGCCGCACCATCCAGGGGATCGACCATCCGGACGTCGATGGGTGCCTCGATCCCGTTCGCTTCCAGAAAGTTGAGAGCGATCGTCGACTTGATGGCGAAGTTCACGTTTTGCGGCACATCCCCTGACGCGAAGGCGACCTGCTTGGATTGCACGATGCCGATCACATTCCCGAACTGATCGAGGGCAGGACCTCCACTGTTGCCCTGCTGGACCGGCGCCGAGATCTGGATCTTGCGGGTGTCGTCGCCCGAGCCGGCCGTCGCCGTGACACTGCCGATCGTGAAGTTTCCGGTCGAGGCCAAGACGCTGCTCTGCGGATAACCGTAGATGAAGACGCTCTCGCCGAGCCGGGCACGGATCGAGAGCGGCGGCACCACCTTTTGCGGAACATCCGTCGTGAGCACGGCGAGATCGTTGGCGGCATCACGGGCCACGAGCCGCGCATGCATCGCCGAATGGCCGGGCTGCCGCACGGAGATTTCCGTGCATTCATCCACCACATGGTTGTTCGTGAGCAGATGACCGCGCTCGGAGACGTAGAATCCGGTCCCCATGCTGGTCACGCCGGGATCGAGCTTCCGTGCCTTGTCCAGGTTCGGCTCCGATTTAGCGGCAGCCGTCGTCACATCCTTCTGACAGCCGATGACGGCTTCAAACGCCTCGGTGGATCCCACCAGGGACAGTTCGGCAATCTGCCTGCCTTGAAAGATGACCTTGATGGTGCCCGCTTCGGAAAGATCCGCCACGAAGCGCTCTTTCAACCCCGACTGGTACAGCCCATGCGCGTCGCCGCGCTCGAAACCCGTAAAGGTCCCGTGCCACTTCTGGCGGCCGGCGATCATGCGGAGATCGTATTGACCGCCGGCCTCGAGGGATTGCCACTTGGCGTTCGTGAAGGCGAGGTAAGACGAGCTGCGATTGCCGTTGAAGCCGAACCACAGCGTCGTCCCATCCCCGTAGCTTGCCGCCGCGAGACAGCCGCCAAGGCTTTCGCTGTAACCGATCGACCACCCCGCGACTTTGCCGAACGTCCTGTCCACCGTCAGCTGAGGCGGCGCGGGGGATGCCAGGACAGGCTGGCCTATCAGGCTGATGCAGCCCGACACGACGAGGGACATCTTCGTTCGGGACATGCGAGGCGCTCAGCTTGCGTCGAATGGAAGAACAGTCAGCGCGTCCGGTTGACCGTTGTCGTGGTGTTGCCGCGCGTGTTCGCGAAGGGATCGGCCGAGGCGTTGACGATTTGAGCCCCCGTTGGGCCAGCCGCCGGTTGCATGGGCCGCCGCTCCGCTCTCACCACAGCCCGTCTCGGCACCCGGCGGGCTTCCCGGCGCGGCCTCGCGTAGACGACGACTGGGCGATGACGAGCCGCCTGCGCCGCCATAGAGCCGGCGATCATGCCGCCCAAAACCCCTCCAGCGAGTCCGCCGAGCATCGCACCGGCGCTTTGTGCATGGGACGGTGAGGGCATCAGAGTGACAAGTGCCATTGCCCCCACGGCGCAGGCGGACGTTATGAACCGGCCGAACATCACTGAACCCCTCCTGGCCGGAAGCAAGCGGCCCCGACGCCGAACTAATGCTAAGCTCCGGCAACTAAGCAGGGAATGGGCAAGAATGCCGATTATTACACTTTTCGAATTATATGAGCGATTGCCGCTTGATATGGTTGATAACAGCACCGGCATCATCCAGGCGAGTCCCGCCTGTAAAGCTTCGCAATTTTTTACCGTAATATCTATTTATTTGATTCGGCGATTATCAGTCCATGACAGGCAATAGGCGATTTATCGATAAACGAATGCGTCAATTGCTGAAGAACAATCGTTGTCGTGATCGCATCGCCTCGATCGAGGTCCGACCGCTTTTCGAGTGAATTTTAACCCAAGGCGGACGAGCCGCTTTCGGCCAGATCCAACCGGCGTCGATGGTCCGTCGAGCGTCTCAGATGGGTCGCTTTCAGCCGGGCTGCTTTCGGGCAGTGATCGATGGAAGCGGACATCGACTACGCGCCCGCTCGCGACGCGTAGCAGCCGTTGCCGACCTATACTCCGCCACCAAGTGTGAAGAAATAAACGAGGCTGCCTCCGATACCCGCCCCTGACAGCAGGCTCAACAGCGCAGACTGTTTCCCCCTAATATTCACGATGATGCAAGCCGTAAGAATTATAGCCGCGCAAATCGCCGGGAAAATGATTAGATAATTTATTTGATCTATGCTCGGGTAGCCCGAAATTTGCCGCGATGAGAGATTGGAAACCAGGGCGTAGCCAATACAACAAAGCCCAGACCAAATTAGGAGCGCGCAACCTGCAAGAATATTTGCTATCAACACGTTGGTCGCCCCGGCCATTTTGTAGGGTTGAAGGCCCTGGTCCAATTACATGCCCGCTTCCCAC
>NZ_JAKSXW010000137.1 GCF_022829405.1 Methylobacterium sp. J-076
TCAATGAGAATACAGCAACTGAGTTCGGTTAATTTGACTGCAGTTATGACGTGTGCTCTTCCGATTTGGAGCGAAGCAATTCAGCAAAACGCCGCCCGCCGAAGCGTCCTGCCCCCCTTGGTCGCTTATCTTCGTTCGAGATGACGACGGGGTATTCTCGCCACTAAGGTGCCTCGGCACCTGCCCTGTCCTCTTCCCATGCGAAGCGAAGCAATCCAGGGATACGCTGTCCGCTCAAGCGTCCCGCTGCCCTGGGTCGCTTCGCTTCGCTTGCGATGACGGCGTGGAATTCTTGGCACCCGCATCGCCGGCACCCGCTCCGCCGTCTTTGCGAGCGAAGCGAAGCAATCCAGGGACACGCCGCCCGCCGAAGCGGCCCGCCGCCCTGGTTCGCTCCCCTCGGGACGGCGGAAGCCGCAGGCCCTGGATCAATACTCGATCAGGTCTTCCAGCGCATAGTGCTTCACCGTCTTCCGGTTGGCGATGAGTTCGTCCACCGTCGGCTCGCCCTTGAGGGCGCGGGCGATGGCGAGCTTCGTCGCCTCGTAATTGGTCCGGTAGAGGTCCTTGCGGTCGAGGTTGTCATCGTCCGCGCAGCGGATATCGAGCCAGATCATGATGATCATGCAGAGGTCGTCGAGGCCCTCCTTCGGCAGGATACCCTCGATGATGCAATCGACGATGGCATCGCCCGTGGCCGCCTGGACGACGCCTCCGAGGAGTTCGACGTAGTCGGCGCTCTGGATGGTGACCTTGCTGGTCATCATCGTCACCGGGCGCACCAACTGGTTGAGGTCGCGCACCACGTACATGCGGGTATGGCCCTGGGCCTGCCCCATCATCGAGGCGAAGGCCTGCCCCACCGGGCCGCGCACCGAGCCGATCAGCACCTCGGGCATCGCGTCGGTGTACTGCCCCTCGGCGGCCAGCACGGTCGCCTCGCCGGCGCGGAACCAAATCTCTGACATGAACGTCTCCGTTGCCCGCGCCGGGGAGACATCATCCTCCCCACGCCGTCAACCGGGTCTCGTCAGATGACCCCGATTCCGTCGAGGACGCCCACCATCGCGAACGCGATCGTCACGGCGGACACGGTGTAGACGACCCATTTGTAGGCGCCCTTCAGCCGCTTGTCCTCGGGCAGCGCCCGGGTCGCGAGCAGGATCAGCAGGCCGAGCGCGAGGGGCAGCAGCAGCGCATTCATGACTTCGACGGCGATGTTGAGGGCCACGAGGTTCGAGACGAGCTGCACCGCCACCGCCCCCGCGATGACCGCCGCCGCGAAGATGCCGTAGAAGGCCGGCGCTTCCCGGGGCGACTTCTCCAGCGAGTGCGGACGCCGGGTGACGTCGCCGAACCCCCAGGCCAGTGCCAGGGCCACGACGTTGAGGGCCACGAAGGCGGCGGCGATGATCCCCACCCCGAACACCACCTGCCCGAGCAGGGGCCCGAGGGCCGGCGTGAACGCCTTGGCGAGGTCGCCGACGGTCTGAAGCCCGTCCTTCGTGCCCTGGCCCGATTGCCCGATCGTGGCCGCGGCGGTGACGAGGATCGCCCCCATCACGCATTGCGAGACCACGGCGCCGACGAGGGTGTCGAGCCGGGCGCGGCGCATGTGATCCCAGCCCAGCCCCTTATCGACCACCGCCGACTGCTGATAGAAGATCATCCAGGGCATGATGACCGCCCCGATATTGGCGGCGATGAGCACGCGGAAGTCGCCGTTGCCGAGGGGAAGCTGGCCGAAGGACTTGAGGATCGCGTCCGGATCCGGCTTCGCCGCCACGGCGAGCCCGATGAAGACCAGCTCGAACAGGCCGACGACGAGGGCCACCCGCTCGACCCTGCGGTAGCTGCCGGTGAACACGAGGAGCAACAGCAGCGCGGCGGGGAGGCCGAGGCTGACGATCCGGGACAGGCCGAAGAGGTCGCCGATGCCGGCGATGCCCGAGAATTCCGTGACGATCGCACCCACCCCGGCGACGACGAGGCCCCCGTAGGAGATCCAGGCGAGGACCGGCCCGTACCGGTCGCGGATCAGCTCCCCGTGGCCCCGCCCGGTCGCCGTGCCGAGGCGGACGGTGAGTTCCTGGACGATATAGAGGATCGGGATGAGCAGGGCCTGCAGCAGAAGCAGCGAGTATCCCCACTTCGCGCCGCTTTGAGCCGCCGTGATCAGGCTGCCGACGTCCGTATCGGCTAGCATGACCACAAGGCCGGGCCCCGCGACCTTGAGGAAAGCCGACAGGCGGGGCAGGGAAGAGGCCGTGGGGACTTGGCGCGTCGGCATGGTGCGAAAAACAGCCCCCATCGACACCAGTTCCGCCCTCGAACGGGGTGCGGCATTCTTCACAGGGCGGGGAGAACGATGGCCGAGCAGCCGGGACGCGAGCCAAGCTGGAGCCTCCAGGCCAGCGCCGTGCGCGAGGGCGTGCGCCTCGAACTCACCTTGCCCGACCTCGCCGGGCAACCGGTGACGGCCGCGCTCATCCTGGAACGGGCCGAGGCCAGGGCCTTCGCCCGGGCTCTCCTGGCCGCGGCGGGCGATGCGACCGAGCGCACCTTCCCGCGCCCTGAGGTGTGAGGCTACTGCGACAGCAGGCCGGGCCGGCGGCCGGGGAGCCGCGGGACCTTGGTGCCGCGCTTCTCGACGGGGGCGGAGCAGGAATAGGCGAATTCGCTCTTGAGCGCGTCGAAATCCGTCTCGCCGGTGATGGCGCACTCCTCGCGGACGGTCTCGTCCAGGTAGGCGCGGGCCGCCGTGCGGAACCGGCCGACCCGGCTCGCTGCGGGGTCTGGGTCGATCCTCAGGTCGTTGAGGTTGCAACCGGTGAGTTCGCGCAGGCCGTTCGAGACGACGAGCATCCGGCGTTCCTGCCGGTTGTCGTAGACCTCGTAGGGCTCCTTGCAGCCGATGGTCACCACCTGCGAGGGCAGGCCGACATAGGTCTTCGAGATGTAGGAGAAGCTCGTCGCGGTGCAGCCGGCCAGGGCCGGGAGCAGCACCGGAGCCGCCAGGACGAGGAGCGGAAGCCGCCGCACGATCCGCCAACCCTCTCAACCAGGACGGCCCGAACCCCTCGGGCGCCATCCATCGCGCATTGAACCGCGCCCCCGCGTCCGGTCAAGCTGTCCCGGTCTCAGGCGGGCCCGCCATCCCCACCCTGTGGCGCCGCCGCCACCGCCGGGCGCAGCATCGCCAGCACCACCTGCGCGGCGGCCCGGCTGGGCGAGCCGCCGTCCGGAAGCACGGTCAGCTCGTCCATGCGCGCCAGGGCGGCGACCTGCGCCTCCCGCTCCGGTCCGCCGCGGATCAGCGGCAACAGGGCGGCGGCGAGGGTGTCCGCCGTGCAGTCGGCCTGGACGAATTCCGGCATCGCGTTGCGGCCGAGGATCAGGTTCGGCAGGACGATGCTCGGCACCTGGATCAGCCGGCGGGCGATGAACTCCTCCGCCCGCGAAACCTTATAGGCCACCACCGCGGGCACCCCCGCCAGCGCCAGCTCGAGGGTGACGGTGCCCGAGGCCGCGAGCGCCGCCCGCCCGGCCCGGAATGCGGCGTATTTCTCCGCCTCGCCCGCGACGATCCGCACGGGCAGTGGCCAGCCCCGCGCCAGCTCCTCGATCCGCGCCCGGTGGCGGGAGACCGCGGGGAGCACCGCCTCGATCTCCACCTCCTGCGCGACCCGGGCCAGGGCGGGCCCGAAGACCGGCATCAGCCGTTCGATCTCCGCGCGGCGGGAGCCCGGCAGGACGACAACGGGGTAGGGGGCCTGCCTGCGCCGCGCCTGCTCCGCCTCGCCCGGGCGCAGATCGCCGAGGCGCTCGATGAGCGGGTGGCCGACATAAGTGCAGGCCGGGCCGCCGAGGCGCAGATGCGCCTCCGGCTCGAAGGGCAGCAGGGCGAGGACGTGGTCGATGAACGGGCGCATGCCCTTCGCCCGCCAGGGGCGCCACGCCCAGACGCTCGGCGACACGTAGTCCACGATCGGGATGGACGGCGCGGCCTTGCGGACGCGCTTGGCCACCGCATGGGTGAAGCCGGGGCTGTCGATGATGACCAGCACGTCCGGACGCGCGGCGATCACGTCGTCGGCGGTCTCGCGGATGCGCCGCAGGAGGGTCCGCGCCCGGGCGAGGACCGGCAGGTAGCCCATCACCGCCACATCATCGAGGGGGAAGAGGGAGGCGAAGCCCTCCTCCGCCATCGCCTCGCCGCCGACGCCGCCGAACCGCGTTCCCGGCGCCGCCGCGCGCAGCGCCCGCATCAGCTTGGCCCCGAGCTGGTCGCCCGAATCCTCACCCGCGACCAGCCAGATCCGCGGGTCGCTCACGCCGCCGCCCCGAAGCCGATGACGAACAGGCCGAGCCGGTCGGCCTCGGCGGCGGTGGCCACCCGGTCGATGACCAGCGTCCCCCCGGCCCTCAGGGCGAGGCCGGCGCAGCCCGCCGCGTGGGCGTTGCGGATGGTCCGCGGCCCGACGGCGGGCAGGTCGATCCGCAGGTCCTGGCCGGCCTTGGGCGCCTTCACCAGCACCGTGCCGGCATTGGCCCGGCCCCGCCCGAAGGGCTTGCGCCCGAGGGCGCGGGCGCGGGCGAGCATCTTGTCGGTCCCTTCGGGGCCCTCGACGGCCAGCACCCGGTCCCCGGCCACGGCGACCGCCTGCCCGACATCGAAGGGCGAGAGGGCGTCGAGCACGGCGCGCCCGGTGGCGATGGACGCCAGGGCCTCGCCATCCGCCTTCACGAGGCCGAGCGGCCCCTCCGGGCAGAGCAGGTCCGGCGCCGCCTCGTGGACACCGAGCACCCGGTGGCCGTTCTCCTCCACCAGCCCGAGGGCGGCGCGCAGCAACCGGTCGTCCCCGCCGCCCGCGATCTCGCGCAGGGCGTCCCGGTTCCGCCATGCGGCGCCGGCGTTGAAGATCGCCGCCGCGGTCGGCCGGGCGACGCTGCCCGCCGGCACGACGGTGGCCGGGCCCCAGCTGTCGAGGTGGGCGAGGGTGGCGGCGAGGTCGAGGAGATCGACGGTGGCGTCGGCCCGCCCCCGGAGCGGGCGGCCGGTGAAGCCGCGCAGGGCGATCATGCGGAACGGCTTGCCTGCCCGCTCCAGGGAATCCGCCACCAGCTCCGGCAGACGGCCGGCGCCGGCGATCAGAACGAGGGTGCCCGCACCGGGCGAAGCGGCGTTCCCCATGGCGGTGCGATCAGGCGCCCCCCACCGGGATCGGTGCCTCGCGCGGGGTGCAGACCGACCGCTTGCCGCCCGCGCGGATGAATTCGAGGATCTCGTGCACCGCCGTGTGGGATTCGAAGCTCGTGGCCACATCCTCCACCCGCTCCATCAGCGTGCCTTCCTGCGCGAACAGCAGGCGGTAGGCCCGGCGCAGGGTGTGGATGTCCTCCCGGGCGAAGCCCCGGCGCTGCAGGCCGACGATGTTGAGCCCGGCGAGATAGGCCCGGTTGCCGAGCGCCATGCCGTAGGGGATGCAGTCGTTCTCCAGCCCCGAGAGGCCGCCGACGAAGGCGTGGGCGCCGACGCGGGCGAACTGGATGACCGCTGCTCCGCCGCCGAGGATGGCGTAATCCCCCACCGAGCAATGGCCGGCGAGCATCACGTTGTTGGAGAAGACCACGTGCGAACCCACCCGGCAGTCGTGGCCGACATGGGAATTCGCCAGGAAGGCGCAGCGGTCGCCGATCACCGTCTCCAGGCCGCCGCCGGCCGTGCCGGGGTTCATGGTGACGCCCTCGCGGATCAGGCACTCCTCGCCGATCGTCAGGGTCGAGGGCTCGCCCCGGTACTTCAGGTCCTGCGGCGGATGGCCGATCGAGGCGAAGGGGAAGATCCGCGTGCGGGCGCCGACCCGCGTGCGGCCGGCCACCACCACGTGGCTCACCAGCTCGCAGCCCTCCCCCAGCACCACCTCGGGCCCGACATGGCAGAACGGGCCGATCCGCACCCCCTCGCCGATCTCGGCGCCGGATTCGACGACGGCGCTCGGGTGGATCGCGGCTGCGCTCATCGCTCTACTCCGTCACCAGCATGGCGCCGATCTCGGCCTCGGCCACCAGCACGCCGTCCACCTTGGCCTCCCCCCGGAACCACCACATGGTCCGGCGGTGGTTCAGCTTGCGCATCTCGAAGCGGATCTGGTCCCCCGGCACGACGGGCTTGCGGAACTTGCACTTGTCGATCGTCATGAAGAACACCTGCTTCGTGCGCAGCTCGTCCGACATGATGTGGCGGCAGCAGATCGCGCCCGCCGTCTGCGCCATGCCCTCGATGATGAGGACGCCGGGGAAGACCGGCAGGCCGGGGAAATGACCCATGAACTGCGGCTCGTTGGCCGTGACGTTCTTGATGCCGACGCAGGATTCGTCCCGGTCGATCTCCACGATGCGGTCGACCATCAGGAACGGGTAGCGGTGCGGCAGCAACTCCAGCAACTTGTGGATGTCGGCCGTGCCGAGAACCTGATCCGCCCCGCTCATCGTGCTGCGCCGCCCTCGCTCCCCGCCGACGCTACGCCGACGGCGGCCTCTCTTCGGCAGAAACGCGGGGATGTGCAAGGGCGGCGGCGCGGTTTCCGGCCTTCGGGGCTCAGCAGGCCCCGTCGCCCTTGGTCCCGTCCTTCGCGTCCGGACCCGCGCGTTCGGCGAGGCGGGCGAGGGTGGTCAGCTCCCGGAACCAGGCCCGCACCGGCTTGGCGGGCGTGCCACCCCAGCGCGAGCCCGGCGGCACGTCCCGGTTGACGTTGGAGGACCCGGCGATCTGCGCGCCTCGCCCGATGCGCAGGTGCCCGACGACGCCGACCTGCCCGCCCAGCACCACGTAATCCTCCAGGGTCGTGGAGCCGGAGATGCCCACGCCCGAGACGATCACGCAGTGGCGGCCGATCACCACGTTGTGCGCGATCTGCACGAGGTTATCGATCTTGGTGCCCTCGCCGATGACAGTATCGCGGGAGGCGCCCCGGTCGACCGTGGTGTTGGCGCCGATCTCCACATCGTCCTGCACGATCACCCGGCCGACCTGCGGCACCTTGAGGTGGGTCGCGCCCATGGCGAAGCCGAAGCCGTCCTGGCCGAGGCGCGCGCCCGGATGGACGATCACCCGGTTGCCGAGGAGGGCGTGGCTCAGGGTCGAGCCGGCGCCGATGGCACAGTCGCGCCCGATGCGCACGCCGGGGCCGACGACGGCATTGGGGCCGATCACCGTGCCCGCACCGATCTCGGCGCCGGGCCCGACCACCGCCCCCGGATCGACGGTGACGCCGTCCTCCAGCCGGGCATCGGGATGCACGTGGGCGCCCGGCGCCAAGCCCCGGCCGCCGAATTGCGGGCCGGGCCGCAGGGCGTCGGGGTGCAGCCGGCCGAGGAGCGCGGCATAGGCGCGGTAGGGATCCCGGCAGACGACGGCGACCGTCTCCGCCGGGCAGCGGGCGGCGAAACGCGGCCCGACGAGGCAGATCCCGGCGCGGGTCTGGGCCAGGGCGTCGCCGTAGCGGGCGTTGTCCATGTAGGCGAGGTCGGCCGGGCCGGCGCTCTCGAGGGGGGCGGCCCCGGCGATGGTGCGGGCCGGGTCGGCGCCCTCGGGGAGGGCGACCCCGGCCGCGGCGGCGACCTCGGCGAAGGTGATCCCGGCCGCGGGCTTGAAGAACTGGGTGTCGGGCATTTCGAACCAAACCGCGCCGATTCCGACCCCCGTCGGGCTCGGCGCGTCCGGCGGCGGTGCTGCGGCCGGACACCGGAATGCGGCCCTGGCGGAGGGCGGCCGGCGTGGGACGGAGTCCCGGCCTTCTACACAAAAAAGCGCCAGCCGGGGGGAATCCCCGGCCGGCGCTTCGTGCTCATCCGATCCTAGAAGCGCGAGCCGCCGGAGAAGCGGAAGGCCTGCGTCTGGTCCTTGCCGATATGGCCGTACTTGCCGAGGACCGGCACGAAGACCTTCTCACCCTCGTCCTTCGACAGCGCGTAGGCGTAGTCGAAGCGGATCGGGCCGAGCGGCGAGTTCCAGAGGATGGAGGCGCCGATCGAAGACCGGATCACGGCCTTGTCGCGGACGTTCACACACTCGGGCTCGACGCCGATCGTGTAGGCGTTGAAGGCGCAGCGTCCACCGGAGAAGCCGTTGATGAACTGGTCGCCGTTCACGTTGAACGTCCTCTGGCCGCTGTAGCCGAAGAGCGTGCCGGCATCGGCGAACAGGGCGCCCTTCAGGCCGAGGTCGCGCGGCACCCCGTAGAGCGGGAACTGCACTTCCAGCGTGCCGCCGACATAGGTCGAGCCACCGATGGCGTTCGACCGGGAGTCGGCGATACCCACGTCGCGGGGGCCGATGCCGTTGGGCGCGAAGCCGCGGACCAGCGACGGGCCGAGGAAGAACTGGTCGGTCACCCGCAGGGGCTGGCCGTCGAGGGCCTCGACGTGGCCGCCCTGGAAGCGGACGAAGCCGACGACGTCCTCGTAGAGCTCCTTGTAGTACCGCGCGTCGGCGGTCACGCGGAAGAACTTCGAGTCGCCGCCCAGGCCCGCGATGTCGGGCTTCAGCTCGGCGTAGAGGCCGTTATGCGGCGCGCCGATGACGTCCAGGGTCGAGTAGGCCAGCGTCAGGCCGGCCAGCGAGGTGAGGGTGTTGCCCTGCGAGCCCTTGATGGCGATCGACGCCTCGCCGTCGTAGGCACAGGCCGGGTAGGCGGCCTGACCGCCGATGTTCCGGCCGGTGTTCGGGTCGATCGTGCCCGCCGGGTAGACCGCGGTGTAGCCCGGGATCGGGTTCGAGCAGTCGTTGTAGGGCTTCTTGAGGGTGTTCGGGACCTTCAGCTCGGTGTTGTACAGCGAGTAGCGAAGGGTGACGCCGAACTCTTCGGTGACCGGCAGGCCGAGGCGGAGCTGGCCGCCGTAGACCGTCGTCTCGTAGCGCGAATACCGGGTCAGGTCCGAGTACTTGTAGAAGGCATCGAAGCCGGCCGCGAGACGGTAGCCGAGGAAGTACGGCTCGGTGAACGAGAAGTCGACGCCGCGCGAGTACTGGCCGCCGGTGCCGGCGAGGCGCACGTACTGGCCGCGGCCGAGGAAGTTCGACTCGGAGACCGAGACCTCGCCGATGATGCCGTCCTGGGTGGAGTAGCCGCCCGCCACCGAGAACGAACCCGTGGGCTGATCCTCGACATCGATGTTCACGACGACGCGGTCGGGGGAGGAGCCGGGCTCGTTGGAGAAGCGGACCTTCTTGAAGAAGCCCAGGCCGTTGAGGCGGCGCTCGGCGCGGTCGGTCAGCACCCGGTTGTAGGCATCGCCCTCGGAGAAATCGAGCTCGCGGCGGATGACGTAGTCGCGGGTGCGGGTGTTGCCGCGGATGTTGACGCGCTCGATGTAGACGTGCGGGCCGTCCTCGACCACGAAGCCCAGCGACACCTTCTGGGTGGCGGGGTCGCGCTGGCCGGTCGGGCGCACCTGGGCGAACGGGTAGCCCGCCCGGTTCACGTCGCGGGTCAGGGTGCCGAGGGTCTTCTCGACGTCGTCGGCGTTGTAGGTGTCACCGACGCCGGTGGCGATTTCGGTGCGCAGGGCCTCGGTGTCGAGGCCCGGCAGGCGGGAATCCACCGCCACGGCGCCGACCGAGTATTGCTGGCCCTCGTTGATCGTGACCGTGACCACGTAGCCGGACTGCTCGCCCTCGACGTAGCGCGCGTCGGCGTTCACCACCTGGAAGTCGGCGTAGCCGTTCTTCAGGTAGTAGCGGCGCACCTGCTCCAGGTCGTTGCTGATGCGCTCGGGGTCGTAGACGTCCGAGGTCTTGATGAACGACAGGAAGTTCATCTCCGACGAGCTCATCAGGCCGCGCAGGGTGCGCTCGGAATAAGCCTGGTTGCCCACGAAGTTGATGGCGATGATGCCGGTCTTGTCGCCTTCGTCGATGTCGTAGATCACGTCGACCCGGCCGTTCGGCAGGTTGACGGTGCGGTAGGTGACCTTGGCGAGGCCGCGGCCGAAGCGCTTGTAGACGTCACGGATCCGGGCGAGGTCGGCGTTGATCGTCGCTTCGCTGTAGGGACCGCGCGACTTCGACTCGACGACCGTTTCCAGCGTCGCCTTCTCGACCTTCTTGTTGCCCTCGAAGACCACCCGGTTGATCAGGTTGTTCTCGCGCACCGTCACGACCGTGCGGCCGCCGGACTGCGAGACCTTCACGTCCGAGAACATGCCGCTCGCCAGCAGGTTGCGGCGGGCCTCCTCGGCGGAGCCGGATGCGGTGCCGGTGACGTAGGAGCGAATGGTATCGGAATCGACGCGCTGGTTGCCCTGCACGACGATCTGCTGTGCCTGGGCAGCCCCGGCCAGGAGCATACCTGCCCCCGCAGAGATCAGGACGATGGTCTTCCGCATCGACTTACGCCGATGCTTGCCCGTCAACGACATCATGCAATCGCCCGTTTCTGATCTGGTCGCAGGCCTTGCCTGCGCGGGCGACCGTTGGTCGATCGTCCCATTCCCGTGGTCCAAGCGTGGCTTCGGTCCAAGCAGAGCTATTAAAGGGATTCCCTTCTCAAGCAAACGCACCAGGCACCACGACCAGGGGATTTTGCGCAGTCGTGGCCTTCGCGCCACTTAACGCGCCGGACGACGTCCGATGAAACCGCCGAAGATGCTGAACGGAGCGTAAATCCCTGCGGCTGCGCGGCTTTCTCTGCCCTGGCAGCGAGGTGTCAACGGATCGTTAACCGTGCCGCCACCGGCTGAAAAGGCGCCTGGCGGGCGGGTTTGTGGCGGCCGCGGGGCGGCCGGGGCGGGGGCCACACCTTTATTTTTTCGCCCCCCGATCCCGTGGTCCGGGGGGCGGCGCGGTTCAAGTGTTCCGCAGGGATGCGCCGAGGTTGAGGATGTCGTTCCACGCCGCGAACAGCATCAGCATCAGCACCAGCGCGAGGCCGATGCGGAAGCCGACCTCCTGCGCCCGCTCGCTGAGGGGGCGCCCACGCACCACTTCGAAGGCGTAGAACAGCAGGTGCCCGCCATCGAGTAGCGGCACCGGGAACAGGTTCAGCAGGCCGATCGAGACGGAGAGCAGGGCGATCAGGCCGACGAGGCCGCCGACGCCGCCGGTCTTGGCGACCTCGCCGGAGACCCGGGCGATGCCGATGGGGCCGGAGAGCTGGTCGGCGGATTCGCGGCCGGTGATCAGCTTGCCGAGGTAGGAGAAGGTCCGCTCCACCACGAAGTAGGTCTCGTGGACGCCGAGCTTCAGCGACTGGCCGATGTCGTATTGGACGAGCTTCGCCTCCGAGCCGGCCGGGGAGCGGATGCCGAGGCGGCCGATCCGGTGGCGGCCGAAGGGCGTGCGCTCTTCGATGGTGGCCGGCGTCGCGTTGATGGTGATGTCGCGCTCGTCCCGCTGGACGGTGAAGGCCAGGGAGGTCCCGGCGGCGCCGGTCACCGTCCGGTACATGGCGTTGAAGTCGCCGACGGGTTGGCCGTCGATGGCGGTGATCAGGTCGCCCGGCTTGAAGCCGGCCTGGGCGGCGACGCTGTTCGGCTCCACGGAGGAAACGCGGGCCGGCAGCTCGTAGCGCCCGCCGAGCCAGATCGCCCCGGCGAACAGGGCGACCGCGAGGATGAAGTTCGCCACCGGGCCGGCGGCGACGATGGCCGCGCGCTTGGCCACGGGCTGGGTCGGGAAGCTGATGGCCCGCTCATGGGGGGTCATCTTGGCGATCATGTCCGGATCGGGGACGCTGGCGCCGTTGGCGTCGCCGTGGAACTTCACGTAGCCGCCGAGGGGGATGGCGCAGAGCTTCCAGCGGGTGCCGCGGCGGTCGTTGAAGCCGAACAGCTCGGGGCCGAAGCCGATGGAGAAGGCGTGGACCCCGACGCCGCACCAGCGGCCGACGAGGAAATGCCCCATCTCATGCACGAACACGACGACGGTGAGGACGAACAGGAACGGGATCACCGCGCCGAAGAAGCTCCCGGCGGTACCGCCCATCGCGTTGAGAAAATCCATGCGTCCCGTCCCGGCCGTCGGCGCGGGGCATTCTTTCGAGGCTCCCGCGCCGCCCCCTTAGCAGATCGCCCCGGGGGGAAGCCAATCAATCCTGGCGCGGGCCCCTCGGCCCCGCCGGTCAGTGGCCGCCGCCGCCGGCCCCGGCCCGGGGTCGTCGGATCAGCGGCACCGCGCAGGCCATGGCGAGGAACAGGAGGGTCAGGACGAGGAACACGTCCTCGAACGCCATCACCAGCGCCTGGATCCGCACGGTGCCGGACATCGCCTTGAGGGCCATCGCGGGCGCCGCGCTGCCGTAGTCCGAGAAGCCGCGCTGGATCGCCTCGAGCCGCTCCAGGGCCGGCGGGTGCGACCAGGTGAACCGCTCGTGCAGGCGCGTGAGGTGCAGGTCCCAACGGTCGTTGAGCAGCGTGTTGATCAGGGCGAGGCCCACCGCGCCGCCGAGGTTGCGGGTGAGGTTGTACAGGCCGGCGGCGTTCTTCATCCGCGCCGGCGGCAGCGTGCCGAGGGCGATGTTGTTGATCGGGATCATGCACAGCATCAGCGAGCAGCCGCGCAGCACCTGCGGCCACAGCAACTCCCAGAAGTCCCAATCCTTGGTGAGGCCGGTGACGATCCACGTGCCCGCCGCGAAGCCGCCGAAACCCAGCGCCATCAGGACCCGCGGATCGACCCTGCCGGAGAAGCGCCCGGCGATGGGCGCGGTCGCGAACATGCACAGGCCCGAGACGAACATCGTCTCGCCGATCATCAGCGCCGAGTAGCCGCGCACCCGGGCGAGGTAGACCGGGTAGAGGTAGGTCAGCCCGTAGAGGCCGATGCCCATGATGAAGCTCGCCACGCAGCCGCTGGCGAAGTTGCGGTCGGAGAAGGCGCGCAGGTCCACGATCGGCTGGCGCGCCGTGAGGGCCCGCCAGAAGAACGCGGGGCCGGTCACCAGGCACAGGGCGGCGCAGGCGAACACGGCCTCGTCCTGCAGCCAATCGTGGTTCGGCCCCTCCTCCAGCACGTACTCCATGCAGCCGAGGAAACCGGCCATGGCCACGAGGCCGAACCAGTCGAAATGGTCGAGGAGCGAGAGGTTCGGCCTGTCGAAATCCACCAGGACCGCCGTCGAGACCGTCACGAGGATCCCCGGCACGACGTTCACCAGGAACAGCCAGTACCAGGACATCAGGTCGGTGAGGTAGCCGCCGACCGTGGGGCCGATGGTCGGCGCCAGGGTCGCCACGAGGCCGATCATCGGCGAGACGATGGTCCGCTTCGAGGGCGGGAAGATCGTGAAGGCCGAGGCGAAGACGGTGGGGATCATCCCACCGCCGATGAAGCCCTGCAGCGCCCGCCAGACGATCATCTCGCCGATGGTGGAGGACGAGGCGCACATCAGGCTCATGGCCGTGAAGCCGCCCGCCGAGATGGCGAACATCCACCGTGTCGAGAGCACCCGGGACAGGGTGCCCGAGAGGGGGATCGAGATGACCTCGGCGATCAGGTAGCTGGTCTGGACCCAGGGGATCTCGTCGCCGGAGGCCGAGAGTCCGGCCTGGATCTCGTTGAGGGAGGCCGAGACGATCTGGATGTCCAGGATCGCCATGAACATCCCGAACACCATGCACAGGAACGCCACCATGCGGCGACGGTCGAGGGGCGGTTCGGCCGCCGCCGGGATCGCGGCGGCGGAGAGGGCGGCGGTGGCGGCCATGGCGCGCGGCCCTATTCCGCCGCGGCGACCTGCGGGATCTCGTCCGCGGCGCGGGTGTCGACCCGCACCACCGCCGAGAGGCCCGGCCGCAGCAAGCCCTCGCGGGCGACGCCGAGGGGCACCTTCACCCGCACGGGCAGGCGCTGGACGATCTTCGTGAAGTTGCCCGTGGCGTTGTCCGGCGGCAGCAGGCTGAACACCGAGCCGGAGGCCGGGGAGAAGGATTCCACGACGCCCCGGATCGGCCGGCCGGGATAGGCGTCCACCGTCACCGTCACCGGCTGGCCGGGGCGCATCCGCTCCACCTGCGTCTCCTTGAAGTTGGCGTCGATCCGCACGCTCGCCAGGGGCACCAGCGCCGCCACGCGGGTGCCCGGGGCGACGTAGGCGCCCGCCTCCGCCGCCTTGTTGCCGACCACGCCGTCGAAGGGCGCGCGGATCACCGTGAAGGCGAGGTCGCGCCGGGCGCGGTCCACCGCCGTGCGCAGTTCGGCGGCGAGGTTGTCGGCCTCCTTCTGCTGCGCCCGCAGGACATCGACGTTGGCCCGGGCGGCGAGCAGGGCCGCCTCGGCACCCTTCACCGCCGCCTCGGTGCGGTCCCGGTCGGCCTTGGCCTGGTCGAGGCGCGAGCGCGCGACGAAATCGGCCTGCATCTGCGTCGCGCGGTGATAGTCGGCATCGGCCCGCACCGCGTCGGCGCGGGAGGCGTCGACCTGTGCCGCCGCCTGGCTGACCTAGGCCTGGGCGGCATCCGCCTGGCGCCCGATGCGGGCGATGGTGCTGGTCTGCGTCGCGAGCTTGTCCTGGGCCGCCTGGAGGGCGAGGCGGTAATCGCCGTCATCGAGTGTGGCGATGACGTCGCCCTTGGCGACGGACTGGCCGTTCACCACCGGCACCGCCTGCAGGTAGCCGGAGACCTTCGCCGCCAGGATCGAGATGTCCGCCTGGACGTAGGCGTCGTCCGTCGTGACGAAGAACCGCCCGACGCTCCACCATTGCCACCCCTGGTAGGCCCCGCCGCCGAGGGCCGCCGCCAGCAGGCCGAGCAGCACGAGCCTGCGGAGGGGACGCCCGCGCCGGACCGGCGCTTCGGTGGGGACGATGGCCTTGGCGGTGACGGCGGTGACGGGCCGGACCTCCCCGCGCCCGGGGGGCGGCGTGTCGTGGCCGTCGTCGTCTGCGAGCCCGGTCGGCCGCCCGGCTTCCTCTCGGAGGGACATCCGCTTCACTCCGTGTTGACCGAACGGTTCGGTCAATATGCCGGGAGTCGAAGGTGGCGGGCGGGTCTGTGCGAGAGCGTGAGGGCGGCGAATCGGAGAAGCGGCGCCAGATTCTCGAAGGCGCGCGCCGGGTGTTCACCGCCGCCGGCTTCGACGGCGCGAGCATGGGCGAGATCGCCAAGGCAGCGGGCGTGTCCAAGGGGACACTCTACGTCTACTTCGACAGCAAGGACGCCCTGTTCGAGGCGTTGACCATCGCCAAGAAGCGGCAGCTCGCCGAGGCGCTCATCGCCCTCGATCCCGAAAGCTCCGATCCGCGGGGCGTGCTCACCCAGCTGGGGCACATCTACCTGACGGAGATGAGCCGGCCCGAGCATGTCAGCCTCGTGCGCATGGTGATCGGTGCGTGCGAGAAGTTCCCCCATCTCGGCCGGGCCTACTACGAGGCCGGGCCGGCGCTGGGGGTGGAGCGGCTCTCGCGCTATCTCGATGCCCAGGTCCAGGCCGGGCGCCTGAATTGCGCCGACACCGAGCTGGCGGCCAAGCATTTCCTGCACCTGTGCCAAGCCGGGCTTCTGACCCGGCTGCTGTTCAGCGCGGGTGGCGTGGCGGACGAGGAGGAACTCCGCTACCGCGTGAGCGAGGCGGTGCGCGTCTTCCTGGCAGGGTACGGTGTTGAATAGGCGCCGAGACTGCCGTCGTCAGCAACAAGACGCCGCTCAGTGGGTCCGGCGAGTCTGACAGGTGCCGGGCGATCGAGCGCCTGCGCACGTCACCCCGGGCCACGTCCCCCGTCGGGGAACATGGCCTCGGCGGAGGAGATCAGGCCGACGTGGTCTGGGCGCTGATCCAGCGGGACAGATCACCCTTCGGGGCGGCGCCCACCTTCTGATCGACACGCTCGCCGTTCTTGAACAGGAGCAGCGTCGGGATCGAGCGGATGCCGTACTGGGAGGCGATCCCCGGATTCTCGTCCACGTTGACCTTGGCGATCTTCACCTTGCCCTGAAGGTCGGTGGCGATCTCTTCCAGGGCCGGGCCGATCTGCCGGCAGGGGCCGCACCACTCGGCCCAGAAATCCACGACAACCGGCTCGGCGGACTTGAGGACGTCCTGCTCGAAGCTCGCGTCGGTTACTTTCACCGTCGCCATCGCATCACCTTTCGGAAGTCGCCGCCGGAAGGAAACGCCGGGCGGCCGCGGGCGGGCTCCGGCCCGCGCGGTCGAGCAGACTTGGCGACGGCCGACCCCACGGTCAAGGAGGCGGCGATGCGTTGCATGACGGCAGGCCCAGCAATTCACGCCCGAATCGATCGCACGCGAGCTATCCGGCGATGCCGGCCTTGCCCAGGGCGGCCTCCACCGTCGCCGCGTCGAGCACCCGGATGACCGGCCCCGACGTCCAGACCAGCATGGGCACGATCCGTCGCCCTGGGTAGATCCGCGAGAGCAGGCGCGCGTACAGGGCGATCTGGCTGGATTCGGCCTCCGGCAGGGGAGCCTCGTCCGCCGGGGGGCGGCCGGTCTTGAAGTCGGCCAGGGTCACGGTGTCCCCGGTGACGGCGAGGCGGTCGACCCGGCCGGTCACCGGGCGTTCGACCCCGCCGACGACGACCCGGCCGGAGAGGTTGACCTCGGCCAGCGCCTCCTCGGTGAAGAGGGGCGCCAGGGCCGGGTCCTCGATCAGCCGCATCACGGCCCCGAGGATTCCCCTCAGCGCCGGCTCGCCGAGGCCGGGGGCGCGGGAGTGCAGATAGGCGAGCCCGGCCTTCCGGCGGGCGGCGGCCTCGACCCGCGGCAGGTGCTGCAACAGGGCGTGGACCAGGAGGCCCCGGCGGCGGGCGGTCGCGTCGGCGTGGCGGGGCGGCGGCAGGCGCGTCCCGTCGGCGGCGTCGAGCATCCCCGACGGGTGCAGGGGCGCCAGGGCCGACGCCTCCGGGGCGACGGGCCGGCGCAGCCACGCCGGCTCGGTGGGACGGGCGAGTTCCGCGCGGGGCGCGGGCGCCTCCCGGCCGGCCACCAGCCCGTCGCGCCAGAGGGTCGCCGGGCCGTAGGACATCTCCACCGCCTCGCCCGCGCCGAGGCCGGTCTCCAGGCCGGTGCGGATCATCCGGCACCACGCGGCCTCGGTCTCCCGGATCTTCCCCCGGAACGGCGCGACGATCAGCCGGTCGGCGGCGCGGGTCATGGCGACGTAGAGCAGGCGGTTGTGCTCCTGCCGCGCCCGTGTGCCGAGGGCGGCCCGGACCTGCCCCGTCGCCGCGCAATCCTGAGACTTGCTCGCCCAGACGGGGGGGAGCGCCGCGCTGCGACCGCCCATCGGAAGAAGCGGCGGCTCGCTGCCCCCCATCGCCTCGCAGCCGTCGAGGATCACCACGACCGGTGCCTCCAGGCCCTTCGACCCGTGGACCGTCATCACGCGGACCTCGTCGCGGCCGGAATCGAGGTCGCGCTTCACCGTGTGGCCGGCCTCCGCGCCGAGGTAGCGGGCCAGGAACCCGCCGAGGGAGGGGGCGTCCTCGCCGCCCTCGGCCTGGGCGGCGGCGGCGTGGAACACGTCGATGGCGTCCCCCGCCTCGCCGCCGAGCCGGGCGACGAGGCGGGCCCTGCCGCCCATCGGCCCGAGGAGGCGGGCGTAGAACCCGAACGGGCCGAGGGCCCCCGCCAGCGCGATCCAGGTGGCGAGGGCGTCCACGGCCTTCGCGGCGGCGGGGTCGCCCTCCGCCGCGTGGCGGCCGAGCGCGTCCTGCAGGGTCTCGGCCTCGTCGCGGCCGGCGGCGAGGCGCACGAGGTCCTCGTCGGTCAGGCCGAGGAGGGGCGTCTTCAGGGCGGTGGCCAGGGTCAGGTCGTCGGCCGGCAGCAATCCCGCCCGGCCGATGGCCACGAGGTCGGCCACGGCGATGTGGGCGGAAACCTCCAGCCGGTCCTGCCCGGCGACGGGGACGCCGAGGCCCTTCAGGGCACGGATCACCTCCTCGAAGGCGGGCCCGCGCTTGCGCACGAGGATGAGGATGTCGCCCGGCCGCCAGATGCGGCCGGTGGCGTCGCCCTCATGGGTCCATGTCCGCACCGCCACCGCCACCCGCCGGGCGACGCGCAGGGCCGGGGCGCCGGGATCGGGCGTGTCCACGGGGGCGGTCCAGGCGCTAACCTCGTCCACCGCCTCGGGCTCGGCGATGTCCCACATCTCGACGGAGCCCGCCGCGTTCGGCCGGGCGCTGGCATGGACCGTCGCCCGCGCCGCGTCCTCGGAGAGGCCGTCGTTATGCGCCTCGATGGCGAAGACCGCATCGACCGCCCGGAGCACCGTCGTGGTGGAGCGGAAGGAGAGGGTAAGCGGCACGTCCGCGAAGGCGATGCCCGCCGCCCGCGATTCGCCGATCCAGGTGGCGCGCGTCACCGCGAATTCCCGCGGGTCGGCGCCCTGGAACCCGTAGATCGACTGCTTCGGGTCACCCACCGCGAAACGGGTGCGGTGGGCATCGCGGGCGCCGGCCCCGGCGGCAAATTCCTGGGTGAGCGTGCGCAGGATCGCCCATTGCTCGGGGTTCGTGTCCTGCGCCTCGTCCACGAGGACGTGGTCGATGCCGCGGTCGAGCTTGTAGAGCACCCAGCCGGCGCCGACCCGGGAGAGCAGGTCGAGGGCCCGGCGGATCAGGTCATCGAAGTCCAGGGCGCCCAGCCGGGCCTTCTGCGCCTCGACGCGGCGGTGGATCTCCCCCGCCAGGGTGAACAGCGCCTCCGTCCTGGCATGGGCCCGGGCGGCCCGGAGCCGGTCGAACAGGGGGACGATCCGGTCGCGCTCCTCGATCAGCGCCAGCTTCACCGGCTCGGGGACGGACTTGGTGCCGAGGCTCGAAACGGCCTTGGGCTCGTCCTTCTGCGTGAAGAACACCGCCTTGTAGGCGTCGAGGGCCTCGCTCCGGTCGGGCTGGCCGCGGGACGCCTCCCGCGCCAGGGAGGCCTCGGCCAGGGCCTCGGCGAGTTTTCCGTCGTTGGCCTTGCCGGTCTGGAGGGCTGAGGCCAAGGCCGTCAGGTCGTCCAGGCCCCCATCGAGGATCGCGGAAACGATCCCCTCGACGGTCTCTCCGGCGGTCAGCCCGAGTTCCCCGCGCAGGCGGGCGAAGGCGCCGTCGAGCCCGTCCCCGTGGACCATCAGGGCGTGGGCGCGCACCGCCGCCCGCACGGCCTCGTGCAGGGCGTCGCCCGTCGCCTCGGCGGTGACCCGGGCCAGGGCGTCGCCCATCGCGGTCTCGCCCGCCTGGGTCGCGTCGGCGAGGACGTTGGCCGTCTCCAGGGCGAACATCTCCCGGGCCTGCGCCTCGTCCAGCACCACGAAGCGGGCGGGGACATTCGCCTCGAACGGGAACATGTGGAGCAGGCGCTCGCACAGGGCGTGCAGGGTCTCGATCTTCAGGCCGCCCGGCGTCTCGACGGCCCGGGCGAACAGGCGCCGGGCCATCCGCAGGCGGTCCCGGTTCGGCTGCTCGCCCGTCAGCTCCGTCAGCTCCCCGGCGAGGGCGGCATCGTCGAGCGTCACCCAGCGGCCGAGGCGCTGGAACACCCGGATCGCCATGTTCGCGGCGGCGGCCTTGGTGAAAGTGAGGCACAGGATCCGGCCGGGGGGCGAGCCGTCGAGGAGCAGCCGCACGACCCGATCGGTGAGGACCTTGGTCTTGCCCGCGCCGGCATTGGCGGACACCCAGGCGGAGGCCCGGGGATCGGCCGCCCGCCGCTGGTTCTCCCGGGTCAGGGGATCGACGACGATGGTCCGGGCCGTATCGGGCGGGGTCTGTCCCGGTATCGAGTCCAAGGCGTGACTCCGTTGGGTCCTCGCGGAGGACACCTTGTACACGAGGTGTTGGCCGGTTGCGCCATCTCGGTGCCGCACCGGGATTGCCGCGGCGCCCGCGGGGCCGCATGGAGGACGTCAAGCATTCCGCCGCGACACACGCTCGACCCGCCGGTGACGATGACGAACCCCGCCGAGGCCCGCCCGCCGATCCGCTTCCGCGGCCGCTCCTTCATGGCGACCGTGCTGGCCCCCGTGCCCCCGGTCGCCGACTGGCTCGCCGACCTCGACGCCCTGTGCCGCCGGGCGCCGGCCTTCTTCGCGGGCCGGCCGACCATCCTCGACCTCACCGGCCTCTCCCTGACGCGGGAGGACCTCGACGGGCTGATCGCCGAGCTGACCGCCCGGACGATCCCCCTCCACGGCATCGAGGGGGCGCCGCCGGGCATGCTCGGCCCCGGCCTGCCGCCGCCTCTCTCGGCGGGGCGCCCCGCCGGGGAGGTCGCCATGCCCGACGCCGCCGAGCCGGAGCCGTCCTCCCGCACCGCGCCGTCTCGCTCGTTGATCCTCGACAGCCCGGTGCGCTCGGGCCAGACGATCCTCCACCTCGAAGGCGACGTGACGGTGCTCGGCGCCGTGGCCTCCGGCTCGGAGGTGATCGCCGGGGGCTCGATCCACGTCTACGGCGCCCTGCGCGGCCGGGCGGTGGCGGGGGCCTCCGGCAACCCCGCGGCCCGGATCTGGTGCCGCCGCTTCGAGCCGGAGCTCGTGGCGATCGACGGCCTTTACCGGGCCGCCGACGACCTCGACCCGTCCTTCCAGGGCCAGCCGGTGGAGGTGCGCCTCGTGGAGGATTCCCTGCGGCTGACGCTGTTCGACCAGATGCGCTGAGCCGGCCGAACAAACCCGTCATCGCGAGCGCGGCGAAGCAAACCAGGGACGCGGGCCGTCCCCGAATGTGGCGGATCCTTCTGGATCGCCTCGCCGCGCTCGCGATGACGGCGGTGATCGGGACAAGGGTCAGGACCCCTACGGCGCCCGCAGCACCAGCAGCGCCGCGAGCGCGACCACCGCCACCCCGAGCACCAGCGACAGGCCGCGCCAGAACAGCAGCGGGTCGCGCTCGATCAGGGGTACGCCCCGGGTCTCCGTCAGGGCCGGGTTCGGGTGGCGCAGGTCGTGGACGAACTCGGACAGGACCTCGTACCGCCGCTGCGGATCGGGATGCGTCGCCCGGCGGAGCGCCCCGTCGATCCAGGCGGGTAGGAGCGGCCGGGCGTGCCGCGCCGAGACGTAGCGCAGCCGACGCTGACGCCGGGCGGTGCGGGCCCGGGCGGCGTCCCCGCCGTAGGGGAGGCGGCCCGTGAGCATCTGGTAGGCGAGGATGCCGAGGGCGAAGATGTCCGCGCCCGGCGAGGGCGGATGGCCGAGCAGGCATTCCGGCGCCGTGTACTGGACGGCGCCCTGGGGAAGGGCGTCGTCGGTGTACCCGCCGTCCTCGACGAGCCCGGCGACGCGGGTCGCCCCGAAATCGATGATCTGCACCGTGCCGGCGGAATCGATCAGCACGTTCTCCGGCCTGAGGTCACCGTGGACCATTTCCCGGCGGTGGAAGGCCTGAAGCCCCCGGGCGATCTGCTCCACGAGGCCGCGCACCGCCTCCAGGTCCGGCTCGCGGTGGTCGGCCATCCACTGGGCGAGCGTCCGGCCCTCGACGTAGCGCATCACCGTGTAGAGGTGGCTGCGCGGCCCATCGCGCGTGTGCGCCTTCAGGACGTGGGGGCTGTCGAGGCGCCTCGCGATCCATTCCTCCATCGCGAAGTGGCGCAGGTAGTCTCGGTCCCCGCGCAGCTCGACGCCCGGCACCTTGAGGGCGACGCGGGCGCCGCTCTCCAGGTCGGTGGCAAGGTAGACGTGGCCCCGTCCGCCCGCATGCAGGCGCCGCAGGATGTCGTAGCCGTCGAAGCGGGTCGGCGGGTCGAGGAGGGGGGCGGGGGGCAGGTCGCCGACCTCGCCGACGATCTCGCCGGGCTCGCCCTCCGGCAGGCCGTCCACCCGGACGATGAGTGCCGTGAGATTGTCCTCGCTGCCCAATTCGTAGGCGGCATCCACGATCCGCCGAGCCGCCCCCTGGAGGTCGTCGCCCGCCCCGGCGATCGCCAGGGCGATGTCCCGGGGGGGCAGGTGCTCGTGGACCCCGTCGCTGGTGAGGACGAACACGTCCCCCACCTGCACCGGCACCACGGCGCAGTCGATCTCCACCTGGGCGCCGGCCCCGAGTGCCCGACCCAGGTAGGTCTCCTGCGCGGAGATCACGACCCGGTGGTCCTCGGTGATCTGCTCCAGGGTGCGGCCGACGACCCGGCAGATGCGGGTGTCGCCCGCGTGGAAGACGTGGGCGGTGCGGGAGCGGAGGACGAGGGCCGAGAAGGTGGTCACGCAGCCCCGGTCGGGATCGCCGGGCCCCGCCGCCCGGCGGGTCTGCGCATGGAGCCACGAATTGGTGGCGGCCAGGACGCGCTTGGCGGCGTGGCGCACGCTCCACGTGTCCGGCGTCGCGTAATAGTCCGAGAGGAAGCTCTTGACGGCGGTCTCGCTCGCCATCGCCCCCAACGCGCTGCTGCTGATCCCGTCCGCGACCGCCGCCGCGATGCCCTTGAGCCGCAGGGCGGCGCCTTCGGGGACGAGGGCGCCGTGGAAATCCTGGTTCGCGTCCTTGCGGCCGCGCTCGCTGTGCTGGCCGATCGTGACCGTCAACGTCCGCGCCATCGCCAGCCCGTGGTGCGGTGCCCCGGAGCGGGTCCGGGGCACCGATGCGTGGGGACCCTCAGGCGGCGAAGCGGCGGACGCCCTCGGCCGAGGCCGGCATCGGCCGCTTCGGGGCGGTGCGGACATGGGTCGAGTAGAGGGTCAGCCCGGTGAAGGCGAGGCCGCCGACGAGGTTGCCTAGCACGGTCGGGATCTCGTTCCAGATGAAGTAGTCCATGATGGAGAACTTCGCGCCGAGCATCAGCCCCGACGGGAACAGGAACATGTTCACCACCGAATGCTCGAAGGTCATGAAGAAGAACAGCATAATCGGCATCCACATGGCGATCACCTTGCCGCTCACGTGGGTCGAGATCATCGCGCCGACGACGCCGGTGGAGACCATCCAGTTGCAGAGCATGCCGCGCAGGAACAGCGTCATCCAGCCGCCCAGGCCGTGGGCGGCGTAGCCGAGCGTGCGCTTCTCGCCGATGTTGGAGATGAACTCGGCGGTCTTATCGGGCGGGCTGGTGAAGCCGTAGGTGAACACGCAGGCCATCATGAAGGCCACGGTGAGCGCGCCGAGGAAGTTGCCGACGAAGACGAGGCCCCAGTTGCGCAGCACGCCGCCGATGGTGACGCCGGGGCGCTTGTCGATGAGCGCCAGCGGCGCGAGCACGAACACGCCGGTCAGCAGGTCGAAACCCAGCAGGTAGAGCATGCAGAAGCCGACCGGGAACAAGGCCGCGCCGACGATCGGCTGGCCGGTCTGCTGGGTGATGGTGACCGCGAAGACGGCGGCGAGGGCCAGGATCGCGCCGGCCATGTAGGCGCGGATGATCGTGTCGCGGGTCGACATGAAGACCTTCGCTTCACCGGCATCGACCATTTTTACGGCGAATTCCGCGGGGGCCAAATAAGCCATCGTGTCTCCTGTAGGGTTCGATGCGTGCGACGGCGCTTCGGGGCCCCGTCGACGGTGACGGACGTCCGAGCGACGGCCGGACCGGCCGTCTCCTGCCGTGATCGCCAGGTGCCGGACCAAGCAAGGCAAGAGCCACGCCCCGCGCGATGCGTGCGGCGCGGCGGGGAATACGTGTCGTCGCCGTGCCACACTCCGTGGTGCCGGGCCGGCCTTTCGCGGTTCCTGACCATGCGATCCAAGGATCCCGGCAAAATTTGCCGACCGGATCAGATCCTTAACCCTTCGGTAACCATACCCGCCGTCAATGGACTGGTAAGGACTGTTAACAGGCGGTCATGAGCGCAGCTTCACCAGAGCCGATCTTCCGAGAGCCCGCCGCCTCCGAGCCGCGGGTGACCCTCCGGCCGCTGAGCTTCCGCGGCCGCATCTTCAAGGCCCTGGCGCTCACGCCGGAGCCCCCCGTCGGAGACTGGCTCGCCGGTCTCGACGTGGCCCTCAAGCGGTCGCCGACCCTTCTGAAGGGCCGGGCCCTGATCCTCGACGTGGCGGAGCTGAAGCCGTCCCTGGACGACCTGCAGGGCCTGCTCGACGAACTGCGCTGCCGCGACATCCGCGTCCTCGGCATCGAGGGTACGGAGGAAGCGGGCGAGGGGCTTCCCCCGATCCTGATCCAGGGGCGCCCCGGCGCCGGGATCGAGATCCCGGTGGTCCCCGCCGACCCGGAGCCCCAGATCGTCACCTCGATCACCGTCGAGGGGTCGATCCGGTCCGGTCAGAGCATCGTCAACCCGACCGGCGACGTGACCGTCATGGGCCACGTCTCCTCCGGGGCCGAGGTCCTGGCGGGCGGTTCCATCCACGTTTACGGCGCCCTGCGGGGCCGCGCCATCGCCGGCGCTGCCCGCAACCCACGCGCCCGCATCTACTGCCGCAAGTTCGAGCCCGAGCTGCTGGGGATCGACCGCCTCGTGCGGACTGCGGAGGACATGGGATCGGCCCTGCGCGGCAAGGCCGCCCAGGTCTGGCTCGATGGCGGCACCATGAAACTAGCTAAGCTGGATTAAGGGAGAGCGACGCGTGGCAAAGGTTCTCGTCGTCACATCGGGCAAGGGCGGCGTCGGCAAGACGACGACGACCGCGGCCCTGGGAGCGGCCCTCGCGCAGGGCGGGCAGAGCGTGTGCGTCGTCGACTTCGACGTCGGGCTGCGCAACCTCGACCTCGTCATGGGGGCCGAGCGCCGGGTGGTCTACGACCTCATCAACGTCGTCAACGGCGACGCGAAGCTGCCGCAGGCCCTCATCAAGGACAAGCGCCTCGACGGTCTGCACCTGCTCCCGGCCTCGCAGACACGGGACAAGGACGCGCTCACCGACGAGGGCGTGGCCCGGGTGATGGACGAACTGCGCGCGAAGTTCGATTGGGTGGTCTGCGACTCGCCGGCCGGCATCGAGCGCGGCGCCCAGCTCGCCATGCACCACGCCGACGTCGCCATCGTCGTCACGAACCCCGAGGTCTCCTCGGTGCGCGACAGCGACCGGATCATCGGCCTGCTCGACTCCAAGACCGCCAAGGCCGAGCGCGGCGAGGAGATGGAGAAGCACCTGATCCTCACCCGCTACGACCCGATGCGGGCCGACCGAGGCGACATGCTGAAGACCGAGGACGTGCTCGAGATCCTCTCGATCCCGCTGCTCGCGATCATCCCGGAAAGCCAGGAAGTGCTCCGCGCCTCCAACGTCGGCTGCCCGGTGACCCTGAACAACCCCCTCTGCGCCCCCGCCCGCGCCTACGCCGACGCGGCCAAGCGGCTCAAGGGCGAGGACGTGCCGATGGTGCTCCCCACCGAGCGCAAGTCCTTCCTCGACAAGCTCTTCATGCGGAGGGCGGCATGAGCATCCTCGGGATCTTCCAGAAGCGCAACTCCAGCGCCGTCGCGCGGGATCGCCTCCAGCTGATCCTCGCCCACGAGCGCGCCGAATCCGGACGCCCGGACCTCGTGATCCAGCTCCGCGAGGAGATCCTGGCGGTGATCGCCAACCATGTCGCGGTCGAACCCGACAAGGTGAAGGTCACCCTGGAGCGCGGCGCGGGCGTCTCGACCCTCGGCCTGGACATCGAGCTGCCGCTCGGCGTCTCGCACAAGCTCGACGCCAAGCTCGCGACCAAGCTCGCCCAGGTCGCCGCCAAGGGCGGCACCAAGAAGGCCGCCTGACGACACGATCCTCCCCCCCGCGGGGGAGAAGACCCACTCCCGCCGACGCGAGCGGAGCGGAGCGATCCGGCGGCGCCACATCGAAGGATGTCGCGCCACGCCGGATCGCTTCGCTCCGTCATGCGTGCGGCGGGGGTGGTGTGAGCGCTCAGTCCCGGGCGATCAGCCGGAATGCCCCGGGCCGATCCGGCTGCGTCGTCACCACCGCCACCGGCAGGATCGGCGCGTCGCTCACCGTCTCGATGCGGAAGGCGGCGCAGAGCCGGGCGAGCGCCAGCACCGCCTCGCTCAGGGCGAACTGCGCGCCGATGCAGACCCTCGGACCAGCCCCGAACGGCAGGTAGCTGAACCGGGCCGGCGCCGGGCGGCCGGGCAGGAAGCGGCCGGGGTCGAACGCGTCCGGATCGTCCCACAGGCGGCGGTGCCGGTGCAGCACCCACGGGCTGACGATCAGGATGTCGTTCGCTTTGATCGCATGGCCAACCGCCTCGTCCGGGCCGAGGGCGCGGCGCACCACCACGAAGGCGGCGGGGTAGAGCCGCAGGGTCTCGTCGATCACCGCCCGCGTCAGAGCCAGGCGCCCGTCCGTCTGGCACCCGGTCGGGTCGGTGAGGTCGGCCGACCGCGCCTCCGCGGCGACCCGTTCCTGAACTTCCGGGAACAGGGCCAGCAGGTAGCACGCCCAGAACAGCGTCCCCGCCGTGGTCTCGTGCCCCGCGAGGATCATGGTGGCGACCTGGTCGCGCAGCTCCTCGGGGGTGAAGGGAGCCCCGGTTTCCGGGCTTCGGGCCGCCGCGAGGAGGTCGAGCAGGTCGCCCCTGCCGCCCGCCGGCTCCTTGATGCGCGCCGCGATCACCGAATCGAGGAAAGGGATCCAGCGCCGCCGGAATCGGGCGCGGGACCGGTCGAGGGGGGCGGGCCAGCCCGGCGGCATCAGCACGTCGAGGACGTGCGGACGGCCGATCCGGGCGCTGTACCCATTGATGAAGGCGCGCAGCTCCGGCCCCTGCCGGTCCATGCCCACCGAGAACATCGTGCGCCCGGCGATGTCGAGCGCCAGGGCGTGGAACGTCGAGAACAGGTCCACCGGCCCCGCAGCCGCCCGCGGGCGCAGGGCCGCGATCCCGTCCGCCACCGCCCGGTCGATGTGCGGGACGAGCCCGTCGATGGCCCGGGGCGTGAAGGCGGGTGCCAGCGTCCGGCGCTGGTGGCGCCACGCGGAGCCTTCGCTGATCAGCAGCCCGTCGCCGAGGATCGGGCGCAGGATCCGGGTCGTCCCCACCGTGCGGGCATAGTTGCCCTGGTTCTCCACGAGGACGCGGCGGATGGCGTCCGGATCGCTGAGGATGTAGCTCGACCGGCCCATCAGGCCCCGGCGGGTCACCAGCTCCTCGAAGGCCGCCTTCGGGAAGCCGAGGAGGCCGTTGTCGCGGATCGAGCGGAGGTAGGCCAGCAGCGACAGGTCGCGCTCGGGCGGGTCCCGGCGGGGCGGCACCATCCGCGGCGGGCGGGGGCCGGCGTCGCGGCGCGGCGGGGCAAGGTCCGTCTGCATCGAATCCATCGCGGGCGGGGTGGTGCCGGACGACCGGCCCGAAGGAGAGGCGCCCATCCTATTCCGCCGCGTTCCGCACCGGCTGCCGGGCCGGCTCGACGCTGAGGGAGGAGGGGAACAGGGCGGCGTCCGCATCGGACGAGACGCAGGCCAGCAGGCTCGCCTCGGGCAGGATCTCGGCGACCACCCTTATCAGCGTGGCGGCCCCCCCTTCGAGGTGGTCGGCGGCCCGGTCGATCACCAGGATCTCCGGCCGCCGGAGCAGGGCCCGCGTCAGGCCGAGGCGCACGCGCACCCGCTCCGGCAAGAGCAGGCCGCGGTTGCCGACCTGCCGTTCCAGCCCCCGGCGGCGGATCTGGGTCTCGAGGTCGAATTCCCGGCACACCGCGAGCACCTCCCGCTGGATGATCTCCTCGCTGTGCATCCGCGCCACGTCGATCCGGCCGAACAGGACGTTGTCCAGCACGCTCGCCCGCGGGTTGATGCGGACGGGGTCGTAGGTCTCCACGTCGCAGCCGTCCTCCCCGTGCATCGCGTCCTGCACGATGCCCCGGGCGCCGACGATGCGGGCCCGGAGCGTCTGGTCGAGCAGGCCGAAGCGCATGCGCGGTTCGACATAGGCCAGCGCCAGCGCCAGGAAGGCCTCGCTGTCCTTCTCGGCCAGGCGCCCGCTGGCGTTGAGGCGGGTGAGCCGCGCCTCGTAGTCGGGCACCATCTCCGGCGTGATCAGCGAGAAGCGCCGGAAGAGCGGATGGCCGGGCGGCACGTCCTTGAAGATCTCGCTGAGGTTGCGGGCGATCTCGACTCCCATCCGGTCGAGGTCGTCGAGGAGCCGCACCCGCGCCAGCGCCGCCCGGAACGGCGCCGTCGCGGCCAGGCGCAGGGGCTCGGTGAGGGCCGGATCGCGCGGAACGCCGAAAAGAAGGTTCTCCCCGAGCGTCGCCTGATCGTTGTAGGCGCCGCGGGAGAAGGGGATGACGAGGCCGGCCAGCCCCTGCCGCTCGAAGTGCAGGCGCAGATGCTCGCGGGCGGCGATGACCCGCCGCCCCACCGGGGAATCGTGGCTCACCGAGCTCAGCTGGTTCAGCCCGTAACGGTAGAGGTCGTCGCCGAGGCCGAGGTGCGTGAGCAGTTCGACCATATGCCGGTCGAGGCCGTCCGCATCCGCCACGCCGAGGGCGTCGTAGTCGATCCACGGGTCGTTGATGCTGTCCAGGGGGTTGCCGGTCTGGAGGGCCTCGCGGATGCGCTGCTTGGTGAAGTCGAGCCGCCGGCTGGCGAGGGGGCGGACCCGCAGGCCGTAGAGCAGGTTGTCGCGGATCGAGCCGGGGAACAGCACGGGCGTGATCCCCGCGAAGGCGACCCGCGCCGAGAAGACGGTGCGCGGCAGGGTGGCGAGGTCGTAGGGGCCGACGCGCACGGTCCCACCCCGGGGGGCCTGCAGGCCGGCGAGCACGTGGGCGAATTCCTGGGCGATGGGGCCCGGCGGGACCAGGGCGAGCCGCGCGGGCAGGGGCGCGTCGATGTTGGCGACGTCCACCGGCAGGCCGCCGCGGGGATCGCGCAGGGTGAGGGCGTCGGTGGTGAGGGGCGAGCCGAGGCGCAGGGTGGGGCCGTCGTCGTCCTGGAAGGGCGTCAGGCGGCTCGGCCCGAAATGCGCGGCCACGGTCTCGTACTTCACCTCCACGTCGAGGCGCTGCTGGTCCCAGTCGATCAGCTCCTTCAGGGGAGGGGGCAGGTCCCGGTAGGCGGCGAGCACGGCCACGAGCTGGCCGATGTCGAGTTCACCCTTCAGGGCGAAGACTCCGCCGATGGCGTAGAACAGGAACGGCGTGACCTGCGCGATCAGGTTGTTCAGGTACTTCACCGCGAACTTGCGGCGGTAGATGCGCAGGCGCAGGTCGTAGAGCGTGTACAGCCGCCCGCCGACCTCGGCGCGCTCCCAGCGGCCGGTGTTGTTGAGCACCACCGCGGGCAGGCCGTCCAGCACCTCGGCCACCCGCCCGGCGAAGGCGCGGGAGGAGATCTGCCGCTTCCGGCTGAGGATGATGATCTGCCGCCTGAGCCGCGGGATCACGGTCATCTGCACGGCGACCATGGCCGCGGCGGCGAGGCCGAGCCAGACGTTCTGCATCAGGATGAAGATCAGCGCCGTCAGCGCCTGCGTCCCGAGCTGGGCCGGCACCACGATGGCGTCGCCGATGAAGGAGCCGATGGGCTCCACCTCGTCGCGGATGATCGTGGCGGTCTCGGAGGACTTCACCTCGCCCTGCGCTTCGGGGGAGAAGCGCAGCATTAGGGCGAAGAGCTGGAACCGCAGCCGCCGCAGCATCCGCTCCCCGAGGATGCCCTTCTGCAGGTTGATCCAGAACTTGAAGGCCCCGTTCACCACCACGAGGGCGAGGAACAGGAGCGAGAGGCCCAGGAGCAGGTTCAGCCGGTCGAGCTGGAAGCCGTCGAACAGGTCCGTCCGGCCGCCGCCGAGGAACGCGGGCCAGTCGAACTTGATCTCGAGGAACGGGGCCGTCGCCTCGCCGTGGGAGAAGGCGCGCCCGGTGATCGCATCGTTCACGATGCGCTTGGGCAGGTCGAGGGAGGCGAAATAGAACGGCAGCGATGCCAGCACGAAGGCGCAGATCGTGATCTGATCCCGCTTCGAATGGCGCCAGATATAATCGAACAGCCGCGGTTCGAGGTCGCGCATGACATCCTTCTGGCGGTGGACGGCACGGCGCCGGTACGCCGTCCGCAATCCCCGCCTCATCTATAGCGCAACGCGCAACGGTCGCGTGCCCCCCGGTCGCGATGGCACGCTGACCACCGCGGTTTTGCCGCGTGGGCTTGCCGTGGGCGGTGTGTCTCTCTATTGCAGCGCAACCGCCACAAATCTGCCCATGGCCCGGAGCGGACGACAAGACCGTCGTCCGCCCAACCGGTTCAGCCAGGGCCACCAAGCGTGAACCCGGCCATGGACCTGCGCAACATCGCCATCATCGCCCACGTCGACCACGGGAAAACCACCCTGGTCGATAAACTGCTGCAGCAGTCCGGCACCTTCCGAGAGAACCAGCGCGTGGAGGAACGCGCGATGGATTCGAACGATCTCGAGAAGGAACGGGGCATCACCATCCTGGCCAAGGCGACCTCGGTCGTCTGGAAGGACACCCGCATCAACGTCGTGGACACCCCCGGCCACGCCGATTTCGGCGGCGAGGTGGAGCGCATCCTCTCGATGGTCGACGGCGTGATCGTGCTGGTCGACGCCGCCGAGGGCCCGATGCCGCAGACCAAGTTCGTGGTCGGCAAGGCCCTGAAGATCGGCCTTCGCCCCATCGTGGCCGTGAACAAGGTCGACCGGCCGGATGCCCGCATCAACGAGGTCGTGAACGAGGTGTTCGACCTCTTCGCCGCCCTCGACGCCACCGACGAGCAGCTCGACTTCCCGATCCTGTACGGCTCCGGCCGCAACGGCTGGATGGCGCTGGCGCCGGAGGCCGACCAGTCCGAGGGGCTGACCCCGCTATTCGACCTCGTGCTCAAGCACGTCCCCCCGGCCAAGACGGAGCCGGGCCCGTTCCGGATGCTCGGCACCCTGCTGGAGGCCAACCCGTTCCTCGGCCGCATCATCACCGGGCGAATCATCTCCGGCACCGCGAAGCCGAACCAGTCGATCAAGGTGCTGGACCGCACCGGCAAGGTCGTGGAGACCGGCCGCGTCTCGAAGATCCTGGCCTTCCGCGGCCTGGAGCGCGCCCCGATCGACGTGGGCGAGGCGGGGGACATCGTCTCCATCGCCGGCCTGATGAAGGGCACCGTGGCCGACACCTTCTGTGACCCCTCGGTCACGGATCCGATCCAGGCCCAGCCGATCGACCCGCCCACCGTCACCATGTCCTTCCTCGTGAACGATTCGCCGCTGGCCGGCACCGAGGGCGACAAGGTGACGAGCCGCATGATCCGCGACCGCCTGTTCAAGGAGGCCGAGGGCAACGTGACGCTGAAGATCGAGGAGGCCTCCGACAAGGATTCCTTCTACGTCTCCGGCCGCGGCGAGCTTCAGCTCTCCATCCTCATCGAGACCATGCGCCGCGAGGGCTTCGAGATCGCCGTCTCGCGTCCGCGGGTGGTGTTCGAGAAGGACGAGGCCGGCGAGCTTCTGGAGCCCGTCGAGGAGGTCGTGATCGACGTCGACGAGGAGCATTCCGGCGTCGTCGTGCAGAAGATGTCCGAGCGGAAGGCCGAGATGATCGAGATGCGGCCGTCCGGTGGCGACCGCCTGCGCCTCGTCTTCCACGCCCCGACCCGCGGCCTCATCGGCTACCAGGGCGAGCTGATGACCGACACCCGCGGCACGGCGATCATGAACCGGTTGTTCAAGGCCTACGAGCCCCACAAGGGCGAGATCCCCGGCCGCCGCAACGGCGTGCTCATCTCGAACGACAAGGGCGAGGCCGTGGCCTACGCCATGTGGAACCTGGAGGATCGCGGCCCGATGATGATCGAGCCCGGAGCCAAGGTGTATCAGGGCATGATCGTCGGCGAGCACAACCGCGAGAACGATCTCGAGGTGAACGTGCTCAAGGGCAAGAAGCTCACCAACATCCGCACCACGTCGAAGGACGAGGCCGTGCGTCTGACTCCGCCGATCCGCATGACGCTGGAGAAGTCGCTGGCCTGGATCCAGGACGACGAGCTGATGGAAGTCACGCCGAAGTCCATCCGCCTGCGCAAGACGGTCCTCGACCCGAACGACCGCAAGCGCGCCGAGCGGTCGAAGGAAAGCGCCTGAGGCATACGGGTCCCCGGGGGGAATGCCCCCCGGGGACCCGCCACCGCCCGGCGGTCAGCTGCCGCCGGGATCGGTCTCGCCGTTCTGGCTCTTCGTGCCCTCGCCCGGTTTGCCCTCGGTCTTCTCGTTGGGATCCTTCACCGCGTCGGGGGCGATGTTCTTCGGGCGGTCTTCGGGCTTTTCACGCTCGTCCATCGTCGTCCCCTCGCTCCGCACGGGAATGGCCGCCGGCCACCTTCGCGTCCTCCGCAGGACCCCGTGACGCCGTCTGGTCGGAATGGCCGCCCGACGAGCCGCCGATGGCCGGGGGTGACGCGCCCGCCACCCCGCCGCTCATGTCGCGCTTGCGGGCTTCCTCGTCCTTGCCCCCGCTCCCCATCCCGGTGATCGCGGCCTGTTCCGCCGTCTGATGGCCCCCGCCCGCCGGCTCGGAGCCCGCCGACCCGACCTTGTCGTCGGACTTGCGGGTGACCGTGCCGGACTCGTCCGTGGCCCGGCCCATCAGCGTCGGCCGTCGTCTTGGCCGACCGCGGCCGTCGCCCGGTCGATGGCCTCGGAGGTCGAGGAGTCTTCGGACTCGCCGCGCAGGTGGCGCAGGTTCTCGGGGGGCGTTTCGGCTTCGGTGGCGTCGGTGGCATCCTCGCCGGGCGTGCCCGACGCGATGCGGGCCGCCTCGGCATCGCCCGCCGGATCGCGCTTCAGATCGGTCTGAGTGTTCTGCGGCAGGCCCACATCGAGGGGCGAATCCTGGCCGAGGTCCTGACCGTTGCGGTCGGTATACGCATCGAAGTTCTTGAGCGACGGACGTCCTGTCTCGCCTGCCATGTCGTGCCTCCCGGTGATCCTAGATTCTCCGGGACAACGGGGCCGGCGGGTGATCGTTGCGGAGAAGGCGGCCCGACGCCCCGCGCCGGGCCGCGGGATCCCTAGCCGATGCCGTCGAACAGCGCGGAGGAGATGTACCGCTCGGCGAAGGAGCAGGCGATCGTGACGATGCGCTTGCCCTGGAACTCGGGACGCTTGGCCAGTTCGAGGGCGGCGGCCACGTTGCCGCCCGTGGAGATGCCGCCCGGGATGCCTTCGAGCCGCGCGAGCGCCCGCGCCGTCTCGAACGCGGTGTCGTTCGACACCTTCAGCACGCCGTCGAGGATGTCGGTATGCAGGTTCTCGGGGATGAAGCCCGCGCCGATGCCCTGGATCTTGTGGGGGCCGGGCTGGCCGCCCGAGATGACCGGCGAATCGACCGGCTCGACGGCGAACACCTTGAGGTTCGGCAGGCGGGGCTTCAGCACCTCGGCGACGCCGGTGATCGTGCCGCCGGTGCCGACGCCGGCCACGAAGGCATCGACATTGCCGCCGGTGTCGGCCCAGATCTCCTCGGCCGTGGTCCGGCGGTGGATGTCCGGGTTGGCCGGGTTCGAGAACTGCTGCGGCATCACCGCGCCGGGGATCTCGCGCAGCAACTCCTCGGCCTTGGCGATGGCGCCCTTCATCCCCTGCGGGCCGGGGGTGAGGGCCAGCTCGGCACCGAGGAAGGCGAGCATCTTGCGCCGCTCGATGGACATCGTCTCCGGCATGACGAGGATCAACCGGTAGCCGCGGGCCGCGGCCGTGAAGGCGAGGGCGATGCCGGTGTTGCCGGAGGTCGGCTCCACCAGGGTGCCGCCGGGCTGCAGCTTGCCGGAGGCTTCGAGGGCGTCGATCATGTTGACGCCGATGCGGTCCTTCACGCTCGCGATCGGGTTGAAGAATTCCAGCTTCAGGAGAATCTCGGCATCGACGCCGTGCTCCTTGGGCAGGCGGTTCAGCTTCACGAGCGGCGTGTTGCCGATGGTCTCGGTGATCGAGCCGTAGATGCGACCGTGGCCGACCTTGGCCGGCGCGGTGAGGGAATCGGCCATCGCGTGCTTCCTGTCTGCGTTCGTCCAGATGTCGGATCCGAAAACCCCGTGCCAAGGGGGAGGGGGCTTCCGGACCCGCGCCAGCGGCTGCGATAGCTTTTCGCCCGGGCCGGAGCAATCGCTGTAAGTGCCTTGTCCGCCAGTTCATTTTATTGTGGCGGTTCATTCCGGCGGTGCGCGGAAGTTTCTGTCATGGCAGGGTGGTGATTGTGGAAAATCCTTCTCGACCTCCGTTGAAGAGCGATACCGTGCGGAGCGAGGGGAGGGCGCCGACCCGCCGCAGCGGCCTCCTGATGCTGGCGGCGCTCGTCGCTGCGGCGCCGGCCCGCGCCGACCCCCTGCGGGTGACCCTCGCGACGGCGACGCCCGGCGGCGGCTTCCCGGATTTCGGCCGGGCCTTCTCCGAGGCGATCCGCATCGCGGACCCCGATCTGGACATCGTCCCCCGCGGCAGCGGCGGATCGGCGGAGAATGTCGGGCTGCTCCAGCGGAGCGAGGCCGACCTCGCCCTGGTGCAGGGGGCCTACGCCTACCCGGCCCTCGGCCGCCCGGGCGGCGTGACCGTGCTGGCGCCGATGTACGCGACCCCCGGCCTGTTCGTCCTGCGGGCCGAGAGTCCGGTGCGGACGGTGGGCGATCTCCGTGGGCGGGCGGTGGCCCTCGGCACGCGCGATTCGGGGCTGACCGTGTTGGGGCGGGCGGTGCTCTCCGCCTCCGGCCTCGATCCCGACCGGGACATCCGCCCGATCCTCCTCGACCATGCCGGCGATGGGCCGGCCATGGTGTCGGATGGCCGGGCCGCGGCCCTCTGGGGCGGAGGCCTCGGCTGGCCGGGCTTCCTGGCCGTGGCGCGCGCAGCGGGTGGCGCCCGCTTCCTCGGCCCGCCCGATCAGGCGATGTCGGCCCTGGTCGCGCAGGATCCGGCCCTCAGGCGGCTGACCGTGCCGGCCGGGAGCTTCCCGGGACAGGACCAGCCGATCGCGACTGTGGGGTCCTGGAGCCTGATCCTGGCGCGGCCGGGCTTTCCGCCGGAGGCCGCCTATCGGATCGTGCGGGCGCTCACGCGGGCGGGGTCTGCGCTCAGGTCCCGTCACGCCCAGGGCGGTGAAAGTGACCCGCGCCTCCTCGACGGCATCGTCGCACCGGACACGCTCAATGCCGGGACGGCGCGCTATCTCGCGGAGATGAAGGAAGGGCGCTGACCGGCCGGGCGCTGGCAGCGGCGGCGGGCGCCGCTACGCGGGGCGGAACGGCACGCCATCTCCCACGAAACGCGGGAGCTCTGGCCACGGTGCGGCGGACGGGGAAGGTCGATTGTCCGGCCGGACCCTCCGGCCGAGGGCAGGGGCGGGACCAGCATCGTCTCACCCGGCTCGGCCGTGCGGCCCGGAATGATCGGGGCCGGACTAGCGGAAGCCGGCGGCCCGGCGGTCGCGCTTGCGCTCGGTGGCCGGCTGGTAGGCGATCTCGGCGTGGTGCGTGCAATAGGGCAGGCCCGTGATCGAGCGGGCGCCGCAAAAGCGAAATTCCGGCGTGGTCGGGTCGCCGAGCGGCCAACGGCACATGGATTCCCGCAAATCCATGATCGTGACGCGCTGCGACGTCGGGATCGCGACGGGCTCCGAAGCGGCCACCGCCACTGGCATGGGTGCCGGTGCCTGCGGGAATTCGGGGGCCGGACGATGGGCCACGACGACCGTCGGCTCAGGGGCGGCTGCGGCCACCGCCACCTTCTCGACCTCGACGGGTTTGATGATCGCCACGGGGGCGTCTTCGCCCGACTTGACCCGGCCGGACAGTCCGAGGCGGTGGACCTTGCCGATGACGGCGTTGCGCGTCACCCCGCCGAGCTGCGCAGCGATCTTGCTCGCGCTCTGGCCGTCCTCCCACAGGCGGCGGAGGAGCGCCACGCGCTCTTCCGTCCAGCTAAGGCCCGCTTCCATCATCCCCCTCCGACCCCATGCCCAGCGGCGCGCGCGACGCTCCCGAGCCGGCCAGCGGGAGCCGGTCCGGTGCGACACCGTGTCTCTCCGAGCCGTTGGGAAGACCCTACAGCGCCGTTTGCGGACCATGCAAGGGCACAGAGACCACGGTTCCAGGGCCCTGTTCGGCCTGTCCACCGCCAACCACGGGGGTGGATCGCCACCGTGTCCGCACCGCAACATCGGCCCGCGAAGGCAAACTTGGCCTTTGCGTCTGGAACGCAAAACGGCCAAGCTCGTTCTCGCAATAGAGCTGCATCGCCTTCGGGCGAGCCGACCGGTCGGGAAGAGGACGATGGGTGACGTTCGGACCGGGTTGCGCTTCGCCGCAGCCCTCGGTTTGGCTGCGCAGATGGCAGCCTGTGGCTCCATGCCGCGGACTGCGTACACGGCGGACATGGCGGCGGTCGCCACCGTGCCGGGCATCCCCAACGCCCGCGCCTTCGCCGACGCCTCCGTGGAGACGATCGCGGCGCTGGCGGTCAACCCGCAGCGGCGCAATGCGAGCTTCACCTATCTCGCCCTCTCGGGCGGGGGCGGCGACGGGGCCTATGGCGCGGGGGTGCTGAACGGGTGGACGGCCGCCGGCTCGCGGCCGGAATTCAACCTCGTCTCGGGTGTCTCGACGGGGGCGCTGATCGCGCCCTTCGCCTTCCTGGGCTCGGGCTACGACGCCTATCTCACCGAGTTCTACACGAGCGGCGTGGCCGAGACGCTGGTGGCGGCGCCGAGCCTGACCAACGTGCTGTTCGGCTCCGGCCTGTTCGGCGACGGGCGCCTGCGCGACCTGATCGGCCGCTACGTCACGAACGACCTGCTGGAGGCCGTCTCCGCCGAGCACGCCAAGGGGCGCCGGCTTCTGGTGGTGACCACGAACCTCGATTCGCAGCGCGCGGTGATCTGGAACATGGGCGCCATCGCCGCCAGCACGGCGCCGAACCGCCTCGAACTCTTCCGCGACGTGCTGGCCGCCTCGGCGAGCATCCCCGCGGTGTTCCCGCCGCAACTCATCGACGTGAGCGCGGGGCCGACGCAGTTCCAGGAGATGCATGTCGACGGATCGGTGGTGACGCCCGTCTTCACCCTGCCGCAGAGCCTGCTCCTGCGCGACGGCAAGCTGCCCACCAACGGCAAGGGGCAGATCTTCGTCATCATCAACGGGCGCCTCGAACCCGATTTCGACGTGACCCAGAACAACACCCTGGCGATCGTCGGGCGCTCGTTCACCACGGCGAGCCGGGCGCGCTCCCGCGCCGCCCTGGCGGCGACCTATGCCCTGGCCCGCACCAACAATATCGGTTTCAACCTGACCTACGTGGACGGAAGTGGCCCGAAGGTCCCGGACGCGCAGGGCTTCAACACCGCCTACATGCGCGCGCTCTATAAGGACGGGTACGACAAGGGCAGCAGCGGCCACCTCTGGGAGCACACGGTGCCGGCGGCGCCGATCACGAAGGCGCAGATCGCCCAGACGATCGACTGACGTCTCCGGGTCGTGATGCGGCTCCGGGAGCTTCGCATCACGACCCCCAAACAAGCCCGAGCCTTACTTGCCGAGGAGCTTCGTGACGAGGCGGCCGATGGGCGTGGCCGAACTCGCGTTGCGATCGTCGCGGACGACGGGGCGGTCTTCGTTGCCGAGGAGCTTGGTGACGAGGCGTCCGATGAGGCTCATGCGCGGGTCCTTTCGCATCCTGCGCGCAAACGGCGCAGCTTCGATACAAACGGACGATCCGCACGGCCCGTTCCGATGTCGGCGGACGCCCCGCGATTTTCGGCGCTAGTGCGACGCTTCCCGGGCGATCCCCGCGAGGCCCTGCTCGTAGACGCCCGCGATATCGGCGACGGCCTCGGCATCGCTCATCCCCGCCGCATCGAAGGTGCCGCTCAGGATCACGGTGGAGCCCGCCCCGTTCGGGCGCACCGACAGGGACGCGTTGTAGGCCGAGACCGGCAGGGGGCCCTGCACGAAGCTGTAGCTGTAGGTCATGGCCGCCTCGTCCCGGCCCGTCTCGACCTCCACGATGGTGCCCAGCCCGCCCTTCACCACGAGGCCGCGGACCTGCACCCTGACGGATTCGTCGTCCTCGTCGCTGGACAGGATGCAGCGCTCGACCTGCGGATGCCATTTGCCGATGGCGCAGAAATCACCCACCAGCGCCCAGACCGCCGCGGGGGGGGCGGCGATATCCCGGCTCCGGGTGACTTCGAGGGCCGAGGCGGAGGCGCTGAAGCCGATGCAGCCGGCGGCCATGAGCAGCACCGTCCACAGGACCCTGACACCCGGTCGAAGATCGCCATCGTCGCACAAATCTGCCATCCGGAATGGGAGGGACACCGATCGGTCTCACACGAAGGGGCAATACCTTCATGGAGGTTCTGATCCTGGACGGGCATCCCGATTCGGGTCGCCTGGTCTCACATCTCCTCGACCGGTACGCCGCCTCCCTCGGCGGCGTGACGTGCTCGCGGCGGCGGTGGCGGAGCGGGGGTCGTGACCGGTATCCTGCGGCCGCCTACTGGAAGCGCTGGGAGATTGCCATGACGATCGACAGGCGGCGGGCGCATCCGCTCCTCGTCCTCGCCCTGCTCGCCGCAATCCTGCCGTCGAGTTCCGGCCGTGCCGACCCGTGTCTGGACGCCGCCGTCGGGCAGGCCGTCGAGGCGGGCGTGCCCCAGGCCCTCGCCGCCGGGCAGCTCGGTGGGCTGACCCCCGATCCGGCGGTCCTTTCCGCCGCGCAGAACCAAGCCGAGTTCACCCAGCCCGTGTGGGCCTATGTCGATGCCTCCGTCACCCCGGAGAAGATCGCCGAGGGGCAGCGCAAGCTCCAGCGATGGGCGGGCGACCTCGACGCCATCGAGGCCCGGTACGGGGTCGATCGCTATACCCTCGTGGCCTTCTGGGGGGTCGAATCGAGCTACGGCGCGGTGCTCGACGACCCGGGAATCGTCAAGCCGGCGATCCGCTCCCTCGCCACCCTGGCCTGCGGCGATGCCGGGCGGGCGGAGTACTGGCGCTCCGAGCTCGTCGCCGCCCTGAAGATCCTCGCGGCCGGGGACGCGACGCCGGAGCGGCTCACGGGTTCCTGGGCCGGCGCACTCGGCAACACGCAGTTCATGCCGAGCGTCTTCCTCTCGCGGGCCGTGGATTTCGACGGCGACGGCAGGCGGGACATCTGGGCCTCGGTGCCCGATTCCCTCGCCTCCACCGCCCACTACCTCGTTCTCGAAGGCTGGCGCCGCGGCGAGCGCTGGGGCGGCGAGGCGTCCCTGCCTCCGAAGTTCGACCTCGCCCTGGCCGACGAGACGACGGCGCGGAGCATGGCCGAGTGGCGTGGGCTCGGCGTGCGTCCCGTGCGAGAGGACGGGTTCGGCGACGCGCAGACGGCGGTGCTGTACCTGCCCGCGGGCGCGAGCGGCCCGGCCTTCCTGCTGATGCCGAATTTCGCGGTGATCCTGCGCTACAACACATCGTTCTCCTACGCCCTGACGGTGGCGCACCTGTCGGACCGCCTGCGCGGCCTGCCGGGCTTCGCGCGCGCCTGGCCCCGCGGCGACAGGATGCTCGACACCGACGAGCGGCGCGCCCTGCAGAGCCTGCTCGCGGACCGGGGGCATCCGGTGGGCACGATCGACGGGAAGATCGGGCCGCGCACCCGCGCCGCCCTGCGCGCCTTCCAAGCGTCCGCCGGCGTGCCGGCCGATGGTTATGCCGACGCGGCGATGCTGGAGGCGCTGCGGGCGCCCGCGAAGTAGCGGGTCAGGCCCGCTCCTGGAGGAAGGTGACGGCGGGGCCCGCATCGTCGGTGAACACGCCCGCGGTGAGGGCGCCGCCATAGACCGCCGCCGTATCGAGATTCGTGCGGAACCGCGCCACATCCGGCTTGCCGCTGCGCTGGGGCGTATGGCCGTGGACCACGTGGCGCCCGAAATCGTGGTCGCCGTCGAGGAAGGGGCCGCGGATCCACAGGCGGTCGTGGTCGTCGCTGGCCTCAGGCGCCGTGCCGGGGGGGAAGCCGGCATGGACGTACCAGCGCATCCCGTCGCCGTGCAGAGTCGGAAGCCCCTCGATCCAGTCGAGGATGTCCCGCGGCAGCCCCGAGACCTCCCGCGCGCCGAACGAATCGAGCGTGGCTTCGCCCCCGTTCGCGAGCCAGTGCAGGGCGGCATCCTCCGTCTGGAGGGCATCGAGCAGCATCCGCTCGTGGTTGCCCATCAGGCAGGCGACCCTGTCCGGCTCGGCCCACTGGAGGCGGCTCACCGTGCGCAGCACCGCTGCGGAATCGGCGCCGCGGTCCACGTAGTCGCCCAGGAAGACGAGGCGCCGCTCACGCCCGGCGGCATGGTCCTCGATCCGCGCCAGGAGGGCGTCGAGGAGAGCGGCGGATCCATGGATGTCGCCGATGGCGTAAGTGACTACCGAGGATTGCATGTCCCGTTGTCGCGGCGGAGCCGGCGCAGTGCAAGCCTCCGTGCCGTGGATCGGGCCGGAGCAAACCGTTACGGGGACTGGCCGCCGAGGCCGCTCGTACCGCCACCGCCACCGCCGCCTCCCGCGCCACCGCCGGCGCCTTGGGTGCTGGAGCCCGCACCGCCGCTCGAGGCGAGAGCCCGGCGCTTGTCGGCTTGGCCGCTCGCGGGATCGAAGTACTTGGCCGCGTCGCCGAGCTGTGCCGACGGCTGGCAGTTCGGGGTGCAGGACAGCGATTCCCGGTCCATCCCCCGCTGTACCGTGATCGTCGCCTCGCGGGACGCCTCGACCCGGATCATCGTCTCGGCGATGAGGGTGCCCGCACTGTCCAGGGCGATGAGGTTGGTCGAGCCGAAGCTTTTTCCGGTGAGGATCAACACACCGTTCTTTTGCGGCGTCACCTCGGCGATGAAGGGATTGCCGACGACCACCGTCTGCGTCTTCTCCGGCAGGCGGATCACCTTCGCGTTATCGACGATCACCGTCACCACTGGCAGCGTCTCCGGCTGCGCGGCCGCGACCGCACCGGAGAACAGACAGAGCCCCGTGAGGGCGAGACCGAGCCTTCCGGCCGGCGAGGATGTGCGACGCATCGACAACTTGCCCGTACGAGGCGCGCGACCACGCCCAGCCGCCCCAGCAAACACAGGAATGGTAAACAGATCGCTACACGCAGGGCGCGAAATCTGCCGTTCGACCCACTCCGGTGGTGGGTTATTGCATAAACTTTTCTTTACCAATCCGGAAAAGCGCCTCCCGTGTTCGTGGTTGTGGGATCTGTTTAACTCAATCTCAAGGCGTACTCACCACTCTCACGAAGCCGCCGATCGAGGCGCAGCACTTCGACGGTCATATCCTTATCTCTCACTAGGACCTTTCCCATGAAGAGCATTGTGAAGCGCTTCGCCGGCGACGAATCCGGCGCCACCGCCATCGAGTACGGCATGATTGCCGCCCTCATCGCCGTCGTGATCATCGGAACACTGAAGGTCATCGGCACGCAGCTCAACGCGAAGTTCAGCTCCATTTCCGCTCAGTTGAACTGATCGGTTCTTCTGACCTTCTCCGATCCGCGGCACGGGGAGTGACCGTCGCGTTCCGACCGGAACGGGGCGGGAACTCGCCGTGCCGGAGTATGGCCGGCCCACCGGCCCGTCGCGAGGCCGCCCGATGGGTGGCGGTGGATCCAATCCGGGGTTGCAGATGAGCGGAACTGTCATCGCCGAATTCGGCCTGCTGGTGCTGTTTCCGTTCCTGATGGCCTACGCCGCGGCCAGCGACCTCCTGACGATGCTGATCCCGAACCGGATCTCCCTCGCCCTCGTCCTGGGCTTTGTCCTGCTGGCCGCCAGCGGGCTGATGAGCGTCGGCGAGATTGGCCTCCACGTCGGGGCCGCCGCGCTCGTGTTGACGGCGACCTTCACCCTGTTCGCCTTCAATGTGATCGGCGGTGGCGACGCCAAACTCGCCGCTGCCACGGCCCTGTGGCTCGGTTTCGACGGGCTGCTGGACTATCTCCTCGCGGCTTCGGTCCTCGGAGGCATCATGACGCTGGCGCTGCTGGCGGCGCGCTCGCACCCCCTGCCCAACCCGCTGGCCCGCCTTCCCTTCGCCCTCAAGCTGCACGATGCCAAAACCGGCATCCCCTACGGCATCGCCCTCGCCGCCGCCGCGCTGCTCGTGCTCCCCGAGACCGCCGTGTGGAGCGCCGTCACCGGCAGCTGATCGCTCTTGCGCCACAAGGTTCTGGAGCCCACGCGGCAGCGGCGCTAAAAGGGCCCATGCCCCTCGCGTTCCTGCGACGACCCGATCCGGATCACCTCGAGGTTCACCACGAGGGCGCGCTCCTGCGCGTCGCGCTTCGCCGCCGGGAGGCCGCCCGGCGGATCACCCTGCGCGTCTCGGCGGCGACGGGCGAAGCGGTCATCACCCTGCCGCCCCGGCTGGCCGTGAGCACGGCACAGCGCTTCGCCGCAAGCCATGCCGGATGGATCGCCACGCGGCTCGCCCGGGTGCCCGAGCGTGTCGCCTTCGAGCCCGGAGCCGAGATCCCGATCCGCGGCGAGCCGCACCGCCTCGTCCTCCGGGGGGCGCGGAGCGGCCCCGCTCGGCTATCGGCGGAGGAGGGCGACAGGACCCTCTCCCTCGCCTGCGACGAGGCCCATTTCCCGCGCCGGGTCCGCGACGCGCTGATGCGCGCCGCCCGGGACGACATCACCGAGGCGGTGGAGCGCCACGCCCCGCGGCTCGGCCGCCGCCCGGTGCGGATCACCCTGCGCGATACGCGCAGCCGCTGGGGCTCCTGCACGTCCCGGGGTGAGCTGAACTTCTCGTGGCGGCTGATCCTGGCCCCGCCGATGGTGCTCGACTACCTCGTCGCCCATGAGATGGCCCACCTGCGCGAGATGAACCACTCGCCGCGCTTCTGGGCTGTGGCCCGCGACCTGTGCGGGCACGTTGATGCCGCCGAGGCGTGGCTGAAGCGGAACGGCACGGAGCTGCACCGCTTCGGCTGAGCCTCAGCCCTTCACGCGCAGGACGCGGCGCGCCGTGACGGCCTCCACCGGCCAGGTCGGGCGGGGATCGACCTCGCCGGGGCTGAGGGTGCGCGGTGCGACGCTGTCGCAGACCTCGCGCTGGCGCAGGATCACCGGGTTTCCGAACTGGTCGTGCCGCCGGATGATGCCACCCTCGCGGCAGAACCCGGCGATGGCCGCCGATCCACCGCGCCGGCCGTAGGGGTTCACCGCCACGGGCGGGTGCTCGACGATGAGCGTGTCCGACCGGTTGAGGGAACGCTCGACATAGGTCGTCTCGCCGACCGGCAGACTTTGGGCGCCGGCCTGGGTGAGGGCGGCGAGGAGGAAGGCGGCCGAGAGGAGGGGGACGCGCATGGCGGTCTGGTTCCGAATGGGGATGACGGGCTCGTTCGCCACAATCTAGACCAGAAGCTACGCAGCGGGTAGCGGCTGCGGCGCGCAAGGGTGAGCCATTCGCTTGACAGCGCGGGTCCCCGCATGTTCGGAACACCGACGTTTACCGGGCCGCCCCCGCCAGGGCGCGGTCTCTCGGACAGGGTCAGACGGTGCCGTTCCTCGAAAGGCTCGATCGTTTCCGACATGCGGCTGCGCTGTCGGCGTTGCTCGTTCTGATGTCGGTTCTCTCCTCCGGGCCAGCGGCCGCGCAGGGGACAGTCCGCAAGACCTTCGACGATTGGCAGCTGCGCTGCGAGACGCCCGCCGGCGCCAAGGCCGAGCAATGCGCCCTGGTCCAGTACCTCGCCGCGGAGGACCGGCCGAACCTGACCCTCGTGGTCATCGTCCTGAAGACCGCCGACAACCGCGGCTACCTGCTTCGCGTCGTGGCGCCGCTCGGGGTGCTGCTGCCCTCCGGCCTCGGCCTGAAGATCGACCAGACGGATGTCGGCCGGGCCGGCTTCGTCCGCTGCCTGACCACGGGCTGCGTCGCCGAGGTGGTGATGGACAGCGGGCTGATCCAGCAATTCAAGGGCGGCTCGAAGGCGACGTTCATCGTGTTCCAGACGCCGGAGGAAGGCGTCGGCATCCCGCTTTCGATGAAGGGGTTCGCCGCCGGCTTCGACAGCCTGAAATAAACCAGCCAGTCCGGATTCTCGTCATGGTCGGTAAGCGGATCTGCCTCTCCGGTGTCGTGCTGGCGATGGGCCTCGCCGCCCTGCCGGCCCGTGCCGAGGAAGGCAACGTCTTCTCCAATCTGTTCAAGTACGGCGGGACGACGGTGCCCCCGTCCCAGGCGGTGGAGGTCGAGCCGGCCTATTGCCCCACGGTGGACGTCTCCGAAGGCGGCGCGGCCCTGCGAATCATGGCCGGCGGCAATGTCCGCACGCAGATCGGCCTCGGCCGGATGGCACGGGAGTGCATCCGCCAACCGGACGGTTCGGTGCTGGTGAAGGTCGGCGTCGAGGCGCGGGTCCTGCTCGGCCCGGCCGGCGCTCCGGGCCGCTTCGACGTCCCGGTGACCTTCGCCATCAAGCACGCCGAGAAGGTCGTCACCAGCCGCGTGGGGCGCACCAGCGCCGAGATCGACCGCGGCGAAGCCCAGACCCTCGTGCAGATCGTGGTCGATGACCTGATCGTGCCGTCCGCCATGGCCTCGGATTACGACATCGAGGTGAGCCTCGGCAGCATCAAGGCACCGTCCGCGAAGGCGAAACGCCGGAAGCCGGCCGCCGCCGCGGCGGCACCGGCCGGCGGAGGTGACGCTGCCCAGTGATCCCGCCGCGCCGGCCGCCGACTCCGCGTCAAAGCGGCCCTCGCGCCGGTTCGGCAGGCCGGTCGCCTTCCGCCTCGAACCGAGCGGCGATCCGGTCTTCGCCTCCCGGCTGATCCTTCCGGGTCGGCCCGGCGGGTGGGTCGTCATGAGCTTCTCGGCCGACGCCCTCGCGGCGCCGGGCCGTCCCGTCCTGCGGATCGTCCGGTCCGGGGGGGAGGTTCAGGTGGCGGTTCTTCCGGGCCCGGCACTGGGCCGCGCCCACTGGATCGGCCTGATTCCCGACGATGCCACGGAGATCCTGCTCTCGACCGTCCCCGGCACGATCCTCGAACGGGTCGGCCGCCGCAGCGAGGCGAGCATCGTTCTCGAATGCGCATGGCACCGTCCCGGGAACGCCCTCGCCGCCCTGCATGCGCGGGTGACGGGGCAGGCGCGGCGGGTCCGCGACACGTTGAGGGGCGGCGTGGCCGTCACCCGGCAGCGTCAGTTCGCCCGGTGGGCCTCCCCGCGGAGCACCCCATTCACCGGTCCGGTGCCAGACCTCGCGATCCGCTGCATCGTCCTGGCGCGGCCGGGGCAGGGGAGGGGGCTTTCGCGCACGTTGGCGTCCCTCGCGAATCAATCCTTTGCGCCGGCCGTTACCGCGACCTTCCGGGACCCGGCCGACGGCGGTACGGGGGCCGCGTGGGACCCCGTGCTCCGGCCGGCGGATCTCCTCGAGGGGGCCGACGCCCTGTGCCTCCTGCATGCGGGGGACGAACTCGCGCCCGACGCCCTGGCGCTGCTCGCGGCCAGCCTCGGCGGGGCGGACCTGGCTTACGGCGACGAGATCGGGCCCGACGATGCGCCGCGCCTGAAGCCGGACTGGAGCGCCGACCTCGCCGTGGCGAACGGCTATGTCGGCCGGGTGGCACTGCTGTCGCGGGGGTTGATCGCGCGGATGTCCGACCGCCCCCTCGGGCCCGTGGCGGACGCCGCGATCAGCCTCGGCATCGCCGCCGCGCTCGCCTGCCGGCGGGCCGTCCACTGTCCGCGACCCCTCGGGCGGATCGCAGACCTGCCCTCGGACGACGACCGGGCGCGCCGCCTCCTCGCCACGGGTATCCCCTTGCGCGGGGTGCCGCCGGATCGGCTCTGGCCCCTGCCGGAGCCCCCGCCGCTGGCGAGCGTGATCATCCCCTCCCGCGACAGGCTCGACCTCATCGCCCCCGCCTGCCGCGGGGTGCTCGATGCCACCGATTACCCCTCGTTGGAGCTGATCGTGGTCGACAACGGCTCCATCGATCCGGCCGTGCTCGCCTTCTACGAGGAACTCGGTCGCGATCCCCGGGTGCGGATCGTGCCTTTTCCGCACCCGTTCAATTTCTCCGCCATGGTCAATGCCGGCGTCGAGGCCGCGACGGGGCGGGTGGTCGTGCTCCTCAACAACGACATCGGGGTGCGCGGGGCGGGCTGGCTCGGCGAGATGGTCCGGCAGGCCCTGCGCCCTGAGGTCGGAGCGGTGGGGGCGAAGCTCCTCTTCGGCGACGGCACGCTGCAGCATGCGGGCGTCGTCGTGGGCCTTGCGGGGAGGGCGGGCCACATCCTGCGTCGGCGCCCCGCGGATACTCCGGGCCATCTCGGACGGCTGCGCGTCGCGCATGAAGTGTCGGCGGTCACCGCCGCCTGCCTCGCCGTCACCCGCGACAAGTACCGCGCGGTCGGCGGGTTCGACGCCGAGGCCTTCCCGGTGGATTTCAACGACGTCGATTTCTGCCTCCGCCTGGGAGCGGCGGGGTGGAAATGCATCTGGACGCCGGCGGCCGAACTCTACCACTTCGAATCCTTCAGCCGCGGCCCCTCGGTGGGCGCCAAGCGCGAGCGGTTCGAGCGGGAGGCCGCCCGTTTCACGGAGCGCTGGCTGCAGGTGATCCGGCACGATCCGTTCTATCATCCGGCCCTGTCGCTCACGACGTTCGGGGAGGACCTGGAATGAGCCGCCGGGATCCGACCGGAAGCGGGGCCTACCTCGGCGAACCCTGCGGGGCGCCTCGGTCGCGTTCCGCCGTCGTCGCGGTGCTGCGCCGCCAGCCCCGGGCGGCCTTCGACGTGCTGTGGGCCTGGATCATGGGAAAGCGGTTGCGCGCCCGCCAGCGGCTCGCGGCGCTGATCGGGATCGACCACCGCATCGCCCTGCCGGCATCGGTGATGGCGCGGCCGGCCGACGACGCGACACCCGCGGCGCATCCCTTCGTCCTCATCGGCGAGGGGAAGCTCCTCCCCGGCGGTGCCGAGCGGATCGCCCGCGCCTTCGCCGACGATCCCACGCTCCAGGCGATCTACGGCGACGGCCTGGTCCAGCACCGGGACGGCGGCCCCGCCTATCCGGTCCTTCCGCCGGCCTTCGATCCCGACCTGCTGATGGCGGTCGACTACCTCGGTCCCGTCGCCCTGCGCCCGGGGGCTCTGCCGGAGTCCCCGCCGGGCATCGCGGTCGATGCCGCCCTGCGCATCGCCGAGCGCCACGGGGCCGGCGCCATCGGACATCTGCCCGGTCTTCTCTCTGTCCGCCGGCCCGCGGGGACGCCCACGGCCGCGCGCCTCGCCGCCGTGCGCGCCCATCTCGACAGGACAGGCCGCGAAGCCGCCACCGCGATGCTCGACACGGGGGGGGTGATCCGCGTCACCCACCCCCTCGACGGAACGCCCCTCGTCAGCGTCATCGTGCCGACTCGCGACCGGCTCGACCTCCTCCGTCCCTGCCTCGCGTCCCTGCGGGCGCGCACCGCATGGCCGGCCTTGGAGATCCTGATCTGCGACAACGAAAGCCGCGAACCGGACACCATCGCCTTCCTGCAGGCCTTCGCGGGGGAGGGGAGGGGGGTCGTGGTGCCCTGTCCGGGGGCCTTCAACTTCGCGGCGATGAACAATATCGCCGCCGCCCAGGCCCGGGGCCGGCTGCTGGTCTTCATGAACAACGACGTCGAGGCGTTCCGGCCGGACTGGCTGGTGGCCATGGCCCGGCACGCCCTCCGGCCGGAGATCGGCGCGGTGGGCGCCAAGCTCCTCGACGGGGCCGGCCGGATCCAGCATGGCGGGATCGTGCTCGGAACGGGGGGCCTCGTGACCCATGGGCACCGGCACTTCCCCGGCGATGCGCCGGGCTATCTCTCGACGCTCCGCACCGCCCACCGGGTCTCCGCCGTCACCGCCGCCTGCCTGATGGTGGAGGCGGACAAGTTCCGCGCGGTCGGCGGTTTCGATGCCGAGGCGTTCGCGGTCGACTTTAACGACGTCGACCTGTGCCTGCGCCTGAATGCGGCCGGGTTCCGCACGCTCCTCGCACCGGAGGCCGTGCTCCACCACCGGGAGGCCGCGAGCCGCCGCTGGACGGACGAGGCCCGCGCCCGCCACGGGCGCGAGGTCGCGGCCCTGACAAAGAGATGGGGGCCGCTGCTGGTGCAGGACCCCCATTATCACCCGGGCTTCGCACCCGATCTCTCCACCCACGCCCGGCTGGCGCGGAATTTCCCGCGGGCCGGCCCCGTGCGCCGGCCCGCCTGACGCCCTTACTGGACGAGGCGCGGGCCGCCCATCTGGACCTTCTCGTTCTCGGCCATGATGCCGAGGCGTTTGGCGACCTCGGTATAGGCCTCGATCAGGCCGCCGAGATCCTTGCGGAAGCGGTCCTTGTCGAGCTTGTCGGAGGACTTGATGTCCCACAGGCGGCAGGAATCCGGGGAGATCTCGTCGGCGACGACGATGCGCATCATGTCGCCCTCCCAGAGCCGGCCGGTCTCCATCTTGAAGTCCACCAGCCGGATGCCGACGCCCAGGAACAGGCCCGACAGGAAGTCGTTGACGCGGATCGCCAGCGCCATGATGTCGTCGATCTCCTGGGGGGTCGCCCAGCCGAACGCGGTGATGTGCTCTTCCGACACCATCGGGTCGTTGAGCTGGTCGTTCTTGTAATAGAACTCGATGATCGAGCGCGGCAGCTGCGTGCCTTCCTCGAGCCCGAGCCGCGTTGCCAGCGAGCCCGCCGCGACGTTGCGCACCACGACCTCGAGGGGAATGATCTCGACTTCCCGGATCAGCTGCTCGCGCATGTTCAGCCGGCGGATGAAATGCGTGGGCACGCCGATGTCGTTGAGGTTCTGGAAGACGAATTCCGAGATCCGGTTGTTCAGCACGCCCTTGCCGTCGATGACCTCGTGCTTCTTGGCGTTGAACGCGGTCGCGTCATCCTTGAAGTGCTGGATGAGGGTGCCCGGCTCCGGCCCCTCGTAGAGGACCTTCGCCTTGCCCTCGTAGATGCGACGGCGGCGGTTCATGGGCGTGTACCGTGGTTTGAGGAAGTCCATGGGCCGGGGCTCCTGCGTAGCGCGACGAGTGAAGCGGGATCCGCGGCGCGGCGACCGGGCGCTCGGTCTGGAGACCGGACGGCCCCTCGCGATGGGCCCGGCGGCCACGGGGCAAACTACCCGAAGCGGGCTGGCAGCACAACGCGTTAGCCCCCGCGCGCCGGGGCGGGGCCGGTGTGCGCCCAGCGCTCCCGCTGGGTCAGGCCGTCTTGGCGGGATAGCGGCAGAGGTCGCGGATCGGGCAGGACGGGCATTCGGGCTTGCGCGCCTTGCAGATGTAACGCCCGTGCAGGATCAGCCAGTGGTGGGCGTGCAGGAGGTACGGCGCGGGGACGAGGGCTTCCAGCTTCGCCTGGACCTTGTCGGTGGTGGAGGCCACCGCGAGGGGGATCCGGTTGGAGACCCGGAAGATGTGCGTGTCCACGGCGATGCGCGGGACACCGAAGGCCACGTTGAGGACGACGCTCGCGGTCTTCGCCCCGACGCCGGGGAGAACCTGCAGGGCCTCCAGGCTCGCTGGCACTTGGCCGCCATGCGTCTCGATGAGGATGCGCGAGAGGGCGATGACGTTCTTCGCCTTGGTGTTGAACAGGCCGATGGTGCGGATGAAGTGGCGCACCCGCTCCTCCCCGAGCGCCAGCATCTTCTCGGGCGTGTCGGCGATCTCGAAGAGGGGGGCGGTCGCGAGGTTGACGCCCCGGTCGGTCGCCTGGGCCGAGAGCACCACGGCCACGAGCAGCGTGTAGGCGTTCGTGTAGCGCAGGTCGCTGACCGGTGCCGGGTTGGCGGCCCTGAAGCGCCGGAAGATCTCCTCCACCGCCGCCCCGCCGACGGGCTCCGGCGCCGGGAATGCGGGCCCGTCGAGAGCCGCGTCCGGCGGTCGGGAGGCGAGCCGTCCGCTCGCTGCGGGGGCGGACGTCTTTTTCGCGGGCATCGGCGCGTTATATCGGGGGGATGGCGAGCGGCAATCCTTCAGTCCACCCGGACGGGCTCGATCCGGATTCATTCGACCGGCCGGTCTTCACGGCGACCATACGGCCGCATCAGTCGCTGAGCCGGCTGGGCTTCCGCGCGGTGATGGGCGGCCTGTGCTGCGTCTCCGTGGCGGTCTCGGTCTGGGCGTGGCGGATGGGCTTCTGGCCGATCGCCGGGTTCTTCGGCCTCGACATGCTAGGCATCTACATCGCCCTCAAGACGAGCTTCCGCCGGGGATCCTCCTTCGAGGAGGTGATGATCTCGCAGATCGAGATCCTCCTCGCCCGGGTGAGCCACCGGGGCGAGCGGCGGGAATGGCGGTTCAACCCCCTCTGGACGAAGCTCGTCTCCGTCGATGACGACGAGTTCGGTCTGCTCCGTCTCGCGCTGGTGTCCCGCCGCCAGGAGGTGGTGGTGGCCCGGGATGCCGGGCCGGAGGAGCGCGCCCGGATCGCCGACGGGCTGAGCCGGGCCCTGGCCGACATCAAGAAGGGCCGCTGAAGGCCCAGGGGACGCGTCACGCGGCCGTCACGGGGGTCTGGCAGAAAAATCGACGGACCCCGGAAAAAGCCGTTGACGCGGCCCGGGACGATCCGTATACCCCTGTTCATCGGCGCCGGCCGCGGAAGCGAACCGGACGCTGAATTGTCTGTCTCCTGGTGCTGCGGATGTAGCGCTGAGGCGGGCGTCCTTACCGAACAATCGAGCGGGACGTGCCTGGCGGTGGTTTAAGCCTGGGATGGGTCGGTTCGTGACCTTCGGTGGGCGTGGGGTCTTCGCCTCGGGCGGGTGGCTCCGGCTCTTTGACATTGTGATATTGAGGAAGGGAGACGCGGACG
>NZ_JAKSXW010000138.1 GCF_022829405.1 Methylobacterium sp. J-076
AGGCCCGGCGCTGTGAGGGACGGGGCGCCCGGGGCCGCCGTATCGATGGTCAGATTCGTGCCGGCCGCCAGGGAGACGTTGCCGGCCGCGTCCGTGGCAGGAGACGTGAGCGGGTTGGCGCCCTCCCCCAAGGCCGGGGTCGGGGTGAGGGTGAAGGTGCCGTTGGTGCCGGCGATGGCGGTGCCGATGGGGGCGGCGTTGTCGTAGAACGTGCCGGTCGTGCCGGCATCGGCCGTAGCGGTGAGGGTCGGCGTCGCGGTGTCGACCGGCCCGTTCTGGCCGGTGAGGGTCGGCACGTTCGGTGCGAGCGTGTCGATGGTCAGGTTCACCCCGGCGGAGGCGGCGGAGGTGTTGCCGGCGACGTCCGTGGCGGTCACCGTCAGGGTGTTGGCGCCCTCCGTCAGCGCCACGGTCGGGGTGAGGGTGAAGGTGCCTTCCGTGCCGGCGACGGCGGTGCCGATCGCCATCGCACCTTTGAAGACGGTGACGGTGGCGCCGGCCTCGGCCATGCCGGTGAGGACCGGCGTGGTGTCGTGGGTCGCGACCGGCAGGCCCGTGAGGGACGGCGTACCGGGGGCCATCGTATCGACGGTCAGGTTCACCCCGGCGGAGGCGGCGGAGACGTTGCCGGCCGCATCCGTGGCGGTCACCGTGAGCGAGTTGGCGCCCTCCCCCAATGCCGTGGTCGGGGTGAGGGTGAAGGTGCCGTTGGTGCCGGCGATGGCGGTGCCGATGGGGGCGCCGTTGTCGTAGACCGTGACGGTCGTGCCGGCATCGGCCGTACCGGTGAGGGTCGGCGTCGCGGTGCCGACCGGCCCGTTCTGGCCGGTGAGGGTCGGGACGTTCGGTGCGTGCGTGTCGATGGTCAGGTTCACCCCGGCGGAGGCGGCGGAGGTGTTGCCGGCGACGTCCGTGGCGGTCACCGTCAGGGTGTTGGCGCCCTCCCCCAGTGCCGTGGTCGGGGTGAGGGTGAAGGTGCCGTTGGTGCCGGCGACCGCGGTGCCGATCGCCGTCGCGCCGTTGAAGACGGTGACGGTGGCGCCGGCCTCAGCCGTGCCGGTGAGGACCGGCGTGGTGTCGTTGGTC
>NZ_JAKSXW010000139.1 GCF_022829405.1 Methylobacterium sp. J-076
CGACACGGTCGCAAAAAGACCAGCGATCAGACCGTTTCCAGCCCGATCGCCGTATGCTTGCCGAACATGACCGACGGGACAGCGCTCTCGCGCCCCCAACGGTCACATTCCCTCTTCACGATTTCTGATAACTTCGCTCACCACAGCCACGGTCCCGGATCCATCGATCCTCGAACCCCGTCTGGGCGGCAAACTTGTCTCCAGGCGCACTCGACGGCCATCCCGGTGACGGAATGATCGGAGCGCGGCGCGGATGCGCACGGCCTGGACTGAGAAAGAGAAGCGAGGACGGCGTCATCCCGCAAATAGGACCCTGACAGGTCCCTGTATTCCAATGATCCTCGATGGGTCTGCCGAGGCAGAAGGACCGGGGCAAGCCCGACCCGAACCCAAAAAGGAATCCTTAGAAAGGAGGTGATCCAGCCGCAGGTTCCCCTACGGCTACCTTGTTACGACTTCACCCCAGTCGCTGACCCTACCGTGGTCGCCTGCTCCCCTCGCGGGTCGGCGCAGCGCCGTCGGGTAAGACCAACTCCCATGGT
>NZ_JAKSXW010000013.1 GCF_022829405.1 Methylobacterium sp. J-076
CTCGAGCGGCGTGCCCAGAACCCGATCCCATCTCGAACTCGGCCGTTAAACACGCCAGCGCCCATGGTACTGTGCCTCAAGGCACGGGAGAGTCGGTCGCCGCCAGACCCGCACAACGCAAATCTCCATTCCCTCTCACGACGATGAACGAAAGAGCCGCCCTCCGGGGCGGCTTTTTTGTGCTTCCGGCCATGGATGACCAAGTCGTCATGTGGCGGCGATGCACCCGTAAGGCCCGCGGCGCCATCGTCCTCCCTTTCCCGGAATCTCCGGGGCAGGGGAGGGGGCATGCTCGCCGAGCCGCATTCCGCAACATCGCCGCGTGGGCTAAGAGGCCCGGTCATGCGCCTTCTGGTCATCGAGGACGATCGCGACGCGTCCGCCTACATCGTCAAAGCCTTCCGGGAGCTCGGCCACACGGCCGACAGCGCGGAGAACGGGCTCGATGGATACGCCCTCGCCAGCGAGGGGGCCTACGATGTGCTCATCGTCGATCGGATGCTGCCCAAGCTCGACGGGTTGTCGGTGATCCGCTCCCTGCGCGAACAGGGAATCGCGACGCCGGTGCTGATCCTCTCCGCCCTCGGGCAGGTGGACGACCGGGTGAAGGGACTGCGCGCCGGCGGGGATGACTACCTGCCGAAACCCTACGCCTTCTCCGAACTCCTCGCTCGGACCGAAGCCCTGGCACGCAGGCGGGGGGGAGCCTCCGGCACCGCGGAGGACACCCGCTACCGGGTCGGGGATCTGGAACTCGACCGCCTGTCCCACCGGGTCAGCCGCGGCGGGAAGGACATTCCCCTGCAGCCGCGGGAATTCCGCCTGCTCGAATATCTCATGCGCCATGCGGGCCAGGTGGTCACCCGGACGATGCTTTTGGAGCATGTCTGGGATTATCACTTCGACCCCCAGACCAACGTGATCGATGTCCACGTCTCCCGGCTTCGCAGCAAGCTCGACAAGGGGTTCGCCCATCCGATGATCCACACGGTCCGCGGGTCCGGCTACGTGTTGCGGGCCGAGGAAGGTGGGGCGGTGTGATCGCATCCTCACCGGAGGGCGAGGCCGGCCCGCGGGAATCCGCCGCCGCGCGGGTGTCGAAGCTGTTCCGCACGACGGCGTTCAAGCTGTCCCTGGCCTATCTCGCCGTCTTCGCCATCTGCGCCTTCCTGGCCCTGGGCTATGTGGCGTGGAATGCCCGGGCCGTGCTGGACGATCAGATCGTCTCCACGATCGACGCCGAGATCAACGGACTCTCGGAGCAATACAACAGCGGCGGCCTTCGGAGACTGATCAGCGTGGTCGAGCGCCGGTCCCGCGAACCGGGCGCTTCGCTGTATCTCGTGACCACCGCCAACGGTGACCACGTCGTCGGCAACGTCGCCTCCGTGCCGGCGGCGGTGCTGGCCAAACCGGGGCAGAGCGAAGTCAGCTACGGACGGGGCGAGGCGAATGCGGAAGAGCATTTCGCCATCGTGCAGGTCTTCACCCTACCGGGTGGGTTCAGGCTGCTGGTCGGACGGGACACCGAGGAACGGGACCGGCTCCGCGCGGTGATCGGGCGGGCCTTCGCCTCGTCCCTGGCGGCTGTGATCATCCTGGGGATCATCGGGGGATGGCTCGCCGCGAGCCGGGTGCTCGCCCGCGTCGATGCCATGACGCGGACCACCCGCGCGATCATGGCGGGCGACCTCGATGATCGCCTCGCCGTGTCGGGCAATGGCGACGAACTGGACCGCCTAGCCCTGAACCTCAACCAGATGCTGGAGCGCATCGGCGAGCTCATGCGCGGGATGCGCGAAGTTTCCGACAACATCGCCCACGACCTCAAGACTCCCCTGACCCGCCTGCGCAACCACGCCGACGCGGCCCTGCGCAGCGCATCCACCCCGGAGGAGCTGCGGGCCGCGCTGGAGGGGGTGATCGATGAGGGCGACGGGCTGATTCGTGTCTTCAATGCCCTTCTGACGATCGCGCGGCTGGAGGCCGGCAGTGCCGGCGAGATCATGGCCCCCCTCGATCTCGGCGCGACCGCCCACGGCGTCGGCGAACTCTACGAGGCCCTGGCCGAAGACAACGGCCTCTCCATCGAAGTCCAGGCCGGCGCCGACGTGATCATCGAGGCGAACCGCGAGCTCATCGGACAGGCCCTGGCCAACCTCATCGACAACGCCTTGAAATATGGGACGCCCGACGGGGGCGAGCCCAGGCGAATCGTGATCACGGTGCAGGCGAGGCCCGGTCTGGCGCATCTCAGCGTCGCCGATCACGGCCCCGGAATCCCGGACGACGAGCGGGAGCACGTGTTGACGCGCTTCGTGCGGCTGGAGAAGTCGCGCTCGCGCCCGGGGTTCGGCCTCGGCTTGAGCCTGGTGAACGCCGTGGTGCGCCTCCACCGGGGGACGTTGCGTCTGGCCGATAACGGCCCCGGATTGCGGGTGGAGATCACCCTTCCGCTCATCCAGAGGCACCTGCCGGAGGGGGAGTGACGACGTGACGGCGCCGCGAGGTCCCGCCCCCGGGCGGGCTATGACCGTGGACATCACCCTACGGTTCGGCGAAGTGCTGCACGGAGATCTCGCCTGACTCGCCCCCCCGCCGTCCCGGAGGTTGCCATGACGCTGAAGACCAAGACCGCCCTCGTCACCGGTTCGACGAGCGGCATCGGCCTGGCCATCGCCCGGGCCTTTGCCGCCCAGGGCGCCGACATCGTCATCAACGGGTTCGGCAAACCCGAGGCGATCGAGCGTGAGCGCAGCGCCATCGAGACGGATTTCGGGGTGCGCGCGCACTATTCCGGCGCGGACATGTCCAAGCCGGCCGAGATCGACGGGATGGTGCAGGAGGCGGTGGCGCGTTTTGGCTCGGTCGACGTGCTCGTCAACAACGCCGGCATCCAGTTCGTCTCGCCGATCGAAGAGTTCCCCGGGCAGAAGTGGGAGCAGATCCTCGCGATCAACCTCTCCTCCGCCTTCTATGCCATGAAGGCGGCGATCCCCGGTATGAAGGCGCGGGGTTGGGGGCGGATCATCAACACCGCGTCGGCCCACTCCCTCGTCGCATCGCCGTTCAAGTCCGCCTACGTGGCGGCCAAACACGGCATCGCCGGCCTCACCAAGACCGCGGCGCTGGAACTGGCGGCGCACAAGATCACGGTGAACTGTATCTCGCCGGGCTACGTCTGGACCCCCCTGGTCGAGGCGCAGATTCCGGACACGATGAAGGCCCGGGGCCTGACCAAGGAGCAGGTCATCGAAGACGTGATGCTGAAGGCGCAGCCGACCAAGGAATTCGTGACCGTGGATCAGGTGGCCGCCCTCGCGGTCTTCCTCTGCTCCGATGCCGCCAGCCAGATGACGGGCGCGAACCTCGCCATGGATGGCGGCTGGACCGCGCAGTGACGACAATGTCGGCCCCGCCGCCGGTGTGGCGGGGCCGTCGTTCCAGTCAGCGGCGCCCGTGCACCAGCAGGGCGAGGCCGTAGCCGACTGCGCCCGCGATGAGCAGGGCGACCATCGGGTTCTCCTCCACGCGGGCGCCGACGGCAGCCCGGCCCTCGCGCAGGTACGAGCCGCTGCGCTCGTAGGCGTCGCTGGCGTAGTCGCCGGCCCGGTCGTAGGCATCGCTCGCATAGTCCGAGGCGCGGTCCGCCACGTCGCGGGCGGTGTCCTTGGCCTGTCCGTAGGCGTTCTGCGCCTGGCCCTGGGCGTCGCGGAAGCGACCCTCCACCGAGTCGCGATTCGACCCGACAACATCGCCTGCAGCGCCCTGCACCTTGCCGAGTGCCTCCTTGGCTCCCCCGACGATCCGATCAGTATCCACCATGGTACTCTCCTCGACGCGGCCTTCTGCGCCGCCCGTGCGGACGCGCGGCGCCTGCGTCCACCGAACGCGCGAGACGCCGTTTGTTCACCGCTGCGGGGTGATTTTCTTCCCGTAGTCGGCTCGGATGGGAGGGGCTACAGGCCGATCAGCTCCGCGATCCTCGCCGCGCCGGCGGCCGGCGAGACCTCGCCGCGGCCGACACCGGCTTCGGCCTCGGCCGTCTTCTGGCGCACCTCAGCCGAGCCGACGAGCCGCTGGTGAAGGCGCTCATGCACGAGCGCCCACATCCATTTCACGTCCTGGCCGCGCCGTTTCCCCGCGATCTCGCCGGTCGCCGTCAGCTTCTCGCGGTGATCGACGATCTTCGCCCAGAGGGCGTCGAGGCGGAGGTTGTGGAAACCGGAGATCGTGACGACGGGGGGCGTCCAGGTCGCCGAGGCCGGCGTGAGGATGTGCAGCGCCGCGCGGTATTCCGAGGCGGCCGCACTGGCCCGCGCCTCGGCCTCGCCCACGTCCGCCTTGTTCACGGCGATCATGTCGGCGAGTTCGAGGATGCCCTTCTTGATTCCCTGCAGCTCGTCGCCCGCGCCGGGGAGCATCAGCACGAGGAAGAAGTCGGTCAGGTCCGCCACCGCGGTCTCCGACTGGCCGACGCCGACCGTCTCCACGAGGATGACGTCGAAGCCCGCCGCCTCGCAGAGCAGCATGGTCTCCCGGGTCTTGGCCGCCACGCCGCCCAGGGTGCCGGAGGAGGGTGAGGGCCGGATGAACGCCTTCGGGTCGTGCGAGAGGCGGGCCATGCGGGTCTTGTCGCCGAGGATCGAGCCGCCCGTGCGCGACGACGAGGGATCGACGGCCAGCACCGCGACCCGGTGGCCCGCGGCGGTGAGGTTCGAGCCCAAGGCGTCGATCGTGGTCGACTTGCCGACCCCCGGCACCCCGGTGATGCCGACGCGGATGGCGTTCCCGGTCTGCGGCAGCACCGCGTCGATCAGGGACGCGGCCGCGGCCCGGTGGTCGGCCCGCTTCGATTCCACCAGGGTGATGGCGCGGGCCAGCGCCGCCCGGTCGCCGGCCAGCAGCCGTTCCTTGAGGGAGTCGATGTCGAGCGCAGCAGCCATGTCCCTTTCATGGCCGGGGCGGGGCCCGGCGTCGAGGGGGCACCCTCAACCGGTTCTGGGAAAGCGCGGCGGGGGACAGGCTCTGAAGGTCGCAGGCGACCGGACCGGCGGCGATCGCGCCGTAAGGTTAAGGCGAGGCGGACCGCCGCGCGGCTTCGGCAAGTCGAGGCGGGCGTAGGTGATTTTCCGCACCACGCGCGGTGATTCGCCCATGGCCGCCACGGCACTGGCCGTCCCGGTGGCCGCAGAATGACCGCCCGTGCCCCGCCTTGGTCACGATCCTCAGCTTACGGTTCCGCTTCAAGGGCGGCGCGGCCGCTCGAGCACCTCGCGGATCATGTTGCCCCGCCCTCCCTCACGCCGCTTCCTCCTCCGTGCCGGCGCCTTCGCGGCCGCGGCCGGCATCGCCCCCTCCCTCGGAGGCTGTGTCACCGACGATCTCGGATCGGGCGCGGCGCTTCCCGAGAAGCAGTCGGCCCTGGATGTGATGCCGGTGCTGCTCGTGGCGACCACGCGCAAGCCGGTCGGCAATCCCCCGCGTCCGCCGTGGTTCTCGTCGGACCGCGGCAAGGGCCTGAGCTTCGCCGAGGTACGGCTCTCGCCGCCCGACCGCTCCCTGCTCGGCAAGGTCTCGGCGGTCATCACCGGCGACTGGACCGTGGGCGCCGTGCCGAAGGTCGAGTCCGGGCCCGGCGCGGCGGACGCCTTCACCCAGGCCGCCCTCGGCCGCGACGTGCTCATCTACGTCCACGGCTACCGCGAATCGTTCGATTCGGCGGCGGTCAGCGCGGCCCGCCTTTCGGACGGCATCCGCTTCAAGGGGGTCTCCGCCCTCTTCACATGGCCCTCGGCCGCCGCCACCTTCGACTATGCCTACGACCGCGAGAGCGCCATGTGGTCGCGCGATGCCTTCGAGGATCTGCTGAAGGCCCTGGCGGCGGCGCCGAGCGGGGGGCGCATCTTCATCGTCGCCCACTCGATGGGAACGCTCCTGACGCTCGAAACCATCAGGATGCTGCGGGCCGAGGCGGGCGAATCGGCCATGGCGCGGATCGGCGCGGTGGTCTTGGCGGCGCCGGACATCGATTTCGACCTGTTTTCCAACGGCGTCGCCCGGCTCGGCCCGGACGTGGCGAAGATCACCGTCATCTCCTCCACCAACGACCGCGCCCTCGAACTCTCGGCGGCCATCGCCGGAGGAACGCGGGCGGGAGCGGCCGACCGGGCGAAGCTCGAAGCCCTCGGGGTGCGGGTCGCGGACGCGTCCGACTACGGCGGCGGCCTCATCAACCACGACCTGTTCCTGTCGAATCCGGAGGTGCAGGGCGTGGTCAAGCGGGCGGTGTCGCGGGGCGCCGGCGCCTGACCCAGTGACGGAGCAAGGCTCCGCCGGCGCATGAACTCGTCTGCGCCGGGCTTGGCCCGCGGCGGCTTCGCCCCTACAGGAGCCGCGTGCGGCGACACGCCTCCCGAGGGCAGCCGCATCACGCGGCCCGCCCGGGAGCGTGCAGGCGCGGTCTGAAGAGAGGATGCCGGCCATGTTCACCCTGGAAATCGAGGGCACGGCTGTCGCGGTCATCAACAGCGATGAGGCCGCGGCCCAAGACCTGTTCACCTGCGACGGCTTCAAGGAAGACATCCGGACGATGACGAGCGGCGGCAAGCCGCTCTGGGACGGCAAGGCCGCGCTGACGGTTCGGCCCGCCAACGAGGACGAGATCGAGGTCTTCGAGGACGCCCTCGCCGAAGATGACGGCGAAGGCGATTTCGTGGACGACCCGCGCCACGCCGATGCCGAGCCGAGCGAGGACGAAGAGGACGAGGCCGACATCGTCTTCCTCGTCGACATCGACGAGGACGACACGGCCCACGCCTGACGCCGCCACCGGTCTCCCCCACGGCGGGGAGACCGGATTCCGCGGGGGACCGGAACGACGGGGTCGGCCGATCTCCCGTGGAACGGCCGAGACGCCCCTCGCCCATCCCGGCCGGTTCGTGGCATGTGGGGCATGCGGGCGATCCGGATCCCGCATCGGTTCCGCCGCCCCCACGGGCAGGGCGGGCCAGGCGAGGTTCGAGAACGGTGACCCTGATGCTGCGCGCCCTGTTCGGTCTGGCGGCCCTCGCCGCGGCGTCGGTTCCGGCCACCGCCGCGGAGGCGCCGCCGCCGCCGCTCACGATCTCGGCCCAGGGCAGCTTCTTCGTCGGCGGCCGGGACGTGGCGTCCGAATCCCTCTCGACCCTGCCCGCCTACGCCGCGGCCGGGACCATCACGGTCGATCAGGTCTACGTCCGGTACCAGATCCCGGTCTCGCCAACCCGCACGCCCCTCGTCCTGATCCATGGCTGCTGCCTGACGGGGAAGACCTGGGAGACCACGCCGGACGGGCGGATGGGCTGGGACGAGTATTTCGTCCGCCAGGGCTTTCCGACCTACGTCATCGATCAATCCTGGCGCGGCCGTTCGGCGGGTAGCCCCGCTGCGATCAACGCCGTGAAGAGCGGCAAGGCCAACCCCGATACCCTCCCGGCGGTCTTCTCCGCCGGTCGTGAGCCCGCCTGGACGATCTTCCGGTTCGGCCCCGAATTCCCGAAGGTGTTTGCGGGGATGCAGTTTCCCCTGGAGGCGCAGGCCGAGTTCTGGAAGCAGATGGTGCCGGACTGGTCGGCCTCGCTGCCGGTGCCGAACCCCACCGTGCCGGCCCTCTCGGAGCTGGCGAAGCGCCTCAAATCCGCGGTGCTCGTCTCCCACTCCCAGTCGGGCATCTATCCGTTCCAGACGGCCGCCCTCGACAGGTCCGGGATCCGGGCGATCGTCGCCATCGAGCCGGCCGCCTGCCCCGATCCGGCCAAGGACGACCTCGCGCCCTACAAGGACCTGCCGATCCTGGTCCTGTTCGGGGATTACGTGGACCAGTCGTCCCGCTGGGCTCCGCGCCTGAAGCTCTGCCGCGCCTTCGTCGCCGCGGCGAACGCGGCCGGGGGACGGGCCGAGCTGATCCTGCTCCCCGAGATCGGCATCCACGGCAATTCGCACATGCTGATGCAGGACAAGAACAGCCTCGAGATCGCCGACTGGCTGTCCGGCTGGCTCGACAAGCGGGCCCCCGTGAAGGGCTGAGCCGGGGCCCGGGTGTGGCCGCGCACGCCGGACGCCCCTGTCGATGTAACCCCGGATGGTGCGCTGCGAAAAACGCCCCAGATGAGAGATCTCGTCGGGGGTGCACCACCATGAATGCTTGTCAGGATCGAACCGGAGCGGGCCGTGCGGCCATCGCCGGGTTGGCGCAGCTGGTGCTGGCCCTCGCCACCGGCCTGCCCCTGCGCTCAGCCGAGTCGCTGGTGCCCCGCGCCGAAGATCGCCACGATTCGTATTTCGGCCTCTGAGGATATCCCGCATCGCGGTGCCGGCGACCACCGCGTCCTTGCCTTTTGCCGGTCGATCTTCGAAAACCCGCCGCGAAGGCTCAAGCTTGCGTCGATCGACTGCGGCGCGGCCGACCGACCGGTCCGGGGACGAGGTATCCGATGCTCGATTACGCGCAGGCGCGGCGGATGATGGTCGACTGCCAGTTGCGGACCTTCGACGTGAACGACAACGCCGTTCTCGACGCCTTTGATTCGGTGCCGCGCGAGTCCTTCGTCCCGAAGAACCAAGAGCCCTTCGCCTATATCGACCAGCCCCTCCGGCTGGGCGCGGTGGAGGGCGACGTCCGGGTGACGCCGGCGCCGATGGTCCTCGGGCGGATGATCCAGGCGCTGAAGCTGAAGGCCGGCTCCCGCGTCCTCGATGTGGCGACCGGCTACGGATACGCCGCCGCGGTGATGGAGCAGCTGGGCGCGACGGTCATCGCCCTCGATTCGATCCCCGACCTCGTGACGGCCGCCCAGGAGCGCCTGGCCGGCAAGGCCTCGGTGGTCGAGGGGCCGCTGCGGGCGGGTGCCCCGGCGGAGGGCCCCTTCGACGCGATCCTGATCAATGGCCGCGTCGAGACCCGTCCCCAGGCCCTTCTCGATCAGCTCAAGGACGACGGCCGGCTCGTCTGCGTCCTCGGTCCCGACCGGGGCGCCAAGGTCACGGTCTTCGTGCGCGCGGGGGACGCCTTCGGATCGCGCCCGCTCTTCGACGCCTCCCTGCCGGGCCTGTCGGCCTTCGCTGCCGAAGCCTCCTTCGCCTTCTGAGCCGGCTGAGGGGAGTGTCGCCTTTATGCGCCACCCTCCGATGAATCCGGCCCGGCGGCCCCGACAGGCCGTGCCGAATTAACGACTTCCGGCTAAGGTCACCCTAGGGCGGGCTTGTTCGGACGGGTGCGTATCAACGCACGGTCGCTGCGAACGCAGCGGAGATCCGAGACATCGAGGGCCGCGAGGATTGAGCACTGTGAGTCTACGAGTGCCGAAAATCCGCTCCGCGTATCGCCGTGCCGGCCTCGCCGCCACGGCGGTCGCCGCGGTATTGGCGGCCATGCCGGCGAACGCGGAGACGCTGGAGGGGGCCCTGGCGCGGGCCTACCGCGGGAACCCGCAGCTGAACGCCAGCCGGGCCACCACCCGGTACACCGATGAGAACGTGGCCATCGCCCAGTCCGGATACCGGCCGACGGTGACCCTGAGCGCCGATGTGGGCACGCAGTACACCGATGGGCGGTTCACCGGTGCCACCCTCAACCAGACGCTGACGCCGGGCGGTGCCGGCCTCGTCATCAGCCAGAACCTGTTCAACGGCTTCCAGACCGACAACAACGTCCGCCGCGCCGAATCGACTGTGTACAGTCAGCGCGAGACGTTGCGCTTCACCGAGCTGACGATCCTGTACAATGCCGTTCAGGCGTACATGAACGTCCTGAGCAACACGGCGACGCTGGAGCTGAACCGCAACAACGTCGAGGTGCTGGAAGAGCAGCTGCGCCAGACCCGCGACCGCTTCAACGTCGGCGAAGTCACGCGGACGGACGTGGCGCAGGCGGAGGCCCGCCTCGCGGGTGCCCGCTCCCAGGTGAGCAGCGCGGAATCCTCCCTGCGCACCTCCATCGGCATCTATCGCCAGAACATCGGCGTCGAACCGCGCTCCCTTGCCCCGGGACGCCCCCTCGACCGGTACGTGCCGGGCAGCCTCGACGCGGCGATCTCCACCGGCCTGCAGGAGCACCCGCAGATCATCTCGTCCATCCACGCCCTGGATGCGGCCGAGGCGCAGGTGAAGGTCCTCGAAGGCCAGCTCTACCCGCAGGCGACGGTGCAGGGCAGCGTCTCCCAACGCTACGACACCACGTTCCCCGGCGATTCCGGCGTCACCGCTTCGATCATCGGGCGGGTGTCGATCCCGATCTACGAGGGCGGTCAGGTCTACGCCCAGGTGCGCCAGCAGAAGGAGCTGGTGGGCCAGTACCGGATCCAGGTCGATCAGATCCGCGACCAGGTCCGGGCGCAGATCGTCGATTTCTGGGGACGGCTCGAGGCGGCCAAGGCGCAGGTCATCGCCGCCCAGGCGCAGGTCCAGGCCAACGAGGTCGCCCTGAACGGCGTCCGCGAGGAGGCCCGGGTCGGCCAGCGCACGACCCTGGACGTCCTCAACGCGCAGCAGGAACTGCTGAACTCCCGCGTGAACCTGATCGTCGCCCAGCGCGACCGGGTGATCTACTCGTACGGCGTCGTGCAGGCGATGGGGCAGCTGACCGCCCGCTTCACGTCCCTGCCGGTGGAACCCTACAGCGCGAAGATCCACTACGATCAGGTCAAGGATCTGTGGTTCGGCCTGCGCACGCCCGACGGGCGGTGAGCGGCCGGCCGTTTCTGGCCGACGGTCGATTTTTCCCGAGGACTGTGCTGTCCGCACGCTTGTCGTAGCTCAGCGCCGTGAAATACTGAGTTGCGGTCCACAGCGGGCCGCCTTCCGGTCTCTTTCGCATCCGAGCGCGCCGTCGTCATGAGTGCAGCAAGCCCCCAGGTTCAGGACAAGGCTGGCGAGAAGGCGCACGAGCCGTCGATGGAGGAGATTCTCGCCTCCATCCGGCGCATCATCGCCGACGATCAGGGGGCGAAGGCGAGCGAGCCGGAACCGGAGCCCGCCGACATCGATGACATCCTCGACCTCGCCGAGGCCGCCGAGCCGGTTCCGCCGCCCGCGCCGCCGATCGCCCTGGTGAGGCCGCCGGAGCCCCCGGCGCCCAAGCCGACCCCCCTCGATCTGGACGAGATCAGCTTCGAGGATCTGGCCGAGGAGCCCGAGGAGTTCGCGCCCTCGCCCCCGCCGAAGCCCGCCGCCAGGGCGCCCGAGCCGCCGCCCACACCGCGGGTCGAGCCGGCCCCCGCGCCCCGTCCCGCGCCCGCGCCCGCCGCCGAGCGTCTCATCTCGGCGGCGACGGATGCCAGCGTCGGCAACGCCTTCAACCTGCTGGCCCATACCGTCCTCACCAGCAATGCCCGCACCCTGGAAGACATCGTGCAGGACATGCTTCGGCCGATGCTGAAATCGTGGCTGGACGACAACCTGCCCGTGGTGGTCGAGCGCCTCGTGCGGGCCGAGATCGAGCGGGTCTCCCGCGGGCGCTGATCCTCCCGTGTTGACGCGGGCGTCCTGACGGCCGAAAGCGAGGCTCGATCCCTGGGGACAGCCCGCTTCCGGCCCGACACGCGCGATGATGGACAAAACCTTCGATCCGGCCTCCGTCGAGGCGCGCATCCGCGCCGCGTGGGAAGAGGCCGGCGCCTTCCGGGCCGGGCGGCCCGAGCGGGCCGGCGCCGCACCCTACTGCATCGTGATCCCGCCGCCGAACGTGACGGGCTCCCTGCACATGGGGCACGCCCTCAACAACACGCTGCAGGACGTGCTGTGCCGCTTCGAGCGCATGCGCGGGCGCGACGTGCTGTGGCAGCCGGGCACCGACCATGCGGGCATCGCCACCCAGATGGTGGTCGAGCGCAGGATGGCCGAGCGCCGGGAGCCGGGCCGGCGGGAGATCGGCCGCGAGGCGTTCCTGGAGAAGGTCTGGGCCTGGAAGGCCGAATCCGGCGGCGCCATCGTGGAGCAACTGAAGCGGCTGGGCGCCTCCTGCGACTGGACGCGCGAGCGCTTCACCATGGACGAGGGCCTGAGCCGCGCCGTGCTCAAGACCTTCGTGGATCTCCACGGGGACGGGCTGATCTACCGCGACAAGCGCCTCGTGAACTGGGATCCGCGGTTCCAGACGGCGATCTCCGACCTTGAGGTGCAGCAGGTCGAGGTGAAGGGCCATCTCTGGCACTTCGACTATCCGGTGGTGGACGCCGCCGGGGCCGAGACCGGTGAGGTCGTCACGGTGGCCACGACCCGGCCCGAGACGATGCTCGGCGACACGGCGGTGGCGGTGCATCCGGAGGACGAGCGCTACACGGCCCTCGTCGGCAAGTTCGTGCGCCTGCCCCTGGTCGGCCGGCTCATCCCCATCGTCGCCGACAGCTATTCCGACCCGGAGAAGGGCACCGGCGCGGTCAAGATCACCCCGGCCCACGACTTCAACGACTTCGAGGTCGGCCGCCGGCATTCCCTGCCGATGATCAATATCCTCGATCCCGAGGGGCAGATGCTGCTGGCGGGCAACGAGGCGTTCCTTGCCGGCGTCTCGCCGGAGGCGGAGGCGCTCGCCCTGCACGGCATCGACCGGGCGGCGGCGCGCAAGCGCGTGGTGGAGCTCATGGAGGAGCGCGGGCGCCTGCGCACCATCGAGCCCAACACGCATATGGTGCCGCACGGCGACCGTTCGGGCGTCGTGATCGAGCCCTACCTGACCGACCAGTGGTACGTGAACGTCAAGCCACTGGCCGAGCGGGCGATGCAGGCCGTGCGCGACGGCAAGACGACATTCGTGCCCGAGAACTACGAGAAGATCTTCTTCCAGTGGCTCACCAACATCGAGCCGTGGTGCATCTCGCGCCAGCTCTGGTGGGGCCACCAGATCCCGGTCTGGTACGATGCCGAGGGCGGTATCTTCGTCGCCGAGAGCGAGGAGCAGGCGCTGGCCGCCGCGCAGGCCAAGCACGGCCGCGCCGTCTCGCTCACCCGTGACGAGGATGTCCTCGACACGTGGTTCTCCTCCGGCCTGTGGCCGTTCTCGACCCTCGGCTGGCCCGACAAGACGCCCGAGCTCGCGCGTTTCTACCCGACCAACACCCTGGTGACCGGCAAGGACATCCTGTTCTTCTGGGTCGCCCGGATGATGATGCTCGGCTTGCACGTCACCGGCGAGGTCCCGTTCGACACCGTCTACCTGCACACGCTGGTGCGGGACGCCTCCGGCGCCAAGATGTCGAAGTCGAAGGGCAACGTGGTCGATCCCCTCGACCTCATCGAGCAGGTCGGGGCCGACGCCCTGCGCTTCACCCTCTGCGCCCTGGCCGTGCAGGGCCGCGACATCAAGCTCTCCACCGACCGGGTGCAGGGCTACCGCAACTTCGCGACGAAGCTGTGGAACGCCGCCCGGTTCGCCGAGCTGAACGGCTGCCGGCTCGATCCGGCCTTCGATCCGCGCACGATCGGCGGCGCCATCAACCGCTGGGCCCTGGGTGAGGCCGCCCGCACCGTCGCCGAGGTGGAGGCCGCGCTCGCCGCCTATCGCTTCAACGACGCCGCCAACGCGGCCTACCGCTTCACCTGGAACATCTTCTGCGACTGGTATCTCGAACTCGCCAAGCCCGTGCTGCAGGGGGAGGGGGTCGATCCGGCCGCGCGGGCGGAGACCCAGGCGAGCGTCGCCTTCCTGATCGATCAGGTCGCCAAGATCCTGCACTCCTTCATGCCGTTCCTCACCGAGGAGCTGTGGGGGATCAAGGGTGAGGGGATCGAGGGGCGTGGCCTCCTCGCCCTGGCGTCCTGGCCTGACCTCGCCGGGCTCGCAGACCCGGCCGCCGAGGCCGAAGTGGGCTTCGTGGTCGACCTCATCGGGCAGATCCGCTCGGCCCGGTCGGAGACGAACGTCCCGGCCGGCGCACAGATTCCCCTGGTCCTCGTCGGGGCCGATCCCGCCGTGCGGGCGCGGGTCGAGGCGTGGCGGGAGACGCTGGTGCGCCTCGCCCGCCTGTCGGAGATCGGCTTCGCCGATGCGCCGCCGGCCAAGTCGGTGCAGCTCCTCGTGCGCGGCAGCGTCGCGGCGCTTCCCCTCGAAGGCATCGTGGACCTCGCCGCCGAGGTGGCACGGCTGAAGAAGGAGAAGGCCAAGGCGGAGGGGGAGATCAAGAAGGTCGACGCCAAGCTCGCCAACGCCGACTTCGTCGCCCGCGCCCCCGAGGAGATCATCGAAGAGAACCGCGAGCGCCGCGAGGCCGAAAGCGCGCGCCTCGTGAAGATCGACGAGGCCTTGGCCCGCCTGAGCGGGGATTGATCCGGCGCACCCGGTGCCCGGCGCGAGGCCCCGGAACCCTGGTTCAGGGCGGGGCCTCACGCTGGATGATTCCGCGCGGTGAAAGCCATCCCACCGGGCGGCGTCCCCGCCACCTGACAAAACGGTAATCTGCCCGCCACACCGGGGTGAGGGCTCGCCCCTTACAAGGACCCATCGACGGCCGCCCAAGGCGTCGTCCCGATCCTTCCGAGGTGTGAGAGCCCCATGACCGACCCCCGTACCGCCCGCCGCTACTCCCGCCGTGCCCTCGCCTCCGTCGCCGCCGCGGCGCTGATCGCCGGCGGGGCCGTCGGGGGTGGTTATCTGCCGGCCGCGACCCCTGCCTTCGCTCAAGCCCTGCCGAAGACGCCCATCGAGGCGCCGGAGCATCCGCCGGGCTCCTTCGCCGGCATCGTCAACAAGGTGAAGCCCGGCGTCGTCTCGGTGAAGGTGAAGCTCGACGACTCGGCGGGCGACGACGAGGACGGCGGCGGCAACGGCCAGAACCTCCAGAACGTCCCGCCGCAGCTGCGCGAGTTCTTCAAGCGCTTCGGGGAGAACGGCCCCAACGCGCAGCCCCAGCACCGTGGCGGCCGCGGCGCCGTCGGCTCGGGCTTCATCATCTCGGCGGACGGCTACGTGGTGACGAACAACCACGTCGTGGACCATGCCAAGAGCGTGCAGGTCACCCTCGATGACGGCCGCACCCTGGATGCCAAGGTGATCGGCAAGGACGCCAAGACTGACGTGGCGCTCCTGAAGATCAACGAGGGCAGCAACTTCCCCTACGTGCAGTTCGGCAAGGCCGCACCGCAGGTGGGTGACTGGGTGGTGGCCATCGGCAACCCGTTCGGCCTCGGCGGCACGGTGACGGCGGGCATCGTCTCGGCCCGCGGCCGCGACATCGGCGCCGGCCCCTACGACGACTTCCTCCAGATCGACGCGCCCATCAACAAGGGCAATTCCGGAGGCCCGACCTTCAACGTCAACGGCGAGGTGGTCGGCGTGAACACCGCCATCGCCTCCCCTTCGGGCGGCAGCGTCGGCCTCGCCTTCGCCATCCCGGCCGAGACGGTCCAGGCGGTGGTGGAGCAGCTCCGCACCGACGGTAAGGTCGCCCGCGGCTACCTCGGCGTGCAGATCCAGCCGGTGACGCAGGACATCGCCGAGGGTCTGGGGCTGGACAAGGCCAAGGGGGCCCTGGTCGATCACGCCGAGAACGGCACGCCCGCCGCCAAGGCCGGCCTGAAGTCCGGCGACGTCATCGAGAAGGTCAACGGCGAGACCGTGGACAGCGCCCGCGAGCTTTCCCGCCGGATCGCCTCGATGAAGCCGGGCGCCAAGGTCGAGCTGAGCTACCTGCGCGGCGGCAAGTCCGACGTGGCGTCGGTCACCCTCGGCACCATGCCCACGGACGGCACCAAGGTGGCGGCCCGTGAGGAGGACGGGACGGGGCAGGTGCGCCTCGGCCTGGGCCTCGCCCCGGCCGCCCAGGTCGGCCTCGCCGACCAGGGCGTGGCGGTGGTGCAGGTGGATCCGGATGGCCCGGCCGCGGCGAAGGGCATCGAGCAGGGCGACCTGATCCTCGACGTCGGCGGCCAGTCGGTCTCCAGCCCCTCGGACGTGGTGGCCCAGGTGCGCTCGGCCGAGAGCAGCGGCCGCAAGGCGGTGCTGATGCGGGTGAAGAGCGCCAAGGGGCAGACCCGCTTCGTGGCGATCTCCCTCGGCAAGGCCGGCTGAGCCTCGTCCTCCGGGCGGGCCCGTCCAGGGGCCCGCCCCCTTTCGTGGTATTCCCCCCGACTGGCGCCGGTCTCCCCGACCGGCGCCTTTTTATATGGGGCCACGCGATGCGCCCCCGAACGGCCCGACCGGAGACGGTCTCAGGCTTGGGGGGCTGGCGGCGGGGGAAAGCCGAGGCCGGCGCCCAGACTTTGGCGGCAGCGGGCCAGAACGGCGAAGGCGGCGTTCGAATCCCGGCCGAGGCGCATGAGGTCGCCGATTCTCGCCCGGCCGAAGACCAGGGCCGAGAGCACGCCTCGGATGTCGGGCTCGCCGTCGGGCGTCAGGGCGTTGGCGGCGAAGGCGGGCAGGGCCCGGTCCGCGGGGTCGCAGATCACCCGGAGGGCGGCGAAGGGCAGGCCATGGCGCCCGGCGAAGGCCGCGGCCACGTGGGATTCCATGTCCACGGCGGCGGCGCCCGTCCGCTCCCGCAGCTCCGCCTTGTCGGCCACCGCCAGCACGGCGGCATCGACGCCCGCGAGGTCGGCCGAGATCACCCGGTTCGAGAGGCCGGCGAGGAGGCCGACCATCGCGGCGGCGGCGTCGAGGTCCGCGGGCCTCCGCCCGTCGGCGGTGGCGATGCCGGTGCCGACCACGACGTCCCCCGGCTTCAAGGTGGGATCGAGCCCGCCCGCGATGCCGAAGCTCACCACGGCCCGGCAACCCGGCAGGGTCCGCGCGTCGAGGAGCAGGCGCAGGCGGGCGGGATCGCCCCCCGCGCCGACGGCCTCCACGCCAGCCCCCCCGGCGATGCGGCGCTCGCGGCCGAGGCCGGTCACGGCGAGGACGGGGGCTGAGGGATCGATCATGGCGCGGGGCTGGATCAGGCCCGCGAGCGTGCCGGGCATGCGCCGGGGCCGGGGCGGATCGTTATCGGAGGATGACACGGGAGACGTCGGTCGAGGGGGCCGCCCACCGGGCGGGTGAAGGCCGTCTTAACAAAGGACACCGCCCGCGTCGTCCCGCCCGGCGGCGGAAACCGCCCCACCGGCCGCGGCCTTCTCGCCCGCCTGCTTCAGCGACATCGTGAGCGGAGCGGAGCAATCCAGGATAGCGGGCCACCGCCACGCGGCGCGGACCCTGGATTGCGTGGCTGATGCGCGGGAAGGCGGCGAGGGCCGTCGCCTACATCCCGTAGGCGACGCGGCCGGTGTTGCTGAGCTTCAGGTTCCGGTAGCGCGCCAGAGCCCAGAGGGGGAAGAACTTCGGGTAGCCGTGGTAGCGCAGGTAGAACACCCGCGGGAAACCCGTCGCGGTGTAGCGCTCCTCGCTCCAGAGCCCGTCGCCATCCTGTGTGCGGGTGAGGAAGTTGATGCCCCGCGTGACCGCCGGATCGTCCGTCACTCCCGCCGCCATGAGAGCGAGCAGCGCCCAGGCGGTCTGGGACGCGGTGGACGAGCCCGGCTCGAAGGCCGGGTCGATCTTGTAGGACGAGGCGTCCTCCCCCCAGCCGCCATCCGGATTCTGGATGCGGATGAGCCACGACACCGCCTTCTGGATCCGCGGATCGACCGGGCTGATGCCCGCCGCGTTCAGGGCGTTCAGCACGGACCACGTGCCGTAGATGAAGTTCATGCCCCAGCGGCCGTACCACGACCCATCCTCCTCCTGATCGTTCAGGAGGTAGTTCACGCCCCGGTCGAGGGCACGGCACGATTCGCGGGTCTCGCCGAGCTGCGCCAGCATCCCGACCACCCGGGCCGTCACGTCCGCGGTCGGCGGGTCGAGGAGCGCCCCGTGATCCGAGAACGGGATGTGGTTCAGGTACATGTAGTTGTTGTCGGCGTCGAAGGCGGCCCAGCCGCCATCGGCCGATTGCAGGCCCTCGACCCATTCCCGGGCGCGGGCGATGGCCATCTTGTAGTCGGGCATGCCGGCCACGAGGCCGTGCTGGCGCATGGCCCGGTCCATGGCCATCACCACGACGGCGGTGTCGTCGAGGTCGGGGTAATGGGCGTTGGCGTACTGGAACGCCCAACCGCCCGGCCGGACCTTCGGCTTGCGCGCCGCCCAGTCGCCGACGATGTCGAGCACCTGACGGGGCTTCAGCCAGTCGAGCCCGGCGCGGGCCATGGCCTCCGCCTCCGGGCCGCCGGCCTCGAGGAAGGCGTGGCTCGCCAGGGCCGTGTCCCAGACCGGCGAGACGCAGGGCTGCACGTAGGCCTCGTCGTCCTTGATGACGACGAGCTTCTCGATCGCCTCCAGGGCGACCTTCACCTGCGGGTGGTCGGGCGTGTAGCCCATGATCTCGTACATCAGCACCGAGTTGACCATCGGCGGGAAGATGGCGCCCAGGCCGTCCTCACCGTTCAGGCGCTCGCTCACCCAGGCGCGGGCCTTCTCCATCGCCCGCTGGCGGGGGCGGCGGGGGAACAGGTGTTCGGTGCTCTGGAGGATGCGGTCGATGAAGCCGAAGATCGGCGTCCAGGGCCACGTCGCATGGGGCGAGGCGGGCCAGGAGCGGACGCTCTCCGGCGGGGTCACGAACAGCTCCTGCACGCCGATGCCGCGCGGGTTCTTCGCCCGCGGCTTGGTGGCCTGCAGGACGAACATGGGCACCATGGTGCAGCGCGCCCAGTAGCTCACCTTGTCGATGTGGAAGGGGAACCACTTCGGCAGGAACATGATCTCGACGGGCATCACCGGCACGGCCCGCCACGGCACCTGGCCGTAGAGGGCGAGCATGAACCGGGTGAACACGTTGGCGTTGGCCGCGCCGCCGCGGGCCAGGATCGCCTCGCGGGCCCGGCGCATGTGCGGCGCCTCGATGTCCTCACCGATCATCTTCAGGCAGAAATACGCCTTCACCGTCGCGCTCATGTCGAACGGCCCCTCGTGGACGAGGGCCCAGCCGCCATGCGGCCCCTGCGTGCGGCGCAGGTAGTTGCCGATCTTCTGCTCCAGGTCCGCGGCCGGCGGATGCCCGCGGAAATGGTGGAACAGGATGTACTCGGAGGGGATGGTGGCATCGGCCTCGAGCTCGAAGCAGATATGCCCGTCCCGGTGGGCCAGGGCGCCCAGGGCGCGCGTTGCCGCGCCGACGCTGCGCTCGACGGCTTCCAATGTGATGTCCTGGGTCTTCGGACGCTGCAGCGCCTCTACTTTCTTCACGGCCTCTCTCATCGGTCCTCGCCTCACGGTCGCGGCGCTGCAACCGCCATGCCTCAAGCTGCGCCGCGCGCAGGTGATGCCGCACACATCAGCGTGTGGGCGGCCGTCTTGCCGGAGCGGATCGCCCCCTCGATCGTCGATGGCAGGCCCGTGGCGGTCCAATCGCCTGCCAGAACGAGGTTCGCGTGCCGCGTGCGCGCATGCGCCCGCCGCGCGGCCTCGGCCGGCGTCGCTGCGAATGTCGCGCGCTTCTCCTTGACGATCTGCCAGCCAGGCAGTTCCGGCGCAAGATTGCCGAGAGTTGCGATTTCCCCCCAGATCTGCCGCGCGAGGTCTTCCCGCGGCACGTCGAGGAGGCGGTCCGCACCGGAAATCGTTACGGAATAGCGGTCGGAATAGGCGAAAAGCCACTCCGTAAGACTGTTCACCACGCCGAGAACCAGCGGGCTGCCGGGCTTCGGAACCACCGCGAAATGGGCGTTCACGATGGAGCGGAACTCCCGCGGCGTGGGGATTTCGGGCAACAGGTCGGCGGTGACCCACGGCGGCAGGGCGAGGACCACCGAATCGTCGGCGCCGACGGTCTCCGGCCCGTCCGCGAAGACGAGGGCCGTCACCCGATCCCCCGCCGCCTCGATGCCGCGCAGCCGCCGGCCGAAGCGGATGTCCGCGCCACGCTCGCCCAGGGTGCGGATCGCCGGATCGACGAAGGCGTAGGAAAGGCCCTTCTCCGCCACCATCGGCCTGCAGGCCCGCCCGCCCGCCCCGAGCGTCTCCCGCAGGATCCGGGCGGCGAGCCCGACATCGCTGTCGCGGGGCTCGGTGTTCAGGGCGGCCAGCAGCACCGGGTGCCACAGGCGCTCGTAGAGCGGCCCGGAGCATTCCATGCTCTCGCCGATCGTCCCGCCCGCGCCCTCGGCCTTGCCGGAGGCCGCGCGGAGGATGCCGAGCGGCGCGAGGTAGTCGCGGGCGCGGGTGCCCGGCACCCGGCGCGACGGGCTCAGCACCCACCACGGCAGCCGCCCGGCATTGGGCCGCAGGGTCCAGCGCTGGCCGGACTTGAGGTCGGCGAAATCGAACGCCGCCTCGTCCGGCCCGACGAGGGCGTCCGCCGGGGCATCGACCTCGCGCAGGAAGCCGAGGGCGTCGGCATTGCCGGAGAGCAGGAGGTGGTTGCCGTTGTCGAGGGTCAGGCCGAGGGCCGGATCGAAATACGAGCGGCAGCGCCCGCCGGCCTGCTTGGCGGCCTCGTGCAGGACCACCCGCCTGCCGGTCCCGCTCAGGGCGACGGCGGCCGACAGGCCCGCGAGGCCGGCGCCGACGATGTGGACGGTTGCCATCACACGAGACCGTGGCGAAGGGCGACGAGGATCAGCGGGAGCTTGCCCGGCTTCACCCTGGCCCGGGGCGGCGTCCAGCCGCGGGCGACCACCGCCTTGAGGTAGAGGTGGTAGGCCCCCGCCATCAGGCGCGCCGCCTTGGTGGCCTTGCGCGGGTTGCGGCCGATGATCTCCCAGGTCGCCCGGTAATGCGCCTCGGCCTCCCGGGCGACGGCGGCGCAGACTTCGCCGATGCGCGGATGCATGATCGCCTGCATCGGCGTCGGGTTCTCGAGGCCGATCCCCGCGAGCTTCTCCCGCGGGAGGTAGAGGCGGTCCCGCTCGGCATCCTCATCGATGTCGCGCAGGATGTTGGTGAGCTGCAGCGCCCGGCCCTGATGCCACGCGAGCTCGATGCCGTCGGCCTCCGCCATGCCGAAGATCCGCACCGACAGCCGCCCCACCGCACTCGCGACCCGGTCGCAGTACAGGTCGAGGGTGGCCTCGTCGGGGGCGACGATATCCTCCTGCGCATCCATGGCCATGCCGTCGATGACCGCCTGGAAATCCTCGCGCTTCAGGCCGAACTGCGCCACCGGCCCGACGAGGTCGCGGGTCCGGGCCACCGGCCGGCCGGCATAGAGGGCGTCGATATCGGCCCGCCAGCGGTCGAGTTCGACCCGGCGCACCTCCCGCGGGCCGCCGTCGTCGGCCACGTCGTCCACCGCCCGGCAGAAGGCGTAGACGGCGTACATCGCCTCCCGCCGCTCCTTCGGGAGCAGGCGCATGGCGATATAGAACGAAGAGCCCGCGGCCGGCAGGGCGGGGGCTTCGGCCTCGCCGGCGGCGGCCGGCGTCGCGGTGGCGCTCAACGGGGGGCTCCCTGAATGGCCGCGCGGACGATCCGCCCACGGAACGGGCGCCGGGCGAGGGTCGCGGCGGCCCCGCGCAGGGCGAAGAGGGCGAAGGCCGCCTTGCCGTGGTGGACCTTCTCGGAGAGCGGGTCGCGCTCCAGCAGCCCCTCGGACAGCACCACCGCGAGGCGGTGGATGACGGCGATCTCCAGGGACAGGCGGGTGTCGTCGATCAGGTCGGGCAGGCGCGCGCCCTCGTCCAGCAGGCCGAGGCACTTCTGCGCCAGCTCGCGGAACACCGCCCGGAGGGGGGGGGGCGCCTTCGCCTCGCCGAGCATGGCGACGGTGGCGCCGTGCCGGTCCAGGCAATCCTGCGGCAGGTACACCCGGTCGAGGTCGCGATAGTCCTTCCCGCAATCCTGCAGGTGGTTGATCACCTGGAGCGCCGCGCAGATCGCGTCGGACGGCCCCCAGACCCGGGCCGGGTCCTCGCCGTGGATGTCGAGGACGAAGCGGCCGACCGGCATGGCCGAGTAGCGGCAATAGTGGATCAGCTCGTCCCAGTCGGCGTAGCGGTTCTTGCGCGCATCCATGCGGAACGCGTCGAGCAGCTCCAGGGCATGGCGGGGCGGCAGGCCGCGGGCCGCGAGCTCGGCTTTCAGGGGCGCGGCCTCCGGGTCGGCGGGGCCCGCCCCCGTCAGGGCGTCCGCGAGGCCGTCGAGGAGGGCGATCTTGCGCTCGGGGGAAAGGTCGGCGTGGTCGGCCACGTCGTCGCCCGCACGGACGAAGTTGTAGAAGGCCAGGATCGCCCCGCGGTGGCGCGGGTGGATCAGGTGCGAGGCAACGGGGAAGTTCTCGTCCCGGTGGCCCTTGCCGGAGCGGGTGGCGCTGGCGCTGTCGAGGCTGGTCATTTCAGGTATCCCGCACCCCGGAACCAGTCGATCGCGTCGGACAGGCCTTCGCGATACGGACGCGCCGTGTAGCCCAGTTCGGCCCGCGCCTTCCGATCGGAGAAGAACATCCGGTAGCGCGACATGCGGATGCCGTCGATCGTCGCGAAGGGCTGGTGGCCGGTGAACCGCGCGGCGAGCTGGGCGAAGAAGGCCACCGGATAGACCACGGCCCGGGGCAGGTTCACCGTGGGCGGCTTGCGGCCGACCATGCCGGCGATGTCGGCCAGCATCTGCGACAGGAACACGTCCTCACCGCCGAGGATGTAGCGCTCGCCGATCCGGCCCCCGTGCAGGGCGAGGAGGTGGCCGTGGGCCACGTCGTCCACATGGGCGAGGTTGAGGCCGGTATCCACGAAGGCGGGCATCTTGCCCAGCGCCGCCTCCTGGATGATCCGCCCCGTGGGAGTCGGCTTCACGTCGCGGGGGCCGATGGGCGTCGAGGGGTTCACGATCACCGCCGGCAACCCGTCGCGGGCGACCATCTCTTCCACCACGCGCTCGGCCACGACCTTGCTGCGCTTGTAGGCGCCGATGGCGGTTTCCGGCGTCAGGGGCATGGTCTCGTCGGAGGGCGTCACACCATCCGCGGGCGGGCGGATCGTGGCCACGCTCGACGTGTAGACCACCCGCTCGACGCCGGCATCGAGGGCCGCCCGCATCATCAGCCGGGTCCCGTCCCGGTTGGTGCGGACGATCTCCTCCATGTCCGGTGCCCACAGGCGGTAGTCGGCGGCGGCATGGATCAGGTAGCGCTGGCCGCGCATCGCCGCCGCGACGGAGGCGGGGTCGCGCATGTCGCCTGTGACGATCTCAACGTCGGGCCACGTGAGGTTGGTGCGGGGGCTCGTGGCGCGCACGAGGACGCGCACCGGGAAGCCGGCCCGGCGGAACACGTCGACCAGGGCCGAACCGAGAAAGCCGCTCGCGCCGGTGATCAGCACGGGGCCGGCCTCGATGCGGCCGGTGGGGGTGGCCTCAGCCATCGCTCGTTTGAATCATCACGCCATGCTGCGGCGGCGGGGGATACCGCAGCGCAGCGCTTGTGTCATCGAACCGCCGGGGCGGCAAGTTGCGGGACAGCGCAGCCGCCCCGCAATGGGGGATGTGCCGGCACTCCCCCGTCATCGCGGGCGCGGAGAAGCAATCCAGGGATCCGCCCCGTTCCGACCCGGCCCGATGCCCTGGGTTGCTTCGCCTCGCTCACAACGGCGGTACAGGGGCGTGAGGACCTTCCGAATTTCCGTCAGACAGTCAGACCGAGGGGAGACGGTGGGACCTCTCGCGCCGCGATGCCTCAGGCCAGACGCAACCGCGAACGGCCTTCCTTCCGCTCAGGAAGCGTGTCGGTGGCGACCTTGACGATGCTTGCGGCATCGAGGCCGGCCTCGGCGTACATCTTCTCCGGCTTGTCGTGGTCCTGGTACGTGTCCGGCAGGGTGAGCGTCCGCACCCGGACCCGGCCCGCATCCAGCGCGCCCTTCTCGGCCAGCAGGTGCAGCACCATCGCCC
>NZ_JAKSXW010000031.1 GCF_022829405.1 Methylobacterium sp. J-076
CGGCCCGCTCTGGCCGGTGAGGGTCGGGACGTTCGGTGCGTGCGTGTCGATGGTCAGGTTCACCCCGGCGGAGGCGGCGGAGGTGTTGCCGGCCGTATCCGTGGCGGTCACCGTCAGGGTGTTGGCGCCCTCCCCCAGTGCCGTGGTCGGGGTGAGGGTGAAGGTGCCGTTGGTAGCTGCGACCGCGGTGCCGATCGCCGCCGCGCCGTTGAAGACGGTGACGGTGGCGCCTGCCTCGGACGTGCCGGTGAGGAGCGGCGTACGGGGGGCCACCGGATCGTGGGTTAGGTTCACCCCGGCGGAGGCGGCGGGGGTGTTGCCGGCCGCATCGGTGGCGGTCGCCGTGAGGGTGTTGGCGCCCTCCATCAGCCCTGTGGTCGGGGTCAGGGTGAAGGTGCCGTTGGTGCCGGCGACGGCGGTGCCGATGGCGGTGCCGCCGTCGTAGACCGTGACGGTCGTGCCGGCATCGGCCGTACCGGTGAGGGTCGGCATCGCGGTGCCGACCGGCCCGCTCTGGCCGGTGAGGGTCGGGACGTTCGGTGCGTGCGTGTCGATGGTCAGGTTCACCCCGGCGGAGGCGGCGGAGGTGTTGCCGGCCGTATCCGTGGCGGTCACCGTCAGGGTGTTGGCGCCCTCCCCCAGTGC
>NZ_JAKSXW010000017.1 GCF_022829405.1 Methylobacterium sp. J-076
ACCGAAGGCGGAGCCGCAGCGGCGGTGCGGGGGCTTGGCCGGACGAGACTCCTCCGGCGCTCCCCCTCACCCTCGGGTGCCGCCCCGCCGCTCCGACGACGCGGTCGTCGCGGCCTTCTCCCCGCAGGCGTGGAGGGTGGGACCGCCCGGAATCCGTGCGCCTCACGCCGCCGCCCGGGGGGCCTCCGGCTTGGCCTGGATCTCGATGAACACCCGCGTCACGTCCGGGTCCCGGGCTTTCAGCGCCTTGTCGAGGCGCCCGACCACGGCCTCCACGGCGCCCGCCGTCATGTCGTCGGCCATGTCGAGGCTGACGTTCACGAGGATGTCGGAGGGGCCGAGATGCTGGGTCAGCACCTCGTTGAGGTGGATCACCCCCTCCTCCTCCCGGACGATCTCCGCGATCGCCGCGACGAGGTCCGGGTCGGCCGCCTCGCCGATGAGCAGGCCGTGGGTCTCGACCATCAGGAACAGGGCCATCCCCACGAGGACGAGGCCGATGCCGATGGAGGCCGCCCCGTCGAGGGCCGGCATCTCCAGCACGTGGGCGAGCACCACGCCCGCGAGGGCGATCAGCAGGCCGGCGAGCGCGGCCGTGTCCTCCGCCAGGATGGTGAACAGGCTCGGGTCCTTGCTCCGCCGGATGGCGTGGAGGGCCGAGTGCCGGCCCTTCTCCGCCCAGAACTGGCGCATGGCCACGGTCCAGGAGTAGCCCTCCGCCAGGATGGAGAAGCCGAGGATCGCGAGGTTCACGTAGAGGCCGGGGATCACCAGGCCGAACAGGTGCGCGTCCTTGTCCGGCTCCGGGTGCAGGATGCGCTCGACGCCCTCGTAGAGCGCAAACACGCCGCCGCCGAGGAAGATCATCAGCGCGACGACGAAGGCGTAGAAGTAGATCTCCCGGCCGTAGCCGAACGGGTGGCGCCGGTCGGCCGGCTTGGCCGCCCGCTTCAGGCCGACGAGGAGGAGGATCTGGTTGAGGGTGTCCACCACCGAATGGACGCCCTCGGCGAACATCGCCGTCGATCCGGTGAGGAAGCCGCCCGCGAACTTCGCCGCCGCGATGGCGAGGTTGGCCCCGGCCGCGGCGTAGATCGCCCCCGTGCTCTCGTGCGCCACTGCTCTCCACCCTCCCCGCGCCTGGCCGGCGCCGCGGGGAGAAGGAGCTTGGCCTCGCCCCGGTTCCCAGCCGGTGGACGCGGGCGCCCGCGCCGTGCATCGTGCCGGCCCGGATGGGAGGCAGCATGGCGGACACGGCCTACGACCCGAACAACGTCTTCGGCAAGATCCTGCGGGGGGAGATGCCCGCCCACACGGTCTACGAGGACGCGCACACCCTGGCCTTCATGGACGTGATGCCCCAGGGCGAGGGCCACACCCTCGTCATCCCGAAGGCGCCCTCCCGCGGGCTGCTCGACGCGGAACCGGAGACGCTGGCCGCCCTGATGCGCAGCGTCCAGATCGTGGCCGGCGCCGTGAAGGCCGCCTTCGCGGCGGACGGGCTGACGGTGTTCCAGTTCAACGAGGCGGCGGGCGGGCAGACGGTGTTCCACCTGCACGTCCACATCATCCCCCGGCGCGAGGGCGTGCCCCTCCGGCGCCATGAGGGCGGGATGGCCGATTCCGACCTGCTCGCCGGCCATGCGGCGCGCATCCGCGCGGCCCTGGCGGCCGAGGGCAAAGGCGGTCCGCCCCCCGCCGCTCCCCCGTCCTGAGGGTTTGGAAGGCGCGACCCGCCGGGGGCACCCCATCCCGTCGTCCCGGGCGGGGCGACGCCATCCGGGGAGGCGGGCCGTGGCCCGGCGCGGCGTGTCCCCGGTTCGCGGCACGCCGGGGACCATGGCGGAACCGGTGAGGGTCTTCTCCCGCCGGCCCCTTCAGAGGGCGGGGGCGCGTGCCTCCAGCATCTGCGTCAGCTGCCGGCGGAGCACGGCGTTCTCGGCCTCCAGCTCCCCGACCCGCCGCAGCAGGGCGCCCAGGGTGGAATCGGAGGAGGAGGCCCCCTCCGCCGCGGCGTCCGCCCCGTCGAAGGTCACGCCGATCCCGTCCTCCCGGCGCCAGCGCAGGCAGGCCCGGTAGGTCCGCTCCTTCTGCGGGATGAACAGGTCGAACTTCTCCGGCAGCGTCGCGGTCTCGCTCAGCATCAGCCGCGCGCCCTGGGCCGACATGTCCCGCACCAGGCAATCGATGCTCGACGCACCGTTGTTGAAATGAATGCGTCCCTTGAGGAAGACCCGGAGGCGCGGCTGCTTTCGCTGTTCCTTGGACATGCCAACAAGTTCCGACGTGCGCGACGGAGCCGACTGTGCCCGCGATCTGTTAAGGAACATTCGTCGCGATCGCAGACCGCGGCGCCTCAGGCGATGAAGCGGCGGTCGACGGTCTGGAACAGGTAGAAGCCGTTGAACCGCACGGCGGTGTCGGCGGCGCGCCCGTCGAAATCGAGCGGCGCCCGGTTGCCATCCGCGAGCTTGCCGCCGAACGTCCACCGGCCGGAGCCGATGAAGGCCGGCACCGCACTCGATTCGGGCACCGCGCAGCACAGGCCTTCCACCTCGGTCAGCCGGAAGAGGTTGTAGTTCCGCATCGGAAACCCTCCACGTGGCCGCCCTCGGACACCGGCCCCCCGCCACGTTGCGGGGAATCAGCTTGACCGTTGTCTTAATGGCACAATCGGTCGGGTTTGTGACGCTCAGGTTTCAGGGGTGTTGCGGGCGAGCTCCTCCAGCCAGATCCGGGCCGACCCGTCGGAGGGGGCCCGCCAGTCGCCCCGGGGCGAGAGCGCCCCGCCGGCCACGACCTTCGGCCCGTTGGGGAGGGCCGAGCGCTTGAACTGGCTGAAGCCGAAGAAGCGGGTGAGGAACACCGACAGCCAGTGGCGGATCTCCGGCAGCCCGTAGGCGACGCGCTTGTCGGCGGGGAAATCCGCGGGCCAGCCGCCGCGCCCGGCCTCGCCCCAGGCGTGGAGGGCCAGGAAGGCGATCTTCGAGGGCCGGAACCCGTAGCGGAGCGTGTAGAACAGAGTGAAGTCCTGCAGGGCGTAGGGGCCGATGGCCGCCTCGGTGCTCTGGGGCGCCTCGTCGGCCTCGGCGGGCACCAGCTCGGGCGAGATCTCCGTGTCGAGGACGGCGTGCAGCACCCGCCCCTCCTCGGTGCTGAACGCCCCCGAGGAGATCACCCAGCGGATCAGGTGCTGGATCAGCGTCTTGGGCACGCCGGCATTGACGGCGTAGTGGCTCATCTGGTCGCCGACGCCGTAGGTGCACCAGCCGAGCGCCAGCTCCGACAGGTCGCCCGTGCCGATCACGAGGCCGCCGGCCCGGTTGGCGAGGCGGAACAGGTAATCGGTGCGCAGGCCCGCCTGCACGTTCTCGAAGGTGACGTCGTAGACCTTCTCCCCCGCCGCGTAGGGGTGGCCCATGTCGGCCAGCATCCGCTCGGCGGCGGGGCGGATGTCGATCTCGGCCGCGGTGGTGCCGAGCGCCCTCATCAGGGCGTGGGCGTTGGCCTTGGTGCCGGCCGAGGTGGCGAAGCCCGGCAGGGTGTAGGCGAGGATGTCCGCGCGCGGGTAGCCCAGCCGGTCGAACGCCTTGGCGGCGACGATCAGGGCGTGGGTCGAATCGAGCCCGCCCGAGATGCCGATCACCACCCGCTTCGTGCCGGTAGCCTCCAGCCGCTGGGCGAGGCCGGCCACCTGGATGTTGTAGGCCTCGTAGCAATCCTGGGCGAGGCGGGCGGCATCGCTCGGCACGAAGGGGAAGCGCTCGACCCGGCGCATCAGGCCGAGGTCGTCGGCGGGCGGGTCCACCCGGAACGGCACGCTCCGCCAGGGGGGGGATGCGGCGCCGCCCGCGCCGTCGTCGAAGCTGCCGGCCTGGAGGCGCTCCTGGGCGATGGCGTCGAGGTCGATGTCGGCGAGCGTCGCCACGGGCCCGGTGGCGAAACGCTCGCCCTGCGCGAGGCGCACGCCGCACTCGTCGATGCTGGTCTGCCCGTCCCAGGCGAGGTCGGTGGTCGATTCGCCCCGGCCCGCGGCGGCGTAGAGGTAGGCGCAGGCCCCCCGCATGGAGGCCGCCCGGGTGAGGAGTTCTCGCGAATCGGCCCGGCCGATGGTGATCGGGCTGCCGGAGGGGTTGGCCAGCACCGTCGCCCCGGCCAGCGCGGCCCCCATGCCCGGCGCCTGCGGCACCCACAGATCCTCGCAGATCTCGATGCCCACCACGAGGCCGGGCAGGTCCTCCGCCCGGAACAGCAGGTCGGTCCCGAACGGCACCGCCGCGCCCGCGACGGTGATCGTCTCCCCCGCGATCCCGGCGCCCGAGGCGAAATGGCGCTTCTCGTAGAACTCCCGGTAGTTCGGCAGGAAGGTCTTGGGCACCACGCCGAGCACCCGCCCCCCCTGGATCGCCAGGGCGCAGTTGTAGATCCGGTGGCGCCAGCGCAGGGGCGCGCCGACGATCAGCAGCGGCCGGAGAGAGGCCGTGCCCGCGGCGAGCTCCGCGGCGGCGGCCTCGACGGCGTCGAGCAGGGTCTGCTGCAGCAGCAGGTCCTCGATGGCGTAGGCCGAGAGGGCGAGCTCCGGGAACACCGCCACCGCCGCCCCCGCCCCGTGGCACGTCTGCGCGAGGGCGAGGATGGCCGCGCCGTTGCGGGCCGGATCGCCCGGATGGCTGCGCCCGGTGCAGGCGGCGACGCGAGCGAGACCGTGCCGGTAGAGGGACCGGAAGCCGGCTTTGGAATCGGGGGGCTTCGACACGGCACCGGTCCGGGTTCGGGGGGATGGCGCCAGTGTACTACAGGGATTCGCGGTTGGGATCCGGCCCCGGGACACGCCCCTCCCGCAGGGCGGGATCGCCCACGAACCGCGCGCGACACACCCGGCCGAAAGCCCCCGTTAACGCTGACGCTCCTAACTCTACGGAGCCGCGGGCCGCCTGTGGCCCCCTGTATCCAGCGTCTCATCGGAAACCCATGCGCGCATCGGGACGACCCCCGCATTCCCACCGTGACCCCGCCCGCCCGGTGCGGGGCGGCGACCGCTCGGGCCTGTCCCTCGGGGCGCTGGCGCACCGCCTCATGGCGTTGCGCGCCACGTTGACCCGCCGCCTCGCGGGGAGCGGCGCCGGCCCCTCGCGGGTCGGCTACGGCACCTCCGGCCGCCGGGCGGAGCCGAGCTGGACGACGCCCCCCACCGTCCTCGTCGGCCGCGAGGGCCTGGAGCGCGCCCCCCGGGCCTACGGCGCCGAACCGGACTGGGCGAGCGAGGCGGACACGCCCCCCGCCGCGCAGGCCTGGCCGTCCGAGATCTTCGACGACCGGGCGGTCGCCCTGCGGGCCGAGAGCCGGATCGACCGGCAGGCCTCTTCCCCCGGCGTGCTGGTGCGCCAGCCCCGCCGGCCCGACGCCATCGCCCCCGAGGAGCCCGTGGCCGCCGCCCCGGCCCAGCCCTCCTCCGTGCGCTACGTCCGCACCCCCGACACGGTGCTGCAGGAGCGCCGCCAGCGCGCCCTGGAGGCCGAGCGCGTCGCCCTGGAGCGCGCCCGCGCCGAGGCGCAGGCCGCCGCCCAGGCCGTCGAGGTCGAGCGCCGGGCCCGGGAGGAGGCACAGGTGCTCCTCGACCGGCAGGCCGAGGCCGAGGCCATGGACGAGGGCCTCCTCCGCGCCGCGGCGGGCCTGCCCCGCTGGCAACAGCCCTTCGTCGCCAACCCGGGCGTGCGCTACTTCCGCACCCCCGACCGCCGTCCGCCGCCCCCGGCGGTGGTGGAGGCCGAGGCCGCCCCGCTCCCGGATGCCCGGGCCCCGCTCGCGCCGGCTCCCCTCGCCCTGGTTCCGGCCGCCCCCGAGCCCCGCGACTGGTCCGACCTGTCCGACTGGTCGCAGGCCCAGCCGTGGTTCGGCGGCGACGACTGGTCGTCCGTGGATGTGTGGGCCTCCCTGGAGTCGCCGACCCCCGAGGCGCCCGCCGCCGAGGCCGCGCCGCCGGCCGGCCCCGCGCCCACCCTCGCCCCGGCCCTCGACGTGTCGCTCCTGCGCGCGCTGCCGCCCCGGCCGGCCTACGGGCTCGACCGCCTCGTGCGCTTCGACCAGCCCCCCCGTCCCGCCGATGGGCAGGATAACGGGCAGGAGGTCGCCCCGCCCGTGAAGCCCGCCCTGTCCCTGGTCTTCGGCCCGCACGCCGCCCCCGCGGCGCCGAGCCCGACCCCCGCCCCCCGGCGCCCGGCCCTGCCCTGCGCCATGGCGGCCCGGGCGGCGATCCGCACCGCCGCGGCCCCCGTGCCGGCGGCGCCCGAGGCCCCGGTTCCCGTCGCCGCCGAGGCGCGGGCGGAGGAGCGGGTGGTGATCCCCCTCGCCGCCCGGACGGTGCTCCTGCGCGGTCGCGCCGCCCCGGCGGCCGAGCCGGCCCCGGCGCTGGCGCTGTCGCCCGCCCCCGAGCCCGCCCCCGAGCCCGCCCCAGAGCCGGCCCCGGCGCCCGAGCCCGAGCGCGCCGTGATCCCGCCGGCCCCGGTCGAGACGGTCGAGGCCGTCGAGGTCGCCCCCGCCGCCGCGGAGGCCCCGGCCAACCTGCCCCTGGTCGCCCGTCCGCGCATGATCGCGGCGCCCCGGCACCTGGAGATCGCCTCCTTCGACAACGCCGACTACGAGCTGCCCTCCCTCGAACTCCTCGCCCTGCCCGCCCCGGGCGCCAGCGAGGAAGTCGATGCCGACGTGCTGGAGCAGAACGCCCTCAACTTGCAGCAGACGGTGCAGGATTTCGGCGTGCGCGGCGACATCCTGGCCGTGCGGCCGGGCCCGGTGGTGACCCTCTACGAGCTGGAGCCGGCGCCCGGCACCAAGTCGAGCCGCGTCATCGCCCTGTCGGACGACATCGCCCGGTCCATGTCGGCGGTCTCGGCCCGCGTCGCCGTGGTCCCCGGCCGCAACGTCATCGGCATCGAGCTGCCGAACGAGGTGCGCGAGACCGTGTACCTGCGCGAGCTGCTCTATTCGCCGGACTTCGCGGAGACGAAGCACAAGCTGGCCCTGTGCCTGGGCAAGAACATCGGCGGCGAGCCGATCATCGCCGACCTCGCCCGCATGCCGCACCTGCTGGTGGCCGGCACCACCGGCTCGGGCAAGTCGGTGGCGATCAACACGATGATCCTGTCGCTGCTCTACCGGCTGAAGCCGGAGGAATGCCGGCTGATCATGGTGGATCCGAAGATGCTGGAACTGTCGGTCTACGACGGCATCCCGCACCTGCTCTCCCCGGTCGTGACGGACCCGAAGAAGGCGGTGATCGCCCTCAAATGGGCCGTGCGCGAGATGGAGGAGCGCTACAAGAAGATGGCCAAGATCGCCGTGCGCAACATCGACGGCTACAACGCGCGGATGAAGGAGGCCCGGGACCGGGGCGAGACCATCACCCGGACCGTGCAGACCGGCGTGAACCGCGAGACCGGCGAGGTCGTCTACGAGCAGGAGGAGATGGACCTCTCCGCCCTCCCCTACATCGTCATCGTGGTCGATGAGATGGCCGACCTGATGATGGTGGCGGGCAAGGACATCGAGGGGGCGATCCAGCGGCTGGCGCAGATGGCGCGTGCGGCGGGCATCCACCTGATCATGGCGACGCAGCGTCCGTCGGTGGACGTGATCACCGGGACGATCAAGGCGAACTTCCCGACCCGGATCAGCTTCCAGGTGACGAGCAAGATCGACTCGCGGACGATCCTCGGGGAGATGGGCGCGGAGCAGCTT
>NZ_JAKSXW010000035.1 GCF_022829405.1 Methylobacterium sp. J-076
CCCTCCCCCGCAGAGGGGGGAGGGGGCGCCTCATTCGGTCAGCTTCGCCGGTCGGAATCACGCGCGCCCCCCCCGCGCGCATCCCTCCCCCCTCTGCGGGGGAGGGTGGCCCCCGTCAGGGGGTCGGGAGCGGGGAGCGCCGGCGCAGGACAGGGCACCGCCCCGCCCGACGCGCTCAGCCCTCTCCGGAGGCCGCGTTCCCCACTCCCGACCCCTGCTCACGCAGGGGCCCCCCTCCCCCGCAGAGGGGGGAGGGGGCGCCTCATTCGGTCAGCTTCGCCGGTCGGAACGACACGCGCCCCCCGCGCGCGCCCTCCCTCCGCGGGAGAGAGAGCGCCTCGTCCGGGTCGTGCTAGCGATGCACCAGCACGTTGCGGAACTGCCACGGGTCGCTGGTGTCGATGTCCTCCGGGAACAGGCCCGGGCGGTCGGTGAGGGGCGTCCAGTCGGTGTAGACCCCGACGACCGGGCCGAGATACGGCGTCTGCACCTCGAGACAGCGGCGGAAGTCGATCTCGTCGGCTTCCACGATGCCGGCCTCGGGGTTCTCGATCGCCCAGACCATCCCGGCGAGCACCGCGCTCGTCACCTGCAGGCCGGTGGCGTTCTGGTAGGGGGCGATCCGCCGGGTCTCCTCGATGGAGAGCTGCGAGCCGTACCAGTAGGCGTTCTTGGCGTGGCCGTAGACCAGCACGCCGAGCTCATCGATGCCGTCGACGATCTCGGTCTCGTCCAGGATGTGCTGCGTCTCCTGCACCGTGCCGGCGTTGCCCCACATCTCGTGGAGCGACAGCACCGCGTCGTCCGCCGGGTGGTAGGCGTAGTGGCAGGTCGGACGGTACACCGCCTGATCGCCCTCGCGGACCGTGTAGTAGTCGGCGATCGAGATCGCCTCGTTGTGGGTCACGAGGAAGCCGAACTGCGCGCCGGCGGTGGGGACCCAGGTGCGCACGCGGGTGTCGGCGCCGGGCTGGAGCAGGTAGATCGCGCAGCGCGAACCGCTCGTCTGCTCGCGGGCGTTCTCCGGCTTCCACGTCTCGTTCGTGCCCCAGCCGAGCTCGGCCGGCTGGTTGCCCTCGGAGACGAAGCCCTCGACCGACCAGGTGTTGACGAACACGCCCCGCGGCTTCGGGTTCTTGGCCCGCTGCGTGTCGCGCTCGGCGATGTGCACGCCCTTCACGCCGAGCTTGTGCATCAGCGCCGCCCACTCCTCCCGGCTCGTCGGCTCGGGGGTGGTGAGGCCGGTGTCCTTGGCGATGTTCAAGAGCGCCTGCTTCACGAACCACGAGACCATGCCCGGGTTGGCGCCGCAGCAGGAGACCGCGGTCGGCCCGCCCGGATTCTGCCGGCGGGCGGCGAGGATGTCCTCCCGGAGCGCATAGTTGGTGCGGTCGCCCTGGCTGCGGCTCTTGTCGAAGTAGAAGCCCGGCCACGGCTCGGCGACGGTGTCGACGTAGAGGGCGCCGAGCTCCCGGCACAGCTCCAGGATCGCCCGCGAGGAGGTGTCCACCGACAGGTTCACGCAGAAGCCCTGGCCGCCGCCCTCGGTGAGGAGGGGGGTGAGGACCTCGCGGTAATTCTCCGGCGTCAGCGCCACCGTCTCGAAGCGCAGGCCGTGCTTCTCCGCCAGGGCCTTGTGGGTGTCGACCGGGTCGATCACCGTGAAGCGGGCCTTGTCGTATTCGAAGTGGCGCTCGATCAGCGGGAGCGTCCCGCGCCCGATCGAGCCGAAGCCGATCATCACGATGGGGCCGCTGATGCGGCCGTGGATCGGCCAGCGCGTCGGCGCGTCGGTCATGCTGAATCCTCGTCTGGTGGGCGGCGCGGGCGCCGCGAGTTCGCACAGGGCGGCGGTAGGCCGCGCAGGTGACAGTTCGGCGACGGTCAGGCCCGGGCGGGGCCTGCGTCACGATGGTTCGCTCCATGGCGTTTCGGCCCGGCAGGGTCAACAGGGCGGGCTCCCGGGCCGAATCCTACCGATCGATGAACGCGGCATGCCCTGAGCCATGTGAATGCCGCATGGCTCGGCGGCTTCATCAGCCGTTGGTGAACATTTCCGGGACGCTCATATTGCGTTGCAACAGACGGGAACAGCCGTCACGGAAACGTCTGAGCCTATCGACACGGAGTCGTCATGCTCGCTTTCATCACCGCCCGCGTTCCGTCCCCCGTCCAGGAAGTCGCCGACCGCGACCCGGGGATCTTCACCCTCGCCTTCGCCCTGCTGCGCACCGTGCGCCGGACGTCGGCCGAGGCGTTCACGCTCCACTGCAACCTGATGGCCAAGGCGGGCGGCCCCAACCCGTTCTGACCGGCGGAACCGAACCCGGTTTCACGGCCGGCGCGATTGCGCCGGCTCCGGTGAGGCGCTAGGCGGCAACCCGTCCGTTTGGAGTCCGGGGAACTGACACGATGCCGCTGACACGCGTGCCCGCCCGCCGCGCGGCGCTGCTCCTCGCCGCGCTGCTCACCGCCACGGGCGCCGCGGCGCAGGACGCGGAGCCGGCCGGCGAGCCCGCGGCCCCCGCCGAGGCGGCCGCCCCGCCCAGGGCCAAGCCGAAGCCCAAGCCGGCGCCCAAACCCGCCCCCAAGGCGGCGCAGACCCCCGCCCCGGCCCCCGTCTCCGCATGGCCCCCAGGCGCCACCAGCGTCAGCGAGAGCTACGGCGACTGGACCGTCTCCTGCGTCCGGCCCGAGGCCCAGACCACCTGCATCGTGGTCCAGTCCCAGGGTGATTCGAAGACCGGCCGCCGCAAGTTCGGCTTCGAGCTGAACGTCCCGAAGGACGGCCGGGCCGAGGGGGTGATCCTGATGCCGTTCGGCATGGCGATCGATCCCGGCGTGACCTTCAAGCTCGACGAGCAGACGCTGGGGAAGGGCGCGCCCTATTCCACCTGCTCGGGGGAGGGGTGCCTCGTGCCGATCAGCTTCCCGACGCTCGCCACCGACGGGATGCGCAACGCCAAGACCCTGACGATCACCGGCCAGAAGTCGGGCGGCATGGGCAGCAACGAGCCGGCGGCGATCGTCGTCCCCCTCACCGGCTTCCCGCAGGCCCTGGACCGCGCCGCCGCCCTCAGCGGCTGACGGGGGCTTCACCCCCCCGTGATGGCGCCTCCGCCCGGCGGGCCAGCATGTCCGGGCGGCGTGTGGAAAGCGCCCGCCGCCCGGACATGCCCCACCTTCGCCCGCGACTGGCGGCGGGGGCACCGACGCACCGGATCCTCGTCCTACGGTTAAGCCGGCATTAGCCGCGGCCGTGCAGGGTGTGCGGAGTGTGGCGTCGGGATCGGGTCTGCTCGGACGATGGGAGCTTTGCGCAGGCGAAACCGGGAAGGCCGTAGCCTGCGCGCCCGCTCCGTGCCGGTGTGGGCGGCGCTGCCCCTGGCGGCCCTCCTCCTGGCCGCCGGGCTCGATCCGGCGCTCGCCGCCAAGCTCGTCTCCGCCAAGGGCGCCGAGTCCGGGGGCTACGGGCGCCTCGTCCTGACCTTCGACAAGCCGGTGACCGTCAAGGCCACCGTGTCCGGCGGCATCCTGATCCTGGGCTACGGCGAGCGCGCCACGGCGGGGCCCGAGCGCCTGTCCGAGGAACTGCCGAGCTACGTCTCCGCCGTCCGCCGCGACCCGGACGGCACCGGCCTGCGCCTCGCCCTCCAGCGCCCCGTGCGGGCCAACGTCCAGCTCGCGGGGGAGCACGTCTTCGTCGATCTGCTGCCGGAGAGCTGGAAGGGGCTCCTGCCGGCCCTGCCGCAGGAGATCGTGGCCGACCTCGCCCGCCGGGCCCGGGCCGCCGAGGAGGCGCTCCAGGCGCGGGTGGTCCTGCCGCCGCCCAAGGCGCTGCCCCTCGACCTCGCCCGCCTGCCGACCCTGACGCGCTTCTCCCTGCGCCTGCCCAACGACGCCGCGGCGACCCTGACGACGGAGGGAGCGGCCACGCGCCTGCGCGTCGCGGGCCGCTTCACCATCGATGCGGGCGACGTGCGCGGCCGCCCCCGGCCCGGGGTGTCCGCCCTGGCCACCGACGCCGACGACGGCTCCGCCAGCCTGATCCTCACCCCCGCCGAGGGCTACACCGTCACCGGCGAGCGGGAGGACGGGTTGTTCACCCTCGACGTGGTTCGCAAGGCCCCGCCCGCCCCCGCGAAGACCTCCGAGGTCGCGGTGCCGGAGGCCCCCGCCGCGCCCGCGGCCCGGGAGCCGTCCCCGCTCAAGGCGCCCCCCAGGGACGCTCCGAAGGACGCCGCGAAGGACGCCCCCCGGGACGCGTCCGCCCCCCCGAAGGCTGCCCCTGCGGCCGAGGCCGTGCCGACCCGTCCGGCCGGGTCGGGGCTGGTCTTCCCCTTCGCCCGCCTGCCCGCCGCGGCCCTGTTCGAGCGCGGCGGCATCGCCTTCCTCGCCTTCGAGACGGCCGAGCCCGTCGCCGTGCCGCCCCCCGGCGCCACGGGCCTGCGGGCCCTGGGCGAGCCCCTGCGCTCCGGGCCGCTCACGATCCTGCGCTTCGCGGTGCCGGCGGGGCGGCTCGTGGATCTCGGCGCCGTCGTCACCCCCGGCGGCCCGGCCTGGGAGGTGTCGGCGGGCGAGGGCCTGAGCCCGAGCACCACCCTGGAGCCCGTGCGGCGGCCGAGCCCGTCCGGGCAGGTGGCGGTCGCCGTGGCGCTGCCGCGTCCGGGGGCGGCCGGCTGGCTCGACCTCGACGGCGAGCGGGTCGCCGTCGTGCCCTCCTCGGCCCTGGAGCCGGCGGGCAACCCCAAGAGCCGCCGCTTCGTGGATTTCGAGATCCTGCCGAGCCGCCACGGCCTCGCGGTGCTGGCGGCGGCCGACGACCTCGCCGTCCGCCCCGACCTCGACGGCGTGCTCATCGCCCGCGAGGGCGGCCTGTCGGCCTCCAACGCCCCGAAGCGGCCGGAGGCGATGCTGGACGTGCCCGGCGCCGTGGCCATCGACCGGGCCGCCTGGGAGAAGGCCCGCCTCGGCAACGTGCGCGAGACCCTGCGCGGGCTCCTGACGGCGGCGGCGATGGGGCCGGCGATCGAGCGCGGCCCGGCCCGGATGGCCTTGGCCCGCGCCTCCCTCGCCGCCGGCTTCGCCGTGGAGGGCCTCGCCGCCCTGGAGGCCGCCGCCGCCGACGACCCGCTGATCTCCGAGGCCCGCGACACGGCGGTCCTGCGCGGGATCATCCTGGAGCATGTCGGCCGGCACGCCGAGGCGCTGAAGGCGCTCTCCACCCCGGCCCTCTCGGCCGATCCCGAAGCCGCCCTGTGGCGCGCGGCGGCCGCGGCGGGGCTCGGCGACTGGACGGGGGCCGAGACCGGCTTCCAGAAGGTCTTCTCCCTGGCCGAGCGCTACCCGGCGGATCTGGGCGATGCCCTGCGCGCCACGGCGGCCGAGGCCGCCATCGAGACCGGCGACACGGAGACCGCCGCCGCCCGCGCCGGCGATGGCCGCGAGCTCCATCCCCTGGTCCGGGACCGGCTCGCCCTGGTGCGGGCGCGGGTCGCGGAGGCGACGGGGCAGGGTGCGGCCGCCCTCGACGCCTACGGCAAGCTCGCCGAGGGCGCGGAGCGGCCGGTCGCCGCCGCCGCGTCCCTGCGCGGGACGCTCCTGGCGCGGGCGACGGGCAAGATCGACATCGGGACGGCGATCGAACGCCTGGAGCGCCTCGCCCTGATCTGGCACGGGGGCGCCCTGGAAGAGGCGATCAATGCCGGCCTCGCCCGCCTCTACCTCGCGGACGGGCGCTGGCGGGCGGCCTTCACGGCGGTGCGCCGGGCCAACACCCTCGCCCCGAACTCGCCCGTGTCGCGCGCGCTCACCGCCGAGGCGCAGGGCGCCTTCGAGGACCTGTACCTCGCGGGCAAGGGCGACACCCTCACGGGCGTCGCCGCCGTGGCCCTGTATTTCGACTTCAAGGAGCTGGCGCCCATCGGGCGGCGGGGCGACGCGGTGGTGCGCCGCCTCGCGGATCGGCTGGTGGGCCTCGATCTGCTCGACCCGGCCGCCGACCTGCTGCAGTACCAAGTCGACAACCGCCTCGCCGGCCCGGCGAGGGCCGCCGTGGCGGCCCGGCTGGCCACCGTCCTGCTGATGGACGGCAAGCCGATGCGGGCCCTCACCGCCCTGGAGACGACCGACCAGCCGGAACTCCCCGGCGAACTGCGCCGCGCCCGCTCCCTGGTCCGCGCCCGCGCCCTCTCGGACCTCACCCGCACCGACCTCGCCCTAGAGGCGATCGAGGACGAGGCCGGGCCGGACGTGGCCCGCCTGCGGGCGGACATCCTGTGGAGCGCGCGGCGCTGGCGGGAGGCCGGGGAGGCGCACGAAGCGCTGCTCGGCGAGGCGTGGCGCTCCGGCGCCCCCCTGGACGAGGCCTCCCGCGGGGACGCCATCCGCGCGGCCGTCGCCTACGACCTCTCGGGCGAGCGGCTGGGCCTGGAGCGGCTGAAGGCGAAGTTCTCCGGGCCGATGGCCCTGGGGCCGGACGCGCGGACCTTCGCCCTGCTCACCAGCGACGGGGCGGCGCGCGCCCCCGGCTTCCGGACCATCGCCTCGCGGGCGACCAAGGCGGAGACGCTCTCGGCCTTCCTCAGCGAGTACCGCAAGCGCTACCCCGAGGTCGCGGTCCCGGACCGCGGTACGGCCAAGACCGAGGGGAGCCAGAGCCGTGCCGACACCCCCGCCGCCCCGCCGGGCTGAGGGAGGCCGGGGCGCGACCCGGCCTCCCTCGTCCGATCGGGGCCGCTCCCGCGACGACGGCTGTCCGGCGAGACCTTCAGGGGGCGGCGGACGGGCGGTCCGCGCGTCCCCTCACACCGCCTGGGCCATCGGCACGACGTTGTGCAGGGACTTGTCCGCCGCGTCGAAGAAGCGGCGCAGGTTGCGCGCGGCCTGCCGGATGCGCTGCTCGTTCTCGACCAGGGCGATGCGGACATAGTCGTCGCCGTGCTCGCCGAAGCCGATGCCCGGCGCCACCGCCACGTCCGACTTCTCCAGGAGCAGCTTCGAGAATTCGAGGCTGCCCATCGTCCGGTACCGCTCGGGGATCGGCACCCAGGCGAACATCGAGGCCGCCGGGGCCGGGATCTTCCAGCCGGCCTTGCCGAAGGAATCGACCAGGGCGTCCCGGCGCTTCTTGTAGGTGGCGCGCATCTCGTGGATGCACTCGTCCGGCCCGTTCAGGGCGGCGGTGGCCGCCACCTGGATCGGCGTGAAGGCGCCGTAATCGAGGTAGGACTTCACCCGCGTCAGGGCGGCGAGCAGCCGTTCGTTGCCCACCGCGAATCCCATCCGCCAGCCGGCCATGGAGTAGGTCTTCGACAGGGAGGTGAACTCCACCGTGCAGTCGATGGCGCCGGGCACCTGCAGCACCGAGGGCGGCGGCTCGCCGTCGAAATACACCTCGGCATAGGCGAGGTCGGAGAGCAGGATCAGCTCGTGCTTCTTCGCGAAGGCCACGAGGTCCCGGTAGAAGTCGAGCCCCGCGACGTAGGCCGTCGGGTTCGAGGGGTAACAGACGACGAGCGCCACCGGCTTCGGGATGGAGTGCTGCATCGCCCGCTCCAGGGCGGGGAACATGGCGGGCGTCGGCTCGGCCGGCACGGAGCGGATCACCCCCCCGGCCATCAGGAAGCCGAAGGCGTGGATCGGGTAGCTCGGGTTCGGCACCAGCACCACGTCGCCCGGGGCGGTGATCGCCTGGGCCATGTTGGCGAAGCCCTCCTTGGAGCCCAGCGTCGCCACCACCTGCGTGTCGGGGTTGAGCTTCACGCCGAAGCGGCGCTCGTAGTAGCCGGCCTGGGCACGGCGAAGGCCGGCGATGCCCTTGGAGGCGGAATAGCGGTCGGTGCGCGGCCGGCCGGCGGTCTCGCACAGCTTGGCGATGACGTGCCGGGGCGCATCCAGGTCCGGGTTGCCCATGCCGAGGTCGATGATGTCGGCGCCGTTGGCCCGGGCGGCGGCCTTGATCCGGTTCACCTGCTCGAACACGTAGGGCGGGAGGCGCTTGATGCGGTGAAAGTCGGTCATCGGCGTTTCCATGGGCGCGCCCGCTTCGTTCAGGTCCCTGTTGGGCGCGAACCGCTGCCTATAGCAGAGCCGGCTCCGCCCGCCGACCCTTAAAAATCCGGATCACTGCGGCGGGGGCGTGGCTGATCCGGCGGGGGCCTTCGCCGCCGGATCGGCGGGCGGCGCGGTGCCCTTGGAACCGCCCTTGCCGACCCCCTTGCCCGCGCTCTCGGCCGCATGCCCCCGGGCCACGTTGCGCCCGCGGGCGCCCTCCAGCTCCGATTCCAGCGCCCTCTGGCCCTCGGCAGTCTTGGGCCGGATGGTCCGCCGTGGCGCATCGACGCCCACCGCCATGAAGTCCGGTGTTTCCTTCGGCCGGGAACTTGTCACGAAGTCGGGGGCATCCACCTTCCTAGGCCCGTAGCCCGCATCGGCGGCGAGGGTCCGGACGGCATCGCCCGAGCAGCCGGCCAGCGGGACGGCGAGAAGCGTGGCGAGGACACAGCGGCGCAGGGCGGCCGTCATAGGGGCTCCTCCCGCGCCAGTTATGGACTGCGCGATGAGAACATGGGGCGGTTGTCGCGGGGGAATCCCGCACCGGGGTGGCGAAACCTCCGGCTGGCTCCTTATTGTGTCGTAAACGAGGCTCGCCCCCGAAGGCGCGCCGGGACGGACGAGGGAGGCAAGCCCGTGACGAGCCCGCAGCAAAGGCAGGCGGCGGAGAAAGCCGCGCCCAACCCATCCCCGACGAAGCAGGCGGACCAAGTCCCCGCCCTGCCGGATTTCGAGGCGATGTCGCGCAATGCCGGCCAGCTCGTGGAAGCGCTGGGCCGGAGCGCCGCGCGCTACATGAAGCCCGATGCCCCGGCCGGCCCCTCCGCGGAGGTGGGCGAGATGGTCCGCACCCTCGGCCGGGTCGCCGAATCGTGGCTGTCCGACCCGAACCGCACCCTCGAGGCGCAGACCCGGCTGTCGCAGGACTTCCTCTCGCTCTGGGGCTCGACCTACCAGAAGCTCCAGGGGCAGGAGGCGCTCCCCGTGGCGGCGCCCGAGCCCCGGGACAACCGGTTCGCCCACCCCGACTGGTCGGCCAACCCCTATTTCGACTTCATCAAGCAGGGCTACCTCATCGCCACCCGCTGGGCGGAGGATCTGGTGGAGGATGCCGACGGCCTCGACGAGCACACGAAGCACAAGGCGCAGTTCTACCTGCGGCAGGTGACGAGCATGCTCTCGCCCTCGAACTTCCTGGCTACGAACCCGGAGCTGATCCGCCACACGCTGGCCGAGAACGGCGCCAACCTCGTCCGCGGCCTCAGGATGTACGAGGAGGATCTGGAGGCGGGCGGCGGGGCGCTCCGGGTGCGCCAGACCGACCCGACCGGCTTCGAGGTCGGCCGCAACATGGCGGTGACGCCGGGGGAGGTGGTGTTCCGCAACGAGCTGATCGAGCTCATCCAGTATGCGCCGACCACGGAGACGGTGTTCAAGCGCCCGCTCCTGATCGTGCCCCCGTGGATCAACAAGTTCTACATCCTCGACCTGAACCCCCAGAAGAGCCTCATCAAGTGGATGGTCGACCAGGGGCTGACCGTCTTCTGCATCTCGTGGGTGAACCCGGACGAGCGGCACGCCGAGAAGGACTTCGAGTCCTACATGAACGAGGGGATCGAGGCGGCCATCGACGCCGTGGGGGCGGCGACGGGGGAGAGCGAGGTGGCGGCGGCGGGCTACTGCGTCGGCGGCACGCTGCTGGCGGTGACGCTCGCCATGCAGGCGGCCACCGGCCGGCGGCGGATCGGCAGCGCCACCCTGCTGACCACCCAGGTGGACTTCACCCATGCCGGCGACCTGAAGGTCTTCGCCGACGAGGAGCAGATCAAGGAGATCGAGGCGCGCATGGGCGAGCGCGGCTACCTCGAAGGCGCGCGCATGGCCAACGCCTTCAACATGCTGCGGCCGAACGACCTGATCTGGCCCTACATCGTCAACAACTACATCAAGGGCAAGACGCCGTCGGCCTTCGACCTGCTGTACTGGAATTCCGACGCCACCCGGATGCCGGCGGCGAACCATTCCTTCTACCTGCGCAACTGCTACCTGGAGAACAACCTCGCCAAGGGGAAGATGGTGCTCGGCAACGTGCGCCTCGACCTGAAGAAGGTGAAGGTGCCGGTCTTCAACCTCGCGACCCGCGAGGACCACATCGCCCCCGCCCTCTCGGTGTTCAAGGGATCGAAGCGGTTCGGCGGGCCGGTGGACTACGTGCTGGCGGGCTCGGGCCACATCGCCGGGGTGGTGAACCCGCCGGCCAAGCCGAAATACGGCTACTGGACCGGCGGCCCGGTGAAGGGGAAGTTCGAGGAATGGCTCGGCGCCGCGGTCGAGTCTCCCGGCTCGTGGTGGCCCTACTGGCTGCGCTGGATGGAGGCGCAGGCCCCCGAGCGGGTCCCCGCCCGCGTCCCCGGCGGCGGCGCCCTGCCTTCCCTCGGCCCGGCGCCGGGCACCTACGTGAAGGTGCGCTCCTGAGGGGCGGCCGCCGCATCGCCGCGCGCGGCATCTCCCTCTCCCCGCCCGCACCTCGTCGTGTCGGCGGGACGCGAGAGGCGAAGCCGGAGCGGCGGTGAGGGGGCGAGCCGGACGGGCCTCCTCGGGCAGCCCCCGCACCGCCGGCTGCCGCCTCGCTTCGCCCCCGGCAAGGGGGGCTCAGCCCTCTCCCCGCAGGCGGAGAGAGGGGGATGCGCGGGGCCTGCCGAGCCCCCCGCAGACCGGGAACACTCCCCCATCCGCCTCGGAGCCGCTATGGTGCGGGCCACGAACGGGGTCTTCGAGAGGTTGCACGATGAAGCTGATCCGCCATGGCGCGCCCGGTGACGAGAAGCCCGGTCTGGTGGATGGGCAGGGGGGCTACCGCGACCTGTCGGGCCTCGTGAAGGACATCGCCGGGCCGGCGCTGTCGCCGGAATCCCTCGCCCGGCTCAAGCTGCTCGACCACGAGCGGCTGCCGCTGCTGCCGCCGGACACGCGGCTCGGCCCCTGCGTCGGCGGCACCCGCAACGTGGTGGCGATCGGCCTCAACTATGCCGACCACGCCGCGGAGACCGGCTCGCCGATCCCCTCCGAGCCGATCGTGTTCAACAAGGCGCCCTCCAGCCTGTGCGGGCCCAACGACACGGTGATCCTGCCCAAGGGCTCCTCCTGCACCGATTGGGAGGTGGAGCTGGCGGTGGTGATCGGCCGCCCGGCGAGCTACGTCCACGCCAACGAGGCCCTCGACTACGTGGCCGGCGCCTGCATCTGCAACGACGTCTCCGAGCGCGACTGGCAGATGAACCGCGGCCCCACCTGGACCAAGGGCAAGAGCGCCCCGACCTTCGGGCCGCTCGGCCCCTGGCTCGTCACCCTGGACGAGATCGCGGACCTCAAGAACCTCGCCATGAGCCTCGACGTGAGCGGCGAGCGCCGCCAGACCGGCTCGACGGCGACGATGATCTTCGACGTGCCGCAGATCGTGGCCTACTGCTCGCACTTCATGCTGCTGGAGCCCGGCGACGTCATCACCACCGGCACGCCCCCCGGCGTCGGCCTGGGCATGAAGCCCCCGCGCTACCTCAGGGAGGGCGACGAGATGGTGCTGCGCATCCAGGGCCTCGGCGAGCAGCGGCAGAAGGTCGTGGCCTTCGACGCCTGGACCGCAAGGGCCGCGGCGGGGGCTTGATTTTTTGCAGCCAAGGCTTGCAAGACACAGCATGAACGATGCTGCCGTGACCCTCCGGGACGACATCCGCCACGATTGGACCGTGGACGAGATCCGGGCGATCCATGACGGGCCGCTGATGGACCTCGTGTTCCGGGCGGCGACGATCCATCGCCGCTACAACGACCCCGCCGACATCCAGCGGGCCTCGCTCCTGTCGATCAAGACAGGCGGGTGCCCGGAGGATTGCGCCTACTGCCCCCAATCGGCCCACCACAAGGAGGCCGGGATGGGGCGGGAGCGCCTGATGGCCACCGAGACGGTGCTGGCCGAGGCCGCCGCCGCCAAGGCCGCGGGGGCCCACCGCTTCTGCATGGGCGCCGCATGGCGCCAGCCGAAGGACGGGCCGGAATTCGACGCGGTGCTCACCATGGTCCGGGGTGTGCGCGCCATGGGCATGGAGGCCTGCGTGACCCTCGGGATGCTCTCGCCCTCGCAGGCGGACCGCCTCGCCGAGGCGGGGCTCACCGCCTACAACCACAACCTCGATACCGGGCCGGACTTCTACGGCGACATCATCTCCACCCGCACCTACGAGGACCGGCTCCGCACCCTGGAGAACGTCCGCGCGGCGGGGATCGGCGTCTGCTGCGGCGGCATCGTCGGCATGGGCGAGGAGACGACCGACCGGGCCGCCATGCTCCAGGTGCTCGCCACCCACGCCCCGCATCCGGAGAGCGTGCCGATCAACGCCCTCGTCGCCGTGCCGGGCACCCCGCTCGCCGACCGGCCGGCGGTGGACCCGTTCGACCTCGTGCGGATGTGCGCCACGGCCCGCATCGTGATGCCCCGGGCGAGGGTGCGCCTCAGCGCCGGCCGCAAGGGCCTCACCCGCGAGGCGCAGACCCTGTGCTTCCTGGCCGGCGCCAACTCGATCTTCTACGGCGAGCGCCTGCTCACCACCGCCAACGCCGACGAGGATGCGGACGTGGCCCTGCTGGCCGACCTCGGCATCCGCGTCCCCGTCGAGACCCGCGCCGCGGCGGAGTAGGCCTCTCGCGCCCCTCCCCCGATCCCTGCGTCGTCATCCAATCCCGTCTTTAGCCTCGCAGAGACGGAAGGGGTGCGGCTTCCCCTCTCCCCGCAAGCGGGGAGAGGGACGCGACGACCCCGTCGTCGGCGCGTCGAGGCGGCAGCCGAAGGTGAGGGGGCTCCCCGAACGAGCCTCCTCCGGCTCGCCCCCTCACCCCGCTCCGGCGTCGCCTTCGCTCCCCGCCGACACGACGGGGTGTCGGCGGGCCTCTCCCCGCAAGCGGGGCGAGGGGGCCAAGCGAAAACACCTTTCCGGCCAGCCTTCCAGGATCCCGGTGGGACGCGAGGGAAGGGCCGTGATCCGGCCCTCACGCCGCCGGCAGGACGATGCGGAACTGCGTGCCGCCCGGGAATTCGTCGAGGCCGAGGGTGCCGCCGTTCATCTCCACCAGCTCGGCGGCGATCGGCAGGCCGAGGCCGGTGCCGCCGGCCCGCACCGAGCCCTGGAAGGGCGCGAACAGGTTCTGCCGCGCCCGGAGCGGCAGGCCGGGGCCGTTGTCGGCGACGAGGATCGTCACCCGGCCCTCCGGCCCGGCCTCCGCGCTCACCCGCACCACCGCGTCGGCGGTGGCCGCGGCGTCGAGGGCCTGGACGGCGTTGCGCACGAGGTTGGCGAGCGCCCGGGACAATTGCTCCGAATCGGCCAGCACCGCGAGCCCCTGCGCCTGCGCCACCACCGCCACCGGCCGGGTGGCGAGGGCGGCCACGTCGGACAGGTCCGCGAAGAGCGGCGCCAGGGGCGTCGGGGCGAGCTGCGGCTCCGGCTCGATCGCCCGTCCGTAGGCCAGGGTGCCCTCGCAGAACCGGATCGCCCGGGCCAGCGTGCCCACGAGGAGCGGGGCGATGCGCTGCACCGTGGGGTCGGCGGTGGCCTCCAGGCGGTCGCCGAGGAGCTGCGCCCCGGTGAGCAGGTTGCGCAGCTCGTGGCTGATCTTGCTCACCGCGAGGCCGAGCTCGGCGAGGCGGCGCTTCTGGCGGAGCTGGTCGGCGAGGCCCCGCTGCATCTTGGCCAGGGCCTCCTCGGCCTGCCCGATCTCGTCGGTGCGGCCCGAGGAGGCGATGATCCGCCCGGCATCCTCCGGCGCGTCGGCGAAGGCGGTGATGTTGGTGGCGAGCCGGCTCATCGGGCGCACGATCAGCACCTGCAGCACCACGAAGACGAGCCCCGCCGCCACCGCCGCGATGATCAGCGAGGAGACGGCGAGGCGCAGGGCGTAGTCGATCATCGCCGTGCGCAGGGGTGCCTCGTCGAGGAGGATCTCCACCCGGCTGAACCCCGGCCTGCCCTGCCCCACCACGCGGATCGGCTCGCTCACCGGCGAGACCAGCGTCCGCCACGCCCCGCGCAGGGACGCCCAGGTGGAGACCGAGCCGAGGTCCACCGTGTCGGCGACCCGCTCGGGGATGGGCTCGATGGCGAGCAGGCGCTGCGCCCCGCCACCGCGCACGGCGATGGCCCGGGCGTTGACGCTGGCCAGCAGCCGGCTTTCGAGGTCCTCCGTGACGGGCTCGGCGGTCCGGCCGTCGAGGACCAGGGCGGCCACCTGCGCGGCGGCCAGCCGGTCGTCCATCCACTCAATGCGGTAATTGGCGACCGCGGGGACGAAGGTCAGGATCTCCGCCACCACCACGAAGGCGACGGTGACGAGGAACAGCCGTCCGGACAGCCCGAGGCGCCGCGGGCGCAGCGCGGCCCCGCCCCGCGCCGTGGCCATCACGTCACGAGCCAATCCGACAATGCTGTCGGTGTTTGAAGCCACCCTCGTCGCGCCCCCCACTCCAACCACTTCCGATTGAGCGCCCTGTCTTGAGCACATCGGGCGGTGGAGCAGCCCCCGTCGATAGCCCCGGCCGGCGCCAGCGTCGAGGGAGAGGATGGCCCGGCCCGTATGAATCCGTGCAGAACGAGGCCGCCCGGCCTAGCCCCGGGCGCGCAGCCGGCGGCTGAGGACGAGGCTGACGAGGCCGAACGCCCCGAGGAGGCCGAGGCCCAGGACCATCTTGCCCGTGACGAAGGCGGAGGGCGACAGGGCGTCGTCGCAGGCGAGCCCGCCCCCGGCGCGGCAGGCGGCCCGGGCCGCCTCGTGGGCGGCGACCACGTCCTCGATCCCCGCCCCCGTGGTGGCGTAGACGAAGGCGCCGGGCAGGAGGCCGAGGAAGGTGGCGGCGACGAAGGTCCGCATCCTCACCCCGCAGGCGGCCGGGGCGAGGTTCGTCATCCAGAACGGGAACAGCGGCAGCACGCGGAAGGTGGCGATGTAGCCGAACGCGTCCCGCCGGAACGCGGCGGCGAGGCGCTCCAGCCGCGGGCCGCCGAACCGCTGCAGCAGGTCCCGGCCGGGGCCGCGGCCGATGGCGAAGACCAGCGCGCCCCCCGTCGTCGCGGCGCAGACCGCCAGCAGCGCCCCCGGCACGATGCCGAACAGGAAGCCGCAGATCATTGTGAGGATCAGCGTCGCCGGCACGGAGACGATCACCGCCCCGAGATAGACGAGGTAGGCCGCGACCAGGGCGCGGAGGGGGCCGGCCTCCACGAAGGCCTTCAGCCACGCCCGCGAGGCGAGCAGCCTGTCGAGGCTGAGCAGGTGTGCCGCGCCGGAGACGAGCACCGTCACCGAGAGGCCGACGAGGAGGACGAACGGCAGCCAGCGGCGGACCCGCCGCCAGCGGCTCTCCTGACCGCGCCCGGTGCTCACCCGGCCTTGCGCATCCGCAGGATCTTGAAGAAGCCGCCGGGGAAGGTGGGCTTCAGCCCCAGCACCTCGACGCCGTTGCGCCGGGCCCAGGCCTCGATCCGCGCCGCCTTGAAGTCCGACGACCAGCCGATCTTGGTGCAGAGCGGCGCGACGATCTCCTCCACCCGGGCGAGGGGGCCGTCATCCTGCCCGAAATGGTTGGCCAGCACGATCCCGCCGCCGGGCCGCACGACCCGCAGGAATTCGGAGAGCGCCGCCTCCGGGTCGGGCACGAGGGTGATGAGGAACTGCGCCACCACCGCGTCGAAGCTCGCGTCGGCGTAGCCGAGGTGGCACACGTCCATCACCTGCAGGCCGCGCACGTGGGTGAAGCCCCGCCGCCGGACCTTGCCCCGGGCGCGCTTCAGCATGTCCTCGGACAGGTCGACGCCGCAGACGAAGCTGCCCGGCGGGTAGTAGCCGAGCGCGAGCCCGGTGCCGACGCCGGCCTCCAGGATCCGCGGCCCGTGGACCGAGGCCGCCTCCACCGCCGCCCGGGCGGCGGGCTCGGTGAGCTTGTCGTAGACCACGTCGTAGACGGGGGCCCAGCGGGCATAGGCCTTGCGCATCAGGGCCGTGCTCGGCCCGGCCACCTGCGGCTCGCTCAACATGGCTCTCGGAGATTCCTGGGAGGGGTTGCGATCAGGCCGCTTCCAACGGCCGGGCGGAGAACGCGTCGATCCGCCGGATCGTGCCGCCGCCGAGGACCCGCGCGCGGGGTCCGTCGTCGTCGTAGATCACGCAGGCCTGGCCGGGGGAGACGCCGTCCTCCGATTCGGCCAGCACGATCTCCGCCCCGTCCGCATCGAGGGTCAGCAGGGCGGGCCGGGGCGGCCGGGTGGAGCGCACGCGCACCGCCACGGGCCGGTCGCGCACGGCCTGCCGGGGGCCGTCACCCAGCCAGTTCAGCTCGGTGAGGCGGATCCGCCGGGTGGCGAGGGCCGCGCGGGGGCCGACGACCACCCGGGCGGTCTCGGCCTCCAGGCGCACGACGTAGAGCGGCTCGCGCCCCGACAGGCCGAGGCCCCGGCGCTGCCCCACCGTGTAGTGCAGGATGCCCTCGTGGTGGCCGAGGATGCGGCCGGCGAGGTCCACGATCTCGCCGGGGCGGGCGGCGTCCGGGCGCAGGCGGGCGATCACGTCGCTGTAGCGGCCCTGCGGGACGAAGCAGATGTCCTGGCTGTCGGGCTTGTCGGAGATGGCGAGGCCGAGGTCCCGGGCCAGCGCCCGGGTCTCGTCCTTGCCCATCTCACCCAGGGGGAAGCGCAGGAAGGCGAGCTGCTCGGCCGTGGTCGCGTAGAGGAAGTAGCTCTGGTCCCGGGCCGGGTCCTTGGCCCGGTGCAGCGCCCGGCCGCCCTCCGGCAGGGGGCGGCTGGCGACGTAGTGGCCGGTGGCCAGGGCGTCGGCGCCGAGTTCCCGGGCGAGCCCGAGCAGGTCTCGGAACTTCACGGTGCGGTTGCACTCGACGCAGGGGATCGGCGTCTCGCCCGCGAGGTAGCTCTCGGCGAACTTGTCGATCACCGCGTCGCGGAACCGGTCCTCGTAGTCGAGGACGTAATGGGGGATGCCGAGATGGTCCGCGGCGGCCCGGGCGTCGTCGATGTCCTGCCCCGCGCAGCAGGCGCCCCGGCGGTGGGTCGCCGCGCCGTGGTCGTAGAGCTGCAGGGTCACGCCCACCACGTCGAAGCCCTGCCGCTTGAGCAGGCCGGCGACGACGCTGGAATCGACGCCGCCGGACATGGCGACGACGACGCGCGTCTCGTGGGGAGGGTTGGGAAGGTCCAGGGTGTTCATCGCAGACAGCGTCATGCGGCCGTGCGCCCAGGGGCACCGGTCTGCCGGGCCTGTCTATAGACGCTGCGGGCCCCGGTGAAAACCGCCACCCGGCAGTTCCTGCCGGCCGGACGGCAGCTTCCGCCCCGGCGGAGGGGCCGGCGCGGGGCGGCGTCCCCATTTTTTCGTTTCATCGCAACGCGTTGGCCTGAAGTCCCGGCTGGCTCGTCCCTTGCTCCCTGCCGGGCAAGGAGCACATGCATGGCCTTGGCGACGGATCGGGTGGAGACGGCAGCGTGGCGCGCGCAGCCCCGGCGGGCTGCCGACGCGCCTCGGGCGGCCGATCCGAAACCCGCGCGTTTCGATGACATGCTGGCCAGGGCGGACACCCGGGCCAAGGCGGAAACCCGGGCCGACGCGGCGCAGGATCGCCGGAGCACGGACCGGACGGAGGCCGCGGATCGCCAGGCCGACCGGACCCGGGACGGGCAGGCCCCCGAGAGCCGCGACGCGTCCCCTCAGGACCGGAAGGTGGCCTCCCGCCCGGCCGACGCCGCATCCGCCCCGCCCGGGGGGAAGGCTGCCGGCGACAAGACCCAAGGCGGTGAGGGCGACAAGCCGGCCGGGGCCGACGCGCCCGCCGCGGATGCGGCCAAGAAGGCCAAGCCCGCCGACGAGTCCCCTCCGGCCGGCGAAATCTCGGTCAAGGCCGAGACCACCGCGGTGGCCCCCCCGGCCCCGGTGCTGCCGATCCAGCCGGCCCCGGCGCAGGCCTCGGCGCCCCCGTCCGGCGCCGCCGATACGGCCGAGACGGGCGCCGTCGCCGCCGGCCTCCCGAAGGCCGCCATCCCGCCCGGCACCGCAGCGGAGCCGGACGGAACGCCGTCCGCCGCCGGGACGGGGGATTCCGCATCCGCATCCGGATCCGCCCCCGCCGACGGCAAGGCCGACGGGGCGGGGGACTTCCTCGCCGCCCTCGGGGATGCCACCCAGGCCGGCACGCAAGCCGCCGCCGCCGACACCGCGCCTGCGGCGGCGCCGACCCAGGGCGTGACGCAGGGATCGACGGCCGCCCCGGCGGCTCCGGTCCATGCCGCCCCGGCGGCGGCGCCAGCGCCGCCGCCCATCCCGGTCGGGCAGGTGCCGATGACGATCGGCCTGCGCTCGCTCGCCGGTTCCAGCGAATTCCAGATCCGGCTCGACCCCGTCGAGCTCGGGCGGATCGACGTGAAGCTCGAGATCGACAAGGCCCGCGGCACGGTGGCGACGCACCTCGTGGTCGACCGGCCCGACACCCTCGCCCTGCTCCAGCGCGACGCCGGCCAGCTCCAGCAGGCGCTGACCCAGGCGGGGCTCGATCCGAGCGCCGGCGGCATCAACCTGTCCCTGCGCGGCGACGGCCAGGCCGGCGGGCAGGGGGGCGGCCAACCCGGCGGGGGCGAGGGGCGGCCGAACGCCCCCTGGGCCGCCGGCCGCACCGACACCCCGGCCGAGGCCGCCCCCGTGCAGAGGCTGCGCGGCTACGGCGGCCTCGACATCCGAATCTGAGGCGCGGCCATGGCCCGCGACCCCGTTCCCCCTTTCCAGGAGACCACCCCATGACCGCGGGCATTTCGAGCCTGGTGAACAGCAGCTCCTCGTCGTCCTCGTCGTCGAGTTCCTCGACCGGGGCGACCGGGCTGGCGAGCAACTTCACCCAGTTCCTGACCCTGCTGACGACGCAGCTCAAGAACCAGAACCCCCTCGACCCGATGGATACCAACCAGTTCACCCAGCAACTGGTGGAGTTCGCGGGCGTCGAGCAGCAGCTCAAGACGAACGATCGGCTCGACAGCATCCTCACCGCGTCGAAGTCGGCGAGTTCGGCCTCGGCCACGAGCTACATCGGCAAGACCGTCACCACGGACGGCACCTCGGCCCAGCTCCAGGACGGCTCGGCGACGTGGTCCCTCGACCCCGCCCGGGCGGCGACCAAGGCCGTGGTCACGATCAGCGACGCCAAGGGCAACGTGGTCGCCACCCAGACGACCTCGCTCAAGGCGGGCAGCCAGAACTTCACGTGGAACGGCAAGACCTCGGCGGGGATCACCTCGGCGGACGGCACCTATTCCCTCAAGGTCGCGGCCACCGACGCCACGGGTGCCAACATTGCCGTCGATACGAGCGTGACCGGAACGGTCACCGAAGTCGATCTCAGCGGAAGCACGCCGATGCTCTCTGTCGGCTCGCAGAAGGTGCCCCTGTCGAGCGTCCAGCAGATCGGGTTGTCCACAAGCGGTTCATGACGAATCACATCCGAGCGATCCGCTTCACCATCTCTTAGGTGGGCGCAAGTAGCTTCATCCCTCGACGGGTTAGTCGAGTGTAGAGCGTATCATGACCGAACCCCACCGCCCGAGAGTGAAATACGTGATCGGGCCCGACGGCAGTCCCCTGACCATCGCGGACCTGCCTCCGCCGACCACCCGGCGGTGGGTGATCCGCCGGAAGGCGGAAGTCGTCGCCGCCGTGCGCGGCGGCCTCCTCAGCCTGGAAGAGGCGTGCAAGCGGTACACGCTGACCACCGAGGAATTCCTGAGCTGGCAGTTCTCCATCGACCAGCACGGCCTCGCCGGCCTGCGCACCACGCGCATCCAGCACTACCGGCACTGACGGCGGCGGGACGTGCCCGCCGGACCTGGCAGCCGTCCCCCGAATCGCCCCCGCCGACCCCGAGCCGCGCCCGGTTTCCCCCCGGCGCGGCTTTCGCATGCGAGGGATGAACGCGCCGGCATTAACGGGTCGCTAACCACAAGCCGGGCAATTTCTGCCGAGTGGCCCCCTTCCGGGTCCACCCGCGTCCCGAGCGTCCCCCCCGTGAAGCCGATCATCGATCTCGTTACGAAGCTCGGCCCGGCCCGGCTCGCCGCGATGGCGGCCGTGACGCTGACCCTCATCGGCTTCTTCGCCTTCCTCATCCTGCGCGTCTCGCGGCCGGACATGGGCGTGCTGTTCTCCGACCTGTCGATGCAGGATTCGGCCGCCGTCATCCGCGACCTCGATGCCCGCGGCATCCGCTACGAGACCAAGGGCGACACGGGCCAGACGATCCTGGCCCCCCGGGCCGACCTGCCGCGCCTGCGCATGGACCTCGCCGGCAAGGGCCTGCCCGCCCAGGGGGGCGTCGGCTACGAGATCTTCGACAAGGGGGACGCGTTCTCCTCCACCAACTTCGTCCAGAACGTGAACCACCTGCGCGCCCTCGAAGGGGAGCTGGCCCGCTCGATCCGGGCCATCGGCCGGGTCCAGGCGGCCCGGGTCCACCTCGTCCTGCCGGAGCGGCGCCTGTTCGAGCGCGACCGGGAGACGCCCTCGGCGGCCATCGTCCTCAAGCTGATGGGCGACCTCGATCCGGGGCAGGTGCGGGCGATCCGCCACCTCGCCGCCTCGGCGGTGGAGGGGCTGCGCCCCGACCGGGTCTCCATCGTGGACGAGCGCGGGCGGCTGCTGGCCGACGGCGCCCGCGGCGCCGACCAGGAGGGCGCGGCGGCCCTGGAGGACCGGCAGGTCGGCCTGGAGAAGCGCCTGCGCGCGCAGATCGAGGACGTGGTGGCCGGCATCGTCGGCCCCGGCCGGGCGCGGGTGCAGGTGAACGCCGAACTCGACCTCAACCGGATCGAGAGCCGCTCCGAGACCTTCGACCCGGAAAGCCGGGTGGTCCGCTCCAGCCAGACCCGCACCGAATCCTCCCTCACCGGCAGCCCCGAGGGCGGGCCGACCAGCGTCGGCAACGAGCTGCCGGGGGCGAATGGCGGCGAGAAGGCCGCCGCGCAGAAGGACGCCACCAACAAGAACGAGGAGACCACGAACTACGAGATCTCCCGGGTCACCAAGACCGAGGTCGCCGAGGGCGGCCGGCTTAAGCGGCTCTCGGTGGCGGTGGTGGTGGACGGCGTCTACGCCACGGGGGCCGACGGCAAGCAGACCTACGCCCCCCGCCAGCCCGCGGAGATCGAGCGGATCACCGCCCTGGTGCGCAGCGCGGTGGGCTTCGACAAGGCCCGCGGCGACCAGATCGAGGTGGTGAACCTGCGCTTCGCCGAAGGGCCGGCCGGGTCGGCGCAGTTCGACGAGCCGGGCCTGGTCCAGTCCCTCCTGTCCCCCTCCAAGGAGGACGTGATGCGGCTGGGCGAACTCGGCGTCCTGGCACTGCTGACGCTCATCGTCCTGATGACCGTGGTGCGGCCGCTGGTGAAGCAGGTGCTGGCGCCGATCGCCGACGGGACCGGCGCGACGGTCGTGGGCGTCGAGGGCCTGCCCGCCGGGGCGACGATCACCCTGGCCGGGCCGGGCGGCGGCACGATGACCGTGGTGGACCGGGACAGTCCCGCCGCGCGGCTGATGGAATTCGCCAAGATCAACGGCCAGGTGCAGGCCGAGACGGTGCAACGCGTGGTCGACATGGTGCGCGCAAGCCCGGCCGAGACGGTCGAGGTGCTGCGCTCGTGGATCCACGAGGATTGAGCGGGAGCTGAGGGCGGGCGATGGCGGCGGGTAGCGGCGTTCAGGCACAAGCGGGCGACAAGGACTTGATGCAGCTCCCGGGCCCGCAGCGCGCGGCCGCGCTGCTGCTCATGCTCGGCGAGGAGGAGGGCGCGCCGATCTGGCAGGCCCTCGAGGAGGAGGAGGTCAAGAAGGTCAGCGCCGCGATGGTGCAGCTCGGCGCCCTCGAGGTGGGGACGGTCGAGAAGCTGATCATCGAGTTCGTGACGAAGCTTGGCAACAGCGGCGGCATCTCCTCGAACTTCGAGCGGACGGAGGCGCTGCTCCTCAAGATCTTCCCGTCCGAGCAGGTTTCGCTGATCATGGCCGAGATCAAGGGCGCGTCGGGCAAGCGGGTCTGGGCGTCCATCGCCCAGGTCGATCCCGAGATCCTCGCCTCGTTCCTGCGCAACGAGTACCCGCAGACCGTCGCGGTGGTGCTCTCCCGGGTGCGGGCGGACTACGCCGCCAAGGTGCTCACCATCCTGCCGGAGGACTTCGCCATTGACGTCCTCAACCGGATGCTGCGGATGGAGACCGTGCAGAAGGAGGCCCTGCGCCACATCGAGGAGACCCTGCGCGTCGAGTTCGTCTCGACCATCGCCCAGACCCAGCGCCGGGACGCCCACGAGATGATGGCCGACGTGTTCAACGCCTTCGACCGGCAGACCGAGGGGCGCTTCCTCGCCGCCCTGGACCAGGCCAACCGCGGCTCGGCCAAGCGCATCCGCGAGCTGATGTTCACCTTCGAGGACCTGCTGAAGCTCGATCCGGGCAGCGTGCAGACGCTGATGCGCAAGATCGACTCCGACACCCTGTGCCGGGCCCTGAAGGGCGCCAACGAGCGCACGCGGGCCTTCTTCATGGCGCAGATGTCGACCCGCGCCGCCAAGAACCTCACCGACGAGATGCAGGCGCTCGGCCCCGTGCGGCTCAAGGAGGTCGATGAGGCCCAGGCCAAGATGACCGAGACCGCCAAGGACCTCGCCGAGAAGGGCGAGATCATGATCGCCAAGAACAGCGCCGAGGAGGAGCTGGTCTATTGAGCGCCGCCCGCCAGACCACGCCGTTCCTGTTCGACACCGACTTCCGCCGGCCGAAGCCGAGCGCGGAGGCGATGCGGGCCGCCGAGGAGGTGGTCCTCGCCGAGCAGGCCGCCCACGCCCGGGGGGTGCAGGACGGCCGCGTCCAGGCGGAGGGGCAGGCCCAGGCGCGGCTCGCCGACGCCATGACCCGCCTCGCCCTCTCCGCCGCCGGCCTGCTGGCCGCCGCCGACGCCCGGGAGGCCGAGCGGGAGGCCCAGGCCGTGGAGCTCGCCATGCTGATCGCCCGCAAGGTCGCGGGGGAGGCCCTCGACGCGCAGCCGCTCCTGGGGATCGGCGAGGCCGCCCGCAGCGCCCTGCAGCACCTGCGCGGGGTGCCCCACCTCGTGGTGCGGGTCCACGAGAGCCTCGTGGACGACGCCGAGGCCCTGGTGAAGCGGCTCGCCCGCGAGCGCGGCTTCGAGGGCCGCCTCGTCGTGCTGGGCGACCCCGACACGCTGCCGGGCGACGCCCGGATCGAATGGGCCGATGGCGGCGTCGTGCGCGAGCGCGCCCGCATCGAGGCCGCCGTCGCCGAGGCCCTCGGCCTCCCCTCCCTCGCCTAGCGCCGAGCGCCCATGTCCGACGACTTCAACCTGCCCCAGCTCGGCGACGCCGAGGCCGACTTCACCCCCGAATCGATCCGCGACGCGCCGACCAGCCCCAAGACCGCCGCCGACCTCGAACAGCTGTTCGACGTGCCGGTGATGGTCTCGGCGGTGCTCGGCGCCGCGCGGATGCCCATCGGCGACCTGCTGCGCCTCGGCCCCGGCACGGTGCTGGAACTCGACCGCAAGGTCGGCGAGGCCATCGACGTCTACGTGAACAACCGCTTGGTCGCCCGCGGCGAGGTGGTCCTCGTCGAGGACCGGCTGGGCGTGACGATGACCGAGATCGTCAAGGGCGAATGAGCCGGGTGTCCGGGGGGCGAGCCCTCCGGCGGGTGCGGGGCTCTGCCCCCGCGATCCCCCCGAAACGTGACCGTGCGAGAGGAATGAGACCATGCGGCTGCTGATGATCGGGCGGCTCAACGGCGAGCTGATCACCGCCTCCAAGATCGCCATGTCCCGGGGCGCCTCCGTCACCCAGGCCGACGGGGTGCCCCAGGGGCTCAACGTCCTGCGGGCCAAGGGCGCCGACCTCGTGATGGTCGATGTGGGGCAGCCGATCGCGGCGCTGATCGGGGCCCTGGAGGCCGAGCGGATCCGCACGCCCGTCGTCGCCTGCGGCGTCTCCACCGACGCGGGCGCCGCGGTGGCCGCGATCCGGGCCGGCGCGCGGGACTACATCCCCCTGCCGCCGGACCCGGAGCTGATCGCCGCGGTGCTGGAGGCGGTGGCCGCCGACCGCACGCCCTTCGTCTGGCGCGATCCGGCGATGGAGCGGGTGGTCAAGCTCGCCGAGCAGGTCGCCCGGGCGGAGGCCTCGGTGCTGATCACCGGCGAGAGCGGCACCGGCAAGGAGGTGCTCGCCCGCTACCTGCACGCCAAGTCGAACCGGGCCGCCAAGCCCTTCGTGAGCGTGAACTGCGCCGCGATCCCCGAGGCCCTGCTCGAATCGGAGCTGTTCGGCCACGAGAAGGGGGCCTTCACCGGGGCCATCGCCCGGCGGATCGGCCGGTTCGAGGAGGCCCACGGCGGCACGCTCCTCCTCGACGAGATCTCCGAGATGGACGTGCGCCTGCAGGCGAAGCTCCTCAGGGCGCTGCAGGAGCGGGTGATCGACCGGGTCGGCGGCACCGCCCCGGTCAGGGTCGACATCCGCGTGCTCGCCACCTCCAACCGCAACCTCGCCGAGGAGGTCCGCAAGGGCACGTTCCGGGAGGATCTGCTCTACCGGCTCAACGTCGTCTCCCTGCGCCTGCCGCCCCTGCGCGAGCGCCCCGCCGACATCCTCGAACTCGCCGCCCATTTCGCCCGGCGCTACGCCGAATCCAACGGGCTGCCCGCGCGGCCCCTCTCGGCCCCGGCGCAGGCGCTGATGCTGAAGAACCCCTGGCGCGGCAACGTCCGCGAGCTGGAGAACACCCTCCACCGGGCGGTCCTCCTCGCCTCCGGCTCCGAGATCGGCCCCGAGGCGGTCCTCACCCCCGAGGGGGAGACGTTGGCCGCGGACGGCCCCGTGGCCCGCGCGGCCCAGGCCGCGGAGGCGGTGACGCGGGGGCTCGTCGGGCGCACCGTGGCCCAGGTCGAGTGCGACCTGATCCTCGACACCCTCGACCATTGCCTCGGCAACCGCACCCATGCGGCCAAGATCCTCGGGATCTCGATCCGCACCCTGCGCAACAAGCTCAACGACTACGTGGCGTCGGGCCTCGACGTGGCCGAGCCGGGCCATGCCCGGGCGGGCGCGGCGGTCGGGTGAGCCGGCGGGCGGCCACGCCCGGGAGGGCGGCCCGCTCCCTGTCCCGCGGAACGGTCCCGGGCGGACCGAGCGCGTTCTCTGACAATGCCGGATCGTGGGGCTCTCCTCCCCACAGGGGGGAGGGGACCCGCGCGGGGCCGCGGGACCACCCGATCCAAGGTGTGCGGAAAACGCCCTGGTGCATCGATCCAGACGACGGCGTCAGCCGTGTCTGGAAAAATCGATGCCAACACAAGAAGCCAGGGCAGGGACGCATGAACGGAGTGAGTGCGTCACCGCGCTAGCGCCGCCCGGAGGACTGCGCCTTGTGCTCCTTCGCCTGGGCGGCGAAGGCCTCGTCGAGCTTGCGCAGGGATTCGAAGCGCGCCACGTCGCTCTCGATGTCGCGGATCGTCTCCTCCACCAGATGGCGGCGGAAGGCGGCGCGGTGGTCGGCGGGGTCGAGCCCGTCCCGCTCCTGCAGCCTCAGGACGGCCTCCCGCACCAGCTTGTACACGCCCTCGCGCTCCTGCCGCGACATCGCGGGGTCGATCGCCTTGGCGATGAGGGCTGAGAAATCCGACATGGGGTGGGAGGGGGTGGCCGGGGCAGCGGACATGGTCCCCTCCCTCTAAATCAGGCCGCCGGAAAACGGTATCCGCCGCGCCGGGCTCAGCTGCGCTGGTCCCGGATGCCGGCCTTGACCAGGGTGAAGGAGCTCCACATCACGATGAAGCAGAACAGCATCACGAAGATGGTGCGCCCGCGCTCCGGGTAGAGCGATTCCGTGGGCAGGACCGGCCGCTCGAAGGTCGCCAGGAAGATCTGCTGCTTCGCGGCCGAGATCCGCGCCCGGTCGTAGAGGACGTGGGCGGATTCCTCGAGCTTCTCGGCGATGGTGCGCTCCACGACCAGCCCTTCGTAGGCGAGCAGCGCCTCGGTCAGGTTCTGCTGGCCGTCCGCGGTGGGGCCGCTGCTGGTCATCTCGTCCTGCAGGATCTTCATCTGCTGGTCGAGGGCGGCGACCTGCGCCACCAGCGTCTGGATCGAGCGGGACCGCTCGTCGAGGTTCGAGCTGCGCAGCACCTGGAGGTCGCCGTCGAGCTTGATCTTCTCCTTGCGGAGCAGGGTCAGCGTCGTCAGCGTGCCCTCGGCCGTCTTGACCGGGTCGATCAGGCCCCACTTGTTGCGGAAGGTCTGGACGGCGAGGTGCGCCTTGCGCAGCCGGTCCTCGGCGGTGGCCGCATCCGCCTTGGCCTGGGCCACCATGTCGGCCTGGGCGCGCTTCGAGATGTCGTTGATCAGCACCTCGGAGCGGGCCACCACCTCGCGGGCGATGGTGAACGCGTCCTGCGGGGTGAAGGCGCGCACGTTCAGGCGGATCACGCCCGAGATCGCGTCGATGTCGGCGCTCACCTGCTTGCGCCAGTACTTGGTCAGCTCCTCGACCGGGTCGCGGGGGTCGAACCGGGCCCAGAAGTCCGCCTCCGGCCGGGAGAACATCCGCGAGATGTGGATGCTCCGCTCCAGCTCCTCGACCATGGCCTGGCTCTGGATGTAGTCGCGGACGATGTAGCCGTCCTGGCTGTTGTGCTTCTGGATCAGCGCGGTGAACTGGCCGAGGCTCGCATGCTCCATCGGCTCGACGTTGCCGCGCACCGCGAACTGGGCGGAGGCGACGTACTGATCGGAGGCGATGGCGAAGAGGTAGACGGCGACCACCGCCGTCGGCAGCAGCACGAACAGGCCGATGCGGCGGAACAGCTGCCCCGCATAGCTCAGGGGCTTCTCCTCCTGCGCCGGGCGCAGGCCGGGCAGGCGGCGCCAGTCCATGCGCGTGCCCGCGGAGCGGAGCAGGGCCAGGGGGCCGCGCTTCGGCGGGATGGGCTGGATCGTCTCCGCCTCGCGGCGCAGGTCGGTCATCGTCGGCGGGACGAAGGCGACGAGTTCACCCTCGCGCGAGTCCTCCTTCAATGCCTCCTTGACGTCGTCCAAGCTCATCCGCTCGCTTTTCCCGGTTGACGCCGGCGCCCCTCGGGACAAACCGGCCGAGGACGGCCCGTGCGCCGTATCGGGATCCCGCTCTTTTCGGCCCTTTTTAAGGCATCCCCCTCGGACGTTGCGCTGCCCCGGGCAGGCGCCTAAAGCCGCGGTCCGGGCTCGCCCCCACCGCGACGGGGGGCACGCGCCCTTCCCGGCCATGATCGCAGGACGATGACGACAGACGCACGACGGGCCGGCGTGGCCCCCTCCGGCCCCAAGCCCGTCCGCATGGCGAAGTCCAAGTTCGGCGGCCTCGCCGTGGTCTGCGCCAAATGCGCCAAGCGGCAGGGCCTGCCCGCGAAGGCCGTCCGCAAGCTCCTGAAGGACGCCTATGCCGACCTCCTGCCCACCGGGGGCGGGGGGAAGGGCAAGGGGCGCAAGCTCTGCGTGATCGAGACGGGCTGTCTCGGCCCCTGCCCCAAGCGGGCGGTGGCGGTGGCCACCGGGGCGAGCCTCGCCGCGGGCCGCGTCCTGCTCCTCGATCCCGCGGCGGGGCGCGAGGGCGCCCGGGCGGCGCTCCTCCCCGAATTCGGCCCCATTGCCGGTCTAGCCGGAAGCCCGAATCCCGACGAAGGGGGCGACGACTCGCCCCGCATCCCCTGACTGCCACGGCCGAGGACGCCCCGCCCTTGGATTTCGCTCCGAACCGGTCGCGCCGGGCCCGCATCGGCCATGCGGTCCTGCGCCGGCTGCCGCTGGCCGGCACACTGGTGGGGCTGGGCCTCGCCGGATGGCTGGTGGCGACGAACGACCTCGCCGCCGTGGCGGCGGCCTTCGGGAAGATCGGCTTCCTCGGGCTCGCCGCCGTCGTGCTGGCCCGGGCCTCGGCGATCCTCGTCTGCGGCGTCGCCTGGGCGCGGCTGCTCGAGGGGCTGAGCGCGGCGCCGGCCTCGTCCTGCCTCGTCCTGCGCTTCGTGCGCGAGGGCATCAACGTGCTGCTGCCGGTGGCCTCGGTGGGGGGCGACGTGCTCGGCGGCCGGCTCCTGACCTTCTGGGCCGTGCCCGGCGCCCTCGCGGCGGCCTCGGTGCTGGCGGACATGCTGTTCCAGGTGGGGACGCTCGCCCTGTTCGCGGGCCTGGGCGCCCTGCTGCTCGGCCAGGTCGAGGGCGCGGCGGCGGCGGAGCTGGCGAATTGGACCGGCCGGACCCTGGCGGTGGCCGCCCTGCTGCTCGTGGGGTTCTTCGCCCTCCAGCGCACCGGGCTGGTGCGCGTGCTGGAGGAGAAGGTCGCCGCCCTCGGCCGGCGTTTCGTCCGCGAGGCCGAGATCCAGCCCGCGCCGCGGCCCCAGGTCCAGGGAGCCCTCGACGCCGTCTGGGGCCGGGGAAGGCGCGGCTACCTCGCCCAGTCCTTCGGGCTGCACGCCCTGGCGTGGCTGTTCGGGGTCGCCGAGGTGGCGATCGTCCTCGCCTGCATCGGCGACCACCCGGTCGGGCTGTCGGAGGTGGTGGTGATCGAGGCCCTCGGGCAGGCGATCAAGGCCGCCGCCTTCCTGATCCCGAGCGGGCTCGGGGTGCAGGAGGGGGGCTTCGTGCTGGTCTGCGGCCTGTTCGGGATCGACAGCGGGACGGCGCTCGCCCTCTCCCTGGCCAAGCGCGTGCCGGACGTGGTGCTGGGCCTGCCGGCCCTTCTGGTGTGGCAGAACCTTGAGGCGCGGAGGGCCGGCATCGGCCCGGCCGCGACACCCCGATGACCCGTCGCCCCGTCCTGCCCGTCGGCCTGCCCGCCGCCCTCTTGGCCGCCCTCCCGGCCGCCCTGCTCCTGGCCGGCCCGGCCGCCGCCCAGAGCCTGACCGTCGACCTCGGCGCGGGCGGCACCACCGAGCGCGCCCTGCAGCTCGTGGCCCTCATCACCGTGCTGGCGGTGGCGCCCTCGGTGCTGGTGATGGCCACGGCCTTCACCCGGATCGTCGTGGTGCTGTCGATCCTGCGCTCGGCCCTGGGCACGCAGACCGCCCCGCCCACGGCGGTGATCATCAGCCTCGCCCTGTTCCTCACCGCCTTCGTCATGGCCCCCACGGGCCGGGAGGCCTACACCGCCGGCATCGAGCCCCTGGTGGCCGGCCGGATCACGCAGGCGCAGGCGTTCGAGCGCGCCTCCGGCCCGTTCAAGGCGTTCATGCTGAAGAACGTGCGCGAGAAGGACCTGAAGCTGTTCCTCGACCTCGCCAAGGTGCCGGTGCCCAAGGGGCCCGAGCAGGTCGGGCTGGAGATCGTCACCCCCGCCTTCATGATCTCCGAGCTGCGGCGGGCCTTCGAGATCGGGTTCCTGCTGTTCATCCCGTTCCTGATCATCGACCTCGTGGTGGCCTCGGTGCTGATGGCGGTGGGCATGATGATGGTGCCCCCCGCCACGGTCGCCCTGCCCTTCAAGCTGATCTTCTTCGTCCTCGTGGACGGGTGGGGGCTGGTCGCCGGCTCGCTGGTGCAGAGCTACGGGACTTGACCGGGGCGCCCCCGCTCCAGCGAATGTGAGCCGGTGTGGGCAATCCAATTATCAAGGATTTAAGCTCTCGCCGCTAAAACCCCGCCATGGCCAAGCCGGCAGATTTCCTTGGCGACCGTCGTGGCGCTGCTGCTGTTGAATTCGCACTCGTCGGTACGCTCTTCATCCTGACGACGCTATTCGTCATGCTGGCCGGCGCGATTCTTTATATTACTCAGGCGGTGGACTACGCGACGAACGCCGCCGCGCGCGACATCCTGACCGGCTCGGCGCAGACGAACTCCGCCACCCTCGGCACCTTCACGCAGAGCCTGTGCAGCCGGCTGCCCCCCGGCATCCAGTGCGCCAACCTCGTCATCAACCTCTACACGGTCACGCAGGGCGCCCAGCCGGCCGGCTATTACGCCTACGTGAAAGCCGACCAGAGCGGGCTGTCGATCCCGGCCCTGTCGCCCGGCGCGGGCCAGTTCAGCCTCGGCGCCCAGGGCGACTTCCAGTACCTGCAGGTGATCTACCCGATCACCTTCCTGCCCTCCGGCTTCGCCGCCATGCTGAGCGGCGGCGCGACCTTCAACGGCAAGGCGGCCTACCTCGCGATCGCGACGGCGGCCTTCCGGAACGAGCAGTACTGATGGGCCGGGCCGCCGCCGTCCCGGCCTTCGCCGGCCCCCTGCTGCGCCGCTTCGGCGGGGCGGAGCGCGGCGTCGCGGCGATCGAGTTCGCCGTGATCCTCCCGATCCTGCTGACGCTGCTGCTCGCTGGGACCCAGATCGTCCTCTACATCAATGCGAGCCGCAAGGTCGGGCAGCTGGCGCGCTCGATCAGCCAGATGATCTCGCAGGCCAAGCCGCCCGCCAACGCGTCGGTGGCCACCGTCACCGCCGCCGACCTGCATTTCAGCACCGACGCGGCGCTGGTGATCTTCCCGTTCCTGATGGGCGACGCCAAGCGCCGGAACGTCTCCTGGTGGCAGGACATCTCGATCAACTACGCGAGCATCGCCTTCACCAAGACCACCGCCACCTGCAACGACCCCACCGACCAGAGCGCCTGCTACACCGCCAGCGTCGTCTGGACGACCGTCGGCACGGCCCAGCCCTACGGCATCGCCTACCGGCCCTGCACGACGCCGCAGCTTCCCGCCGACAACACCGCGCCGCCGAGCCCGACGACCCTGCCGCGCTCGGTGTTCGGCCCCGCCTCCCTCATCGTGATCGACGTGGTGTTCAAGTACACGCCGACCTTCGGCTCGAGCTTCGTCCCCGAGATCAAGATCTCCCGGAGCGCCTACGTGCAGCCGCGCTACGCCACCCTCGTGAACTACGACACCACCAACAGCGACGGGATCGCCAGCAAATGTCCCGGATACTGACCCGCGCCCGCCGCGCCGCCGCCCGGGGGGCCGCCCTCGCGCGGGCCCGGGGCGGCAACATCAGCATCATCTTCGGCCTGAGCCTGATTCCCCTCGTCGGCCTCATCGGCCTCGGGGTGGATTACGGCTCGGCGATCACCGCGAAGACGAAGCTCAACGCCGCCGCCGACGCCGCCGCCCTGGCCGCCGTCGTGACCGCCAAGGCCTATATCGGCGCCAACCCGGGCCAGACCAACGTCACGCAGAACGGCATCGCCGCGGGCGTCCAGCAGGCCGTCAACTCGTTCAGCGTCAACGCCGGCAAGGTCCCCTACACCACCGTGGCGCTCCAGACGCCGGTGGTGACGCGCGCCGGCCAGACCCTGACCTCGACCGTGGTCTACACCGCGACGGTCCAGAACAACTTCGGCAAGATATTCCGGTCGCCGACGACGGCGCTCACCAACACCGTCACCGCCTCGGTGGACCTGCCGAGCTACCTCGACTTCTACCTGATGGTCGATGTGTCCGGCTCGATGGGCCTGCCGGCGACGGCGAGCGCCATGGCCGCCCTCGCCGCGAAGAACACCGACATGTGGTCGGACTACCAGCAGGGTTGCCAGTTCGCCTGCCACTTCCCCGGCTATAACGGCTGGACCCTGGCGGCCGGCAAGATCCAGCTCCGGTCGGACGCGGTGAACACGGCGGTCTGCAACCTGATCCAGCGGGCCTCGGCGCCGGTGGTGCCGAACCAGTACCGGGTCGGCATCTACCCGTTCATCGACCAGCTCGCGACGCTGGCGGGGTTGACCAGCACCATGGCCACCCTCAACCTCGCGGCGCAGTGCAGCCAGACTTGGCCCCTCGCCTTCACGAACCTGCTCGATACCGGCGCGACCCAGCTCTACACCAACAACGATCCGAGCACCGGGACCGGCAGCGGCGGCACCCATTTCGAGGCGGCGATGCCGCAGATGCAGGCGCTCATCTCGAATTACGGCGACGGCTCCACCACCGCCAAGCCGAAGCCGTTCGTCTTCCTCATCACCGACGGCATGCAGAACAGCCAGCACTTCTTCACGTCGGTGGGGGGCAAGTACGCCTACCCCGGCAACCCGTCGAAGTTCACAGGCTACGGCAACGCGTGGTGGGACGGCTCGCAGCCGGCCCAGATCGACCCCACCACCTGCTCCGCCCTCAAGACCGCGGGCGCCACGATCTCGGTCCTGTACATCCCCTACAATCAGATCACCTTCGTCAACAACAGCGGCGGGATCGCGTGGGAGAACAACCGCGTCAACGGCTTCAGCCCGACCCTCGCGACGCCGCTCAAGTCGTGCGCCTCGCCGGGCTATTTCTATACGGCCAACACGCCGACCGACATCAACAACGCCCTCAGCGCGATGTTCGACCAGGCGCTGCGGGTGGCGCGCATCACCCAGTGAGGCCCGGGCCGGGCGCGCTCACCGAAGGGCGAGTCCTCGCAGAGGCACGCAGGGCGGGGGCGGGGGCGGGAGATTCCCTCCCGTCGCGCAGAAACGCCGGCGATGCGCCCTCCGATTGTTGCCGCCGGGCGACAGGGGGCGCCAAAGGGTCGTCCCGGCGGGCGAGTCCGCTTGTCAGGGGCTGCGGGCCTGCGCAGGGTCCGGGCGGGGGTCTCCCGTCCCGCGTTCCGAGAGCCGCATGCGCCGTCTGACCACCATCGCCGCCCTGCTGCTCGCCGCCGCCGCCTCGGCCTGTGCGCCCAACCCCATCATCGCGCGGGATCCGGTGCCCGCGCCCGGCCCGTCGGACGTCTATGCCTGCGCGTCGCGGCCGCTGCCGCTGAACGCCTTCACCACCGGCTGCCGGCCGGTCCCGGCGGCACCCCAGGTGGTGCTGCAATCCCGCGGCTGATCGCACCGGAATCGGCCGGCGGCGCCTGCGCCCGCCCGCCGGAGCGTGCTAGGATCGTCCCGAGACAGACAGTGCAAGACAGACAGTGACGGAGCCCCGCGTGAGCCCTTCGACCCTGCGCAAGTCGCTGATCGCCGCCGCCATCCTCGGGCCCGCCGCCGTGGCGGGCGGCGCCTCGGCCCAGACGGTCCCCGTGCCGTCGCGGCCGGAGGGCTTCGTCTTCGTGGCGCCGGACGGCCCCTCGGTCCTCGAAGGGACGGTCCTCGGCCCGGTGGCCCCGGCCTCCCGCCCGGACCTCGCGCGGCCGGCGGTGCCCGTGGCGCAGGTGATGAACGGCGGCGGCTTCGGCTTCACCGGCTTCGACTATTACCACGACCAGTATTCCGAGGGCCGCCTCGGCGAGCGCAAGCGGCCGAAGGAATACGTCATCGCCCCGTCCTGGGCGGTGCCGCCCCGGGACTGACGCCGGGACGGGGCGGCCGGCTCAGGCCGCCCGGCGCCGCTCGGGATAGAGGCCGAGCAGCCCCTCGGCATGCGCCTCGCACACGCCGCGCTCGGTGATGATGCCGGTGACGAGCCGGGCCGGCGTCACATCGAAGGCCGGGTTGGCCACGGGGCTGCCGGGGGAGACGACCTGCACGGTGGCGAAGCCGCCATCCTCCGTGCGCCCGGTGAGGTGCGTCACCTCGCGGGCATCGCGCTCCTCGATCGGGATCTCGGCGACGCCGTCGCGCAGGGTCCAGTCGATCGTCGAGAAGGGCAGGGCGGCGTAGAACGGCACGCCGGTGTCCCGGGCCGCCAGGGCCTTCAGGTAGGTGCCGATCTTGTTGCACACGTCGCCCTCGGCGGTGGTGCGGTCCGAGCCGACGATGCACAGGTCGACCTTGCCGTGTTGCATCAGGTGGCCGCCGGCATTGTCGGCGATCACCGTGTGCGGCACCCCGTGGCCGTTCAGCTCGAAGGCGGTGAGCGCCGCCCCCTGGTTGCGCGGGCGCGTCTCGTCCACCAGCACATGCACTGGCACGCCGTTCCCGTGGGCGTCGTAGACCGGGGCGAGGGCCGTGCCCCAATCGACGGTGGCGAGCCAGCCGGCGTTGCAATGGGTGAGCACGGTGATCGGCCGGCCCTTCGCCTTGTGCAGGTCGGCGATCAGCCGGCCGCCATGGGCGCCGATCGCCCGGCAGCTCGCCACATCCTCCTCCGCGATCCGCCCGGCCTCGGCGAAGGCGCGGGCGAATCGCTCGCCGGGCTCGACCTGCCGCAGGGTGGCGGAGACCCTGTCGAGGGCCCAGCGCAGGTTGATGGCGGTGGGCCGCGTGGCCGCCAGGGTCGCGCAGGCGCGGTCGATCCCCTCCAGCGAGGCATCCTCGCGCATGGCGAGCGCCAGCCCGTAGGCGGCGGTCACGCCGATCAGCGGCGCCCCGCGGACGATCATGGTGCGGATCGCCACCGCCGCGTCGTCCAGGGTGGCGAGGCGCTTCACGTCGAAGGCGAAGGGCAGGCGCGTCTGGTCGATGACCTGGACGCTGGTCCCGTCGGCATCGGGGAAGATGGTGCGGTAGGGCTTGCCGTCGATGTTCATGGCCGGGATGTGCCACAACGGGACCGGTTTTGCACGCCCGCGCCCCGGGTGCCGGTGGCCCGGCGGCGTTCACAACCGAGGGTGAAGTCGGGCTCAAGCCTTCCTCAACCTTAGCCGGTCGTTAAGCCCTCTCTGCCAGCGTCGGGGTTAAGTCTTCCGTTCTGCGTCCGGTCCCGCATGCGCTCGCTTCGCCGTCCCGCATCGCCCTACGAGACCTTCGTCGACGGCGTGCGCCCGTTCCTGGGCAAGCGTCTCACGGAGCTCGGCGGCCTCGTGCTGTTCACGGCCGCCGTCGCCATGACGGTGGCGCTGGCGACGTGGTCGATCGACGACCCGAGCCTCAACCACGCCACCGAGCAGGCGGCCCACAACGTCCTCGGCCAGCCGGGGGCGGTGATCTCCGACCTCGCCATGCAGCTCCTCGGGCTCGGCTCCCTGGCCTTCGTGCTGCCGCCGGCCCTGTGGGGCGTGCGGCTGATGCGCGAGCGCGACCTGCCCGGCGGCGGCGCGCGGATCGTCCTCTGGATCGTCGGCTTCTGCGCGGCGAGCGCGGTGGCGAGCGCCCTGCCGCCCACCGCCCGCTGGCCCCTGCCGACCGGCCTCGGCGGCGTGGCCGGCGACGGCCTGCTCTCCCTCATCCGCCGGCTGCTCGGCGCCGTGTTCTCCGGCCTCGCGCCGCTCTCCGGCTTCGGCTTCGCGGCGGTGGCGATCATCTGCCTGACGGGCGCCTGCCGCTTCATCCCCGCCGAGGAGGAGAGCCCGGACGAGCCCTATCCCGTCCGCCGCGTCGGCGACCGGGGCCGTGACGGACGCGACGGCGACGGCGACGAGCCCGGCCTCGGCCTCGTGGGGATCGGCGCGCTGGCGCAGGGCCTGATGCGGGCCCGCGCCTCCGTCGCCGGGCGGGTCGATACCTGGCGCGCCGGCCGGGGCGAGGATCTCGACGGCGCCTCGCCCGCGCTGGCGGCCCGCCGTGCCTTCTCCGATGCGGATCTCCCCTGGGCGGACCACCTGCCGGAGGCCGAGCGTGCCGCGCCCAGGCGGCGGGAGCCCGTCTTCGACGCGGACGCCCGCCCGGAGCCCGGCCGTCCGGCCCCCGTCATCCACGACGAGGCCGAGGACCACGAGCCCGAGGACCACGAGCCCGACCTAGCCCCCGCGCGGGCCGCACCCGCGGCGCGGCCCGCCCCCGCGCCGTCGCGGGTGGCCGCCCCGGTGGCCGGCCCGCCCCCCGCCCGCCGGCCGGCGCCGCGGGAGCGGCAGGATTACGAAGTGCCCGCCCTCGACCTCCTGGCCGAGCCCCGCGGGCCGTCCCAGGCGAGCCTCGTCTCCGCCGACGCGCTGGAGCAGAACGCGACGCTCCTCGAAGCCACCCTGGGTGATTTCGGCGTGCGCGGCGACATCCTGGCCGTGCGGCCGGGCCCGGTGGTGACCCTCTACGAGCTGGAGCCGGCGCCGGGCACCAAGTCGAGCCGCGTCATCGCCCTGGCCGACGACATCGCCCGGTCCATGTCGGCGGTCTCGGCCCGCGTCGCCGTGGTCCCCGGCCGCAACGCCATCGGCATCGAACTGCCCAATGCCCGCCGGGAGATGGTGTACCTGCGCGAACTCCTCGCCTCCGAGGACTTCGTGGAGACGAAGCACAAGCTGGCCCTGTGCCTGGGCAAGAACATCGGCGGCGAGCCGATCATCGCCGACCTCGCCCGCATGCCGCACCTGCTGGTGGCGGGCACCACCGGCTCGGGCAAGTCGGTGGCGATCAACACGATGATCCTGAGCTTGCTCTACCGGCTGAAGCCGGAGGAGTGCCGGCTGATCATGGTGGATCCGAAGATGCTGGAACTGTCGGTCTACGACGGCATCCCGCACCTCCTCTCCCCGGTCGTGACTGACCCGAAGAAGGCGGTGATCGCCCTCAAGTGGGCCGTGCGCGAGATGGAGGAGCGCTACAAGAAGATGGCCAAGATCGCCGTGCGCAACATCGACGGCTACAACGCCCGCGTCGCCGAGGCGGCGGCCCGGGGCGAGGTGCTGACGCGCACGGTCCAGACCGGGTTCGACCGGCAGACCGGCGAGGCGGTATACGAGGACGAGGAGATGGACCTCGCCCCGCTCCCCTACATCGTCATCGTGGTCGATGAGATGGCCGACCTGATGATGGTGGCGGGCAAGGACATCGAGGGGGCGATCCAGCGGCTGGCACAGATGGCGCGTGCGGCGGGCATCCATCTGATCATGGCGACGCAGCGTCCGTCGGTGGACGTGATCACCGGGACGATCAAGGCGAACTTCCCGACCCGGATCAGCTTCCAGGTGACGAGCAAGATCGACTCGCGGACGATCCTCGGGGAGATGGGCGCGGAGCAGCTT
>NZ_JAKSXW010000050.1 GCF_022829405.1 Methylobacterium sp. J-076
CGGCATTCGAGCGATCGGCTGCACGCCCTGGCAATCCCCGCTCTGCTAGGGCATTGCCATGGCCCAGCGCCCCCGCCTCGACCTACGCCGCCTCGCCCGGGACGCCGCCGCGACCCCCGGCAGCCGCCGCACCGCCGGTGCTCCGGGCGGTCGGGCCGCCACGGGCTTGATGGACATCGTGCGCGGCCACCTCGACGCCCTGGTCGCCCTCCAGGCCGGCGGATTGACCTGGGATGCGGTCGCGGCCGGCCTCACGGCGCAGGGGTTCACCACCGCCGACGGCCAGCCGATCACCGGGCGCAATCTCACCGGCATCATCTCCAGCGTTCGGCGGCAGGCCGCCGCCCGCGCAGCCAGGGCGGAGGCGCGGGCGGCCCGGCCAGATCGGCCGACCTCATCGCATCCCGTACCGCCCCCGACCGGCTCGACCCCCCGGGCGTCACGGCTCGCACCGGAGCTCCGTCCGGATCGCGAGAGGCCAACCCCATCGGCCGCGGATGCGCCGCTCACCGAGGCGGAGATCCAGCACCTGCAGGCCGAGAAGCACAGCCACCTGTTCAAGAAGGACTGACACCCATGCCTCGCGTCCTCCTCGTCGCCCAGGAAACCGGCGGCGTCGGCAAGTCGACCGTGACCCGCGGCCTGGCGGAGGCCGTGCCGGACGCGCCGATCCTGGAGATCGAGTCGGTGCATCGCCTGACCGAGTTCAAGACCGCGACGGCCGCCAACGAACCCGGCGGCGTGCGCTACTTCGAGATGCGCGCCACGCGCGAGGCGATCGAGGCCAGCGGCGGCAAGGCCGCGCGGTCCGAGCTCGACGAGGTGATCAACGCGCTCTACGCGGTCGCGGCCCCCACCCTCGTCGACATCGGCGCCAACACCTCGGCGAGCCTGCTCGGGGTGCTGAGGGACGAGGCGCCGGAGCTGGGCAAGGCCGGGATCGAACTCGGGCTCGTGGTGGTGGTGGCCGCCGAGGCCGGCTCGCTCGCGGATGCGGGCAAGCTGCTGCAGGCCGCGCGGGACTGGACCGGTGCCCGGTTCGTCGTGGCCAACGGCGTGCGCGGCGCGATCGACCCGACGATCCTGGAGCGCGTGGTCGGCGACGCGGGGGTCACGCACCTGCGCGCCTTCGAGCTGGAGGATGAGACGCGCGGGGTGTTGGCGGCCGGTCAGCTGCGCGGCGTCGGACGGCTCGACCGGGCGGGCCTGGTCAAGCAGACCTCGCAGGCCAAGGCCGGGCGGATCCTGCGCGATCTCACCGCGTTCCGCCTCGCCGTGATGGAGGCGGTCAAGCCGGCGGCCCTGTGGCTGGTCGAGGAGGCGCCGGTCGCAGGTCGGGCCGGGACGCCGGCAGGGGGAGCCAAGCGTGCCCGCAACGCCTGAGGACGTGAAAGCCCGCCTCGCGCGGGCCGACCGCGCCGCGCGTGAGGCCGCGGCCGGGTTCGAGCGGGACAGCCGCGCCGCGCTCACCCGGCTGAAGACGCGCCCGATCCACGAGCGGTTCGCGGCCTTGGAGGAGGGCGCAGCACAGCTCCTGCCCGAACATCGGCGCGAGCTCCTGCTCTCGATCCGCGACCGCTCCGACGAGGCGGAGCCTAGCGTCCGGTCCGCGCCGCGCCACGCGAGCCGCATCGCGGTCTGGCGCGGGCGCCTGCCGTTCCACATGCACCGGCTCACCCGTGACGCCTTGCTCGCGCTCTGCCTCTTGCTCGGGCTGGTCCTGGCCTACCGCCGCACGCCGATCTCCTGGGTCGAGGTGCGGGGCGACCGGGATGTGACCGCCGCCTGGGTCATGCCGGACGGGCGATCCGGCGGGGACCGCCTCGTGGCGGGGCGCGCCTATGCGTTGATGCGGGACGCCGACGGCGTGGCTGAGCTGCGCGACTGGCACCCGAGCGACGGCTATGCCACGACCCGCGTGCCTTCGGATTGGCTGCGGACCCGCTCCGGACCATCACGCTGAGGTCCGGATCTCTCGATCCGATGCGGTTCACCGCGTCCGGCCGACCGGCGGTACGGAGGTGATCAGCTTGCGGAAGCGCGGATCGGTGTGCGCGACCGTCTTCTTCAGGCGCAACGGATGGCGCGCGTGGCCGCCGCTGTTGGGAAACACCAGGAGTTCGTCGCCCGGCATCGCGATCAGCGCCTCCTTGGTCATCAGGCGCGCGCCCTGCGACGCACGGGCCGTGGACGGCGTGCCCTTGGCATCGCCGGTCGGGGCCGTCCGGGTCTCGACGAAGGCGGTGTAGTCGCCGATCGACCGCGACCAGCGCTCGGCCTCATCCGGATCGACGGCCGGGACGTCGAAGACGGTGACAACCTCCGCGGTGTTAAGCAGCACGTCCGCTCCGGCCTCGCCGTAGAGCCCGACGAGTTGGGCGCGGTCCTGCCACATCGTCCAAAGGCTGGCGCCGTAGCCCGGCAGCTCGCCCGCCGCGGTGAGAAGCGCATCGAACCGGCCGAGTACCGCGGCCTCGTCGACGAAGATCATCAACCGCTCAGCCGGACGGTGGCGACGCACCGAGGCGAACAGGTCGGACAACAGCCAGCGCAGCAACGGGGCGAGCACAGTCTTGTACTCGGTCGGCACCGCCACGAACAAGTCGACGGCGCCGGTGGACAGCTCGGACAGCTGGAAGGTCGAGTCGCCGACGAGGTCGCGCAGGCGCCGGTCGGCGAGCCACTGGAAGGCCTGCAGGGCGGTGGATTTGATCGGGTCCTTGGTCTTGGGATCGGCCTCTAGGATCTCGATCGCCGCGTAGGCCGCGGGCTCGGGCCAGTGCGTGACGTACTGCTGCAGGAGGCCGCGGAAGCGGGCCTCGTCGGTTAGCAAGTCCTGAACCTCCACGACCGTGCACGCCTGCGGCTGACGCAGGGCGACCAACAGCGCACCGGTGATCAGATCGACGGCCCGGTTGCGGAAGTAGGCGGAGGCCTCGCCGTCACCGGAGGCCTCGGGCAGGAGCGCCAGCGCGGTACTCTGGAGGTAGAGGACGTCGTCCGGGTCGCGGCCCTGGAGCGGGTTCCAGTGGTCGGTGCCGCCGGCCAAGCCCATGGGATCGAGGCAGACGACGCGGCGCCCGAGCGAGCGGCGTCGTGCGGCCACGGAGCGGTAGACCTCGCCCTTCGGATCGAACACGACAGCGGGGCCACCCCAACCCTGCGGCTCGGGAAAAGCGAGATTGGGGATGAGCAAGCCCGACGTCTTGCCCTTGCGCGGCGGCGCGATGGTGACAAGCGTGCCTTGCACGGCGATGCGGACGGCACGGCCGGTCTCCGGATCACGGCCGAGTTCGAGCCCGTTGCGGAGCCGACCGCGCTCGGTTGCAGTGGCGAAGCGGGCCGAGCCGAACAAGTCGGAGGTGTCCCGCTTCTGTTTGGGTTTGGCGCGCCGCAGCAGCTCGGCTCCGAACAGGATCAAGAGGGGGAAGAAGGCGAGGAGTGGGGCTAGCGACCAGCCGTTGTTGGCGAATTCGGGCGCACGACCGATCAGCATGAGGTACGGCATCGCGAGCGCGTCACCGGCACGCACGGAGAATAGGGCCTCGAACCAGGCCCCGGGGCGCGTCACCTCTGCGGGCCAATACGCTGGGTCGAGCCCGTTCTGGATCAAACCCGCGACTGGGTAGGCCAGGAGCACGGTCGCGAGAAAGGCTGAGAAGATTATGCGCATTGCGGGTCAGTCACGAGAAAAGTAGACAGCATCGTTACAAGCACATCTTGCCCTTTGGGATCGATAACGGCATATCATTGCAAAGCAAAACGCTTAGAATAGATTATCTATAATTTAGAGATGCTAATTTTTCGAGATTTATTTTTTCTTTCAGCCAAGCAGCATTGAGTTTTTCTAGCCACAAGGGACGATGATGAGTCCTGAGATCATCAAATCTTAGGTGCATCGATGCGACCTCCGGATCGTTCAGAAAGGCCGCTTCGCACAGTGCAGCAAGACCATCAGCATCAAGGGCGTCGAATGCGTGGAGCACGCGTGTGGCCAACAGGCGCTGCTCGATGAGATCCGTCTCGGATCCTCCCAACTTCGCGAGGCGGACCTGACGACCCGCGTAGCGTGACACCGCCTCGTTGATACATGTCGTGACTGCGATGCTGGCGAAAGAATTCGGATTGTAGGCCAACATCTGAACCTGATGCCATGTGGGCAGCAGCACTATCCCGTCTCTTGCGAAAGACTCCAGTTGCTCAGGTTGCGGCATCGCGAGCCGGTTGCTCTCGAACCAGCGCGTGTCGGGCTGGTGGACCTGGAGTATGATATAGGTCGTCGAGCCCATCCGCCGGGCGAAAGCGTTCGCCGCAGCGACCCACTGAGGATGGCGTGCGTCGTCGATGAGGATGATGTCGCGCCCGGTCTTTGCTGGCATTGTCTGTTCAGGCATGACCCTGCACCTGCGGCTTGAGCACAACCACGCCCCGCGTCCGAAAGAGCATTTCGTCGGCCTCTGTCCAGATGGCCCCAAAGCCGCTCAGATCCTGGCCGGGACGTGCCGACACCACGTTATAGTTCTGGCGCACGAGACCAAGTTCTGACGCCCAGCGGACCTCGGCCTGCCGCACGTCGGGGTGGATCTCCGTGTTGACGATAAGTAAGTCCTTGAACAGCGCTCTCAGCAGTGCGCCTTTGTCCATGGGAGGCATAACGATCCTTGCACCCTATCTGCATGAACGATGACAGTCGCAATAAAAGGATCGTGTTTCTGAAACGGCGGGCAAATCGGTAAAATTGATATGATTTACTCAGTTCACATAATCTTTGAAGAGATCCAAATATTAATCAATATATAATCTTTAGATGCGCGTCGCCTCTCGCCTTGCATATTATTCAATATTTAGAGAGCTCTATGCCTGCAATGGTTAAGATATTTGCGAGCGCATAAATGTAATCGGGACCCATCGGGAAGTCATCTGGTGTTATTTTGCATTAATCCTTGGCGATCTCTATCGGTCTGGATTGAGAGAAACCGGTGATACGTGAACCTAGTCCCGGGCGCCGTGCCGCGTCTACTTAGGTCGCCACGACAGCAGGCATGGTAGATTGGCGCTCCAGGGTACGGTAAACGGTTGGCCGTGAGATCGAAAACAGCTCGGCCAAGTCGCTGATCGCGTAGTCGCCTGTGTCGTACATCCGGCGCAGCTCCTTCTGCTGGCGATCTGAGAGCTTGGGCTTCTTGCCCCGCAGCTTCCCCTTGGCGCGGGCCATCGCCATGCCCTCGCGCGTGCGCAGCCGGATCAGGTCGGCCTCGAACTCGGCGAAGGTGGCCAGGATGTTGAAGAACAGCTTGCCCATCGGATCGAGCGGATCGTGCACGCTGGCGCCGAGCTGCAGCTTCACGCCCCGTGCCGCGAGCGCGTCGCCGATCGCGCGCGCGTCTGGCACGGAACGGGCGAGCCGGTCGAGCTTGGGCACTACCAGGGTGTCGCCACTCCGGACCGCAGCCAGCGCCTGGTCGAGACCCGGGCGGGCCCGGTTCGTCCCGGTGAAGCCCTTGTCGGTGTAGATGCGATCGGCCGCCACCCCGAGCTGGACCAGCGCGTGGCGCTGGGCGGCGAGGTCCTGCTTGTCGGTCGAGCAGCGAGCGTAGCCGATCAGCACGTGCGTCATGCGTGGGGCTGTAACGTATAAGGTCCCCTCACCGCAATTTTTATCGTACCAATCGATTGAGACGCGGCCCGCGCAGGCATATCGAGCCTTTGTGCGTGGATCACCCGAGCGTCCGCTGACCGATCCCCTTGCGGACACAAAGGGGGAACCACGATGCAGCTCAGGGGAGCCAGCTTCTTGCGTAACTGACATTCAAAGTTCGTCCTGGCATGGATCGAGGCTTATGGCGTATGCTTATGCCCATGGCACACGATGGAGACGTCCCATGAAAGCGAGGGTGATGCCTGACGGGCGCGTGAGCTTGCCGGCCGATTTACGCAAGCGGCATGGTCTTGCTCGTGGCGGTGAGGTCATCGTCGAGGATATGGGCGACGCCATCGTGCTCCGGACCCTCGATCAGGTCGTCGCCCGGGCGCAGGCCTTGAGCCGTAGACTGGTCGGTGACACGGCAGGCGCGACCGTGGCGGATTTCCTCGCGGATCGCGCTCGTGAGGCTGAAGCCGAATGACGGGCGTCGTCCTCGACGCGTCCGCACTACTCGCGCTCTTGCTAGGGGAGCCGGGAGCGGATCGGGTGAAAGCCGCGCTCGACGGCTCGGTCATGACGACCGTCAATCTGGCCGAAGTCGTCAGCCACTACGCCAAGCTCGGCGCGGCGCGCGCGGAGATCGACGCGTTGTTACGCCCCTTGCCGATCCGGTGGGTCACCGTCGATGCCGCGCTGTCGTACGAGGCCGGCATGCTGCGCCCTCTCACTGTCGAGGGTGGTCTGTCACTCGGGGACCGATATTGTCTGGCCCTTGCCAAGCAGGAAGATCGGCCTGCCCTTACCGCCGAACGGCGTTGGACGACGATCGCCGAGGCCGCCGATGTTGTCGTCGAGATGATCCGCTGAGAGCCTTTTTAAATCGACAAAACGAATATGGGCCCCCGAATGTCATCGGTGAGTCGGTCAGACCCGTGCGAGGATGATGTTTGTTCAAGAATAGAAACGCTTACGAGTTTTCCTGAAAGAAATGACATTGTTTCAAATTCCGCCCGACCCGCTCCTTGTTTGTCGAGATGCGGACATGGTTCCGGCACACGGTTTGGCTCGAGCATATATTCCGGGATGCGGCCCTGTCGTACGCTCGGCAAGGATCTCTCGCGAGTGGAATTTGTTCGTGCTTTGCCCGGCATTGGCTGGCGTGCGGTGTCCCCGGAGCGTAAAGGCTGGCGTCTTGATTTCCGGGAGCACGCACTTGTAGATCTCAGGCCGATTAACGATGCCCTCCACCAATCCCGCCCATCACCTCGCGCGCCTTACGGATGCTGCCGCGACACTCAGCACGCCTGCGGAGGTCGCGGCATGGAGTACCGCGGTATCGGCCGAAATTGAACGCCTCCAAGCCAAGGGGATGCGGCTTCGCGAAGCTGCGCTCCGTTCGTCGAACCAACGCAGGATCGCCAAGGCCGATGGCTTCTGCACTGCCGTGGAACCCGAGTTGAACCGTGCCGCTGTCGCCGTGCGCGCGGTCAATACAATGTTCTTCGTCGATCCGCCGAGCACAGCGAGACATTAGCCGCAGGGTCTTATACAGAGTGCATCCCGGCGAAGCCTCCTTATGCTCGACAGCAAGGCCACGGCGGTTCTTACAGCTAAGACTTGACAGTTCAGTAATCGTGCCATGCTTCAGAGCGCCCCGCACGGCGACTTTCACGGGCGACATCGACGAGGAAGCGCCTCCCAGAAGACCGATCGTTTTTACAGAACGGAAACATCGAGAGGTTCCGTTGGATCGAACTTTCAAGCTCGACGATGGTGGAGAACGCCAGAGTGGAGCCCCCCTTGATCCAAGACGCGTTTTTGCCCCCGGTCACCGAACAGGATCGTCCGCATTGCCGCGGCGGTGCTACGGTGGCACAGGAGAAGACGAATGCTCGTCCGCCGGGTGGTGAGTGGTCCCCCGACCGAGACAGGGACGCCCCGACACCAGGCCTGGAGCCGCGGCTGTTCCCGTACATCTGGCGCCACTCGAAGCGCGACCAACTTGCCATCTGCATGGTCGTCCTGGCCTCGGTGCCGTTCTACTTCGCCTCCCTCGACCTGCCCAAGCGCATCGTCAACGACGCGATCATCGGCAAGGCGTTCGCCCACGGCGAGGCGACCGCGCCGTTCCTGAATTTCGAGATCGCGTGGCCTGCCTTCCTCGGTGGCGGTTGGACCGAGATTTTCAATGGCTTCCACGCCGACCGCCAGGGACTGTTGCTCTGGTTGTCCGGGCTGTTCCTCATCCTCGTCCTGATCAACGGTGCCTTCAAGTTCCGGATCAACCTGCAGAAGGGGGTTTTGGGTGAGCGGATGCTGCGCCGCCTACGCTTCCAGCTGTTCTCGCTGATGTTGCGCTTTACCCCTGAAACCCAGCGCGAGGTGAAATCCTCTGAGACCGCGACCATCATCCGCGACGAGGTCGAGCCGATCGGCTCCTTCATCGGCGACGCGATCGTGGTGCCCGCCCAACTCGGCACGCACGCCGCGACTGCGCTGGCCTTCATTCTGATGCAGAACGTGTGGCTCGGACTGGCCGCCGGCGCGATAGCCGGCGTGCAGATAGCCGTCATTCCTCGGCTCAGGCACGCGATCCTACGCCTCAGTCGTCAGCGTCAGATCGAGTCTCGCAACCTCGCCGGCCGTGTCGCGGAGGTGCTGGACGGGCTCGATGCCGTGACGGTCAATGACAGCGTCCGCTGGGAGAGAGCCGAGATCAGCGGCCGGCTCCATGGGCTCTATGACCTGCGCCTGCAGATCTATCGGCGCAAGTTTGCGATCAAGTACCTCAACAACCTGCTCGCACAGGTGACACCGTTCCTGTTCTATGCCGTCGGCGGCCTGCTCGCCCTTAAGGGCGAGCTCAGCATCGGCCAGCTGGTCGCGGTTTTGGCAGCTTACCGCGATTTGCCTCCTCCCCTGAAGGGACTGATCGACTGGGACCAGCAGCGCCTGGACGTTGAGGTGAAGTACGAGGCGATCGCCGCACATTTTGGTGCACAGCGCCTGCGGCTGGCCGATGCGACTCGATCGGATCTGCCGCAGGACCAAACCCGCGCCGTGACGTCGGATGGGCTCGTCCTGCGTGACCCGAAGGAGGGTCGGTCGGTGACGATCGCGGACCTGCACATCGCCCTGCCGGCGCAAGTCGGGCTTCACTCGCCCGGGACCGGCCTCGCGCACCAGTTCGCACGCGCACTTGCCGGGCTGCAATCACCTGTGGCCGGGGCGGTCTCCATCGGCGCCCTCAACCTTGTAACGGCCGGGCGTGCCGCACGAGCGCGGCGCATCGGTTACGCCGGCCGCGATCCGGTCCTGTTCCCCGGCACCATCCGTGACAACCTCGTCTATGGACTGCGCACAGCCCCACAGTCGGACCTGGAGGACACTCGGCCCCTGTTCGAGGCGCATCGCGCGGGCAACTCCCCAGACCCAGTGGACACGCAATGGGTCGACCTTGCCGCGCTCGGTGCGTCTGACACCCGCGCGCTCGACCTGCGGATGCTGGATCTGCTTTCCCGACTCGGCATGGATGAGGATCTCTACCGGTTCGGCCTGACCGCGACCTCGCGCTGCGAGGGTACGCCTTTGGGCGAGCGCATGATCGCGGCGCGCCGGCACCTGCACCGCCGGCTCGTCGCCACCGGCAAGACTGATCTCGTCCTGCCGTTCGACCTGGAGGAATACAACCAGCGCGCGACAGTTGCGGAGAACCTCCTGTTCGGCGTGCCTACAGATCCAGCCCTCGTTGGCCAACGCCTCGCGTCGGAGCCGCGCTTCCGCGCTGTGCTGGCGGAACATGGCCTGCTCAGAGACCTCGACCGTCTTGGCGTAGCGGTCGCTCGCACGCTCGTCGAGATCTCCCGGGGCCTTCCGCCGGGACATGCCCTGTTCCGTTGCCTCCCAGTGATCGACCAAGAGGCTCTACCCGAGATCGAGCGACGTCTCGCCGTGCTCGGAGATCGCGCGCTTCCCGATAGGCCCGGCGACGACGTCTTCCTCACCCTCGCACTGTCCTATATCGAGCCGTCCCACCGGCTCGGGCTGCTGGACAGACCGTTGTGCCGGCGGATCGTGGGTGCACGCGGACCGCTCCAGACGCGGCTGCATTCGGGAGGCAAGCCCGATATCGCGCCGTTCGATCCGGGCCGCATCAATATGCGCAGCTCGATGCTGGACAATCTCCTGTTCGGACGCATCGACACGACGCAGATGAACGCCGAAGTCGACATCCAAGAGCACGTCCGAGCCGCCGTGCGGCACTTCGGGCTTGAAGGCGACGTGCGGGTCCGCGGGCTCGACTACGGCGTCGGAAACCGTGGCCGGCTCCTCACGGTGCGGCAGCAAGCGTCGATCGAGCTTGCCCGTGCCGTCCTGCGCCAGCCAGATCTCCTCGTTCTGGACGGCACGCTGCGGCACCTTGAGGACTGTGCAGGCGTGATCGAGGCGCTCACGTCGGGCCCGCTCGCGCCTGAGAGTCTTCTGGTCGTGACGGACACAGCCGAGGAAGCGGCTCTATTGCCGGTCCAGGTCACGGTAGAACGATCCGGTGCTGTGCACGTCGCGCAAGCATCCTCTCCTGTGGTACTGGCCTGACGCGTATGGCTGGAAGAGCAGGCCTTCGCGTCGCTTGGCGTGGCCAGGACAAGCAGGGTGGGCCATCGTGCGACGTCGTCGGCGATGACATCCGAACTGCCGAGGCGGAGGGATATTGCAGCCGCCCCTCCTTTGTCCAGACTTCGCCATCGGTACCAGCCCCATCGGTATCCAGCCGAAGAGCCGGCGAACCTTACAGATCAAAGGCCCGGTCACGTTTTGAAGTATCGACGGCTAGGCACGCACGAGCAGTTTTCGTAGCGTACGGGTGCCGATGCCCAGCACACGCGCTGTGGCGCAGATGTCATCGGCCATGACGCGCAAGATTTCCTGAGCGTGGCGTCGGGTGATAGCTTCCAGCGAGCTGTCCGGCGCACCGCTGAGCCTACATCCGTCCGGTAGTTTGCGCAGGATCGCATCGATCTCGGCGGTTGCCGCTGGCCGAGCCAGGAAATCGGTCGCGCCCATGCGTAAGGCGGTAACTGCACCTTGGAAGGTGGCATAGAACGATAGGACGACGATGCGGGCAGCGGGATCTGCTGTGACGAGCCTCGGGATCAGGCTGACTCCGCTGCCGTCCGACAGCTTGTAATCGATGATGGCGAAGTGTGGCTGTTCAGCCGCGATGATCGCGGATGCCTCACCGAGAGATGAGGCCACCCAGACGTGGTAGTCCAGTTCGGCCAACTCCCGCCCTCGTTGCTCTCGGCTGACCGGATCCGCGTCAGCGAGCAGGAGGCATCCAGGCCGCTCATGCGCCGCCATCGGGCATGGAGATGTTCGTCCCACCCAATCCACCAAACCTTTATCCCGACGCACCCAGTTCAATCCTCCAGCTTGAGCCCCGCCAGCGGCTACGTCTTGCAAGCGACATTGCCCGTTCAGAAGGTGATGGATTGAAGGCAGATTGACCTAGGTATTTGTCGTTCCGGGCCGTGAGTGCGCGCGTCAGATGCGACTATAAATCGAACTTACTATTATCTATCTAAGAACATTTTGGCGACATCTTAAAATATCCGGAGTTGACCTGAACAGCGACCACCCGATGACAGGTTAGGCTTTGCCGCGCTTCCCAATCCTCGATCGTCAGATTGAGTGAATCCGGCCAGCTCTCCGCGGGTACATCCAGCACCAGAAGACGGTCCGTGACCGTGTAGAGGTCATGACGCAACTCCTCCAGTTGCGCATATGTCGGCTTGGGTATCGCCGAGATCGCGCAGCCCTTCGTCAATCGTGCCGCCCATTCGGCAGCTTGATCGTTCGCCTGGATCCTAGTCATGATCAGGGCCTGTCCTGTGTAGCTTCGCAATCATACCGCCCCGGAAGAAAAGCGGCATGCTGCGGGCGCCCCGAGCGCAATGCCAGGAAAGAAGCGCCGGTCGCGGGCGTCCAGACGATGCGCACGTGGGTGTTGATCAGGTTGGTGCGAACCAGAGCTTCGAGTTAAGCCCGGTCGAACATCCGCTCTTCTACCCCCGGAACTAGGTCGCCGCGGCAGCAACCGCTACCCACAGCGTCAGTCCAGGCGGATAGCCGTTGACCTGAGCAATCAAACTGGGACTGCGGTTTGTCATAGGAGCCTCGTGGTTCGGACCAAGGATCTCACCTGAAAATGGTTCGATCCAACGCATTTTTACGCTGACTCTGATCTGAAAATTCGATTAGATCTAAGCTGCTCGGTTCAGCGATGTGGACCTTCGGTTCCGCCAGGCCGAACGTCTCAGTGCTCAAGTCGAGGACCCGAGCCAGGATCCCACCCAAGGTGGCTACATGACCCTCGACCAACTCCGGATTTTCGTGGCGGTCGCCGAACGCGAGCACGTCACGCGTGCCGCTGAAGCGCTCAATCTGGTTCAATCCGCCGTCAGCTCGGCTGTCAGCGCCATCGAGGGGCGGCACGCCGTCAAGCTCTTCCACCGGGTTGGGCGCGGCATCGAGCTCACCGAAACAGGTCGCCTTTTCCTCGGGGAGGCGCGGGCCGTGCTCGCCCGCGCAGCGCGTGCCGAGCTGGTGCTGGCTGAACTCAGCGGACTTCGACGGGGCACGCTGAGCATCCAGGCCAGCCAGACGATCGCGAGTGACTGGCTGCCCCGCTACCTGGTCGCCTTTCGCCGTGCCTATCCGGAGATTACCCTCAATCTGACGGTCGGCAACACCACTCAGGCCGCGGCCGCTGTGCGCGAGGGTGGGGCCGAACTGGGCTTCGTCGAAGGCGCGCTCGACGATCCGGCGCTGACCAGCACGACGGTGGCCGAGGATCAGCTCATGCTCCTCGTCGCCCCTGACCACCCCTGGGCAAGGCGCAGTGAGCTGTCGCTGGACGAGCTTGCGGAGGGCAGCTGGGTGTTGCGCGAGCCGGGCTCTGGCACGCGCTCGGCCTTCGAGGAGACACTGGCCCAGCGCGGTTTCAACCCGACACGTCTGACGGTGATGCTTGAACTGCCCTCGAACGAGGCGGTGCGGTCCGCGGTCGAGGCGGGCGGTGGCGCGACCGTGCTCTCGGCCTGTGTGGCTGCGGCAAGCCTCAAGGCCGAGACGCTCTGTCATGTACCGTTCGACCTGCCGAAGCGGGCGTACCGGATGCTGCGTCACAAGGAGCGCTACCGCAGCCGGGCCGCCGACGCGCTCCTCGACCTGATCAAGGCCGCTCCTGCGAGAACGGCCTGACTGCTAAGGCTGTGGTTTCATGCTGGCGAGGTAATCGACGATAGCGGGCACGTCCGTATCGTCGATCGGTGCTTTGTAGGTGTGGATCATCTTGTTAACCGTCTCACTCCATTCAGTCCTGGAGCGCTTGGGTTGAGTCAGCACCATCGCGGCCGAGTGGCAGGCCAGACAGTTGTTGTTGATTGCCTCTGCCTCGTGGCCGCCCGGGAAGGTCCGGTCGCTCTGCGGCAGCTGGACCGAGACAGACTTGAACCGCATCGCCTCGCCAGCCAGGGCGGCTCCTCCGACGAGCGAGACGGCGAACAGCGCGGCGAGCGCGAGGCGGGGCAGGATCATCGGGGACATGCTCTGCTCCTCGCCTCAGGATGCCACGACGGGCGTGGTTTCGGCCACGCTGCGCATGAAGCCATTCGGATTCCAGGTCGGCTCCAGTGGCTGGGCCACGCCCTTCGTATTGGTGCAGCGGACCTTCAGTTCGTGCCGGCCAGCGATTAGGGCAGGAAGGCTCGCCTCGAAGCGACGGAAGCTGTAGCTGCCCTCGTCTTTGCCGAGAGCAGCGGCAAGCCAGCTCTGCCCGCCATCAGAGGAGACCTCGACGGTCCTCACCCCACAATCGCCCCCAAAAGCGATGCCCCGCAGATTGAGCGGAGCCTCGGCCTTCACCAAGGCGTCAGCCTTGACGTTGGTCAGCAGGGAACGCGGCACCATCCGGTTGATCGGCACGGTGGCGTAGCCGGTCTCTCCGGGCCGAACATTCGCGCCAGGAGTGGCGGGGATACGGTAGGCGGTCTTCGTCCAGAACTGCTCGTCAGCATGATCGAGCACCTCGATGTCGGACAGCATCTTGACCCAGTAGGTCGAGTACCAGCCTGGCACGACGAGCCGGAGCGGGAAGCCGTTGAGCAGTGGCAGCTGCTCGCCGTTCATCGCGTAGGCAATCATCACCTCGCCATCGCGGGCGTGATCGAGATCCAGAGACTTCTTAAAGTCGGGCGCGTCGGCGACCACAGGCTCGTCGAGGCCATTGAAACGCACCTGCACGGCGCCAGCCTTCACGCCGGCCCGGTCGAGCACGTCCTTGAGCCGCACGCCGGTCCAGAGCGCGTTACCCATGGCGCCGTTAGCCCATTGCGCGCCGGAGACACGCGGCTCGAACAGACCGCGCGAGTTGCCCGAGCATTGGTTGACCGCGGCGATCTCGAACTGCGGCAGGCGGGCGATCTCGTCGAGCGAGAGGGAGAGTTCCTTCTCGACATGGCCGTGGATCTTGAGGCGGAAGCTCGGGGCATCGACTTCGGTGGGGATCGAGGCCCAGTGCCAACGCACGTAGAAGCGGTCGTTGGGGGTGAATACACCCTGGTCGAACACCTCGAACGGCGTCTCCAACAAGGGTGGGCGGGTGCGCTGCAGGATCATCGACCCCTTACCGGGAAACCCCGTGGTGAGGTCGCGCGCGTCGGGGCCGCCGGGCAGCGGTAGCCTGACTGAGCCAGTGGCCCAGGCAGGCGCGGCGGCACCGAGGCTGCCGAAGCCGAGACCGGCGAGGACTACACGACGTGACAGGGCGTGGTGGTTCAAGGGTGTTCTCCGCCTTGCGGGCGCGGCGCACTGAGCACCCGCACCACGATGTGCAAGGGATATCTTCTCTACAGCGTGTCTTCCAATAGAATATTCTTATATTTTTAATCGATTTTATAGATCATTATTCTCGTCGATCGAGGAGCATCTACGGGCTGGTACTGGGCACAGTGTGCTTCCCTTCAACGCTCCGCTGGTCGCTACATGCCACGACGCAGCCAGTATCGGTAACCTCTTAAGAGGTGCTTTGGCACTCGCTGCCAACTCTGTAACTAGGATTGCCAGCATAGTTAATCTGCTATTATTCGCAGTTATGGCGAACATCTATCGATATCTGACTTAAAAATCCGCATCATATAAACGTAGAGTCAGTAAAAGCTAGGAGATCGGAAGTCTTACCTTCGAGATACCGGCCAGATCTTCGCGGAGGTCTATGGTTGAAACCACGGAGGCTGCGTGCCGCTCGGCACCGCGTTCGGGTGGGCGTCAGCTAGGCAAGGCAAAGCCGCTCATGCTTAGCTGGGCTAGAGTCCCCACGCGCTGGCGTTCCGGTAGAGCATGTACCCCGCTACCGCGAAGATGACCCCGGCAAAGATCCGATTCAGGAGCCTCTTTTGGTTGGCCAGCCGGCAGGCCAGCCGCATGCCGATGAAGCCTCCGATGAGGCCCCCCGCGATGAACTCCGCGGCCACGACCCAGTCCACCAGGCCCGACAGCGCGTAGGACGCCGCCGTGGCCAATCCGAAGGCCCCCACGGCGAGGAGCGACGAGCCGACCGCGTTGATCATCGGCATGCCGGTGGCGAACAGGAGCCCCGGCACGATCAGGAAGCCGCCGCCGATGCCGAAAAACCCCGACAGCATCCCGACGGCCAGGGCCGAGGCCACGACCTTCGGCACCGACACCGGCGCATGCTCGTCGGCAGGGCCACCGTCACTTGCCGGACGCAGCATCAGGCCGCCGACCACGACCATCAGCACGGCGAACAGGAACAGCAACCTCTCTCCGTCGAACGCCTTGCCAAGGGTCGATCCGACGAGGGCCCCGAGCACCCCGACAAGCGCAAAACCCGCCGCGCAGCCCCATCGGACGTTGCCGGCCTTGGCATGGCCACCGAGGGTCATGAAGGCGTTCGCCGACACCGCCAGCGCCCCGGTCCCGATGGCCAGGTGAGGTTGGGACATCCCGACGACGTAGAGCAGAAGGGGCGTCGCCAGGATCGACCCGCCGCCGCCGATCAGCCCGAGCGTAAAGCCGACGCCACCCCCAGACAGCAGGGCGGGAAGCGCGCTCACCGTCGGACCTCGCCGGTTCGTGGCGTCATGCCCGGCGTGAGACGAAACAGAACCATGCCCGCGAGCATCGCGACGACGAACACGCCGATCGAAGGCAGGCCGAGGGTAAGCGCCGCCAGTGCCGGACCGGGACACAGGCCCACTAGGCCCCATCCGATCCCGAACAGCGTTGCGCCGCCGACCAGCCGGGCGTCGACGGTGCGTGTCGTCGGGATGTCGAACCGCGGGGCCGTCGCCGGTTTCCCCATCCAGGCCGCCATCACGTAGCCGAGGGCGGAGACGCCGACCGCACCGCCGAGGACGAAGGCGAGGCTCGGGTCCCATGGCCCCGCCACGTCGAGGAACCCGAGAACCTTGGCCGGGTCCATCATGCCTGAGATGGCGAGACCGAGGCCGAAGAGGAGGCCGGCTAAGAGGGCGACCGCCAGACGAAGGGCGCCGGTCATGTGCCGATCCCATGACGGACAATGAACACCGTCACTGCGGCCACGACCATGAAGACGGCCACCGCCGTAATCGAGCGCGGCGATAGCCGGGCTATTCCGCACACCCCGTGCCCGCTTGTGCAGCCCGACCCGAGGCGGGTGCCGTAGCCGACGAGGAGGCCGGCCGCGATCAACATCGGCCAGGACGCCTCCATCCGGACTTCGGGCCAATGCCCGGCCTGCATCCGATAAAGGATCGGGCCGAGAAGCAGGCCGACGAGGAAGGCACCGCGCCAAAGGGTGTCGCGTCTGGATGGTCCAAGCAGACCGCCAGCGATGCCGCTGATGCCTGCGATCCTCCCATTGCCCAGGAGCAGGACGACGGCGGACGCGCCGATGAGGAGGCCACCCACGAGCGGCGACAGGAAGGCGCTCACGCCCGACTTCCGACCAGCCCGAACATCGCGGCCTGCTGAGGGCGGGGGCGTCCGGCAGGTGCCGCCCGCATCGCGGGCAGGCTGTCCGGCGCGGCCGAGTAGATCCGGCGAAGCTCGTTCAGCACCGCCACGACCCTCGGTTCCGTGACGCGATAGAAGACGGACTTGTGCTCCCGCCTGGTCGAGACGAACCCGGCCTCTCGGAACTCGCCGAGTTGTTGCGACAGGGTCGGCTGCCGAATGCCGAGTTCGCGCTCGATGTCGGTGACCGAGCGTTCGCCCTCCAGCAGGAGGAAGGCGATGCGCAGCCGGTTGGGGTTCGCCAGGACCTTGAGCGCGTCGCCGATCCGAAGCGTGAGCTCCTCCGTCAAGGGGCGGTCCTCCCGAAGGCGTCGAGGGGGATCTTGAGGTAGCGCTTGCCGTTCGCCTCCGGCTCGGGGAGCCGACCGCCGCGAATGTTCACCTGCAGGGCGTGCAGGATCAGCTTCGGCATCGGGAGGGTCGCGTCGCGGGCCTTCCGGACGGCCACGAACTCGTCCTCCGTGCCCGCGGCGACCATGTGCGTGTTGGTCGCCCGCTGCTCCGCGACCGTACTCTCCCAACGTGGCTCCCGGCCACCTTGGCCGTAGTCGTGGCCGGTGAAGACACGGGTCCCGTCCGGAAGCGCGAGGATGCGTTGGATCGAGCGCCAGAGCCTCGCGGCGTCGCCGCCGGGGAAGTCGCAGCGCGCCGTCCCGGAGTCCGGCATGAACAGCGTGTCGTGGACGAAGGCGGCGTCTCCGACCACGACCGTGATGGAGGCGAGCGTATGTCCCGGCGAATGCATCACGCGGGCGTCGAGTTCGCCGATCTGGAAGGTCTCTCCGTCGGCGAAAATCCTGTCCCACTGCGAGCCGTCCGTGGGGAAATCGGCGGGCAGATTGTAGATGCCCTTCCACAGCGCCTGGACGTCGACGACGTGCTCGCCCGTCGCCGTCGGGGCGTCGGTGGCCTCCTTCAGGTACCGTGCCGCCGAGAGGTGGTCGGCATGGGGGTGGGTGTCGACGATCCACTCGACCCGCAATCCCTCGCCATGGACATAGGCGAGGATCGCATCGGCCGATCGCGTCGAGGTGGTCCCCGCCTTCTCGTCGAAGTCCAGCACAGGATCGATGATGGCGCAGCGGCGCGTCACCGGGCACGACACGACGTACTGGACGCTGCCGCTGGTGGCCTCGTGGAAGCCCTGCACGACGGGTCTGGGATCGGGGCCGGCCATGGTCATGCGCTCCCCAGTCGGTAGTACCAGTCCGACGCCCCGGTCTCGGGCTGGGCCGTGATCTCGTCGAAGGTGAGGGGCGGTGCGACGATGACGGGGTCGCCCGGCATCCAGCCCTCGGGGGTCGAGACGTCGGCCGCGTCGGTCGCCTGGAGGGCCGCCACCAGGCGCAGGACCTCGTCGACGCTGCGGCCCACGGTCATCGGGTAGGACACCGTCGCCCGGACGACGCCCTGCGTATCGATCACGAAGGTCGTCCGCACCGTGGCGCTCGACGTCGCGTTCGCCGGGAGCATGCCGTAGGCCCTGGCGATGCCCATCGCCGGGTCCTCCACGATGGGGAACGGCACGCGCACGCCGAAGCGATGCTCGATGCTGTGCTTCCAAGCGAGGTGGGAGGACAGGCTGTCGACCGACAGGGCGAGCAGGTCGCACCCGAGCTCCCGGAAGCGGTCCGATGCCTTCGCGAAGGCCACGAACTCGCTGGTGCAGACCGGCGTGAAGTCGGCCGGATGCGAAAAGAACACCAGCCAGCGCCCTCGGTACATGTCGAGCGAGCGCTCGCCCATCGTCGTCCTCGCGCGGAAGGGAGGCGCCACGTCACACAGGACGGGCGGGCCCGCGGCATTGACCACGTCAGGTCGGACGATGTCGCTTTCTAAATTCATGAAATGACGTATCCACGGCACAGATCCATCGATGACATGACAGTGCAGGCCCTTGCGCGCCCTGTCAATATATGTTCGTCTTGTGACTTAGAAGTCGATATATATTAATATATATTGATCGGATCGATCACTGCCCGCCCGGAGGTATCCATGGACGCGAAACGGATCACGCAGGACCTCTCCGTCTCGGGGCAGCTTGCGCCGAGCGAGGTCGGTGCCATCGTCGAGGCCGGCTTCCGCTCGATCATCTGCAACCGTCCTGACGGCGAGGCCGCCGACCAGCCGGCCTATGAGGAGGTCGCCACTCAGGCTCGCAAGGCTGGGCTGGAAATGACCTACCTGCCTGCCGTGTCAGGCGGCATCACCGAGAACGATGTCGCCGCCTTCACCGAGGCGATGCGCACCTCGCCGAAGCCCGTGTTGGCCTACTGCCGGACCGGCACCCGTTCGGCGACGTTGTGGTCGCTCGCCGAAGGCCGGCGTGGTCGTCCGCTTCCGGACATCCTCGCGGCGACGAAGGCCGCTGGGTATGACATGGCCGGCTCCGCCCGGCGCATCGCGGCCGGGAGGCGCTCGCCGAGCGACGATGGCGGGACGAGCTATACCGTGGTCATCGTAGGGGCCGGGGCGGCCGGCATCGCTGTCGCCGCGAGCCTGAAGGTGCGCAAGCCCGACCTCACGGTCGCGATCATCGACCCGGCGGACGTGCACTACTACCAGCCTGGTTGGACCCTGGTCGGATGCGGCGTGTTCACGGCCGACGAGACCGCCCGCACGATGGGGTCGCTGATTCCCGAGGGAGTGCATTGGATCAAGGCCGGCGTGGCGGCCTTCGAGCCTGACCGTAAGGCGGTCGTCCTGGAGGACGGCCGCGTCGTCCGCTACGACCGGCTCGTCGCGGCCCCGGGCCTGAAGTTGAATTGGGATGGGATCAACGGGCTCGCGGGTACGCTTGGGCGGAATGGCGTCACGTCGAACTACCGCTACGACCTCGCGCCCTACACTTGGGAACTCGTGCAGGGCCTGCGGAAGGGGCGTGCCGTGTTCACGCAGCCGCCGATGCCGATCAAGTGCGCCGGTGCCCCCCAGAAGGCGATGTACCTCTCGGCCGACCATTGGCAGCGGGCCAGCCTGCTGGGCGACGTAACGATCGATTTCTTCACAGCCACGCCCACTCTGTTCGGGGTCAAGGAGTACGTGCCGCCCCTGATGGAATACATCGAACGCTACCGGGCCGGCCTGCACCTGAGGCACAACCTCACGCGAATTGATGGGCCCGGCCGTCGGGCCTGGTTCACCCGGACCGGCGTGGACGGCGCGACCTCCGAGGTCGAGACGGACTTCGATATGCTGCATGTCGTGCCGCCGCAGCAGGCCCCGGACTTCGTGCGGGCTTCGCCCTTGGCCGACGCCGCCGGGTGGATCGAGGTCGATCACGCCACCCTCCGTCACGCGCGCTTCCCTGATGTCTACGCCCTGGGGGACGCTTGCAGCGCCCCCAACGCCAAGACCGCCGCGGCCGCGCGCAAGCAGGCACCCATCGTGGCGCACAACCTCCTGCATGAGATGGGCTTCGTGAAGGAGCCCGAGGCCGTCTATGACGGCTACGGCTCATGTCCGTTGACGGTCGAGCGGGGCAAGATCCTGCTCGCCGAGTTCGGCTACGGCGGCAAGCTCCTCCCAAGCTTTCCGTCTTGGTTCATCGACGGCACGAAACCGAGTGCTATGGCTTGGTTCCTCAAGGAACGCATGCTTCCGCCCATCTACTGGAGCGGGATGCTCAAGGGCCGGGAATGGATGGCCAAGCCGAAAGCCGCCGCCTGATCCGCCACCGCACCACGAACATCGGAAGGAAGATGCCCATGAGACACCGGACGTTCACCGTGGCCCTGTCGCTGTTCGCCATGATGGCAGCTCCCACCCTGGCAGCTGGTGAGGTACCAGACGGCGACCCCTGCGAGGTGCTCGTGGCCAATACGCGCGCCATCGTGCCGGGCGCAGTGCTGCGCGCGCGGCCGGTCGGCGTCCTGCTGATGCAGGACGAGCACGGGACGGACGAGAAGATCGTCGCCGTGCCGGCCGCGCGCCTGACCCGCTGCTACGATGCCGTGCGCGACCACACCGACCTGCCGGAGATCACGCGCCAGCAGATCCAGCACTTCTTCGAGCACTACAAGGACCTGGAGCCCGGCAAGTGGGCGCGGATCCTGGGCTGGGACGGCCCGGCGGCCGCCCGCCGGATGATCCGCGAGGCGATCGAGAGCGCCAGTAATCCCGCTTCGGCGGGATCGGCCTGACGAAGCAGGATCGGTCAGGGCCGCGTCGCCATCCCTGCGCGGCCGGACCGCGCGAGGGCGACAGCAGCGAGGCCGAGAAGGGCCGCAGAGGCGAAGAGGCTGTACAAGCCGACCCAGACGTATCCGCCTCCGCCCAACGCCCCGCCGCCCGCGAAGGCGCAGAACAGCAGGCCCTTGCGCACCGCCACGTCCGTGAGCGCCGCGCGCCGCCCGAGGCCGCGCCGTGCCAAGGCGCCGAGCGCGTCGCCGAGGTCGGTCAGCGTCCCGGTGACGTGGGTGGTGCGGATCGTCGGTCCGAGCAGGCGTGAGCTCGTCGCGTTCTGGAGGCCCATCGCGAAGGCCATCGGCGCCAGAGCGAGGATCGGTTCCGGTGCGGCGGTCAGCAGCGTCGCGGCCAGGGCGAGCAGCAGCCCTTCGACCGCGAGCAGGCCCGCCAGAGTCCGCCGGGCCGCCCGCGCGGCGAACGCCTCGGCCACGAAGCCGCACAGCGCGGCGCCGGCGACGAAGCACAGGATCGCGAGGATGCCGAGTGCCACCGGGCCCATGTTCGAGAGGGCGTGCGCGACGGTCTGCGAGGTCGTGCCCGACATGTGCGCCGTGTAGCGGCCGAAGGCGAGGATGCCGGTGGCATCCGTCGCGCCGGCGATGCCGGCCAGCAGGGCGGCGAGCCAGTCGATGCCACGCAAGGTGGGGAGTGACTCGGATGCGGGCTCAGGCGGCATCGCGTTGCGCCCCTGACAGGCCCAGCAAAAGCCAGACGGCCGCGAGTTGCATCGGCATGCCGGCTGCGAACATCACGAACCCCGCCCATTTCTGGTCGACGAGCGGCGGCACGTTCCATCGACAGATGACGTCGAGATAGGGCGTGTAGAGGACGTCGGGGCTGAGCATCCACACGACGGCGACCGCGGTCATCGGGACGCTCGCGATCCAGAGGAGCAGAGCCACCCGCCAGGCCGAGTGGACCTGACGCGTCGCCGGCATCGCCTGCGCCCACATCATGAGGCCGGTCCCGAGTTCGAGCAGCCCGAGCGGGGCCGCGTACAGCGCGTTGGCCAGCGTCGGTTCGAAGATGCCGGGCAGGCTGACCGCGACGCTCAGGGTGCAGAAGGCCGTAAACGCCAGGATTGGATCCAGCGTCGCGGCGAGGAATCTCGCCGCGCGCGGTCCCGGGCGGTCGAGGGCGAGGAGAAGGAGTGGGGGAGCGATCTGGTTGAGCGCCATCAGAGCGGCGGTGTAGCTCGCCATCGAGGCCAGCGGGTCGCGTAGACCGAGGCTGGCCACCACCGTCACGACGATGCCCGTGGCACCGGCCGCGCGGCGGAGGGAAGGAAGCGCTCGCTCAGGCATCGTGTAGAAGGACGCTGAGATCGTGAGCGAGCGCGATCGGATCCTGGGTTTGCGCGTATCCGTAGCGGAGGCGGCGAATTCCGCCCGGATCGACCACCGTCACGAATGAGCTATGGTCGAAGAAGCCACCTTCCGCCTTCCGCCACGTGACGCCCCATGCAGCGGCGGCCCGCGCGACCGCCGTGGGCGAGCCGGTCAAGCCGACGAAGGGCGGGCTGGGACCGAAGCTTCCGAGGTAGCCTTGCAACGCCGGGGCTGGATCCGCCGCGGGGTCGAGGCTCACGAAGGCTACACGCACCCTTGCGGCCTCTCCGGCGCTCAGGTGGGCGAGCGCGGCCGCCACGTCGGCCAGCGTCGTCGGGCACACGTCCGGGCAGCGCGTGTAGCCGAAATAGACCAGGACCAGGCGACCGTGCTCGGCGGCGAGGTCGAACGGCCGGCCATCGGTCTTCGATAAGGCGAGCGGCGGCGTCGGACCGGCGGGGACCGGCGTACCGATGAGCGCACCGCCGGAGCGTCCCCACCGCAGCGCGACGGGCGACAGCGTGATGAGCGCGACAGGCGGCAGCGCGCTCAGGACGGCCCGTCGCGTGATGCCGGCACCTCTCACCAGACGACCCACCCGCGGGCGGCGGTGACGTTCCGGAGGAATGGCCAGAAGATCGGCACATAGGCCGCGGCGGTGGCGAGCGCGGTGAAGGCGGTGATGAGCCCGAGATGCTCCAGGGCGCGGGCGAGCTTCGAGGCTTCCTGATGGGCGACGATGCCGACCGGCTCGCCGCCGTCGAGGGCGTAGCTCTCGCGGCCGCCGAAGGCCTGGGCGAAGGGGATCGCCGGGCGCCGGTCGAGGCGGCGCGTGCCGAGGCTGCCGAGGAAGACCGTGTAGAAGGCGATCGTCGCGAGCCACAGGATGCAGCCGCCCACCGCCACGAGGATCAGGGCGAGATGGGCGTCGCCGTAGACCCGGTCGTAGACCGAGCGCGGCAGCATCGACACCCAGGCCCGGCGCGGCACGCCGAAGAGGCCCGCCCAGTGCATGCCGAGGGCGAACACCGACATCCCGGTAAACCACAGCCACGCGGCCGCGAGCGCCAGCCGCCGGCTGAGGAGCGCGCGGCCGGTGAGATGCGGCAGCATCCAGAATGCCACGCCCATGAAGGTCAGCGCCGAGGCGGTCCCGACCGTGATGTGGAAGTGGCCCGGCACCCACGTGGTGTTGTGGACGATGTTGTTGAGCTCCCAGCTGCCGTTCACGATGCCGCCGGCCCCGCCGAAGATGAAGGTGAGCATCGCCAGCACCTGCGCGGCGACACTGGGGTCGCGCCAGGGCAGAGCGGTGAACCAGCCGAGCCAGCCCCGGCCGCCGCGCAGTCGCCCGGCGTATTCGAGGCTGAGCCCGATGGTGAAGGCGGTGACCAAGCTCGGCAGCGCCACCGACAGGGTGAGCGCGGTGAGGATGCCGCGCCAGACCGGCGAGAAGCCGGGATCGGTGAACTGATGGTGGCTGCCGACTGGCAGGGAGAACACGAGCAGCAGCGCGAAGGTCAGCCGCGCCATCGGGTCGGACACGAGCTTGCCGCCGATCTGCTTCGAGAGCAGCCCGTACCAGCTCACGTAGGCGGGCATCAGCCAAAAGTAGACGATCGGGTGTCCGGTCCACCAGAACAGGGTGCGGGCCACGATCGGGTCGACCGTATCGGTCAGCCCCAGCGCCCACGGGTTGAGCTGGACGACGAGCTCGATCAGCGCGCCGCCCCCGGCCAGCGCCCACATCAGCATGGTCGTCAGGCTCATGTAGGTGACGAGCGGCGTGACCTCGCCGGGCCGGCGCGCCTTCCAGCGGGCACGTAGGTCTAGGAGGATCGGCAGCGGCATCAGGCTGCCGAGGACGACCAGCGTCATGCCGAGGTAGAACCACGCGCTGCCCTTGAGCGGCGGATAGAACGTCCACAGCACGCTCGACGAGTTGTCGAACATGGCGAGCAGCAGCATCAGCGTGCCGAGCGCCATCGTCGCGAAGCAGCCGCGCCACAGCGCCATGCTCGGCGCGAGCCCGAGTTCGCGCGCCGGCAGATAGACCAGCAGGCCGCAGGTCACGAAGAACGTGAAGATGTAGGCGTTGAGCACGCCGTGGATGGTCAGGCCCTGGTAGTAGGACTTCAGGATCGGCGTGAGGGCCGGGTAGGCGTTGATGCCGCCGTAGTTGAGCGCCTGGAGCGGGCCGATCATCGCCCCGATCATCAGGGCCGAGAAGCCCCAGACCAGGAAGGCCAGCATCGTGCGCCGCTGCGGCGCCAAGACGTCAGCGGGTGCGGCGACGGAAGCCGGCAGCGTGCCGGGGATCGCGGTGGCGGTCATGCCGGATCTCCCGTGACGACGATGCGCCCGAGCATGCCCTGATGCTCCAGCCCGCAATACTCGTTGCAGACGATGTTGAAGGTGCCGGGCCGGTTGAAGGTGTAGGTGACGCTGCCGGTGATGCCCGGCACCGCCGTGACGTTGACGGTGGTACCCTGGATGGCGAACCCGTGCAGCACGTCGGCGCTGGTCACGCGGAAGGTGACGGTCGCGCCCTTGGGGATGCGCAGCGGGCTCGGGCTCCAGCGCCAGAGGTGGGCGACCACGGTGACGGTGTAGGCGTTCGGACCGGTCTTCACGATGCTGCCCTCGGGGGTATCGAGCGCGGCCGGATCGCGGCGGAAGCCGTCGGTACGCACGACGATTCCGTAGGCGTAGACGACGAGGAACATCGTGCCGGCGAGCAGCAGGGTCAGCATCGTGACGGCCAGGAAAACCCAAGCGCGCTCGTGGCGCTCCGCGGCTTTGTGAAAAGCGTCCTCGAAGGCGGACGACGCGCCGGTCTCGCTCATCGCGGGTTCTCAGCTCCGGGTATGGAAGACCAGCGCCGCCAGGCACCAGACGACGACGATCGAGGCGACCAGGAAGGCCGCCACAACCCAGGTGCCGACCGGCCGCACGGGTTCGGTCGGGGCGGACTCCTCCGCGGGCGACGGAGGAATACCCTCTCCGCTCATCACTTGTGCTCCGCCTTGGAGGCCGGGACGGTGCCAGCCGGGGGCGTCACCTTCGGATCGCCGAGCACGGCGCCGTCGACCGTGCGGCCGTACATGGAGTTCGGGTTGTCGTGGAACTTGGCACGCGTCTCGGCCACGTCGCCGGTGAAGCGCGGATCCTGCGGGCGGACCTGGCTGTCGATGTAGGTCGCCACGTCCCAGGATTGCTGCGGCGTCAACGTCCCGCCCATGCCCAGCGGCATGTTGGCGTGGATGAACTCGGCGGCGTTCTTGATCGAGCCCATGCCGGCGCCCCAGTTGAACGAGCGCGGACCCCAGAGCGGCGGGAACACAACCTTGCCGTCGGCCGACTGGCCGAGCCCGTCGGCTCCGTGGCAGGCGGCGCAGTTCTCGGCATAGACCTGCGCGCCGCGGGCGTAGTCCGGCGCCAGCGCGGGCTTAGGGAGCGCGGGGAAACCGCGGCCTTCGGGCTTCTCGCCGGTCGGCAGGCCTTTGGCGAGGAAGAAGGAGTAGCTTTCCAGGGCGACGAGCACCGGGTCGCCGAGCGGGGGCACTTTCCCGTTCATGCTGTAACGGAAGCAACCCTGCAGGCGCTCCTGGAACGAGTTCACATGACCGTTCTTGGACCGGTAGGCGGGATAGGAGACGTAGGCCGCCCACATCGGCGCCGAGCCGGCCAGCCGCCCGGCGTCGAGGTGGCAGTTCGAGCAGCGCAGGTCGTTGCCGACATAGGCGGCCGCGTGTTCCCCCGGCTCGCGGAAGATCTGCTCGCCCAGCCGGACTTCGTCGCCGAACTTGCCGGCGGGAATCGCGTCCTCGGCCGGCGGCGTGAAGGGCGCCGGCGTCTCCGTTGCCCCGGCCGCACGCGGGAACCACGCCGTCTCCGCGGCCAGCCCCGCCACGGCCAGGGCCGAGACGGCGCAGGCGGTCGCGGCCGCTTGCATGAACCTCATGGCTTCCCTCCCGCCGTGTTTTCGATCGTCTCGCCCGTTTTCAGGCCGGCTGCGTAGGCGGCCACCGCCTCGATGTCGGCCGGGGACAGGCGCGCGGCGATCGCCCGCATGTATGCGCCGCGCGGATCGCGGATGTCGCCAGCGCGCCAGCGATGGAGTTGCTCGGCGATGTAGGGGCCGGACTGGCCGGCCAGCCGCGGCGTGAAGCTGCCGACGCCGACGCCGTTCGGGCCGTGGCACTGGGTACAAGCGATCAGGCCTGTGCGCGCGTCCCCGCGCTGGAACAGGGCCATGCCGCGATCGAGCTTGGCGACCGGCTCCGGGATCGGATCGACCGGTGCGGGGATGGGCAGGGCCGCAAAATACTCAGCGACGGCCCGGCGCTCATCGGCCGAGAGCGAGGCGGCGTAGGGGGCCATGATCGCGTTGGCGCGTACCCCCGTGGCGAAGTGGCCGAGTTGGTCGGCGATGTAGGAGGCGTGGAGTCCGGCCAGCCGTGGGATGCCCACGTCCGCCTGTCCGGCGCCGTCGGCGCCGTGGCAGGCGGCGCAGGCCGGCCGTCCGGAAGAACCGGGCTGCATCGCGACGGTCGCGCCGGTAGCCGGATCGTCCCCCGCGAAGACTGGCGCAGGGGCGAGGAGCGCGAGCGTCAGGGCGAGGCCTGCGCGAGACATCCAGCCGCGAATGCCCACGAAGCCCCACCACGCAGACGTATTCGAGCAGCCTGTCATCACGTGTGTGTGAGCTTTCGCCGTGTTGCGGTCCATTCGTTTGATCCGAACGCTGCAACCCGCCGCCAGCGGTGGCGACGACCCATCGCGCGTCAGTTCGACTGGTTGCGATAAAGACAAGTCGCCCCGCGGTCCTCGTAGCCCCCCGGACACGCTTGAAGGCATGTCCCGGCCACCTGCTTCAGGCCCGGCGGGCACTCCCCCTGAGGGCCCGTAGGACCGTGGGTTTCCGTCCGGCGATCCAGGTCGGCTCTGGCGTGGATCGACCGGCAGGCCGCCCCCACCGTCCGATAACCCGGGGAGCAGGCCGGTGCCGCCATCGTCGGTGCCGGGACAGCGAGCGCCGAGGTCGCGAGCGACAACCATAAGGTCCGTCGCACACGGTGGAACGAGCACGGTGTGCCGATCATAAGCTGTCGGTCCTGTCTGAACGTGATCGCCGCGTGACACCGGTAGTGTCTGGGCTGGCCGTACACCTGTGGTTGACCGCACGGCCGCCGATCCGCCGGGTCGGCTCGGGCGCGGCGTGCCGCTCACGGCGACGCCTCCCCTGTGCCCGACCCGGCCCGCAGCGTCGCGAGTCGCGCCCGAGCGGCGTCGGCCCGCGTCAGAACCCCGCGGGCTTCCTCCAGCATCACCGTGCCGTGCGGCGTCAGGCGCAGGCCGCGCCCGGCTCGGTCGAACAGCGACAGCCCGTACTCGGTCTCCAACGCGGCGATCGAGGCGCTGACGGCGGAGGGTGCCGCGTGCAGCGCCGCCGCGGCCTGCGTCAGGTGCTCCCGCTCGGCCACCGCCACGAAGACGCGAAGCTGGTGCAGGGTCATGATCCTGCCTCCCATCGCCGCCTCCTCAACCGCCGAGGTACGGCTTGAAGCCGTACCGCTCGAAAATCTGCAGGGCGTCGGGAGACCGGATGAAGGCGAGCCACGCCTTGGCCGCTTCGGGATGGGCCGCTCCCTTCACCTCGGCGCCGGCGTAGACGGCCGTGGCGTTGTCCGCGTCCGGGATGTCGACGTGGCCGATGGGATTGCCGACCTGCTGCTGGAACAGCGCCTCGGACTGCCACGTCACGCCGGCCTGTGCCCGGCCCTGCATCAGGAACAGCGGCGTCTGGCGATGGTGGATATGCGTGAGGATCGTCGAGCCGTCCTTGACCTTGGTGTCGTAGACCGCTGTCTCCAGATCCTTCCCGCCCGCCTTGGCCAGCGACATCTTGATCTGCCGCGCGATGCCCTCGAACTCGGGGTTGGGCATCGCGAGCCGGATGCCCGGTTTGCCGAGATCAGACAGACCCTTCACGCCCGCCGGGTTGTCCTTGGGCACCATGATGGTCAGCGTGTTGGTCACGTAGGGCACCGCCGGCCCGACGAGCTTACCCTCGTGGATCAGCGCCTCGACCTTCTTGAGCCCGGCGAAATAGGCGTCGGGCTTGACCGTGAAGGTCATGTTGCCGACCGTGACGGTACCGCCCGCCTCGATCTGCTTGACGAGCAGGCCCGGCGGGATCGTCTCCCAGAAGATCCGACCCTTGTACTCCGGGTGGCTCGCCTCGAACGCCTTCACCAGCGGCGCCATCGCGAAGAAGTAGTTGCCGCCCACGAACAGCACGAGCTTCGGATCGTCCAGGCTGCCGTGGAAGTCGGCGAGCACGTCGACCTCGGGCACGGTGAACGGCAGACCGCGGGGCGTGGCGTCGTTGTTGTCGCCGTGCTGCCAAGGTGGGAACGGGCCGGGTGGGCCCTTCGCGTCCTCGGCCCGCGCGGCGGAGGACAGCGCGAGGGCGACGGCGCAGCCGGCGAGCATCGCTTTGTGGAAATGGTGCATCGAGCCCTCCTCACTTCGCGTAGTGAAAACCGGCCTGCTGCAGCTCGGGCAGCGTGCCGACGGCGCCGGGCGTGAGGATCACGCCGGGGATGAGATGGTTGGTCAGCTCGGCCGCGAGCGCCTCGTGGCTGAGCTTGTCCGGGTTGACGCCCTTGGCGATCAGGCCGCCGGCCTCCTCCCAGATCGCGTTGTGACAGGAGGTGAACACCACGCCGCGCCGCATCAGAACCGGGATCGCGTTGTCCTCGGGCGAGAACACGCCGGCCGGATCCTCGAAGTTCTTCGGGTCGGCCGAGGCCGCCTTGCCCTCGACGATCAGGGTGTTCGACTTGAACTTCGGCCCGGCGAGGTCGGCGAGCTTGTATTTGTCCCAGGTCTCCTGGTCGTAGAGCGCGAGGTGGGCCGTGCCGTGGGTCGCCGAGACCGCGAGGAAGTCCGGGTGGCGGAACGACCAGACCTGCGCGTTCAGCGCGTTGCGCATCAGGTTGAGCCAGGGGCTGGCGATGTCGGTGTTGTCCCAGACCTGCTTCGGTTTGGGTCTGTAGGCCATCACCTCCGTGAGCGCCTCGTGGTCCCACTCCTCGGTCTTGGTGAGAATCATCGGCACGGTCTTGAAGTCGCGCCGCCGCGGCGCCTTGGCGAGGCGCTCCATCAAGGCGCGCAGGTCGCCCGCCCCGGCCTCGACCAGGGGGGGCTTGTCGGGGCTCGCGGCCCGGGCCGCCGCCGGCGTGAGGGCCGTGCCGCCCGCCGCTCCCGCGGCGAGGCCGAGGCCGAGAATCTGCAGCGCTCCGCGCCGTCCGGTCTTGAACGTCATGTTGTATCCTCCTGCTGGATCGGGATCGGGGCGTCGGCGGTCAGCCGACGATGGCGAGGCCGGCGATGGCGATGGCCGCGATGGACAGGGCGAGGCTCCACAGGAAGACCCAGCGCATGTGCCCGCTGGTCTCGCCCTCGCGGGCCTGCTCGGCGGTCTCGATGATGGCCGGCTCGGTCATGGCCCCCTCCTCCGGATCGGCGGTCCCGGCTCCTTCGATCGACCGCCTTGGGTTCAAGATGGACTTCCCTTGCCGTTCTGAAAAACGGTTTGTTCAGCACGTTTCGTTCTGTATTTTCGATAACTCGGGTCAGGCGATGCCGAGGATGCGGATCAGGCCGAGGCTGACCGCGGTCAGCGCGACGAGCGAGGCGACCACCGCCAGCGTCACCCGGGCGCCGGCACCCGCGACGCTGCGCACATCGACGCCCAACCCGAGCGCCGCCATCGAGACGATGGTGAGCACGTCGGCGGTCGCGGCGATCGGATGGAGCGCCGCCTGCGGGATCAGCCCGGCCGAACGGAGGGCGGGACCATTCACCCAAATTCCTGCTAGTCCCTTTTACGAGGGCTGACAGTGAATATCTCAATCAAGCATTCGATCATTTATCACTCGGCATGCGCTCGTCTCAGGAGCCGATAATTGGTTTGATGATCTTTTCCAAATCAGCAAACGAAAGAGCACCCGGCAGTGGGGCGCCGTTGATGAAAAAAAATGGCGTCGAGTCGACTTTGAAAGTTTTGTAAGCTCGGTCTTTCGCGGTGTTGATTGCCTCGTAAAGGCTCTGATCTTTCAGTGTCGCTTCGAACTTCGCTTGTGAAAAGCCGGCTTGGCGCATCATAACCTGTAACGCGTCGAGTGGCTTGTCTACAAAGGCCCAGTCACGCTGATGCTCAAAGAGCAGATTGCTAACTGGATAGTATCTGACTCCATTATCGGCTCGTGCCAGCATGGAGCCTGCAGTTGCAAGTGGATCAAGCGGAAAGTCGCGTAAGGTGAAACGCACGAGGCCTTTGTCGACGTACTCCTCCTTGAGCTTCGGCCAGGTCTCGGTATGGAATTGGGCGCAGTGGGAACACGTCAGCGAGGCATACTCGATGATGGTGCACTTTGCAGTTTCAGGACCGAGCCATAGGTCGTTAAGCGGCCCCGGTCGCATCAGGTCTGCCAATGGTATGGAGGGGGTCGCAGCTTGAGCGAGGCCTGCCAGCTGAGGCAGCGTCACCGTCGCACTCAGGGCAAAACCGCCGATCCGCATGGCATCCCGTCGAGACATCATCATAGAATCCCCAAAGATTTTCATCATAATCATCTTTCTAGAATAGCGATGGTTGTTGTCACAGATTTTAATAGCGCTATCGGCTGTCATGCGCAGATCATACGAGGCGAGTTATGCTAAAAGCCTAGTAAAAGCACAGCGTTTCAGCCAGCCATTGAAAAGTCGAGAAAAAGCCACGCTGCCTCGGTGAAGCTGACGATTGGCATTCGATCGATATTGTAGGAGTACGTCTACTGGCCTTGCGACAGGGTCGCCAGATCCAATGCAATCGGCGGCATCGGGCCATGCCCCTGTTCCGCGCGTGCGTGGTAGATACCGAGACATGTCTTTAGCAGGAACACGAGTAGTGCCGCGCTCGGCAGCTAGAGGCGTATGCGGGGCAGGATCGTTGCTCCAGCTGCCACGAGCATTGCCGTCTAGTAGAGCTGGCGCTCGATCAGGCATAGCTAGCTGGGCAGGTAGCCCAGGCCGTGCTCGAACAACAGACTGCCGCCTGTGATGGCCACCGCGGCGGCGGTGAGGGAAAGGGATACCTGAAGCGGTTCGAGGATGCGATTGCCCCCGGGCACTACGGGCATCGGATCTAACGGTCTGGCTCACGTGATACCTATCAGATGGATCAGGCAGAGGCTGATCGCGGCCAAAGCCAACAGGGAGAGCGTGACTGCAGCTGTGACCCGCCCACCGGCCTGGGCCACGACCCTCACGTCGACACCGAGGCCCAGCGCCGCCATCGAGACGATGGTAAGCATGGTGGCCACTGTGGCGATCGGGACGAGCATGACCTGCGGGATCAGGCCAAGAGAGCGTAGGCCTGCCATGCCTAGGAAGGCGAGGATGAACCAGGGAACCAAACGGTGGATCGCGACGCGGCCCGGCGCCGGCCGGTCGCCCGCCGTGACATCGGGGGCAGGTTCATCGGTCTCCTCGCGCAGCCGGCTTGCCAGCATGGACAGCATGAGAACTACGGGGCCGAGCATCAGCACACGCACAAGCTTGACGAGCGTGCCGATCTGCACGCTGAGCGCAGCCACAGAAGCAGTGGCGGCCAGCACCTGCGGCACCGCATAGACTGTCAGGCCGGCGAGCACGCCGTACTGCATGTTCGTTAAGTGCAGGAGTGGAACGAGGATGGGCAGGCCAAGCACCACGAGTACGCCGAGCACGGCGGTAAAGGCGATCGAGGCCGCCACATCTTCGCTGTCCGCACCAACTACAGGGGCGACGGCGGCGATGGCTGAGTTGCCGCAGATCGAGTTACCACAGGCCACCAGCACCGCCATGCGACGCGGAAGGCCGAAAGCTCTACCGAGGCCGTAGCTGACTGCAATCGCTATCGCCACAACGGCAGCGATGCCGATTAGTAGGGCCGGGCCGGCCGCGACGATGGTGCCAACGCTCAAGGACGCGCCGAGGAGCACGACGGCGATTTCGAGGAGCGTCTTGGCCGAGAAGGCGATGCCGTATCGCCAACGTGACGAGGGCGTCCAAATGGTGCGGATAGCCGTACCGAGGAGGATAGCCAGCACCAAAGCCTCGAGCCAAGCCCGGCCAAGCAGATCGGTCTCGACATACTCGAGCCCGATCGCGATGCCCGTGACGACGAGACAGAGCAGCAGGCCAGGTCCCACACGGCGGATCCATCCCACGAATTGCTGTCCGACAGAGGAGTTGTGAACTTTCGACGAGACGAGTGATGGGGCGGCGGACATGAATTTTGGCCTTTCGTCTGCGGCCTACCTCACATCCCGACGAGCAATCAGTCCAACTCATTAATGAGATTATTCTGTTCGTTTGATTCGATGGATACTCTTTCGTGTTCGAGTTCGCCTCAATCCGGCAACGGTTCCGATGGAGGTAAGATAAGAAATGGCACCGAGAACCCAGCGAATTATTTCTGACATGTCAATGGTCGGATCAATCCAAATAGTAATCTTTTGGCTTACAATAATTGTAGCGAGCAATTATTGCTACGATGTAGGCCTCAAATTGTGCAGTGCCTCGCAAGCGTTTTTTTCTTCCGCTGGCCGCCCCCTCGCGTGGCCTGCCCCCTGGGAAGTGGTCCTCCGTGAGGTATGGCTTCGCGCCATGTTGGAGTTGACCCCGCTTGTAGTCCACGGGCTCGCCCTCGGCGGTAAGCCCGATGCGAGTCTGGGCCTGTGCAAGGCGGCGCGTCCGGCATGCTCGCGGCGGCATCAGCTGCGGGAGTGACTCAGCGAAGGTGCGATGGCGGCAGGCACGATAATGGCAGTAGAAGCGTCGGATGCGCAGACGCAGCGTCATGGGCTGACCGACGCTCGGTAGATCGGCCGGGCAGCGTTCATAGCGGCTGTGAACGGCAGAGCTGGTCGTGCCACAGGTTGAGCAACGCCCATGCACACGTCGCGCCTGGGCGAAGACAACAAGACGACCGTCGTTCCGGATGACGCACTCGATGGTGCAGCCCGGCAGGGAAGAGGACAGGATCATCCCCCTAGTGAATCAGCCCGTGCCATCCCCCTCACCGCGACCGTTCCATGCAAAGTGCGGGAGAACCACGATGCCGAGGGAGGATTAGTGGAACACGATGCAACATCGGTATAAGCTCGAACAGACCCCAGGCTTGGCCATCCGGTTCTGCTGGTTCATGCTGCTCTCGCCCGGCGGCGTTGCGAGCGTTGCCCTCTTTCTTCGTGCCTTCGCCGGAACGCCGTAAAGGGTCCTTCTCATGCTTGCGTAATCACATCGGTATCCAAGTGCATGACCGAGCGACTACTGGACAGCTCCTCCGCGATCGCTGAGCGCATCGCAGCGCTCGGCTCGGCACATATCACGCGGTTAGAAGCTTATGCAGAAACTTTGCGCGCGTCGCACGGAGAGGTCCCACACTTCGATCCGTTCGACGGTGGGGTCGACGCCCGGCTGCTGTTTCTCCTTGCAACCCCGGGGCCGAGCTTGGCACCGATTCGATTTACCTCGCGAGACAATCCGACGGGCACAGCGAGAACTTTAAGACGGCTTTTTGCGGCCGCAGGAATTCCGCGCCGTGAAAGCGTGCTCTGGAACGCGGTACCATGGATCCTCCTGCGCAGGGGGCGGACCCTCGGCGTGCCTTCCGCACACGATAGGGCGGCGGCTCGTGCAGTTCTTCCCGATCTGCTCGAACTATTGCCTCGACTGGAGGCGGTGGTCCTTCTGGGAGCTGAAGCAAGCACCCTGGCCGATCGGGTGCAAGAACGCGTGCCGATCGTCTTTATGGCACCGCATCCAAGCCCGGCAAATCTGGCTGCAGATCAAACCGCGTTCGCTCGCCTCGAGCGCGCTTTCATGGAAGTAAGTGCCGTTAGTCGAAGGTCGGCGCAACCCACCGGCGCCCCGGACATTAAACAGAGAGCGTTACGCAGCGGGGCCATTGTGACCTGCCCCCACGAGGTGGTCCGAGTTCAAAATTAGTGCAGGGTCGGCTGACCCTGACCCAGCAAACTGGTCCGCGCCGAGCGCAAGTTTTTCGGGCATCCTGAACCCTGAAGGAGGGTGGATGCCATGCCTCGCAAACGCTTCACGAACGAACAGATCGCCTTTGCCCTGCGGCAGGCGGAGAACGGCGCCTCGGTGGATGAGGTCTGCCGGAAGATGGGCGTGTCTGAGCCGACGTTTTACCGCTGGAAGAAGCAGTTCGTCGGCATGGGCGTGCCGGAGATCCGGCGGCTGAAGCAGCTGGAGGACGAGAACAGCAAGCTCAAACGGCTGGTGGCCGACCTGACGCTGGACCGCTCCATGCTGCAGGATGTGCTCAAGCGAAAGTGGTGAGGCCCGCCGTTCGCCGTGAGGTCGCCGGTCACCTGCAGGTGACCTACGGCATCAGCGAGCGTCGGGCCTGTCAGGCCACCGGTTTCGGCCGCTCGTCTCAGCGTTACCGCAAGCGCGCCGACCCTCAGGTGGCACTGCGCATGCGGCTGAAGGAACTCGCTGCCGCACGGGTGCGCTACGGCTACCGGCGGCTGCACATCCTGTTGCGACGGGAGGGCTGGGAGGTGAACCACAAGCGCACCTACCGGATCTACCGGGACGAAGGGCTGTCGATCCGGCCCAAGCTACCCAAGCGCAAACGGGCCTGGCGCTACCGACAAGGGCGGCCCGCGATCGGCGGTCCCAACGAGGTCTGGGCCATGGACTTCATGTCCGATCGCCTGTTCGACGGGCGTCCATTCCGGATCCTGACGGTCGTCGATTGCCATACGCGAGAGGCGCTCTCGCTCACACCGAGAGCCAATTTCCGCGCCTTCCAGGTGACCGAGGCCCTGGACGCACTGGTGAAGCTCCGCGGTCGTCCAAAGAGCCTACGGGTTGACAACGTCCTACGTAGCGAGGAAGGACGGCTGGTCGGGCAACAGGTCTCTGTCCGCGAACATGCGCCCGCGGTGTGTTTGTCGTCAACGTCGATCCAGGCGGCTCCTGCCGATCCGGAAGAACTCTCGGCCATAGCGAACACAGGATCCAGCCGATGCACGCGGCACCGTGGTCCTCACCGTCCTCAACACGAGATGTCGATCCAGGCAGGAGACCCGAGCATTGTCTACAGGGTCGTGGCTCTCACGCCCTCACGGCTCTGCTGAGAGGGGTTCTCCCACCTGGCACCGGCCCCTCGACGAAGGGCCGGTAGTCGGCACCGGTCTTGATGACGGCGTGCACCACGCGCGCCATCTTGGCGGTGATCGCGGTCAGCGCCTTGCGCCGCAGGTCGGCATCGTGCCGGTCGCGGGCGATGTAGCGCTCGAACTTGTCACGGAAGCCGTTCTCCCGCTGTCGGATGGCCACCTGCCCAGCCAGCCAGAGCGTACGCCGGAGCCGGGCGTTGCCGTACTTCGACAGCTTGGTCTGGCCACGGAAGGTGCCGGATTGCTGGGTGGCCAGATCGAGCCCGCAGAACTTCAGGAACTGCCGGTGATGGCCGAAGCGGCGCAGGTCGCCGGCCTCAGCCAGGATGGTCAGGGCGTTGATCGGGCCGATGCCGGGGATGCGGCGCAGCAGCTTGTAGTCGGAGCTGTCCGTCAGGAGGGCGTCGGCCGTGGCCTCGATGGCGTCGCGCTGCTGGATCAGCCCGCGCGCCTCGCCGATGACGAGCCGGAACATGCTCACCGCCGGAGCGTCAGGCGGCACCGGCAGGCCAATCGAGCTGCGGGCCGTCTCGTAGATGTCGCCGAGCAGTTGCGCCTTGGCGACCTTGCGCCCGACGACATCCCAGGCGGCGGCGATGAAGGCCTCCTTGCTCAGCGCGGTGATGCAGGCGGGCGTGGGGAAGCGGTCGAGGAAGGCGAAGAACCAGTCCGAGCGGCTGTTGTGGCGGAAGCGGTCGACCTCCGGGAAGTACAGCGGCAGGTAGTGGGTCAGGATCCGATGCAGCACCTCGGTCTTGGCCTTTGAGACGGCGTCGTGCGTCTTGGACAGTTCCTGCACGTCGTTGATGCCGGCGGCGAGCGGGTCGTGGTACACCTGCGAGGCGCCGATGCGGATCATGTGCAGCATGACCTGGGCGTCCTTCGGGTCGTTCTTGTCCCAGCCGTTGTGCAGGGCCTCGCGGGTGCGGGCGAGCCCTACGGAGGAGATCAGGCGCACGGCAAAGCCGGCCTGGAGCAGGCGCCAGGCGATCGGGCGGTGATAGTTGCCGGTGGCCTCGAAGCCGCAGGTCACCGGCTGACCGAGGTCCGATAGCAGCGCGATCAGACGGTCGTGCTCGGCGCGGGTGTTGAGGACGCTCAACCGGCGTCGTCGGCCGGAGCCGGGCACCTCGATCAGGACCTCGTTGCGGGCCTTGGCGACGTCGATGGCTACGAGAACGCCGGCCGGCGGCGTAAGCTGTGGTCTGGTCATGGTCGATCCGTCTCCGGAATGAGGCTTCGAACACCGTCACTCTAGAGACCTGCCGGTCGGCCATGACCGCCCAAGGCGGCGCGCTGCGCTCAGCATGGCTTCGCGCGCCGCCCCCGAACCGTCGAGCCATCTTCCTGATGTGCTATGGGCCGGAATTCGCCGGGCGCATGCTCGACCAATGGGCTTATCTGAACGGGGTTGAGATCGACTTCTCCCGACCGGGTAAGCCGACCGACAACGCCTACATCGAGTCGTTCAACGGCCGCCTACGGGCAGAGTGCTTGAACGCTTCGTGGTTCCTATCGCTAGCCGATGCCCGTGAACGCATCGAGGACTGGAGGTGCCACTACAACGAAGATCGACCCCATACAGCCCTGGGCGGCTTGACGCCCCGAGCCTTCGCCAACCAAGCTGTCACAGCCCGAGAAATTGCATAGGTCGTGGACCACAAACCGGGTCAACTCCACCTGGCCCGAAAGCCATACCTCAGGGCGGACCACTTCACTGGGGGCAGATCACTCCTCCCTTGAGAGGCTCAAACTCATTCAATCGTTCTGCTGAATGTTCTGACGTTGAGAGGTGTCGTGTCAAGTGTGGGACCGAAACAGGCGATCTTCGCCAGCCTGGCCGAAATCGCGCAGGCGCTCGGTCACGCGAACCGATTGGAACTCCTAGAGCACCTGGGCCAGGGCGAGCGCAGCGTGGAGGAGTTGGCCGCAAGGGCCTCGCTGACGTTCGCCAACGCCTCTCGGCACCTGCAAATCCTGCGGCGGGCCTCCCTGGTCGCGACGCGCCGCGACGGCAAGCGTGTGCTCTACCGCCTGGCTGGGGAAGGTGAGGTGATCGCGTTGCTGAAAGCTCTCAGCCAGGTTGGCGAGCGCAATATGGCGGAGGTCGAGCGGGTGATGACCGCCTACTTCCGCGCCCGCGATGCGATGGAGCCGGTCTCCCGGTCCGAGTTGACCGAGCGCCTGGAAAGCGAGCTGGTAACGGTGCTGGATGTGCGCCCGGAAAGCGAGTTCCGGTTGGGGCATTTGCCGCGCGCGCTCAACATCCCCTGGCCGGAACTGGAGCAGCGATTAAACGAGCTGCCGCCGGATCGTGAGGTGGTTGCCTACTGCCGGGGGCCGTACTGCGTTCTGTCGTTCGAGACGGTCGCGGTCCTCCGCGCGCGCGGCTTCACGGTGCACCGGCTGGAGGACGGTTTTCCGGAGTGGAAGGCTGCTGGGCTACCGGTTGAGGCCGCATAACGCTTCTAGTCCTGGCTCTTACGGTCCGCTGCATCCGTTATGCGACCAGCACAACATATTGATCGCGCAAAATGGTACGGTTTCGCGCGGTTGCAGCCTGCCCGACAAGCCTTTGACAGAACACAGTCCCGATCGCGCAGAAGGGTGCGCTCAAAACGGCTCGATTAGGGTATGCGGATCGCAACTCGCACCATCGGTTCGTTATGGATGCGCCTTTAACGGACCGCTATTCTCGGCTGCTCTAACCTAATTCGGACCTTCAAAAGGGTTGGGCTATCACATCGGAGCATCGAGCATATCGAGGACCGGGCAGGCAGGCGTCGGCGTACCGCTGCACTGGTCGATCGTGTTGCTCAGGATGCTCTCAAGCCGTGCGAGATGGGCGAGTTTGGTGCGGACCTCGGATAGGTGCGCACTGGCAATGTCCCGGACCTCGGCACAGGATCGGTGACCGGGCGCGGCCAACGTCAGCAAGGCCCGGATATCCTCGATCCCGAAACCCAACGCGCGAGCGTGACGGATGAACGCCAAGCGCTGGACGTGGGCCGAATCGTAGGCCCGGTGACCGCCTCCGGTGCGGGCAGGCGGTGGCATGAGCCCGATGCGCTCGTAGTAGCGGACCGTCTCCAGATTGACCCCGGCTGCCGCCGCAAGCTGCCCGATGGAGAGGCCGCGCGGACCCGTGACCATTTTCCTCTTGATCCCGTAGTGGCTACGGGATGCAGAGTGGCACGATCATGACCGACACACCATCCATAGCGGCCTCTGCGAGATCCGCCCCACGTCCGCGGGACAGCCTGCCGGTTCCTGCGGGGAGCTGGTTTGCCGGGCTGGGCACGGTCGCCGGGCTGGGGGCGCTTGCGGCATCATCCTGCTGCGCCCTGCCGATGGCGCTCGCCGGTCTCGGCGCGACGGGGGCTGTGTTCGGCGGGTTGACGATGTTGGCGAGCATACGGCCGCTCCTGCTCGGCGGGGCCGCTCTGGCCCTCCTTGTGGGCTGGGCGCTGTTCTTCCGCCGCCGGGCAACGGCCTGCGCCATGGCTGGTCCATATGCCAGCACCGGACCATCACGGCGCACGGCTGTCTTGCTCGGGATGGGGACGGCGCTGGTTGCCTTGGCGCTTGTATGGGAACCCTACCTTGAGCCCGCGGTGCTCAGGGCCATGCGGTGAAGCGGATGCAGCTTCAGTCCACTCTCACATGCCCCCGCTGCGGCCATCAGGCGACGGAAACGATGCCGACCGACGCATGCCAGTTCTTCTACGAGTGCACCGGATGCGGTGCGCTCCTGCGCCCGAATGCAGGCGACTGCTGCGTCTTCTGTTCCTTCGGCGACGTACCCTGTCCGCCGATCCAAGAGGCCCGTGAGAGCGGACAACCTGCGCGCTGCTGCTCGGAATCATAGCGACCAACCCAACCGAACATAGCTGCTGCCCACCCGAGGCAGTCGATCCTCATGGTTCGATTTGGGTATGCCTCAATCGAACTGGACGATTAGCAGTCTCATATAATCAGCTTGACCATTCAAATCGAACCACTATCATGATACCTATTCTAATCGAACCGGTTGGCGGGTTTCATGTTCGTCCGCGCCTATTTGCGCGCTTCCACCTCCGAACAGGACGCGACCCGGGCGCGGGCGCAGCTCGACGCCTTCGCGCATGAGCGCGGCCTGGCGATCGCGGCGGCCTATGTCGAGAACGAGAGCGGGGCGACGCTGGCCCGGCCGGAACTTTTCCGCCTTCTGAAGGACTGCCGACCGGGGGACGTGCTGCTGATCGAGCAGGTCGACCGCCTGTCCCGCCTAACCTCAGACGATTGGACGAAGCTCCGGGCGGAGATCGACGCCAAGCGCGTGCGGATCGTGGCGCTCGACCTGCCGACCTCTTGGAGCCTGGCGACGCCGGCCGACGAGTTCACGGGTCGGGTCTTTCAGGCAATCAATGGCATGCTACTCGATGTCCTCGCGGCGGTCGCCCGCAAGGATTACGACGATCGGCGCCGTCGCCAGGCGCAAGGGCAGGCCCGGGCAAAGGCTGCGGGCCTATACAGAGGCCGCCAGGAGGATACGAAGCGGAATGAGGGCATCGCGGCCATGCTGAAAGCCGGTTCGCCCTGGAGCCAGATCCAGGCCGCCACCGGATGCAGCCGCTCGACCCTTGCCCGGATCGCCAAGCGGGTGAAGGCTGGCCTGATGCAGGACGCGGGTCACTGATGCCGATCCGTCGCGAGCATCGCTACTTCTACCCGATCGACTGGAAGCAACTCTCGGCCATGATCCGCTTCGTGCGGGCAGAGGGTCGGTGCGAGGGATGCGGCCGGCCGCACATGGAGGATGTGCAGCACCTAGGCGACGGCAGATGGTGGGATGCCGAAGCAGAGCGGTGGCGTGATGATCGAGGTCGCTTCGTGCGTCGCGCCTTATCCCTTCCCGAGAGCATGGAGCCGGGACTGGTGAAGGTGACGCGCGTAGTGCTGGCGACGGCACATCGCAACCACGATACAGCCGACAACACAGACGCCAACCTCGTGGCGTTCTGCCAACGGTGTCACATGAACCACGATCGGCCGGAGCATCAGCGGTGCAGGCGGGTGACCCTTCGTGCCCGTAAGGCGATAGGCGATTTGTTCGGCGGAACTGGTTGATAGCGAGCCGCCGACCTTTCCGAACAAAAACTCGTCACTGCCCAGTCGATGCCCTGGGTGGATGCCCGCGCTCGTCCCACATGGATGATCGACACCCGTTGAGGAGTACCCGCATGGCATCACACGCTCGAACGGGAGGCCTATCGCCACTCCAGGCTGCGGCCCTGGCGGTCGGCGCTGTCACGGCAGCCCTACTCATCGGGCGGCGCGCTAGCCCGACGCCTGACCACCCCCGGACAAGGCGCTGGTATCGACACCTTTCAAAGCCAGACTACACACCGCCGTCGCCGGTCTACCCGGTTGCCTGGACGGGCATCCAGGCGTCGCTCGCCTATGGCGGTTATCGACTGCTTCGCGCTGAGGGATCGCCTGAGCGGACGACGGCTTTGGCGTTCTGGGCCGCGAACCAAATCGGTATCGCCGGCTGGAGCGAAGTCTTCTTTGGTCAGCGATCGACGGGATGGGCCACCGTCACATCGGCCGCCCTAGGCGCAAGCGCAGTCGGTTACGTGGCAACGGCCGGTCAGGTCGATAAGACCGCAGGCCAGCTTGGCATTCCACTGGTGGCCTGGGTATCGTTCGCGACGCTGCTCGCCGAAGAGATCTGGCGAAAGAACGACTAATCGACCGAGCTATCTTATGCCATTGTTTCGCTGTTCGGCAGAGCGCGCAACAGGGCCGATGCTAAACTCAAGACTTCCGCACCATGCCGCACACGTTGAAGTCGTTGGGCTTCTTCGGTGCAGATTGCCGGTGCGAATTACGCCTTAAAGCCGAGGGTGCGATAGAGGTCGAAGTCTTTGATCCAAACCTGGCCGAACGAGTTGCAGACATCCGGCACCTTGCGGTTGGCCCGCTTCTTAGAGGGAGCAGAAACTTCCTTTGTCACGATCGTGCGATTGGGCGCGGCAAGGCCGTAGGCGACCAAAAACATATCCTGACCGATCTTCTCAATTTCGGTGTCGGTGAGGTTCGGGCCATAGCCGCTATCAAGAACGTCGTTCAGTATCGCGGGGTCGGCTTCCTCATCCAGGATCAGTGCGGCCTTTACGTCCTTGTCGTTGATCCACTGGCCGAGCTGGGTCCGCGAGCCACAGACTTCCTGCCAGATTTCGAGTGGCATTTTGACATGCCCCGCCTGGCATTGGCCAAGCAGCCAATCCCAGAACTGCGGTACGAGGTCGAAGCCGTAATATTCTTCATCCGCTCGGATCAACACGTTCGCATCAAGGAGGTAGAGCAATCAGTCCCTCCCGATGCCGGGCACCATGGCACCCCTGGCATATTCGTATCGTTTGATAAGTGGCTCGACGACGCCTGGACTGACACCCAAGACTTTCGCGGCCTTAGTGTGTGACAGGAGGTTATCGCGGACGGACCGCTGCACCAGCCCGACAAGCGCAGCACCTAGCTTGAACTGCTTGACGGTGTAGTAGCTGGGGCCGCCTTCGGACTCCTTGGCGTCGTCCTTGGCACGCGCCTTCTGGCCTTGCCAGCGAGCGGCGTACTGGCTGGCAAGGTCGCGATAGGCCGGACCGCTGATCCACTTCATGCGGTGCATGCGATAGGCAACCATAGGCTCACTGACGCGCCAAGCCTCTGCCATTCTGGCGATGGCAGCCATGGCGCGCGGCAGATCGGCCGGGGTGAAGTCCGGTCCGGCGGCGAACGCCTGGTCGGGCAGCAGGAACCGCCCGGCGACATCGTTGCAGAACAGCTCGATGGCACCTTGGGGCGTCTTGGCCTCGCCTTCTCCGACCATGCCGCTGACGCCGGTTTGGCCCAACCAGATATGCGCCAGCTCATGCAGGAGCGTGAAGGCACGAGCGGCTTTGGCGTCCTGATCGTTGATGACCACGAACGGCGCAACGCGATCCGCAATGGCGAAGCCTCGGAACACGCGCTCGCTGATCGTGTGGTGATGCGATCCTAGGTCCCCGACTAGGAGGACAAACACGCCGATGTGTTCGGACCGGCTACGAAGATCCTTGAACAGGTCGTCGGCCGAGCCGTTGCGGCGGCTCAGCGTATCAAGCCGGATTTCCAGCTTTGCGGCGATGCTGTCGATGACAGCCTGAACGCCCTGCTGGACGGTGGCGGAGCCGACGAAATCAAGCGGTGCGGCCTCGTCCTCATCTTCGAGGATGCTTTTGACCATCTCCTGCCGCGCCCGGATGTCCCGGAGCAGCGCGTCCAGCTTGGCGCTCTCGCGCGGCGGCACGTCGAAAGGCAGGGTGCGGAAGTCCTCGCCCCGCGAAGCCTGGGCCGGGGGCTGTTTGAGATAGAAGGTCACAACCGGGCGGCGATAGACACTCGCGATCTTGGCGAGCTGGTTGCGGGTCGGAAACCGCTCGCCGCTTTCAAGGGCCTGCAACTTCTCGGCGGCGGAGCTGACCGCGCTCGGCTGGATGCCGATCTTGCTGGCCGCGTCCTCAAGGGACAGGCCAGCCGACTGCCGCGCCCATGCCAGGATACTCGGGTTGATGTTCTCGGCTCTCTCCATGGCTGGCTATAGCCTCGCGCCAGTGGCGTTGATGTGCCGACGTAGCGTCGCAGGCGCGACGCCGACCAAGCGGGCAATCTCCGCCCTGCCCTTGCCATCCTCAATCAGACGGACGGCAAGCTCTCGCTTCTCCAGTGTGAAGGAAGGCGGACGCCCTGCCCGCTTGCCGCGCCGCTTGGCGGCTTTCAGCCCAGCCTTGGTGCGTTCGGAAATCAGGTCGCGCTCTAGCTGGGCCAGGACGCTCATGATGCCATACAGCGCCTTGCCTGCGGCCGTGCGGGTATCCATCCCGTCCATGATCGAGTGAAACTCGACGCCGCGCCCGTGCAGCTCGTCCAGAAGCAGGGCAAGCCCGGCCGTGGTGCGGCCGAGGCGGTCGATCCGCCAGACGGTCAGCATGTCACCGGCCTTGGCCGCTGCCAGGGCGGCGGCGAGGCCGGGCCGCTTCATGGCGGTGCCGGAAACGCCCTGGTCGTCATAGACGACATCGCACCCGTTCGCCTGCAACGCGTCATGCTGCAAGGCTAGAGTCTGCTCGTCGGTGGAGACACGGGCATAGCCGGTTTTCATGCTTAAATTATAAGCGCACGTTTTCGCGCGATCCAGCCTTAAATTTCGCAATGGCTTAGCGGGTGGCCGAAAAGCCGCTCAAAAACGGTTCTATTCAAGCGGTCGGGTTATCGTGACGGGTGGGAGAAAGGTCGACTATTCTTTTCCCTTACTGCTTCCCGGCCCGCCGTGCGCGTCGCCGTTCTACAGTCGCTACGGCTTCAGTGCCATTTGCCTCCATCCAGGCATCTACAGCTTGGCGGAGAAGCTCCTGGATTTGAATGCCTTCATCTAACGCAGCCTGCTTGATTTCATCGTGTCGCTGCGGCTCAACATAGTAGCCGAGGAACCGCTTTCCCTCGCGCGTAGTCTTGGCCGGAACCGGCTCCGCTACTGCCGGTACGACCGGCGGTACAGCCTTTGCCTTTTCTGGGGCTTTCAACGACTCGGCCACCTGCGCAGCCATCGACAGGGGGTTCGGCTTAGCCATCACACAATCTCACTCGCATTCTTGCGTGTCCGTGTCTTAGCACGCAGGCTAGCTTGTTTTGAAACATGCTTCCACACAGCTCGTACGTCGAGGGCCCCCTTCCCTTCCGGCTCGACCTCAATCGCGGTCTGGCCGGCGTCGGCTGACCGCGGGAACACCTTCAGATCGTGGATTACAGATCGCAAAATCGGCATACCGATGTGATTCAGCTCGCGGCGGATCCGGGCCGCCTCGCGGTCACTGCGATTTCCGACCCTGTTGAGCACCACGCAAGTTGGCTTGTTGGCCTGTGTGGCAGCACGCACCGTGCGGGTGACGGCCTTCAGATCGAACAGGGCGACGCCGGTCGGTATCACGACAGCATCTGCTACCGCCAGGGCGGCTTCCACCTCATCTGTCGCGTTGGGCGGGGTGTCGATCAACATTAGATCTAGGCCGAGCCCGCGCCCGGCCTCAACAATCTGCGCCACCGCGCGGGGCTTGGCGTCAGATACGAACGGCTGCTCGGCTTCCCGCCGGTCTGACCACTCAGACAACGACGACTGCGGGTCGAGATCGATAATGCCGACCTTATGACCGTCCTCAATCGCTGCGGCGGCAAGGTTGATCGTTAGGGTGCTTTTGCCGACCCCACCCTTCCAGGCTAGCAACGCAACCACCTTCATCAGTGTGACCCCACACAGGTTGTCCGGCACAGCTACCGACAATCCTACATCTACACCATCCAAACTGCCGGAACGTCAACATGAATGAAAAAACACAAGCTAGCTTGTGTGGAAATGTGGTTGCATGGAATGCGTATCAAGCGCAGTGAGTGAACCGGCAACATTGACTTAGCCGTGCGACCCAGCCGACATGCCATGTCCGGCTGACGCGCTCTCTGTGCGAGTCGTCGGCAGCATCAGGAGACCACGCCGCCGCAAGTCGACCTCTGAAAAGCCAACGGCCCCCCAGTCGCCAAACTGGAGGGCCGTCGAAATCGAAAAGGGCCTGTGGGGCCACAACGCACTCCCCACAAGCCATGAGACGCCCCCGGGCGTCAAGCGGGAACGCCAATTCTCGCGACGATGAGGCTTTGCCCTGTGGACCGGACGCCCCTGCGGTGGCCCGGAACGACCTGTTGCGGCCCGATGAGGGCCGAGAGACGTGTTTGTAGACGAGATCCGCCGCGCCATTGAGGCGTCGAGCCGAATCACCCTGCCGCAAGTGACGGCGCTGCTGTGGCGCGCCTTCGGGGAGGGGAAGGTCACGGAAGCTGAGGCCGAAGCGCTGTCTGGGCTGATCGAGGCGCGCACGGACGCGCCTGCGGCTCGCAGGCTACCGGCGAGCTCGCGACCCAGCACCGACGCTGCAATCTCATCCCCGACCCAGGACAGAGCAAAACCTCCCAAGAGAGATATCGGCTCGCGCCCTCGCACGGACTCCTCTCTGAAGCGCCGCCGCCGCTGGGCCGCCTCGGGGCGGCTTCCGCCGGGGCTCGCGGCGCAGTTCACCGTGGCCGAGCAGGCGGTGCTGGCCCTGGTCGCCACGGAAACCTCAAAACGAGGCGATTGCCGACTGGCCGTGGGGCAGCTCGCGGCGATCGCGGGCGTGGCCGAGACCACCGTCCGCAACGCCCTGCGCGAGGCTAAGAAGCTCGGGCTAGTCACCGTCGAGGAGCGGCGGGTGACGGGCTTCAGGAACGACACCAACGTCGTGCGCATCGTCTCACCCGAGTGGCAGGCCTGGATGCGGCTGGCGCGTAAGCCGGGCAGAGAACTCTCGGGTGCTGAGGTTCACCGGGCCACGCTGAGCAGTGGGGGAGGGTGCAAATCCGCGAAGCGCACGAGTACTGAAGTTCTAATCCTGTCAGAATCGGGGGAAACGGACCCGTCAAAATGCTGCCGACGGGCAGCGAGTGACCTCGACCGATCAGACCGAACGCGAATCCGCGTGGGTCGTGGCACGGGCCGAGCCATGCGCTGAGGGTCTGAGCTCGTACGGTCTGACGAACGCCCCTCTCTCCTCGGGAGGAGGCTTGGGCTTCTTCGACCAGAAGCCCATCAGCTTTCTACTGACCGAACGCCATCCCCGCGCAGGCCCTGGGAGGACGATCCATTTCGCTCTACGCTCACGCATCCGATCCGAGCGTCGAACCGCACCATGCCGATCCGGCGCGAGCACCGCTTCTTCTACCCGATCGACTGGCCGCAGCTCTCGGCCGCGATCCGGTTCGGGCGTGCCCGGGGCGCTTGCGAGGGTTGTAGGCGACCGCACGGGCGAACCGTGGTCCACCTCGGCGATGGCCGCTGGTGGGACGAGGCGGTCGCCGCCTGGCGTGACGGGCGAGGGCGGCGGGTGCGCGTCGCGCCCGGGGCGGTCGACATCCTCGGGAGCGTGCGTCGGACCCGGGTGGTGCTGGCCGCGGCCCACCGCGACCACGACACCGCCAACAACGCGAACGCCAATCTCGCCGCGTTCTGTCAGCGCTGCCACATGATCCACGATCGGCCCGAGCACCGTCGCCGCCGCTGGACCACTCTGTTCCGACGCAAAGCGCTGGGTGACCTGTTCCGCGGGCCCTACGGGTGATCCCAGGCGGCTGAGATCAGCACGCCCGTGAGGCGATCGGTCATGCCCGCGGGCTGACGATCACCGCTCGATCCCGGGCTCGCGACCGCGTTCCGGATCGGGGCGACCGAGATGGCGCGCGAGCTGCGCCACTAGGCGTCGAACCGCCGGGGCCGGCGCGCGGCCGAGCCGGCGCCCAAAGGCGTCGATCAGGCGAAAGGCCGGCACGATCATATGGCCGACCCCGAGCCACGCTGCCGCCTCGCGCAGCGCCCGGGCCGCGCGTACCGCCCGGCCGACGTCGATCCCCGGGGCGACACGCTCGGGCAGCCCGAGCACCCCGTCGCGCACGAACGCCACCCGGTCGGCGGCGTAGTCGACCACGTTGGCCTTCTCGCGGTAGCCACGCGCTTCCCGGAACAGTCGCTCCAGGACCATCGTGTCGTTGGCCGGCATGCGTGGATCCGCTTGGCGTTGCCGACACAGGGCGTCGAGCCGGTCACGCTCGACCACCACCCGCGCCGCGTGCCGGTGCCGGGTCAGGCCGACATAGACCTCGCGCGCGTCGGTGCCGGCCCCGAGGTACACCACCGCCGCGGAACAGGTCCGGCCCTGCGCCGCGTAAGATGTGCCGGCGTAGGCGTGGACGACCTTGGGATGGGCCGGCCGACGGCCGAACCGGGGGACGCGCCGGAGCTCGTCCCACGCCGCCTCGATCACCCGCCCGTCCTCCAGCGCCAGATGCAGGCGCGCACCGCCATCCGAGTCCGTGACCAGCGCCTCGATCCGGGCGCGGGTACCGTTGCGCAGGCCGAGGTGCGGCAGGCTCTCGCCGAACCGGAGAGTATCGCCGAGCGCGAGCGCGAGTGGCACTAGCCGATCCTCGCGGTCGCGCGCCGGCGGAGCGATCAGGTCCGGCCCGAGCCGGCCCTCGGCCCGCAGCGCAGCCCGCGCCCGGGCGTTCAGCGTCGCCGCGTCGGCGTTGCGCCGGGTGACGATCAGCACGTCGTCGCCGTAGCTCACGCGCTGCTCGGTCCAAGTCGCGATCACGCGCGCCTGCGCCGCCTCGGCCCCCGCGACCAGCTCGACCTGTCCCTCCGCCGCGTAGGCGCGCAGACCTGCCTCGGCATCGCCGCGCGCCATCACCACCGAGGCGGCGCGCTGCCACGCCACCGTCTGACGGCGGACCTCGCCGAGCACCGCGGAGCGCCCAACCACCTCGGCCACCGCCCGCAGCGCACTCGCGCCCCCGACCGAGGCGAGTTGCCGTCGATCGCCGATCAGCACGACCTTCGCACCGGCCGCCTGCGCCGCGCTCAGCACCGCCTCCAGGTCGCGGCTCGACACCATGCCGGCCTCGTCGACCAGGACCAGGGTGTCGCGGTCGAGCGCCGCGGGGTTGGTTTGGGACTCGGCATCCGAGCGGGTCGCCCGGGCGCGGTCGTGGCGCCAGCGGGCGATCGCCTGTGTGGGGATCCCGGTCGAGCGTCCGAGTTCGTCGGCCGCGACCCAGGAGGGCGCCAGGCCGATCACGCGCATCCCGGAGTCGTGCGCGGCCGCGACCAGGACCGCGGCCGTCGTCGTTTTCCCGGTGCCCGCACCGGCCTGGAGCAGCGATACCCCATCCGGGCCGGCGGCATGGCGCACGGCTTCGGCCTGTTCCGCGCTGAGGCGGCCGTCCCGGGCCAGAGCCGTCGTCACCGCCTCGGGGGCGATCCAGCGCCGGTCCAACGGGCGATCGGCGGCGCGCAGCATCGCTGCCTCGCAGGTTGCGATGCCCGGGCTGGTCCAGCACGCGCTCGCCCCCGGCACCATCTCGGCGGCCGCCAGCGGCAGCAGCGTGCCGTCCCGCTCCAAGTCGGCGAGTTCCGCCTCCACCACCTCGACCCCGAGCCCCTGCACCCCCGCGAGTTCCAGGGCGCGCTGGAGCAGATCCTTGCGCGTCACGACGCTCTCGTGCCGGAACAGGGCCGAGGCGGCGCGCGCGACCGGGCCGTCGCCGGGGATCTCGGGCGGGTCGAACGGGGGTTCGCGTTCCGCATCGCGCGCGGCCGCGCGCGTGTCCTCGGGATGGCGCGCGGCGTCCCACGGATCGAGCGCGCAGGCGGCGAGTTCTTCGCGCCAGCGCGCCTCCAGCTCCGCACCGGTCGGCAGCTCGTGCTTGCCCCGGCGGGTGGCGAGCGCGGCGACCTCGCGCTGGGCGGATGTGGCCCCGGCGCCGGCATAGTCGAGGATCTGCTCCGAGCGCTTGGAGAAGGCCGCCAGCAGCGCCTCAGGCGGCCCGGCGACCTCCCATTGCCCGCGCCCGGCCTCGCGGTAGCGCAGGCCGAACCGCTCCCGCAGGTTCTCCGCCAGGGCGGCACGATAGGCGGCACCGACGGCGATCTGGTAGGCGTAGAGTTGCTCGACCTCGATGGTCAGGTGCGTCTGAGATTTGTATCGACCGGATCCGGAATGTTTCGGCGCACCGGCAACATTGATAAATACACAATGCGTATGAATGTTTGGATCACCTTCACGCGTCGTGTAATGATCGAAGCGGCCGACGATCAGATCGCTCGGCCGGTGTCGTTCGACGCCCCCCGCACCGGTCCGGACGGTGACCAATACCTCCGCCGCGACAAAGGTGAGCGCCCGCTCGACCGCGGCGCGGTGCGCCGCCTCGATCGCGGCGCGCTGCTCGGGCGTGCCCGCCATCCACAGCACGGAAACGGATTTCCCGGGGGTTAGGGTGAGGTCCTGACCGGCCCAGTGGCCCGGGCCAGCGCCACGCACTAGCGGCTTGCCGGTGCCGGGATGATATCCGGCACACAGGTCGCGGAACGAGCTGGCGGCGATCGGCGCGCCGTGGCGCACGACCGTCCCACCAGAACTCCACCACATGCCATCGCCATCCTTGGCATAATAGTCGTCGCGTCGGTCCGGGCGCGCCTCACGCTGGCCGTCGTTGGTGTAATACAGCCCGGCCGCCGAGCCGGCCCCGAGCCGGTGCAGCGAGGCGGTCACGCCGCCGGGGCCCCGGTACCGTCTTTGGCTCGAAAACGACAGACCTTGGTGAGGTCGATGGCGCCGGAGGGCGCACCGAGTTCGCCCACGGCCTGGGCCATATCGAGCAGGGCGGCGTCGATCCGTTCGGCGCGCTCGATCAGAACGCGGTGGCGGATCGCCACCTCCAGGCGTTGGGCCACGCACTCGGCCGCGAGGCTTTCGCTGGACCAGCCATGCTCGGCCGCGGCGGCAGTCAGGCGGGAGGCGAGGGGGGCCGCCAGGATAATGGTGAAGGAGACCTCGTCGGCCATTGGCGCACCTGATAGGGGTGGTTCGGGCTGGGCAGCCTGACACCCTCGGGCTCGATCGGCGAGGCTTGTGAACCCGCTCGGTTAACGCCGGGTCACTTCAGTGCGTGTGGTGTGATAGCCTTCTCCTTGCCGTACACGTTACCGTACCGTTACCGTATGGTTGCCGTTTGCAGCCGTAGTCTGCCGTCCTCGGCCGGATCCTAACGTGAGCTTGCCGTCGCCCTCGGCATTCGAGCGATCGGCTGCACGCCCTGGCAATCCCCGCTCTGCTAGGGCATTGCCATGGCCCAGCGCCCCCGCCTCGACCTACGCCGCCTCGCCCGGGACGCCGCCGCGACCCCCGGCAGCCGCCGCACCGCCGGTGC
>NZ_JAKSXW010000041.1 GCF_022829405.1 Methylobacterium sp. J-076
GCTGCACCTGGACGTCTTGTCGCTGGATCGGTGAGACCTCTCATCGAGCGTGTCGAAGACCGTGCAGTCGTAATTTTCGAAGTCGCCGAAAGACGTGATCGCGCGCTTCGGCTTACCGAGGACATTTCAGGGGCCATGCCCCCTTATGGCACATGCGCCTTCGGGGGTCGCTGAGGGATTGCCCCTCGGCCGGGATATGATGCCCGCTTTTCACCCCGAACCAAAGTCGTTATGAGGCCCACGAACGGCTGCTTACGGCAGGCGCCGACAACGACGCGAACGACCAGGTCGGGTCGCAGTCCAAAGTTCGGCTTAAACGACCCGCTACCGCCCCCCGGCGCCCTCCGCGAACTCCCAGGCCGGCACGACCCACACCTGCCCGATCATGTTTCGGTAGCCTGAGGTCCGCGTGGCGCTATCGCTCGTCGGCGAGTGGAGCGCGAATTAGATGCCCCGCTGATACGGGCGAGCCTCGATGTTGAGGCCGCCCGGCGGTGGCGCGGATGTCTGGGGTGGGTGGCTTCCTGCCTGTCCGATTTTGAGCGGAGCAGGCATTTAAGCGGACATCGCTATTCTGGCCACTCTCGGTCCTTTGCAGGGGCTGGTAAGTCCCTTTAGTCGCATTCAATCTGCGGCCGGGGTGGGTGGACAGCCGACCTAGTTGGCAACTGTGGATGAGCCCGCGTCGTAGCGCGCCTGTGCGGCCAACACGTCCTCAATGTGGCTCTCCGCCCATACGCGCAGAGCATCAACAGTTGCAGATAGCGTCTGCCCAAGCGGCGTGATGCTGTACTCGACCGTCACCGGCACGGTCGGGATGGCCTTGCGGTGGACCAACCCATCTCGCTCCAGGTTCTTCAAGGTCTGCGAGAGCATCTTTTGCGACAAGCCCTCGATCGTGCGCCGCAGCTGATTAAACCGGACGGGGCCTTCGCCCAGCAAGCCGAGCACCAGCACCGCCCATTTGTCGGCAACGCGATCCAGCACCAGCCGGGTTGGACAAGTGGAGGCATAGGGGTTCGCGGTAGGCATAGTGGTTTCCTCCAGGTGACCAAGTGAGTTGTAGGTGCCTTCTTTACACCTGTATAATTCTTATTCACCTGGTACCTATCAGAAACCTATCAGACAGACTACTATGAACGTTGCTCTCATCGGCGCCACCGGCAACGCAGGCGCTCGCATCCTCAGCGAACTGTCCCAGCGTGGGCACAGCGTCACTGCTATCGTCCGCAACCCTGCAAAAGTCCCGTCCCTGCCGCGGGTCAGCGCCAAGGCCGGCAATGTGTACGATCAGGACGGTCTAGCCGCCCTGATCAAGGGCCATGACGTGGTCATCAGTTCGGTGCACTTTACGGCCAGCGACCCGCACAAGCTGCTCGCAGCGGTCAAGGCCTCGGGGGTCGCGCGCTACCTTGTCGTTGGTGGTGCAGGAAGTCTGGAGGTCGCGCCGGGCGTCAAGGTCATCGACACCCCCGACTTCCCTCCTCAGTACAAGGCCGAAGCGGCGGCCGGCGGCGTGTACCTCGACATCCTGCGGGGCGAGCGGGAGCTGGACTGGACGTTCCTGTCGCCGTCCGCGCTTTTCATCCCGGGCGAGCGTACCGGCACGTTCCGCCTCGGCAAGGATGAGCTGCTCGCCAACGACCAAGGCAGCAGCATCTCGTTCGAGGACTATGCCATCGCTCTAGTGGACGAGCTGGAGCGACCCGCCCACTCCCGCGAACGGTTCACCGTTGGCTACTGATCCGCCCCCCGTCCCGGGGAGGTAGATGCGAGGAGGGGCCAGCAGGCCCCTTTTTCGTGTCCGCTGAGGGGCGTGGCCAGAACGTCCGCTTTAGGAAGCAGGATCAGGGTCCGCTCCCCACCCCAAGCCGAAATTGCCGGGCGGCCGACGAGTGTCCGCTTCCGGGAAGCGCCTACGGTGGTCCGGACGACCAACATGGGTCGCCAGCGGGATGGCCGCTCCGGGTGGTTTTCTGCCCGTCCGATTTTAGACAGCGGATGGCGCTAAGCGGACACAGCCGGCGATATGCGCCAACCTCCCCAAGAAGCGCGGAAATGTTGAAGAGGGTCACAAATAGTGAATTCGTGATCGGAACGGTTCTCATTGCGACGTTTTGTCAGTCATGGACCATTCGCCGCCCTTCTCGGCCGCGTCTTATGACCGGCTACGCGACATCGCTGACGCGTTAGGCGTCCCGATTTCTGCGTTTTTTGAAATGTCGCCGAACGAAATAGCCGACGCTGCGGCCCTGATGCGACTATGGATGGCGATTACCGATGCTCAGGGCCGGCGCCGTGTGCTCAATCTAATCCGTGTAGAGGCCGCCCGTTGCGGCTATGGAGAAGCTGATTAAGGGTATCCGGAATGCGGTTTTGCCTCGGCGCTTCCTGACGGCTGATAAGTGCCGATTCAATCGTCGCGGTTTATACGACGGCCTCATCCAAAAACGTTGAGGCGGGAGGGGGCAATGCTGCAAAATAGCCGCAATTATCCGGCGCCATTTCATCCATCATCAGTCAAAGATCCCACAGGTTGACCGCCCATAATAGCCGCCAAGCGGTACATTATACTGTGACTATAATAGCAGATGGCGCCGATACGCTAATTAATATTGAGGATTATTGAACGCTTGTCACCGAGTCGCGTCCCTCTGCACGACGTTCATGACTCTCTGACGGCCCCGAGCATCTATTATCGCATCATACAAGCAAAAGACGCCAAACGCGTCACTTGCAAACGGTCGCGCTCTACCTTCGTATAATCAGTTGACAGGAATGCCGAGAGCTTCGGCTACTCTTTGAAGGCGTAGGATTTTCCTGCCACCTCGGCATTTTTACACGGCCACGATCCAAAGTAGGACCAGCGGAGATTCGCTCCTGCATCGAGGCCTCAGAGCTTCGCCATTTCCAGACGAACATTCAATTTCCTTCTAAAGCCTCTTATACAATGTTATAATGTATCATTAAATAGTCAGTTGTACCGCTAAAATAATCATATTATAATGATTGGCTGTAGGAGAAATGTAAAAAATTTACATTCTAACTATTCCGCATGCAGGATACAATAATCATGGATCACGCCCCCGATCTGGATGAAATCGTCGACGCAGTTTTAGCTGCCCATGCCCTTATCGAGAAGAGCGGTACGGGAATGATGATCAAATTGAGTCGAATTCTTCTACTTTGCATAGGAAGAGAGATCGCGTGCCGAAGTTCAAACCACCATTGTAAAGAAAAATGTGAAAATAGTTCGTGGATGTCTTAAAAGGATTGCTGAAAAACAAGGTAAAGTTGCCCACGACACAAGTCCGTGACAGCTAAAGGCCAAAAGTCCAAGTACCTCCCCAAACCGAACTTGCCGGACGCCCGACGAGTGGCGGTTTTGGATGCGAACCGAGGGCTCTCGGGACGTTTAGTATGGGTCGGACGCGGATTGGCTGCTTGGGGTACAGGCCGTGTTAAAAACGCGGGTCCACGCCGAAACTGCGGAACAGTCTCCTACTCTGCTGCCATTTGAGTATCCTGGATGCCGTCAGGATGCCTGCGCCAGCCCCGGCCCAGGGTGCACGAGAGGAATTTTTCTACAGCCTCTGAGTTTTCACACAGCCTCGGTGAATTTCGGTCGGTATAACTTGGTGCGACGGAGGCGCAAAAGCAGCCAGTACTCTAATACCTACTCACAACCCATTGTAAACAGGCGGTAAGTGCGGTCGGTCTACATCATCATTTTGGCTTTATGATCGTAGTCATGATAAGTAAAACAGTCATGACCATGATTCCATCTTCATTAACAGCAAAGGCGCTGAAATTATTACAATCTTCTTCGCCATCGTAGGATGCGATACGAGCAATCGCACGTCTTAGCGTCCTCTCCAAAGCGGCTTCGTCGGCTACCTCAATGCCTTCGTCGTCAACCGACACCATACGCCCTGAGACAGTTGTTATATAAAATTTTGGCATAATTTACACATAGATCAATAAGGGCCGTCCATGTGCTTTTGCTAATGCGCAATACGCTCGAGCCCTGATTCATATTTATTTTCATATCTCCGGGGCAGATGCACCTAAGTACGTTGGAATTTGTGCGTGGGCTTACGCTTCATGCGAGCACCGCTTGAAGGCAACTCATACGCTCTCCCCTCCAAGCAGAATTTGCCAGATGGTAGACCAATGGCTGCTTACGGGGATCGCGCATGGCGATCCGGGCGGCCGGGTTGGGTCGGAAGCTGCGATGTTCCAGCACAACCGTTCCAATCAGGAGTCTCTATCGGAACGAGCTAGCGTCACAGCATCGACCGATTGATTTGAGGTGCTCCACTAATTCAGAATCAAAGATTCAGAATTAGATGCATGACGCGGTCAGGGTTTTGAACACCATAAAGCCGTCACTCATGCTGGTTCTCCCGTTCCGATGTGCGACGTAAGAGGTCCGGGCGGGTCAGGACCTGGAACCAGTTCCCTTCGAAGCCTTATATTCGTCGATGGCAGTCCGGCAGCCGGGCGAGAGCTTGCCCATGTTCCTACGGAAGCACGCCACCACCTCCGACCCCTTCGGGTCCATGCCGTTGCAAAGACTGAGATAGTCCCCGGAGCAGAACGTCCGAAGATGTCCCGTGGCGGCATCGTCGCCCTGGGCAGCGGCGGAGCCGGCCGCCATGACGATAGTGAGGCCGAGGAAGCAGGTGGTGCGGATCATGGGGCGACCGTCGTGCTCGATGCTTGCCTGAGTGTCCATGCGTTGGACGGGAGGGGGCCGCGGGCCCCCTCCCGACAAGGCAGTTAGACCGGCTTGCGGGGAACACTCCCGGCGGTCGTGCCGGTACGCTCGACGTTGCCGCGCTCGTCAATGACCTCGACCTCGGTGTGACGCACCTTGTCGGTCACGGTCTCGACGCGCTCGGCTGCCTCCTTGCGGATGCCGACCTCGCCGACGACGCGGGCTTCCTTCGAGACCACTGCCTGCTCGCGCATCTCGGTCGCCTCAATGACCTTGTCCTCGAACAAAGCCATGTCTCCCGGGGTGACCGCTCGGTCGACGACGCGCCGATCCACGTGAATGGTCTCGTCCCGCAGGGCGACGTTCTCGCTCACGGCTTTCTCGGCCGCGTAGGACCGCACACGGACGCGGCCACTGTCGACCATGCGCTTGCCGACGTTGAGGCGCTCCTCGACGACCGGGATGTATTCGGTGCCTTGGGCCGTACCGTGCGCTGCGGCGGACTCGGCACCGCCCGCCGCGTGGAGGCCAGTGTTGCTCGTTCCGCCCTTCGAGGCGGTGACCATGGCCGGCGCGCCGGTCGCCTGACCGTTCCACCCCTCCTTGCGCCAGGAAGCCTCACGCTCGTCCATGTCGATCGAGCCGTGCTCCTCTAGGATGTCGTATGTTCGCTCGGCGTATCCGTCCTCGACGGTCGCCGTCAGCATTGTGCCGCCCCGGTGCAGGCCCTCGGCGTGGAGGTGGCGATCCTCTTCCGGCATGAAGAACTCCTTCAACGAGCCCCACATGCCTTCTCCGTGGGTCGTGACGGAGGCGGTGCCGGCCTCGCTGCCGGACAAGATCCGGACGCCAACCTCGGGGATGCCGAGGGCAATGAGCTTCGCCTTAGCGGCGGTCGCCTCAGCATAGGTGTCGTACATGGCGGTGATGGTCTGGGTCATAGCTCGTTCTCCGTCAGAGGCGCGGGGGGCAGGGCCGTAACGTGCCCCTCGGGGGACACGCGTTCGATAACGGCGTGCTGCTTGCGCAGCGTCACCGGCATCTCGACGTCCTCGCCCGCCGTGGTCTGGCGGACATGCACCTCCTCCCGCAGGACGAGGCGCTTCTCGACGACGAGAATCTCTTCCAAGACCGGGATAATGGTCACCCCGTTCTCCTCGCGGACCACCGGGGGCGTCTCGCCCTCGGCCAAGGTCCGGTTGATTGGCACCCGGGTGACCCCGACCCGGTCGCTGCGCAGGGTTTCACGCAGGACCTGGTCGGCCGTTTCGGTACGGGTCGAGACCCGCACCCGGCCGGTCTCGACCACCCGCTTGTCGATGCGGGCGGTCTCGGCGATCAGCGGAAGCGTCACGCTCTCGCCGAGGGCGACCTCCGCCGCCGGCTTGTCCTGCATCCCGAGCGGACGCGGCTTGGTGGCGGCAGGGTCGCTCACCGTCAGACCCGACGCTGGGGCGTGACGGCGACGGCGGTGCGGGTGAGCACCGGGTCGACTGCGGCGCCACGCCCGGCGAAGAAGGCCGACAGAGCACCGAGGATCAACGCCAGGGCACCGTAGAGCGCCCCCTGGGAGCCAGCACGAGCGGCGGCATCGGCCGCCTGCTTGGCCTGCTCCTTGGTCTTGGCAACCGTGTCGTTGAACTGCTGCACGTACTGGGCGACCTGGGTCCGGGCCTGATCGACCGGAATTCCCTGCGCCTTGGCGAGGGCCTGGGCAGCCTTCTCCTGGGCATCCTTTTGCTGGGCGGCGTCACCCGTCACCGCGGCGCGCATCGCGCTGACGGCAGCGTTCTTCAGGGCTTCCGGGTCGCTGCCGGTGCCGCTGCGGACTTGGCTCTCGATGTTTGAAAATGGGTTGTCCATGCCCGGTAGCGACGGGGCCGCAGCCTGTGCGGCGGTCTTCACCGAGCCGCCGACAAGATTGCCGGCTCCGCCGAGCGTGCTCGACACCGCGCTCGTCGCGCCGCTGACCAGGCCGCCGACCGCCGAGGATAGCAAATATACGACGACCAGCGTCGAGACTGCCCATGCGATCAGACCATGGTAGGCCGTGGTGGTCCGGGCCGGCTTCCCCGAGAGGCGCCCGGCAAGCCAGCCGCCGGCGGTCGATGCCAGGATACCGGAGATCACGAACCAGATGCCGACACCAGACGAAAGCGACCCGGCGGTGGGCGTACCGTTGCCGGCCGGATCAATCGTCGAGAGGCCGATGCCGAGCCCGACCATGTTGAGGATGACCTGGGCGACCAGCGCGATCACGGCGCCGGCGAACACGGCGCCCCACGAGACCGAGTGCAGCGCCATCGTGCGCATGTCCTCGGCCGGGGTGGCCATGCTGGTGGTCGGAAGGTCGCGGTCGTAGGCCGGACGGGTGGTATCTGGAGCTAACGCCATCGTGGAAACTTTCTCGTCTTCGGGGGTCGGGTCGGTCTTCGGCCAGTTTCGCCGAAAGCGGGTTCGCCGGGGTCAGAGTACCCGGCGGCGACCTGCCAGCGCGTGGTAGAGCCACAGCACCACCACGGCGCCGACTACGGCGACGAGCAGGCTGTAGAGGTTGAGACCCGAGACGCCGGGCTGGCCGAACTGGTTGAACAGGAAACCGCCGACGACGGCGCCGACGATGCCGAGCAGGATGTCGACGACGAGCCCCTGGCCGGTATTGTTAACGACCTTGCTACCGATGAAGCCGGCGATCAGGCCGAGGACGATCCAGGCTAGGAGTGACATGATGCGGCTCCACTTCTTGTCGTGTGGTTTGGGGCCCGTCCGTCTCCGGACGACCTAGAGGCATGCGGGAGCCGCGGTTGCGGCACGCGTGGTCGCTCGCTGCCCCGCATCACCTGCGGGTCGAGCGCTTGGGTTTGGGTTCGGGGGTCGACGATGCGTATGCGGCTTCGATGGCGGCGATCTCGGCGGCGGCTTCCGCCCGGATCGCGTCGTCGCCCTCGATGATGCCGATGGATTCCTTGATCAGCGCCCGGACGTGATCGGGCGACAGCATCTTCCGACGCCCCACCACGCGGATCTCCTCGCATCAACCCAAGGGATGATCTTCCGAGATGCCCGCGAAAGCAGAGCTACTACTGCGTAATCAGATGATGCAGTGGAAGTTCCGCCGATTTACATAAAGTACACTTACACCAATTCGACTTGGTAGTTCTGTCACGGTTTCGTCTGGTTTCGGCGTGGGGGCCGCGTGATGGCGCCGATTCCCCGCTCCTGGGCCCAGACCACTACGGCGCTGCGCCGGTTGACCCCGAGCTTGCGGTAGAGCCCGGAGACGTGGTTGCGCACCGTGTTCGGCGACAGTTTCAGCTCGGCCCCAATCTCCTGGTCGGTGGCGCCCTGACAGATCCGGGTGAGCATGTCCTGCTCGCGGATCGTCAGGTTCTCGATCGCTGCCGATGGCCGGCCGGGGCGTGCTGGGTTGCGAAGGGCCGCAAGCTTGTCGATCACCCCGTGGCTGAACCACGACGCATCCGCCATCACCGCCTCAATGGCTGAGATCAGTTCGCGTTCTGACCGCTTGCGACTGGTGATGTCCTGCAGGACGCAAAGCACACAGGCCTCACCGTTAATGCTCACCCGCTCGGCCGAGACGAGGCAGTCGATCTCGGTGCCAGCTGCATCCTGCAGCGCGGCCTCAAAGCCGCGAACGCTGCCGAGTCTCCTGAGGTCGCGAGAAAATTTACGCTGCTCGGCCCGGTCGATCCAGAGCGCCGGGTCGGCGAGCGACTGGCCACCTACCGTCTCGGGAATGTGCCCGAACGACGTCAAGAAGGCTTGGTTGACGCTGGTGATCTCCAACCCATCCGCGTCCATCAACGCGCTTGCCACCGGCGAGAGGTCGAACGCCTTGGCGAAGCGCTCCTCACTGTGGCGCAGCGCCATCTCGGCCTTCCGACGATCCTCCAGGTCGGCGAAGGTGAACAGCATGCACGGTTCGATGCCGCCCGAGCCCGGCATCTCGATGGCGTGCCCGGCCACGATCACGTAGCGGCCCTTTCCACATGGCGTAGCGAGTTGAGCCTCCATCTGCGGGATGGTGCGGCCCTCGTGCAATCGGTGGATCGCCATCTCGCGCCGCTCGGCCTCGCGCAGCAGGTCGATCTCGCAGAACGATCGGCCGAGCACATCGTCGCGATGGTAACCGGTCAGGTCGAGAAAGCCGTGATTGACCCGCACGAAGCGCAGATCTGCAATCCGGCAGATGATCGCCGGCGCTGGGTTAGCGTTGAACATGCGCTCGAACCGGGCCTCGGCTTGATAGCGCTCGCTCACGTCCTGCATCACCAGGGCGAGGCCGTTCAGTGTGCCATCCGCATCAGTGGTTACTAAGCTCCGGATGCGATGCATCCACCTGTGTGATGGATCTCGTTTGGGGACTAACTCGACGACGATGTCGCGGAATACCTCGCCCGAGAGCACTCGGTCGAGGGGATGCTGTAGCGGGCCTATCTCGCGATGATTGCGGTAGTGTAGCGTGAAGTTCGCGCGGTACTCTGACACGGTGGCACCAAGATCGCTGGCATCCGCAACCCCATGCATGGCAATGGCAGCATCGTTCGCATAGGCGATGGTCTGATCCGGCTCGATGAGGATCACACCCTCAGACAGGCCAGCCACGATCTGCCGCATCTGCATGTGACGCACCGCATCGGTCATCGGCATATCTCCTTGCGGAACGCCAACGTTCGAATGCGAGAAAAAGCTCAGACTGCCGCTGTTGGGCGTTCCTAATCGAGCTGATCGCCCCGGCTGAACGAGTAGACTAGATCTTAGTCCGAGGAACTAAAATCATGATCGGGCGAGAAGTTTATTACATACGAGTTCCAGTTTGGGTCGGCGGCTTCCGGTGAGAAATATAATTTCGACCGCGCCTTCATTCATCGTCGTTACATGGAGGCGGTAACCCATATTCGTCGCCAGCACACGTGCCTGGTCTGTCGTACTAGCGGCCAAGGTCATGGTAAACTCAGCTATACCTGATGCAAGTTGAGCTGCGAGAAGACCAATTTCTACCCCCTCATTGAAGGTTTCGTCACGGCCAGCGAACCGCAAGCGTAGACCGGGCATGACATGGATGTGGCGCATAGCTAGTCCCCCCACACCTCCCAGTGCACGCCGCTGCGGTTAACAGCGCGTTAGCGGCGGCATGCGCTCAAGAGATCGAAAACTCGGCCCGACATATTCGAAGTCGGCTGCAGCCTCTTAGAGTCTCTAACAAAACCGGGTTTGGCGCGTTGGGTGGAGATGGCGAGACCGCTCCTTCCCGATGGCCTGTGGGCCGAGATCGCACCGCTGCTGCCGCCTGAACGGGCCAAGCCGAAGGGCGGTCGGCCTCGA
>NZ_JAKSXW010000053.1 GCF_022829405.1 Methylobacterium sp. J-076
TCGACCGCTGTCTGGTTCTCCTGCGCGTCGAGCGGACGGTCGGCAGCGATCCGCACCGTCATTCCCTTGGCCCCGGACGGGATCGTCGCGGTCGACTGGATCTGCGCGGCCGCTGAGCCGAACTTCTGATCCGTGCCCGGCGTCTGCGCCGATCCGACGACCTGCTCCGCCCACGGAAATTCGATGTAGCAGTTCAGGCTGAGGATGTTGATGCCTTCCTCAAGCGTCGCTCCGCTGCCGCCGGCCGGGACACCCGCAACGATGTCGCCGTTCGGGTCGGTCCGGAGCATGACGCCCCGGGCTCGGGCGAGGCGACGGAGAAACTGCCGGCCTGTCTCGCCGTAGTGCGGGATCACGTTCGGGAAGGTCTTGTCCGCCCCAGCCGGAGGGTTCTCCATGCGGAACCCGACACCGAACTGCTTGGCCACCGCCCCGCCGATCTGCGAGAGGCTGTACCCCCGGTACTGTGCGGGGTCGACGCTGGCCTGCTGAATTTGGCCAGCGGCCGAGATGCCGGTGATCTGCACGGCGCGGCGGTTTGGGTCGAAACCAACCTGGCGGTTTTTCACATAGCCGTTGTCGATCACCTTCCGCCCGGCGAGCGTCACGTCGACCCGGTCGCCGGGCTTCAGCCGCAGCTTACCGACGACACTCGGTTCGGCGCAGGTCAGCGCGAAGTGCCGAAGCGGGTTCGTATCGGCGTAGGTGTATTCCACCGACACGCCGAGCCAGTCGCGGTACATGCCGCCATCGGTGCTGCGCACCTCGCAGATCAGATCGGGATCGGGCATCTGCTGTCCTCCTAGATATCCGCCATCTCGGGCGCGCGATGCCGGGAGACCGTCGTCTCGCGGAACAGGTCGCCCATCGAGGTGCGAGCGCGAGTGCCAGACGGGAAGCCGTGAAGCTCGATCCGCATGGTGTGCTCCTGGGCCGCCGGTCGCTCGGCTGGGGACTGATCGCCACGGAGCCGACGCATCATCGCATCCCCGAGGCGTTCGCCAGCCGCGCCGCCCGGTTCTGCGACTTGCCCCGGAACGCTCCGGTCATCCGCCATCGAACGGGGCTTCAAGGCACGAGGGGCGCCATTCGGAAAGTTGTCGTTCTCGTCGCCACCAAGCGGGCCGCTAGGCGACGCGCCAGCAACCGCGCCACCCGCACCGTCGCGTCGCAGCCGGTTCAGGAATGGCGTTCGGATCCCGAATGCGAGGCTGTGCTGCTGCGGGTTCTCGTAACCGACGATCCCCGCCCACAGGGACTGCTCGCCGGTCTGCGCACCCCGAATGCGATTGTAGACGCCCTTGTACCGCCCCATCATCTCACGGCGGTACATCTCCTGCTGAGTGGCCCTGTCCTGCCAGACGGTGCCCCGTTCAGCTGCCAATGCCCGAAGACGTGGGAAGCGGTCGTTACCCTTCGCATCGGACCATTGGACGGTACCAAAGGCATGAGGGACGCCGTTGCGATCCTTAACGCCCATAGCGGCAGGGTCGAGGTTTAGCGTGGACTCGCCCTGCATCATGGCGACCTGACCGCGCGCCTGCTCCGGCGAGTAGCCCATGCCACCCTGATCGACGGGTCGCTGAAAGAACTCCATCCACGAGGCAACGTTGGCCCGGCCGGCGGCAGACATCCCGCTGCGCGCGGCGCGGCGACCGTCGTTGCCGGTGTAACCGCCGGTCGGGGGGAGCGAGCCGCCATCCTGAGGCAAAGGCGGTGTGTACAATCCGCCGCCGCGACTGCCACCGGAGCCGCCGACGCCGGGAACGCCTTCATAGCCACCTCCCGGCGCGGGCAGAGTGCCACCCAAGCCACCGAAGCCACGGCCACCCATGCCCCCGCCGAACCCGCCACCGCTCAGCGAGGCGTTGAAAATCTTCGCGCCACCAAAGCCACCGGTATCGGTGAAGCTCATCGGGATCGCTGAGACACCGCTGGGACCGGACCCGTCCTTCGAACGGCGGATCGCATCCGTAAGACGGACGATCTCCTTTTCCAGCGACTTCAACTGCTCGGCGTTCTTGACCGGGTCGGCCTTCAACTCGTCCCGCTGTTTGACCGCCGTATTGAGGCGGCCCGCGAGGTCTGCATCCATCGCCTCGGCGTTGCCGCGGACACCGTTGCGGTCGCCGCTCTCAACGATGGTGTTCAGGCCCTCCAGCAGCGGGCCACCGAGATTGAGTTTGAGCCGTTCGAGGGCATCGCCCATCCGGCCCATATTCTCCTCGAACGCCTTAGCCGCCTTCTGCGTCTCCGGGTCGAGAGTGCCGATACTCTTGCGGATCTCGGCGAGCTTCGCGGCGGCGCCGTCGCCGAACTCGGTGATGATCCGGTCGATGTCCTCAGTGCCGAAAAAGATCGTCAGCACCCGGCGGCGGGCTTCCCGATTGGGGATCTTGGGCAGGTCGGTGAAGAGCTTGCTCATCATCTCCTCGGCCGACTTGGCCGACTTGAGATCGTTGAGCAGCCACGACAGGTTCATGGCCGGCAGTTCCTGCATCGCCTCGCCCCAGCCGCGCTTTAGCTGAGTGGCGGCGCGGGAGAAGTTGTCGGCCGCTCCCAGCATCGTCTGCCCGGAGATGCCGACGCGCTCGCCCATCTGCTGAAGGGCTCGCAGCGAGTCGACCGCGATGCCGCTCTGCTTCGAGAGGATCGACAGGTTCTGGGTGTTCTGACTGAACCCGCGCAGCGCAGTTCCGATGGCGCCCATGGACAGGGCCGCCCCGCCGCTGGCCAGGCCAAGGGCGGTGAATGGCGCCGACATGCTGCCGAGGG
>NZ_JAKSXW010000049.1 GCF_022829405.1 Methylobacterium sp. J-076
GTAGTTGAACTTCTGGGTGTCGAGCACCCGGCCGTTCTGGACACCGTACTGGGCGTACATGCCCTCGACACCGATATCGAGGTCCTTCACCGGCGACCAGATCAGGTTCGCGCCGGCATAGAGCATGTAGGTGTCGCGCAGGGCGCCGTTGAGGGCGTAGAACCGCGTGCCGGGCGTGCCCGGGCCAAGCGCCGCCAGGGCGGTGCTGCCGATGTTGGCGCCGGCGGCGGGGGTGAACCCGAAGTAGGCGCCCTGGGCGGCGCGGGCGCCGGCCCCGAAGGTGTTCTCACCGTAGGAGGCGAACACCGCCGAACGCCACTCCGGCGACCAGTAGTGCAGGAACGAGCCGACCACCGAGAAGCTCGTGGAGAGCTGCAGCTGGTTGGTGAACGGGTTGATCGTCGCGTCGGAGAAGTTCTGGTTGAACGACGCGCCCTGGATCGAGGTCGGGTTGATGGCGTAGGCGCCGTTGTACGAGCCGTTGCCGGTGTACATCTGCGCGCCTTCGGCATAGGCGCCCTGGAGGTAGAAGGCGTCGCCCGGCGCGATGAACGGGGCGTTGACCTTCAGGCCGCCCTGGACGGCCCAACCGTACTCGCTCTGGGTGCGGGCGGTGACGGCGTTGGTGGCATTGAGGCCCGTGCCGGCGCTGTTGGTGCCGAGGAAGCCGCCCTGGGTGATCACGTTGCCGGCGTTGATCTCATGCACGGCGGCGGAGAGCTGGGCCGAGCCCCAGGGCTGGTCGTAGCGCAGCACGCCGACGAAGTCGGGCATGCGGTTGCGCTGGATGCCGTCGGTGAAGCCGAAGCCGATCGGCTTGCCGTTGACATCGACGCCGAGGACCGCCGGGACCAGCGAGTTCGCCTGGCCGAAGATCTGGGTCGAGGTGTTGCCCACGGCCGCGCCGGCGGCCGAGGTCGGCGAGTAGATCGGGGTGCGGCGGAAGCTCGGGTCTTCCATCGACAGCGTGGCGGAGAAGCCGTTGCCGAGGGTGGCGGTGTAGGCCAGCAGGTTGGTGGAGTAGACGTCCGAGCCCGACGTGCCGCCGATGAACTCGAAGTCGTGGGCGTAGAAGTCGAAGAACGAGGACGCGCGGCCGGCGGTCAGGCCGGCGAACTGCACGAAGGCCTTGTCGGTGTTGAAGTACTGCTCGACGCGGCCGAACTGGTCGATGCCGGTGCCCGGGAAGGCGTTGGCGGTCCGGATTTGGGTGCCGGAGTGCAGGGTCGGGATGCCGGTGCGGCTGGCGGCCTCGATGCGCAGGAAGGCGCGGAGGGTGCCGTAGCCGGTCTGGGTGCGGGCATCGATGTTGATGCGGGCGAGGCCGCGGTAGCCGCTGTAGTCGCCGTTGCCCTGGCCGCGGCTGAGGGGGGCCTGGTAGCCGTACTCGAAGCGGGCGCGGCCCGAGAGGCGCAGGCAGGTGTCGGTGCCGGGGATGTAGAAGAAGCCGGCGCCGTAGGCCGAGCACACACGGACGAACTCGA
>NZ_JAKSXW010000054.1 GCF_022829405.1 Methylobacterium sp. J-076
GGCCGACGACATGACGGCGGGCGCCGTGGAGGCCGTGGTCGGGCGCCTCGACAAGGCGCTGAAAGCCCGGGACCCGGACGTGACGCGGGTGTTCATCGAGATCCAGGCCAAGCCGGAGGCCCCCCGGGCGGCGGCGTGAGCCGCACGGATTCCGGGCGGTCCCCCTCTCCCCGCCTGCGGGGAGAGGGCCGCGCCGACCCCGTCGTCGGCGCGGCGAGGCGGCAGCCGAGGGTGAGGGGGCGCGCCGGAGGAGTCTCGTCCGGCCAAGCCCCCTCACCGCCGCTGCGGCCTCGCCTTCGCTTCCCGCAGGCGGGGAGAGGGGAACCCCGCACCACGTCCGGTTTCCTGGATTGCTGCGCTTGCAATGCCGGCACGGAGAAAGTCAGCCCGCCCGTCCGACCTGTTCCAGGCTGACGCGCCACAGGCGGTCCTGCACGGCCTCGTCGCGGCTCTCGGCGGAGGAGGTCTTCTCCTGCGAGGCCGAAAAATAGCGCCCGGTCACGCCGTCGAGCTCCGGCGCCGTGGCGACGTGGAGGGAGGTGCGGGCGCCCCGTTCGGGGCTGATGAGGAAGGGCCGGATGAGGCTCCAGGCCGTGCCGAACAGGCCGCCCGTGTTCTTGGCGAAGCCCGTATCCACGACGCCGGGGTGCAGGCAGTTGGCGGTGATCCCCCGCCCGGCGAGGCGCCGGGCCAGGGCGGCGGTGAACAGCACGTTGCCGAGCTTGGCCTGGGAATAGGCCCGCATCGGCCGGAAGCGCCGGGCGCCGCCGAGGTCGTCGAAATCGATATGGCCGCGCGTGTGGGCCGCCGAGGCGACGTTGACGATCCGCGGCCTGCCTCCCGCCTCCGCCGACGCCGACAGGCTGTCGAGGAGTTCGAGGGTCATCAGCACGTAGCCGAGATGGTCGAGCGCCCAGGTGCGCTCGATCCCATCGACGGTGGTCTCCCGCCGGTCGAATATCGCGCCGGCGTTGTTCACGAGCAGGTCGAGCCGGGGGGCCGCCGCACGGATCTCGGCGGCCACCCGGCGGATCTCCCCCTGCGAGGACAGGTCCGCCCGGTAGGTGTCCACCTGCGCCTCCGGCGCGGCGGCGCGGATCCTGTCCGCGCAGCCGGCCAGCTTGGCCCCATCGCGGCCGACGAGCCCGACCCGCGCCCCCATGCGCGCGAGGCCGAGCGCCGTCTCGTAGCCGATGCCGCCGGTCGCCCCCGTGACGAGGCAGACCTTGCCGCGCATGGCGTTCAGAACACCACCTGCCCGACGGCGAAGGCGATGACGACGATCACGATGGCGACGATCAGGAACAGGCCGAACAGGATGCGCGCCAGCGAACCCGCGCCCGAGGCGATGCCGGTGAAGCCGAGGCCGCCCGCGATCAGCGAGATCACGAAGCAGATCAGGGCCCATTTCAGAAGGGTCATAGCCGTTCTCCGGTGGCCCGTGCGCGGGGCGCCGGGCGAGATGCAATCGCTGCCTCAACCGGCGGGCAAGCGCGACCGTTCCGTCCCGGCGGCCCTGTCCGGAGCCTTTATTCTCAGGCGGTGCGGGTCACCGGCTGCGCCGCCACGTCGGCGCGCTCCAGCATGATCTCGGCGAGGGTGTGGTAGAGCCCGCCCCGGCAGACCGCCTTCGAGGCGGCGTCCGAGATCAGCGCCGCCACCATCAGCGGGATCATCAGGGCGTGGTTCTGGGTCATCTCGGTGACGATGACGAAGCTGGTGATCGGCGCCTGGAGCACCCCCGTCAGGTAGGCCACCATCCCCACGAGGACGAAGGCCCCCACCGGCACCTCCGGCAGGAGGGGGTGGAGCACGCCCCCCAGGCCCGCCCCCACCGCCAGGGACGGCGCGAACAGGCCGCCGGGGATGCCGCTCACCGAGCTCAGCACCGTGGCGACGAACTTGAGGGGCGCGAAGGCGAGGCTCGCCGGGGTGTCCCCGTGCAGGATGGCCCGGGCCTCCTCGTAGCCGGTGCCGTAGACCGTCCCGCCCGAGGCGAGCCCGCACAGGGCGACGGCGAGCCCGCAGGCCGCCGCGAACAGGATCGGCCGGGCGGCGACCAGCCGTCCCGCCCGCCCCGGCAGGCCCCGGGCGAACAGGATCACCAGCCGGCTGAACACCCCGCCCGCGACGCCCCCGAGCACCGCGATCAGCGGCACGATCCAGCCCGCGGCCAGGGGCAGGGCGGCCTGGGTGGTGCCGAAATAGGTGTAATTGCCCATGAGCCACAGGGAGGTCAGGCCCGCGGCCACGATCCCCGCCACGATCAGGCCGGAGGAGCGCGCCTCGTAGGCCCGGCCCAGCTCCTCGATGCCGAAGACGATGCCGGCCAGCGGCGTGTTGAATGCGGCGGCCACGCCCGCCGCCCCGCCCGCGAGCAGCAGGCCGGGCAGCCGGTCCGGCGTCAGGCGGCCGAAGGCGGCCATGATCACCGCGCCCACCTGCACCGTCGGCCCCTCGCGCCCCGCCGAAGCGCCGCAGAGCAGGCCGAGGAACAGCACGATCACCTTGCCGAAGCCGACCCGGAGCGAGATCAGCCCCTGGCGGAACCGCGCCTCGCGGGCGTGCCGGGCGGCGATCACCTGGGGGATGCCCGAGCCTTGCGAGTTCGGAAACACGGTCCGGGCCAGGAGCGCCGCCAGGGCGAAGCCCGCCGGGGTCAGCACCAGGGCGATGAACGGCGAGGGGGCGGTGATCGCCTTGAAGCCCTCCTGCGCGAGGTCGGCCCCCTTGGCCATCACCACCGCCGCGAGCCCGACGCAGATGCCCCCCGCCAGGAACAGCAGCCGCGCGCGCCAGAGGGGATAGGCGTCCATCGAGGCGGAGCGGAGCCGGGCGATCGAACGGCCGTAGCGGGAGCGGGTCGGGCGCCCCGCATCCGTCCTCGTCTCCGAGCCCTCAGGCATCCCTGGCATCGCGACCCTTCGCCTCCGTGGCCCGCACCGGCTTAGCGGGGAGTGAGGTGGAGCGCGAGGGGATGAACGGCGCAAGGCGGGCGTTCCGTGCGCCACGCCCTCCCCCCCCGCTGCGGGGGAGGGGAAGCGGGGGGGTCACCCCTCCGCCTCGCACAGCCGCTCGACGGTCTTCACATAGGATTTCGCGTCGAACTTCTTCAGCGAGTTCTCGCTCTGGTAGCGCACGGTGCCGAACACCTTGCGCTTCTGCCAGGGCCGGTCGTGCAGGCCGAAGATCCAGGCGACGTTGGTGAAGGAGTTGGCGTCGCGCCCGTCGAGGAAGTAGCGGTTGTTGAGCCGCAGGGTGCGCGCGAACGCCTCCTTGGGCGAGGGCGACCAGTCCAGGATCTTCTTGCCCCAGTACATCCGCAGCTGGTTGTGCATGTAGCCGGTCTCGCGCATCTCGCGCATGGCCGCGTTCCAGTAGAGGTCGTGGGTCTCCCCGGCGGCGAGCTGCGCCTCGGTGTAGAGGTGCGGGCGCTCGTCGTCGGCGTGCTCGGCGAGCGTCTTGCGCGCCCAGTCGGGGAGCGCCGTCTCGTAGTCGTCGTAGCCCTTCGTGTAGAACACGTGGTTCATGGCGAGTTCGCGCCGGACGATCAGCTCCTCCAGGTAGGCGCCCCGGTCGTCGCCGTCGCCGGCCTTGGCCTCCTGGACGGCGAGGGCGATCTCCACGGGGGAGATCTGGCCGAAATGCAGGTAGGGGCTCATGTGCGAGGCCGCCGCCGCCTCGGGCTTGTTGCGCCCGGCGCCGTAGCCCCCGAACCCGTCCTTCAGGAACGCCTTCAGCCGCTTGCGCGCCTCGCCCTCGCCGCCGACGAAGCGCTTCACCGGCCCCACCTCCCGGTCGAGGCTCATGCCGGCCAGGACCTTCTCCGGGTCGGAGACGTCGATCTCGCTCCGCAGGTCGAGGCCGTCCGCCTTGTGCCGGACCGGGCGGGCCTTCAGGTCCGCGATGAACGGCTCCCAGAGCCGGTGCAGCTTCGGGCGGAGCGTCCGGGCAGCGAATTCGTGCTTGGTCGAGGCGGTCTCGACGGGCACCACCACGTCGCCCTCGACCTGGACGATCCGGCCCTTCACCTTCTTGCCGATCTCGGCGTACCAGCCCTTCTGGATGGCGAGGTAGCCCCGGTCGAGCACGAGGAGCGCCGCCCGCCCGGCGAGGTCGATGGCGACCTGCGCCGGGGACGCCTTGCGCATCACGAAGGCGATGCCGCGCTTCTCCAGCCCCGCCTTGGCCTCGGCCAGCCCCTGGAGCAGGAAGGCGTAGTGCCGGGCGTTGGCCTCCGGGAAGCCGCTCTTGCCGTCGAGCAGGCCGAAGCAGGCCACCACCGGCAGCTTCAGGCGGTTCGCCTCCTCGATGGCGTATTCCAGGGCGGGGTTGAACCGCGCCCGGTTGGCCTGCTGAAGCAGGTAGAGGACGTAGGCCCCCTTCTCGTCCGGCTCCACGTCGTGGAGCACCCGGATCCGCTCGCCCTGTATCGCCACGCCACCGTCCCCCGACGCGATTCGCCTCCCGCCGAGCTAGGGCGCGGAGGGGGGAAGGGGACGGGTGCCGGGCGATGGCCCGTGCGGCAAAACAACGGCCGGCACCGGAACGGAGCCCAAGAGGTTCCCCAGGGTTCCAGGGATCAGCCGTTCGCCGCGCCGGGTCGGGGAGACTATCGCCGCCGGGGCCGCACCTGTGCCCCACGTCCTTCCCCCGGTCCCGCAGCATTGGCGCCCCACGTCGGCAGCATTCGCGCCCCGCGATTGCGCTGCGGCATTTTCAGCACGCCCTGTCGCCAAACGGACTCTGCACCGCGCCCGGCGCGAATTCATCGCTGGTGAGGCCTTGTCATCGGCGGCGACTGCGCTCAATTTTGCAATGCGGGATGGCGATGGCGTCGTCCTCCCGCTGCCCTCTTTGGGCGTTTCCTCCCTAGACTTCGGGCCGCTCCTTCGGGGGTGGCCTTTTTCTTTTGGGCCTCAGCGCGAGGGCGCGCCGCCGCCCCGCCGGGCCGCGGCGAGGGAGGCCGCCCGGCCCGCCGCCTCGTAGAGGTTCAGCCGGGAATAGACGCCGAACTCCGAACCGTCGTCGAGGAAGCCGCCGCCGGGGCCCTGGGTCTCGGTGAGGATCCGGTTCGCCTCGGCGAGGGACAGCTCGGGGAAGGCCGCCGTGAGCAGGTGCCCGGCCTCGGGGGCCAGGGCGGCCACGTCCTCGGCCCTGCCCGCGGTCCCGGGGTGGACGACCGGCAGGCCGTAGGTCTGGGTGGAGGCGACGAAGGCCGCGTTGGCCGCCGCATCCCTGAACCGGCCCGTATCCTCCGCGGCGCAGGCGGCGATGTCCGCGCCGCAGGCCTCGGCCACGAAGGCGTCCATCTCGGCGCGGGCCGCCTTCACCGCGGCCGGGTAGTCGGCCAGGGCGACGGTCTTGCCCGTGTCGGCGCTGCCGTGGTCGAGGACGGCCGGGTTGGTGCGGATCTGCCCGACATAGGCCGGGTCGTTGGCCAGCAGGTGGGCCAGGGCGTGGAGGGAGGTCGCCCGGCCGCCGATCACGTCCATGGCGTAATGCGCGCCGACGACGATCCGGTCGTTGCCGTACTCCGCGGCGCGAACCACCATCTGCCGGTAGCGGGCGGGCACGAGGATCGCGAGGATCATCGATTGGGTGGTGCCGTAGGTGGTGTGGCCGCTGGGGAATGAGGGGCTGTTCACGAGGTCCTGGTTCGGCCCGCGCAGCCAGTCGAGGCTGTGCGACGGGGCGCCGAAATAATCCTGTCCCCGGTAGGCCGTGAGGGCGGGCAGGGTCTGGAACGGGCGGGCGTTGCCGAAGGCGTCCGAGCCGGGGGTGCCGGCGGGGCGGCCGTAGGCCTTGCCGAACACGTCCTGGACGGCCCCGCCCCCGAAGAGGGCCGCTGCCTCCTCCGAGACGGGCGTCTTCCCATCCAGCGTGCCATTGGCGAAGGCGTACTTGCCGGCGTTCGAGTCCGACTTCGTGATGGTGTTGGTGTAGCCGATCAGCCGTGCGAGGGCCGGCGTGACGCTGGTGAAGGACCTGGCGTCGGCGTAGCGCGCCTTGGCCTGGTAGGCGGCGCCGATCCGGCTGCCGAGGCCGTCGGCGAGCTGGGTCGCGTTGCCGTCGGTGATGAAGCAGTCCTTCAGCGCCAGCAGGCGCTGCGCGGGGAACGGCAGCAGGAGCGGCTGGCCGGCGGCGCCGGCCTGGATGGCGCCGGTCACCGTCAGGTTCGCGTCGAGGGCCGCCTTGCCCTCGGGCGTCCCGAGCAGGCGGGCCACCGGGGCGAGCCCGCGCAGGGCGCTCAGGTTGGCGGGGGACTGCGCGAGGGCCGGGGCCGGCGCGAGGCACAGGGCGGCGAGCCCGAGGGCGGTGACGTGCTTCAAGCCGGTCTCTCCGATGTGGTCCGCGGCCTCGGCTGCCCGCGTGACCGGTCGATGACGCCCACCCGTCTCCCGGGCAGGCCGGGCCTCAGCCCCGCGCCCGGGCGCGGATCATGAAGTTGTCGTAGGTGTATTCCGCCACCTGGAACCACAGGTACTCCTCGTTGCGGAACACCCGCAGGGCCTCGTAGACCCGGCGGAAGTCGGCGTTCTTGGCCGCGACCTCGGCATAGACCTCGTTGGCGTTCTTGAGGGCGGCCTCCATCACCTCCTGCGGGAAGGGGCGCAGCTGCGCCCCCGCGGCCACGAGGCGCCGCAGGGCCCGTGGGTTGCGGGCGTCGTACTTGGCCTGGACCTCCGTGGCGACCTGGGCGCAGGCCGCCCGCAGGATCGCCTGATAGGCCTTCGGCAGGGCCTTCCACTTCTCGGCGTTGATCCAGACATGGAGCATCGCCCCGCCCTCCCAGAAGCCGGGATAATGGTAGACGGGGGCGACCTTCTGCAGGCCGAGGCGCTCGTCGTCGTAGGGGCCGATCCACTCGGCCGCGTCGATCTTCTTGGCCTCCAGGGCGGCGTAGAGCTCGGGGCCGGGGGTCGCCTGCGGCTGCACCCCGAACTTGGTCAGCACCTGCCCGCCCAGGCCGCCGATGCGGAACTTGAGGCCCTGGAGGTCGGCCAGGGTCTTGATCTCCTTGCGGAACCAGCCGCCCATCTGCGCGCCGGTGTTGCCGCCGGGCAGGCAGACGAGGCCGGCCTTGGCGAAGACCTCGGCGAACAGCTCGCTCGCCCCGCCCGCGTGCCACCACGCCTCCTGGCCCCGGGCGTTGAGGCCGAAGGGGATCGCGGTGGCCAGCGCGAAGGTCGGGTCCTTGCCGACAGCGAGGGCGGCGGGGCCGTGCCCCATCTCGACGGTGCCCGCGGCCACCGCGTCGAGCAGCCCCTCGGCGGGCACCGGCTCGCCGGGCCCCTGGACCTGGATCTGGAAGCGCCCGTCGCTCGCCTCGGCGACGATCCGGCTGAGCGTCTCGGGGGCGCCGAACAGGATGTCGAGGGTCTTGGCGTAGGCGGAGGACAGCCGCCAGCGCAGCTCCGGCGCGGCCTGGGCCACGGCCGGCGCCGCCAGCGGGGCGGCGAGCGCCGCGCCGAGACCGGTCGCGAGGAGGCTGCGCCGGGCCGGGGAGGCGGGGCGGAGCGGGGCGGGGGAGTCGTCCGAAGGCATCTCGTCCGGGGGTTATGGTCCGTGCGGCAGGGAATCGCCGGGGCAGGTAGCACGCCCGGCCCGCGTCCCGAAACGGATCACCGGCCGGGAGGGTCTCGGGTGCGGCTCGAACCGTGCGGGCGAAGGGTGGAGGCATCGACCTTGGCCGGCGTATAGACTTCGTCATCACCGCGGGAGGGCGCCATGCCGAGAGTCGCCGTCTTCACGATGAAGCTCGAAGCCGGGCTTCGCGATGCCGTCATGGCCGAGGCCGAGGCGTCCCATCGGCCCGCCTCACAGGCGGTCCGCGCGCTGATGCGGGAGTTCATCCCCCGCCAGCGCGAGGGGCGGGAGCATGCGGCGTTCCTCGAACGGAAGGTCGCGGCGGCCCGGGCCTCGGCCCGCGACGGGCAGGGCCGGTCCCATGGGGCGGTCGAGGCCGCGTTCGCCGCCCGCCGCGCCCGGCCCGCCGACCAGACGTGAGGGTCGGTCTGGCCCCCGGAGGCCGAGCGCGACCGCGCGGCGACCTGGGAGTACCTCGTCACCCGCAATCCGGCCCTGCGCGTCGACCGGTTGATCGGCGAGGCGGTGTCCAGGCTCGCGGAATTCCCCTTGCCCGGGCCCGAGGGGCAGGTCGCCGGCCCCCGGCAGTTGAACCCGCACCGCAGCGACCGCGTCGTCTACCAGATCGCGGAGGACACCGTCTGGATCCTGGTCGTGATCCACACGGCGCGCCTCTGGCCGCCATTGCACGAAGAGGGACCCCCATGCCGCCGTCAGACCCCGCCCTCACCCTCCACACAGTCTGCGGCCTGGAAGAGCTGTCGGGCCACGGCGAGGCGGGGGTGAGCCACGTCCTGTCGCTCCTCGACCCCGGCACGCCCGAGCCCACCGCCTTCGAGGGCTACGGCGTCCACCGCCGCACCACCCTGCGCTTCCACGATTGCCTCGGCCCCGGCACCGACCGGCACGGCGCCACGCTGGTCCCCCCGGAGCCGGCCGACGTCGCGGCGATCCTCGCCTTCGGGCAGGACCTCGACGCCGCCGCCCATGTGCTGGTCCACTGCCATTACGGGCTGTCGCGCTCCACCGCCGCCCTGCTGATGCTGTTCGCGCAAGGGGAGCCGGGGACGGATGCCCGGGCGCTGGTCGAGCGCCTGCACGCCCTGCGCGAGCCGGCTTGGCCCAATGCGCGGATGATCGGCTTCGCCGACGCGGCGCTGGGGCGGGGCGGGGCGCTCAGCGAGGCGGTGCGGGGGCTGCACGGGCTGCAACTGCGGGTGCGCCCGCATCTGGCGGACCTGCTGCGGGGGCTCGGGCGGGGGGAGGAGGTCGAGGCGGCGCTTCGCTGACCGGCAGGGCTCCGCCCTGCACCCGCCAAAGGGCGTGCCCTTCGGGAACCCTCTACTTGCCCGCGGGGGTGAAGCTGCCGTCCTTCCAGACGTAGAGGACGTAGCCCTGGGCGGTGACGTCACCCTTGGAATCGAAGCCCACCGTGCCGAGGACGAGGTCGAACCGCTCGGTGTGCAGCGCCTGGGAGATGGGCCGGGCCTCGGTGGAATGGGCGAAGTTGCCCGCCGCCACCAGGGCCTGCAGCGCGGCGTAGCCGTAGATGGTCGAGCCGGTCGGGTCGATGCCCTGCGCCTTGAAGCCCTTCACCACCCCGGCCGCCGCCGGCTGGCGGCTCGGGTCGAGGTAGAAGGTCATCAGCACGCCGTTGCTCGCCGGCCCGGCCACCTTGGCGAAGTCCGGCGTGGCGATGGCCGAGGTGCCGAACCATTGCGGGCGGTAGCCCCGGTCGGCGGCGATCTTCACCAGCCGGCCCATCTCGGCGGCGTCGCCGCCGTAATAGACCACCTCGATCCCCGCGGCCTTGAGCCGGTCGGCCAGGGCCTCGTCGTCCTTCTCGGCGGGCTGGAAGGACAGGAACAGCGCCTCGTTGACGCCGATGCGGTTGAGGTTGTCCTTGGTGGCGGCGGCGAGCAGCCGGGCGGAGGCGGTCTGGTCCTGCAGCAGGGCGATCTTGCGGTCACGGAACCGCTCGGCCAGCACCGCGGCGGAGAGCCGGGCCTGGTCGTCGTCACGGCCGCACACGCGAAAGATCGTCGGCAGGCCCCGGTCGGTCAGCTTGGCCGCGACGGAGGCGGCGGTGATCATGACGATGCCGTTGGCGGCGTAGAGGTCCGAGGCGGCGATCGAGGCGTTCGAGCAGACATGCCCGACCACGAGGCGCACGTTCGAGCGGACGAAGTGGTTGGCCACCGCCGTGGCGGAGTTGGAATCGCAGGCGTCGTCCTGCACGTCGAGCACCACGGGCTGTCCGTCGAGGCCACCCATGGCGTTGGCCTCCCGGGCCGCCGCCTCGACGCCGCGGAGCACCTGCTCCCCCACGGCCACGTAGGGGCCGGAGCGGGGCACGGCCACGCCCACCGTCACGTCGGCGCGGACGGGTCCGGCGAGGGCGAGGCACAGGCTCGAAACGAGCGACGCGGCGGCAAGGGGCCCGCGGGCGGGGACGGCACGTCCGGCTTTCATCGGGCTTTGCTCGGCACCCTCTTCCCAGGCTGCGGGCGGGTTACCCGGCTCCTCGTCCGGTCCGCCATCCGCAGCCCATACGCGAGGTGATGCCAGAACGCGATTTCTTTTCCGTATCTCGTCCCTACCGCGCGTAGCTGTAGACGGCGGCGGCGGAGGCGACGGGCCCTGCGACGGTGGAGAAGACGCCGAGGACCTTCTGGACCTCGGTGAAGGGGGCGTTGGAGACGTAGAGCAGGTCGCGGTTGCGCATGCGGAAGGCCTGGGAGGTG
>NZ_JAKSXW010000058.1 GCF_022829405.1 Methylobacterium sp. J-076
CCTCGGGCTTGCACGAGGGTGGAGCTACCTGTGACAGGGAGCGCGCGATGCCCCCACCGGCCCGCACGGTCGCGATGCGGTGGATCGGGCGCTTCGCAGGCGATTCTGCCTGCGACCGAATCGGTAAGGCGGAGAGCTGACGCCGACCTGACGGGCGGGGCCTCCCAGGCGGGGAGGCGGCCTATTCCTTCTCGATCACCGAGACCTTGCCGTCCCGCTCGATGATGGCGACGGCGACCTTGTCCAAGTCGTCGATCCCCTGCTGGCGGGCGGCGGTGCGCACGTCGGCCTGCTGCATCCGCAGCCGCCGCATCCGGGTCTCGTCCCAGTCGCCGTCGCGGAACACCACGATGGGGGTGCCATCGACGATGCGCTCGAACCCGACGAAGCGCAGCTTCAGCCACGACACCGAGACGTGCATCAGCCCGACGGTGAACAGCGCGCTCATGGCGCCGGTGAACGAGTGGTCGTCCCCCAGGATGGCGCTGACGCTCAGGCCGCCGAACAGGAACAGCACCACCATGTCGATGGGCGCCTGCTGGCTGGCGGTGCGCCGGCCGATCAGGCGGATGACGAACAGGACGATGAGGTAGGCCGCCGCGGCCTTGAGGACGGTGTTCATGGTCAGGGCACCGCGTATTGCGACCAGGACAGGGTCTCGCCGGCATCGAGGCGGGCGGTGAGGTCCACCCCTCCCCGGAAGGCCGGCGATCCGGTGAAGCGGATCAGGGCGTGGCTCTCGCCGGCCTGCACCGGGAACACGAGGCGGATGTTGCCGCCGGCGATCTCCCAGGTGGCTGGCCGTGGGGTGATGCTCTCCAGGCCGAACTGGTCGACGAGGTCCTTGGCGATGGTCACCGCGACCTTGTCCCCGCCCGGGGGAACCCGGGTGTCGAACCGGATGATGGTCGGCGCCCCGAATCGCACCACGGGTTCGTAGCGGATGCGGATCGACCCGTCGGCGTTGGCGAGGTCGCGGGCGCTGAACGGCCCGTGGCCGAGGATGCCGAGGGCGCAGACCAGCACGAAGGCGAGCATGGCGAAGCGCCCGACGATCTCGGCCGTCCGCCACCGATCCTCGAACGCCGGGTAGAACCCCCGGGCGATCTCCTGCCGCATCGGCGGGTCGTCGTGGATCACGTCCAAGGCGGTCTGGCTCCCTGTGGTCCGCGGGGGCGGGGTGCCGGTTCGCTCCGGCTTTTCGCGAAGGCCCGGGGGCGGCCTCGGGTTCCCTCGAGGCGGAGGAGACGATGGTGCGGGCCCGCCAGCCCGGAGGGGACCGCGCGCGGGCGGCGGCACGCGGTCCCCTCCCGCCTCACTCACGCGGTGAGGGGCTTGGCCTTGCGGATCGTGCCGTCGAACGCGACGTGGAGTTCGTGCCGGGCGCCCTCCTTCGCCCCGACGATCTCGAAGTGCTTCGGCTTGCGCGCGGGCTCGCCCTCGATGGCGTAGCCCTCGGCCTTCACCGCCGCGACGGCCTTGGCCTCATCGGCCTCGTCGTCCCCGTGCGGCTTCTTCGGCCAGGCGATCTCCCGGGTCACGCCGTCCCCGAGGGTGAGGGACGTCACCTTGATCTCGCTCGGCTTGCGCTCGCCCTTGAGGGAGACCGTGTCGCCCACCGCGATCGCGATCCCTTCGGCGCCCGTGGGGCCGAGGTCGGCGAGGATGCGGCCCCCGTCCCCCTCGATGGCGAGGCGGTGTCCGAACACCGCCCAGATCGTGCCCGAGGCTTCCTGAGTCGTCGTCATGGTTGTGGTCCTGTCTGTCGGTGTGGGGTCGGGCCGCGGGGCAAATCCCGCGGCCCCGTCGGGGCGAGCCTCAGCGCGCGTCGGCCGGCTTCATGGCCGAGAGCTTGTCGAGGAGCTGCAGGGTGATGTCGGCGCAGGCCTTCATCGACTCGTCGTCGGCGCACTTCACGTCGATCCGCGCGTCGCCGCGCTCGAACTGGAAATGCGCGCCCTTCGGCGGCGGGGGCGGGGGCGGCGGGGGAGCATCCGGCCCGCGCCGGGGTCCGCCGGGCGGCGGCGGGGGCGGAGGCGCGCCGGCCTCCGGGCCGGGGCGGGGCCCGCCGGGCGGGGGCGGCGCGGGCTGGGCCATGGCTGCGGTGGCGAACAGCAGCGCGGTGGCGCCCAGCAGGGCGGCGGTCTTCGTCATCATGGCTCCTTCGGCGGAAGGGCGCATCGCTGCGCCGGGGTATCGAACGTGCGAGGACGCGTCCGGATGCCCGGGGGGTGCGACCGGCGTGTCGCCGGTCATCCCCCGCGTCCTCGATCCATGCGCCCTGTTCGGCGCCGGTCGTCTCTAGGACGCCCCGGGAAACCCGCCCTGAACCGGTCCGTTCAGGTCCGGTTAAACGGCGGCGACCCGGATCCGCCCCCCGGCGGCGCCGGTGTCGCGGGGCGGACGCTTCCGGGAAACCGCAGTGCCGTGAAGCCCTTGCCGGCCAACGGGGAGCCTCCGGCGCCGCCCGCCCCCGCGCTGCGGCGCTGCGGACCGTGATGGCCGGTGCAGTACTTTGGACACAATCCAATCGGCCCGCGTTGTGTCCGGTATCCCGCTTCCGATGGCCGGCCCCGATCCGGCCATCCCCCCGCAACAGGTTCGGAGACCGAGATGGGACGACCTGGAGATGTCGATATGAGCCGACGTGACTTGGTGGCCGGAGCGACGGCCGCCGCGGCCCTCACCGCCCTGCCCTCCTCCGGTGCGCGCGCGGGCAGCGCGGCCACCGATGCGCCGGTGATGGCCAAGGTGGCCCTGACGGTGAACGGCCAGCGGCGCGAGCTGGAACTCGACGCCCGCACCAGCCTGCTCGATGCGGCGCGCGAGCACCTGCACCTGACCGGCTCGAAGAAGGGCTGCGACCACGGCCAGTGCGGCGCCTGCACGATGATCGTGGACGGGCGGCGCATCAATTCCTGCCTGACGCTCGCCGTCATGCACCAGGGCTCGGAGATCACCACCATCGAGGGGCTGGGCCAGCCCGGGAACCTCCACCCGATGCAGGCGGCCTTCGTGGCGCATGACGGCTACCAGTGCGGCTACTGCACCCCGGGCCAGATCTGCTCCGGCGTCGCCGTGCTGGCCGAGATCAAGGCCGGCATCCCGAGCCACGTCACCGCCGACCTCACCGGCGCGATGGAGGCCACGCCCGCCGAGATCCGCGAGCGCATGAGCGGCAACATCTGCCGCTGCGGCGCCTATTCCAACATCGTCGAGGCGATGACCGAAGTCGCCGGGAGGCAGGCATGAGATCCTTCACCTACGAGCGTCCGAGCACGCCCGCCGAGGCGGCCGCCGCCGTCGCCGCGAAGCCGAACGCCAAGTTCATCGCCGGGGGCACCAACCTCCTCGACCTGATGAAGCTGCAGATCGAGACGCCGGCCCACCTCGTCGACGTCAATGGCCTGAACCTCGACACCGTCGAGCCCACCCCGGAGGGCGGCCTGCGGATCGGCGCGCTGGTGCGCAACACCGACCTCGCCGCCGATGCCCGGGTGCGCAGGGATTACGGGGTGCTCTCCCGCGCCCTGCTGGCGGGCGCCTCCGGGCAGCTGCGCAACAAGGCCACGACGGCGGGGAACCTGCTCCAGCGCACCCGCTGCCCGTATTTCTACGACACCGCCCAGGCCTGCAACAAACGCCAGCCCGGCTCGGGCTGCCCGGCCCTCGACGGGGTCAGCCGCCAGCTCGCGGTCATCGGCGGCAGCGACGCCTGCATCGCCACCCACCCCGGCGACATGGCGGTGGCCATGCGGGTGCTGGACGCCACCGTCGAGACGGTCGATGCCGCGGGTGCGGCGCGCAAGATCCCGGTGGCCGAGTTCCATCGCCTGCCGGGCGACACGCCGGAGGCCGACACGACGCTCAGGCCCGGCGAGCTCATCACCGCGGTGACGCTGCCCAAGCCGGTGGCCGGCACGCACATCTACCGCAAGGTCCGCGACAGGGCCTCCTATGCCTACGCCCTGGTCTCGGTGGCGGCGATCCTCGGCAAGGACGGACGCGGCCACGTCGCGTTTGGCGGCGTGGCGCCCCGTCCCTGGCGGGTCGAGGCGGCCGAGGCGGACCTGCCCAAGGGCGCCAAGGCGGTGACGGACCGCGTCTTCGCCGGGGCCAAGCCGACCGAGGACAACGCCTACAAGCTGAAGCTCGCCGAGCGCACGCTCACGGCGGCACTCACCCAAGCGAGGGCCTGAGCCATGAAGTTCGACACCCCCGCGGGGCAGAACCCCATCGACCGGCTCACGGTCGTGGGCAAGCCCACCGACCGGATCGACGGCAAGTTCAAGACCACCGGCACGGCGGCCTACGCCTACGAGCGCCACGACGTCGTGCCGAACCAGGCCTACGGCTACGCCCTCGGCGCCGGCATCGCCAAGGGCCGCGTGCGCCGGATCGACACCGAGGCCGCCAAGCGCGCCCCCGGCGTCCTCGCCATCGTCACCACCCTCGACACGCCCAAGCTCGGCCTCGGCAAGATGAACGTCGCCAGCCTCTTCGGCGGCGATCAGGTCCAGCACTACCACCAGGCCATCGCCGTCGTGGTGGCCGAGACCTTCGAGCAGGCCCGGGCGGCGTCCTTCCTCGTGTCGGTCGACTATGCCCCCGAGGCCGGCAAGTTCGACCTCGCGGCGGAGGCCAAGGCGGCCAAGCCCGTCGAGGGCAGCAGCGGCGAGGGCAGCGGCGGCGGCGCCGAGGACCGGCACGGAGACTTCGAGGGCGCCTTCGCCGAGGCTCCGGTGACGCTCGACCAGACCTACACCACGCCGGACGAGAGCCACGCCATGATGGAGCCGCACGCGACCATCGCGGCCTGGGACGGCGATAGGCTGACCCTCTGGACCTCGAACCAGATGATCGCCTGGACCCATGAGAGCATCGCCAAGATCCTGGGGATCCCGAAGGAGAACGTGCGGATCGACTCGCCCTATATCGGCGGCGGCTTCGGCGGAAAGCTGTTCGTCCGCTCCGACGCGGTGCTGGCCGCCCTCGGGGCGAAGGCGGCCGGGCGCCCGGTGAAACTCGCGTTGACCCGCCCGCTGGTCATCAACAACACGACCCACCGCCCGGCCACGATCCAGAACATCCGCATCGGTGCCACCCGGGACGGGCACATCACGGCCATCGCCCACGTGAGCACCTCGGGCAACCTGCAGGACGGCAAGCCCGAGACGGCGGTCGACCAGACCAAGCTGCTCTACGCGGGGGCGAACCGCCTCACGGCCATGCGCCTCGCCCATCTCGACCTGCCGGAGGGCAACTCCATGCGGGCCCCCGGTGAGGCGCCCGGCCTGATGGCCCTGGAGCTGGCCATGGACGAGATGGCCGAGACGCTCGGCCTCGACCCGGTCGAGTTCCGCATCCGCAACGACACCCAGGTCGATCCCGGCAAGCCGGAGCGCCCATTCTCGCACCGCGATTTCGTGGGGTGCCTCAAGCGCGGGGCCGAGGCCTTCGGCTGGGACAAGCGCAACCCGAAGCCGGGTCAGGTGCGGGACGGGCAGTGGCGCGTCGGCCTCGGCATGGCCGCGGGCTTCCGCAACAACCTGCTGATGAAGTCGGGCGCCCGGGTCAGGCTCGACCGGACCGGCACGGTGACGGTCGAGACCGACATGACCGATGTCGGCACCGGCAGCTACACCATCATCGCCCAGACCGCCGCGGAGATGATGGGCGTGCCCCTCGACAGGGTGGTCGTGCGCCTGGGGGATTCGGCCTACCCGGTCTCGGCCGGCTCCGGCGGCCAGTTCGGCGCCAACAACGCGACCTCCGGCGTCTATGCCGCCTGCGTGAAGCTGCGGGAGGGCGTGGCCCAGCGCCTCGGCATCAACTCGGCCGACGCGGTGTTCGAGGACGGGCAGGTCCGCTCGGGCAACCGCGCCGTGCCGCTCGGCGAGGCCGCGAGCGCGGGCGAGCTCAGCGCCGAGGACTCCATCGAGTACGGCGACCTGTCGAAGAAGCAGCAGCAATCGACCTTCGCGGGCCACTTCGTCGAGGTGGGCGTGGATGTCGACACGGCGGAGGTGCGGGTCCGGCGGATGCTGGCGGTCTGCGCGGCGGGGCGCATCCTCAACCCGAAATCCGCCCGCAGCCAGGTCATCGGCGGAATGACCATGGGCGTCGGCGCGGCGCTGATGGAGGAGCTCGCGGTGGACGCCAAGCGCGGCTTCTTCGCCAACCACGACCTCGCCGGCTACGAGGTGCCGGTCCATGCCGACATCCCCCACCAGGAGGTGATCTTCCTCGACGAGGTCGATCCGCAATCCTCGCCCATGAAGGCCAAGGGCGTGGGCGAACTCGGGATCTGCGGCGTCGGGGCGGCGGTGGCGAACGCGATCTACAACGCCACCGGTGTGCGGGTGCGGGACTATCCCATCACCCTCGACAAGCTCCTCGCCCGCATGCCCGACGCGGCCTGAGCGACGCCCCCGTGCCGCCCGGCCAGGAACCGGGCGGCACGGGGGAACTTGGCGCAACGAACCGGCGCACCGTGCCGGAGATGAGGATGGCCATGTCGAACGATACCGAGACGCACCACGCGCTGCTCAGCGCCCTCAAGGCCGCCGAGGGCAAGGGCGACGGCTCCTTCGAGCGGGCGGTGACCGAGGCGTTCGCGCACGTCTTCGAACACCTGGGCCGCCTGAACAACCACGTCTCCGTCGGCGGCCCCGACGGCGAGGACCGCCACCTGAAGCCCGGCGAATCCTCGACCCTGCGCTGAGGCGTCTTCCACAGCACCGGGATCGCGCTTTCGCAGAGGCCGGCGCGGGTGCCCTCCCCACGCGGGGGCGGAGCGCGCGCCGGCCGCGGGTTCGAGAGGGGGGATCTTCCCCCCGGGCCCGGCTGGAAACATTCCATTTCGTCGGTGCAGACGCTATCCCGTGTCGCGTTACCGATGGAGAGGGCTGGATGTTGGTCTCACGTTTGGGTCGCGCCCTGGTCGCGGGCGTCGCGCTTGCTGTCATCACCGGCCTTCCGGCCGTCGCCCAGGAGGGTTCGACGGCCGAGCAGACGATCGACGTGATGAACACCCTGTTCGGCAAGCACCCCGGCAAGCGGGCCAACCACGCCAAGGGCGTGGTCGCCGAGGGCAGCTTCACCCCCTCCCCCGAGGCGGCCAGGATCAGCAAGGCCTCCCTGTTCGCCGGGCCGGCCGTGCCGGTGACGGTGCGCTTCTCGGACGCGACCGGCGTCCCGACCATCGCGGACGGCGCCGCCAACGCCAACCCCCACGGCATGGCCCTCAAGTTCAAGCTGGCCGACGGCTCGGACATGGACGTCGTCGTGAACTCGCTGGCCTACTTCCCCGTCGCCACCGGCGAGGAGTTCCGCGACCTGCTGAAGGCGGTGTCCGAGAGCGGCCCGGACGCGCAGAAGCCCACGGCGCTGGAGCGCTTCGTCGCCACGCATCCCGCCGCCGCCACGGCCGGCGGGACGGCCAAGCCCCCGTCGAGCTTCGCCCGGCAGACCTATAACGGGGTCAACGCCTTCGTCCTGGTGGACAAGGACGGCAAGCGGCAGCCGTTCCGGTTCAAGTTCGTGCCCGTCGAGGGCGAGGACATCCTGCCCGCCGCCGAGGCGGCCAAGCGCGATCCGAACTTCCTCATGGGGGAGATCGGCCCGCGCATCGCCAAGGAGCCGGCGAAGTTCCGGGTGCTGGCCCAGCTCGCCGAGGCGGGCGACCCGACCAACGACGCCACGAAGCCCTGGCCGGAGACCCGGAAGACGGTCGATCTCGGCACCCTGACGGTGTCCAAGGCGGTGCCGGACAGCGCCGAGGCCGAGAAGGCGCTGCTGTTCATGCCGAACGCGCTCACCGACGGGATCGAGGTGTCGGACGATCCCCTCATCGATGCCCGCGTCCAGGCCTACGCGGTGTCGTTCGGCCGACGCTCGCAGTGAGTGCCGGACGCGGAGGCCGGCCCGTGGAGGCCCGTCCGCGCCGCGCGGGTCCCCTCCCCGCCCGGACTCGGGCTTGCCCGATCTGGGCGCGGATGAAGCCCATCTCGGGCGAGCCCGAGATGGGCGGGGAGGTGAGCGCGTCGAGGCTTACCCTGGTTTTTCGGAAAACTCCCTAGCGGGCCGTCCCGGCCGCCGGGGCGGAGGATCCTGCGGGGCGGGACGCGTCCGGGGGGCCAGTGCGGGCGCCGTCCTTCGTGGCGGCCGAGCCGGTCAGCCCCCCCGCCCCCACGCTGCCGGTGGAGGATCCGCCCTGGCCGGGGGCCGGCGGCGTCGCGGCGGCTCCCTTGTCCTGCGCCGCCCCGGCGCTCCCCGCGAGGCCGGCGAGCAGCGCCGCGCCGAGGACGGTCGCCCGTCCGAATGCCCTGATCATGCGTCCACTCCCGATCGCGATGACCGTCGATCATCGTCCCCCCGACCAACGGGAGGCGTCCGGCGGCGTTCCGGAGGGAGCACTCCCGACGATCGGGCGTTTCCTCAGGCGTTCTCCCGGGGGGATCCGTGGCTCACCGACACACCAACCTCGTCCTGGTGGTCCTCGCCGCCGCGCCGCTCGCGACCCCGGCCCAGTCCCAGGCGGCGCCGGTCAACAACTGGGCCGAGTTCCACCGCGCCATGGCGGGCTGCTGGACGGTCCCGCCGGGCACGGACGGGTCGCTGATCGCCTATCGCTTCGGCCTCGACAAGACGGGCGCCATCCGCGGCACGCCGTTGACGACGGCCCGGCGCCTCACCGGCGACCGGGATGCGCAGGCGCGCTACGAGGAGGCGGGATCCGCGGCCCTGTCCCGGTGCTTTCCCATGACGGTGACGGCGTCCTTCGGCGCCATCCTCGGCGAGAGCCCGATCTACCTCCGGTTCGTCAACACCCCGCCGACGGCCGCCTACCAACTGAACAACAACATCACGGTCTTCGCCCCCCGCTGAGGGATTCCGCCGGGTGCGATGGCCAGCCGCTGAAGGGCCCCTGCGATGAGCGACACCCCCGCACCCGACCGCACGGCACGCGCGATGGCGGAGAACGTCTACGCGGCGTTCTGCCGGCAGGCGAGGATGCCCCACCCGTTCCGGGAGGAGCAGACGATCCTCGCCAGGCTCGCCGAGGCGATCCGCCCGCAGATCGGGACAGGCTCGCCGGGGGACATCATCGCGGCGGCGAACGTCGTTCTGGACGAATGGGAACGCCGAGATCCCGACGTTCGCGGTCCACGTGTGGTTTCGGCCAACCAGATCGATGCCACAGTGACCGTCGGATAGTGATTCGGTGCCCGGAAAGACAGGCATCGGCCGCGGAACAATCGTATCGCCAGGACGAGATGCCGCCGGTGATTGTGATCATCTTCGGCTCGGACCGCCCTAGTTAAAGATCTCAGGGTTCGGGATCTCGGTGATGTGGTACCTCTACGGCTTCGTGCTGCTGGCCGGCGTCGCCAACGCCGTCCAGGCCGGGCAGAACGGCGCGCTGTCCAAGGGGCTGGACGAGTCGCTGACCGCCGGCCTGATCGTCGTGGCCGGCACCGCGAGCTGCATCCTCGTGGTCGGCCTCCTGGCCGGCAGGCTCGCATGGCCCACGGCGGCCCAGGCCCTGGCCATGCCCTGGTGGGCGTGGCTCGGCGGGATCCTCGGCGGATGCATCATCCTGGCCCAGTTCGTCGTCGCCCGGCAGATCGGGGCGGCGCCGTTCCTCGGCCTCCTCGTGACGGCGGGCGTCATCACCTCCATCACCCTGGACAATTTCGGCTGGGTCGGCTTCGAGCGGCACCCGGCCACCCTGTGGCGGATCCTCGGCAGCGTCCTGATGGTGGTCGGCGTCTCCCTCGTCGCCTTCTTCTGATCCTCCGCACCGGGCCGCACCGGCGGCGGGCGATGCGCTACCGGGCCGCCCCGAGCGCCGCGACCCCGGCGCCGCGCTCCGGGACGCTCGCAGGGGGCGCCGCCTGCGCCGGCCTCGGCGTGAACCGGCGGGCGGCGAGGATCGCGAGGCCGGCCACCAGCAGGCCGGCGGCGACATCGACGAAGTAGTGGCCGCCATCGATCGGCGTGGAGGCGACGAGGAGGACGTTGAGGACGAGGGCGGGCAGCCTCGCCGCGGGCAGCGCCCAGAACGCCCAGAGGAACAGGGCCCCCGACGTCGCGTGGAAGCTCGGGAAGGTGATGATGCCCTCGATGGCGTCGAGGCTGACCGTCCGCAGCGTCCCGTCCCGCAGGCCGGTCAGGTGGGAGACATGGGCGAAGGCCGCGGCGGGCCGGAGATGCGGAAAATCCGCCGGGCCCAGCTGCAGGTGGACGAAGTTGGCCATCGCCGGCGTCAGCCCCGACATCAGGACCGTCACCGTGCCGGAGAGACAGAAGGCCAGCACGAACTGCCGGAGGGCCGTCAGCCGCCCGCAGAACCCGAGCAGGACGATGACGAGCATCATCTGCACCATCAGGCTCCGGTAGGCGACCGTCATCGCGAAACCGAGCCGGGGATGGGCATCGACGAAGGCGAGGTAGGCCCGCCAGTCCAGCCCGAGGGATCGATCCCACCCGGCGAAGGTCGTGTCCCAGAGGGGGCCGGCCGTGCTCGCGACGGCGTAGGACAGGGGCGCCGCGCAGGCGCCGAAGGCGATGACCTGCACGAGGCCGCCCAGCGTGGCCGCGATGCGCGGCTCCGGGCGCAGGGTCCGGTAGGTGAAGGCGAGGGCTTCGAGCAGGAGGCAGGTGCCGAAGGTGACGGCGGCGCTCGGCCAATCGAAGCGCAACCCGGCCGCGCCCATCCAGAGCACGGTCCCGGTGGCGACGGCCAGGATGAGACCCCAGACGCCGAGGCGCGGCGACATGCCCTCAGCGCGCATCGCGCCCGCCCGGCGGCGCATCATGGAAGGCAGAGGGATGTCGCGAACCGTCCGCCGCCGACGCGGCCGGCGGCGCCAGGGCCGCGAACGGAAGCGCGGGAGCCGTCATATGGCGCGACGTGGATGGAATATCCCGGCGGCTCGATTGCATAGAAACGCTCCGGGCCAGCATCGCGGATTCGTGATAGGCCGGCTTTTCTTAATCTTCTGTTGCTGCGGGGACAGCTCGACGGCCTCGTGCGCCGGGGACCTGTCACGCCCCGCGGCCATGCGGGCGGCCAAACCCGTCCGCCCGCCCCGCGGGACGGCGCGAAAACTGCCACAGCACTCGCCCGGGGCGAAGCCACGCCGTCGGCCGGAGCGTCCGATCCGGCGCCGCGGAGGGGGGCTCCCCGAGGAACCACGCCCGAATCCCGAAACGTTGAGGGGGCGAGGGGCGGACAGCCCCGTTCGCGCGCATGCCCCGCGACCGCGCCGCGGGGCGGCATCCTTCGCCGGGCGGGCCGCCACGAATTCGGAGACAGCGATGAAGTTCTACTGGGGACCGCACACCTGCGCCATCGGGATCCACATCCTGCTGGAAGAGATCGGCGTGCCATACGAATCCGAGAAGCTGGACGTCGCCGGGGGCGCCGCGCAGCAGGAGCCCTTCAAATCCATCAACCCCAAGGGGAAGGTGCCGACCCTCGTGCGTGACGACGGCACGGTCATGACCGAGTACGGCGCCATCGCCACCTGGCTCGCCCGGACGAACCCCGACAAGGGGCTGATCCCCGCCGACCCGGAGGCGGAGCGGCGCGGCCTCGAGATCATGGACTACGCGATCGGCACCCTCCACCTGCAGGGCTTCGGCCGGCTCTTCAAGACGGAGCTGTATGAGCCGCAAGACATGGTGCACCAGACGCTCAAGCTCGGCCAGGACTCCGTGAAGCGACAGGGGCGGCAGATCATCGATCAGGCCCTGGCCATCCTGGACCGGGAGATGGTGGGCCGTCCCTATGTCGCCGGGGAGACCCTCACCCTCGGGGACACGGCCCTGTTCTATGCCGAGCGATGGGCTCCGCAGGAGGGCATCGCGCTGCCGCCCCACCTCGCCGCGCATTTCGAGCGGATGATCGCCCGCCCCGCCGTCGCCCGCGTCAGGGCGGTCTGGGGGGAGGCCTGACCCGGAGCCCTGCGCGATCTCCGCAGGCCCGTGCCGTGACCGACCCGTGCGAGTTCGCCGGAAGATAAAGTAAGCAACAATTCAGAAATGCAGCGAAACAATTTTGCTGTGTTTCTGTACGTTTCCAATATGTGACTTCCCGGACACATGTGATGCGAAGATGGGGACTCGCCGTTAGGAACGTGTTGCTTGAGTTCAGCTTTGGGACAATGCTGCACAGCATAGGGCCTCGCAAAGCAAGGGCCCACGCGAGCCTGCCGAACAAGACGCAGGCCGAACAAGACGCGGCACGACCTGGAGCCAATCCAGGCAGACCGCATCTCGGGTCTCGAAGTTTTGGAGATGATGATGAAGCTCTTGAAGAGCTGCTTGCTCGGCACGGCAGCAGTATTCACCGTAGGCGCCGCCCAGGCCGCCGACCTGCCGGTCAAGAAAGCGGTCCCGGTCGAGTTCGTCCGTGTGTGCTCGGCCTACGGCGCCGGCTTCTTCTACATCCCCGGCACCGACACCTGCCTGCGTCTCTCGGGCCGCGCCCGCTTCGAGTACGGCTACCAGGCTCCCCTCGGCCGCGGCCAGGGCAACGGTGACTACAGCGGCTACCGCGGCCTCGCCCGCATCAACCTCGATGCCCGCACCCAGACCGGCTACGGCACCCTCCGCGCCTTCCTGCGCCTCGAGGCCGCCAGCCGCACCGGCATCCCCGGCCTGCATTCCGGCACGCAGATCCGCATCGGCAACGCCTTCCCGGGCACCGGCATCGACCAGTACGGCCGCGTCGAGCAGTACTTCAACACCGACAAGGCCTTCGTGCAGTTCGCCGGCCTGACCGCCGGCCGCGCGTCCTCGTTCTTCGACTTCTACGCCCACGACTTCGAGTTC
>NZ_JAKSXW010000065.1 GCF_022829405.1 Methylobacterium sp. J-076
GTCGAGTCCGTGCTCGGTCGAGACCCGGGTGTAGATCGCGCAGCGCAGGGTCGGCCGCGTGCCGGGAGGCGGGGCCGCTTGCGGTTTGGGCGAGCGTCCACTCATGCCTCAATCCTCCCCGCTCCGGCCTCTCTGCCACCAGTGGTCTTGGCGCGTAGGCCGAAGAAGCGTGGTCCGTTCCACTTGGTGCCGGTGATGAGCTGCGCCACGCGGGACAGGCTGTCGTAGGTCGACCCGTTCCAGGCGTAGCCGGCGTCGAGTACCTGCACGTTGTGCATCACACCGGCCCACTCCCGCGAGAGCGTCACGCCGGGGATGTGCCCGCGCCGGTCCGGCACCGGCACCAATATGCGGATCGGGGTATCGTCCCCTCCCTGACCAGCCTGATCCCGTGCTCGCACGAGCCTATCGAGAGCCCGCGCGGTATCGCGGTCGAGGTCACCGTAGGCGATGGACTGAAGGCGGTAGGCGATGACCCGCGCGCGCTGTGCCGGAGGGAGGCCAGGAGGCGGGGCTGCGCCGAACAGCTGACGCCAGCGCCGTTCGAGCGCCGCCGCGTCCATCCCGGCGAGCGCGTCGAGCGAGGCGGACACGCGGTCCGCCTTGCCCCCCGTGATGGGTCGGGGCCGCGCCATCAGGCCGTGGCCTGCGTCGGCACGCCAGCCTGTGGCTCGGATCCTGTGTCAACCGTTAGCGCACGGGCCGGAGTATCTGCCTTGCGCCGTGCGCGGTTACGGGCCGCGGGCGGGAGCGGCAAGATGCGGTAGGCCGTAGCCGCGTCCGGGCGCGCCGCCTTGGTCAGCGGCTGTCCGCCGGACCGGATCTGCGAGAGGGCGGCGCGGGTGGTGTGCGGCAGCCAGCCCGTCGCCGCGATCAGCTCGGCCAGCGTCGCCCCCTCGTCCCGGCACAGCAGCGTCAGCACCAGCGCCTTCTTGTTCGGACGGGATGTTGCCCCAGCGACCGGGGGTGGGGTGAGGCCGATGGCTCGGTAGCCCGCGGGCGTGAGACGATGCTGTCCGTCCGGTGCGTCCGGCGGGGTGATGAGCGCGTCGCGCAGCAAGCGCCCGACGAGCCGTTTGCGGCTGGCCGGCTTCACCGTCGTGGCGAAGTGCAGGCGGCCCTCGTCCGCGGCGGCGGCGTGCAGGATGTCCGCCTCGGTACGGGTGAGCAAGATGGTGGTCATGGGTCGGGGTCTCCGTCAGCGGCAGGACAGGCCCTGCCACGACCCCGACCCCGACCCCGCGGACGGCGCGAGGCCGGCCTGCGGGGCAACGTACATGTGGCTGGAGAGACGCCCCCGAGGCGGGAAAGCCATCAGTCGTTGAGTGATCTTGTCCCCTGACGCTCCCGCGCTGCCCTGGGTCCCAACGAGCGCAGCCTCAGCGACACCGGCTGCGTCGTCCCGGCGACGACACACGCTCCGTTCGCTCTAGCAGTCCAGTCGAATGTGCGGGTGGGCGGGGACGGTGCGGAACTTCGCGCTGTTGTCCACTTCCAACGGAAGATCGTGACCCTTTGCAGACCTCTGGAACGTCCGCTTAGGCGTCGATCCGGCGAACGGTTCGATTGTCGACCTTCCGCCTCCCAAACCTATTGCTCAACAATCCAGTTTTCAAAATCAAGTGTCGCTGATCCCACACGGGCGAGATGAAAAGCATTGCTTAGGAAGAACGGTGAGTCAGCGCACATCAGTAAAACGCTGATATACGTATCGATGAGTCGCGCAATACGCTTGATTGCGATGACCTTAATCATCAAATTAGCTATCAATAAGCCATAGATAATGTATCTGTTATCCAGGGTATGCACAGTGCTTGCCGTTTAGATTTATTCGGCGGGGGTCAGCAAGACGCAAACATCATCGTTGGGTGACATGATCGTCGTCCGAATCTTTGCACGGGTCACGCTGACGCGGAAATTCTGGCGGGCCTGTGTCATCGCACCTGACTTCACATTGCCGCCGACAATACGATCCGGGTTGCCTACGATCTCCCCCTTCACCCGCTTCGGCCGGCCTTCGAAGATAATGACTTCGTCGAACTGCTTCCCCTTGGCCTTGTGCATGTTCATTACGACGATGCCAGACTCGGGCTTGTTCGCCGTCGCGAAATGCTCCTGGACGAATGCCTGCCGCGTAACGGCGAGCGCGTTCTTGTAGCCGCCGTTGTCGCGCCAGTCCTGCGAAAGGCTTTGACGCAACTGCGTGCCACGTTCGAGCAAGCGGACACTGCGGGCTTCCAGTGCCACCTCTGCGAGCCGCGAGCAGGCACCGGCCTCAAGGACTTCTCGAACCGCCATCCAATCGGCATCGGGCTGTCCGGTCAAGGCAACGGCCGTCGCGGCCTGGTGGACTAGGAACGTAGCCTGGAGAACACTGTTCCCCGGCGGCGCCTTGCCTTTGACGAGACATCTATTCCATTTATCGAGCGCAGACCTGAAACGCTCGGCGTCGGCCAAATGGCCTTTCGTTGGCGTTGCGCCGCCGCGTCCTTCAAAGAAGCCGCAGAGCACATCGACAAATTCATCCAAACAGCCGCTGTGTCTGCGCTGTTGCAGGAGGAAGGCTATTACCTCGGCGGCAAGGATCGGGCCTTCCATATCCACCACCGCCGTATGCGTGATAGGCGGCACGTTGCCAAACGGCGCGCGCAGATTGTCCGACACCAAACGCGTCATGCGCTTCGTCGGAACTAGGATCGCGAGCGACCAGTAACGGTGCCCGAGCGCAATAACCCTCTGCCGTCCCTGCAAAATCTGCGCGACGAGCGATGCATAGGCCTGATTAGCGTTCGAGGCGAACCCTACATATTCGACGCCTTGATAGGGCTCATCGCGAAACTTGCCCGTAAGGAGGTGATTGCCAAAGACCGCGATATCGGTGCCCTTGCTCCGGTGATTGTCCCCAAGCAAGTCGTGTTCGGACGGCTTGAACGCCTCCTTGAAGTGGTTCAGCCGCTCAGGATTGGCTCCGATAAAATCAAAGATTCGCTGCTCAGGATCTGCCAGCGCTATCAGCGTGCTGCTCTTCCCAATTGCCTCGACCGCACGCCATTGATCGAGGCTCGTATCTTGAAATTCGTCCAGGATGATGAACGGATACATGGTCGACACAAGCTCGCAGACTTTGGCCGAGCCATGCAACAGGATGGCCACCCTCTCCGCAAACAGGTTAAAACAGACTTTGCCCTCCTCTGTCGCCAACCGCATGCGCTCGGCCACTTCCAGAGCGGTCTTCTGCGCTTTCTCCTCGGCCGACAACTTGGAAGGCGCCTTGAAGCCGCTGCGGATCGCTGACAGCGCGATCGCCTCGTTCGGCGGCGTTAGGATGGTAATCCGCCGCGGAAACCCGACCAGATAGCCGTGCGCCTTGTGGATGCGCCAGAAGAAGGAGTGATAAGTATCGACTTCGATCCGCTTCTCTTCTTCTTTCGTGACCGACTTTTCTTCATCAATCGCCTCAAACACACGCGAGACGGTCGCTCGCGCGAAGCTGAGGAAAAGGACGCGCTGCCCCGGCCTCAGTTTTTCGCGCGCGATTTTAGCCGCCTTCAGGATCGACGCGGTGGTCTTGCCCGAGCCGGGACCGCCCACGACGAGCTGATGCCCTTCGGCAGTTAGGACGTCCTTTTGCGCCGCCGTCAGGTCGACCATCGCACCCTCTAAGCGCCCGGCGTGGCGGTCGCAGCTTGCCCGACGTTCCCAGCCGGGGGAGCAGGCGGATCACAGATCGCCTTCAGCGTTATGCAAGCATCGCGGATCCAGGATGGAATTTCCACCTCGGAGCACTGACCGAGGAAATCGGCGATACCCCAATTGCCCTTTGCCCAGCCGAAATAATCTTTCAGCGCCGAGATCGCGAGGGCCTTCGGATCCGGATATTTCGTGATTAGATGAGGCGGCCAGTCGAGCGCGTCGGAAAACCGCTCAAGCGCAACCTGGGTCGTGTTCTTGAGGATGAGATCTTCAATCCCCTTTTCCTCGTGCATGAACAGCCGCTCGACTTGGGATTCGATCGCCGCTTTCGCCGGATCGGTCTGCTTGTCGCAAAGTCCGAACGTGCGCTTGCCGAGCCCCTTGTACAGCCCAGCGAGGTCGGCGATCTGGGACTCGGTGCCCGCATCGATGATACAGATACCGAGTGCCTCAAGCGAGGAATAGGTGGCGGGGTTGAGCTCCGACAGCCGGCGCGCGGCTACCGGAAAGGCGCTGGCCTCAGTCGCGCCTTCGGCGATGAGCACACGGCGAGACAGGAGGCCCTCGCAGAAGCGTGTGCGAAACTCCTGCCGATAGCGCTTGTGTTTTACGCTGTCGGGCAGCGATATTTGCGCTTGGCTGAGCACACCGTCATTTGCCCGCGACAGTATCACGGTCTCGTCGAGTTTGAATTCTTCGAGGACGTAGGGCGAGTGCGATGTGACGATCGACTGCGCGGCCAGCTTCCGCAACTCATGCACGATCCGCTTCTGGGCATAGGGCGGTATCGCGGTTTCGACCTCTTCCATGGCAAAGATAACGTTCTGCTTGTCCTCAGCGATCTGCGACAGCATCGCCAGGACCAGCATGTTGATTGTGCCGGTGCCTTGGCGGAAGAAAGGAGCAGCATGATCGCCATCCCCGGTGGCGATGAAGGCGGTCACGACTTTACGCAGATGCTCACGCGTGAGGTTCGACACCTTAAGGTGCGGCTTCACACCCCATTCGCGCGGCACGTATTTCTTCAGCGACTTGTCAATGCTGTCTAGCACGCCGGATATCCCAATCGTGGGGTCGCTTGCCACGTCGAAGGCGGCAAGCGTGTCGATCGTGCCTTTCCACATCTGCGGCCGAATCTCCTTCAGTCGCAGGATGATGTCGAGAATGCTGCCATGCTCCAGGCTTAGCGCGCGCGAGCCGGTGCGCAGGGAGCGCAGGAATAGAAAGCCACAATGCGGCTTATCTTTCTTGGTGAACGGCTCGGGCTTGTCCGCCTCTGTGAGACTGCGCGAATAAAAGGTGTTGCCAACAAAATCATCCTCATCGGAATCGTAGGTACCGATGAAGGTAATTCGCAACGCGGCTTTGATATTCTCGGCGTCAACACCCGCCGAGTTGGCGTCGGTGAAGAACTCGCCATCTTCGATATTAAGCCACTCAATATGGCCGCCGAACCTAGCCTCTTGCTCTTTTGATAGGCCGATGATGGTGACTTCGATAATGATCTTCGGGGCTGCGGCGACGGGCTTCTCTTCAGCCCCATCGGGTACAACGCCCTCCACGGCATTGGCAGCGGCTACGGGAAGATATTTGCCCTGGAAAAAATCTTGCTCATCGACCGGAGGGCGGCGACTGAGTCTATCCGGCCCAAGCGTTAAATCTATCGCTTCCAGAAACGAAGATTTACCCGTATTGTTGTCGCCAATGAGGACAGCGTGGTCCGGCAACACTAGCTTCGCAGAACTAATTCCCCGAAAGTTTTCGATCGATACACAGTAAACTTTCAAAGAAATTCCTCCAAGTAACGAATACCTGTTTTTTAATTTCTACCCAGACACTCCCGATTTGAGGGAATGCCGCCGGAGATATCTGCGATAATAGGGAAGCAGAGTGACGTTTTAGAATCAATGGGGCGCAACTGCTACACCAAGTTGAGAGCGCGAGCCGACGCCGTGTACGGTAAAATTCAAGTCGCTGTCGCAAAAACGTCTGCTTTTGCGATAGCGACGGATGTCGGCTGATGGCGCGAAGCCGACATCCCGTCGTTGCAAGAAGCGGACGGGCGGGTTGCGACCCAACCCAGCCGTTGCGACCACCGTCAACACTTCTCCGAAACGGTCATGCATCAGTTATTCGACAACTCCGCCTTGGGTTGGGAAGCGGCGCGCGGCGCTGCGGATGGAGCCGTTCAATTACGCTGGCAGTGGATGATTTGATCTGGGGCGCTTCGATGCGTCGCCGAATATGAGTGCTCACACTTGGGTCATACCGTCTATTCCGTGATCAACAGTCCTCTGATGGGCATTGGTATTGTCAATAACATTATCCTATTGTATCTTGCTGATTCGATGCTCATGCTGTATCTTTATTATTGATATCGTTGGAGACTGGAACGGAACAATGGCTGCTGTACTAACGTTGGCTTGCATAAGTGGTGATGTTTACGAAGGCAATGGCAGTACAATAGTCGGCTATAAGCGCGTTGCTGGCTTAGAGATGAAGATTTGGGATCAGAGTTCTTTTTTTGGTGCCTTGTACACCCAAGGGAGCATAGGGGTTATCGCGTTTCGAGGAACACGATTAAGTGACGCAAATGACGATAGGGACGATATTGGAATTGGATCTGGAAAATTTCCAGTCAACAAATTAGGTGATGCGTTTGATTTCTTCTCTAAGGCAAAGGACTACATACAAAAAAACGGGGGAAAGAAAATTATTATTACAGGACATTCGCTCGGTGGAGGTCTTGCGCAAGTTGTTTCAGCCCGAATAACCACTTTTCCCGTAGTAGGAGTTACTTTCAACGCTCCGGGAATGGCTAATCTAGCAGGAGTAGTGAAATTCGAAAAAAGTAATTCACCTAATGTTTTCAATTATCGATCAGAGAATGATCCGGTAAGTCGAGTAGGCAAGCATATTGGCCGCGCTCCGGTCAGCATAAAAAAGGAGGCTATCATTTCATATCTCCATTGATTGAAGCTTTGAGAACCGATATTGCAGGAGGGATCAAGCACTAGAGTTCCTCTTTGGGGAGCTTTCCTCTTGAAAGCGGACTGTCGCAAAACCACCCCAAGCGGTCCTACGGCTTCCGACCCAACTCAGCCGTGCGAGTCGTTTGCTGATCGGCCCCCAAGAGGTGGTCCATGAGCAGAGTTAGTGCGCGGTGGGCCTGGAGTTGACCCTGTTTGTGGTCCACGGCCTATGCAACTTCTCGGGCTGTGACAGCTTGGTTGGCGAAGGCTCGAGGCGTCAAGCCGCCCAAGGCCGTATGAGGTCGATCTTCGTTGTAGTGGCACCTCCAGTCCTCGATGCGCTCGCGGGCATCGGTTAGCAACAGGAACCACGAGGCGTTCAGACATTCCGCCCGTAGACGGCAGTTGAACGACTCGATGTAGGCGTTGTCGGTCGGCTTGCCCGGTCGGGAGAAGTCGATCTCGACCCCGTTCAGGTAGGCCCACCGGTCGAGCATGCGCCCGGCAAACTCCGGTCCATTGTCGACCCGCAGGCTCTTGGGCCGCCCCCGCAGCCGGACCAAGGCGTCCAGGGTCTCGGTCACCTGGAAGGCGCGGAAGTTGGCTCTCGGTGTGAGCGAGAGCGCCTCTCGCGTATGACAATCGACCACCGTCAGGATCCGGAACGGACGTCCGTCGAACAGGCGATCAGACATGAAGTCCATGGCCCAGACCTCGTTGAGTCCACCGATGGCCGGTCGTCCCTAGCGATAGCGCCAGGCCCGTTTGCGCTTGGGCAGCTTGGGCCGGATCGACAGTCCCTCGTCCCGGTAGATCCGGTAGGTGCGCTTGTGGTTCACCTCCCAACCTTCCCGCCGCAATAGGATGTGCAGCCTTCGGTAGCCGTAGCGCACCCGTGCGGCAGCGAGTTCCGTCAGCCGCATGCGCAGCGCCACCTGCGGATCGGAGCGCTTCCTGTAACGCTGGGACGAGCGGCCGAAACCGGTGGCTTGGCAGGCCCGACGCTCGCTGATGTCGTAGGCCCCTGCAGGTGACCGGCGACCTCGCGGCGAGCGGCGGGCCTCACCACTTTCGCTTGAGCACGTCCTACAGCATGGAGCGGTCCAGCGTCAGGTCGGCCACCAGTCGTTTAAGCTTGCTGTTCTCGTCCTCCAGCTGCTTCAGCCGCCGGATCTCCGGCACGCCCATGCCGACGAACTGCTTCTTCCAGCGGTAAAACGTCGGCTCGGACACGCCCATCTTCCGGCAGACTTCGTCCACCGTCGCGCCGTTCTCCGCCTGCCGCAGGGCAAAGGCGATCTGTTCGTTCGTAAAGCGTTTGCGAGGCATGGCATCCACCCTCCTTCAGGGTTCAGGATGCCCGAAAAACTTGCGCTCGGCCTGGATCAGTTTGCTGGGTCAGGGTCACACCACCCGGGCAGGTCTGCACTTCGTGGCCTTCGTCGACCACATGCTTACACAGACCGCTCAGATCGCCTGAAGCTCATAACAGCCTCGAGTTGCGAGGTATAACAGCGAAAATAGGCGGTGAAACTTTCCCATCCGTGGTTGCGAAATTTCTATTATCGAAATTTGACTTCGCAAGCGCTGGTTGGAGAATTGTTGCCACGAGGCGTTGCGTGAAATAAATATTTGCTTCTTTATTCGGTACAAAATCGTGAAATCTGCCCTGGAACAGATCGAGCGGAGGAGCGAGGTGACGGCACCACAAGCGGAGATCGGCCTGGACGAGGCATTGGATATCGCCCTACGGGCGCACCGGGCGGGGGATATGCCTGTTGCCGAGACGCTGTACCACCGGATCCTTGCGGCCGACCCCGATCACGCGGCGGCCCTCCATTTCCTGGGGATCCTCTGCCATCAGAGGAGAGATCCGAAGAAGGCGATCGCGCTGATCCGCCGTGCCATCGCGATCGAGCCGCACAATCCAAGCGCCCACATCAACCTCGGCAACGTGTTCTCCGAAGTCGACCGGCCCGATCTCGCCGTCGAAGCCTACAACACCGCCATCGACCTCGAGCCCAAGCTCATCGATGCCTACAACAACCTCGGCGTCGCCCTCCGGGTCTTGAAGCGGGTGCCGGAGGCGGAGGGGATCTACCGCAGCGCCATCGCCATCGATCCCACCCACCGGGATGTGTGGAACAACCTTGGCCGCCTGCTGGCGGGCCAAGGGCGGATCGAGGAGGCCATCACCTGCCATGCGCGGGCTCTGGAACTCGAGCCCGCCGACGCGGGCACCCGCCGGTTCCTCGTGGCCGCCTACGCCGCGACCGGAGAGCACGACCGCGCCCTCGCCCTGCTGCGCGACTGGCTGAAGGACGAGCCCGACAATCCCTCGGCGCAGCATCTCATCGCCGCGATCACTGGAGAGAACACGCCCGAACGGGCCAGCGACCGGTACGTGAAGGCTCTGTTCGACGGATTCGCCTCGAGTTTCGATCACAAGCTCGCCCGACTCGATTATCGGGCGCCGGAGCTGGTCGTGGCCGCGATCGATGCCTGCGTCGGCCTCCGCAGCGATTGCGTCGTGCTGGATGCCGGTTGCGGAACGGGGCTGTGCGGCCCGGCGCTGAAGACGCATGCGAGGGAACTGATCGGGGTCGATCTCTCCAGCGGCATGCTGGATGAGGCGGCGCAAAGGGGCTGCTACGATCAGCTGGAACAGGCGGAGCTGACGCAGTTCCTGCGCGACCATCCCGGCCGGTACGACGTCGTCGCCTCGGCCGACACGCTCTGCTATTTCGGACCCCTTGATCAGGTCGCCGCCGCTGCCGACGGCGCCCTGCGTCAGGGTGGGACCTTCGTCTTCAGCGTCGAGGAGAGCGACGGCGCCACATTCACCCTCCATCCCCATGGTCGCTACTCTCACGCCTCGGGCTATGTCGAGCGCTGCCTCTCCGAGGCGGGGTTCGTCGCGATCACTTTCACCCGGGACACCCTGCGGATGGAACGGGGGCAGCCCGTCCAGGGGCTGATCGTGACGGCCATCAGGGAATAGGATGGACGGGTCTTCGGCGGGACCGCCCTGCCGGTTGGGAGTCGCGCGGATGAACGATGGATCGCCCTCGGAACGCCTGACCGAAGGCTGGCCGCTTCCGACCGACCTCCTGATGCGCGCCCTCAGCGACGACCATCTCATGCGGCTGATCCGCCTCTCTGCGCCGGACGGCCTGAGGATGGATCTCCTGTCCGATCAAGACATCGTCGCTCATCATCACCGGCTGAACGACGCTCGGCTGCCGGCCGGGGAGTTTCGATCCTACGGCGAGGCGGCGAAGGCCCCGCGCGATGCGATCACCCGCAAGCAGCTCGCCCAGATCTTTCCGAAGGCCGGCGACGATTACCTCGATACGGTCGCATCCGACCTGAACAAGGACTTGGCCAAGTTCGGGCTCGGCACGCCGCTGCGGAAGGCGCATTTTTTTGCCCAGCTGCGGGAGGAGAGCGGCCCCGGTCTCAATGCGACCGTCGAGAGTCTGTCCTACAGTCCGGAGGGCCTCAAGCTCTTTCATTACTACAAGATTCATGCGGACGAGGCGGTGAAGGACGGATACGTCCGCGACCGGAAGACGAGGCGGATCACCCGAGCCGCGCATCAGGAGACCATCGCCAACAAGGCCTATTCCAGCCGCAACGGCAACGGTGCGGCGATCAGCGGGGACGGCTGGACCTTTCGAGGCCGTGGCCTGATCCAGATCACCGGGCGCGCAAACTATTCCGCGATTACGCAACAATACGCGAAAATCTATGCTCAAGCCTCGTCATCCGGCGCGAAACAAGTCAGCTTCGTCGCAGAGCCTGATGCCGTGTCCAGGTTCCCCTACAGCTTGCGCTCGGCGGTCTGTTTCTGGACACTCCACCATCTCCACCTTCTCGCCGACAAGGGGCATGGCGATGACGAGGTCGACCGGATTACCCGCGTCGTCAACAAAGCGACCAAGAGCTATCCGGCGCGCCGGGAGCATTTCAGGCAAGTTTATCGCATCTTCCGCTAGGGTGGCCCTCGCCGGCGCCCTGTCTCTGTCACTCGGCCCGAGCGGGTTCGGCCGCGAGGGACAACCCGGGGCGACCCTCTGCACGGCGCAAGAGGAAACCCTCTTCTCCTGCGGATCGGGCGGCAGGATCGGCTCCCTGTGCGCCCCCGCGGGCCGCTTGGCCGACCGTCTGACCTACCGGTATGGCCGCGAGGGGCGGATCGAGATCAGCTACTCGGCCGAATCCGGGAACGGGAACCGGTTCAAGGCCACAATCGCACCCGCCAACCCGCGCGCCCAGGTCCGGCAGGTCTGGTTCGACCGGGGCCCCTACCGCTACCTGATGAGCGAATGCATCGGCGGTGGCTGCGCGAGACCCGCCGGGCTCGCCGTACTGCGCGGAGACACGGTCCTGAAGAACGTGCGGTGCTCGACCGGGGCGGGCGAACGCCCGTGGTTTTCCCCGCATCTTGCGGACTTCGGTCCGTCCGACACGCTCACGGCGAAGACGAGCCTGCTCGTCGTCGAGGATGCGGACAATATAATCGGGAAATTGTATTGAAGAGGCGGTCTCGCAGGTATCTCCGGCGTGAGGACGGGGTTTCCCGGGGCGCCAGCCTGCGGTAACTCCTCCTGCCGGCCCTTCGACCAGGGGCCACGCCTCGATCTCGCGGTTCAGACGTCATGGGAAAACCCGCCGCGCGCATTACCGACGCGCACACCTGCCCAATGGTGACGGGGATCGTGCCCCATGTCGGCGGTCCGATCATCGCCCCCTGCTGCCCGACCGTGCTGATCGGGGGCCTGCCGGCGGCGCGGGTCGGCGACATGGCCAACTGCACCGGGCCCACGGATTCGATCGCGATGGGCTCGCCCACCGTCCAGATCAGCGGCCAGATGGCGGCGCGCATCGGCGATCCGACCGTGCATGGCGGCGTGATCGTCGCCGGGCTGCCCACCGTGCTGATCGGCGAGTAGGCGGAGCCCTCGTCCACCGTCGCTGCGGCGCGCGAGGAGGGGGGGGGGGACGGCCCGCGCCCGATCCGTCTTGTCCAGACAATGCCGGAGGCCCGTCAGCGCTGCTCGGTCACGGGGACGACGCGGACCTCCGGCGTTTGCGGCACGCTGACGGTCCTGACGCTATTGTAGCGGTTGAGCCGCAACGAGATCATCGTCTCGAACTTGCTGCGGACCTCCGACACGGACAGACTCTTCGATCCGCCCTCGCCGTAGAAGATCGGCTTGTTGGCCGCAGCGGGCTTGGGCAGCAGGTCGGCGGCCACGGAATTGGGTTTGCGGGCAATCTCGCCGATCATCCGCTCGGCCCCGTCCGGCCCCAGGAAATGGACGAGGTAAACCTCGCCGCCGGTGAGATTACGGCCGATGCGGGCGGCAATGCGCAGGCTGTCGCGCTTCAGCATCCTGGCGGCCAGCACCGCGGAGAGATAGGGGTCGCTCCGCAAGGTGAGGATCCTGGCGCGCTGCGGGCCGACCGCCTCGCCATTCGCGATCATGGCCGCCTCGCGCTCAAGACCGTAGGAAGCCCCGAACTCCCGCACCACGCCGAGCCAGGTCTTCTCGATGAACTGATACAGGCCGGAGGCCGACGAGGTCTGGGCCTGGACCTCGGTCTTGAAGCTCGATTCCTTGTCGGCGATCGCCATCAGCAACACCGGATCGACGTTCGTCACTCGCGAGGCGCGGACGATCTTCTCCACGAGGTAGCGGCGGATCCGCATCGGACCGAAGGCCAGGAGCTCATCCGGGTTGCGGGGGCCCTTACCCTCGAGTTCGTTGGCCAGGGCCGAATAGGCCGCGAGCTCCGGTCTCTCCCGGGCGCTCGCCTTCACCGCACCAAGGTCGCCCTGCGCCAGCGACTGGCCAGCACCGTCTGAGAGCCTGACCGTCGGAGGGGCAAGGGTAGTCGCGCCGGCCGGGCCGGGGCCGGTCGGCGCGATCCGGATCGAGGAGGCGAAGGATTCCGGCGGCTTACCGTCGACGTCGATGACGTCGTAGAGCTGCGCCGCCACCTCGGGCGAAACGAGGATGACCGGCTTGTCTTCGCCTAGGCTGAGGATGGCGGTGGCCTGGGCGACCTCTTCGTCGGCCGGGGGCTGCTGCGGCACGATCAGCCACCCGATCCCGATGCCGACGAGCATCAGCGCCGCGATCATCCCGAGGCCCAGGAAGGGCCTGTAGCGCGCCGGGAACGATGCGGCCACCGCGTGCAGGGACTCCCAATTCGTCTCGCGGCCGGAATCGGCCGGGGCGGCGCCCCGCTCAGCCGGCTGGAGACGGGCGGCGGCGAAGGCGGCGATATCGGAGAACCAGTGGTGGCCCACGGCCGGATCGGACGCCGCCTTGAGCCGCGCCACACCCGCCATCATCCCCGCCGCCGTCCCGCGGTCGAGAGCGAGCCGCCGCCGCAGCGTCCGGGCGTCGCCTCGCTCGCGGGCGACGATGTCCACCGCCCGGAACCACTCCGTCAGGGCCGGCCGGGCCTTGGCAAAGGGCGTTCCTTGGCAGGGAAATACCTTCAGGCCGCAGGAGCGGCAGGAGAAGGCGCGGTTGCGGCTCTTCCGCACGAATCCCTGGCGGCTGCCGCAGGCCGTGCAAGGGGCGTCGCCGTAGCGCAACCGCATGACTTCGTCGATGCAGTCCTCCTCGGTCAGGGATGTGCCGGGGCCCGTCATGGCTCAATTCCCGACCTTGATCTGCAGCACCGCCGCGCCGAACCTAGAATCCGGCCGGGCCGCGTCCTGCGCAAGGCGCTCGAACAGCGCGGTGCCCGTCGCGGAATCGCCGGGCGCGGCGGTCTCCACCGGCCGGCGGCTTCCCACCGCCAGGATCAGTTGCGAGCGGCCGCTGCTGGATTTGGGCGCGTCGAGGCGCACGGCGAAGCTTCCCCGCTGTCCGGACCGCTTTAGGTAGCGTCCGAGGTCGTGCACGCTCCCCTCGCGATCGACCAGGAGGAGGGCGGCGTTCGGCGCATCGCCGAAATCGACCGTGCCGCGCAGCTCCGTCCCGCTGCGGACGTGGTCGTTCTCCACCCAGAGCTTCGGCACGCTGGTGGCCTTGGCCTTGGCCTGCAGGGCGAGCAGATCGACGATCGGGCATTGCCCGCGCTCCACCTGTCTCAGGTGGATCTTCGCCTCGAAACCGAACCTGTTACTGAAGGCCGAGTCGAAGGCTTGGAACGGCTGCGGCACGATTCCAAACGCCTCCACGAGCGCCTCGTGCGCGCTGACCGTGGAAGGGTTGAGGAAGAAGCAGTCCCCACCGCGATACCCGCGGATGAAGGCGGCGACCGTCTCCATCGTCGGCGGTGGCGGCGCGGGATCCACGATCACGTCAACGGTCTGCCCCGTCGGGGGCGGCGGCGCGGGTGTGACCGACGGGGGATTGACCGGTGGCGGCGCGGGTGTGACCGACGGGGGATTGACCGGTGGCGGGGCGGGGGTGGCCGACGGGAGATTGACCGGCGGCGGCGCGGGCGTGACCGGCGGGCGATTGATCGGCGGCAGCGGTGGCGGCGGGGAGGGCGGTTGGGCCGTGGGAGCCGGCTCGGTCTCCGTCAGCGAACCATTCACCGGTTTCGGAATCTGGTCCGGCTGACCGAGCAAGAAGAAGGCTCCGATCCCGCCGGCAAGGACGAGGATCACGGCCCCGGCGGCCAGAGGCAGCACGCGCCGCCCCGGCGTCGTCCTCGTCTTCGCTCTGGGCCGGGACGGCTTCAGCACGAGCTGGTTGGCCGGGTCTCCCCATTGCTCGATCTCCCTCATGCTCCCGGGCCGCTCGCGTGGATCGGGCTGCAGCATGGCCTGCAGCAGGGGGACCAGCCTTGCATCCACCCCGGCGAGGTCGGGCACGGAGGAGCGCTTCGCGATGACGTTCGGGTACTCGGCCCCCATGTCGAGGGCACGCCCCCGGCTGGCCTGCGCCAGGACGAGGCCGAGGCTGAAGATGTCGGATCTCAGGGTAACCTCACCGCCCTGGAGGCCGAACTGTTCGGGCGAGGCGTAGGCGTATTTGCCAGCGAAGCCCGTGCCGATCACTGTCTTCGTCTCGGCGAGGCGGGCGATCCCGAAGTCGATGATCTTCGCCCGGGCCGGATCGCCGCCGGGCAGGATGATGTTGTCCGGCGTCACGTCGCGGTGAACGATCCCCGCCTCGTGCGCCGCCGCGAGGCCGCCAGCCACCCGGCGGCGCAGGGTCTCGACCTCCTCGTAGTCGAGGGGACCCCGCTTGAGCCGGTCGGCCAGGGAGTCGCCCGTGACGTACTCCATCGCGAGGAAGGGCAGGCCCAGCTGGCGATCGACGGAGAACACGTAATAGCGCACCACGGCGCCGTGATGGACGTTGTGGAGCGCCGAGGCTTCCTTGCGGAAGAGGGCGAGGGCGTCGGCGTTCTCCGCGAATTCCGGGCGCATGACCTTGATGGCAACGGCGTCGCCGGTCTCGATCACGTGCCCGCGGAACACCTCGCCCATGCCGCCGACCGCGAGGGGCGCGTCGATCTCGTAGATGTCGCTGAGCCGGGTGCCGGGGCCGACCCTGGCCGGCGCCCGTGGCTGCACGACCGTGCGGTCATCCGCCATCAAGCGTCTCCTGCGGCGGCACCGGCCGGCATCAGCACGGTCATCCCGTTCTCCTGCCGGGGCGCCTCGGTCGCCCGGCCGCGATAGCCGCAGCGGATGACGATCGTCGTAACGTTGTCGGAGGCGCCTCGCTCGAGCGTCAGGTCGAGAAGGGAGTCGCAGGCCCATTGCGGCGCCGAGGTGTCGGCGGCGAGGAGGATGTCGCCGTCGGTGACATGGGCCGTCAGCCCGTCCGAGCAGATGACGAACACGTCGCCCGCCGAGACGACGCCCTGCTCGCTCTCCAACTCGGGGCGGTCATCGACGCCGAGCGCCCGGGTGAGCACATGCCGGCGGGGCCAGGATTCCATCTCTGCCGCCGTGAGGATGCCCCGTTCGAAGAGGTCGCGCCCTTCCGTATGGTCGCGGGTGATCTGCTCGATGAGCCCGTCGCGGATGCGGTAGATCCGGGAGTCGCCCGACCAGACGCAGGCATAGTCCCGGCCGAAGAGCAGCAGGACCGCCAGCGTCGAGCCAATGACGCAGTTCCGGGCTTGGCCGGCGGCGCGCAGCTCGGCGTTCGCCCGCAGGATGCGGTCCTCGAGGCGGGCCATCAGGTCGGCGGCCGAGACGGCGGCGCCGATGGAGGCGAGGGCGCCGACGATCGTCGCGCTCGCCAGCGCCCCGTCCTCATGGCCGCCCATGCCGTCGGCCACGGCGAAGACGCCGATCTCCGGCGCCACGAGGAGGCTGTCCTCGTTCTGGGCGCGCTTCACGCCGGGATGGCTGATGCTGCCGGCCTCGATGCGGAGGAGATCCTCCGGCAGCGCCGAGACGGCCGACACGGAATCAGGCGAGGCCATCGAACCGTCCCGTAAGGAAGGAGGCGAAGAGGGGGGCCTCCGGCAGGCCCCGGCAGGCGAGGGCCGAGGCCGGGAAGCCCTCCCCGCCTGACGTCCACCAGTAGCTCATGTCCGCGTGCATCGCGGCCGGCGCCAACGGCCGGAGCCGGGTGAGGGCGGCCGGGACGTCGCCGCCCGCGACGCCTCCGGCCAGCGCTCCGCCGGGCAGGCGGCGGGCGCCTTCGACGGTGGGGGGTAGGCGGGACGCGACGGCATCGGGCAGGGCGACGAGCTGCGCCGTGGCGTCCGCGAAGGGCAGGCCCTCGGTCAGCAGGGACAGGAGGAAGGCTTCGATGGCGGTGAACCAGCCGTCGTAGGGCTCCGCCTCCGGAGGGGCGAAGGCGTCCGGCCGGCCGCCGCAGCAGACGAGGGTCAGGGGGAAATAGCGTCCGACCCCGTCGGCGGAGGGCATGAAGGCCCCCAGGACCGGTTCGCCGGTCAAGCCCTCCCCGAGCCAGAACCGCCAGATCGGCGCCCGAAGGTAGGCTTCGGTCCAGGCCGGCCCGAGGGCGAGCCGGCTCGCGGACAGACCCCCCTGGATCCAGGGCTCCCAGGCGTTGAGCAAGGCGCGCGGCACGGCAAGGGCGATGAAGTCGCGCTTGGCCGGAAGCTTGCCGAACAGGCCGCAGGGCATGTCAGATCCCCGAGGGACAGCGGAACTCGCGCAGGGCCGGCAGCGCGAGGGGGTTCTGGAGGGTGTTGACGCCGAACTTGTAGGAGATCTGCCGAGTGCCGGCGTTCAGGGTCGCCACCACGGCGTCACCCTGCTTCAGCACGGAGCCCGAATCGAGGAGGCGGAACAGGGACCACGCCCCGGTCTTGTCGATGACCGTGCTCTGCCCGTTCGAGGTGCCGAAGAAGCTTGGCGGGCCATCGATCTGAAGGACCGTCCGGCCCGGCACCGCCGGCCCCGGCCATTGCACAGAAGCGGGGGTGGGAACACCTCCTCCCTGCATGACCACGACGCTTCCGTTCACATCGAGCTTGGCCTGTCCGGCATCCCCAGTAAGCGTCAGCGGCGTGACCGAGAACGTTACCGCGGGCATGGTGCCCCCGGTGGAGAAGAACGCCTCCCGGATCTCGGCCGCCCGTTGGAACTCGCGCAGGGTGGCGGCGGACATGCCGCGGGCCATCGTGTCCTCGACCCGCCACGCCCATTGCGGACGCGAGCGGTCGACCCGGCTGGCGAGGTGCTGGCCGAAGAACCGGTCGAAGGCGCCGTTGGGGCCGAACAGCTTGGCGAAGTCGGCCAGCGGCACCTCCCGGTCGCTGCCGGGGACGAACGGATAGCGGTTCGCCGCGATCTGGCTGCAGTCGCGGAGCACCTCGTCGGCCAGCGCCTTCCGGATCCGCGACAAGGCCTCACCGGTTGCATTGCCCTCGAACTCGTCGGCGATCTGGCGGATCATCGGCTCGAAGGGCGCCGGGAACCGGGCGGCCAGCGCCCGGAGGGAGGCGGTCTGCGTCACGAGCGTGGTGTTGGCCGCGGCGGCCTGGGCCGGGTTCGTCGCCTCCAGGGCCGCGTTCTTGATCTCGTTCAGCACCGCGATGAGGGTGTCGGTGGTCCGCCGGCCGGGCTCGCCCTCGCTGAGCGCGTGGAACGGTCGGAAGGCCGCCTCGATGCCGGCGCCCGGGGCCTGGGCGGCGGTGGCCGAGAAGCGGTCGGAGGGCGCCATGCCGGTGGCAGACAGGGCGGCGCCGGCCGCCGTGCGGCCGAGGGCGATGGCGGCCTCGCCCGTCCCCATCGGGGCGGCGGAGCCGAGACGCTGCTCGGCCGACTTCGCGATCGCCCCGGCCGCCATGCTCCCCGCAGCCTTGGCGCGGTCCACGGTCCGCGTTGGCCGCTCCCGGGTCAGCCGCGTCTCGTCGCGGATCGATTCCAGGATCTGCCGGAGCGGGGAGGTCGGTGCGGCGATGGCTTGAAGCGCCAGGTAGCGCGGCTTGTCGGCGGTGAGCGAGCGTAACTTCAGCCGCCGCAAGGCGGTGCTCCAGCTCTGCTGGAACTCCCTCGCGTAGAGCCTCTGGAGGTCGGTGAACAGGGAGCCGTACTGGCTGCTGACCGCCTGCTGCTCGCCCGCCGGGCCGAGCACCCAGCGATCCCGCTCCGCGATGTCCTGCGCCTCCCCGAAACGGTCGAGGAACGCCTCCTGGAACCCCTCATAGGTGAAGAAGAACGGCACGCGGACGGTATCGAGGTCGCCCCCGCCGACGGGCTCGAACACGAGCCCCCCATCGGGGCCTGCGGCCTTCGGCACGGTCCAGTCCCGGGCCATGGCCGCCCGGGCCTCGGATTTCAGCAATTCGTAGGTGCGCTCGGCGATGCTCAGCCGGGCCAGGGTGCGCTGGCAATCCTCCAGGAGGGCCTGATTCACCGAGACGAGGGGCGGGCTGCCGTCGTCGAGGTCCAGCATCGCCTGGAGGTTGTCCTCCAGGAGTTGCCGCCCGCGGGCGAACCCGGCGCCGGGATAGAGGTTCTCGGCCCAATCCCGGCGGAACCACCCGACGACGAGGTTGCGGTCGAGGGGAGCCTCGGCCCGGCCGCCGAGCATCAGGTATACCTTCAGCGCCTCGTAGATGAAGCCGGGATTGTTGCGGTTGGCTTCGAGCTGCTCCTCCAGCCGGAAGATGAGCCGCGGCCGGAACAGCCGTTCCAGGGCGGCCCGGTAGCTCGTCTCCGAGGCCGAGCGCAGGCGCGGCCGCTGGCTCAGGCCGAACGTGGCCAGGATCGGCTCGCCCTCGTCCCGGCTCGCATAGCCGGTCGGAAGGTAACGGAGAGCGTTGAGGAGGGGCAGCACCTTCGAGAAGTTGCGGTCTGCCACGACGGGCTCGCGCAGGACCTCGGCGGCGTCCGCCCGGTACTTGCTGGTGAGCCCGTTGGTGAGGGCGATGAGCTGGCTGTTGCGCAGGAAGCTCGTCCACCACAGCCCGACGAGGAGGGCGGCGGCGAGGGCGAGGCCGGCATAGGCGGCCATGCGCAGGATGTTGGCCCGGCGCAGGGCCGTCCGGTTCACGGAGACCCAGCCGGCCTCGCCGATCACGACCTTCCGCAGGAGATCTCCGAGGAAGTAGCTCCGGCCCCGGCCCGAATAGGCCGAGGCGGCGACGTCATGCGAGCCGAAGCTCCGGGAGAGGGCGCCGATGAGCTGGTCGATCGGCGTTCCCTCCTGCGTGCCGGAGGTGAAGTAGAAGCCCCGCAGGGTGGCGTTCACGGTGAAGCGGCTCGGTTCGAAGACCCGGCTGAGGAAGTCGACCACGCGCCCGCGGACGGCCGCCACCTGGCTCGGGAAGCCGAACAGCACCACCCGGGCGGTCGGCGCCATCTCCTCCTGCAGGCGGTCGGGGACCCACTCGTTCAGCCGCTCGACCAGGGCGTCGAACTCGGTCGGCACGTCCGAGACCATGTTGCGGGTTTTCTCCGCGGTCTGGAACGTATGGCCCCAGACCATCTGCCGCTCGGTCTCGGTCAGCTGGCCAAAGAACTCCGTGAAGCCGGCGATAAGATCCGCCTTGGTGAAGACCACGTAGACAGGGAAATCCACCTTCAGGTGCTCGTGCAACTCAGCGAGGCGGGCCCGCACCACCGCGGCATGGGCCTCGACGCCCTCCGCGCCTCCGGTGAGGAGATCCTCCAGGCTGATCGCGACGAGGACGCCGTTGATCGGCTGCCGCGGCCGGGTGCGGTGGAGCAGGTCCAGGAAGGAGAGCCAACTCGCCCGGTCACCCTTGGCGGAACTGTCCTGGGTCGTGTACCGTCCGGCCGTGTCGATGAGCACGGCGTCCTCGGTGAACCACCAATCGCAATAGCGCGTGCCGCCGAGGCCCGCCACCGCCTCCGGCGTGTGCCCCTTGGCCAGGGGGAACTTCAGCCCCGAGCGGACGAGGGCCGTGGTCTTGCCCGCGCCCGGCGGGCCGATGATGATGTACCAGGGCAGGTCGTAGAGGGTGCCGCCCTTCCCGCCGCGGGACTTTTTCAGGGCGGCGAGGGCATCGTTCATCCGCTCCTTGAGCACCGCGCCGTCCCCGACCTCGTCGGGGGCGCCGGCGATCTCCTCCTGGAGCGCTCGGGCTGCCTTACGCCGCTTGTGGAGGTCCCAGCCGACCGCGCCGAGGGCTCCTAGGAGGATCAGGGCGCAGAGCAGCCCCCGCGACCAGGCGGGCTCGAACGGCCGCATCTCGGCGAAGGTCAGGAGGGGCCCCGCCCACCAGATCAGGATCGACAGGCACACGGCGCCGAGGATCAAGGCCCCGCGCCGCACCCAGGCCTGAAGCATCATGATCCCGCCACTCCGACAGGTCCGCGACCTGAGGCCGCCGACGAAGCCGAGGTTCGACGCGGTGTCCGCCTTTCTGTCCGAGCTCGCACGGATACCCCCTAGTGTTCGCGCGGCACGATGATGTCGACCCGCCGGTTGCGGGCCCGGCCCTCCGGCGTCTTGTTGCTGGCGATCGGGACGTCGGCGCCCTTGCCCTCGGTCGAGACGCGCTCGGGCTTCGACAGGCCGGCGCGGAGGATGTCGGCGACCGCCTTGGCCCGGGCCTCGGACAGGACGAAGTTCGAGGGAAAACGGACCGTCTTGATGGGGAACACGTCCGTATGCCCGACGACCTTGATTGGGCCGGCGCTCTTGTCGAGCAGCTTGGCGAGGCGTTGCAGCAGGCCCGTGAAGGCCGGCTTCACCTCGGCATCGGCGGGCGGGAACAGGGCTCCCGCGAGGCGCAGCACGATCTGGTTGCCGTTCTCGATGACGGCGAGCGAACTCTCGTTGATCTCCGCCTTCAAGGCATCCTGCAGCCGGCCCGCCTGGCTCTCCGGCGGGGGCGGGGGCGGGGGGGGGGGCGGCGCGTAGACGCGGCGCTGGATGCCGACCTCGGTCATCGGATGCAGCTGGGCGAGCTCCGTGGCGGCGGCCTCCGCGTTGCCGGTGAGGAGGGTGCGCAAGACGAGGAAGAGGCCGAGCAGCACCGCGCCGACGAGGGCCGCCACCGTCCAGACGGGAATCTCGAAGCGAAGCGCCTCCGGCCTGATCGCCTGCCCCTGCCAGCGCGGCGAGGCCTCGCGGTTCGCCGCGTGCGTGCGGCGCAGCACCTCGTAGAGGTTGCGCTGGATCTGCTGGAGCGTGGCCGCCCCGCCCGAGCTCGTCCGGTGGATCCCCTGGAAGCCGATGCTGAGGCAGGCGTGGATCAGTTCGAGCAGGTGGTAGTTGCCGCCCGGATCGAGCTTGGCCTTGTCGAGCACCTCGAAGAAGCGCACGCCGCCGGAGCGCTCACCGAAGAACCGGCTCAGCATGCTGTACTGCGTCCAGACGTGGCGCTCTTCGGTCGGGATGTTCTGCACGATGTCGTCGGCGGTAGCGCAGACGATGTACTTCGCGGCCCAGACCTGCTCGGGCGTGGCGCCCGCGGCGCGGGTATCCCGCTCAAGGTCCTCGATGCTCGCGGCGACCTGCTCCATCAGGTTCGAGAACGAGGCCGTTGAGAGCTGCACCCGAAGTCGGCCGAGGAGCAGGAGCAGGGGGGCTGCGGCCCGCAGGAAGGGGTTGGCGTTGGGGGCGACGACCACGTCGCGCTTCATCACCAGGGCGCGCCGGCCCTCCGGCGGCGCCTGTCGCACCACGGGAGGAGGGGGCACGGCCCAGTCGTCCTGCCTGTCCGCGGCGGGCGCGGGGCGCGGCGCCGGCGGATGCGGCGCCGGGTGTGGATAGGGGGTCGGCTGGAACGGGTTGGCCTCGGGCGGGGCGGGCGCGGGCTCCGCCGCCCGTCGGCGCCCTCCTGGATCGGGAAGGATGATGGTCCGGTCGCCGCGGCCGAAGGGGTCGTTCATGGCACGCCTCCTTCACGAGGCCCGGGGCGGCCCGTCACCGCCGTGTCTCCAGCACGGCCCAGAGTTCGAGCTCGAGCTGCGGCCAGTCTCCGGAGAAGTGCATCCCGATCGAGCCCGCCACCGAGAATTCCGGCCACAGGGGCGACTGGCGGTCGAGCAGGAAGTAGACGTGGTCCGTGATCGCGCGGATCTGTGGCGGCGGGGTCGGCAGGTGCACGAGGGGCACGCCCGGAAGGTGGGCATGCACGATCTCGTTCATCTTCGTGTTGGGACCGATCTTAAACAGGTTCGGGAACTGGCTCTGGATCTCCGTCAGCGGACGCCGCGCCGCGACCTCGAGGACGAGGCTGGCGTTCCGGAACAGGTTGCGGTCGCGGATCATCGACACGAAGGCGTTCTGCGCGCGCTCGATAATCTCCAGGCGGATGGCCCGGCGGCCGAGCTGCGCCGAGAGGAAGTCCTGGATGTCGCGCAAGAGCGGCGCGAAGACCGAGGTCAGGTCGTCGTGGTCGTAGGCTGGATAGGCCCTGGCCCGCCGCTCCGCGGTGGTGAAGGTCGCCAGCTCGCCGGCGAGCCGGAGGAACTCCTCGTAGACCCGCTCGGGATGCACGTAGCGCGAGCGTTCCAGGTGGTGCAGAACCGGAATATACCGATTCAGCAATTGTAAGATGAAGTAATCCGCGCTCTGCAAGCCGCCGCCGGCCGTGGGGTCGGCGGCGTACCGTGCCAGTTCCTCGAGCTTGTTCTCGACCCAGCCGATGACACGCTCGATCCAGCCGTGCACCACCGGGTGGCTCGACACCGTGAGCACGGGTGGGGCGAAGGTCTCGTCGAACACGATGGCGCGGTCGCGCACCTCGGTGATCCGGGCGATGGGCAGGGAGACGTAGCCGGGCTTGGCCGCCTTGCGCAGCTCATAGCCGAGCCGGGGCTGCGCCACCTCGATCTCCTCCTCGATGCGGAGCGCCGAGGTCGTATCGATGAGGCGGACGCCGGCCGGGACGAACCGGCTCGCGCTCTCGGCCTGGGCCGCCTCGACCTCCCGCGTGTTGGGCGACCCGATCGGCAGGGTCAGCCAAACGACGTACTTGCCGGCCGTGTCCGGAACGTCGATCGGCGGCGGAAGCGACGAGTCCGCGGGCATGTCGAAGGGCGTTCCGTCCGGCATGACGCCCGCGGCCCGGCGCAGGCCGAACTTGCTCTGCTGCGCGAGATCTCGGTCGATCTCCAGCATCGAGAAGCCCCAAGGGTACGGCGTGATGTGGCGGGTGCGGTTCTCGACCAAGCCTTCGACGTAACGGTCGCTCTGTTGAAGATGGTGCGGGCGGAGGAAAAGGCCCTCGGTCCAGACCACCTTACTACGCCAAGACATCGCTGCCTGCTCTCCACGGGCGCAGGGGCGCGCGCGAGTGATACGCCAGGATGCGCTCGCATTGACCGGTCCCAGCGCACGTATCCACCCCATCGATGGCATAGCGACATTCGCCGGAAGGTCCAATACTCAATTTCTACGGGGAAATCGATTTGCCTGCATGCCGAAGCCTGAAGAGCGAATTGGTATTGGCTTGTGTGTTCCATGCAACGGCATGCGGGCGCGATAGCAGGCGCGTGCCTGCTTCATCATCGTGCACCGTTCGGAATAATTCGGTTACCGGCTATTGTCGTAACAATCCGAGAAGTAGATCATGAACGCATCGAGCATTCCTTCCTCATGCATCGAGGCAATGGCGTTCCAGCGGGTCGTGTAGATGTCCCAGAGCCGGGCCTTGCGCGAACTCAAGAGCGCGCCGAGGCCGTGATCCTTCTCGTCCAGCGCCTCGATGCCCTCGGGGCTGAGCCCTTCCATCAGGAGGCGCAGGGCGTTCTGCATGGCGGCATAGGTCTTGACCTGATGGGTCTTCAGATCCTTGAAGCTCGATTCCATCGCTCGGTGGGCGTTGAGATAGCCCCGGGACGGCCGGCCGAACATGATCCGCAGGGCGTCATCGACGGTGGGCGAGAACTTCAGCGGGTTGTTGGCGAGGGCCTGCACCGTCGTCTGATTCGCAGCCTTGGCGGCCCGCTTCGACTCGGTCCTCGCCGCGAGGAGTTGCTTCACGTTCTCGGCGTTCAGGCGCAGCAGGGCGCCGACCTCCTCGGCGAGGTCGCCAGGATCCTTCCCGGCCAGGACCTCGGGAGGAATCCCGAGCCCTGCCGCGAGGCGCCGGACGAAGGCGTCCGAGCCCGGTCCGGCGAGGGGGGCGGAGGCGGCCGAGGGGGGAACCAAGCCTTCGGCGGCCGGCGGGGCCTGGGGCGGGGCGGGAGGGTGCCAGGGGTTGTCCTGCGGTGGCTCGAACGGCGCCAAGGCGGGTGGGGCGGGCTCCGCCTCGCGGGGCGGTTCGGGCGGGAAGTCCGCCGGGCCGGTCGGACGGCGCGGGCTCGGCAGAGGAGCCGGCGCCTTCAGCCACTCGACCTCGCCGCCCGCCTCCGGGCGGCCAGGGCCGCTGGGCGCCCGGGCATCGGGAAGGTCCACCATCCAGTCGAGGAAGTCGGGGTTGGCCGGCCGGGCGCTCTCGGGGGGGCGCAGATGGCGGCTCGGGATGGGCGCCGCCTCGCTCGGAAGGTCCCAGCAGTCGCGCCCCTCGAAGGGAGGCTCCGGAGCGGGGGCCTGGGCCGGCCGCGCGTCGCCCTCGATCCGCGCCAGGATGACGTAGTGGCCGATCTGGATCCGGTCGCCGTCCTTGAGCCTGTAGGCCTCCTGCAGGCGTTGCTCGTTGCGGTTCACGAAGACGCCGTTGCGCGACACGTCGTGAAGCCAGTAGCCCCCGTCCCGATGACGGATCTCGGCATGCTTGCCGGAGATGACCCGATCAGGGTCCGGCAGCGTCCAGTCGAGATACTGGTCCCGGCCGATATCGAGGCCGCGACGCCCCGACAGGCTGATGCTGAGGGGGCCGCCGTCGGGCAGAGCGGAATGGTTCTCAATGGTGAGCGTGAGCGTCATCGTCCGTCCCGATGCGCGGCGGGGGCGTCACCCGTGCGGGCCGGCAGCCCGATGCTGCGGATCCCCGGCGCCCCGCGACGATAACCCCTCAACGCTCCCCCCGGTCCATCAGCGGGATGCCGATATCGATGCAGGCCTGGAGACGGCTCGACCGGTCGCGGGCCGTGACGGTGGCGAGGGCCACCAGGATCGCGGTTCGCACGGCCTTGGGGGTCATCTCCGGTGTCGGCTGGACGATGGCCTGGGCGCTCGGCCCGATATTGCCCCCGACCCAGCCCGCGGCAAGGGCGACCCAGGGGGTTGCGAGCCGCTGGTTGCCCGTCATGCCGAGGCGCAGGGCCTCCCGGCGGCGCAAGTCGTCCGGGTCCCGAACCCAGCTTTCCGCCGCCTGAAGGGGCGCATCCTCCTGCCCGGCGGCGATCCGGCAGAGCAGCCTGACGCTTTGCGCGGCCCACCACACCGCCTCCCGCCGCCCCAGGGCATAGGAGAGGAAGCTGACCGCGTCTTCCGGGGTCTCGCTGCGGCGGAGGCGCTGCAGGAAGGGAAGCGTCGCCTCCTCGGTGACCGCGGCGCTAATGTCGCGCTCCGCGCTCGGAAAGGCCGCGAAAAGGTCCCGCGCGGTGCTGAAACGTGGTCCTGCCACAGGTCGCCATCAGTTTAAGGTGATGAGGGGCGCTTTCTCCTCGATCAGCGCCGTGCCCTGGAGCGTGATCTTCCCCGCCTCGATGGTGATGGAGGCCGGGTCCATGGTGATCTTGCTGGCGCCGCACTCGAGGACGATCTTCGTGCCCGCCTTCACGTGGACCTCCTGGGCGACGACCGACTTCCAGTTGCCGCTCTCGACCTTGAAGCTGTCGTCTCCGTTCTTAATCACCGTCGAGCGCGAGGCCTTGCCGCTCGGCGTATCGAAGGCGGTGCCGATCTCCCGGGTCTCGGCATTGCGGATCACCGAGTCGAGGTCCTTCTCCGCGCGGAACGTCACCCTCTCGGACGACTTCTTGTCATCGAAGCTCAGCTGGTTGTATCCGCCGTGGCCCTTGGTGGAGTCGGACTTCATGCCCGACACGGACTTCTCGTCGGGGAGCTTGAACGGATAGGGATAGTCCTTGTTGTAGACCGTACCCACCACGAGGGGCTGGTCGGGATCGCCCTCGAGGAACTGGACGACCACCTCCTGCCCGACCCGCGGGATGACCTGGAACCCCCACGACTTGCCCGACCACATCTGCGCCACGCGCACGGGCCTGGAGATCTTCGCCTTGTCCCTGTTCCAGTGGAACTGGACGAAGATCCGCCCCTCCTCGTCGACGTCGATCTCCTCGCTCTCCTTCCCCTGCCGGGTGGTGACGATGGCCGTCTGCGGGCCGTGGACGCGCGGGCGGGGCGTAACAAGGGGCGACCGGAAGGGACGGTCCACTGGCTGGAACTCGTAGGTGCCTTGGTAGAGCTCGCCCGGCCCCGCCCCGGGCCCGCTGCGGTAGGTTTCGGTGCTGATGACGTGGCGGGCCGAGACGACTAAGTATTCGCCATCGTCCGTCGGATGTTTCTCGACGGTCACCAGGCCGCCCGGATAGAGGCTGGCCGCGTCGCCCGCGGCGCTGCGCCGGTGGTCGAGGGCCTGCTCGGCTTCGAGCCGGACCTTGGCCCGCTTTGTGCCGAGGTTGCGCTCCGTATAGCGCCCGGGGAAGTCGTAGGCCTCGAAGGACGACTTCTCGTAGCGTTCGGAACCACGCGAATCGGCCTTCAGGTTGGCGGCCGGCTTCATGTAGTCGAAGTCGTTAGTGACGAAGCTGCCCGTGCGGAAGATCCGGTCGGCCCGCCAGGCCGAGACATGCTCGCATTGGCGCCGGTCGGAGCCGGCCAGGGGAATGAACGGCATCCTGCCGCCGCCGGCCTTCACCGTCCGATGGCATGAGCGGGAGTCGGCCAGCACCAGTTGATGCTTGATCTCGCTATGCTCATGGAACGTGTAGATCCCCCATTCCTCGAAAAGGCGGCTGACGAAGCTCAGGTCGCTCTCGCGGTACTGAACGCAGTACTCGATCTTGTCGTAGTCCCCACGATTCGCGCGGATTTCGAAATCGTTGAAGCCGGCGCCCTTGAAGACGTCCTCGACGATATCGATGACAGTCTTGTCCTTGAATATACGGCAGTCGGCGCGCCGCCCAAGCAGCCAGAGCCACGGCCGCAGCGTCAGGCGATAGGCGAAGGAGTCCTGCCGGGTCCCGATCCACTGTGTATCAACGACGATGCCGCTGAAGAACCGATCGATTCTTCCATAGGATCGAAACCGCACATGAGCTCTTTTTCCG
>NZ_JAKSXW010000066.1 GCF_022829405.1 Methylobacterium sp. J-076
GACGCCGACGACGGTCGGGCCGCGGCTGGAGGAGGCATCGAAGCCGTAGCCGGCGTTGAAACCGGCGTAGAAGCCCGTCCAGGTGAAGACCGGAACCGGGGTGAAGACCGGCGGCGGCGCAGCGCGGCGCGGAAGGTCGGCAGCCGAAGCGGCGGCGGTCAGGGCCGTGAAGGCGGCGAGCGAGGCGATAAGCGTCTTCATAACGGTGCTGTCTCCAGCAAAAGCTTGGTTGAGCCCTTCCTAAATCATTCCGTAAAATCTGACTGTAGCTGCGCCGACACACCCCCTGTCTGAAGGAGACTGGAAGAGCGCCGGCTGCGACTTCGAAAGCCATTGATGGTTATCAAAGTGTAGCTGCCCGCTTTTACTTTTTGAAAACTTCTGGGCCTGCCGTTGGCCGTGAGCCGGTGCTTGCGGTGTCCAGATCCCCAGCTGCACCGACCCTCACGCGACTGCCCGGCCAAGGCCTCACGGGCGAGCCGCAGGGAACTGGCTTGCAGCCGCTTGTCATCGTGCGCTCACCCGCTGCGGGCCGTGTGGTGTTGCGAACGCCTCGGGCACGCGTGCGGGGAAGGCTTCATTTTATCAGGCACACTTGAACCTGTCCCGAGGGCGTTCCCTAAGCACCTCTAATCAGGCTGCATGCTGATCACCCAAGGTATGCCCGCACCTGTGACACCGCCGCTGGGACACATTGCGCACAACCGACGGTTCTTCAGTCTCTCAGCGAAAGATTTCTATGAACAAGCGTATTCTCGTTGCGGCGTTTGTCGCAGTGCTCACTACTCCTGCCTTCGCCCAGGTTTTGGAAAGCCCGAGCACTACAACCGTCATTGTCCCCCGTGGTGCGCCAGGTGTCGTCACCCGTCAGCCGGGCTCGACGGGCGAAGAGGGCTCTGCCAGCTACTCGCCGACCGGGCGCGCTGCGGACAGCATTTCGAACGACTCGGCCGCTTCTGGCAATGAAGGGCAGCCCTCTCGAATGGGTTCGACGGGAAGCGGTGGCGGCAAGTAGTCATAGCCGAGGGTAGCCCCTAGTCCTTGGCAGCCCTTCTTCTATCCCTGAATGTGGCCCCGGCGCGTGGCTTTCCACAGCGCAGCGACGGGGCCACGCGTTTGGCGTTTGCGACCGTACCGGGTTTCACTGAACCGAATTCCCGGCTCAGCATGACGATCCGCGTCTTGCCGGAGGGTCCGAAACCGGGCGCTGGCGCATGTTTTCCCCTGATTTAAACGTCTGAGTAGGCGTGCTGGACGAGGATTTAACCCCACCCCCCTTGTGTTCGCGCCTGAGGAAAAGCCCGCTTCCCGAAGCGGGGGACCGGCGTGCCAGCTTCAGCCAAGCCTTCCATTCCGGCGAGATGACCTGCACGATGTTTCATAGGTTGACCGACGTTCAAGTCCTCGCCTTCGTCATCGTGCCAGCCGTCACCGTCGCGTTCGGCTGGGGCCTCGCGTTCTGGGCGCGTCGGGCGGCTTAGCCTCGCTGAGCTTTCTTCCGAGTCGGCTGCCTCTTGGACCGACGCTCAGTGGCGCCAGCGAGGCGGACTATCTCGGCCGCCACACCGGCATCGTCCTCTCCTTCACCATCTCTGTCCCGCGTTCTGACCTGTGCGCGTCCTTTCGAGGATACGCCGGCCCGGTTCAATGGCCCCCGCCTTTCACTGGATCGGGTCAGCGGCTCTAGCCCTATCGCGGCGGCCACACCGGCTCGGTCTCCGGCCTCTTCCGCCCACAGGTCGAGCAGCGGAGGCGCAACCCGACGCCGCGCACAACCATGGTCGGCGGGAACCTGTCAAGCGGCACCTCGCCCTCATGCCGGCACGGCGGCGGGCAGATAGCCCGGATGGACCGGACCCCATTCTGGGCCGCGTTTGCCAAGCCCATCAGTTAAACTTTGTGGCCCTTGCAGCCGTAGGCACAGTAAGCGGCCTATGCCTGCGATGTATCGTCGGGATTATCAGGCGCTGTCCCTGCCTTGGACTGAACCGCCAGTTCCCGCCCAACAACAAAAAGCAAATGACGGATCAAAACCAGCATTTCTAGCGTACCGTGTTGCTGGATTATGTCATTCGCCTCAATACAGACATCCGCTATAACGCCAAGGTCACGTTCCTGGCTCATACTGCCTCACTTGAAGCGGAATAAATGTAAATTTTTTACATTTGGAGCCGCGACAGACCACCATCGTATATTATTTACAGATTTACAAATCTAAATAAAGTGGCATATGACGTTTTTATTCATTCCACTGCGAAAGCGGATAAACCGATTATGGATATGCCGGTCCCTGCCCTGATATGCACGCCGGTCAGCTCACTGGAGAAAATCGCCGAAGCGCTCGGTATCCAATCCTCCGCGTTCTCAGACGCTGCAATGGCGGCCAAGATTGGCACGTTCGCCGAGTTACTGCGGCTGTGGGAGGAGATGCCAAGCGAGCCAGCTCGGAACCGCATCCTGGCGGCTGCACGACGCGAGGCAGCTCACTATGGCCGCAGCAACGGAATAACTCCGCCTGGCACGCTGGTATCGAACACTACAACTCGCATAACAAGCGAGACACTCATCGCCATGCCAGCTCCAAATGGCTCAAAGATGCTAATACCTACGCTGGAGAGTATCGCAAATGCGCTTGGCCTTCCTGTCAGAATGCTCTCAGACCCTACCGTGACACGGATGCTAGACTTGAATGCTGAACTAAACCGCCTCTGGGAGGCTCTGGACTGCGAGGCCAGTCGCCAAGCACTCTTGAGCGTCGCCCGGGTGCTAATCGCCGCTCAAAGTGTGTGAACCAACTGAACTAGGCTGCCCGCTAGATTTCCCGCAACTGACCAGGAATGGCCTGCCAACAAGTTACCTGACGGGACTATCGCGACGTTTGTATCTACTCTAACGGTAATAAAGCCGTAGAAGTGACTAATTTACCGGATCTGATCTTATGATATTACCCAGTCAAAACATAAATATATCGTACGTTATATTTGTTTGCCTATTTTAGAAGACACATTGCTATTCAGGTTGCGCGTTAATATTTGAATTATGTGGTCGGCCGAGGCCAGGGCGCCGACGATTGAGGGACAGCGTGTGCTCTTGCCCTTAGCGCGTGAGCATCTGTGGCAGACCTCCGGCAGAACGACTTACGAAACCGCCTCCTGCGCGCGCTCGCGCCCGAGGATTTCGCTGCATTGATACCAGCGCTACGCCCTATGGAGATGACTCTCCGGCAGGTGCTCATCTCAGCGAACACCGAGATCAAAGCCGTGCACTTCGTGGAGGCGGGCATCGTCTCTATCACCTCCGACGCGGCCAGCGGCCGGGTCGAGATAGGGTTGCTCGGCCGCGAAGCTCTGGTTGGTGCCGCCCCGGTCTTGCTCGACGACGACCGCAGTCCGCATACCCACTTCGTGCAGGCAGCCGGGCGCATGTTGTCGGTCGAGGCAGATGCGTTGCGTATCGAGGTAGCGCGGCGACCTGCCCTGCGCCGCCTCCTGCATCGCTACATTCAGACTCAACTTGTCCAGACCGCGCAGACCGCGTTCGCGAACGCCCGGGGTAGCACACCCAACCGCCTCGCCCGCTGGCTACTGATGTGCCACGACAGGAGTGAGAGCGAAGAGATCATGGTCACGCAGGAGTTCATGTCGCTGATGCTGGGCGTCGAGCGGCCCAGTGTGACGATGGCATTGCGAACTTTGGAGAAGGACGGCTTGGTCGCCAAACGCCGGGGCCGCGTCGCAATCATTGACCGCGACAGGCTGCTTGACCTCGCGGGAGATGGCTACGGTTTAGCTGAGACCGAGTATGCCCGGCTGATCGAGGGGAACGACCAACCGGAGGCACATTAGCCCAGATAACTTCACCGAAAAGCACCAGAGAAGACAGGCAAAATTGTCACATGCGGCATACTAGATCCCTTCAAATGACAGATCGCAGGCGATGCTTTCGGCTCAGAATGCCTACATGCGACAGGAACCAGGCTCGGCGGCTCAGTTTGGCGCTCGCCTCAGAGAGATAGCCGACATGCTCGGTATATCGGTCGCTCACTTCTATGATGAGCGAGCTTCAGGATTTTCAGCAGAGGTGGCTGAACTCATCCGCGCCTACGCGGCAATCGCCGACATACAGGGCCGGCAACGAGTGCTAAACTTAGCTCAACGAGAGGCGATGCGGGTGATAGATAGTAAATTATAGTCTTTCTCGGATTGAATGCGCTTCGAAAAAGTCCAATCCGCTCGCGCTTCCGTTCAAATCGCGCTCAAACACTTTGTCCCTCGTGACCGCCCAGCCTTCGATGTCTGTGCATTGTCCGAGTCAGGGGTCAAATTTCGCACCGACCTTCGGAGAACGCTATGAAGCCTATCTTCCGCAATGGACGAGGACATGCCTCTACGAATTTGTCGTGAGGTCATTACCGCAGATCGGGTCCTTCCGAAAAGGCGTCGGGGCACCTAACAGATCGGAGCGGCGCCGAACGGCTACCGCCGCTAGGTCAGCACGACCCTTTTTTCCTTGCGGTTATGAATCTTTAACCAGTTCACGTTGAGGACCGCCCTGCGACCGGGACCCCCGCCCCGAGCGCCGTCAGAGCAGCGCAGGACAACCGCGCAGCCTCGTCGGTGCAGTCGCTTTCAAGCCGAGCAGACACACGGCAATCCCGCGTTCAGCCGCATGGCGGGCTTGAGCTATCTGCCGTAGCTCGGCCGTATGTCATCCGGTCTCACCCCCACCATGCTCCCCGATGCCGCCGCGATCTGGCGCGGCGCCCTTGAGAACCTGTCGCCTCACGCCTCGCCTTGCCGCTACCTGCTGCCGGCGAAATGGGCCGCGATCCGCGAGGCCGCGATGGAATTCTGCGACCGGCTCGGTGCTGAGGCGCACCGGCAGGGGTGGACGGCCCCTGAACTGTTCGCGGTCCACCCTGAG
>NZ_JAKSXW010000068.1 GCF_022829405.1 Methylobacterium sp. J-076
CGAACCGGTTCGTCATCGCCCTGCCTCCTCCTGCGGGCAGCCTGATCGACGACGGGACGCCCACCGGCAAGGTGATCGGCCTCAAGGCCATCCCGAAGGCCGACCGACCGCCGGTCCTGATCCCGTTCTTCGCCTTCCGGAGTATGGTCGGCTGCGGCCTGCTGATGCTGGCGCTGGCCTGGGGCGGCATCGCCTTCTATGCAGCCGGGCGGCTCGAACGGGCCCGCTGGCTGCAATGGGGCCGAGGTGAAGACCGACGCCTATGCCCGCTTCTGGGAGGCCCTGCGCCGGGGCGAGTTCCAGGCGGCGGAGTACAAGCGCATCGCCAAGGGTGGCCGCGAGGTCTGGATCCAGGCCACCTACAACCCGGTCACCGATGCCTCCGGGCGTCCCGTGAAGGTCGTGAAGTTCGCCACCGACGTCACCGAGCAGAAGGTGCGCAACGCGGATTGCGACGGCAAGCTGCGGGCGCTGGACGGTGCGCACGGGATGATCGAGTGCGAGCTGGACGTGAAGGTGATGGACTCCAACGCCAACTTCCTGGCGGTGGTGGGCTACGGGCTGGAGGAGGTGCGCGGCCTGCACCATTCCCTGTTCGTGGACCCGGCCGAGGTGAAGACCGACGCCTATGCCCGCTTCT
>NZ_JAKSXW010000073.1 GCF_022829405.1 Methylobacterium sp. J-076
TGCGCAAAGCCGCCGAGCGCACCGTCGAAGGGCTATGGTCGGCCATCGGACAGCTCATCGACACTGTCACCCCAGACGAAAGCGCCAACTTCTTCGCTGCGGCAGGCTATGACCTAGATTAAACCGAAAACGCTCTAGTGGCCGCGGCACACGGTCCACCCTTCGTTGCAGCCGTGTGTGTTTCGGCGTGCAACGTTGACCCCATGCGGTGGGGGATCGGCGTCCAATTCTGACCCCCTGAAGCTTGCTCTCGCAGACTGCCCTTCGGGACGACCGGACGGGTGGTGGGGGATGAAGGGCGTGGACACGATTGCGCGCATTCGGCGCGAGTTCTTCATTCGCCTTCTTCTGCGGCACCTGCCAGCGCGGGATCTACGACAACATGAAGACCGCGGTGGAGACGATCTTCGTCGGGCGCGAGCGCGCCTACAGCCGCCGCTCCCTGCAGATGTGCTCGCACTACCTGTCGAGCCGGTGGCCTGCACGCCCTCATCAGGGTGGGAGAAGGGTCAGGTCGAGAACCAGGTCGGGCTGGTGCGCGAGCGCCTGTTCACGCCACGCATCCGGGTGAGGAGCTACGACGAACTGAACGCCCTGCTGCTCGACGGGGTGATTGCCTTCGCCAAAGCCCATCCTCATCCCGAGGAGCGGGAGCGCACCGTCTGGGAGCGGTTCGAGGCCGAGCGGGCGGCGCTGGTGCCCTACGCCGGCCGCTTCGACGGCTTCCACGCCGTGCCGGCCAGCGTTTCCTCGACCTGCCTCGTACGCTTTGACAACAACCGCTACTCGGTGGCCGCCTCAGCCATCGGCCGTCTAGTCGAGGTTCAAGCCTATGCCGAGCGCGTCGAGATCCGCCAGGACCGCCGCATCGTCGCCGAGCACGCCCGTGTCTTCGGCCGCAACCAGACGGTGTTCGATCCCTGGCACTACGTCCCCGTGCTCGCCCGCAAGCCCGGCGCGCTGCGCAACGGCGCACCGTTCAAGGACTGGGTCATGCCTGCAGCCCTCGACCGCGTCCGACGCAAGCTCGCCGGCTCTTCCGACGGTGACCGGCAGATGGTCGAGATCCTGACCGCCGTGCTCGGCGATGGCCTGCCCGCGGTGGAGGCCGCCTGTGCCGAGGCGCTGCGCGAGGGCGTGCACTCGGCCGACGTCATCCTCAACATCCTGGTTCGCCAGCGCGAGCCGATCGCACCCGTCACCCTCCTGACGCCCGAGGGTCTGCGGCTGCGCCACGAGCCCGTCGCCGACTGCGCCCGCTACGATAGCCTGAGGAGAGCCCCATGATGGAACGTCAGCAGATCCTCGCCACCATGGGCGAGCTGAAGTTGCTCGGGATGAAGGCTGCCTACGACGAGATCATCAAGGTCGCCGTGAAGCGCACGCATGAGCCTCAGCAGATCGTCGGCGACCTGCTCCAAGCCGAGATCAGCGAGAAGCAGGCACGCTCAATCCGCTACCAGATGACGATCGCCAAGCTGCCCCTGGCCAAGGACATCGCCGAGTTCGCCTTCGATGGCACGGCGATCAACGAGATCCTCGTGCGCGACCTCGCCGGCGGTGAGTTCCTGGCTCATCAGCGCAACGTCGTGCTGGTTGGCGGCACCGGCACGGGCAAGACCCACCGCGCCATCGCGATCGCTCGGGCCTGCATCCGGGACGGGGCACGCGCTCGGTTCAACAACGTGGTCGACCTCGTCAATCGGCTCGAAGCCGAGGCGCGTGCCGGCCGACAGGGCCGCATCGCGGACCATCTCGCCCGGCTCGACCTCGCGGTGCTGGACGAACTCGGATACCTTCCGTTCGCACAGTCGGGTGGGCAGTTGCTGTTCCACCTGATCAGCCGTCTCTACGAAACCACCTTGATCGTGGTCACCACGAACCTCGCCTTCGGGGAATGGCCAAGCGTGTTCGCCGGCGACGCCAAGATGACCACGGCGCTGCTCGACCGCCTCACCCATCATTGCGAGATTGTCGAGACCGGCAACGAGAGCTGGCGCTTCAAGAACCGCGCCTGAGGCCCGCACACTCGGCACGCCTGATGGACCCCTGATCAGCCCGGCTGCGCTACCCCGACCCGCTACGCCGGTCTGATCAGGGGCGTCGAGGCACACACGCCAGAGGGGTCAAAGTTCGACGCCGATCCAGGGTCAAAGTTCAACGCTGTTTGACACTGATTGACCATAGGCAGCCGGTAGCAATCGCTCGTCGCCTTGCCTATGGCTGGCGCGGTCGAGTGAGAGCGGCGCGCGCTTTCTGGGCGTATGAACGTTGACGGCGAAGTGCCGCCGTGAGGTTCTGACGATGCTGAGCATCCGGCTGCCGATCTACACGAGCCCAAATGGGGATCGTTGGTTGCTCTGTCGCGGCGAGCGATCGACGGATGTGTTCGTCTTGCATGAAGCGAACGCCCCATCTGGCGGTGCGGTATCTCGCATCGAGGTGGGATCGTTCCTGCTCGAAGCGCCTCGTGGTCCTCAGCATGAGGAGCTTCTCAGCTTGCTAGGGCAACTGATTGATCGGGATCATGCTGTTCCACCAAAAGGTGGGCGTCGCCAGAGGTAGGAGCGGCTGCCGCAGAGCCAACGCCAGGCGAGGGAATGGCATGACGGCCGAGCGGGGCGCGAATTTCTGTGAAGTAGAGCAATTTTGAGCGGGACCGCTCTGCCGTTGCTCGGTGGCCGCAAACCTCGCTTCTACCCATCTAATACACCACACTGGCGGCACTCCGTCATCAGCAACGCCAGATTCGTGGCCTCACCCTTGCAAGGAGACCATGCGCCCGCTGTCAGCGTCCGCAGCTGAAGGTTCGGGGTAATGAGCGACGACGTAGCGACACCCGCGTCATTGGTGCGAGGCTTCCTTTCCAGTTTGATGAAGGCAGCGCTGATCTCGAAAGACGCTCAGGGTATGCAATGGCGGGACGAAGCCACACGGCTTCAACGCTTAATCGTTGAGAGATCAGGCGAACTTGGGAACCTAAAGATTGACGGCCTGTGGTGGCTTGCCGTGAATGACGCGGAGACGCCTGAACTTGAAGCATCTGAAGGACAGATCCAATGGGGTCAGCCGAAGACGTGCCCGTTCACGATCAGCGAGCTCTCTTCGAAAGAATTTAACATCAGTTATGCCGTGCAACATCTTCGTGAAACTGCTTCTACCGGATGATTCACAGCATATCTGCATCGGAAAAATCATACTAAGAGCGATTACCGTCATGGACAAGTCGTAATTAACATGCATTGCTCATCCGGCAGATAATATTTGCGAACGTCTTCTCGTTCAACGGCGCGCGACTGACGCGATCTGAGACTATAAATATTGATATCAGCGCGTTTTAGCTATTCAACGTTTAGTAAACCACCCGCGTCGTCCGCACTGATCGCAGCACGTTATCTACCCCGACCGCGAGGCAGACGATCCTCCCTTCATCATCGCGCCAGGAACCGACCTGCGCGTCCCACCAGCGGCCGTCCCCGAGATGCCAGACGTTTCCCCGTGCGGGCGCCCGCAAGTCTCACAGCGCCCGCCAGCGCGACGGAAGCGGATCACCGCCGAAAGCTGCGGCCAGTCGATGGGGTAGAAGAAGCGATGCTCGCGCCGGATCGGCATGGCAGCAGGGCGGTGACTGGTCGGAAAGCGTAGCAGTTGAGCATCGCTGTGGATTGCACACCCCTTCCGATATGCGGTGTTCGGGACCCTCAACACACGGGCCTGCACGTGGCGATCTTTTTGCAACCCTTCGGGGCAGCGGTCACGTCCTCGAGGCGTTGCGATGCCCACCGCCGCCATCGAAGCCGCTGCCGACACCCTCCTCCACATTGTCGTGACCGGAGAACGTCAGCGGCTCGATGAAATGGGGAGAACCGCGATTTCCACGCCCATCCAGAGGATGCGCACGGATTTGGGTGGCGATCCTGAAATTGGCTGCCGGGCTTCTGTGGCTGCCCAGTGCATCACCAGCTCGCTCGGCCCGGCAATCACGACCTCGACGTTTAGAACGAGTACCGCCGGATCGAGGCTTGGCGGCTCGGACTGGACCAAGCGCGGGACTTCGTTGGTGTTGCCGAGTTCAACGTCTCCCGCGACCTGCAATGTCGGCGCGCCTTCGCCCTCGGATGCAAGAAGCGATACTTGCCAATCCCGCGTTCTGGGCACGATGTCACCGGTCATGCTGTACACCAAGTCATATATGGATCCCCCGGGGTGGAGGAGCACAGACTGGGCCAGCTACTTATCACTTCCCCTCATGCTGAGCCTCTTGTTCGGCTTTTGTGCCCGGGCGCTCCATTGGACCATCCTGAGGTTTTACCGTGCCGGTGGCCGTATCCTGCGGCGTGTTGGCCAGCCCTTAGCTTTTCGGCTTGCCGCTAGGCATACGCTCAGCCTGCGTATCGGTCGGTTGATCGGTCATGTCTTACCCCCTCATATCTCGGTCTCACGTTTCACAACTGCGTCCTCGCCGTCGCCTTTCTGGGACAGTCCGACTTCCGGCACTTCGTCATTCGTCGGAAGCACAGTTCCCGTGTCTGAAACGTCCTTTGCAGCCAATCTGATACGACGCTCAGCGTCATACTCCGTAACTGCTAAGTCCTCGGTGTGGCCCGGTTTTGCCGTTGTGAGATCGTTGGGCATCGGCGGCCTCCATGAACCGAAGTAACGCCGCAATCTTGATCAGGGTCCGTCAGCAGGTCTCCACTGACGCGCTTACAACTCACGCCGATGCGGGTATCCTTCGGCGCTCCACTTGAGGTGGCTAAGCTGATCGACCTTGAACGCCGCCTCACTCACGTCGAGGCCGCCCGTTCCGTCACCGCCCCCACACGGACCCTCACGGATCGCGGCATAGGCGACCCGGCCAGTGACCTAGAAGCCGCCGACGCCCTGGCGAACTAGCGGCAGTCGGTAGCGCAGGGACGGGCCACTGTGCGGTGCATGGCGTGCTGTGCCTATCCCAGACAAAGATGACCGCCGGGGAGTAAGCGGCTAGCTTAGTCACCGAGACATAAGTAGACCACCTGCTCCCCGCAGATCGCCAAATTCGGGCCAAGACGACGATAAAAGCAAAAAATCTACCCCCTCCGCACCCATATTCCATAGAATGCCGCCCTGAGCTGCCCTGGGCGATTTTAGGGGGTATCTGTTATCGCGCCGCCTGCATCGTCTACGCGTCGTTGTTTTGACCGACCGCCTCGATACGCGAACCGCCGAGACCCATTCCACTCGCTACATCATCGAGACCGCGGTTGCAGGTCATGGCGAGCGTATCGCTGGAAGTTTTTGGTATGACGAGCAGAAGGCTGCGCGCCAAGACGGACACGGGGTGACACGCATGGTAGGGTGAAAAGGGGCTTCGTCCCGATCACGCTTGAAGGTCGAAACGACGATATCGGCGATCAGGGCGGTGAACGTCTCAAGGTCGCGGCTCGGCATTCTATTAGCGGTGCCTACAATCAAATAATTCTTTCAAAATATTTTATTGCGTTTTTCAGCGCGACAATAGACTGTTCCGCTTTGATCTAAACTAGGTGCACCGTGGACGAAAACGCAGAGATCATCGAGGCTCAGGCCATCGATTTCATCGAACTGACAGCCGACATCGTCTCGGCCTACGTCGCGAAAAATTCCATCCGGCCTAGTGACATACCGGAGTTGCTCGCGGGCATTCATGCCGCCCTCGCCAGTCTTGGGAAGTGTAGCATCCCCGAAGCGCCGGCGGTTGAGAAGCTCACTCCCGCCCAGATCCGCAGAAGTATCACGCCCGACGCGCTGATCTCCTTCGTGGACGGTAAGCCGTACAAGACGTTGAAGCGGCATCTCAGCCGCAATGGCATGACGGTTGAGCAGTACCAAGAGCGCTTCGGCCTGCCGCGGGATTACCCATCGACAGCGGCCAACTACTCGGCTCAGCGCTCGGAACTCGCTCGCAACCTCGGCCTAGGACAGCAGCGCAAGAAGGCAGCGTTGGAGGCCGTCGAGCCTGCTGAGACTGTCCCCGAGAAGCCGAAGCGTGCCGGGCGCCCGCGCAAGGCTAAAGAAGCCGCCGGAGACTGAATTCAAGCAGGGGGGGGCTGCCCGTTCACTCAGGCGATCCCCATACTCTCAGCTATCGCGGTAGTTGAGCTTCCCTGGCTCCCACTTGCGAGCACGCCGGCCGCCGTGTTCGCCTCGTTCACGTGTGACCGGCGCGTCTGGGGCCATCAAGTTGAGTTAGTTCGCCTCTCTGTTGACGCCTCCCGAAGCTGTAGAAAACTTGACGATACGGCGGCAGTGGGTCGCATTACCAGACCTGTCAGGCATCGTAGAGCCGTCGTTGGGCCGTGGGCCGGCGCTTGCGGTGTTCAATTCCCCCGCGCCGCCGACCCTCACGCAACAGCCTGACCAAGGCATCACGGGCAGGACGGGAGGAACTGGCTCTAGTATTGCCTGTCATCGCGCGCTCACCCGCTGCGAGCCGTGCATTGTCGCGAATGCCTCGGGCACCCGTGCGGGGAGGGGTCGCTCTAGCAGACAGGTTTGGAACTCGGGAGGTGCGAAGATGCCTTACTTCTCAAGGACTCGCTGAGGCGCGACCTTCTGGGGCTAACTCCAATCCGCGAAGCTATTCCCTTCCTCCTCAGGGTCGCTCAAGAGGTCGAAGGCGGCATCCAGTTTGCGCAGGTCCCAGATGGTGCGGGAGCCGATCCTGAGCGGACGGGGTATCTGCCCATCTCCTACGAGTTCATCGAACTTGGTGATGCTGATCCCGACGTAGCGAGCCGCTACTTGTCGGCTGAGGCCGCGCCGGGGCACGACTTCGACCCGAACGGGGGCCGCGTCTTCCGAGTGCTGGCGACCGTCCTCCGGCATAGGCTTGGCCCTCCACCCCTGTTGCAAGATCGCGACGGCGCCCCTCCAGGTGATGTGGACAACCGCGACTGCCCCAAGTCGGTCAAGCTTTGCGCCTGATGCTGATCGGATCACACGCGACCCGGCGGCCATCATGCTCGCACTATCCCGCACCGTCATTCTCGATCACCGGGAGAGCACCGCCGTGCTGCTCTCATCGACCCTGTTTCTGACGGGGGCCTTCTTGGTCATCCGACTGCTTGGCTGCCCTAGCGGATAAGTAAGGTGCGTAGGGAGGAACCGTCCCGATGAAAATGCCCATCATGATTGCCGTCACTTCCACCGTGCTGCTGATGAGCGGAGCAGCCCAGGCGCTGCCGGTGGCACCGCTGTCGAGCGGCGAAGCATCAATCACATTGGATCGTGGCGGCTGCGGCTTCGGGGAGCATCGCGGACCCTATGGTGGCTGCCGGCTTAACCGCGGCCCGCGAGGCGCTATTCGGCGGGCAATCTCAGGGGCACCACGCGGATGCCCGCCCGGCCTGATCCGCAGCCCGCGGGGCTTCTGCCACCGCTAACCGGCGAGCCGGGCGAGCCTCAATGATGAGGCTTCCCGGCGACCAACCATCCTACTTCGCTCCCCCACCCCCTGCTTGCCGAGCCGCTTCCGTCGCGGCTGAAAGCGGCGCCGCGTCGAGGAGGGCTGCCAAGTCGCAGTGCCGGATGACTGTCGTGGCCCAGAGCTTGCGGGCTGGCAGATGCCCGTCTGCTATCAGTTGGTAGACCGTTGAGCGGCCGACACCGGGCATCGCCGCCGCATCCCTTGGCCTGTAGGCCAAAGGGGTCAGTGGCTCCGTCGTCCGCACCGGATCCATAGCCTCGCCTCGACCCGCTACCGCCCCTTGCCGCCCTTCACGAACTCCCAGACCGGCATGACCCACACCTGCCCGATCATGTTTCGGTAGCCTAAGGTCCGTCAAATAGAATGCGAGTGAACGACATCCCGGTGCCTCGGTTGTGCGAGTCGAGAAGACACATCGGGACCCACCCATGCCGCGCTACTTCATTGACACCTCGGACGGCGACACCTTCGTGCACGACGACGAAGGCTATGACCTCCCCGATGCGGGAGCCGCCCGAGATGCTGCGCAAGCAGCGTTGCCCGACATCGCTCGCGACAAGTTGCCGGACGGTGATAAACGGACCTTCTGTGCCTTCGTCCGCGATGGGACCGGCGCGGTAATCTACCGGGTGGCGCTATCGCTCGTCGGCGAGTGGAGCGCGGATCAGATGCCCCGCTGAGACGGGCGAGCCTCGATGTTGAGGCCGCCCGGCGGTGTACCTACTCCGCAACCTGATCCGCTGACGAACCTTGTGCCATGATCTGCCTCCTGCTCGATAACTCACTCCGCTGAGCTGAGTAGTTCGAGGCAACCATGGGATAGTCCAGTGGCAGGCCGTAGCGCTCGCGGTACGCGGCTGGATCAAGACCGTGCGACCTCAAATGCCGCTTCAGCGTCTTGTACGGCTTACCGTCGAGGAAGC
>NZ_JAKSXW010000079.1 GCF_022829405.1 Methylobacterium sp. J-076
ATGGCTACGATCATCGTCAAGAAGGTCAAGAAGGGCGGCCACGCCCATCATGGCGGGGCGTGGAAGATCGCCTATGCGGACTTCGTGACCGCGATGATGGCGTTCTTCCTGCTGATGTGGCTGATCAGCATGACGACGCAGAAGCAGAAGATCGGCTTGGCGGAATACTTCGCGCCCTCAGCCGTGAGCACCACCAACAGCGGTGCCGGCGGCATCCTGTACGGCACCGCCCTCGACACGTCGGGCAAGAAGGCGTCTATGCCCCACGCCTCGGAGTCGGGCGCCGCCGAGCAGGGAGACAGACCGCTCGCGACCAGTCCGGGCCGCGCCAGCGATCGCGATGCCAGCCCCCCGGACTCCCGCGTGGAGGCCCACGGCAGCGCCATGGCCAGCCTCCGGCAGGCGCTCCAGGCGATGCCGGACATCGCCGACCTGTCGCACAACATCATGATCGTGCCGACCAGGGAGGGCGTGGACGTGTCCCTGGTGGACGAGAACGGCCGCTCCATGTTCCGGGACGGCTCCGTCACCCCCTACGAGCGCACCCGCCGCGTGCTGGAGGCCATCGCGCCCACCCTGCGCCAGCTGCCCAACCGGCTGACCATAAGCGGCCACACGGCCACCGCGCGCCCGGGCTCGCCGCCCGCCGGCGAACCCTGGAGCCTCACCGCCGGGCGTGCCCTCGCCGTGCGCGAGATCCTGGCCGGTGCCGGGGTTCCCGACGACCACTTCGCGTCCGTGGCGGGACGCGCCGACACCGAGCCGGTCTTCCCCGACGATCCCTACATCGCGTCGAACCGGCGGGTGACGATCACCCTGCGCGATGCGAGCCCGCCGGTGCCCCCGAACCTGCTCCGCTGACGGCACGGCGCCCCGAACCCCCGGGATGGCGCGGCGTCATGGGGCGCGGCCGTGCCACGCCGGGTGGCCCCCGCCACGCCTGTCATCGGCTTCCGGGCGAGGGTCACCGCCTGGCCCGCGCGGCGACCGTGTGCGAGGCCGTGTCCCGGAGCTGCGCCTCGATCGCGGCGTTGGCACGGCTGCGCAGCCCCTTCGTGGCCTCCACCTCGTCGAACGTGTCGGGGAAGCGCCGCGCCAGCCACAGATAGGCGGCACCGAGTTTGACCGTGCGCTCGAGCTCGTCGAGGTCCCCCGCGACGCGGGCCCGCAGGGCGGGGACGCAAGCGCCTGCCGCGCGGGCCTGCACCCAGCGGTCGAGCATGGCTTGGGAGACGGCATCGCGCCGGTCGATCGGGGCCACCGCGAAGGCGAAGGCCTCGCGGATCGGGAGCCGCGCCCTGTCCACCGCGCGGGCGGCCTCCAGCGCCTCGTCCATCTCGGAGGGCTGGAACGGCGAGCCGTCGTAGAAGGTCGCCCGGGAGAAGTGGGCCAGCACGTCGGCGAGCGATGCGGTGCCGAGCTCGAGGGCCGCCGCCTCGATCGCGATCAGGTCCGGCCTGACGTAGAACCGGGTGTCGGCGGCCGGCGCCGTTGGGGCGCCGGCGAGGGCGTCGCGGATCGGCCCGAGGCTCCCCTCGTCGGTCGCCGAGACGTGCCCCTCGTCCTGGTGGCCGAAGCGTCCGGCCCGGCCGGCGATCTGCCGGATCTCGGGGTTGGTGAGCGGGCGGGTCGCCGTGCCGTCCCATTTCGTGACCGCCGAGAAGATCACCCGCCGGAGCGGCCCGAGGTTGAGGCCCATGCCGATGGCGTCGGTGGTGACCAGCACCTCGGCCTCGCCGTCGCGGAACCGTCGCGCCTCGGCGCGGCGCACCTCCGGCGACAGGGCGCCGTAGATCGTCGCGACGCTCCGCCCGGCCGCCACCACGGTCTCGCGGATCTCGTGCACGGCCCGGCGGGAGAAGGCGACGACGGCGTCTCCCGCCTGCACGGATTCGAGGGGGACGGGGGCATCCAGCGCCACCAGCGGTGTCTTGCGCGCGAAGGTCACCACGTCGAGGGATTCCCCGGCGGCCTCCGCCGCGCGGCGGACATGCGAGAGCGCATCGTCCGAGCCGCAGACGATGACGGTCTTGGCCGGGATCCCGAACAGCGCGTTGGTCCAGGCCCAGCCGCGGTCGGGATCGGACAGCATCTGGATCTCGTCGATCACCGCGACATCGACCGGGCGGCGCAGGTCCGCCGTCTCGATGGTGCGCGCGGTGTGGCTGGGGTCGGGCTCGCCCAGGACCTCCTCGCCGGTGACCATGCCGGCGCGCAGCCCCCGCTCCAGCAGCGCTTCGTAGTTCTCCAGCGCCAGCAGCCGCAGCGGCGCCAGATAGGCCCCGGTCGGCGCCCTCGCCAGCGCCTCGAGCGCCGCGTAGGTCTTGCCGGAGTTGGTCGGGCCCATGTGGAAAACGATCCGCCGGTTCAGCCGGCGGGCGGGCACGAACTTGTCGATGTAGCCGCCGAAGCCGACCCGGTCGCGCAGGCGCCGCCGGCCGGATTCCTCGCGCGCCACCACCTTCGCCCGGGTGCGGACGGTCTTGAGTGTGTCGCCGATGACGTGGGCGAGGTTCGGCGACGGCGTGAAGACCCGCGCGCGCAGCGACCGGTCGAGATGGGCGATGTAGGTCGGCGCATCCGCACCGGTTTCGTGCAGGTCGTCGCGGATCTGGTCGCGCAGCCGGGCGACCGCCCGGCGCAACCTGCCTTCGAGCGCCGCGGCGTCTTCGGCGAGGGCCGCGCGCAGGCCGTCGAGCCGTCGGGTCGGGTCGTTGCCCAACGCCATCTCCCGCAGGATCTCTGCGGCCGTCTCGCCGGGGGGAACCTCGATGCGCAGATCGAGCCGGCCGTCGTCCAGGAGCGGAATGCCCACCCGAAGCCGCCAGACGACATCGTCGTCGTGCCCCGGTTCGGACCGCAGCGCCGGGACCGTCGCGCGCAGGGCGGCGACGCCCGTCTCGGCGAAGGCGCGCCGGGCCCCCCCGTCCCGGAGGGCGGCGGCGACCGCCTCGTCCTCGACGAATCCATCGACCTCGGGCAAGTCCATGCGACGGCGCAGGGCCTCGCGGTCGACCGCAGCGGCTCCGATGCCGAGCCGATGCAGGGCATCGGCCAGGATATCGGTCGTCAGGTGGTTGCGCTTGCGGGCCATACGCCACCTTTCCGGTCGCGCGGCCGCAAATCAAGCGCGCGGGGGCGGCGCGTCTCGCCGCGTGGCCAGGCCGCCGGACGAGCGCCCGACGCCGTCGTGACGCCATCGGGGCCGACCCGGCCTCGTGCGGTAGGCGTGACGGGCGGATCCCCGGCGCCCGGATCGCGCGGAAGGCCGATGCGCTTATGAGATGAGGCCGTGCTGGGCCGCGTGGACGATGAAGGCCACGCCCTCGTCCGTCCACCCGGGACCCGCCTGGCCGGCGCGGATCACGGCGGCTTCGTCCGGGGCCGCATACATGTGCGCGTGCGAGGTCGCGTCGTAGAACCGCTCGACTCCGAACGTGTCCGCCGTCCCGGGCTGCGCGTAGGCCCCGAAGGCGACGCCCTCGTAGCGATAGCTCGGGAGGTTCGCGATCACCGCGTCGCGCTCGGCTGCGTTGGCCGTCAGGAAATGCGTGCCCGTGGCCGTGTCGAAGAACCGGAACACATCGGTGGTGTCGCTTCCCCGCTCCGGCGTGGCCCAGGGTTGGCCTTCGGCCGCGTAGTCGGGCAAGCTGGCCTTCACGGCGTCCGCCTCGGCGGCATTCGCGGTGAAGAAGTGGTCGTTCGTGTGCGCATCGTAGAAGCGGAACACGTCGGCCACCGCCGCATCGTCCGAGACGGTGAGGTCCACGCCACCTCGTGCATCCGCGTGCTGGTGGACCGAGCCGGAGAAGGCCCCTCCGCCGAGGGCGAGGGTCGTGACCTGAGACCCGTCCGGCGACAGCGCGAAAGTCACATGCCCTCCCCCGCTGCTCAGGGCGTAGACCTGGGCGCCCGCATCCGTCACGTGGATCGTGTCGGCGTCGATGAAGTCTGCGATCGTGTCGCCGTCCAGGTCGGCGGCCTTGCCCGCGACGGTGTCGGCGCCGCCCCTGCCGGAGAAGGTCTCGTGCGCGGCGGTGGCGACGAAGAGGTCGCCCAGATGTGTGCCGACGATGCCGGCCTTGTGCTGGTCGTTCGTGATGATGCCGGTGGCCGCATAGCCGAGGGAGGCGCCTTGGACGAAGCCCGCGCCGGTCGCGGCGTCGGGTCCGGTGTCGAAACCCGTCGTGTAGGGGTTGTCCATGTCGATGGCGCCGTCTTGCAGCAGGGCGCGGATGTCCTCGCTCGTCAGGGCGGGGTTGGCCTGCAGCATCAGGGCGGCGAGGCCGGCGACGTGCGGCGCCGCGGCCGATGTTCCGAAGAAGTTCGGATGGCCGGAACCGTCCGTGTCCCGCGCCCCGAAGAAGGTCGTGTCGACGCCGTCCGGCCCCACGAGGGCGGGAGCGGCGGGGTGAAGGGGCGCGGACAGGCGCGTGCCGTCCGTGTCGTAGGTGATGGTGGAAGGCCCGAGCGCTGACGCGACATCGACCGTGGGCGGGCTCCCGGAATAGGCGGGCGTATGCCCGTAGACCGCCTCACCGACGCTGATCGCGGCGGGGGCCGCATGGTGACCGTTGCTGGTCGCGTGGGTCGTGTCGGTGGGAACGTCACCCAGGGTGATCGGGAGGCCGTTGCTCTCGTCGATGATGCGAAAGTCGTCGGGCGCGGTCCCGGCATGGAGCCCGACCCGGACGTAGTATGTCTCGGCCGTCGCCTCCACCGGGAGGCTGAACACTTGGTACGCGTCGCCGCCGACCGAGCCCATCCCGGTGAACGCGCGCACGATGGTCCCGGAACTGTCGTAGACGAACACGTCGAGATCGGCCGTCGCCCCGTGGCCGGGGCTGACGGAGGCGGACGGGCTGTCCCATTGCAGGCTGAACGTCGCGGTGGTCTGGTTGCCGCTCGGTACGCCGACGGTGATCGGCAGGTAGTTCTGCCCGGGGGCGAACTGGTGCCACGTCTCCGCGAGGCCTTGGACCGAGGCGATCGCGGCCCCCGGGATGAATGGCGATTCGTAGCCCTTGTTGCCGTTGTTGCCGGCCGAGGTGATGTAGGTGACGCCGAAAGTCTTGACGACGTCAGCGATCGCCTGCGTGACGACGCTTGCCTGATAACTCGTTTCGTAGACGCTGAAAAAGTCGTCGACGATGACCTTCGCGCCGGCCTCGGCGAGGCTGACGATATTGTTGGCAAAATCCTGCAGATTGCTCTGCACGGTCTGCGGATTGTACGGGCCGCCCTGCAGGTGACCCTGCGCGGTTGCGAAGAGGATGCTCGCTCCCGGCGCGATATCATGGACGATCTGGGCCATTGCGCGGCCCTCGTCATCGCTGTGGCCGTTCTGTCCCGGCAGGATCTGCGTGTCGTGCGGCAGGTCGTGGCTCGCCTTGTCCGCATCTTCTCCATTGAAAGAGTCGAAGCTCGTGGAGAGGATGCCGACCGTGATGCCGGTGCCGTCGAACCCGTAGGCCGTTCGGGCCGTATCGGTGCCCATCGCACGGTCGCCCTGGCTGACGACAGAGCCCTGGTCCGCCATTCCGACTGTCATCGCTTCGATCCGCCTGCACCATTCCGGGGATGAGGTGCTGGGCGGAGACTTTACAGGAGAGTAACGCCTTCCAATTGTAACGTTTTGTAGAGTGTTGCGTCGGCCTCGCCGGCCGGGGCGGCTATGCGCCTCTGGGCCCCGCCGATCGGAACGAGGCCTCTGTCGCGCCGACATGCGGGCATCCTCGCTGCGCCGGTCACCGACCGCCCCGTCGCGGAGCTGCCGCAGCCTGACCGGGCGCGGGCGCGCCCCGCTGGGGTCGGTGAAGGGAGAGCGATCATCGACCGGGTCGAGGTCGGCACGGATGTCATCCGCATCGTCGGGGGCCAGGCGGCCCCGGAAGCCGCCATGCTCGAGGCCGCCTCAGCAGCGACGCCCGGTATTCACGGATTTATGGGGAAATGGCGCACCCGACACGATTCGAACGTGTGACCTTTGCCTTCGGAGGATTGACCTGCGGTGTTTTCCCGAATTTGCGTGAGATTGCCCAACGTAGTTAAATCGCTGCTTAGGCTGGGTTTTTTATATCAAAAGTGATCTCCAGAAATTTCCAGCATATTCCCCAATGCCCATTTTCGTGGTGACACTACGGTGACACCAGCGGGGAAGGGCAACACCGGCGATGCCGAAGCTCACCAAGAGAGTCGTCGACGCCGCCCTCCCCCGGGAAACGCCGTTCTTCCTGTGGTGCAGCGATCTGCCAGGCTTCGGCGTCCGCGTGTTCCCGAGTGGTCGGCGTGTCTACTACGCCGATTATCGAACCACGGCCGGCACGCGTCGGCGCATGTCGCTCGGCCCCCATGGCAAGCTCACTGTTGAGGAAGCCCGAAAACTCGCCATCGTGACCTTGGGCAGCGTGATCCGCGGTGAGGACCCGGCTGAGGAACGGGCCACACGCCGCGGCTCAATGACGGTCGCCGAGCTGTGTGACGCCTATCTGGTCGCGGCCGACAAAGGGCTGATCATGGGCAAGGGTGGCGTCTCTAAGAAGGCTTCGACCCTCTACGTCGACCGCGGCCGGATCGAACGGCATATTAAGCCGCTGCTCGGCCGGCGCTTGGTCGCTGAGCTGACGCAGCCTGACGTGCAGCGCTTCGTCCGCGACGTGCAGGCTGGCAAAACCGCTGGCGTGATCAAGACAGGCTTCCGAGGCAAGGCTGTGGTCGAGGGTGGCCCCGGTACCGCGGCTCGTACCGTCGGACTTCTAGGTGGAATTCTGAGCTACGCGATCAGCGAGCAGGTGATCACCCTTAACCCCGCCGCCGGGGTGAAGCGGCCGGCAGACCGAAAGCGCAAGCGCCGCCTGAGTCCAGAGGAGTACGCTTCGCTTGGTAGCGCCCTCGCCGACGCAGAGACGACCCAAACCGAACGTTGGCAGGCCGTGGCGGGCGTGCGGCTCCTGTCGCTCACTGGCTGCCGTTTAAGCGAAATCGTGCGGCTGCGCTGGTCTGAGGTCGATCTCGCCGGCTCCTGCCTCCGGTTGGAGGATACTAAGGAAGGGGCATCGGTAAGGCCGCTTGGGAAGACCGCTCTAGGTTCAATCGACATTCAGAGTTCCGCTTTGCGGCGTGGTGTGATTCTCAAGTGTTCGGATCGAGGATCCGGGAGCCTGGGATGGCCAAGCCAAAGCGGTATGAACTGAGCCCGGAGCAGTGGCAGCGGCTCGCGCC
>NZ_JAKSXW010000086.1 GCF_022829405.1 Methylobacterium sp. J-076
CGAAGCGTCCCGCCGCCCTGGGTCGCTTCGCTTCGCTCGCGATGACGGTGGGGGTTTCTCGGCACTCCGCATCGCCGGCACCTGCTCCGCCGTCTTTGCGAGCGGAGCGAAGCAATCCAGGGATACGCTGTCCGCTCAAGCGTCCCGCTGCCTTGGGTCGCTTCGCTTCGCTCGCGATGACGGCGGGGGGTTCTCAGGAACCGCATCGCCGGCACCCGCTCCGCCCTCTTTGCGAGCGGAGCGAAGCAATCCAGGGACACGCCGCCCGCCGAAGCGTCCTTCCCCCCTTGGTCGCTTCGCTTCGCTCGCGATGACGACGGGGGATTCTCGGCACCCCGCATCGCCGGCACCTGCTCCGCCGTCTTTGCGAGCGAATCGAAGCAATCCAGGGATACGCTGTCCGCTCAAGCGTCACGCTGCCCTGGGTCGCTTCGCTTCGCTCGCGATGCCGGAGGGGGTTTTTCGCACCCCGACATCGCCGGCATCCGCTCCGCCGTCTTTGCGAGCGGCGCGAAGCAATCCAGGGACACACCGCCTGCCGAAGCGTCCCGCCGCCCTGGGTCGCTTCGCTTCGCTCGCGATGACGGTGGGGGTTTCTCGGCACTCCGCATCGCCGGCACCTGCTCCGCCGTCTTTGCGAGCGGAGCGAAGCAATCCAGGGATACGCTGTCCGCTCAAGC
>NZ_JAKSXW010000118.1 GCF_022829405.1 Methylobacterium sp. J-076
CGGCTCGCGGATGATCGAGCGCGCCCTGGCCCGGGAGATCGGCGGGACCGCCGAGATCGACTACCGCCCCCGGGGCGTGGTCTTCACCGCCGACGCGCCCCTGCTGGAAATCACCCGGGACTGACCCGGCCGCCGGGCGGCGCCCCGGTCCTCCGGCGGCCGGGCGCCCGGGATTGTGGGCGACTTCAGGCGCTCATGCCTGCCCGCCGAGCCGGTAGCCCTTGGGAGTGAGCCCGGTGAGGCGGCGAAACGCCGTCGCGAGGTGGCTCTGGCTCGAGAAGCCCGTATCCAGCGCGATCGAGGTGATGGCGAGGTCGGTCGAGAGCAGCATCGTCTTGGCCCGCTCCACCCGACGGGACAGCACGTATTGGTGGACCGTCGTGCCCCATTGCCGGAGGCAGGCACGGGACAGGGAGCGCGGGGATACGCCGACCTCGCGGGCGATGAGTTCGAGGGACAGGTCCTCCGCGAGCCGCGCCTCGATCAGGTCGCGGACGCGCCCCAACTCGCCCCGATCCAGCACCTCCCGGTCCGGCCCCATCCGCGATGAGCGGCCGTTGGCCGTGTAGCGGCGGACGAGGCGCACGACCATGGCGTGGACCAGCTCATCGACGTAGAGCGCCGAGGAGGGGTCGGGCTCCTCCCGCATGATCTCCAGGATCGACAGCGCCAGCTGCTCCAGGAGCGGGTCGGCCGTGCCCAGCGGAACGTCGAGTTCGACCCGCGGGGCGGCCGCGCTCCACATCTGGCCCGCGGTCTCGTCGATCAGTCCCTGGCGGAGGTGCATCGCCAGCATCTCGGAGCGCCCCCGCCTCTGCCACTCGCTCTCGTCGTGGGCCGGGATCAGGTGGAACTGGCGCGGGCGCAGGGTGCTCGTCTCGGTGGCGCCGCCCCGCCCGATGCGGCGGTGGATCTGCGCGGGACGGTTGACGCAGTAGCCGAGGCAGGGGTTGCCGACCGGGTCGAGCGTCCCCGTCCAGGGCTCCACGGCGACGTGCTGGGCATGGATGTCCCGCCAGCCGCGGCCCGTGCTGCGGGCCAGCGCGATGTTCTTCGGCCAGGAGCCGATGTCACGCGTCCGCATCGTCGTGCCCGTCATGTCCTCGGTCTCACTGACACGCCCCGGCGGCGCCTCCCCGCCCCACGATGTCCGGAATCTGTTCGAACCCGGCGTGAATCTGGAAGAAAGCTTTGAAAGGCTAACGGCAGTCTAGCGCTCGAACAAGTCATCGGCGGGAAACAGGCAGGCATTCAGCTGCCTGTTCCTCGACAGTATTGGCTGATTTTCGAGCACAGCGCTCGCGTCTCCGGCAGGATGCTTGGCGGGACGGGGCGGGTGGGGAGACCGCGGACCATGTCCTCACTGTTCAGCGAACTGCGGGTTCGCGACGTCACCCTGCGCAACCGCATCGCGGTCTCGCCGATGACGCAGTTCTCGTCGCCGGACGGCCTCGTGAACGATTGGCACCTCGCGCATCTCGGCTCGAAGGCGGCCGGCGGGGCCGCGCTCGTGGTGGTGGAGCAGGCGGCGGTGGCGCCGGAGGGCCGGATGTCCACGCAATGCGCCGGCATCTGGAACGACGCGCAGGGCGAGGCCCTGGCCCGCATCGCCCGCTTCGTCTCGTCCGTCGGGGCGGTCCCCGGCATCCAGCTCGGGCATACGGGCCGGCGGGGCTGCGTCGAGCCGCCGTGGAAGGGCGGCGGCCATCTGCCGGAGGACCATCCCGACGCGTGGGAGATGATCGGCCCCTCCGCCGAGGCCTTCGGCGGGGCCATGCCGCGGGTCCCCCGCGCCATGACCCACGAGGACATCGCGACGGTGACGCGCCAGTACGCCGAGGCCGCGCGCCGGGCGCGGGAGGCCGGCTTCGAGTGGCTGGAGATCCACTGTGCGCACGGCTTCCTGCTGTCGAGCTTCTTCTCGCCGCTCGCCAACCGGCGCACCGACGCATACGGCGGCGATTTCGCCGGGCGCAGCCGGTTGCTCGTCGAGGTCTTCGAGGCCGTGCGCGCGGAATGGCCCGAGCGGCTGCCCCTCTCCATGCGGTTCGGCGTCACCGAGTTCGCCCCCGGCGGCCAGACCATCGACGAATCGGTGGAGCTCGCCCGGCTGCTCGCCCCCCGGGGCCTCGACCTCGTGGACGTCTCCTTCGGCGGCAACTCGGGCCGCGCCCAGACCCCGTGGGACGAGGAGGGCTTCATGGTCCCGGCGGCGCAGCGCATCCGGGAGGAGGCGGGCGTCCTCACCGCCGCGAACTGGAACCTCGCCGACCCCGTCTTCGCCGAGGCGATCGTCAAGGAGGGGCAGGTCGACCTCGTGATGCTCGGCCGGCCGATGCTCGCCAACCCCCATTGGCCCGTCTACGCGGCGATGGTCCTGGGCGAGGCGCGCCCCTACGACATGCTGCCGGTCCAGTTCAGCACCTGGCTCAACAAGTATCAGCGCAGCCGCGTCAACAACGGCTTCGGCCGGGTGGTCGCCGATGCCGCCGCGAACGCCGCCGAGTGACCGGCAGGCCCGTGATTGTTCCCCCAGCGCCGGAGATCGACCGATGTCAGCCGACCGAATAGTCGCCGAAGTGGCGAAGAACGATCTGCCCCAAGCCCGCCTCGGCTGGACCATGGCCCTCGTCCAGACCCTGATCTACGGCACCTTCGTCGGCACCTTCATCGTGTCGCCCGCCACCATGACGCGGCCGCTCGCGCCCGGGATGGCCGTGACGGTCGGCACCGTCGGCGGGCTCGCCGCCATCCTGTCCACCATGGTCCTGACGGGGCTCTACGTCCTGCTCGCCAACCGTCTCACCGCGCGCTGAGGAGGCCGACACCATGCCAAGGTCCATACTCGCCACCCTGCTGCTCCTGGGCGCCACCGCCCCGGCGCTGGCCGGCGATTCCGGCGGCGGCGGCCTCAACGCCGCGGCGATCGGGATGTTCGTCGGCATCGTCCTCGTGACGCTGGGCATCACCTACTGGGCGGCGCGGCGCGCCCATTCGGCGGACCAGTTCTACGCGGCGGGGGGCCAGATCTCGGGCTTCCAGAACGGTATCGCGCTCGCGGGCGACATGATCTCGGCCGGCGCGCTGCTCGGCCTCGCCGGGCTGATCTGCTCCTCGGGGTTCGACGGGCTGATCTTCGCCGTCGGCTACGCCACCGGCCTGCCCTTCGTGGTGTTCCTGGTGGCGGAGCGGCTGCGGAAGCTCGGCCGCTACACGGTGGCCGACGTGCTGGCGACGCGCCTGTCGGAGACGCCGATCCGCATCTTCACCGCCATCGCGACGCTCATCATCGTGATGTTCTACCTCATCGCCCAGATGGTCGGGGCGGGGCAGCTGATCCGGCTGCTGTTCGGGCTCGACTACCTCTACGCGCAGATCCTCGTGGGCGCGCTGATGATCTGCTACGTGATGTTCGGCGGCATGGTGGCGACGACATGGGTGCAGATCGTCAAGGCGGCGCTGCTGCTCACGGCCGGCGTCGCGATCACCCTGCTCGTGCTGGCGCGGTTCGGCTTCGATTACGACAGCCTCGTCGCCCGGGCCATCGCGGTGCATCCGAAGCACGCCGCCATCATGATGCCCCAGGTCTATTCGGGCAGCGTCTGGCAGTCGATCTCGCTGGGCATGACCCTGATGCTCGGGGCGGCGGGCCTGCCGCACGTGCTGATGCGCTTCTTCACCGTCCCGGACACCCGTGCGGCCCGCGTGTCGGTGTTCTGGGCCGTGATGTGCCAGAGCGGCTTCTTCGCCCTCATCTTCGTGATCGGGTTCGGGGCGCTGGCCATCGTCGGCGGGGATCCGGCCTATCTCGACCCCAAGGGCGGCATCCGCGGCGGCGGCAACATGGCCACCGTCCACCTGTCCCACGCCCTGGGCGGCGACACGCTCATGGGCCTCGTCTCCGCGGTGGCCTTCGCCACGATCCTGGCGGTGGTCGCGGGGCTGACGCTGACCGGGGCCTCGGCGGTCTCGCACGACCTCTACGCCCGCATCCTCGGCCGGGGCCGGGCGAGCGAGCGCAGCGAGATCCGGGCCTCGCGGCTCGCCACCGTCGCCCTCGGCGTCCTGTCGGTGCTGCTCGGCATCGCCTTCCAGACCCAGAACGTCGCCTACATGATCAGCCTCGCCTACGCGGTGAGCTGCAGCTCGACCCTGCCGCTGCTGATCCTGGCCCTCTACTGGGGCGGGCTGACCACCCGCGGGGCGATCGCGGGGGGCGTGACGGGCCTCGTCGGCGCCGTCCTCCTGACGGTCCTCGGGCCGCCGGTCTGGGTGAAGGTGCTCGGCAACGCCGCGCCGATCTTCCCCCTCGATCCGCCCACCATCGTCACGATGCCGCTGGCGTTCCTGACCGCCTTCGTGGTCTCGGTGCTGGACCGGCGCCCCGCCTCGGCCTCGGTGATGTCCCCCGCCGTCTGAGACCCCGCCTCCGCGGCCTCGCGCTCCCCACGGAGGCGAGGCCGCTTCGTCGCGTGACCGTGAAGGGCGCCGGCCTCGACCGCGCCGGTCGGGGCGTGGCGATGGGCCGGCGGCCAGACGGGACGGGGCCGCAGACCGGCGGCGGGACGCGGGGCGAACAGCGCGCTGCGTGGCGCGGCCGCTTCAGCGTCATCGTGGAGGGGATTGGATTTCCGAGGCGAAAGCGCTGCTCAGAAGAATGGTGCCCAGGGGCGGAATCGAACCACCGACACTGCGATTTTCAGTCGCATGCTCTACCAACTGAGCTACCTGGGCATCCTCGCGTGCCGAGTGCGGCGGCGGCGGACGGCGGGGGTATAGTGAGTGCCGAGGCGCCTGTCCAGCCTCACCGTGCGCTTCTTGTCGGCCATCGCGAAGGGCCGGGATCGGGGCCGCCCTCCCCTTCTCCCGCACGCGCGCTAAGTCGGGCCGACCCCGGTCGTCGGGGGGCCGGTCGCAGCGGCCTCGCGCGGCACGGGCCGGAGCCTCGAACGGAATGGACATGGCCAAGCCCGCCGCCCCGGCGCTTCACGCCCTCGACCGGAAATCGGTCGGCGCGGTCGTCCTCGGCAACGCCCTCGAATTCTATGATTTCACCGTCTACGCCTTCTTCGCGAAGCCGATCGGCGAGGCGTTCTTCCCCTCCTCGGACGCCAGCCACAGCCTGCTCGCCTCCCTGGCCCTGTTCGGGGTCGGCTACGTCATGCGCCCCATCGGCGGGGCGGTGATCGGCGCCCTCGCCGACCGCGCCGGGCGCAAGCCCGCCATGCTCCTCACCATCGCCCTGATGGCGATCGGCATGCTGATCCTGGCCGTGTGCCCCGGCTACGCGCAGATCGGGGGCTGGGCGCAGGCCATCGTCATCGCCGGGCGGTTGATCCAGGGCCTCGCCCTGGGGGGCGAGGTCGGCCCCTCGACGGCCTATCTCCTCGAGGCCGCGCCGCCGCGCCACCGCGGCTTCGTGGCGAGCTGGCAGATCGCCAGCCAGGGCTGCGCCGCCCTGCTGGCGGGGCTGATCTCCACCCTCCTCGCCCTCACCCTCGGGGAGGCCGCCATGGCGGCCTGGGGCTGGCGGGTCATGTTCCTCCTCGGCCTCACCGTCGTCCCGGTCGGCCTCATCATCCGCAGCCACCTCCCCGAGACGGCGGGCGAGGGCGAGGATCCGAAGGCCGCGGGCTCCGCCCGGGCGGTCGTCGGCCGGCTCCTGCGGGAGCACGGGCGGCTGCTCGGCGTGACCTTCCTCGTCATCGCCGCCTCCACCGTCTCGAACGCCGTGGGGACCAACATGCCGGTCTATGCCGGGGCGACGCTGGGCCTCAGCGAGACGGCCGCCACCGCCGTCCCGATCGCCCTGGGCCTCGCCTCGGTGGTCTTCCCCCTCCTCGGCGGCTGGCTCGCCGACCGCTACGGCCGCCGTCCGGTGATGATCTGGCCGCGGGCGGCGATCCTCGTCCTGGCGGTGCCGGCCTTCGTGTGGCTGCTCCGGGCGCCGGGGCCGGCCGCCGTCTACGCGGTGACCTTTCTGCTCTCGGCCCTGTCCTCCATCAACGCCGCCGCCATCATCGTCGGCATCCCGGAGGCCCTGCCGCGCTCGGTGCGCAGCACCGGCCTCGCCCTGGTCTACGCCCTCTCCGTCTCGGTCTTCGGCGGCAGCACCAACTTCGTGATCAACTGGCTGGTCACCACCACCGGGGACCGCCTCGCGCCGGCCTACTACCTCGCCGCCTTCAGCCTCGTGGGCACCCTGGCGGCCCTGCTCCTGCCGGAGACCAAGGACCGCGACCTCGACGCCGAGACCGCCGCCCCGGGCGGCGCCGTGGCCTAGAGGCGGACCTCGGCCCGACCGCCCCGGGCCGGCGGCTCCCGCCGTGTGTGGTATCCTGCCGCCCGGCGGGGCCGGCGTCCCCGTCCGCGCCCGGGGGATCGTGACCGAGCGGGGATCCGCCCCCGGCCGGGGCGGGCCGCGCCCGGCATCCGTCCGGCGCCAGGATGCCCCGGCGGGCGTGACGGGGGTGGCGATGGGCGGGGCTGAGACGGGTTTCGGCGACGGGGCCGTCGGCTCCCTCCTGCGGGCCGCCCTGGGGGATCCCGAGGCCGCCTGGAGCCTCGGCAGCTTCGGCGCCCTCGCCACGTTCCGCCGGGACCGGGACGAGGCCGTCGCCCCGCCGGAGGGCGGGCGGTGCGGGGCCGTGACGGGGCGCGGGGCGATCGCCCTGGCGCCGCCCCCTGGCCTTCGCCCCCTCGCCTATGAAACGGCGTTCGCCACCGGCTGGAGCCACGCCGTCGCCCTGTGCCTGCCGGAGGCGGACTGCGCCATGGCGGGCCGGGGCGTCCTCACGGAACTCGGGCCCGACGGTGGGGCCGCCCGGGGGCGGGATCGCGGGGGGATCCTGTTCGATCTCGGGCTCGGCCTGCGGGCGGCCGATGCCTGCATCCGCACCGCCGACCCGGCCCTGCTGGCCGCCCTGCGCGCCGGGGTCGGCCGGGCGCTCTTCGCCGCCGGCAATCCCCTCGGGGACCTCCTGGCCGCGGCCGGTCCGCACCGGGTCTTCGTCACGCGCGTCGGACGGATCGAGGTGTTCGGCCCGGTGGCGGAGCCGGACCCCACCGCCCCCCGGACCCATATCCTGCCGCAGATCCTGCGCGCCCGCCGCACGCACGCCGCCACGGCGCCGATCCCGGCGGGCCTGGTGCCCTGCGGCGCCCTGCACCCGCCCCATCCCTGCAAGGATGCCCTGGGGCGGACGATCCCCTTCCGGCGGGTGCGGCACGACGCCTTCCAGCGCCTCCTGGACGCCTTCGGTGACCCGGCGCTGGTGGCGGCCAAGCGCGCGGCGGAGGCGGGGCGGGACTTCTCCCCTGGACCCGGCACGAACCGCCGCTACCTTCGGGCGGCGCAGAGGGCCGCCGCGGTCCAGGCGCCCCACCTGCACGGCGCCGATGCCGGGGCCGCCTCCCTCAGCCACGACGCGTGACAGTGGAACACATCCCCCCCGTGACGACCGCCGCCCCGAGCGACGCGCCTGCGCCCCGCCGCGTCCGGCGGCGGCTGGGCCTGCTGGCGGTGCTGCTGGTCGCCGGCAATGCCGGGGCGTGGCTCTGGGCCTGGAGCGCCTTCGCCGGCCGCCCCGCCCTCCTCTCGACGGCCCTGCTCGCCTACGTCTTCGGCCTGCGCCACGCGGTCGATCCCGACCACATCGCCGCCATCGACAACGTCACCCGCAAGCTGATGCAGGCCGGGCAGCGCCCGGTCTCGGTGGGGCTGTGGTTCGCCCTCGGGCACTCCACCGTCGTGGTGGCCGCCGCCGCGGCGGTGGCCCTGGCCACGACGAGCCTGCTCACCGCCTCCGAGGAGTTCCGGCAGATCGGCAACCTGATCGGTACCGGCGTCTCGGCCGGGTTCCTCGTGCTGATCGGCCTCGTGAACCTCGTGGTGCTGGCCGGCGTCTGGCGCAGCCTCCGGCAGGTGCGCCGCACCGGGCGCTACGTGGAGGCAGACCTCGACGGCGTGCTCGCCGGCCAGGGCTTCCTCGCCCGCCTGCTGCGCCCGCTGTTCCGCCTCGTCACCCGCTCCTGGCACATGTACCCGCTGGGCTTCCTCTTCGCCTTGGGCTTCGACACCGCCACGGAGGTGAGCCTGTTCGGCCTTTCGGCGGCCGAGGCGAGCCGGGGGGCCGACCCGTGGTCGATCCTCGTCTTCCCGGCCCTGTTCACCGCGGGCATGGCGTTGATCGACACCGCCGACGGCGTGCTAATGCTCGGCGCCTACAGCTGGGCCTATGTCCGGCCGATGCGGCGGCTGTTCTACAACCTCACCATCACGGCGATCTCGGTGGTGGTCGCCCTGGGGGTGGGGACGCTGGAGGCCCTGAACCTCATCGGCGACAAGCTCGGCCTGGAGGGACGCTTCTGGAGCGGGATCGGTGCCGTGAACGACCATTTCGGCATGCTCGGCTTCGGCATCGTCGGCCTGTTCGCGGGCGCGTGGCTCCTCTCCGCCCTCGTCTACCGCTTCGGCGGCTTCGACCGCGCCGACGTCGTCCCCGTCGAGCCCCGCTAGTCCTTCTTCTGTCATCCAAGGATCACAGAAAATGGTCTAATCCCTTGCCTTTCCCGCATTTTCTTACGCCGAACCGGCATCCACTTCGGCGGAAAATGCTCTAGCGGCCGGCGGCGGGTCCACGCTCCGCGGCGACCCGCCCTGCCCCCTCCCCCGGCACGGGGGCCGGGACGACGGGCTCCGGCGCCGCCTCACCGGCGGCCGGGGAACTCGCGGACCGGTTCGCCGAGAGGAGCAAGGGCAACTCGCCCCGGAAGTAGAACGGGCCGACATGGGTCGCCCGCACCCAGGGCGCCGCGTAGATCCGGCCGCCGATCTCCCGCCACCGCTTGCAGAAGGTCAGGTCCTCCGACAGCAGCCGCCCGTCGGGCTCCCGGTCGAAGGCGAAGTACTCGACCATGATGTCGACGTTCGGCACGAGGTGCCCGTAAGGGGCGGGGAGCGTGGATCGGGCCGCCGGATAGGCCTCCTCCAGCGCCGCGAGCGCCGTGCGGGAGAGCAGCATCAGCCCCGCGCCGCCGGCGTGGATCTCATTGAGCCCGTCCGCGACGAAGGCCTCCCGGCCGTCCAGCCCGTAGAAGATCGCGCTGTAATCGGCCATGTACAGGGCGACCTCGTGGGGCGCGAGATCCGGCTGCCGGCGGGCCGCGTCGACCACCGCCTGCCAGTTGATGTGCTTGGCCGGATAGGGGCCGAGGACCACATCCTGCTGCGCGGCGAACATGCGCACGATGTCGGCCCCCTCGAAGCCGAGATCGGCATCCAGGAACAGCAGGTGCGACAGGTCGCTGTGGTGCATGAAGGCCGCCGCCGCCACGTTGCGCTGCTCGTGCAGCAGGGCCGTGCCGCTCACGTAGAAATAGTCGAAGCCGATCCCGGCCTCGGTGCAGGCCTTCTGCAGGGAGAGCAGGCCGGAGACGTAGGGCATGTAGCAGGCGGCGCCGTAGGCCGGCGTGGCGACGAAGATGCCGGGGCGGACGGAGTCCGGTTCGACCATCGCTGCGAATGCTCCGAATCGGCGGGGTGGCGAGGGGCTGACCGCGCTCTACCGCAGCGCTCTGCCGGCGCCAACACCATATTCGGACAATCGTTTCGAGACTATTCCCACAGATAGATTGTATATCTTGGTATGACTATACTGTAGGTTGCAAAACTTCATGCCCTCCGGGCCGGCTGCGGGGCGGGCTGATTCTTCGCGCCCCGACGCGGGGCTCGGCCCCGCGTCGGCGGAAGGGCTGGCCCTCCCGGCGCCTCAATGATGGTGGGACGCGCCGTGCTCGGTCTCCAGGGCGCCGTCCCCCGGCGCCTTGGCGGCGAGGCTTTCCACCGTGAAGGCCACCGGCACGGCGCCGGCCTTGGCGAAGGTCAGGGTGCCCTTCACGGTCGCGCCCTTCTTCAGCGGGTCCTTGAGGCCGAGGAACATCAGGTGGAAGCCGCCCGGCTTGAGCGCCACCGTCTCCCCCGGCTTGACGACGAGCCCGTTCTCCACGGGGGCCATCTTCATCACGCCCCCCTCCATCGTCATGGAATGGATCTCGACGCTGCCGGCCTCGTCGAAGGTCCCGCCGGTCAGGGTGTCGGGCTCGGTGCCGGTGTTGGTGACGCTGAGATAGCCGCCCGCGACCTTGGCCCCGTTGGGGGTCGCCCGCGACCAGGGATGGCCGATCTTCAGCGAACCGGCGGTGAAGTCCTCCGCGGCGGCGGCTCCGGCCAGGAGCGGCGAGAGGCACAGCAGCACGATTCGGGCACTGACACGCATGGATGGTCCCTCCGTTCGGGCATCGTCCGCCGACGTGGATGCCGGCCCGATGGGTACAGCCCCGCTCGCGGGCGGGTCAACGCCGGGGCCGGCCGGTCAATGCCCGGCCGCGCCGGGGTCGATCACCCCCTGGCCGAAGCCGGGGCCGCCGGGGGGGGTGGTACGGTAGCGCGCGATGGCGAGGCTCGCACGGGCGCCGTCGGCGGGGACGACCGCATCGTTCCCGTGCAGGTCGGCGGGGTCGTTGACCATCGCCGCGAGGTTGCGGCGGTTGGAGCAGCCGAGGGTCGGCTCGAAGTCGTTGTCGTTGACCGAGGGGTCGATGATGGCCAGCGACGGGCAGAGGGGCGCCACGGCGACGAAGCGGGTCGCCAGGACCTCCACCGCGCCGAACGGGGCGGGCCCCGGCACGACCTGGATCTTCAGCGGATCGACGCCGGCCCGGCGCGCCTCCGCCGCGACGGCACGCAGGACGGAGCGATCCCGCCCGTGGAGTTCGAGATGCAGGGCATCGATCCGCCCGCGGCTGACCTCCCCCAGGACGACGGCGAGGCGGCGGAGGGGCAGGCCCCCGCGCCCCACGAGGAGACGCACCGGCTCGCCCTCGACGCGGACCTCCTGGCCGTCGCCGAACGTCGGCGGCGGGGGGCCTGCGAGGGCCGGCGGCGGCGCGGCGGGGGTGCAGGCCGCCAGCGCCGCGAGGGCGATCCCCGCCAGGAGCCGCCGCGCCGGCATCGGACGCCGCGGGCTCATTCGACGCCGAGCCCGGCATCGCCCGTGAGCCCCACCGATCCCTTCCGCGGCGCCCTGCGGCCGGACGGCGCCTTCGTCTGCGCGTTGAGGAGGACGCGCCCGGCATCGGTCGGCGGCGCGATCCGGTCGGTGGGGGCGTCGAGGGACTGAGGCGAGGCCGTGGCCCGCACGATGTAGGGCGTGACGATGATCACGAGCTCGGTCTCCTCCTTCTGGAAGGCGCTGGAGCGGAACAGGGCGCCGAGGATCGGGATGTCGCCGAGCCCCGGCATGCTGCCGATGTTCGTCGTGAAGTTCTTGCGGATCAGCCCGCCGATGGCGAAACTCTGGCCGCTCGCGAGCTCCACGACCGTGTCGGCCGAGCGCGTGGTCAGCCCCGGCACGTTGACCCCGTTCATCGCCACGCCGTTGGCGGCGGTGAGTTCGCTGACCTCCGGCCGGACGTGGATGTTGATGAGGTTGTTCGACAGCACCGTCGGCTGGAATTCGAGGCTCGCCCCGAAGCGCCGGAACTGGATGGAGGTCTGCCCGAGGGCCTGGGCGATGGGGATCGGGAATTCGCCGCCCGCGACGAAGCTCGCCTTCTCGCCCGAGATCGCGGTGAGGTTCGGCTCGGCCAGGATCGAGACGAGCCCGGCCTCGGCCAGGGCATCCAGGGTGGCCGAGACGCTGTTGACGCCGTCCGAGTAGCTGACGCCCACCGAGTTCGTGCGGCCCGTGGTCTGCGCCATGCCGACCCTGCCCCCCGAGACGACGGTGAAGCCCGCGGGGCCGGCGCGGGTGTTGGCGTTGATGTTGATGCCGAACTCCTTGAGCACGCTGCGGCGGACCTCCGCCACGCGCACCTGGAGGTTGACCTGGAGCGCGCCGGTGACCCGCAGGCGGTTCGTCACGGTCGCCCCCTGGCCGAGGAACTGGGCGGTGATCGCCTTGGCGGATTCCACCAGGGCGGCGTTCGGCAGGGAGCCGCTGAGCGCCGCCCCGCCCGGGGTGTAGGTGACGCTGATGCGGTAGTCGCCGATCTCGTTGCGGAGCAGCGTGCGCAGCTCCTCGATCGGCTGGGTCACCGCCACGCCGTATTCGGCGACCGGATCGCCCGCGGCGTCCAGGGCGAACAGGCTCGTGCGGCCGGGCTTCTTGCCGAACACGAAGACGACCTGGTTCGAGGGCGCCTGGATGTCGGCGATGGTCGGATCCGCGATGAAGATCGACGTCGCCGGGCGGTTGAGCCGCAGGGTCTGCCCCCGCGACACGTTGAGGATCAGGTCCCCGCGCGCCGCCGTGGCGGGCCCCCTCGACGCCTGACCCGGATCGGCCGCCGCCGCCGCAGCCGCCGCCTTGGGGCCGGCGCCGGTCTCCGCCGCCGCCGGGGCCGGCTCGGGGTGCGCGCCCGCCCCGGATTCCGGGGGGGGCTCCGCCTTCGGGTGCACCCGGATCGAGATCGCCACCGAGCCGGGATCGTACGGCGGCGGCTGGCCGGGCCCCGAGGGTTCGGCGGCGGCAACGGGTGCCGCCAGGGCGAGGGCCACCCACCCCAGGGCCGCCCCCACCACCCGCCGTCTGGTCCTCGCTCCGAACATCCGCTTTGCCAAGGAGGGTCACCACATGTCGGTTCGGGCGAGCCGCGCGGGCGTCGCCCCCGAGGGCCGGTGCGTCCTGTCGATTCGAACGCAGTCCGTCCGCCGCGGACCATAAGGCACTCGCGCCCGGGGGGAGTGACATATCGATCACGTCTTCGGCTGTACCCATGTAATCGCACGGATGGGTCCGGTGAATTCCATGGTAATTCCACGAATGCGTGTGACTAGAACGTAAATTCTACGAAGAATTGCATTCATATCCGGACAGATTGTCGTCAGGTCGGGCGTGCATCCTTCCGCCGGTGCGGCAGGATGCGGGCGATGACGCTCCCGATCAGGACGAATGCCGGTGCGGAGCGACCGTCCCCCGATCCGCACGAGTCGGCCGCCGACGGCAGGACGCGCAAACACGGGCCGTGGCTCGGCCTGCTCGGCGCGGCCGACCCGAAGGACGAGGCGGCCCGTACCCACGCCTCGACCCACCGCCCCGCCGATGCCAACCACCCCGATGCCAGCCATGCCGGGGCCATGCACGCCGGGGCCAGCCTCGCCGGGGCCATGCACGCGAAGGGTGGGGGGCTCGGTGCGGTGCCGGAACCCGGTATCCGGCCGAGTCCGCCCCCCGATCCCCATGCCGGTATCGCGGCGGCTGCGGGCGGGCCGATGGCCTTCGGCAGCGTGGAGCTGAGCGCCATCCTCGCCTCGGTCCTGCGTCTGAACCCAACGAGGCCGGAGGCGTCCGGAGGGTCCGAGGGGCCGTCCCGAGCCGCCCCGACGCGCGAGCGGATCGCGGACGCACGGCCCTCCCCCGGCGATGGAACGGCCGCGCCGGGCGGCCCCCTCCCCCAAGGGGCGCCGCCCCCCGCCGGGGACGGGATGGTGGCGGCCCAGGCGGCCCGGGGGGCGGACCCGCAGGGGCTCGCCGTCGCATCGGGGGCAGGCGCGGCGCCGCCGCGGGAGGAGGCCCCGGACCGTCCCCCCGAGCGACCGGCACCGACGGGCGCCCCTGCCCCCGGCCGCGTCCCGGAGCCGGTCCGTGAGGGCGGGGCGGCGGAAGAGCGGGCACCGGTCCTGCAGGCCGCGAATTCGGTCCCCCCGGGGCAGGAGCGCCCCCCGGCCGCGCCGGAGCCCCCTTCGGCCGGTGGGGTGGACCTCCCCGCCACGCCGGCCCCTCCGGGCGATTCGCCGGAGGGCACGGAGGCTCCCCCGTCGCCCGGCCGCGCCCCCGCCGAAAACCCCGCGGCCGGCGGGGCGGACCTCCCCGCCGTGCCGGCTCCTCCGGGCGGCTCACCGGAGGGCACGGAGGCGTCCCCGTCGCCCGGCCGCGCTCCCATCGAAAACCCCGCAGCAGGTGGAGCAGACCTCCCCGCCGGGCCGGCGTCTCCAGGCGATTCGCCGGAGGGCACGGAGCCGACCCCATCGGCCAGCCGCGCCCCCGCCGAAAATCCTGCGGCCGGCGGGGCGGACCTCCCCGCCGCGCCGGCGTCTCCAGGCGATTCGCCGGAGGGCACGGAGGTGACTCCGTCGCCCCGCCGCGCCCCTGCCGAAAACCCTGCGGCCGGCGGGGCGGACCACCCCGCCGCGCCGGCCCCTCCGGGCGGCTCACCGGAGGGCACGGAGACGACCCCGCCGGCTGGTCGCACCGCAGCCGGACTGCCGCCGACCCGAGGGGCTGACCGCCCCGCCGGGACGGCGCATTCGCCCGCGGGGGGGACCGCCGTCGCCGTTCCTCTGCCGATGATGGGGGGGCCATGGCGGGGTCTGCCTGGGGCGCGGGCGGGCCGGGGGGCCTGTCCCTGCCCTTCACAGGCGACCCCCACGACCTGCACCGCCGCCGCCGACGGCGCGGGATGTCGGGCAGCGGCTGGTGGGCGGTCCTGGCTATCTTCGGCTGGCGCCGCCAGCGCGATCCCGTGCCGGACGACGAGGCCGAGCCGGACGGGGATGGGGACACCCCGCCCCACGGTCCGCACCGCGCCCCCTGAACGCCCGGCCGCCACCGGGCGGCCGGGGCTTCGCGCCGGATCCATCCGGCATGGGGGCTCGGGCGCGCTGTTCACCGTGGAGCGCGGCGGGAGGCGGCCGCCCGATCCCGTTGTCCCGGAAGAGTTTTTGGGCGGGAACGCCAGCGGCATCTGTGGAAACCCGCTCCGGGCCCGCACGAGTGCCGCCCGTTCGTCAGGTTCGCGACAGCTCGGGATCCTACCCCTCGTCCCCGGTTGAATGTGTTCAGGGCGACTCGGTCGCCATCGGTTCCGGCCGCCGGGGAGCGCAGGTGGATGCGGCCCTGATCTCAGGCGGCTTCTCAGGGCATATCGATCGGAGGATTTTCATGTCTGCTGGCGTCAATACGAACAGCCTCAGCAACACGACCCTGACTTCGTCCGCCACCTCTCGGACCGACGTGGCGCTTGCCGCACAGACGTTCCTGGATGCGCTCCACGTCGCGGTGCCCGATTTCTCCCTTCCCAGCGACAACATGCTGGCCAGCGCCATGAAGAGCAGCCGGAGCCCGGCGGAAAAAAGCGCCGCCCTCGGCAAGTTCGCCGACAGCTTTCAGGCTTCTCAGCCGAGCACGGTGCCGAGCGAGGCCAGCGACGGAACGGGAGCCAAGGCGGCGGCCACCCCGAAGGGCCTCGTCAGCGGCTTCAAGCAGCTCGCCAGCCTGATCTCCGGATCGGTGCTGGACGAGAACACCAAGAACGTCATGCTCGACGACATCGCGAACCTCATGACGAAAGCGGTGGCGAGCGCCAAAAGCGGCAGCACCCTGACCATGTCCGAGCCGAAAGGGACGGTTTGGAAGAAGGAAGACAACAACGGTCAGCCTTTGCTCCGGCTGGGCGATGCCTACTCGATCAAGCTGAACGAGTCGGACCAGTCTTTCGAGATTTCGAGCCTCAAGGACAGCCGGAAGATCAGGGTGTGGGGTGATCCCCACGTCGATATCGGCGCCGACAACGTCAACGATTTCAATTTCAAGAAGGCACTGACCTTCCAGCTCGACGACGGAACGAAGATCACGGTCGATACGGTGCCGGCCGGCAACGGCGAGACCCTGTCATCGAGCCTCACGATCACCAATGGCGACAACGCCTTCGAGGTCACGGGTCTCGCCGGCGATGCCGACGGCAAGAACAACCTGAAAGTCGTCCAGTCGCAGAACGGCGTCGTCCTCGACCAGCAGAAGGACGATGGGGCGACCACGATCTACGAGCGCGCCGGCAACTGGGAAACCGTCGACGGCAGAAAAGTCACGCAGGACACCATCAAGGCGGTGGAAGCGACGGCCACCTGATCCGCCCGGGGGGCTCCGGAAGCGGAACGACAGAACACGTCCGGGCACGCTCCGGCGTGACCGCGAGGGCGGGACGGCGATGCCGTCTCGCCCTTTTTGTCGTCGGCATGGCGTCCCACCGCGGAGCGCCGGGCGTCCCACGCCGCGCCCAATCGCTCCGGACGAGTCCCCCCGGTGCCGCGCGAGTCCCGAGATGTTTCGGCGTATTCCTGAGGCCCACAGAGTATGTCTTAAGAATCAGTTGCAATCGATCCGAGTGTCTGAAAATGTGGTCGCGCTAATGTGATCCGTACCATCTCGTTGCAACCGTAAGTTAGGCGATTTCTCCATGCGAGTACTAATCGTCGACCCAGATTTTGCTTTTGCAAAGTCAATAATGGGTGCGTTGCGGAGCGAATATTTCGTGGCCGATCACGTCACGACACTGGGGGAAGCCCGTGATGCGGTGGGCGTTGCTCAATACGATGTGATTCTCACCGAACGCCTGCTGCCGGATGGCGATGGCCTGGATTGGGTGCGGGAGCGCCGCCGGGCGGGGAGCACCGCGCCGATCCTGATTCTCAGCGCCACGCTGGGAACGGTCGAGCACCGGGTGGAGGGTCTGAACGCCGGCGCGGACGACTACATCCCCAAGCCGATCCCGTTGGACGAGCTGGTGGCCCGCATCCGGGCCGTCCTGCGCCGCCCGGCCTCGACCCTGGATCTGGTCCTGCGGGCGGGCAACATCGCGTTCGACCCGGCGACCCGGGAGGTCCGCGTGGCGGGCAGGCCGCTCCGGATGCCGCGCCGGGAGACCTGCGTCCTGGAGATGCTGATCCGGCGGGCCGGGAAGACCGTCACGAAGAACGTCCTCGAAGAGGGCCTGTACAGCTTCGAGGACGACGTGTCCTCGAACGCCATCGAGGTCGGGATCTACCGCCTGCGCGGCCATCTCCAGGGTGCCGGCGCCACCGCGAAGATCCGCACCCTGCGCGGGACCGGTTACGTGCTCGAGGCCGAGGACGACGCGTCGGACGAGGTTCCGAACGCCGTGCTGCTGGCGGCGCAGGTGGCGGTGGCCATGTCGTCCAGGCACGGGGCGGCCAGAACGCGCATTCCGGTCATCGCCGCAGGCCTCGTCCCCGCCCCGAAGCCGGAAGCGCGGGTGGCGATCCTCGCGGCCGCCCTCGCCCTGAGCATGACGCAGTTCGCCAAGGCGGAAGGCAGCGCAGCCTGACGGTTCGACCGAGACGTCCGCGCCGCCCTCCGCCCTCGCGAGGGGAGCGACCCGGGGTGACGGGAGGTCTCAGGATATCGCGCCTCCCTGGATCGCCTCGCCGCGCTCGCAGAGACGGGGTCGGATGACGGCGGGCGATCCGTTCCGCCCGACCCGTCCCGCCAGATATCGCGGGGCGCCCCAGCCCGAGGCCCCCACGGCGTCCCCCGCGCGTCGGGCGCGTCACTCCGCGGCGGCCAGGGTCTCCTGCGGCGGTGCCTGCTGGCCCTGGAAGCGGGCCGCCTCCCTCGCGGCGTGGGCGCGCGCGAGGCTGATCGTGCCCACCGGCCGGATGGAGAACTCCTCGGCGAGGTCCTGATACGACAGGACCGTCATGTCGATCCCGTTGCGGAACAGGAAGCCGCGCACGAAGCGGCGGATGTCCATGGCGGTGACGAGGACCGGGCGCCCGGCCTCGCTCTCGCCGATGCGCCGGCCCGCCTTCTGGACGAGCTCGCGCACCTGCGTGAGCAGGGCCTCCGAGGCATGGTCCTCCAGCACCAGATAGGGGCCGACCGCCGTGTCGCGCACCGCGGCGCGAATCGTCTCCTCGGCCTCGCGCTCGAAGACGTAGGCGGCCACCACCTTGTGCGGGTTCGCGTGCCGGTGGCAGATCTGGCGCTTGAGGCCGGTTCGCACGTATTCGGCGAGCAGGCGCGGGTTGGCTTCACGCTCGCCCCATTCGGCGAGGGCTTCCAGCAGCAGCCGCGTGTTGCGCACGGGGATGCCCTCCTCCAGCAGCCGCCGAATCACCTCGGCGACCCGCGGCACCGGCACCGCGCGCAGCGCCTCCTTCACGAGGTCGCCGTAGCTCGCTTCCATGGCGGCGAGGAGGGTGCGCGTCTCCTGGATGCCCACGAACCGGCCGGTGTGCCGCATCAGCACCTGGCGCAGGCGCGTGCCGATCACCCCCGCCGCATCGAGGTAGCCGATTCCGGCTTCATCGAGGCTCGCCCGCCGCGCCGCCTCGATCCAGACCGGCGCGTCGGCCCCGGCCTCCCGGGTGTAGGGGACGCCGGACAGCTCGAGGTTGGCGAAGTCGTCGTCGAGCAGCAGCTGGTCGGGGAGGATGTGGCCGCTTTCGACCGGCACGCCCTCGACGTCGATGCGGAAATCGCCGTCGGACAGGGCCGGATCGAAGGTCGAGCCCACTTCGGGGATCGCCACGCCGAGGTCGGTGGAGACCTGGGCGCGCAGGCGGGCGATCGCCTTGGCGAGGGCCGCCGTGTCGATCTGCCCGGTGAGGCCGGGCGCGAGGGTGAGCATCACTGGCACCACCTCCACCGGCAGGGCGGGCTTGGCGGGGCGGGCGGCCTCCTCGGTCCCTGTGCCCTCGTCGGCCGGGGCCTCCTTGCGCCGGGGGGAGGCGAAGCTCCCCGCCGCGAAGGCGGCCGCGAGGATGAGGAAGACCGGCATCGGAAAGCCCGGAATCGCGGCCATCCCGAGCAGCACGGCCGCGGAGAGCCGCAGGGCGCGGGGGTCGGCCGTCAGCTGCTCGGCGATGTCCCGGCCGAGGGCGATGTTCCGCCCGCCGGTGACGCGCGTGACGATCGTTCCCGCGGTGAGCGAGAGCAGCAGCGCCGGGATCTGCGCGATCAGGGCGTCGCCGATCGAGAGCAGGGCGTATTCGTGCAGGGCCTCCGACACCGGCATGCCGCGGGTGAGCGTGCCGATGGCCAAGCCGCCGATCAGGTTGACGGCGATCACCACCAGCCCCGCGATGGAATCGCCTTTCACGAACTTCATCGCGCCGTCCATGGCGCCGTAGAGCTGGCTCTCACGCTCCAGCGTCGCCCGGCGGGCGCGGGCCTGGGCCTGATCGATGTCGCCGTTCCGCAATTCGGCGTCGATCGCCATCTGCTTTCCGGGCAGCGCGTCCAGGGTGAAGCGGGCGCCGACCTCGGCCACGCGCTCCGCCCCCTTCGAGATCACGATGAACTGCACCAGCGTGATGATCAGGAAGATAACGAGGCCGACGATCAGGTTCCCCGAGATCACGAACTCGCCGAAGGTGCGGATGATGTCGCCGGCTTCGCCCTCCGCGAGGATCAGCCGCGCCGTGGTGATCGTCAGCGAGAGCCGGAACACGGTCGAGATCAGGATGATGCCCGGCAGCGACGAGAATTCCAGCGGGCTCAGCATGTAGAGCGCCACCATCAGCAGCAGCACGGCGAAGCCGAGGTTGAACCCGATCAGCGTGTCCACCACGATATGCGGCATCGGCAGGACCATCATCGCGATCGCGAGGATCACGACGAGGGCGATCGCCACGTCCGGGCTGGCCGGCAGCCGCCGGAGGAACGACGCGGTGGCGGCGATCATCGGCGGGGCTCCTCCGACCGGCGTTCCGCCACGAAGGCGCGGAACAGCGCCCGCCCCTCCTCCAGCCGGCCCGCGAGGCGCAGGGCTTGGCTGCGCAGCAGCATGAGCGGGGGCGCCGCCGCGCCGGCCTCCAGCTCAGCGAGGCGGTCGAGGGCGGCGAGGGCTTGGCCGCCGCTCCCGCTGCGGACCAGGGCGTAGGCGAGGAGGCGCAGCACCTCGGTGTCGGCGGGGGCCTCCCGCAGGACGAGGCTCAGCAAGGTGACCGCCTGCTCGGCATCGCCCACGCCGAGGGCCGTGTAGGCCATCGCGCAGAGCAGGTCCCGCTGCTCGCGGGTGATCAGCGGGCGGCCGTGCTCGGCCGGCGAATCCGCCTTCGCCGGGGGGCCGGGGGCGCCGTCGAGGCGCCGCGCGATCGGGGCGAGGGACATCGGCCTAGTCCTGGACCAGCGCGTTGCGGGCGGTGCGCAGGAGGGCGAGCCGGTGCAGTTCCCTGTGGATGACCCGCGCCCCCGCCAGGGCGATGCCGTCGTCCGGCTGGCCCGCGAGGCCGTCCGCGAGCCCTTCGAGCAACGTCCTGTGCCGTTCGGCGCGCAGCACCTCGGGGTGGCGCAGCCGTGGCATCACGAATCGGAACAGCGTGTGCGAGAGGTTGGCGCCTTCGAGCCCCTCCGCGCCCTGCTCTGCGCCGCCCCCGGCGACCGCGCGCTGGGCCTCGCTCAGGCTGAGGCGGGTGACGGCGTCGATGCCCCCCGCCGCCAACACCGCATCGACGGCGGCGTCGAAGGGGACGTCCTCGCCCGGCGCCAGGGGGGGACGGTCGTCGCGGACACCGCCCCGGCCGACGATCGATCCCGGGTCGAAGGCCGGCGCCGCCCTGCCCCTGCCCGGGCCGGGGATCCGTTCCGTTCCATCGGGCTTGCCCGGTCCGGCCGTCCCCGGCGGGAGGGCGGAGCGGCGCGGCAGACGGGCCATGTCGGGTCCTCGAAGCTTTTCGGCCGGCACCGCGATCCGATCAGAAGCGCATCGCCACGAGTCGACCCTGGTGCTCGAGCATCACCCGGTCCTGCTCGATGGAATGGATCGCCCAGCCGCCATCGACGATCGCGCCGACGAAATAGCGCTGCCCGTGCAGCATGATGTAGGGATCGCTGCCCCGCCAGACGCCTTCGATGCTGAGCGAGGCGGGCAGCTTTTCGGTCTTGACGGCGACGCTGTTCACCAGGGCGACCTCGCCGAGGAATCGCTCGTCGAACGACCGCTGCAGGCTCTCCCACCGGCCCGAAAGGGCGGGCTCGACGGAGCCGCTCGCCGTGACCGCGCCGCTGCCGGCGTCGATGCGCACGGCGACGAGGCCTGCCTCGCGCGCCTGGCGCTGCAGGTCGGCGGCGGCCGCGCCGATGGCGGTTTCCGGCCGGGGTGGGGGGACGAGCGCCGGGCGGGGGCGATCCGGGGCGGCGGCGTCCCCGGGCCTCCCGGCCGGCTTCGGACCGGCCGGAGGGGCGGATTGCGGCATGGCCGGGGCGGCGGCGCGGATCCGCGGGATCTCATCCCCGGCCGACACGTCCGCCGGGACCGCCGCATCGGCGATCGGCCCGGGGAAGGCGAAGATGAGGGACAGCGCGAGCAGCCCGCCGGTCGCGACGCTGGGCAAAGCGGCGTGGCCGAACCGTCGGCGCAGCCGCCCGAGGGGACCGTCGCCCGCGCGGACGGCGTCGCTTGCGGGGAGGTCGGCGCCCGCGGGGATGTCGGCGCCCGCGGCGTCCCGCTCCCGCCACGCCGTCTCGATTCCGCCGATCGCGATGGAGGCCGGCAACCGGACGGTCCGCGCCGAGCCGGGCGGCACCGGCCCCACGCCGGAGATGGAGACTCCCTCCGCCAGACCCTCCACCCGCGCCGTCGCCCCGCGCAGCACGATGGCGGCGTGGCGGGGTGCGAGGCCGGGCTCCATGAGCACGAGGTCGGCGCCTTCGTCGCTGCCGATCACGTACCGGCCCTCGCCGATATCCTGGATCACCCCCCGGTACAGCCCGCTTCCGACCTCGACCGTATGCGACGATGAAAGCGTCTCGGGAGTTGCGGTTTCGGTTGCGCGCGCCACGGCTCTCTCACGTCCTTTCGCGGTTCTTGCGCCCCCGGCCGTCCACGGCCGAGGATGCCTCCGTCCCCGACCGGATGAGGTCCGGGACGGAGGCCGTGCGGGGGGCGCCGCGACGCCCCCGGCCGAACCCGCTTACTGCGAGGCTTCCTTCTTGGCGGCGGCCTGCTCGGTTCCGAGGATGGCCGCGACCTTGCGCATTTCGATCTGCTTCCTCTGCTGTTCGCGGCTCACCTCCTCCAGCGCCGCGAGGTTCTTCGCGAAGTCGTCCCCGGTGCTGCTGATGGTCGCGCCGCTCGCCTGATTCTGGAGGTATGATTCGCCTGCCTGTCCGACGCTCGAAGCCATGTCTATATCCTTTTTTTCAACGAATAGATTGGAGGATTAGGGTCGATCTACCCGATTCGCCTGTGGTGACGCGTCGAGATGTGATGCTTGCTCCATCGGTGGAACTATTCGGACTCTTCGTCGAAATCCGCCATCGATTCTTCCGAGTCGTCGTCGCTGGCGGTGACGATCGACATGGCCATATTGTCGAGGATCTTTCCGAAGGCCTTGGCGTTCCGTTCAGCTTTCTCGGCCGCGTCAGCGGCGTGTCCGGTCGCGCCGCCGACGGCACCGCCCGCGGGGTTCCCGATCGCACCAGACATCGGTTGCTCCTGTTGAGGGCGGGGGTGGCGGCAGCCGAAGCTGACGACCCGTCCGACCGGTTCGTGAGGGGCGTTCCAGGGATCGTCGGGACGCGCCGGATGCCGCATCCGAACGGGCCCTGTTGACCCGGTGGCTCCGCCCACGCGCCGCCCGGTTCGCACCGGGGGGCGGGTGGGCATCGCCACTGGTCGGGACCCTAGGAAGTTCACCTGTCGAGAACCTGACGAGGCCGCGCGCCAGCCGTCGCCCATTCGGGCTCTTCAGCGACGGGCCGCGCCATCCGGGCGCGGGGGCGCGTCCGCCCCGGGCTCGACGGTCGATCCGGGCCGGTCGTCGCGGATCACCGTCGTCTGGCTTCCCCTGAACACCGTGAGCGGCTGGAGCTTGGCGGGGAGGGCTTCCCGCGGTTGCGACGGCTTCGGCCGGGCCTGCTCCTCGGCCGCGAGGCCCGCGAGCGTCTGCTCCACCAGCGCGACGTAGCGCGGCGGTCCCGACACCATCGCCACGCCCTTGCCCGGCGTGGGCCGCACCGGGAAGCGCGGATCGCTGATTCGGAGCGAATCGAGGGCGCCCGTCAGCGCCTCGTAGCGGACCTGGCCCAACACGAGCAGCTGCGTCCTGGTCTCCCTCGCCGAGGTGATGGAGAGAAGGCTGCCGTCGTAATACCATTCCAGATTGTAGGTCCCGGCGAGCCGGTCGAGGAACGCCTGCGGCGAACCCTCGGGCATCCGCCCCTGGATCTGCCCCTTCACTTCGGGGCTGATGCTGACCTTGAGGTTCAGGTTGGCGCCGAATTCCTGGAGCGCGGCGGCGAGATCCTGATCGATCACCGTATAGCGGTAGACCGTATTGGGCAGCCGCAGCGGGGCGGCGGCGCAGCCGAGCCCGCCGACGGCCATGCTCCCGAGGACCACGGCGCAGGCGGTGAAACCGCGGCCGAACCGGTCGGATCGTGTCATGCCCAGAACGCTCCCTGCCGCCCTACCGCCCGGATGACCTTGCCGACCGGATGCCCGGCGGCCCGACCGGCGCCCCGCCGGCATGCTCGCACCTGACCGGTGGCGCGAGGTCATTGTGACAACGGCCGTTCGTTGTCGAGCGGGCCGCCGCGGCAGGGAAATCCGGCCTAGGCCAGGAATGCAACGCTTCGCTGACGGGCGCCGCCCGTCAGGTTCCGGTCAGCTTGGGCCCCTAGCCTCACCCACGGGACCGGCGGCGGACGATCCGTTCGGTGGTTCAGATCAGGCGGAGGCGTGCGGCATGGCGATCGAGGCGATTGCACCCAGTCTCGGCGGGGCCGGCATGGTTCCGTCCGCCCCCGGTGCGGCCGGCTTCGGCGGGCATGGCGCGGATGCGGCCCAATCCTTCGAGAGCCTGCGCCCGGCGGGTGCCGGGGCGGTGCCCGAGACGCGCCCGGCCGGCCCCGGCGGCCCGGCCGAGGCGCCGCCGCGCGCCCCGGCCGCGGCGGAGGTCAACGCCAGGCCGCGCCGGAGCGAGCCCTCGATCGGGGACCGGGTGCTCGACCGGCTGAACGCGGTGCAGAAGGGCGATGCGGCCACGAAGGGCGCCGGCCCGGCGGCATCCGCCTTCGGGTACGGGCAGGCGCCGCAGGTCGCGCGGGTCGAGCCGGGGCCGGCGGCGATCCAGCTGCGTCCCGCGCCGGCGGAAGGGCCGGCGGGCGCCGGACCTTCCGGGGGGCAACCGGACGGGTTCCGGCCCGCCGACTTCACCGACATGCTGAACCAGCTCCGGCAGGTCAGCAGCCACGTGGTGCAGGTCTCCGTGGTCACAAAGACCACGGGCAGCTTCACCGGCTCCCTCAACAAGCTGCTGTCCCAGGGCTGACCGCGTCCCGATGACGACGACCGACCGCACCGGAGCGCCGTCGATCCCATCCCCGGCGGGCCCTCGCCCGACCCGGCGCGGCCGGTGGTTGCGCGGCGTCGCGCTCCTGGCGGCGCTGGCGCTCGGGGGCTGCAAGACCGACCTCTACACCAAGCTCTCGGAGCGCGAGGCGAACGAGATGGTCGCCCTGCTCCTCGACCGGGGCATCGATGCGGCCCGGGTCGCCGTGAAGGACGGCACGAGCACCGTGCAGGTCGATCAGGCCCGCTTCGCGCACGCGGTCGAGATCCTGAAGGCGGGCGGCTACCCGCACCAGACCTTCGCCACCCTGGGGGAGGTGTTCAAGGGGGGCGGCCTCATCGCGTCGCCGACCGAGGAACGGGCGCGCTACATCTACGCCCTGAGCCAGGAGCTGTCGAAGACCGTCTCCGACATCGACGGGGTGCTCTCGGCGCGGATCCACGTGGTCCTGCCCAAGAACGATCTGCTCAAGCAGGATGCGACGCCCTCCTCCGCCTCGGTCTTCATCCGCTACGACCAGGCCGCCCCGGTGAAGGCGCTCCTTCCGCAGATCAAGATGCTGGTGGCCAACAGCATCGAGGGGCTGAACTACGAGAAGATCGCGGTCGTCTTCGTGCCGGTGGAACGGCCCTCGCCCGACCGGGAGGCCATCCTCCGGCCGCTCCAGGCGGAGGCCCAGGACCAGGGCTCGGGGTGGCTCGGTGCCGCGCTCGCGGTGGCGGGGGTCGGGGGCGTCCTGGCCCTGGCGGGGGGCGGCTTCTGGTATCTCCGGCGGCGGCGCGGGGCGGAGGAGGCGCAATACGGCGCCCTCGAACCCCTCGACGCCCCAGACGCGGCGCTGCCGCCGCCCGGCGCGAAGCCGGCGGCGCCTCCGGCCCTGAAGCGCGTGGCCTGAGGGGCGGATGGCTGTTCCCGCGTCGCACGGCGTGCCGATCCATCCCGACCGGGTGCGCGCCGCCCTGGACGGACGGCTGACCGATGCCACGGTCGCCCGCCTCCTGGCCTGCGACCGCCTGCGGGGGCGCATCGCAAATCACCTCGGGGCCGACGGGGCCGGGCCGGGGGCGCCGGCGTGGCTCATCGCCGATCCGGCCGAGGCGGCCCGCCGGGCGGGCGCCGTCCTGCACGGGCGGGCGATCCGCAGCGTGCTCACGGGCCCCGCGGTCGCGGCCCTGGTGGCGGCGATCGGACGGGAGGCCCATCTCCTCGGCCTGCGCCACGGTGCCGACGCCCGCCCCCGCGACCATGGCGGCGACCTCGCCGGGGCGATCCTGCGCGAGGGCGAGGCCTGCCTCGGCGCATGGCTGTGGCGCCGGCCCGGGCCGCTCCGCGCGGCGATCCTCCTGGGGCTGCCGCCGGGCACGGCCATCGAGGCGGCGGCGGACGGGTTCGAGGCCGAGGCGGATGCGGTGATGGACGCCGTCGCCCGCTCCTATGCCCCCGCGGAGGGCGGCACCGGTGACTGACGCCGCCCCGCCCGCGCCGCGCCTGCGGCCGACCGGCCCCGTCGTGCCGGCCGGCGAGACCGGGCTGTGGGGCGAGGCCGCCCAAGCCCTCGCGGCCGCGAGGGCGCATGAGGCCGAGGTGAGGGAATGGGCGCGCGAGTTCCTGGAACAGGAGCGGGCGCGGGGCCATGCGGAGGGCCGCGCGGCCGGCGCGGAGGAGGCGGCGCGCCTCGTGGCCGAGACGGCGGCGCGGGCCGCCGATCACCTCGCGGCGCTGGAACGGGACCTGCCCGCCCTCGTCCACGGCCTCGTCGCCGGGATCGTCGGCGCCTTCGAGCCGGGCGACCGCATCGCCCGGGCGGTCCGCCACGCCCTGGACCGGCTCCGGCCCGACGCCCAGGCCGTCCTGCGGGTCTCGCCGGGCGAGATCGAGCCCGTGCGGGCCGCGCTGGAGGGGCCCGACGGTCTGCCCCTGCGGATCGAGGGGGACCCGAGCCTCGCGCCGGGGGAGTGCACCCTGCGCAGCGCGGTCGGCCGGGTGGAACTCGGCGTCGAGGCCCAGCTGCGCGCCCTGCGCCGGGGGCTCCTGAAGGTCGAGGACGGGCCCCGCCCATGAGTGGCTGTCGCCCATGAGCGTCCGGAGAGAGCCGGCCCCCGCACCGGACGGGCGGGCGGATGCCGGCCTGGCGGATGTGATGCCGCGTCTGCGGGAGGCCGTCCGCACCCTCGACATGCGGCCGGTGCGCGGTCGCATCACCGCCGCCGTCGGCACGATCATCCACGCCGTCGTCCCCGGCGTGCGCATCGGCGAACTGTGCCGGCTCGAGGATCCGCAGGGCGGCTTCAGCCTCGAAGCCGAGGTGGTGGGCCTGAACGAGGACACCGCGATCCTCACCCCCATCGGGGCGCTCGAGAACCTGTCCTCCCGCACCGAGGTGCTGCCCACCGGCCGGATGGTGGAGGTCCCCGTGGGGGAGGCCCTCCTGGGGCGCATCCTCGACAGCCGCGGCCTGCCCCTCGACGGCGGCGCCTCCCTCCAGGGCGCCCCGACGCGCTCCCTGCGCGGCACCGCGCCGAACCCGCTGGAGCGGCAGCTCATCTCCAAGCCGATGCCCCTCGGCGTCAGGGTGATCGACGGCCTGCTCACCGTGGGCGACGGGCAGCGGCTCGGCATCTACGGCGAGCCGGGCGGGGGCAAGTCGTCCCTCCTGGCGCAGATCGTGAAGGGCGCGCGGGCCGATGTCTGCGTCGTCGCCCTGATCGGCGAGCGCGGGCGCGAGGTGCGCGACTTCGTCGAGCGCCACCTCGGCGCCGAGGGCATGGCCCGCAGCGTCCTGATCGTGGCGACCTCGGACCGCGCGGCCATCGAGCGGATGCAGGCCGCCTACGCCGCCACCGCCATCGCCGAGCATTTCCGCGATCAGGGCCGCCGGGTGGTGCTGCTGATGGATTCCGTCACCCGCTTCGCCCGTGCCCTGCGCGAGATCGGGCTGGCGGCGGGCGAGCCGCCGACGCGGCGGGGCTTCCCGCCCTCGGTCTTCGCCAGCCTCCCGGGCCTGATGGAGCGGGCGGGGCCCGGCGCGACGGGCTCGATCACCGCCTTCTACACCGTGCTCGTGGAGGGCGACGGCAGCGGCGACCCGATCGCCGAGGAGACCCGCGGCATCCTCGACGGCCACATCGTGCTCTCGCCGAGCCTGGCCGCGCAGGGCCATTACCCCGCCGTCGATGTCCTGGTCAGCCGCTCGCGCGTGATGAACGCCGTGGCCGCGCCGGCCCATGTGAAGGCCGCCGCCCGGTTCCGCGAATTGCTGGCCCGCTATCAGGAGGCCGAGTTCCTCGTGCAGGTCGGCGAGTACAAGGCGGGCTCCGACCCGCTCACCGACACCGCCATCGCGCGGATCGGCGACCTCCGGGCCTTCCTGCGGCAGGGGGAGGCCGAGACCACCAGCTTCGAGGAGAGCGTCGCATGGATGCAGCGGCTCATCGCGTGAGGCCGGTCGATCTGGCGCGCCTCGCGACCCTGCGGGGGCGCCGGGAGGAGGAGGCGCGCCGGGTCGTCCGCGCCCGCGCCGCCGCGCGGGAGGAGGCGGAGGCGCGCACGGCCGACGCCGTGCGGGAGGTGGCCGCCCGGGAGGCCGCCCGCGAGGCGGGCGAGCGGGATTTCCACGCCCGGCTCGAGGAGGCCGCGCCCGTCGGCCTCACGGTGCTCGTGGAGGGCCGCCTGCGCATCGCGGGGTTGACCGAGGAGGTCGCCGCCGCCCGCACGGCGGTGGAGGCGCGCGAGGCGGAGGCCGAGACGGCGCAGAACGCCCTCGCGCGGGCCCGTGCGCGACACGCCGCGCGGATGGGGGAGACGCGGCGGTGGGACCGGGTGCGGGCCCGCATCCTGTCGGCCCGCCGCGCGGCGAGCGAACGGGCGGAGGAATCCGTGGCCGAGGACGAGACCTCGGACCGGCTCGGCGCCGCGAAGGTCCGCGCGTGAGGGCCGCCCCGTCGCGCCGGCGCTTCACGCCGCGGACGCGGATCGGCCTGGCCGTGCTCCCCCTGGTCAACCGGCTCGCAACGCCGCGGGAGGCGCTGTCGGCGGTGGTCGAGGGGGTGGCGCTCCGCCTCGCCCCCGCGGGCATCCGGCCCTGCCCGGCCGCGCCTGCGCCGGATGCGATGGAGATCGTCTTCGGCCTCGGCGGGGACGACCGGGTCGCCCTGCGCCTGCCGGCGGCGATCCTCGACCGGCTCGTGCGGGCGGTGCAGGCGGATCTCGCCACGGTCCCGGCCGGCCCGCTCCTCGTCGAACTCGCCCTCGCCCCCCTCCTCGACGCCGCGGAGCGGATCGCCTGGACGGGCCTTCACGTCGTCGCGCTGGCGGCCCCCGCGAGCCGGCCCGGCGCGGTGACGCTCCTCCTCGACGGGGCGCTCGGCGACGCGGACTTCGCGGCCGAACTCGACCTCGACCCGTCCGGGGAGGAGGGTCGGGCGGCGGTTCTGGCGCTGGTCGAGGCGCTGCCGGCGCAACCCGCCTCCCTGGCCGACCTGCCCGTGCCGGTCGCCGCCGTCGCCGGGCATACGCGGCTGACCCTGCGCCACCTCGCCGGGCTCGCCCCCGGCGACGTGGTGCTGCCCGACCTTTGGCACCTCGACCGGGGCGAGATCCGCCTCGTCCTCGGCACGGGCCACGCCGCGACGGCCGACCGGCACGGGGCGACATTGACGACCCCGTTCCGGCCGATCCCGGCCGGGGGGGAGGGAACCGGGGACACCACGATGGCACAGGGGACGAGGAAGGCCGGGGCGCCGGCCATGGGGGGCGAGGCGGAGCTCGACGCCGTGGGCGTGACCCTGGCCTTCGAGCTGGGGCGGCGAACCGTCACCGTCGGGGAGCTCAGGGGCATCGGCCCCGGCCACGTCTTCGATCTCGGGCTGGCACCGGACGAGGCGGTCGATCTCGTGGCGAACGGGGCGCGGATCGGGCGCGGCGAGATCGTCAAGCTGGGCGAGCGGCTCGGCGTGCGGGTCGTCCGCCTGTTCGGGCAGGATCGGGGCGCCTGACATGGGCGAGGTCCACCCGAGTATCCTCGCCCTCCTCGCGACCACGCTCGGGCTCGGGTCGCTCGCCTTCGTGGTGGTGACGACCACGGCCTTCATGAAGATCGCGGTGGTGCTCTTCCTGGTGCGCAACGCCCTGGGCACGCAGCAGATTCCGCCCAACATGGTGCTCTACGGCGCGGCGCTGATCCTCACCGTGTACATCTCGGCGCCGGTGGCCGAGAAGGTGTTCCAGGCGGCCTCCGAGCCCCAGCTGGCCTACCAGTCCGTCGAGGACTGGCTGGCGGCGGCCCGCCGGGTGCAGGAGCCGATCCGCGCGTATCTCGGCCGCTTCGCCAGCCCCGAGCAGAGCCAGTTCTTCCTCGACGCCACCCGGCGGGTCTGGCCCGAGGAGGCCCAGGAATCCCTGGTGCCGGACGACCTGCGGATCCTGGTGCCGTCCTTCCTGATCTCGGAGCTGAAGCGCGGCTTCGAGATCGGCTTCCTGCTCTACCTGCCGTTCATCGTCATCGACCTCGTGGTGACGACGATCCTGATGGCGATGGGCATGTCGTCGGTCTCGCCGAACACGATCTCGATCCCGTTCAAGCTGTTCCTGTTCATCGCCATCGACGGCTGGTCGCGGCTGCTGCACGGCCTCGTGCTGAGCTACGCGATCGCCCCCTGAACCCCACCGCGAGAGGAGAGACTGGCATGGATGGCGCCAGCGTCCAGATGTACATGAGCAACGCGCTCGCCCAGTTCATGATCCTGGCCCTGCCGCCCCTCGGCGCGGCCCTCGTCGCCGGGCTCGTCGTCGGCCTTCTCCAGGCCGTGACGCAGATCCAGGACCAGACCATGCCGCAGACGGTGAAGCTGCTGGTGGTCATCGCGGTGCTGGCGCTGTTCGCCCCCGTCCTCTCCGCGCCCTTGTTCGCGGGGGCCGCGCAGGTCTTCACGGACTTCCCCTCCCTGACACGGCGGGGCTGAGGCCGCCCGTGCCGACGGCGCTCGATCCCCAGACCTACGCGGCGATCACGGCCCTCGTCATCGAGGTGCTGCGCTGGGTGCCGGTCGTCGCCCTGGGGATGGGCCGGCCGGTCGGCCTCCTCCTGATCCTGCCCGTCTTCACCCGCGCCGAGATGGGCACCATGGTCCGCCTCACCTTCGCCCTGACCTTGACCCTACCGGTGGTCGGCGCCTTCCAGCGCAGCCTCGGCCCCGGGGAGATCCCGGTCATGCAGCTCACCGGGCTCGGGCTCAAGGAGCTGTTCGTGGGCTTCCTGATCGGCTTCCTCCTGGGGGCGCCGTTCTGGGTGCTCTCGGCGGTCGGCGAACTCATCGACAGCCAGCGCGGCAACTCCAACCCGGCCGGGCCGAACGACCCCTCGACCAAGTCGCAGAGCTCCGCCCTGGGCCTGCTCCTCGGCCTCCTGGCGATCACGATGTTCGTCGCGGCGGGCGGGCTGAACGCCGTGGTGGAGGTGCTCTACGGGAGCTACGCCCTCTGGCCGATCGGCCATGCCCTGCCCAACACCGATATCGCCGCGATGACGGAGGTGGGCCGCGTGGTCGACCGCATCATGCGCATGGCGGTGCTCATCGCCGGGCCGGTGATCGCGCTGATGCTGCTCCTCGACCTCTGCGCCGCGCTGCTCGGCCGCTTCGCCTCGCAGCTCCAGCTCAACGACCTCGCCCCGACGCTGAAGAACGTGGCGGCCGTGCTGTTCCTGCTCGTCTACGTGAACGCCCTGTTCGCGTATGTCGGCGCGGAGGTGGCTACGACCCGGACCCTCGCCGCCCGGCTCGGACAGTTCCTGCGGTGAGCGGCGACTCGAGCGAGGAGAAGACCCTCCCCCCGAGCCAGAAGAAGCTCCGCGACGCCCGCAAGAAGGGGCAGATCGCCAAGAGCAAGGATCTCGTCGCCGGGCTGGGGCTCGCCGCCGCCTCGCTGTACCTGATGGCGCGGGGCGGCGCCCTGACGGACCGGTGGCGCGAGGCCATGGTCCAGGTCTTCACGGTGCAGAACGAGCCGTTCTCCGTGGCGGTGCCGCAGGTCGCCGCCGGCCTCGCCGATCTGGCCATCGCCATGGTCGTGCCGATGCTCGCCTGCGTGCTCGCCGCGGTGGTCGTCGGTAGCGTCATCGCCAATCAGGGGGTGGTGCTCTCCTTCGATCCCCTCAAGCCGAAGCTCGACAGCCTCAACCCGATCGCGGGCTTCAAGCGCCTGTTCGGCGTGAAGGGCGTGGTCGAGCTCGCCAAGTCGCTGGTGAAGGCGCTGCTCCTGGGGGGCTCCCTGTTCGTCGTCCTGCGCGGGACCTGGCGGACCCTGGTCCTGATGCCGACCTGCGGCCTGAACTGCTTCAGCCACGTGATCGGCACCCAGACCAAGCTCCTGCTCGGGATCGGGGTCGGCGCCTTCCTCGCCGCGGGCGTCGCCGACGTGCTGATCCAGCGCTGGCTGTTCCTGCGCGACATGAAGATGAGCCTGAGCGAGCAGAAGCGGGAGTTCAAGGAGCAGGAGGGCGATCCCCATGTGCGGGGCGCCCACCGCCGCCACCGGCAGGAGGCGGCCGGGCTACCCCGCACGGGGCTCGCGCGGGCGACCGTGCTGGTGGTGGGCCGCGGCGTGGCGGCCGGGCTCCGCTACGTCGCCAGCGAAGGCGGCGTGCCGATCATCGTCTGCCGGGCCCGGGGCGCGAAGGCCGAGGCGATGAAGGCGGAGGCGGCCCGGCGCCAGATCCCCCACTATGCCGACGAGGTGCTCGCCAGCGCCCTGGCCCTGAAGGTCCAGCCGGGCCACGGCCTCCCGAACCGCTATTTCGACCGCGGGGCGAAGGCGATCTACTCGACCATGTCGCAGTGAGGCCGGCGCCGCGCGCCACGGCCGCGGCCCCGGACATGCCGCCGCGGCCGAGCTTGTCACTTGCGGAACACTTGCGGAACGCTTAACCTGTTCGCGATTTGTTTCAGTGCGCCCGCCGCCATTCTGCGAGACCCGAACGATGCTCACGCGCAAGCAGCTGGACCTCCTGCGCTTCATCCAGCAGCGGATGCAGGAATGCGGCGTGCCGCCCTCCTTCGATGAGATGAAGGACGCCCTCGACCTCAAGTCGAAATCCGGCATCCACCGTCTGATCACGGCCCTGGAGGAGCGCGGTTTCCTGCGCCGCCTGCCGAACCGCGCCCGGGCGATCGAGGTGATTCGCCTGCCGGACGCCCTGGGCCGCGGGGCCGAGGCCGCGGAGGCGGCCGCCGCCGCCGCGCCCGAGCCGCGGCGCTTCACCCCGAGCGTGGTGGAGGGCGGGCTGTCGAAGCTCCCCCCGGCCGCCCCGGCCCAGCCCCGGGCCTACGAGGAGTTCCGCGGCGTCTCGATTCCCGTCATGGGGCGGATCGCCGCCGGCACGCCCATCGCGGCGATCCAGAACCAGAGCCATACGGTGACCATGTCGCCGGACTTCCTGGCCGGCGGCGAGCACTACGCCCTGGAGGTGCGCGGCGATTCGATGGTCGATGCCGGCATCCTCGACGGGGACCTCGTGGTGATCCGCAAGCAGGAGACCGCCAACACCGGCGACATCATCGTCGCCCTGATCGATGACGAGGAGGCGACCCTGAAGCGGCTGCGCCGCCGGGGCTCCTCCATCGCCCTCGAAGCCGCGAACCCCGCCTACGAGACCCGCGTGCTCGGCCCCGACCGGGTGCGGATCCAGGGCCGGCTCGTGAGCCTCGTGCGCCGGTACTGAGGCCGGGGCCGGGGAGCGGCCCCCAGGCCCCCGCGAAGGGCGCCGTCCTCCGGGATCCCGGGCCCTTCACGGGTCCGGGGCCGGCATCGGGGGGCGCCAGGGGGGCGTGCGGCCGTCCGGGTGGGCGTAGGTCGCCGTGACTCCGGCGGGGTGCAGCCTCAGGGAGGCGGCGCCGCGGGACGAGAGGTTCCGCCGGTCGACGATCACCGGGGCCGCGCAATCCGGGGGGGCCGCGAGGGCGCTGATCAGCACCGCGGCGCGGGCGCAATCCTCGGGGAAGGCCCGGCGATCCTGGACCAGGGCCACGGCCCGGCCGTCCGGCATAATGGCGGTGCAACCGAGGCGGTCGCAGCGCCCCTGCGGCGGGGCGGCCAGGAGGTCGCTGGCGCGGCGTCCGTCGCCGTCGGCCTTCAGCCATTGCTCCAGCACGAAGCCCGAGGGCTTGCCGAGCACGGCGAGCCGCCCGTCCGCCCCGCGCAGGGCGGCTCCGGTGCCCTGGCGATCCACGTAGAGGTCCTGCCGCGGCGGGAAGGCCGCCAGGGCGAGCCCGGCCAGGGCGGGGACGAGGGCGAGGCGGCGCAGGCCCGTGGCGGGCAGGGTCGCCAGGAGCAGCGCCACCGCGAGCAGCAGCAGGGCCCCCGTCCCGAAGGCGGGGACCACGACCACCGCCCGGCCGAACCCGGCGATCCATTCCGAGATGGCGAGCATGCCCGCCACCGCCTGCCCCATGACCCACCAGACCGGGCGGTCGAGGGCGAAGGGATAGGCCAGGGTGCCGAGGACGGCGCAGGGCATCACCACCAAGGACACCAGGGGCAGCGTCAGGGCGTTCCCGAGGACGCCGAAGGGCTGCACCGTCTGGAAGTGGTAGGTGGCGAAGGGCGCCGTGGCGACCTGGGCCACGAGGGTGGTGGCGAGCGTGCCGACGATCCCCCGGGCGACGAGGCCGGCGGCCCGGGCGAGGCGCCCCGCCCCGGGGCTCGCGAACAGCCGCCCGTCGATGAGCCGGGCGCAGGCGACGAGCCCCGCCACCGCCCCGAAGGACATCTGGAAGCTCGGGCCGAGGAGGGCCTCCGGCTCCCGCCCGAGGCAGATCAGCGTGGCGAGGGCGAGGTTGCGCATGGACAGGGCGGGCCGGTCCACGAGGATCGCCCCGAGCATGATGAGCGTCATCACGAGGCTGCGCTCGGCGGCGATGTCCCAGCCGGAGAAGGCGCAATAGGCGCTCGCCCCGGCCATGGCGGCCGCGGCGGCGATCTTCTTGACCGGCCAGAACACCGCGCAGTGCGGCACCAGCGCGAGCGCCGCCCGGACGATCCAGAACACCACGCCCGCCGCCAGCACCATGTGCAGACCGGAGATCGAGACGACGTGGTTGCGAGTTGGCCGGCATAAAAAGTCGAGAACGGCCTGGTGTTCTAGCTCGGCATCTTCGCATCCAGCGGAATGCTTCAGGCCCGTTTGCCCAAGCAACGTGAGCGTCGCACGAACGCTGCGTTCACGCTGGGAGCTAGTGAACCTGCCGCTTGGACCGGGCAGCCCAACTTCAACACGACGGGCGTGGCGGGAAGTTGGAACTGTACGCTACGCTTGTCGGATGTTCGTCCTACCTACGTTGGTCCGGCCAGCGCGAGCGACGGTCAGCTATTCGACTTATCGTCCGGTGTCATTGAGTCCAAGACCGCGAGGGCTTCGCGAAGCCGCTCACGGGCTTCCTCCACCCGGGCGAACGCAATCCGGTCCCTTCGCCCGACGGAGGCGAGAAATGCTTCGAGCATTTCGGGGCAATGTTGGACAAGGCTGCGGAAATGGTGGCCCCGCGGGGCGCAGGTTCCGGAGAACCAGTTCTTCACGGTCCGCTCGCCGGCCCCGGTCCATCGTGCGACTTGCTTGACCGATGCCGGGCGTTCGCCCGGCGCACCTCTAAGCACCGTAGACACCATCGCGGCAAACGAGACCTCGTCTTCGCCCCGAAGGAACTTGCCCGTCTTCGGAAAGGACATTCCACGCTCCTGTGCCTAGCTACGCCAAGACGCGGATTTTGGCCGGTGTCCCGGCTGCAAGGTTGCTAGGGAGCGGGGCGTGGGTCTGGGTAGGACAAGGGGCAACTCAGGAGACGAGGCCGCCCCGGCGGTCGCCTACGTGCGCATGTCGACCGATCTCCAGCGGTACTCGACCGAGAACCAGCTGGAACGCATCCGCCGCTTCGCTGAGGCTCGGGGCTTCGAGATCGTCAGAACCTACGAGGATGCCGGGCGCAGCGGCCTAACCATGGATGGACGCGAGGCGCTGCAGCGGCTGATGGCTGACGTCACGTCTGGCGCCCCCGATTTTCAGGCCATCCTCGTCTACGACGTGAGCCGATGGGGACGCTTCCAGGACGCAGACGAGGGAGCCTACCACGAACATGTATGCCGCCGCGCCGGCATTACCGTGCACTACTGCGCCGAGCAGTTCGACAACGACGGCAGCATCGGCTCCACCCTGCTCAAAGCGGTAAAGCGCGTGATGGCGGGGGAGTACAGCCGTGAGCTGTCAGTCAAGGTCTTCGCCGGCCAGTGCAGACTGGTCCAGCGCGGCTATCGGCAGGGCGGGATGGCTGGCTACGGCCTACGGCGGCTCCTCGTCGACGAGCATGGGGGCGTCAAGGCCGAACTCGCTCAAGGTGAGCGGAAGAGCCTTCAGACCGACCGCGTCGTCCTCGTCCCCGGCCCGGACCAGGAGGTGGCGACTGTACGGCGCATGTACTGCTTGTTCACGTCCGGCGTAGGCGAGCGCGAGATTGCCGATGGGCTCAACCGCGACGGGATCGCAACGGATCTCGGTCGTGCTTGGACGAGGGGCACAGTCCACCAGGTACTTACGAACGCAAAATACGTCGGCGATAACGTCTTCAACCGCGTGTCCTGCAAGCTGAGGCAGCGCCGGACTGCGAACGACCCCTCGCTGTGGGTTGTAGCCAAGGGCGCCTTCACGCCCCTGGTAGAAACCCATGTCTTCGAGCGCGCCAGGGCCATCGTCGAGGAACGATGCCGCCGGTTCGATGATGGGGAACTGCTGGCCCTGCTGACGGAACTGCTGCGCGCCACGGGGGCCCTTTCGAGCCTCGTCATCGACGAGCGCGACGACATGCCATCGAGCAGCGTCTATAGGCGCCGCTTCGGGAGCTTGCTGCGGGCCTACCGGCTCGTTGGCTACGGACCGGACCGCGACTACCGCTATCTAGAGGTCAACCGTCGCCTGCGCTCCCTTCACCCCGAAGTGGTTGCGATGATCGTGGCGGGGCTGGAAGGCGCAGGGGGCGAGGTCCTCCGCGATCCAGCGACGGATCTGCTTACGTGCAACGGCGAGTTCACCGCCTCGGTTGTGATCGCTCGGTATCAAGAGACCGCGGCCGGCTCGGCGCGATGGCGGATACGCCTTGATGCTGGCATCGCCCCCGACGTCACCGTCGCCGTGCGCATGGGGCCGGAGAACGCCGCGCCACTCGACTACTACGTCCTGCCGCGCATCGACATGATGGAGCCGCGCCTCCGCCTTGCGGAGTGGAACGGGCTCTTGCTCGACGGCTACCGATTCGACGACCTCGGATTCTTCTTCTCGCTGGCCGCCAGGGCCACGCTTACGGAGGCGGCATGATGGAGGAAGTGGTCAGCAGGCGGGTCGCCATGATCCCGATCGACAGGATCACAGTGCTTAATCCTCGTGCCCGCGAGAAGCGCAAATTTAGGGAAATCGTCGAGAACATCGGCGCAGTGGGCTTGAAGCGCCCGATAACCGTCACTCGCATTCCGTCGGGTGACGGATCCGCAGCCTATGGTGTCGTGTGCGGCGAGGGGCGCCTCAAGGCTTGCGTCGCCCTCGGGCAGACAGAGGTCGCTGCCGTGATTGTAGAGGCCAGCGAGCAGGACTGTCTGGTTATGAGCTTGGTTGAGAACTGCGCCCGGCGGCAGCACCGCCCCGCGGACCTCCTCCACGACGTCGGAACCATGCGGAAGCGCGGCTACTCTGACGCTCAGATCGCGGCCAAGATCGGATGCACGCAGCAGTGGGTCAACATGGTCGGTGGCCTGATCGAGCGGGGCGAGGAACGCCTCCTTGCCGCGGTCGAGAACGGCGTCCTACCGCTGAGTGTCGCCGCGGAAATCGCGCGGACCGACGAAGAGGGTATGCAAGGCCTTCTCACGCAGGCCTACGCTGAGGGTAAGCTATCTGGTGGCAAGCTCGTCAAGGTGCGCCGCCTCCTTGATGCCCGTAGCAGACGGGGGCGCAAGGCTGACGACAACCCCTATGGCAAGAAGCAGCAGCCTCGGCGTCCAACCTCGACTGCCGCACTGCTACGCGTCTTCCAGCAAGAGGCTGACCGTCAGCGGGTCTTTGTAAAAAAGGCCGAGGTTACGCAGTCCCGGCTGATGTTCGTGGTCGAGGCCCTGCGTCGGCTCAAGGAGGACGGAAACTTTGTAACCCTGCTCTGCACCGAACGCCTCGACAGCATGCCGGCCGACCTCGACGCCCGCGTCTCCCGGAGGCTGGCATGAGCGCGGTCGAGAAACGTAACTTTATACTTGGGTTCGAGCCCGAGTTGCTCGTCGTGCCAATCGCCGCGCTGATGCCAGTCAAGACGCTGCGGCCAACGTTGAAGGCGAGCCACAAGTACGCTCAGATAGCCCAATCCATCCGGGAGATCGGCCTAGTGGAGCCGCCAGTCGTCGCCCGCGATCCCGCAACCCCGGGCCGTTACCTCCTCCTCGATGGCCACCTTCGGGTGGAGATCCTCAAGGACGAGGGCCGGACCGACGTCGAGTGCCTTGTGTCTACGGACGACGAGGCTCTGACCTACAACCGTAGCGTCAACCGGATCTCACCGGTGATGCAGCGAGCCATGATCCTGCGGGCCTTGGAGCGGGGCGTGCCAGAGGCGAAGATCGCCGCCGCCATGTCCCTGGAGGCGGCCAGCGTGAAGCGGCGCGTGAAGATGCTCGACGGCATCTGCGCCGAGGCCGTTTCGCAGCTCAACGATAGGCACTGTCCACTCTCAGTGTTCGACATCCTTCGGAAGATGAAGCCACTGCGCCAGATGGCCGCCGCCGAGTTGATGGTCCAGCACAACAATTTTAGCGTGGCCTACGCGTCCGCCATACTGGCTGGCACCCCGCTAGCGGATCTCGTTGTCGGTTCGAAGCCGACACCCAAGAATGTAACCCCGGCCGCGATGGCGCGGCTGGAGCGGGAGCTGGACAACCTACAATCAGCCGTAGGCGAAGTGCAGGAGTCGTTCAGTCGAGACAACCTGCACCTGACGGTCGCCAAAGGATACCTGAAGAAGCTACTCGCTAATCGTTCGATGTATCGATTTCTGACAGACAACTATCCGGAACTGCTGGAGCAGTTCCAGACGATTGCGGACGTAACGTCGACCCTACCTGCAGATACAGCGGCTTAAGGCCCTTGAAGACGTTACCACGTGGTAGATGCCGGCCGCGCGCAGGGCGTCGTTGGCCGCGGGGCCGATGAGCCCGCGCTTGCCCGTGACGAGGGCCGCGGCGACGGCGCCGGGCTGGCCGCCGGAGCCGTCGGCGATCCGCCGGGTCAGGCTGTTGCGGGCGTCGTCCAGGGCGGCGGCGAGGCGCAGCCCCAGGGGCGGATCGGCGGCGGGCCGCACCGCGATCGCGCCCACCAGCGAGCCCACCGCGCCGATGCCCTGGAAGTAGGCGTCCCGGGCGAAGTCGTAGCCGCCGGGCCGGGCCGCCTCGGGCGGGGGCAGCAGCCGCGCCGTGGCGCTCAGGGCGTCCCCCGGCCGGAGCGGGGGCGCCTTGCGGACGGTCACCCGCACCCGGTGCGGGCGCGTCTCCGGGGGGAGCGTCCCGAGGGTCTCGACCCGCAGGATCAGCCGCGCGCCCTCCTCGCGCTCCTCCAGGGCCTCGATCACGCCGGCCAGGGGCGCGACGAGCGTCCGCGTCAGCACGGGCGCGGCGACGCGCTGGACCCGCCACGCGGCGGCGGCGAAGCCGAAGCAGCCGAAGGCGAGGCCGAGGCTCAGGGCGAGCAGGCCCGGCCGCGCCCCGAGCCGCCCGGCGAGGGCGAGGCAGGCCGCCCCCGCGATCAGCGGCGCGGGCAGAAAGGGGGACCCGTCGGCGGCGGCGAAGAAGACGAGGATGCCGGCCCCGAAGGCGACGGCGAGCCAGGGGAAGAGCCGCCGCTGCCCGGCCTCCCGGGCGAGGGCGTCGAGGAAGCGGCCGCGCAGGGCGAGGAGCGCCCGGTCGGACACGCGGACGAGGGAGGCCGAGCCCCCGATCGTCCCCGCGCCGATCCCCCGCATCCCCGCCACCCGCGTGCCCGCCCACGATGCCGCAGGCGCCGCCGGATTCCTAACCCGCCGCAGCGCCCGGGGGACAGCCTTCGGACCGGAATGAAGCGATCTCACCCCCAGGGCACTTGACCCGGCGGGCGGAGCAATGCCCTGTCGGCCCGAGCGATCCGCACCGAGGCGACGACGCGAGCGGGGATCGATCCCCCGCCGCCGCGCTTTCCACCGCAATCCGGGCCCCGGCCGCCGCCGACCCCTCCGCCAGTCCGAAAATACAGATGTCGTCAGCCGTCGTCACGCGCTTCGCCCCCTCCCCCACCGGCTTCCTGCATATCGGCGGGGCGCGCACCGCCTTGTTCAACTGGCTCTACGCCCGCCACCATGGCGGGCGGATGCTGCTGCGCATCGAGGACACGGACCGCGAGCGCTCGACCAAGGCGGCGATCGACGCGATCCTGGAGGGCATGGCCTGGCTCGGCCTCGACTGGGACGGCGACGTGGTGTTCCAGTTCGCCCGGGCCGAGCGCCACCGGGAGGTGGTGGAGGGCCTGGTGGCGGCCGGCCGCGCCTATCGCTGCTACGCCACGCCGGACGAGCTGACCCAGATGCGCGAGCAGGCCCGCGCCGAGGGCCGCCCGCTGCGCTACGACGGGCGCTGGCGCGACCGCGACCCGTCCGAGGCCCCCGAGGGCGTGCGGCCGGTGATCCGCCTGAAGGCGCCGACCGAGGGCGAGACGGTGGTGGACGACGCGGTGCAGGGCCGCGTCACCTGGGCGAACCGCGATCTCGACGACCTCGTCCTGCTCCGCTCGGACGGGACGCCGACCTACATGCTCGCCGTGGTGGTGGACGACCACGACATGGGCGTCACGCAGATCATCCGCGGCGACGACCACCTCACCAACGCCGCCCGGCAGAGCCAGATCTTCGCGGCGCTCGGCTGGGAGGCGCCGCGCATGGCGCACATCCCGCTGATCCACGGGGCGGATGGGGCCAAGCTCTCGAAGCGCCACGGGGCGCTCGGCGTCGAGGCCTACCGCGACCTCGGCTACCTGCCCTCGGCCCTGCGCAACTACCTCGTCCGGCTCGGCTGGAGCCACGGCGACCAGGAGGTGTTCTCCACGCAGGAGATGGTGGCGGCCTTCGACCTCGGCGCGGTGGGGCGCTCCCCCGCCCGGTTCGATTTCGCCAAGCTCGCCAACCTCAACGGCCTCTACATCCGCCAGAGCGCGGATGCCGACCTCGTGGCCGCCATCGAGGCGATCCTGCCCCATGTCGGCGGGGAGCGCGGCATCCCCTCGCCCCTGCCCGGCGACCTCCGGGACGCCCTGACCCTGGCGATGCCGGGGCTGAAGGAGCGGGCGAAGACGCTGATCGAACTCCTCGACAGCGCCTACTACCTCACCGCCGCCCGGCCGCTGGTGCCGGACGAGAAGGCCCGCGCCCTCCTCTCCGACGAGGGCCGCGCCCGGATCGCCGCCGTGCTGCCGGCCCTCGAGGCCCTGCCCGACTGGAGCGCGGCGGCCACCGAGGGCGCCGTGCGCCAGCACGCCGAGGCCACCGGCTGCAAGCTCGGGCAGGTGGCCCAGCCCCTGCGGGCGGCCCTCACCGGGCGCACGACCTCCCCGCCCCTGTTCGACGTGATGGCCGTGCTGGGCCGCGCCGAGAGCCTCGCCCGGCTGGGCGATCAGGTGCCGCAGGGCTGAGGCGGCCGGAACACCCTCCGGCGGCCCGTTTTTCGCATTGCGGGGGGCGGGCTTTGTCACCCGCCCCGTTGCCGCTGCAGTGCCGTTCGGCTAACCGAGGGTTCTGTGAGCAACTGCAAAAACTGCGGTGCGCTCATCGGTCCGGGGTCGCCTCGGGGGAGCGGGTCCGGCCTCGTCACGTCCCACTAGAAGGGTCCACGTCCCATGAGCGCCACCAGCACCATCACCGTGGACGGAAAGCAGATCGACCTGCCGGTGAAATCCGGCACGATCGGGCCGGACGTCGTCGATATCGGCAAGCTCTACGCGCAGACGGGCGCCTTCACCTTCGATCCCGGCTTCACCTCGACCGCCTCGTGCGAATCGAAGATCACCTACATCGACGGTGACGAGGGCGTGCTGCTCTACCGCGGCTACCCGATCGAGCAGCTCGCCGAGCAGGGCGACTTCCTCGAGACCTGCTACCTGATGCTGTTCGGCGCCCTGCCGACCGAGGCCCAGAAGGCCGACTTCGATTACCGCGTCACGCGCCACACGATGGTGCACGACCAGATGAACCGGTTCTTCACCGGCTTCCGCCGCGACGCACACCCGATGGCGGTGATGGTCGCCTCCGTCGGCGCCCTCTCGGCCTTCTACCACGACTCGACGGACATCACCGACGAGAACCAGCGGATGATCGCCTCCATCCGCATGATCGCCAAGATGCCGACGCTCGCGGCCATGGCCTACAAGTACTCGATCGGCCAGCCCTTCGTCTATCCGAAGAACGATCTCGACTACACCTCGAACTTCCTGCGGATGTGTTACGCGGTGCCGTGCGAGGAGTATGAGGTCAACCCGGTCTTCGCCAAGGCGCTGGACAAGATCTTCATCCTGCACGCGGACCACGAGCAGAACGCCTCGACCTCGACGGTGCGGCTGGCGGGCTCCTCGGGCGCCAACCCCTTCGCCTGCATCGCGGCCGGCGTCGCCTGCCTCTGGGGCCCGGCCCATGGCGGCGCCAACGAGGCGGCGCTGAAGATGCTGATGGAGATCGGCACCCCCGAGAGCGTCGGCAAGTACGTCGCCAAGGCCAAGGATAAGAACGATCCGTTCCGCCTGATGGGCTTCGGCCACCGGGTCTACAAGAACTACGACCCCCGTGCCCGCCTGATGCAGAAGGTGACGCACGAGGTCCTCAAGGAGCTCGGCCACCAGAACGACCCGCTGCTGGAAGTGGCGGTGCAGCTGGAGCAGATCGCCCTCAAGGACGAGTACTTCATCGAGAAGAAGCTCTACCCGAACATCGACTTCTATTCGGGCATCACCCTGAAGGCGATGGGCTTCCCGACCGACATGTTCACGGTGCTGTTCGCCGTCGCCCGCACCGTGGGCTGGATCGCCCAGTGGGCCGAGATGATCGAGGACCCGATGCAGAAGATCGGCCGTCCGCGCCAGCTCTATGTCGGCCCGGCCAAGCGGGACTACGTGCCCCTCGACGCCCGCAGCTGAGGCGTCGCACCCCGGATGACGGAAGGCGGCCCCCGGGCCGCCTTTCTTCGTTCGGGGCCCCTCCTTCGTCCATCACGGCCTCCGCGGCCGACGGAAAGGGCCTTTCCCCCGCCGTTGGCGCGACGGACTGCCTCCGGAAGGCGGCCGAATAATCTTGATCCACCGGAAAAATGGATTTTGAAGATGCGTCCCGTCCCCTTCGGACGGGCCGTTCTTTGGGCGGGCGCGGCGCTTTCTCAGACTTTCGGCCCACTTGGACGCCTCCGGCATCGCCGCTATAGCCAGACACTGAAGAACCGCGGCGCTGCAATAAGACCGCGTGTGAGCGAGGAGATCGAGATGGCGGCGAGCGCTGCGGTCCAGCCGGCGGGCAGCGAGGTCAAGGACCTCTACGAGATGGGTGAGATCCCCCCGCTCGGTCACGTGCCGGCCAAGATGTATGCCTGGGCGATCCGGCGCGAGCGCCACGGGCCGCCGGAGCAGTCGCACCTGCTCGAAGTGCTGCCGGTCTGGGAGATCGGCGACGACGAGGTGCTGGTCTACGTCATGGCCGCCGGCGTGAACTACAACGGCGTCTGGGCCGGCCTCGGCGAGCCGATCTCGCCCTTCGACGTGCACAAGGGCGAGTACCACATCGCCGGCTCCGACGCGTCGGGCATCGTCTGGAAGGTCGGCGCCAAGGTGAAGCGCTGGAAGGTCGGGGACGAGGTCATCGTCCACTGCAACCAGGACGACGGCGACGACGAGGAGTGCAACGGCGGCGACCCGATGTTCTCCCCCACCCAGCGGATCTGGGGCTACGAGACCGGGGACGGCTCCTTCGCGCAGTACTGCCGGGTGCAGTCGCGCCAGCTGATGCACCGGCCCAAGCACCTCACCTGGGAGGAGGCGGCCTGCTACACCCTCACCCTCGCCACGGCCTACCGGATGCTGTTCGGCCACGCCCCGCACACCGTGCGGCCGGGCCAGAACGTGCTGATCTGGGGCGCCTCCGGCGGCCTCGGGGTGTTCGGCGTGCAGCTCTGCGCGGCGTCCGGTGCCAACGCCATCGCGGTGATCTCGGACGAGTCGAAGCGCGACTACGTGATGAGCCTCGGCGCCAAGGGCGTCATCAACCGCAAGGACTTCGACTGCTGGGGCCAGCTGCCGAAGGTGAACTCGCCGGAGTTCCACGCCTGGACCAAGGAAGCCCGCAAGTTCGGCAAGGCGATCTGGGACATCACCGGCAAGGGCAACGACGTCGATATCGTGTTCGAGCACCCCGGCGAGGCGACCTTCCCGGTCTCGGCCCTCGTGGTGAAGCGCGGCGGCATGGTGGTGTTCTGCGCCGGCACCACCGGCTTCAACATCACCTTCGACGCCCGCTACGTGTGGATGCGCCAGAAGCGCATCCAGGGCTCGCATTTCGCCCACCTCAAGCAGGCGTCGTCGGCCAACCAGTTCGTCCTCGACCGGCGGATCGACCCGTGCATGAGCGAGGTGTTCCCCTGGGACAAGATCCCCCAGGCGCACACCAAGATGTGGAAGAACCAGCACCCGCCGGGCAACATGGCCTGCCTCGTCAACTCCCCCCGCGCCGGTCTGCGCACGGTGGAGGACGTGATCGAGGCCGGTCCGCTCAAGCGGTAAGCCGCGCCCTGGGGCAGCGCCGCCCGGTGCGGTGCTGCCCTGCGCCCCTTCGCCTTGCCCCCTGCGCGGCCGGGCGCGACAACGGCCACGCTCGGACAGCCGGCCCCGCCGATTCGGCGTGAGAGGCCGGCGCCGGGCGGGGGCAACGACGTGACTGGCGACGACGAAACCTACGTGTATGACGAAGCGACCGGGGAGTGGCTGCCCCCCGGCGCGGCGGGGGCCGCCCCCGCCCGGGCCGAGGTGCGCGACGCGGCGGGCAACATCCTCGCCGACGGCGATTCGGTGACGCTGATCAAGGACCTGAAGGTCAAGGGCACGAGCCAGACCCTGAAGCAGGGCACGGTGATCCGCACGATCCGCCTCACGGACGACCCCGAGGAGATCGACTGCCGCCACGACACCATCAAGGGCCTCGTGCTGCGCACCGAGTTCGTGCGCAAGCGGTAGGCGGGCGCGGAGGGATGCGGCCTCAGGCCGTGTCACCGGCGGGGGTGATTGCCGGCATCACTCCCACCTTCGCCCGAAAGTCCGATCGGAAGTCCGCGCGCCCTTCCGTCTTCGCGAGCGAAGCGAAGCAATCCAGGGGAGCGGGACGCTTCAGGACTCAGCGCGTCCCTGGATGGCTTCGCCGCGTTCGCAGAGACGGGGTTCGGATCCAGGCGGGCGTTTCCAAGCCTGCCCGACCTGTCCGGCCGCCCCTGGTGGCGTCTACCGCCGCCGGGTCTCTTCCTGCGGCAGGTGGCGGGCGTAGGATTCTTCCTTCTCCGCGCGCTCGCGAATCATGTCCGCGTAGGCCTGCCGCATCTCGGGCGAGACGGTGACGCTCTTGCCCTTGCTCGGCTTGCGCTTGGGTGCCTTCTTGAAGGTGTCGCCCGTCTCGGCCATGCCCGCCCCCCGATCGCCCACCGGCGAGGATCGCAGCCAATGCAGGGATCGTGCGATTCCGCAAGGGGCGAGCGCCGCGATGACCGGGCCTGCGCCCGGCGGCGTTGACAGGGCCGGCCGGCCGGGCTCCCCTCGGGGCGACAACCGGGAGTGCCCATGCCCCTCGACCCGACGCTCGCCGCCGAGATCGCCGCCGCCGTCGCGGAGGGCTTCGACGGTCAGGTCGCCCACACCCAGGCGCTGGTGCGCTTCGCCTCCCTGCGGGGCGAGGAGCAGGCCTGCCAGGATTACGTGTTCGATGCGTTCCGCGCCCGGGGCTACGCCGCCGAGCGGTTCGCCATGGACCGGGCGGCGCTGGCCGGCCATCCCGGCGCCGGGCGGATCGACGCCCGCCACTCGGACGCGCCGGTCGTCGTGGGCCATCACCGGCCGCAGGGGCAGGCGGGCCGCTCGCTGATCCTCCAGGCCCATGTGGACGTGGTGCCCCCAGGCCCCCTCGACCTCTGGACCCACCCGCCCTTCGACCCCGTCATCGAGGGGGACTGGCTGTATGGCCGCGGGGCGGGCGACATGAAGGCCGGGCACGCCGCCAACCTCTTCGCCCTCGACGCCCTGGGGCGGCTCGGCCTCCAGCCGGCCTCGGCGGTGACGATCCAGTCCGTGGTGGAGGAGGAATCCACCGGCAACGGCGCCCTGGCGGCGCATCTGCGCGGCTACCGGGCCGACGCGGTGCTGATCCCCGAGCCTGAGGACGAGGGCTTGGTGCGGGCCAATACCGGCGTGATCTGGTTCACCGTCGAGGTGCGCGGCAAGCCGGTCCACGTCCGCGAGATGGGGGCGGGCGCCAACGCCATCGACGCCACGTGGCGGGTGGTGGGCGCCCTGCGCGAGGTCGAGGCCCGCTGGAACGACGAGCGGGCCCGCCACCGGCATTTCGAGGACGAGGCGCACCCGATCAACCTCAACATCGGCCGGATCGCCGGGGGCGACTGGGCGTCCTCGGTGCCGGCCTGGTGCAGGGTGGAGTGCCGCATCGCCCTCTATCCGGGCCGGGACGCCGCGGAGGCCGCCGCCGAGATCGAGGGCGCCGTCGCGGCTTTCGCGGCGGGTGACCCGTTCCTCGCGCAGAGCCCGCCCCTCGTGACCTTCAACGGCTTCATGGCCGGGGGCTACGTGCTGGAGGAGGGTTCGGAGGCCGAGGCGGTGCTGTCCCGGGCGCACGGGCGGGCGACCGGCACCGCCCTGCGCAGCTTCATGTCCCCGTGCTACCTCGATACCCGCGTCCACGCCCTCTACGAGGGCGTTCCGGCCCTGTGCTACGGCCCGCGGGCCGAGAACATCCACGGCTTCGACGAGCGCGTCAGCCTCGCCTCGATGCGGCGGTCCACCACGGCGATGGCCCTGTTCGTGGCGGAATGGTGCGGGGTGGAGAGGCGGCCGGGCTGAGGCCCGCCGGCCCCCGCCCGCCCGGATGCCCTCCGCCCATCAGGGGATCAACCGGTCGGCCCGAAGCCGGGCGAACAGGTCTTCGAACGCATCGTCCGTGGGCTGGTAGGCGGTGAAGCCGAGCCGGCGGCTGCGGCTCATGTCGGTGACCACCTCGATGGGGCGCCCGAGGTCGGCATCCGTGTGCCAGGCCGAGGCGAGCTTGGTGAGGTCGGGCTCGGCGAGGTCGTGGCGGGCGGCGATCTCCCGCCAGCGGGGCCCGTCCTCGGCCATGCGCGGCGCGAGGGGTCGGTGGGTGCCGTCGAAGGGCACCGCCTCGATCCCGAACCACTGCGCGATCCGCCCCCACATCCAGCTCCAGCGGAAGACGTCGCCGTTCACGACGTTGAAGGCGAGGTCGGCGGCCTTCGGCTCGGTGGAGGCCCAGAGCAGGTGCCGGGCGAGCAGCCCCGCATCGGTCATGTCGGTGAGGCCGTTCCACTGGGCCGCCGAGCCGGGGAACAGGAAGGGCTGGCCGGTCTCCCGGCAGAGGGTGGCGTAGCAGGCCAGGGTCGTGCCCATGTTCATGGCGTTGCCCACCGCCTTGCCGATGATCGTGTGCGGGCGGTGCACGCTCCACGTGAACCCGTCCCGCGCCGCCGCGGCGAAGAGGGCGTCCTCCTGGGCGTAGTAGAAGTTCTCCACCGGCAGGCGGCCCTGCTCCTCACGGAACGGCGTCTGCGGAAGGGTGCCCTTCCCGTAGGCCTCGAACGGCCCGAGATAGTGCTTCAGCCCGGTCACTAGGGCGGCGTGGCGCAGGCTGCCCTGCGGACGCAGGACGTCGAGCACGCCCGCGATCATCGCACCGTTGACGCGGATCATCTCCGCCTCGGTATCCCGGCGCTGCCACGTGGCAAGGACGAGATGGGTCGGCGCGAGGCCCGCGAGGGCCTTCTCCAGGGAGGCGCGGTCCTGAAGGTCGGCGGCGACGGGCTCGACACCCTCCTGGGCGGTGGGGTTCCGGGCGAGGCCGGCGACGCGCCAGCCCTCGGCCGCGAAACGTGCCGCCGCGGCGCTGCCGACGATGCCGCTCGCGCCGACGATGAGGACGGTGTTGGTCATCGGGTACCCTGTGCTGCCTGCCGGGACCGGCCGATGGGGGCCGGTCCCGTCCGCCGACAACGCCCGGGCGGGGCGATGTGTCCGCCGGGGGGCGGGAGGCGGCCTCAGGCCGCCCGGTCGATCGCCGCGCCCAGCACCGCGACGATCTCGCCGATCTGCTCGCGCGAGACGATCAGGGGCGGCGACAGGGCGACGATGTCGCCGGTGACGCGCACGAGGAGGCCCCGCTGGAAGCAATCCACGAACACCTCGTAGGCCCGCTTGCCCGGCGCCTCCGGCCGGGCCGCGAGCTCGATCCCCGCCACGAGGCCGATGGAGCGGATGTCGATCACGTTCCGGCGCCCGCGCAGGTCGTGGACCGCGCTGGCCCAGTCGTCGGCGAGGTCGGCGGCGCGGGTCAGGAGGCCCTCGTCCCGGTAGATGTCGAGGGTGGCGAGGCCGGCGGCGCAGGCCACCGGGTGGCCGGAATAGGTGTAGCCGTGGAACAGCTCGATCCCGTCCGGGCCGGTCATCAGCGCGTCGTGGACCGTGCGGCTGGCGAACACCACGCCCATCGGCACCGTCCCGTTGGTGAGGCCCTTGGCGGCGGTCACGAGGTCGGGGGTCACGCCGAAATAGTCGGCGGCGAAGGGCGCCCCGAGGCGGCCGAAGCCGGAGATGACTTCATCGAAGATCAGCAGGATGCCGTGCTTCGTGCAGATCTCGCGCAGGCGCTCCAGGTAGCCCTTCGGCGGGATCAGGACGCCCGTGGAGCCGGCCACCGGCTCGACGATGCAGGCGGCGATGGTCTCGGCCCCGTGCAGGGCGACGAGGCGCTCCAGGTCCTCGGCGAGGTCGGCCCCGTGCTCCGGCTGGCCCTTCACGAAGGCGTTGCGGGCGGGATCGTGGGTGTGGCGCAGGTGGTCCCCGCCCGGCAGCTGCGGGAAGGCCCGGCGGTTCGAGACGATGCCGCCCACCGTGATCCCGCCGAAGCCGACCCCGTGGTAGCCGCGCTCCCGGCCGATCAGCCGGGTCCGCGTCCCCTGCCCGATCGCCCGCTGGTAGGCGAGCGCGATCTTCAGGGCGGTGTCGACCGATTCGGAGCCGGAATTGGTGAAGAACACCCGGTCGAGGCCCCCGGCCGGGCCGCCCGGGGCGATCTCGGCGAGGCGCTCGGCGAATTCGAAGGCGATGGGATGGCCCATCTGGAAGGTCGGCGCGAAATCGAGGGTGGAGAGCTGGCGCTCCACCGCCGCGGCGATCCCCCGCCGCCCGTGCCCGGCATTCACGCACCACAGGCCGGCGGTGCCGTCGAGGACGGTGCGGCCGTCATCGGCCGTGTAGTGCATCCCCTCCGCCGCCACGAGGAGGCGCGGGGCCGCCTTGAACTGCCGGTTGGACGTGAACGGCATCCAGAAGGCGTCGAGGGAGGGGGTGTTGCGCAGGGGATGGTCGGTCATGGGGTGCGCTCCGGCCGGGGACGAGGCAAAGGGGGGGACGAGCAACGGGGACGGCGAAGGGGATACCTTCCGGGCCGGCGCAACAAGTCCTTTTCTGCAGCGCGATAACCCCTTGTCACCCCTGCGCCGTCGGCGGCACTGTTGCGGGATCGGCAACACCAGCAACGGACCCGTCCCATGAGCGTCGATGTCGGCGAGCGGCTGCGGTTCGTGCGGGTGCGGCACGGCCTGTCGCAGCGGACGCTCGCCAAGCGGGCGGGGGTGACCAACTCGGCGATCTCGCTGATCGAGGCGAACCGGGTGAACCCCTCGGTGGGCGCCCTCAAGCGCATCCTCGACGGCATCCCCCTCGGCATGGCCGAGTTCTTCGCCATCGAGCCGGAACCCGAGCGCAAGGCGTTCTTCGCCGCCGACGAGCTGACCGAGATCGGCCGCCGCTCGGCCAAGGGCGGCATCTCCTTCCGGCAGGTCGGCGAGAACCTGTTCGGCCGCAAGCTGCAGATCCTGAAGGAGCGCTACGAGCCCGGGGCCGACACCGGCCGGGTGCCCCTCAGCCATGACGGCGAGGAGGGCGGCATCGTCCTGAGCGGCCGGCTCGAGGTCACGGTGGGCGAGGAGCGCCGGATCCTCGGGCCCGGCGACGCCTACAGCTTCGACAGCCGCCGCCCCCACCGGTTCCGCTGCGTCGGCCCCCACCCCTGCGAGGTGGTGAGCGCCTGCACGCCGCCGAGTTTCTGAGGGCTCGCCGCCGCCGTCGTCGCCATCGTCGCCGCACGCGGCCTGACGGCGGTGGCCGGCAGGGGCGGCCCGCCTCAGAACCCGTAGAGCCGCGCCGGATTGTCCACGAACAGCATCCGCCGCCGCGCCTCGTCGGGCACCCACTCCGCCATGAGGTCGAGGAGCGTCGAGAGCTTCGGCGGGCCGTCCCAGGCGGCGACGTGGGGCCAGTCGGAGCCCCAGAGGCAGCGCTCCGGCGCAGCCTCGTTGAGGGCGCGGGCGAACGGGATCGTGTCCGCGTAGGGCGGCCCCGCGACGGAGACGCGGAAGGCCCCGGACAGCTTCACGTAAGACCCGTCCCGCACCAGCCCGAGGAGGGCCTGGAAGCCCGGATGGTCCACCCCCGCCGAGGCCGGCATGTGGCCCATATGGTCGAACACCAACGGCACCGGCAGGCGCGCCAGAACCGGCGTGATCGCCGGCAGGTCCCGGGCGTCGAAGAGGAACTGGAGGTGCCAGCCCATCTCCCGGGCGAGCGCCCCGTAGCGCTCCAGCTGGTCGAGCCCGACGCCGCCCCCGAACAGCACGTTGAGGCGCAGGCCCACGACGCCGGCCTCCTTCAGGGCCGCGAGCTCCCCCTCGGGCAGGCCGAGGGGGATGACGGCGATGCCGCGCAGGCGGGCCCGGTTCGCCCGCAGGGTCTCCACCATCAGGCGGTTGTCGGTGCCGTGGACGCTGACCTGCACGAGGACGCCGTGGGCCATGCCGGTGGCGTCGAGCATCCCGAGGTAGCGCTCGGCCGGCGCGGCGGGCGGGGTGTAGCTCCGCTCCGCCACGAGGGGGTAGGCGGGGGGCAGGCCGATCACGTGGGCGTGGGTGTCGATTGCCCCCGGCGGCACCGCGAAGCGGGTCGGCCCGGCGGGGTGCGGGTCGGGGGCGGGGCAGTCCCGGATCTCGGCCATGCTCAGGTGTCCGCGTGCAGGAGCCGGCCCCGGGTCTCCGGCAGGGCGAAGGCCGCGAGGAAGAAGATGCCGTAGGCCAGGACGGCGAACAGGGCGATGGCGGAGGCGAGGCCGACCCGCTCCGACAGGAAGCCCACCAGGGCCGGGAACAGGGCGCCGACGCCCCGGCCGAAATTGTAGCAGAAGCCCTGCCCCGAGCCGCGCAGGCGGGTGGGGTAGAGCTCGGTGAGGAAGGCGCCCATCCCCGAGAAGTAGCCGGAGGCGAAGAAGCCGAGGGGGAAGCCCAGCACCCACAGCATCCCGTTCGACAGGGGCAGCTGCGTGTAGGCGATGACGACGGCGATGGCGCCGAGGGAGAAGATCAGGAACAGCGGCCGCCGGCCGAGCCGGTCGGCGACCCACGCGCCGACGAGGTAGCCGGTGAACGAGCCGACGATCAGCGCCGCGAGGTAGCCGGTGGAGGAGACGATCGACAGGTGGCGCTCGGTGGTGAGGAAGCGCGGCACCCAGGTGGTGATGGCGTAGTAGCCCCCCTGGCAACCCGCCGCCGCGAGGGAGGCGAGGATGGTGGTGCCGAGGATCGGGCCGGAGAAGATCTCCCAGATCTTCGGCCGGTCGCCCGTGGCCGCGGCGGCGGCGCGGGTGCGGGCGGCGACCTCGGGCTCCTTCACGTGGCGGCGCAGGTAGAACACGAGCAGGGCCGGCAGGGCGCCGACGGCGAACATCCAGCGCCACGCCTCCTCGGGGGGCAGGGCCGAGAACAGCACCGCCTGCGACAGCACCGCGAGCCCCCAGCCGATCGCCCAGCCGGACTGCACCGAGCCCACCGCCCGGCCCCGGAACTCGGCGCGGATGGTCTCGCCGATGAGCACGGCGCCGGCCGCCCACTCGCCGCCGAAGCCGAGGCCGAGCAGCGCCCGGGCGACGAGGAGCTGTTCGAAGTTCTGCACGAAGGCGCAGACCAGCGAGAAGAACGAGAACCACAGGATCGTGATCTGAAGGGTCAGCACCCGGCCGATCCTGTCGGCCACGAAGCCGGCGATCCAGCCGCCCAGGGCCGAGAACAGGAGCGTCACCGTGGCGGCGAGGCCGGCGGTGCCGGGATCGACCTTCCACAGGCTGATGATCGTGCCGATCACCAGCGGGTAGATCATGAAGTCCATGCCATCGAGGCACCAGCCGGCGGCGCAGGCCCAGAAGGTGTGCCGCTCGGGGGGCGTCATGGACCGGTAGAAGGCGGTGAGACTCGCGTCGCGGATCTCGACCGTCCCGGCGCCGGGCGCCGCCCCCTGCCCACCGATCGTATCCATGATTCACTCCCCCGTTCGGGGGGGAGTATCGGCCCGCATCTTCGGGCTGTCCAACGGCGCGTGGCCTCCGCCCAAAGGAAAAGGGCCACCCTGGCGGGCGGCCCTTCTACCTTCCGAAATCCGGACGGCGTCGCGTCAGTAGCAGCGCTCGACCAGGACGCGGCGGTAGCCGTAGGGCGTCCACCGCACCCGCGGGACGGTGTAGCAGCCGCCGCCGTAGCCGTAGTCGCCACCGTAGTAGCCCACCGGGGCGTAGCCGCCGCCGTAGCCACCGTACCCGCCGTAGCCGTAGCCCGGATACCCGTAGCCATAGCCGCCGTAGAGGCCGCCCGCGGCGAGGCCGAGGCCGAACCCGGCGAGGCCGAAGCCCAGGCCGCGCCCGTAACCGCCCCGATAGCCGTAGCCGCGATACCCACCGTAGCCGCCGCGGAAGCCGCCGTAGCCACCCCGGAAGCCCGCACCGCGGAACCCGCCGCCGAAGCCGCCGCCACGGAACCCACCGCCGTGGAACCCGCCGCCGAAGCCGCCGCCGCCGTGGAACCCACCGCCGCCGAAGCCGCGGGCGTCGGCGCTCACCGGCGCGAGCGCCAGGGCGCCGGCCGCCAGTAGCGCAGAACCGAGCACTGCACCCTTCATCTCACGTCTCCAAGAAATCGATTGCCCCTTCGACCCTGAAACGTGCGGGGCCGTGAAACGGTTCTGTCGCGATGCGCGGCAGGCGGTCACGGTCCCGTGCTCGCCGCCCCCCGCCCCTCAAGCGTGGCCGTGCTCGAAATCCGCCGTTTTCCTGCGCCAGGGGGCCTCTCCGACACGGCAGAGGGACAGGCGTAGCTCTTCCATGATGCGTTCGATGGTGCTTCGTCCGGCCGGGGCCGCGCTGCTCGCCGGCCTCGCCCTCCTCCCGGCCGCGGCGCGTGCGGCGGCGTCCGATCCTGAGCCCTGCCGCCCGGTGGCGGCGCAGGGCGAGAGCTTCACCGTCTGCACCGTCGATCTGCGGCGGCGGCGGGTGAAGCTGTTCTGGCGCCGGGCCGACGGGCAGGCCTACGCGTCCCTGCCGGCGCTGGCCGAGGCGCAGGGGGCGGGCCTCGCCTTCGCGATGAACGGCGGCATGTACGACAAGGATCAGGCGCCGGTGGGCCTCTACGTCGAGGACGGGCGCGAGCTGCACCCGGTCTCGACGGCGGACGGGCCCGGCAACTTCCACCTGAAGCCGAACGGCGTCTTCTACGTGAAGGGCGAGCGGGCCGGGGTGCTCGACACGCCCCGCTACCTCAAGGCCCATCCCAGGCCCGATTTCGCCACCCAGTCGGGGCCGATGCTGGTGATCGACGGGCAGATCCACCCGAAGATCTCGGCCGACGGGCCATCGCAGAAGATCCGCAACGGCGTCGGCGTCCGCGACGGAGGGCATGTGGCGGTCTTCGCCATCTCCGAGCGGCCCGTGAGCTTCGGCGCCTTCGCCCGCCTGTTCCGGGACGACCTCGGCTGCCGCAACGCCCTGTTCCTCGACGGGTCGGTGTCGAGCCTCTACGCGCCGAATCTCGGCCGGTCGGATCTCGGGCGGTCGCTCGGGCCGCTGATCGGGGCGGTGGCGCGATAGGCGTCCCGTCCGTCCCGTCCCCTTCCTCCCCCCTCAGCGGGGCCACTCTCCCCCGCTGAGGGGGGAGGGTGGCGGCTCGCGGGGGTCTAGCGCTGCCCGAAGGCCGTATCCTTGAACAGGTCCTTCAGGTGGTGGGGCTGGGAGCGCCAGTACTGCTTGGGCGCCCGGGCCTGCGCGCCGAGTTCCGCCGCCGCGTGCCAGGGCCAGCGGGGGTCGTAGAGCATCGCCCGCGCCAGGGAGATCGCGTCCGCCCGGCCCTCGGCCAGGATGTCCTCCGCCTGCCGGGGCTCGGTGATGAGCCCCACGGCGATGGTGGCCAGGCCCGTCTCGGCCTTGATCCGCTCGGCGAAGGGCACCTGGTAGCCCGGCCCGAGCTTGATCGCCTGCTTGGGCGAGACGCCCCCGGTGGAGACGTGGATCGCGGGGGAGCCCGCCCTCTTCAGGGCCTGGGCCAGCTCCACCGTCTCGCCGATGTCCCAGCCGTCCTCGACCCAGTCCGTCGCCGAGACGCGCAGCCAGACCGGAGCGCCCGCGGGCACCACTTCGCGCACCGCGTCATAGACTTCCAGCGGGAAGCGCATGCGGTTGGCGAGGCTGCCGCCATACGCGTCGGTGCGCTTGTTGGCGACGGGCGAGAGGAACTGGTGCAGCAGGTAGCCGTGGGCGCCGTGCAGCTCCACGGCCTCGATCCCGAGGCGCACGGCGCGCTTGGCCGTGGCCACGAACTCCCCGCGCACCCGCTTCAGGTCGGCCGCGTCGAGGGCGTGCGGCGGCACCTCGCCCTCCCCATGGGCCACCGCCGAGGGTGCCTCCGTGCGCCAGCCGTAGGGGTGCTCCGGCGGGATCTGCTTGCCCCCGGACCAGGGGGCGTCGCTCGATGCCTTGCGCCCGGCATGGGCGATCTGGATGCAGACCGGGACCGGCGCGTACACCCGCACCGCGTCGAGCACCCGGGCCAGCGCCCGCTCGCAGCCGTCGTTGTAGAGGCCGAGGTCCCAGGCGGTGATGCGCGCCTCCGGGGAGACGGCGGTGGCTTCGAGCGTCAGCAGCCCCGCCCCCGACATGGCGAGCTGGCCCAGATGCATCATGTGCCAGTCGGTCGCCTCCCCGTCCCGGGCCGAGTACTGGCACATCGGCGCGATCAGGATGCGGTTCTCGAGGGTGAGGGAATCGAGCGTCAGGGTCTCGAACAGGCGTGCGGTCATCGGGGGCCTCCGGGCATGGTCGCAATCTGGCGCAGGCCGGCCCCGGGTGCCAGGGCCGGGGGGCGCCGCGGTGCGGCAGAGCAGCCATGCCCGGCCGCGCCGGGAACTCGCCCCCCTGCGACCGGTTTTGGACCCTGTCGCCGCGATGCGGTGACCTTCGCGAGCCGCCAGAGGGGGCGAGGTCGCACAAGGTCCGGATCATGAATCTCAAGATTGTCGCCGCCCCGTTCATCCTCGTCGCCGGCTGCGCGGCCTTCGCGGGTGCCTCCCAGGCCCAGCCCGCCGCCTTCGGCGGGCCCAAGATGCTAATTCACGGCAATTATTGCGGGCCGGGCAACAACGCCCCGCTTCCACCGGTCGATGCCCTCGACGCGGCTTGCGCCCGTCACGATGCCTGCACGCCCGAGGGCGGCCTGCCCTCCCGCGCCTGCAACCTGCGCCTGCTGCGGGAGGCGGAGGCCATCTCCCACGATCCCAGGGCGCCGGAGAAGGAGCGCTCCATGGCCGAGATGATCGCGATGGGCGCGTCGATGATGCCCACGAGCCCCCAGGGTGCGCCGACGGCCACCGGCTCGATCACCGCCGCGCCGGCGCGGGTCCCGGCCACCGTCCTGCGGGACGAGGGTGACGACGACGGGGAGTGAGGCTCACGCCGGGCCGATCCCCCGGTCCTTGAGGCTGTCGCCGATCTCCTCGAGGACCGACGCATCGTCGATGGTGGCCGGCATCGTCCACGGCTCGTCGTCGGCGATGCGCTTCATCGTGGCCCGCAGGATCTTGCCCGAGCGGGTCTTGGGCAGGCGCGGCACGGTGAGCGCCAGCTTGAAGGCGGCCACCGGGCCGATCTCGTCCCGGACCTTGGCGACGAGCTCGCGCTCGATCTCCGCCGGGTCCCGGTCGACCCGGGCCTTCAGCACCACGAAGCCGCAGGGCACCTCCCCCTTCAGCGCGTCGCGGATGCCGATCACCGCGCACTCGGCCACGTCGGGGTGGGAGGCCAGCACCGCCTCCATGCCCCCGGTGGAGAGCCGGTGCCCGGCGACGTTGATGATGTCGTCCGTGCGCCCGAGGACGGTGATGTAGCCGTCCGCATCGATGATCCCGGCATCCGAGGTGTCGTAGTAGCCGGGGAAGGTGGAGAGGTAGCTCTCCCGCATCCGCTGATCGGAGCCCCACAGGGTCGGCAGGCAGCCGGGCGGCAGGGGCAGGCGGATGGCGATGGTGCCCATGGTCCCCGCCGGCACCTCCCTGCCGCCCTCGTCGAGGACGCGGACGTCGTAGCCCGGCATCGGCACGCAGGTGCTGCCGCGCTTCACCGGCAGGAGGCCGAGGCCGATCGGGTTGCCGGCGATCGGCCAGCCGGTCTCCGTCTGCCACCAATGGTCGATGACCGGCCGGTCCAGCACCCGCTCGGCCCAGGCGACGGAATCGGGGTCCGCCCGCTCGCCCGCCAGGAACAGGGAGCGGAACGACGACAGGTCGTGGCCGGCGACGAGGTCCCCCTGCGGATCCTCCTTCTTGATCGCCCGCAGGGCGGTCGGCGCCGTGAACAGGCACACGACCTTGTGCTCGGCCAGCACCCGCCAGAACGCCCCGGCGTCGGGCGTGCCCACCGGCTTGCCCTCGTAGAGCACGCTGGTGCACCCGTGCAGCAGCGGCGCGTAGACGATGTAGCAGTGCCCGACGACCCAGCCGATGTCGGAGGCGCAGAAATAGGTCTCGCCGGGGGCGACGCCGTAGAGGTTCGGCATCGACCACGCCAGAGCCACGAGGTAGCCGCCGGTATCGCGCACCACGCCCTTCGGCTTGCCCGTCGTGCCCGACGTGTAGAGGACGTAGAGCGGGTCGGTGGCGGCCATGCTCACGCAATCGGCCGTGGCGCCTCGCGCCTTCGCGGCGGCGACGGCCTGCGCCCAGTCGTGGTCCCGCGCCGGGTCCATCGCCGCCGTGCCCTGCGGGCGCTGCAGGATCAGGCAGGCGTCGGGCTTGTGCGGCGAGGCGGCGATGGCCGCGTCCAGCAGCGGCTTGTAGGCCACCACCCGGTTCGGCTCGATGCCGCAGGAGGCGGCGAGCACCACCTTCGGCTCCGCATCCTCGATGCGCTTGGCGAGTTCGTTCGCCGCGAAGCCGCCGAACACCACCGAGTGGACCGCCCCGAGCCGGGCGCAGGCGAGCATCCCGAACAGGGCTTCGGGCACCATCGGCATGTACAGCACCACCCGGTCGCCCTTGCCGACGCCGAACTCCGCGAGCACCGCGGCGAGGGTGGACACCTCGTCCCGCAACTCCCCGTAGGTGATGGTCCGCTTGGTGCCGGTGATGGGCGAATCGTGGATGATCGCCGCCTGGTCCCGGCGGGACCCCTCCGCATGCCGGTCGACGGCGTTGTAGCAGGCGTTGAGCCGGGCATCCGGGAACCAGCGGCCGTAGGGGCCGGACGAGGGATCGAAGGCGCGCTCCGGGGCGCGGTCCCAGGCGAGGGCCTCCGCCGCCGCGAGCCAGAACGCGTCCGGGTCGCGCATGGCGGCCGCATGGGTGTCGGCGTAGCGGCTGGGGCTCGTCATCGAATCGGCGTGTCCTCGCGGGCCGCTCTCCGGCGGTTGCGGCAGACTAGCCGATTTCCCAAAGAGGGCGAGGGCGCTTCTCCCCACGGCCCGCCGTCATCGGGCGCGCAGCGAGGCGACCCCCGGAGCCGCCATGGTCTGAGCCGGCCCGCCCCCCCAGGATCGCGTCGCTGCCCCCGCAACGCCGGATGGGATCGGACGATTGCCGAGGGCCGGCGACCGGCCACGAAAAACCGCGCCGTCCGGTGGGGCGGCGCGGTCTGTCGTCGTCTGGGGAGAGGGTGTCAGTGCAACGTGTTGTTGGCTTGCAGCCGGTTCATCTCATCCTTGAGGTGAAGCTTTCGCCGCTTGAGTTCCGCAATTTGCTGGTCGCTCGCCGAGGGCCTGTGGATGGCCTCCTGAATCTCACGCTCGAGGGCTTCGTGCTTGCGGGCGAGTTGGCTCAGATGCGTCTGCAGCGACATGAGGCGAATCTCCTGTCATTGTTCTGACACGGACAGACTGACACAGGTTCGCGGACCTGTCGAAGCGTTTTCGCTGGGCAACCTTTCTCAAGGGTTGGGACCGGCGCTTGCTCCTCGCCGAGGCGTGACGCATGCTTCTGACCTTCGAAGGGTCTTCGGTGTCCCAGGGTGCGATGGCGGCTGAGTCGGGTGAAAACGGTCAGGCCGATCTCGAAGGCGAGTTGGCCCGCCTCCGCGAGGAGCATCGCGACCTCGACGGGGCCATCGGGGCGCTGGAACGCAGCGTCGCCGGGGACCAGCTGCAGATCCAGCGGCTGAAGAAGCGCAAGCTGACCCTGCGCGACCGCATCCACCATATCGAGGACGAGCTGACGCCGGACATCATCGCCTGAGCGGCGTGGTTCGGCGCAATCCCGCCTTGCGGCCCGCGTCCCGCGCGGTTAAGCGCCCTCTTTTGCCGGAACCAAGCATGTCGGCGCCACCCGTCGCGATCATCATGGGCAGCCAGTCCGACTGGGTGACCATGCGCAATGCCGCCGAGACGCTGGATGCGCTCGGGATTGCTTACGATGCCCGCATCGTCTCGGCCCACCGCACGCCGGACCGGCTCGTGGCCTTCGCCAAGGGCGCGCGGGGGGCGGGGTTCAAGGTGGTGATCGCCGGGGCGGGGGGCGCGGCCCACCTGCCGGGCATGGCCGCGGCGATGACCAGCCTGCCGGTCTTCGGCGTGCCCGTCGAATCGAAGGCCCTGTCGGGGCAGGACAGCCTGCTCTCCATCGTGCAGATGCCGGCCGGCGTGCCGGTGGGCACCCTGGCCATCGGCCGGGCCGGCGCCGTCAACGCCGCCCTCCTCGCCGCGGCGGTGCTGGCCCTGTCCGACGAGGCCCTGGCGGGCCGCCTCGACGCATGGCGCGCCGCCCAGAGCGCCGCGGTGGCCGAACGGCCGGAGAACCAGGCCCCGTGACGCACCCAAGGATCGCCCCCGGCTCGGTGCTCGGGATCGTCGGCGGCGGACAGCTCGGCCGCATGATCGCCCTGGCCGCCGCGAATCACGGACTCAAGGTCCACGTCTACGCCCCCGATGCCGACAGCCCGGCCTTCGACGTGGCCGCCCGCACCACCTGCGCCGCCTACGACGACGAGGCGGCGCTCGCCGCCTTCGCGGCCGCCGTCGATGTCGTGACCTACGAGTTCGAGAACATCCCCCGGGCCACCGCCGAGGTGCTGGCCCGGCACGCCCCCCTGCACCCGAACGCCGACGCCCTGGCCACCACCCAGGACCGGCTCTCGGAGAAGGCGTTCATCAACGGGCTCGGCATCCCCACCGCCCCGTTCCAGCCGGTGGACACCCCCGACGACCTCGCCCGCGCCCTGGACGCCATCGGCCTGCCGGCGGTGCTGAAGACCCGCCGGTTCGGCTACGACGGCAAGGGCCAGCGCATCATCCGCGAGCCCGGCGAGGGGGACCGCAACGCGATCTTCGCCGAGTTCGGCGGCGCGCCGCTGATCCTCGAGGGCTTCGTGCCCTTCGAGCGGGAGGTCTCGGTGGTGGCCGCCCGGGCTGCGGACGGCAGCTTCGCCGCCTTCGACCTGTGCGAGAACGAGCACCGGAATCACATCCTCGCCTTCACCCGCGTGCCCGCGCAGGGCGTGTCGCCGGAGACGGCGCAGGAGGCCATCCGCATCGCCCGCAGCATCGCCGACGCCCTCGACTACGTGGGCGTGCTGGCGGTGGAGATGTTCCTGGTGCGCGAGGGCGGCGAGCGGCTGGTCGTCAACGAGATCGCCCCGCGGGTGCACAATTCGGGGCACTGGACCATCGAGGGCGCCCTCACCTCGCAGTTCGAACAGCATGTCCGCGCCGTCTGCGGCTGGCCGCTGGGAAGCCCGGCCCGGGTCGGCGGCCTGCCCTGCGAGATGGAGAACCTGATCGGCGATCAGGTGGAGGCCTGGCGGGCGATCCTGGGCGAGCCCGGCGCCCACCTGCACCTCTACGGCAAGGGCGAGGCCCGCCCCGGCCGCAAGATGGGCCACGTCACCCGGCTCAAGGGCTGAGCCGTCCGGGGGGGGGGGCGACCGCGGCCCCGGCGCCACACCGGACGGGCGTCGGGCCCCGCGCATCGCGTGATTTCGCCCCCCGGCGCCGGGGGCCATACCTTCGCCACATCCCGCCGCTTCCACCGCTCCCATGATCCCCGGATGAGGTGGCGCCGGCCTTAAGCCGGTCTTCACCCTGTTGCGCGATGCGTATCCCGATTCCCCGGGCCGCCGCGCGACCGTCCGGGATGGACGAGACGATGGGGCGGGGCGCCGTGCAGAGGCCGGCGGCTCCGGGGAGTATGGGGCGATGACGCAACGCAACGGGCTCGTTTCGAAGGCCGCGCTGGTCGGCGCGGCGGCGGTCGCGGCTGCGGCGCTGGCCGGCTGCGAGACCGTCGGCAGCGCCGCGGGCGCGCGCCAATACGCGGTGCTGGAGACGGACACGACGGGGGCGACCACGAGCAACATCGCCTCCCTCTCCGAGGTGATCCAGCGCAACCCGTCGGACGCCGCCGCCTACACGACCCGCGGCGCCGCCTATGCCCGCGCCGGCCAGTTCAACGAGGCGATCGGCGACTTCACGAAGGCGATCCAGCTCGATCCGAATTCGGCCTCGGCCTACAACAACCGGGCGCTCGCCCTGCGCCAGACCGGCCGCAACGACGCCGCCGTGCAGGACTTCACGAAGGCGATCAGCGCCGACCCGAATTACGGCCCGGCCTATATCGGCCGCGCCAACGTCGAGCGCGCCCAGGGCAACCTCGACGGCGCCCTCAGCGACCTGAACGTCGCGATCCGCCTCAGCCCGGAATCGGCCGAGGCGTACCATGCCCGCGGCCTCGTCAAGCAGAAGCAGGGGCTCGACAGCCAGGCCATCGCCGACTTCGACGCCGCCATCGACCGCAACCCCTTCGTCTCGGCCCCCTACGCCGCCCGCGGCCAGAGCCTGATCGCCACGAACCAGTATCCGAAGGCCATCGAGGACTACAACGCGGCCCTCAACGTGAACAACAAGGACGCCACGTCCTGGGCCTACCGCGGCCTCGCCTACGAGAAGTCGGGCCAGCGCAAGGAGGCGCTGGACAACTACCAGCGCGCCGCCACCATCGACCCGAGCAACGCGGTGGCCAAGTCCGGCCTGTCGCGGGTGCAGGGCGGGGTCGGGTCGCTGTTCAACTGAGCGTGCGACCGCTGCCGTCATTGCGAGCGTCGCGCAGCGATCCAGCCGGCGCCGCCTTCTCCGGAGAGGGCGCGCCCCGAATCGCTTCGGCTTCGCCTCGCAATGACGGGTGTGGTGGGGGGATGACGGCGGCCTAAGCCGCCAGCAGGCCGTCCTCCGCGTCGGTGAGGGTCCGCAGGTGGTGCGGCGTGTCGCCGAGCTGGGTCGCGATCATCGCCAGCCGCTTGAAGTGGTGGGCACCGAGGTATTCCATCGTCATGCCGATTCCGCCGTGGAGCTGCACCGCCTCCTGGCCGAGGGCGCGGCAGGCGGTGTTGATGCGCACCTTCACCGCCGCCAGGGCCCCGGCGCGGGCGGCGGCATCCTCCGAATCCACCATCATCGCCGCGTAGAGCGCCATCGAGCGGGCCTGTTCCAGCTCGATCAGCATGTCCACCGCCCGGTGCTGGAGCGCCTGGAACGCGCCGATCGCCGTGCCGAACTGCGTGCGGGTCTTCAGGTAATCGACGGTGAGCCGGTGCAGGGTCTCCATCGAGCCCACCGCCTCGGCGGCGAGCGCCGCGATGCCGTGCTCGATCACCCGTTCGAGGAGGGGCAGCCCGCCCTCCGGATCGCCCAGAGCCGCGTCGGCCGGCAGCGCCACGTCCGAGAAGGTCACCTCCGCCGCCCGGCCGCCATCCTGGGTCGGATAGGGCGAGAGGCTCACCCCCGGCGCGTCGGCGGGGACGAGGAACAGGCCGATCCCCCCGCGGTCCCGGCGCTCGCCGGAGACCCGGGCCGAGACCACGATCAGCCCGGCCGAGTCGGCGTTCGGCACGATGGACTTGGCCCCGTTGAGCACGAAGCCGTCGCCGTCACGCCGGGCGGTGGTCGCCACGTCGAACAGGTCGTAGCGCGATTGCCGCTCGGTATGGGCCAGGGTGAGGCGCAGTGCGCCCTCGATCAGGCCGGGGGCGAGGCGGGCCAGCTGCTCCGGGCTCCCCCCAAGGCGCAGGGCCGTGGCGCCGAGCACCAGGGTCGGGAACAGGGGCTCGACCACGAGGTGGCGGCCCACCGCCTCCATCACCAGCATGGTCTCGACCGGACCGCCGCCGAAGCCGCCGGCCTCCTCCGGGAAGGGCAGGCCGAAGATGCCGAGGTCGGCGAACGTCTGCCAGTTCGCGTCGGGGAAGCCGAGCGGCGCCTTGGCATGGGCCTGCCGGGCTTCCAGCGAGGGATAAAGCCCGGCGCAGAGCCGCTCGACGCTGTCGCGCAGGAGCGTCTGGTCCTCGTTCAGGTCGAAATCCATGGTTGCTCTCCTGTGTCGTTCCCTCCCCCGCAGAGGGTACGTTTGCGGGATCCGAGCGCTGACCGCCTGTCCCACCCCTCCCCTTCGTCCTGAGGTGCGGCGAAGCCGCCTCGAAGGAGCCTTCCAGACGTCCCTGCGATCCCTGGAGCCCTCCTTCGAGGCCCGCTGACGCGGGCACCTCAGGATGAGGAAGAGGGTGGGAATGGTCCTTCAATGATCCCCGTCGAGGGCGGGTGGGTCACGGTCACAACCCCAGAATACCCTTGGCGATCACGTTGTGCTGGATCTCGTTCGAGCCGCCGTAGATCGAGACCTTGCGGTTGTTGAAGTAGCTCGGCGCCGCCGCATCGACCCAGTCGAACCCGCCGGGCAGGTCGTTGGCGCCCTCCCCCCGGAGCGGCGCGGCCAGGGCGAAGGGGCCGGCGAGTTCGAGGAGGAGCTCGGTCGCCGCCTGCTGCAGTTGCGAGCCGCGGATCTTCAGGAGCGAGGAGGCCGGATCGGGCTCCACCGAATCGGCCCGGCCCTGCTTGGCGGCCACCCGCATCTGGGTGATCTCCAGGGCCTTCAGCTCCACCTCGACCCCGGCGACGCGGGCGCGGAAGTCCCGGTCGTCCCACATCGTGCCCGCCCCGGCCGGCATCTCCTTCGCGAGGCGCTTGATCCGGGTGATGCGCTCCTTGGTGAGGCCGATCCGGGCGATGCCGGTGCGCTCGTTGGCGAGCAGGAACTTGGCGTAGTCCCAGCCCCTGTTCTCCTCGCCGACGAGGTTCTCCACCGGCACCCGCACCGCGTCGAAGAACACCTCGTTGACCTCGTGCCGGCCCTCCAGGGTGATGATCGGCCGGACGGTGATGCCGGGCGTCTTCATGTCGATCAGCAGGAAGGAGATGCCGCGCTGCTTCTTCGCCGCGAAATCGGTGCGGACCAGACAGAAGATCCAGTCCGCGTGCTGGCCGAGCGTCGTCCAGGTCTTCTGGCCGTCGACCACGTAATGGTCGCCGTCGCGCACCGCCTTGGTCTTGAGGGAGGCGAGGTCGGAGCCGGCGCCGGGCTCGGAGAAGCCCTGGCACCACCAGTCGTCGAGGTTGGCGGCGCGGGGGAGGAAGCGCGCCTTCTGGTCCTGCCGGCCGAAGGTCGCGAGCACGGGCCCGAACATGTAGCAGTTGAACTGCTGCGGCAGGGGCACCGCCGCCTGGAACAGCTCCTCGGTGTAGATGTAGCGCTGGACCGTGGTCCAATCCCGGCCGCCCCATTCCACCGGCCAGTGCGGCACCGCCCAGCCCTTGGCGTTGAGGATGCGCTGGCTGGTGACGATGTCCTCCTTGGAGAGGCCGCGCCCCTCGGAGACCTTCCGGCGGATCTCGGCCGGGATCTTCTCCCGGCAGAAGCTGCGCACCTCGTCGCGGAAGGCGACCTCGTCGGCGGTGAAGCGAAGATCCATGATCAGCCCCCGATCTCGAACAGGCCGGCGCAGCCCTGGCCGCCGGCGACGCACATCGTGACCACGGCGTAGCGCGCCCCCCGGCGGCGCCCTTCGAGCAGGGCGTGGCCGACGAGGCGGGCCCCGGACATGCCGAAGGGGTGGCCGATGGCGATGGCGCCGCCGTTGACGTTCACCCGCGCCGGGTCGATCCCGAGCCGGTCGCGGCAGTAGACCGATTGCGAGGCGAAGGCCTCGTTCAGCTCCCACAGGTCGATGTCGGCGACCCGGAGCCCGTGCCGCTCCAGCAGGCGCGGCACGGCGAGGACCGGGCCGATGCCCATCTCGTCGGGGGCGCAGCCCGCCGAGGCGAAGCCGCGGAACGTGCCGAGCGGCGTCAGCCCCCGCCGGGCGGCCTCGGCGGCGGACATCAGCACGCTGGCCGCCGCGCCGTCGGAGAGCTGGCTGGCATTGCCGGCGGTGACGAAGGCGCCCTCCCCGCGCACGGGCGTGAGCTTGGCAAGGCCGTCGCGCGTGGTGTCGGGGCGGTTGCCCTCGTCCTGCGTCAGGCGGGTCTCCACCGGCCGGGTCTCGCCGGTGGCCTTGTCGGTGACGGCCATGACCGCGCTCATCGGCACGATCTCGTCATCGAACAGCCCGGCCTCCTGCGCGGCCGCCGTGCGACGCTGGCTCTCCAGCGCGAACGCGTCCTGCGCCTCGCGGGAGATGCCGTAGCGCTGCGCCACGAGGTCCGCGGTCTCGATCATCGGCATGGCGATGGCCGGCAGGTGGGCGTCGAGCCACGCGTTCCGGGTCAGCTCCCGCCGGACATGGGGCTGGACGAGGCTGATCGATTCGACGCCCCCCGCCACCGCCACGGGCACGCCATCGAGGACGATCCGCCGGGCGGCGGAGGCGATGGCCTCCAGCCCGGAGGCACAGAACCGCGAGACCGTCACGCCGGCCGACTGCACCGGCAGGCCCGCCACCAGGGCTGCCCGCCGGGCGACGTTGCCCCCCGTGGACCCCTCCGGGTAGCCGCAGCCGAGCACCACCTCCTCCACCGCCTCCGGCTCCAGCCGGGCCCGGTCGAGGGCGGCGCGGATCGCGTGGGCGGCGAGGTCGACCCCGTCCACCCGGTTGAACGCGCCCCGGTGCGCCCGGCCGATGGGCGTGCGGGCGGTGGCAACGATCACCGCGTCGGTCATGCGGGTGTCCTTCCGGTGCGGTCGGCCCGGCGCGTCGGGCCGCGGGGGCGACATCCCATCCTCGGCTTCATCCTGAGGTGCCGGCGCGCAGCGCCGGCCCCGAAGGAGGGCTCCAGGGATCGCGGTGCGCCCTGAAGGCCTCCTTCGAGGCCCGCCGACGCGGGCGACTCAGGATGAGGGCGAGGGTGGGCGGGACCGGGTGCTCCGGTCTGCCGCCCAAGACGACGATGCGCCGCCGCCATCACGCCGCCGCGCCGAAGCACCCGCCCCCGGCGGCGAGGCGGTGGAGGAGCGGCGCGGGCTCCTGGCTCGCGTCGCCGGTCTCGGCGGCGAAGCGGGTGAGGTCGGCGGCGATCCGGGGGAGGCCCACCGTGTCGGCCCAGTGCATCGGGCCGCCCCGCCACGCCGGCCAGTTGTAGCCGTTGATCCAGATCGTATCGATGTCGCCGGGGCGGGCGGCGATGCCCTCCTCCAGGATCCGCGCGCCCTCGTTGACCATCGGGTACATCAGCCGCGCGACGATCTCCTCCGGGGTAAAGCGGCGCCGGGCGATGCCGTGCTCCTCCGCGGTGCGGGCGATCAGCGCCTCCACCTCCGGGTCGCGGGTGCCGGTGCGCGCGCCCTCCGGGTAGACGTAGAAGCCCCGCCCGGTCTTCTGGCCGTAGCGGCCCATCTCGGCGAGGGCGTCGGCGACGGGGGCCCGGCCGCCGAAATCCTTGCGCGAGCGCCAGCCGATGTCGAGGCCGGCGAGGTCGCTCATGGCGAAGGGCCCCATCCGGAAGCCGAAGGCCGTCACCGCCGCGTCGATCTCGTGCGGCAGGGCGCCTTCCAGCAGCAGGCGCTCGCCGGCCCGGCTGCGCTTCTCCAGCATCCGGTTGCCGACGAAGCCGAAGCAGACGCCCACCGCCACGGGCAGCTTGTTCAACCGCCGGGCGAGGTCGATGGCGGTGGCCAGGGCGTCCGGCGCGGTCCTGTCGCCGCGGACCACCTCCACGAGGCGCATGACGTTGGCCGGGCTGAAGAAGTGCATCCCGAGCACGTCCTGCGGCCGGCCCGTCACGGCGGCGATGGCGTTCACGTCGAGGTAGGAGGTGTTGGTGGCCAGGATCGCCCCGGGCTTGGCGATCCGGTCGAGTTCGGTGAAGATCGTGCGCTTGACGCCCATCTCCTCGAAGGCCGCCTCGATCACGATGTCGGCCCCGGCCGCGTGAGCGAGGCCGACCGCGCCGGTGATGCGGCTGATCCGGGCATCCCGCTCCTCCTCCGTGATCGAGCCGCGCTTGGCCGAGCCGGCATAGAGGCCGCGCACCCGGTCGAGCCCCTGCGCCACGGCGCCCTGCTCGGTGTCGATCACCGTCACCGGGATGCCGGCGTTGGCGAAGCACATGGCGATGCCCCCGCCCATCGTGCCGGCGCCGATCACCGCCGCCCGGGCGATCTCCCGGCGGGGCGTGTCCTTGGGCAGGCCCGGCACTTTGGCGGCCCCGCGCTCGGCGAAGAAGGCGTGGCGCATCGCCCGCGAGCGCGGATCCTCCACCAGGGTGCGGAACTCCTCCCGCTCGGCCGCCACCGCCTCGTCGAAGGTGTGGTCGAAGGCCCCGCGCACCGCCCGGACCAGGGCGGCGACGTTGGTCGCGCCGGGGTCCCGCGCCAGGGCCTCGGCGGCCTTCGCCTCGAAGGCGGCGCGGGCCTCCGGCGTGAGGCGCTCGCCCCGGTCGCGGGCCCGGGGCAGATGGCCGGCATCGGCCAGCTCGCGGGCATGGGTCCGGGCGGCCTCGCGCAGGTCGCCGAGTTCCACCTCGTCCACGACGCCGAGTTCCGCGGCCCGGCCGGCGCTCACCGGCTCGCCGGTCAGCATCATCGCGAAGGCGGGCCCGGGGCCGATCAGCCGGGGCAGGCGCTGCGTGCCCCCGGCGCCGGGGATCAGCCCCAGCTTGATCTCCGGCAGGCCGAGCACCGCCCCGGGCGCGGCCAACCGGGCGTGGCAGGCGAGCGCCAGTTCGAGCCCCCCGCCCAGCGCCGCACCGTTGATCGCGGCGACGACCGGCTTCTGCGCCGCATCGAGCCGCGCCAGGATCTCCGGAAGGATCGGGGAGCGCGGCGGTTTGCCGAACTCCGTGATGTCCGCCCCGCCGACGAACAGCTTGCCCTCGGCGGCGATCACCACGGCCCGCACCGCCGGGTCCGCCAGGGCGGCGACCAGGGCGCCATCGAGGGCGGCGCGCAGGTCCGCGCCGAGGGCGTTCACGGGGGGATTCGCCAGGGTGAGGACGGCGATGCCGCCGCCGACGTCGTGCTGGATCACCCTGTCTCCCTCCGTGTTTCGCGATGCAGAATTCAATTCCGCAAAACGAGAAGATGGCCCGCGGGGTCGGAGGGTGTCAAGTGATGGCGGGATGGCCGAGGGCAAGGCCGCTTCCGCAGCATTCCCCTCCCCCCTCTGCGGGGGAGGGTACCCTGCGCAGCAGGGGGGAGAGGGGAGCGCGGCTCCGGACGAGGGAGTGCGTGTCGGGTGGGGCCGTGCCTTGTCCTGCGCCGTCGCTCCCCTCTCCCAACCCCTCCGGGGGCCACCCTCCCCCGCAGGGGGGGAGGGAAATGCCGGCCGCCCCCTCGGCGTGCCGTAACCCAGCTGATCGGGAGAGACGACGCGCTCCGCGGATGGTCGTTCCAACCTGCGGAACGCCTCGTCCGCCCCGGTTTGACAGCTCCATCACCCGCGTGCGATCCCTCCCCGGCTCGGCGGCAAGGCCCCTCGGACCGCCAGGGAGGAGATCGCGTGAGCAGCCCGCCATCCGTGAGCGACGCGGTTCCCTCCCCGGCCGAGGGCCGCCTGCCCCCCGTCCTGCGCGGGCGGCTCGTGCTTCCGGTCATCGCCGCGCCGATGTTCATCGTGTCGGGGCCGGACCTCGTGATCGCCCAGTGCCTCGCGGGGGTGGTCGGCTCGTTCCCGGCCCTGAACGCGCGGCCGCACTCCGTCCTCGACGCGTGGCTGACCCGGATCGCCGGCACGCTCCGCGCGGCGCAGGTCGCCGACCCATCGCGCAGGATCGCGCCCTACGCAGTCAACCAGATCGTCCACGCCTCGAACGACCGGCTCGCCCAGGATGTCGAGACCTGCGTGCGGCACGAGGTGCCGATCATCATCACCAGCCTGCGGGCGCCCGATGCGGTGATCAAGCCGGTCCATGCCTATGGCGGGGTGGTGTTCCACGACGTGGTCTCGGTGCGCCACGCCGAGAAGGCCCTGGAGGCGGGGGTGGATGGGCTGATCCTCGTCTGCGCCGGGGCCGGCGGCCACGCGGGGACGCTCTCGCCCTTCGCCCTGGTCTCGGAGGTGCGCCGCTTCTACGACGGGCCGATCATCCTGTCGGGGGCCATCGCCACGGGCTCGGCCATCCTGGCCGCCCAGGCCATGGGCGCCGACCTCGCCTATATGGGCACCCGCTTCATCGCCACGCAGGAGGCCAACGCCGCCCCCGGCTACCGGGAGATGATCGCCGGCTCGTCCGCGGCGGACATCCTCTACACGCCCTGCTTCACCGGGGTGCCGGGCAACTACCTGACCCCGAGCATCCGCGCCGCCGGCCTCGACCCCGACGCCCTGCCCGAGCGGGACAAGACGGCGATGAATTTCGGCGGCGGCGACACGGTGAAGGCGTGGCGCGACGTCTGGGGCGCCGGTCAGGGCGTCGGCAGCATCGACGACGTGCCGAAGACCGCCGACCTCGTGGCCCGCCTCGCGCGGGACTACGCGCGGGCGAAGGCCCGGCTGGCGGGATGAGTGACCCCGCCGCCGAGGCGGCCGGGGAGGACCGGCACTTCGTCACCGCCCTGGCCCGGGGCCTGTCCGTGCTGGCCTGCTTCGGGCCGGGGCGGACGAGCCTCGCCAACCAGGACATCGCCGAGAGCTGCGGCCTGCCGCGCTCGACCGTCTCCCGGCTGACCCACACCCTGACCCGGCTGGGCTACCTGCAGCACCTGCCGGAATCCGGCCGCTACCGCCTCGGCACGGCGACCATCGCCCTCGCCTCGGCGGCGCTGGGCGGGCTCGACGTGCGGGCCATCGCCCGGCCGGCCCTGCGGGCGGTGGCGGAGGCGGCCAACGCCTCGGTGGGGCTCGGCGTGCGCGACGGGCTCAGCATGCGCTACGTCGATTGCCACCGGGGGCCGGCGGCCATCGCCCTCAACCTCGACACCGGCTCGCGGATCTCGCTGGCCCGCAGCGCCATGGGCCGGGCCTACGTCGCCGTCTGCCCCGAGCGGGAGCGCGAGCGGATCTACGAGGACCTGAAGGCCCTCGACCCCGTGGCGTGGCCCGGCCTGCGCGCCGGCCTCGACCGGGCGGTGGCAGAGCACCGGGAGACCGGCTGCTGCACCTCGTTCGGGGAGTGGCAGGAGACGGTCTCGGCCATCGCCGTCGGCTTCGATCCCGGCGGGGGGCTACCGGTGATGTCGGTGAATTGCGGCGCGCCCTCGGTGATCACCGATGCGCGCTTCCTGCTGGAGGTGGCCCGGCCGCGCCTGATCGAGGCCGTGCGCGGCCTCGACGGCGTGATGGGCGCATGAGGGTTCCGCCATGACGTTCGACCCCGACGACCTCCCCCTCGCGGGCCTGCGCGTCCTCGACCTGTCCCGGGTGCTCGCCGGCCCCTGGTGCGCCCAGGTGCTGGGGGACCTCGGCGCCGACGTCGTCAAGGTGGAGCACCCGGAGCGGGGCGACGACACCCGCGACTGGGGCGTGCGGACCACCCCGGGCAACACCTCGTATTTCGACAGCGTGAACCGCAACAAGCGCTCCATCGGCGTCGACCTCGCCGACCCGGAGGGGCTCGCGCTGGTGAAGGCCCTGGCCCGCGAGAGCGACGTGCTGGTGCAGAACTTCAAGACCGGCGGCGCCGACCGGCTCGGGCTCGGCTATGCCGCCCTCGCGGCGGAGAACCCACGGCTGATCTACTGCTCCGTCTCCGGCTACGCCTCGGACGGGTCGGAGGCGACGCGGCCGGGCTACGACCTCGTGGTGCAGGGCGAATCGGGCGTCATGGCCCTCAACGGCGAGCAGGATGGCCCGCCCCTGAAGTTCGGCGTCGCGGCGGTGGATCTGTTCACCGGGCAATACGCCGCCCAGGCGGTGCTGGCGGCCCTCTACCAGCGGGAGCGGACCGGCAAGGGGCGCAGGATCGACCTCGCCCTGTTCGACAGCGGCGTGTCGCTCACCTCCTATTACGGGCTCGAATCCCTGGCGCAGGGGTTCGATTCCCTCCGCTACGGCAACTCGCACCCCTCCATCGTCCCCTACGGCGTGTTCGCGGCGGGGGACGGGCCGGTGGTCATCACCGTCGGTAACAACGCGCAGTACCGGCGCTTCTGCGAGCAGGTGCTGGAGCGGCCGGACCTCTGCGCCGACCCGCGCTTCGCCACCAACCTCGACCGGTCGAAGAACCGGGCGGCCTTCGTGCCGGTGCTGGACGCCGAACTCGCCAAGTGGACCCGTCACGCCCTCATCGCGCGGCTGCGGCAGGCGGGCATCCCTTGCGGCGAGGTGGCGGGCCTGCGGGAGGCGCTGCTGGGCGAGCGGGCGCGGGAGGCCGGGCTGATCGTCGGCGAGGCCGAGGGGGGCCGGGTCATCGCCCCGGTCTACCGCCTCGACGGGCAGCGGATACCGGTGCGTCGGATGCCGCCCGCCCTCGGCGGCTCGACCGCGGAGATTCTGGAGGAACGGTTGGGCCTCGGGGCGGCCGAGTGCGAGGCGCTGAAGGCGAAGGCCGTGGTGCGGTAAGCGCGTCCACCGTCGGTGCGGGGCGTGGCGACAACCGTCCCACCCACCTCCTCACCCCGAGGTGCCGGAGCGCAGCGGAGGCCTCCTTAGAGGCCGCTGCGCGGCACCTCAGGATGAGGGGGAGTGAGGGGAGGTCTCGGCTTTCCGGTCAGACACCCGGGATGAGGAGGCGGGGAGAAGGCGGCCCCTACTTCCGCGTCCCCCAGCGGGCGCCCATTTGGCTGCTGCCGGCGTCGGCGCCGATGGCCGGGCCGGCGGCCCGATCCGGGCGGTGGGTGGAGGGGGCGGCCATCGGGGTCGGCGCGATCATGTCCGGCACGCCGGCCTGGGCCTCGGTGCCCCTGCCGTCGGCGAACTGGCCCGCCTTGCGGAAGGTCCAGAGGTAGCCCGGCACCACGGCCTCGGCGGCGGTCGGCACGATGCCGAGGGCCTCGAAGCTGCGCCCCTCCGCCTTGGCCGCGTCGGAGACGACGTTGTCGGTCTGGAGCAGGACCACCTGGTCGCGGGTGAGCTTCAGGGCGTCGGGGAGCATGCCGAGCGTCAGGGTGTCGACGATCTCGAGGACCCGGGCCTGGATCTTCGCCAGGGGCAGGGGCAGGTCGAGGACGAGGCGGCTGCGCTGGATCGTCTTCAGCATGTAGCGCACGAGGTGGTCGAGGGTCGCCACCTCCGGGCCGCCGAGCTCGTAGACCCGGCCGCCGGGGACCTTGCCGTCCACCGCCCGGGCGATGGCCTCGGCCACGTCGCCGACGAAGACCGGCTGGAACCGGGTCTGCGCCCCGGCCAGCGGCAGCACCGGCAGGGAGCGGGCGAGGCCGGCGAAGCGGTTGAAGAAGCTGTCGCCCGGCCCGAAGATCAGGGACGGCCGCATGATGATCGCGTCCGGGCAGGCGGCGAGCACGTGGCGCTCGCCCTCCGCCTTGGTGCGGGCATAGGCCGAGGGCGAGGCCGCGTCGGCGCCGATGGCGGAGACCTGGATCATCCGGGCGCCCGCCGCCGCGGCGGCCCGGGCGATGGCCCCGGCCCCCTCGGCCTGGAGCCGGCCGAAGCGCTGCGGCCCGCTCTCCTGCAGGATGCCGACGAGGTTGATCACCACGTCCGACCGCTCGACGGCGCGGGTGATCGATTCGGCGTAGCGCAGGTTCGCCTGGACGGCCACGATCTGGCCCACCTTGCCCAGGGGCTGGAGGAACAGGGCGAGGTCGGGCCGCCGCACCGCGACGCGGATCCGGTAGCCGCGCTTGGCGAGCGCCCGCACCACGTGGCGGCCGAGGAAGCCGGACCCGCCGAAGATCGTCACGAGTTGCGTGTCGGGGCGACGCGCCGGCCCGGCGGGCGTCTCGTGCTGCGGGTCGAGCTGCAAATCCTGGCCGGTCATCACCGTGGTCTCGGGCTCCTCGCGGTGCGGGATGGCATCGCCTCGCGCCTCCTTAGCCCAACCGGGCGCCGCATGGGAGGGGCGCGGGCCACACGCGGATGCGTGAACGGGGAATGGCCGCCGGCCCGGAACGGCGGGGCGGCATGTGCATTTCCTCCGCTCTCGTCCGGTCGGCCGGGCGGCGTGCGAGGGATGCGATGATAGTCGGAATGCTCGGCTCGGCGGTGATCGCCGTGTTCGGCCTGCTCGTGGCCCTGGGGCTCGTCGGCCACCCCATCGACCAGCAGGCCGTCTCGCCCTACGGGTGGAGCATCCTCACCATCGGGGCGGCCCTGTTCGTGCTGTTCGCCTTCCGGCGCCTGCAGCGCGGCCGGCGGAAGCGGGCGGCCTGAGGGACGCCGCGCGCGGGGGTCAGGCGGCCCGGGCGCGGCGTCGGCGCAGGACGCCCGGGGCCGGGCACGGGGCGTCCGGACGGTCCGCCAGGACGGGCTGCTGCCCGCCGACCACGACGCTCTGCCGCTCCCGGGCGATGAAGGCGCCCGGCATGGCGGCCTGGAGGTCGGCCTCGATCTCGCGCAGCATCGTGTCCGAATGGGCGGGGTGCAGGTGGATGATGGCGAGCGCCTTCACCCCCGCCGCACGGGCGAGCTCCACGCCCTTCTGCCACGTCGAGTGGCCCCAGCCGCGGCAGGTCGGATACTCGCCGTCGGTGAACATGCCGTCATAGACCATCAGGTCGGCGCCGGAGACGAACTCGGCCAGGGCCGGGTCCGGCCAGGGGTCCCGGTGCTCGATGTCGCTGATCAGGCAGAGGCGCCGGCCGCCGTGCTCGAAGCGGTAGCCGACCGAGCCCTGCGGGTGGTTGAGGAGCATCGTGTCGACCCGGGCGCCGTCCTCGAAGACGAGGGGCTGGCCCGCCTCGAACCCGTGGTGGTTGAAGGTGCAGCAGAGATCGTCGAGGGCGATGGGGAAGAGCGGCGGGGAGAACAGCCGGCCGAGGGCCGCCCCGGCCGATTCGCCGCCGAGGTTGCCGCACCAGGTGTTGATGGTGCGGCTGCAATCCAGAACCGCCGGCTTGAAGAACGGCAGGCCCGCCGTGTGGTCGAGGTGGAGGTGGCTGAAGAGGAGATCGACCTCGCGGGGCAGATCCGTCCGGTGATTCTGGCCCATGTTGTAGAGGCCGGAGCCGGCATCGACGACAAAGAGGCGCTCGCCGCAGCGCACTTCCATGCACGGGGTGTTGCCGCCGAACTCGGCGTATTGCGGCCCGCTGACCGGAGTCGACCCACGCACGCCCCAGAACCTGAGGACGAGGTCGTCGTTCGCTGTGCCCGGAAGCGGCACGGGATCCTGGGACATGATGATCACGGGGCTTCGGACGGATTTTCCCGACCGTTCAAGATCGGATTTCCGTCGTCGTTCCAGAGAAAACGGGCGAAGTCGGCGGACGAATGGAACAGGAGTACCGTTTCGTCCCGCACGGACAATGAATTGGGGAATGCAACCGCGCCGTGATGTGCGGGCGCACACACGGGGCCGGACCCCGCATCCCGTCGCCCACGGGCCGGCGATGCCGCCCGGGCCGGGGGCTAAAGCTTTGCCGGAGCGTGTTTTCCCGGGGGGGCGCGCGGCTCAGAACGGCGCCGCCGAGGCGAGGGGGCCGGGCGGCGTCCGCGCCCCGGGATCCCGGCCGATTCCGTCGCGCAGGAGTTGCGGCAGGCTGTCGGCGTAGCGGGTCTGGAGCGGATCGGACAGGAGGGCGAGGGAATCGCGGCGGCGCGCATAGGCCGGCACGAAAGCCGCCTGGACCGGCGCGGGCACGGCCTTGGAGGCGAGCCAGACGGCCCAGACCTCCTCGGGGACGGGGGACGGACGGCGGCGGGCGGGCACCACGACCACCTCCTGCGCGGCGAAGGCCAGGGCCTCCGGGCGGCTGATGTCGCCCACCGTCCCGCCCCGCGACACGTAGGACGCCCAGAAGGCGTTCTGGCCCCCGTCGGAATAGGTGGTGCGCACGGCCTGGATCCCCTCGCTCGCCAGGGTGGCGATCCGTGCCTCCTCGATGGCGTGGCGGGTGACGTAGGCGGCCTCGCGCTTCGGATCCTTCGAGGGGGCGAAGGCGTAGCGGCCCGCCGCCACCGAGACCTGCGGCTCCTCGCCCGTCGCCTCGAACCGGTCCGAGCCTTCCTTCAGGTTCTGCCAGAAGGCGAAGTTCGGGTCGGCCCGGTGCCGGGCGAGGTTCTCCGCGGTCATGCGGAACGGGTAGGACTGGAACTGGAAGGCCGCCTGCCCACCCGCCAGGGCCTCGCGGGCGATGGCGTAGATCTCCTCCACCGTCCCGTTCGTCATGGCGAAGCAGCCCATGGACGAGCAGATGCCGTGCACCATGATCGCCGAGCCGGAGCTGCCGTGCGACCGGTCGTACTCGTTCGGATAGCCGACGTCGAAGGACAGGTGGTAGTGCGAGTTCGGGTTCATCTGCCGGCGCGCGACCGTATAGAACCCCTCCGGCACCTGCCGGTCGCCGTTGCGGCGCTTGGGGCCGAGCTGGCCGGACCAGCGGCAGATCGGGAAGGCCTTGATGAAGACGTAGCCCTTGGGCCCGCGCTTCCACACTTCGAGCTCGGAGTCGCGTTTGTAGGCGCGGAACACCACCGGCGCCGCGGCGGTGGTGCCCTTGGCCGCCATTAGCGCCAGGGTCCCCGCCGGGATCGGGGCCTGGGCCTTGTCCTGCGCCGCCGCGGCGGAGCCGAGGGCGAGGAGGACGAGGCCGGCGGCGAGGGATCTCCGGAGGGGCATGGATCGGGGGGTGGGATCCTGGGGGGCGATGCGCCGCCACCGCAACAGCATCATGCTTAACTGACCGTAAAGCGCGGGTTTCTCCGTGGCCCTCCTTTACGGCGTGCTCAAGGCCGGCTCGGGGACGGGGGCGGCCACCTGCGGCACGACGGTGCTGTTCTCCACGGCGATCACCGCGTCGAACGGGTCCGGCGACGCGGGCAGCGCGCTACCGTGCAGGCAGACGATCAGCCCCCGCCCCGCGCGGGAGCGGCGCAGGCCCGCGAGCCGCGCGTCGAAATCCTCCGGCTGCCGGGCCTCCAGCACCGCCATGACGAGGATGTCCGGATCGCGGGCGAGGCAGCGGACGAGTTCGATGCCGATGCGGTCCCGGGCGCCGACCGCATTGTCCGACAGGGTGCCCCCGCCCTGGGGATCGACGGGGCTGTCGAGGCCGAGGCGGTAGACCGCCGCCTCCAGCCCCTCGTCGGCAAGGAAGCGCCGGAGCAGCGCCCGCACCCGCGGCTCGGCATTGGCCTCGCCGAGGCTCACCCGGCCGAACAGCAGGTTCTCCTCCAGGCTCGCGGCGGGGTTGATCCGGGCCGGGTCGTGGAACTCGACGGCGCCGGCCAGGTGCGACGGCAGCATCCGGGCGAAGGAGCGCCGGGCCTGGAGCAGGCGCTCCTCGAAGGCCGCGTCGATGAGGCCGAAGCGGTGGCGCGTCTCGCTGTAGCGCAGGGCGAGGCCGATCAGACGCTTGCGGTCGCGCTGGCCCGCCGGCCCCCGCCGCAGGGCGCCCGCCGCGGGCAGGCGGACCACGAGGTCCTCGAAATAGCCCCGCTCGGCGGCCGGGAACAGCGAGTAGGCGTCGAAGAGCGGGTGGTCGTTGGGCAGTTCCGAGAAGATCTCGACGGTCATCCGCGCCACCGTCAGGCCGATCTCGGTGAGGGCCCGCACGAGGTCCTCGGCCTCCAGCACGGCGCGCATGTAGGGGTGGCGGGCGAGCCGCGCCGGGGCGAAGGCGCCCCCGACCGGGGTGCCGAACAGGATGTTCTCGCCCACGCTCGCTTGGTGGTTGTAGAGGGTGGGGTCGAACGGCTCCACGAGGCGGCCGGCGCCTTCGTGGGCGAGCGCCGCCTGCATCCCCCGCCGGGCGGCGACGATGGCGGCGGCGAGGGCGGGGTCCGCCTCCGGGTCGAGCCGCCCTTCGAGGCCGCGGGCGTAGACGAAGCCGTCGAGGCCGGTGAGGCGGCACAGGCCGATGAGGGCGATGTCGTCGGGGGCCTCGGACGGGCCGGTCCCGTAGAGCAGGTTCTGGCGCAGGCTCCCCTGCACGAGCACCGCCTCGCCCCCGGCGAAGGCGATCCGTTTCGCGCGCTGCGCCGGGTCGAGGGCGGCGAAGTCCTCCCCGTCGTAGGTGACTGCGCCGGCGGTGGGCTCGATCTGCCCGGCGAGCACCGCCGCCAGCACCCGGGCGCCGCTGCCCCGCCCTCCGGTGATCGCCACGTGGCCGGGCATCGTCACCGCCACGTCGACGCGGGCCAGCCGCTCGCCCGTTCCGGGGTCGAAGGCGCCGACCTCCCTGGTCGCGAGGGTCCCCGCCCGGGGGAAGGGCCGCAGCGGCCGGGACGCGGTGGGGCTTGGCCGGCCGCCGCCGCGGCCTTCGAGGACCGTCATGGTGCGGGCGATCTCGCGCATCCGCGGCCGGAGGGCCTGCCGGCCGAGCCAGAGCCGCACGCTCGCCCCGACGAGCCATGCGGCGACGCCGAAAGCCCCCGCCGCGGCGGCCAGGGCGGCCGGCTCGACCGGGGTGGCCGGCGGATGGCCGGGGCCGCCCGAGCGCCACAGGGCGATCCCGATGGCCAGGGCGGGCAGGATCGCCGCCAGCGCGACGGCCGGGGCGCGGGCATAGGCGAGGCGGGCTTCGGCGCGGGCGATCTTGGCCCGGCTGGCGGCGACGCGGGCGGTGATCCGGGACACTTCGAGGGCCCCCGCCCCGTGGTTGCGCACCGCGGGCAGGCGGCGGATCAGGTCCGTCAGCCCGGCCTCGACCCGCGCATCGGTGCGCGTCCGCAGCTCCTGCCGCTCCCGGGCGCGGCGGAGGATCAGGGCGTCGGCGAGGCCCGTGGCCGCCAGGCCGATGGCCGCCGCCGGCACCAGCCGCGGCGCGGCGAGCGCGGCGAAGGCCAGGGATTGCAACACGGCGACCAGGGCCAGGACCGGCACGACGATGCCCGCCGAGAGCAGGCGCTCGCTGCGGCTCAGCACGTCGCTGAGCAGGCGGGCGAGGCCGCGGATGTCGTCCCGGGCGCCGGCCGGCGCGGCGATGATCCCCCGGATCACCCGCCCGCGCACGGCGTCCGCGGTGCGGTTCTGGGCGCGGAAGCACAGGGCCGCCACCAGCCAGCCGAGGCCGGCGAGCGCCACGGCGCAGGCGGCGATGCCGAGGAAACCCGCCAGCTCGAGATCGATCGGCCGCAGGCCCATCCCCGGCGCGAGCACCCGCTCGCCCTCCGGCAGGGCGACGGCGAGGCGCAGGAACCGCACCCGCGTCGCCTCGTCCTGCAGCATCACCCCGATCAGGTCCCGCAGGCACAGGAGCGTCAGGGCGCAGAGCGGCGTGCCGACGACCACGGCGAGGGCCGTCGCGGTGGCGTGCAGGCGCCGGGCGGTGCGCCAGGTGAGGACGAGGGGATCGGTTTCCATCGGGCCTTCGGAGCGGGGGCGACGGAGGCTTTTACACCGTTTCGGCTGGCACCGTGCGACCCCGGTCCCTCCCCCACCCCCCGCGAATGGGGAGGGGGAGGCCCGCGTCGGGCACGTTTGGCCGCAGCCGCAGGGCTGGCCCGCCCCTGGAACGGCTCTACCTTCGCTGCATCGCGAACGGCAGCGGTTCGGCGATTGGGAGGACGGGTGTGAACGGGAACGCCGACGACCGGCCATCGGGCTTCGGGACGGCGCAGCTCTTCTCGCCCGGCGCCGACGCCATCTACCGCCTCGTCTTGATGACCCTCGCCTCCTGCCTCGTCGCCCTGCCGGTGCTGGCGGCCGGCATCGTCCGGTCGAACTACGTGACCGGGGTGGGGATCGCCCCGAGCCAGCCCCTCCCCTTCAGCCACAAGCACCATGCCGGCGAACTCGGGATCGATTGCCGCTACTGCCACACCAGCGTGGAGAAGGAGGCGAGCGCGGGCATCCCCCCCACCCATACCTGCATGACCTGCCATTCGCAGATCTGGACCGGCTCGGACATGCTGAAGCCGGTGCGCGACAGCTACACCGAGGACAAGCCCCTGGTGTGGAAGCGGCTGAACAAGCTGCCGGGCTACGTCTACTTCAACCACTCGGTCCACGTGACCAAGGGGGTCGGCTGCTCCAGCTGCCACGGCGACGTGACCTCGATGCAGATGACCTACCGGGCCAACGCCTTCGAGATGCAGTTCTGCCTCGATTGCCACCGGGCGCCCGAGAAGAACCTGCGCCCGCCCGCCGAGATCTGGAACATGGAGTGGAAGCCCCCGGCCGATCAGGCCAGCCTGGGTCCCACCCTCGCGGCGCGCTACCACGTCCGTGGCGGCGAGCGCCTCACCGAATGCGGGATCTGCCACCGATGACAGGTACGCCCGATCTCCCGGCCCTGCGGGCGCGCCTCCAGGGCGGCGACGGTCCGCGTTTCTGGCGCAGCCTCGACGCCGTGGCCGATTCGGACGAGTTCCGCGCCTATCTGGCGGTGGAGTTCCCGGCCGCCTCGCGCCTCGCCGCGCAGCCAGGGCGGCGGGGCTTCCTGAAGCTGATGGCCGCGTCCTTCGCCCTCGGGGGGCTCACCGCCTGCGGGGCCGACGGGCGCGACTACGAGGTGCCCTACGTCAACGAGCCCGAGCGGATCGTGCCCGGCGCCCCCCTGTCCTACGCGTCGAGCGCCCTGTTCGACGGCTTCGGCAACGGCATCCTCGTCACCACCCGCAACGGCCGGCCCCTCAAGGTCGAGGGCAACCCCGACCACCCCTGGAGCCGCGGCGGCACCGACGTGCTGGCCCAGGCCTCCATCCTCGGCCTCTACGATCCGTTCCGCAGCCAGGCGGTGCAGCATCTCGGCCGCCCGGCCTCCTGGGCGGCCTTCAACGGCGCCATGGCCGCGCAGACGGCGGCGTGGCGGGCCGCCTCCGGCAGGGGCGTCGCCCTGCTCACCGGCCCCGTGACCTCCCCGACGCTGGCGGCCGGGCTCGCCCGGTGGCGCGAGGCCTACCCGGAGGCGCGGTGGTTCACCAACTCGACCCGCGACGGGCTCCTCGAGGGCGCCCGCCGCGCCTATGGCCGCCCGGTGGAGACGCTCCCCGATTTCGGCAGGGCCCGGGCCATCGTTTCCCTCGACGGCGACTTCCTCGACCTCGGGCCGGGGCAGGTCGGCCTGTCGCGCCGCTGGAGCGATGCCCGCCGGGCGGCCCTGGCGGAGGGGCGCCTGCTCCCCCTCTACTCGGCCGCGCCCACCCCCGGCCTGACCAGCGCCAAGGCGGACGACGCCGTGCCCGTCCCCGCCGGCAGGCTGGAGGAGCTCGCCCGGGCGATGCTCGCCGCCGCCGGGGGCGGGGCCGCGCCCGCCGGAGACGATCCGGCCGGGCGATGGGCAGGCCGGGCCTGGGCGGCGCTGGGGCAGGCCCGCGGCGCGGGGATCGTCACGGCCGGGCTCGCCGCGAGCCCGGACCTGCACGCCCTGGTCCACCGCCTCAACGGCGCCCTGGGCAATACCGGCGCGACCCTGCACCATGTGGCGCCCGCCGCCGAGGCCGGCGCCGGGTCCCTGGCCGACCTCGCCGGGGCGATCGACCGGGGCGAGGTCCAGGCGCTGATCGTGCTCGGCGCCAACCCGGTCTACGACGCGCCCGGCGCCCTCCGCTTCGCCGCGCGGATGGAGCGCGTCCCGCTCAAGATCCATGCGGGGCTCTACTACGACGAGACCGGCGCCCATGCGGACTGGCACCTGCCCCTCGCCCACCCCCTCGAATCCTGGGGCGACGTGCGCTCCCTCGACGGGACGGTGGGGCTGATCCAGCCGACCGTGGCGCCGTTCTACAACGGCCACACCCCGCCGGAGGTGCTGGCCTTTCTCGCCGGCGCGGACGAGGGGACCGACGCCCTCGGCCTGCTCAAGCGCCGCTGGCGCCGGGAGGGCGAGGACGACGCGGCCTTCGACGGGCGCTTCGCGGAGGCCCTGCGGAAGGGCTTCTTCGCCGACGGCGCCGCCCCGGCGGAGGCCGTGACCCTCACCGGCGTCCCGCCGACCCCTCCCGCCCCCGTCCCCGCTCCGGCGGGGGGGATCGAGCTGGCGTTCCGGCCGGACGGCACCCTCTACGACGGGACCCATGCCGACCTCGCGTGGCTCCAGGAGCTGCCCAAGCCCCTGATCAAGGTGGTGTGGGAGAACGTCGTGGCCGTGAGCCCCGCCCTCGCCGCGAGGGAGGGGCTGGCCAACGGCGACCTCGTGCGGATCGAGGCGGAGGGGCGCAGCCTCACCGGGCCGGCCTGGATCCTGCCCGGGCAGGCCGAGACCACCGTGACCCTGAGCCTCGGCTACGGGCGGGACGTGCCCGACCACCTCTCCCGCGGCCTCGGCTACGATGCCGGCCTCCTCCGCCCGGTGGACACGCCCTGGCATCTGGCCGGCGCGCGCCTCGTGCGCACCGGGGAGACCCGGATGCCGGCCACCACCCAGCACCTCGGCGCCCTGCCCGACGACGCGGAGGGCCGCGCGATCATCCGCCGCCAGGTCGTCGGCGCGGCGCCGGTGGGCGACCCCACGGATGCGGCCCCGGCCCCCTCGTTCTATCCCCCGCCGGACTCGCAGGACCGCTGGACCGCGGCACAATGGGGCATGGCGATCGACCTCGACACCTGCACCGGCTGCAACGCCTGCGTCACCGCCTGCCAGGCGGAGAACAACATCCCCGTGGTCGGCCGCGAGGAGGTGGCGCGGGGCCGCTGGCTCGGCTGGATCCGGATCGACCGCTACTACGAGGGCGACCCGGAGGCCCCGGCGACCCATTTCCAGCCGGTGCCCTGCATGCATTGCGAGGCGGCGCCGTGCGAACTCGGTTGCCCGGTCGAGGCGACGCTGCACGACAGCGAGGGGCTGAACCTGCAGGTCTACAACCGCTGCGTCGGGACCCGGACCTGCCAGAGCTACTGCCCCTACAAGGTCAGGCGGTTCAACTACCTCGACTATTCCGGCGGGATGCCCCCCGTGACCCAGCAGCAGCGCAACCCCGAGGTGAGCGTGCGCGCCCGCGGCGTGATGGAGAAGTGCACCTACTGCATCCAGCGCATCGCCACGGCCCGGATCGACTCGGCCAAGGACGCCCATGCCCCGATCCCCGACGGCACGGTGGAGACCGCCTGCCAGGGCGCCTGCCCGACGCGGGCGATCAGCTTCGGCAACGTCGCCGACCCGCAGAGCGAGGTCTCCGCGGCCAAGCGCGACCCGCGCAACTACTCCCTGCTCGGCCACCTCAACACCAAGCCGCGCACCACCTACCTCGCCGGGCTCGCCCCCGCCGGACGGGAGGGGAAGCGCCCATGAGTGCGCGTTGCCCCCCTCGGCCGGCCGGCCCGGCTGCAACGCCGCCCCTCTTTCGGTCTCGACCTCATCCTGAGGCCTCCGCTGCGCTCCGGCACCTCAGGATGAGGGACAGGGTGGGAGACGTGTCCATGACGGCCGCTCGGCCCCCGGCGGGCGGGAGGCTAGAGGCATGATCCGCGAGGCCGCCCCCGCGATCCGCCCCCGCGAGGACATGCGCTCCGTCGGCGAGGCCGTCAGCGCCATCGCCCTCACCCACCCGGCCGGCCGCCGCTGGTGGATCGCCTTCGCCGGGGCGACGGCGCTGCTCGGGCTGTTCGCCTTCACCCTCGCCTACCTGCTCTACGAAGGCGTCGGGATCTGGGACAACAACAACGCCGTCGTCTGGGCGCTGGACATCGCCAGCTACGACTGGTGGATCGGCGTGGCCTGCGGCAGCCTTCTGGTCTCCGGCATCCTGCTGCTGCTCGGCGCGGAGTGGCGCGGGCCGGTCAACCGCATCGCCGAGACCGTGGCCCTGCTCGCCACCGCCGCGGCCGGGCTCTACCCGATCATCCACCTCGGGCGGCCGTGGTTCTTCTACTGGAACCTGCCCTACCCCAACACCTTCGGGCTCTGGCCGCAGTTCCGCTCGCCGCTCCTGTGGGACGCCATCGACATCGTGTCGTTCCTCGTGGTGACCCTGAGCCTCTGGTATATCGGCCTCCTGCCCGATCTCGCCTGCCTGCGCGACCGGGCCCATGCGGAGGCGGCCCGGCAGACCGAGGCGGTGGCGCCGACCCGCCGGATCGCCCAGTTCCGGGCGCAGGCCTACGGGGTCGCGTCATCGGGCTGGCGGGGCTCGGCCGCCCACTGGCAGATCTGGGGGCAGGCCTACCGGATCGTCGCCCTGCTCGGCGTCCTCCTCGTCGTCTCCGTGCAGACCGGCGCCTCGGTGATGCTGGCCGGCTCGGTCATGCCGGGCTGGCACGGCACCCTGATGCCGGTGAGCTTCCTGATCCACGCGGTGCTCTCCGGCGTCGGCGTCACGGCGGCCCTCGTGGTGCTGGTGCGGGGCGTCTACGCCCTCGACGGGCTCGTCACCGACCGCCACCTCGACGCGCTGGCCCGGTTGATGCTCTGCCTCGGCTGCGCCAGCGCCTATTGTTACGGCGCCGAGTTCTTCGACACCCTCCTCAACGGCGATTCCGGCGGGCGGGCCGTGCTGGTCCGCCGGATGGAGGGGGGGCACGCCCTCGCCTTCTGGATGGCGGTGCTGGGCCTCGTCCTGCCGCCGCAGCTGTTCTGGTCGGGGCGGGCGCGGCGCTCGCCCCTGGCCCTGGCCGCCGCGGGGCTCCTCGTCGCCGTGGGGGCCTATGCCGACCACATGATGATCCTCGTCGTCACCCTCACCCAGGATTTCCTGCCCTCGTCCCGCCTGCCCTATTCCGTGGACCTGTGGGGTGTCGCCACCTTCGTCGGGTCCGTCGGCCTGTTCCTGACCCTCGTCCTGCTGTTCGTGCGCTACCTGCCGCCGGTCTCGATCACCGCGATCCGGCGCCTCGTCCCCGCCGGATCGTCCGGCGAGTCGGCGGCGCCCCGCCGGAAGGACGAGGCCGAGCGGGAGGCGCCGCTCTGGGGCGTGGCCGCCACCTTCCCCACCGAGGCGGAGCTCGCCGCCGCCCTCCAGGCCCTGTCACCCCTGCGGGGGCGGGTCCGGCTGGACGGCTACGGGCCGGTGCCGATGCCCCGCACCCTGCGGGCCCTCGGCCTCGAGGGCCGCTCGATCCTGCCCTACGCCCTGGCCGGGGCCCTGGGCGGCGGGGCCGCCTTCTACGGCATGTGCATCTACGCCACCGCCTACGACTACGTGTTCCTGATCGGCGGGCGGCCGCGCTTCTCCTGGCCCTCCTTCGTGGTGCCGAGCGTGTCCTTCGCGATGCTCACCGGGTGCCTCGCCGTGCACGCCGCCCTGCTGTGGCTGAACCGCCTGCCGCGCCTGAACCACCCGGCCTTCAACATCCCCGGGTTCCTGCGGGCCTCCGACGACCGGTTCTTCCTGGCCGCGGAGCTGCCGGAGGACGGCACAGACCTCGCCCGGGTGGAGCGCCGCCTCGCCGGGCTGCCCCCCGGGGGCGGACGGCCCCTCGCCACGGCGAGGATCCCGCGATGATCCGGCCCCCCTTCCTCCCCGCCCTCCTGATGCTCCTGCCGCTCTGTGCCTGCGGCGAGGCGAACATGGACGAGCAGGCCAAGGCCCGGACCTGGGACAAGAACCCGTTCTTTCCCAAGGAGACGACCATGCGCCACCCGGTCGCCGGCACCGTCCCCCGGCGCGACCCCGCCCGCCCGGTGCCCCAGCCCGCGACCATCACCGCCGACCTCGTCGCCCAGGGAAGGGAGCGCTACGCCGTGTTCTGCACCCCCTGCCACGGCCAGGACGGACAGGGCGCGGGCATGATCGTGGCCCGGGGGTTCGCCCATGCCGGGAACCTCACCTCGGACCGCCTCCGGGAGGCGGGGGCGCGGCAGATCTACGACGCGATCTCCGACGGCTACCGCAGCATGTTCGGCATGGCGCAGATGATCCCCCCGGCGGATCGCTGGGCCATCGTCGCCTATGTCCGCGCCCTCCAGGCCAGCCGGGACGTGCCGGTCGCCTCCCTGTCCGAGGCCGACAGGGCCAAGCTGGAATCGGCCCGATGAGGCTGCCCCTCCTCGCCCTCCTCGGCGCCGGTGCCCTCGCCCTGGCGGTCCTCTCGGCCGGGATGCGCGGGGCGGCGGGCTCCTGCCTCGCGGCGTGGCTGGTCCTGCTGGCGCTGCCGGTGGGCGCCCTGCCGATCACCGTGGTGGCCGAGCGGTTCGGCCGGAAGGTTCGCGAGCGCGGCGGCATCGAGATGCTCTCCGCCCTGCGCCGCCTGATGACGCTGATGCCCGCCGCCGCCCTGATCGGCCTGCCGGTCCTGGCGGCGGGCCCGCTGCTCTACCCGTGGGTCGGCCAAGCGCCGCGCACGCCGATGGCGGCATGGTGGTTCACGCAGCCGTTCTTCCTGGCCCGGTGCGTCGCCTACCTCGCCGTCTGGACGTGGCTGTGCTGGCGCTTCGCCCGGCCCTTCGACGAGCCCGGCGAGGGCCGCACCGTGCCGGCGGTGGCCCTGCATGCGGTGGTCGGCACCCTGTTCGCCATCGACGTGGTGGCCGCCCTCGACCCCCGCCTCGATTCGGCGATCCTCGGCCTGCTGCTGATGACCGCGTGGAGCGGCCTCGCCTTCGCCGCCGCGATCCTCCTCGCCTTCGAGGAGCCGGAGCCCATCGGCCGCGGCCGGGCCGTGCCGGGGCGGGGGCGGCTCATCCCCCTCGTCGTGCTGCTCGGCCTCTGGGCCTACATGCACTTCCTCCAGGCGCTGATCGTCTGGTCGGCCAACCTGCCGCCGGAGGTGGCGTGGTATGCCGCCCGCGGCGGCTGGACCGGCCGGGCGCTGGCGATCGTCGCCGGCCTCGTGGCGGGCTTGGCCGGGCTTGCGACCCTGCGCCCCGGCCGCGAGATCACCCGGGCGCTGGCGGGCGCCGCCGTCCTCGTCCATGCCCTGGAGATGTTCTGGCTCGTCACCCCGGCCCTGCGGGACCGTTTCGCCCTCCGCTGGTCCGACGCCCTCGCCGCCCTGGCCGTGGCCTGCCTCGCCGCCCTGCTGCATCCCCTCGTGGCGGGCCGTCTCACCCGCCACGCCCCGTCGCGGCCCCGTCCGCGGCGCCTCCCGGAGCGCACCCGATGAGCGGCGGGCGGTCCTCCGCCGGGCTCGTGCCGGCCATGCTGGCGGCCCTGGCCCTGCGCGCCAGCGGCCTCGTGCCCCGCCGGGGCGGGACGCGCGGCGGCGGCGCGGACTCCGGGGAGCCGAAGGGTCCGGGCCACGAGACCCGCGACGTGAACGTGCGCAACACCGCCCTCGTCATGGGCGGCCTCGCCCTCTCGGCCGTGGCGGTGGTCGGCGGCATGGTGCTCCTGATGAACCTCTTCGCCGCGCGCCAGCGGGCCGCCCTGCCCGGCCTGACGCCGCAGCAGACGGCCCGCCTCGTCCCGCCGCCGCCGAACCTCCAGCCGGATCCCTACGAGGACCTCGCCCGGCAGCGCGACGGCGCCCGCGCGGCCCTCGACGGCTACGGCTACCTCAATCCGGCCCATGACCGCGCCCGCGTCCCCATCGACCGGGCGATGGAGCTCGTCGTCGGGCGCTCCCTGGACGGAGGCGCCCCGCGATGACCCCCGACCATCCCGCCCTCCAGCTCTGGCCGGTGGCCGCCTCGGCCACCGCCGTCGAGACCGACCAGCTGATCCTCGCCTTCACGGTCCTCACCCTCGTCCTGACCGTGCCGGTCTTCCTGGCGATCACGTGGTTCGCCCTGCGCTACCGGGAGGGGTCGGACGCGAACCGGGAGCCCTCGGGCATCCGGTCGAACCTCATCGAGATCAGCTGGATGCTCGTCCCGTTCCTGCTCACCCTGGTGTTCTTCGCCTGGGGGGCGCGGCTGTTCGTGGACTCGAGGAACCCGCCCCCCGACTCGATGGTGATCGAGGCGGTGGGCCGGCAATGGATGTGGAAGTTCCAGCATCCCACCGGCCAGGCCGAGATCAACGACCTGCACCTGCCGATCGGCCAGCCGATCAAGATGCACATCATCAGCCAGGACGTGATCCACGCCCTCTACCTGCCCGCCGTGCGGATGCAGGTCGCCGCCCTGCCGGACCGCTACACCGAGATGTGGTTCAAGGCCGACAAGGTCGGCACCTTCCACCTCTATTGCTCCGAATATTGCGGCACCGACCATTCGGTGATGGGCGGCAAGGTGACCTTCATGAACCCCGGCGACTACCAGGACTGGCTGGTCCATGCCGGGGCGGAGCAGGGCAAGGTCGCCGCCGGCCGCGCCCTCTACCAGGCCTATGGCTGCGCCGCCTGCCACGAGCCCGGTTCGCCGGTGGGGGCTCCGGGCCTCGCCGGCCTCTACGGCAGCCGGGTGAGGCTCGCCGACGGCCGCACCGTCGTGGCCGACAACGGGTGGCTGCGCCAGAAGATCCTGAACCCCAACGGCGACAGGCTCGCCGGCGGGGGCAAGCAGGTGATGCCGAGCTTCGCCGGGCTGATCCCGGAGGACGAGCTCGGCCGGCTCATCGACTTCATCAAGGCCTATCCCGGGCCCGGCCAATCCGCAGAGGCGACACGATGAGCGCATCGGGCACCATCGAGGGCGCGGCGGGCCGGGAGCCGCACGCCCCAGAGGCCACGCTCGGGCGCAAGCCCGATTACCTCCACGCCGAATCGACCCTGCGCTCGTGGTTCCTGACCACGGACCACAAGCGCATCGCGATCCTCTACCTCATCTCCATCACCGGCTTCTTCGTGATCGGGGCGCTGGCGGCGGGCGTGGTGCGGCTGGCGCTGGTCGTGCCCAACGGCGCGATCATGGCCAACGACACCTACAACAAGGCCTTCACCATCCACGGCGTCGTGATGGTGTGGTTCTTCCTGATCCCCTCGATCCCGGCGACCTTCGGCAACTTCCTGATCCCGCTGATGATCGGGGCCAAGGATCTCGCCTTCCCCAAGCTCAACCTGACGAGCTGGTACGTGTTCATGACCGGGGCGCTGTTCACCCTGGCCTCGGTGGTGCTCGGCGGCGTCGACACCGGCTGGACCTTCTACGCCCCCCTCTCCACCGCCTTCTCGAACACCTGGGTGCTGCCGGCCTTGATCGGCGTGACCATCGTCGGCTTCTCCTCGATCCTCACGGGGCTGAACTTCGTCGTGACGATCCACACCATGCGCGCCCCCGGCATGACGTGGTTCAAGCTGCCGATCTTCGTCTGGACGCACTACGCCACCAGCCTGATCTTCCTGCTGGCCACGCCGGTGATCACCACGGCGCTGATCCTGCTCATCGCCGAGCGCGGCTTCCACGTGGGCGTGTTCGACCCCGCCTATGGCGGAGACCCGGTGCTGTTCCAGCACCTGTTCTGGTTCTACTCGCACCCGGCCGTGTACATCATGGTGCTGCCGGGGATGGGGGTGATCTCCGAGATCGTCCCGGCCTTCGCCCGCAAGAAGCTGTTCGGCTACCGCTTCGTCGCCTACGCCTCGATCGGGCTCGCCTCGGTGACGTTCTTCGTGTGGGGCCACCACATGTTCGTGAACGGCCAGAGCGACCTGGCGAGCCTCGTGTTCTCGTCGCTCTCCTTCGCCGTGGCGGTGCCCTCGGCGGTGAAGGTCTACAACTGGACCGCGACGATCCATAAGGGCAGCCTGCGCCTCGACACGCCGATGCTCTACGCCATGGGCTATATCGGCCTGTTCGTGCTGGGCGGGCTGACGGGGCTCTACCTCGCGACGCTCGCCATCAACCAGCATGTCCACGCCACCTACTTCGTCGTGGCCCACTTCCACTACATCATGGTCGGCGGCACGGTGCTCGCCTTCCTCGGCGGGCTGCACTTCTGGTGGCCGAAGTTCACGGGGCGGATGTACAGCGAGCCGTGGGGGCGGGTCTCGGCCGTGCTCATCTTCCTCGGCTTCAACGTGACCTTCTTCCCGCAATTCATCCTGGGCTATCTCGGGATGCCCCGGCGCTACGCGACCTATCCGCCGGAATTCCAGCTGCTCAACGTGCTGTCCTCGGCCGGGGCGACGATCCTGGCGGCGGGCTACATCTTCCCGATGCTCTACCTCGTCTACTCCCTGTGGTTCGGCCGGAAGGCGGCCGCCAACCCCTGGGACGCGAAGGGCCTCGAATGGGAGACCTCGTCCCCGCCGCCGACCCTCAATTTCGTGAGCCCGCCCGAGGTGCCGCGCGTCCCCTACGACTACCCGATCCAGGCCCAGGAAAGCTCGGACCAGCACCGATGAGCGAGGGGCTTGCCGAGGGCGTGGGCGTCGCCCGCGTCCACCATTTCGAGACGGTGGCGCAGCAGCGCGAGGCGACCACCCTCGGCATCTGGGCGTGGCTGATCACCGAGCTGCTGCTGTTCTCGGCGCTGTTCCTCGTGGCGCTGATCACCCGCATCACGCATCCCGAGGCGACGGTGGCGGCGGCCCGCCACCTCAAGTTCTGGATCGGCGCCACCAACACCGTGGTGCTGATCTGCTCCAGCCTCACCATGTCCATGGCGATCGCGTTCTCGCGGATGGGATGGCAGCGGGCGATGGTGCGGGCCATGCTCGCCACGGCGGCGCTCGGCAGCCTGTTCCTCGTTCTCAAGGGCTACGAATACTACGCCGACTACGAGGAGCACATGATGCCGTTCCTCTCGGGCCGGCCCTTCGCCCTGGCCGAGACCCCGGCCGCGCGGCTGTTCGTGAACCTCTACTACGTGGCGACGGTCCTGCACGCGGTGCACCTGCTCACCGGCATCGCCCTGCTGCTGGGCATGACCTGGATGGCGGCCAAGGCCGGCTTCCTCTCCCGGCACCAGAACTGGATCGAGGTCTACGGCCTCTACTGGCACTTCATCGACCTCGTCTGGATCCTGGCTTTCCCGATCTTGTATGTCGTCAACCGGTAACGGGGGCGATTCGGGGGATGTCGAAGAAGCCGGGAGGCCGCTTCCGGGGGGGCGGCCAGAGCCAGCGCGACCGTTGGTTCGGGCTCGAGGCGGAGGACGACTTCGATGCGTTTCGCCGCTGGTGGCACCGGGTGGGCAAGGACGAGGCCGGAGGGCGGGATCTCGACTCCACGGAGCAGGCCCGGGCCGAGTACGGGGCGTGGGTCACATCGGGCAGGAATCGTGTAAGGTCATGAGCATGGCGACGGCGCAGTACGACGGGGGCAGTTTCGCGTCCTCCGACGAGGATCGGATGATCGCTCTCCTGCGCGACGTCCGGGACGCCGCGGCCCCGCCCTCGGTGGAGGAGATCGCCCGGGTCCTCGCCACCACATTGTCCTTCCGCCTGCGCAATGCCGCCGCCCTGGCTCTGGCGGATCTCGGCGGTCGCGAGGGGAGCGAGTGGATCGGAGCGGTCCTCGGCCGGCCCGACGTGGCGCCCCAGTCCGGAACCCTCCTCTTCGCCCTCGACGAACTCGGGGGCCGCCTGCCCTTCGAGAGCCTCGTCAACATCGTCCGGCACGGCTCCTTCGAGGGACGCTCCGAGGCGCTCAACCTGCTCGACGCCGGCCGGGTGGCCTCCGCCGATCCCGCGGCGCATCGCCGGGCCCTGGAAGATCTCGCATCCATCGCCGTCGGCGCGGATCACGCCGCCGCCGAGGTCGCCCGGGAGGCGCTGGCCATCCTGTCGGCGGCATCGGGCGGGCCGGACGCATCGGAGCATCGACGGTGAACCCCCTCGCCTCCCTCAGCCCCGACGACCGCGCCCTGCTGAGGCGGCGCCTGCGCACCCCCGTCCTGACCTTCCTGGCCCTGCTCGGGCTGCTCGCCGTCAACGTGACCCTGGGGGCCACCCTGCCCTTCGCCCATGTCTGGGCCGTGGAACTCGCCGTGGTCGGCCTGATGGTGGCGATCATCCTCCTCGTCTCCATGGAGGTGCGGAAGGAGCCGCCGCTGATCCGCCTGTTCGCCTGCCTCGGCTTCTTCTGGGTCTGCATCCTGATCGGCATGACCCTGACCGATTTCCTCGCCCGCTGAATTGTGTTGTTCGCGCCGGCCGCGGCGCTTACACGGCGAACCTCCCTCCGCAACCAAGCCCTGTCCGATGTGCGAACTGCTCGGCATGAGCGCCAACGTGCCGACCGACATCCGCTTCTCCTTCGCCGGCCTCGCCCGCCGGGGCGGCGAAACCGGTCCGCACGCGGACGGCTGGGGAATCAGCTTCTACGAGGGGCGCACCACCCGCAGCTTCCACGAGCCCGAGCCCAGCTCCCGCTCGCAGCTCGCCCGGCTGCTCCGGGACATGCCGATCAAGAGCTGCATCGTCCTCGGCCATGTCCGCCGGGCGAACCGCGGGCGCGTCAGCCTGGAGAACACCCACCCGTTCTCCCGGGAGCTCTGGGGCCGGCGCTGGACCTTCGCCCATAACGGCCAGCTCAAGGGCGTGAAGCGCTGGGCGCTCGGCGCCTTCACCCCCATCGGCACCACCGACAGCGAGCACGCCTTCTGCTGGATGCTCGGCCGGCTCCAGGCGCGCTTTCGCACCCTGCCCCGGCCCGCCACCCTGGACAGGGCGGTGGCCGACCTCTGCGCCCAATTGCACGGGCTCGGCGTCTTCAACATGCTGATGTCCGACAGCCGGACCCTCTACGCCCATTGCGGCAAGCGCCTCTGCTACCTCACCCGCCGCTCGCCCTTCGGCAAGGCGACGCTGATCGACGAGGACTGGACCATCGACTTCGCCCGGGAGACCACCGACCGGGACGTGGTCACCGTCGTCGCCACCCAGGCCCTGACCCGCGACGAAAGCTGGACCGTGGTCGAGCGCGGCGACATGCTCACCCTGCGCGAGGGCGAGGTTCGGGTGTTGACGGGAGGCCACGCTTCCGCGACTGCGACCTGAGCGAGGGTGCATGCGCCGGCCCGATGCGCTACAACCGGGGCAACCAGGTGCGCAAAGGTCGGTCGTTCACGCTCTCACCGGCCCTCAACCGCGCCGCTCGACCGCTCTGGACCGGCGGTCGAGTCATGACAAGCTGACGAGTGCGACGAGCATGACCCGCGACGACTCCGCCGTCCTGCACGCGCAGGAGGGTTCCTCGAACGACCGCCCGAACCTGTCGTCCTCGATCCGGACGCATCTCGGCGAGCACCTGCGCACTGCCTATGACCGGCTCAGCGAGGACTCGATGCCGGTCCGCTTCGCCGAGCTGATCGACAAGCTCGAGGCGGCGCTCCGCGCCCGGGGCGAGGCGATCGAGCCCGAATTCCGGGACGGGCTCCTGGCGGCGGTGCCGAGCCTGCGCGCCTTCGCCCTGTCGCTGACCTCGAACCCGGCCCGGTCGGACGACCTCGTGCAGGACACCCTGCTCAAGGGGTGGCAGCACCGCGCCCGGTTCCAGCCGGGCACGAACCTGAACGCGTGGCTGTTCACGATCCTGCGCAACATCTTCTACTCCGATCACCGCAAGCGGGTCCGCGAGGTCGAGGACCAGGACGGCTCCTACGCCGCCCGCCTCGCCACCGCCCCGCATCAGGGCGACCGGCTCGACGTGGAGGACCTTCAGTCGGCCCTGGCCAAGCTGCCGCCGGACCAGCGCGAGGCCCTGGTGCTGGTGGGCGCCGAGGGCGTCTCCTACGAGGAGGCCGCCACGATCATGGGGTGCAAGGTCGGCACGGTGAAGAGCCGCGTCAGCCGCGCCCGCGGCCGCCTCGCCGAGCTGCTGGGCTACGATGAGGAAGACCTCGGCTCCGACCGGTTCATCCAGTCGGCGATGCCGGACGCCTGAATCCGGGGGCCCGGAGGGCGGCGCCCCGCGCCGGCCCCCTGGGCTTCGCCCTGCGAGGGCACCAGAGGACTCGTCCTTTGGAAACCATGATTCGGCGCGCCAAAAATCGATGCATCCGATTCCGGGGATGGGGCGTTGTTTGCCCGAGCTTCGCTGCGACCATGCGGCGGAACGACACGGAAACGGAGCATCCGTATGAACGTCAAGATCCTTCTGGCCTCCTCGGCCCTCGCCCTCTCGCTGCCGCTCGCCGCCCAGGCGCAGGGCACCATCCCGGGCGCCGAGCGTGGCGCGGCTGCCGGCTCCGATGCCGCCGGCCCGATCGGTGGCATCGTCGGCGGCGCGATCGGCGCGGCCACGGGCACCGTGGGCGGCATCCTGGGCGTCGACATGGCCCCGCGCTTCCGCAGCTACGTCCGCGAGCGCAACGTCCGCTCGTACGATTACGATGGCCGCGTGGCCGTCGGCACCACCCTGCCGGGTTCGGGCGTGACCTACTACGACGTGCCGAGCGAGTACCGGGTGCAGCCGGGCTACCGCTACACCGTCGTCAACGACCGTCCGGTGCTGGTGGACCGCGGCCACCGCATCGTCGAGGTGATCGACTAAGTCTCACGGGCATCCCGAGGGTGCCCCGGGGCCCCGGAGTCGAAGGGCTCCGGGGCCCCTTCTCATTGGGGGACGACAATGGCCGACAACCCGACCGATGGCGGTCCGGTCCTGCCCGAGCCGGTGCGGGACCATCTGGGCCAGCAGCTGCGCGGAGCGCTGCCCGCCGTGGAGGCGCCGCGCTTCCTGGGCGACGAGCCCCCGGTGCCCGAGACCTTCGAGCCTCAGCTCCGGCGCCTGGAGACCCGCCTCAAGACCCACGAGGAAGGCACCGAGGCCGTGGAAGAGGCCCTCGACCGCATCCTCGACGCCTTCGGGGTGAAGCCCGGCGAGGCGAAGGAGGGCTGAGCCCCTTCGCCCGCGCCGAGGGCCGTGCGGTCAGACCTTCGGCTTGGCCGCGAGGATGTCGCGGATCTCGCCCAGGAGCTTCACGTCGGCCGGCAGCTCGGCGACGGGTTCGGGCTTCTTCTCCTCGGCAATCTGCAGGCGGTTCATCGCCCGGATGACGAGGAACAGCACGAACGCGACGATCATGAAGTTCAGCGAGACGGTGATGAACTGGCCGTAGCCCAGCACCGCCCCCTGCTTCTTGGCCTCGGCATAGGCGAGCCCGGTCTGCACCTTGGAGGACAGGGGCAGGTAGTAGTTCGAGAAATCGAGCCCGCCGGTCACCGCGCCGATCGCCGGCATGAACAGGTCCTGCACCGCCGAGGTGACGATCGCCCCGAAGGCCGCGCCGATGATCACGCCGACCGCGAGATCGACCACGTTGCCCCGCAGGGCGAATTTCTTGAATTCCTCGAGCACCCGATTCCCCCTTGCCGTCCTCGCTGCGAGCGTGCCGCAAGCGCCATGCCGGGGGGAACCGGGGCGGCGCCGCTATCCACCGTCGGTTGCGGATACGGCCCTGTCGTCGCCCGTGGCCTGCGCGGCCTTGTGACGGCGACGGTACTGGGCGGCGCCCACGGGGATGGTGACGAGGTAGGTGGCGCTCACCGCCACCAGCGCCTCGAACGGGTAGCTGATGAGGATGCCGAAGGCCGCCACGCCCAAAAGGAAGATCGGCAGCACGAGGCCCCGGGGCACGCGCTTGCCCATGGTCTTGCCGGAGAAGGTCGGCACCGTGGAGACGACGAGGAGGGCGATGCACAGCACGTAGACCAGCACCGCCGGCGCGGCCCAGGCATCGAAGGTAAGACCCAGGAAGTGCAGGTAGAGCGGCAGCATCGCCGTCAGCGCCCCGGCCGGGGCCGGCATGCCGACGAAGAAGTCCTTCTTCCATTCGGGCCGGGAGGGGTCGTCCAGCATCGCGTTGAACCGGGCGAGGCGCAGGCCCATGGCGATGGCGAAGATCAGGGCGATGATCCAGCCCAGCGACTTCAGGTGGAACAGCACGAAGCCGTAGAGGATCAGCGCCGGGGCGCAGCCGAAGTTGACGAAGTCGGCCAGGGAATCGAGCTCCGCGCCGAAGCGGGAGGTGCCCTTCAGCAGCCGCGCCACGCGCCCGTCGATCCCGTCGAGCACCCCGGCCGCCACCACGGAGATGACGGCGGGCTCGAACTTGCCTTCGAAGGCCAGCCGGATCGCCGTCAGCCCGAGGCAGAGTGCCATCAGGGTGATCATGTTGGGGGCGATCATCCGGAACGGCACCGGCTTGAACCGGCGCGGGCGCGGCTCGTTCGGGTCCGGCGCGAAGGGCGGGAACAGATCGTCCACGGCAGGCACCCCTCAGATCCGGCGGAAGCTGCGCGCGGGGCCGCCGCCGAGGTCGGCCAGCACGGTCTCGCCCGCCACCGCCTTCTGCCCGAGGCCGACGAGCACGCTGGCCCCGGCCGGCAGGTAGACATCGACCCGGGAGCCGAACCGGATTAGCCCGAACCGGTCGCCGGCCGCGAGGGTGTCGCCGGCCGAGACGAAGCCGACGATCCGCCGGGCCACCAGGCCGGCGATCTGCACCACGCCGATGCGCTTGGCCGCGCCGCCATGCGTCGTCTCGACCACGAGCCCGTTGCGCTCGTTGTCGTCGCTGGCCTTGTCGAGTTCGGCGTTGAGGAACAGGCCCGGCGTGTAGTGGATCTGCCCGATCCGCCCCGCCACCGGCATCCGGTTCACGTGGCAGTCGAACACGTTCATGAACACCGAGACGCGCAGCGTCGGCACCTGCGGCAGGTCGAGCTCGGGCGGGGGCAGGACGGTGGCGATGAGGTTCACCCGCCCGTCGGCCGGCGACACCACCAGCCCGTCGCCCACCGGCACGACCCGCTCGGGATCGCGGAAGAAGTAGCAGACCCACAGCGTCAGGATCAGGAAGATCCAGCCGAAGAACTGGGAAAAGTAGCCGGCGAGCACCGTGAGGACGATGCCGATCAGGATGAAGGGGTACCCCTCCTTGTGGATCGGCACCAGCGTCCGCCGGATCGTCTCGATGAGGTCGGTCATGCTGTGGGGGCTCGGGGGAAGCGGATCTCTGCCGGGCGGATGGCAGTCCGCCGGGCCGGCGTCAACTTTCGGGGGGCGGGCGTGGCGCGGCATCGGGCATCGAGACCGGATCGCGGGCCGCATGGCGCAGGGCGATGACGACGACCGCGTCCTCCGCGATCTGGTAGAACAGCAGATACGAGTAAGGTCTGACGACGATGCGGCGCAGCCGTGGCGAACTCGTCAGCGTGCCGCAGCGCGGCTGATCCGCCAAACGGTCGAGCACCGCGTCCAACCGGTTTCGGACATTGGCGGCGCCCGAGGGGGATATGTCCGCGATGCCGGCCAGGATCGCGTCGATCTCGGTCAGGGCATCCGGAGTAAAGCGAAGCTTCACCGCCCGTATTTCGCCCAGACCGCCTGGACTTGCTCGTCCGTGGCAAACTCCCCGCGTGCCGCTTGAGCGAGGGAGGGGGCGAGGTCCGCCTCCTCCTCCGGCGTCAGCCGATACACGGCCCCGGCCTCGTCATCGCCCGCGAGCTGAAGCAGCACGCGGGCGAAATCGTCCTGCATGTCGTCGGGGAGCGCGCGGACGCGCGCGATGGCTCGTTCCAGAAGCTCGGTCATGGCGGCATTATGCACGGGGCGGGGTCGGACAGAAGCGATTCCCGCTCCAAGCAGGCGCCCCATGACCACTGACATCGCATTCCTCGGCCTCGGCGCGATGGGCGCGCCGATCGCCCGGCACCTCGCGGCCAAGCGCGACCCGGGGCAGACCGTCACGGCGGTGGATGCCGACCCCGCGCGGCTCGCCGGGCTCGCCGGGCCGGGCCTCGTCGCCACCACCGACCGGGCTGGGCTCGACGGGGCGCAGGTGCTGTTCCTCTGCCTGCCCGACGGGGACGTGGTCGAGGCGGTGCTGTTCGGACCGGAGGGGGGCGCCGCGCGCCTCGCGCCGGACGCCATCGTGGTCGATCTCAGCACGACGACCCATGCCGACGCCTTGCGCATCGGCCGAACCCTGGAGTCGGGCGGGCGGCGCTTCCTCGACGCGCCGATCTCCGGAGCGCCGGCCGGCGCCGAGGCCGGGACGCTCACCGTGATGTGCGGCGGCGACGGGGAGGTGTTCGCGGTCGTGCGCCCGCTCCTCGACCGGTTCGGCGCCACGGTCCTGCACATGGGACCGACGGGGGCGGGCCAGCTCACCAAGACGGTCAACAACGTGCTCTACGACATCCACATCGCGGCGCTGGCCGAGGTGCTGCCCATGGCGGTGGCGATGGGGCTCGATCCGGCGAAGCTCGGGCAGGTCGTCACCACCGGCACCAGCCGCAGCTACGCCTCGCAGTACTTCGTGCCCCGCATCCTCAAGGGCGAGTTCGACGAGGGCTACCCCCTCGGCAAGGCCTACAAGGACCTCGTCAGCGCCGCCCACGTCGCCGCCGAGCACGGCTTCCCCCTCCCCGTCACGGCGGCGGCCACCGCGACCTACCAGACGGCGCTGCGCCAGGGCCACGGCGACCGCGACAAGGGCGCGATGGTGCTGCCGTTCGAGGCGCTGCTGGGGGTGAAGGTGCGGGGGTGAGGCCGGGGCCTTCCCCTCAATCCACCGCCGGGGCGTGCAACTCCGCATCGGTGAAGCGAGCCTGCTCCTCCATGACCAGTTGGCCGAGCTCGCGCTTGATCGCGTTGAATTCGGCGCTCGCCGGATCGCGCGGGCGGGGCATCGGGACCGTGACGTCGCGTTTGATGCGGCCGGGGCGGTAAGTCATCACCAGGATGCGGTCGGCGAGGTAGATCGCCTCCTCGATGGAGTGGGTGACGAAGACGATGGTCTTGCGGTCCTCGGCCCAGATCCGCAGCAGCTCGTCCTGCAGGGTTCGCCGGGTCAGCGCGTCGAGGGCGCCGAAGGGCTCGTCCATCAGCATGACGGGCGGGTCGAGGGCGAGGATGCGGGCGATGGCCACCCGCTGGCGCATCCCGCCGGAGAGGTCCTTCGGGTAGCGGGTGCGGAAGTCGGCGAGGCCGAGCTTGTCGGTGATCCGCGCCACCGTCGCCTCGGCCTGCGCCTTCGGCACGCCCTTCACGTCGAGGCCGAAGCGGATGTTGTCCTCGACGCTCATCCACGGGAACAGGGCGTATTCCTGGAACACCATGCCCCGGTCCGGCCCCGGCTCCCGCACCGGCCTGCCGCCGACGCTGATGGTCCCCGCGCTCAGCGGGGTGAACCCCGCCATGGCGTTGAGCAGGGTGGACTTGCCGCAGCCCGAGGGGCCGAGCAGGCACAGGAACTGCCCCTCCGGCACGGTGGCGGTGATGTCCTGCAGGGCGGGCACCCCCGCGGCTCCGCTGCCGAACACCTTGACGGCATTCGTGACGACGATCTCTGCGGACATCGCGATCAGCGCTCCAGGCCGCGGTGCCAGCGCAGCAGGTGGTCGTTCAGGCGGCTCATGGCGCCGTCGATGATCAGGCCCAGGATGCCGATGGTCAGCATCCCGCCGATGATCTTGTCGGACCACATGTATTCCCGCGCCTCGAGGATGCGGTAGCCGAGCCCGTCCGACACCGCGATCATCTCGGCGACGATCACCACGATGAAGGCCGTGCCGATGCCGATCCGCATCCCGGCGAGCACGAACGGGCTCGCCGCCGGCAGGATCACCCGGCGGAACATCGTCCAGCGTCCGGCCCCGAGGTTGCGGGCGGCGCGGATGTAGATCGAATCCACCTGCCGCACCCCGGCGATGGTGTTCACCAGCACCGGGAAGAACGTGCCGAGGGCGATCAGGAACAGGGCCGGCGGGTTGCCGAGCCCGAACCAGACGATGGCGAGCGGGATATAGGCGATGGGCGGGATCGGCCGCAGCACCTGCAACAGCGGGTTGAACAGGCTGTAGAGCCCATCGCTGGTGCCGAGCATCAGGCCGATCGGCACGGCGAGCCCGGCGCCCAGCGCGAAGCCCGCCAGCACCCGCCCGAGGCTGGAGACCGCATCGTGCGGCATCTCGCCGGAGAACAGCCAGGAGAGGTAGCTCTCCTGCCCCGGATCGTAGGGCAAGGCGGGCTGGAGGCCCGCCCACCACTTCACCGCCACCGCCGAGGGCGGGGGCAGCACCACGGGGGAGACCGCGCCGGTGCGGCTCAGGACCTCCCAGAGGAGGAGCAGCCCCAGCGGGACCAGGACGCCGCGGAAGGACGAGAGCGTCATCGGCTCACTCGACCTTCAGGTCGGCCTTGGCCTTGTCCAGAAGGTCGAGCTTCACCCACTCGGCGTCGGATTTCGGCGGGTTCTGCATCTTCCCCAGGCCGTACTTCATCATGGTGTCGGTGGTGGTCTGCATGTGCCCGGCGGGCATGGCGTAGGTGTAGCTGGCGTTGGCCATGCCATCGCGAAAATCCTGGCTGGACAGCTGGCCCTTGAACACCTGCTCGCGGACGTATTTCTCCGCCAGCGCCGGATCGTCGATGAACGCCTTCGTGGCGGCCACGAACACCTTCAGCACCTTGGCGGCCACCTCCGGGCGCTCGGCGTACATCTTCTCGGTCATCACCAGGGGGCGCACCGGCTTGCCGATGGGCGTGTCGTAGGGCTTCACCAGCTCGACGCCCCAGCCGGCGCTGATCGCCTGCGTCGATTGCGGCTCGGACTGGCAGATCACGTCGACGTATTTCTGCGCCAGCGCCTGGTTCAGGTCGGCGTAGTTGTTGAAGTAGGTCAGCTGCACGTCCTTCCCGGGCCGCTCGGACCAGGTCATCCCGTGCTTGTCGAGTTCGGCGAGCAGCATCAGGTCCTGGGTGCCGCCGCGGACGGTGGCGACCTTCAGGCCCTTGAGGTCGGCGGCGGACTTGGCCGGCAGGTCCGGCCGCTTGAGGATGCGCACCCCGCCGTCGGCGAAGCCGGCCACCACCAGGAGCTTCACCCCGTTGCCGCGGGCGGCCACCGCCCCGTCGCCGCCGGAGGCGGCGATGTCGATCTGGTCCACCGCCATGGCGGGGTAGATGTCCGCGCCCTTGGCGAACTGGCGCTCGTCGATCTTGAGGCCGAATTTCGGGGCGATCTCCTTCATGTAGGAGATGGCGCCGTAATGGGCGAACTTGAGGTTGCCGAGGCGCACCACGTCCTCGGCGCGGGCCGGGGCGGCGAGCGCCACGGCGGCGACGCAGGCCGCCAGCAGATGTCTGATCACGAAACTTCTCCCCGGGGACAGGTGTTCGTCCAGCCGGCCTTCTTCGTGGGCCGTGCCTGTCAGGGGTATATCGCTTCGCGCGCCGAGTTAATCCCGCCCGCGGGCCTTTCCGGTGATGTGGGAGGAAAACCTCCTACGGCGCCGCCCCCACCGGCGTGCCGGGGCATCCCAGATGCGCCGGGTTGGTGGACACCACCCCCGCGTTGCAGCCGGGCTTGGTCCCCACGAAGAGCGGCGTGCCCGGTGCGCCGGCCGGCGCGAGGAAGCCGATGGGCCGGGTGGCGCCGCCGAGGTGATGCGGGTTCGTGGTCACGATGTCGGCGGCGGGGCCCCGTGCGGCCCCCGCATAGAGGGCGACCTCGGCCGGGGACGTCCGGGCGCTGAGCGCCACCCCGACCGGCGCGGTGGCGCAGTGCCGAAAGCCGGGATCGACCGTGACGATCCCGGCATTGCAGCCCGTCGCCATGCCGACATAGAGGGGCGTGCCCGCGGCGTGGGCCGCCTCCGGCGCGGGGGCGACCACGTGCGGCGCCTGTTGCGCGCCCTGCCCGGTCAGGGCGGTGCGGAGGGCCGCCATGCCGTGCGTGACGTCGTCCAGGGTGCCGACCAGGGTGTAGCAGGTATAGGCGTGGTCGCCCGCCGGGATGGGGCCGGTGCGGAAGACGCAGTTCCACTTCACCGTCGCGTTGCCGGCGCCGGCCAGGGTCGAGAAATCGAAGCGACCGTAGCCGCCGTCAGAGCCCTTCTGCGGCAGGTCGGGGCTGTAGACGCCCATCGCCCGCGATCCGTCCGGCGTCGCCAGGATCACCGGGCGGGTCTGCTCCCCCGCGACCTGCGAGAGGGGCGCCAGGGCACCGCTGGCCGGATCGAAGCTCCAGAACTTCGAGAAGTCCGGCGGCATGTAGGCCGTCAGCGCTTCGAAGGTGGCCATCGCGTGGGGCTGCGCGGTGGTGAAGGTGGCCCGGTAGGCGATGGCGTTGGCGACGCCCCCGGCGCCGAGGGTGACGCGCTTCGTCAGCACGTCGTCCGATCGGGACGAGGCATAGGGCCCCGCGCCCTTCGGGCAGGAGCCCGCCTTCTCCCCCGGGCGCATCCAGTAGGCCATCTGCGCCCGGGTCTCCAGCGAGCCGGGGCCGAGCGTGAGGCCGGTGAGCAGGGTGGTGCTCCGGGGGCCCGCCGCATCGGCATTGCCGCCGGCCTCGGTGGGGTTGAGGCATTCGCCGTAGCCGTCGAACGAGGCCGCCGACTGCAATTCGCGGCCGTGATCGTGGGCGTTGATGAACTGCGTGCCGCCCCAGGTCAGGCTGTCGATGGCCCCGGCGGTGCGGCGGGAGATGCCCACGACGATGGCCGAGCCCTGGAAGGGCCGGCTGATCGTGGCCCGCCCGTCCGGCTCCGGCCAGGCGATGCCGGGCGCATCCTCGGCCGTGGCGGGGCCGGCGGTCGCCAGGATCGCGGCGACGCCGACGAGGGGGAGCAGTCTCAAGGCCATCATGCCGGCTCGAACACCCCTCGCGGCTCGCGTGTTCCCTCCGCGGATGGCGCGGGCGGGACGGCGGGCGGCGACCCGCCCGCCCTCACTCGGCCGGAACCGCCTCGCTCCGCCGCTCCGGCAGGGGGGCCCCGGCGGGAAGCTCGCTCCCGTCCGCGGCGCGGGCCAGCACCTCCCGGGCGGCGTCGGCCTCGCGCTGGCGGGCCCAGAGGGCGGCGTAGATCCCGCCCCGGTCGAGCAGCTCCCCATGGGTGCCGCGCTCGGCGATGACGCCCCGGTCGAGGACGAGGATCGCGTCGGCATTGACAACCGTCGAGAGCCGGTGGGCGATGACCAGCGTCGTGCGGCCCTGCGCCACCCTGTCCAGGGCGTCCTGGATCTCGGCCTCCGTGAACGAGTCGAGCGCCGAGGTCGCCTCGTCGAGGACGAGGATCGGCGGGCCCTTCAGGATGGTGCGGGCGATGGCCACGCGCTGCTTCTCGCCCCCCGAGAGCTTCAGCCCGCGCTCGCCGACCGGCGTCTCGTAGCCCTCCGGCAGGCCGGAGATGAAGCGGTCGATCTGGGCGAGGCTCGCCGCCTCGCGCAGCTCCTCCTCGCTGGCCTCGGGCCGGCCGTAGCGGATGTTGTAGCCGATCGTGTCGTTGAACAGCACCGTGTCCTGGGGGACCATGCCGATGGCCGCCCGCAGGGATTCCTGCGTCACCGTGGCGATGTCCTGCCCGTCGATGGAGATCCGGCCGGATTGCGGCTCGTAGAACCGGAACAGCAGGCGGGACAGGGTCGACTTGCCCGCCCCCGAGGGGCCGACGATGGCCACCGTCTGGCCGGGCTTCACCTCGAACGAGACCCCGCGCAGGATCGGCCGCTCCGGCGTGTAGGCGAAGCGCACGTCCTCGAACCGCACCGTGCCCCCTGGGACGGCGAGGGGCTTCGCCCCCGGCCTGTCGGCGATCTCGGGGTTCTGCCCGAGGATGCGGAACATGTCGTCGATGTCGATGAGCGCCTGTTTGATCTCCCGGTAGATCATGCCCATGAAGTTCAGGGGCATCGAGAGCTGCACCAGCATGGTGTTGGCGAGCACGAAGCCGCCGATCGTCGTGCGCCCGGCCAGGATGTCCCGCGCGGCGAGCCACATCACCGCCGTCATGCCCGCGGTGAAGATCGCCGCCTGGCCGGCATTGAGCACGGCCAGCGACACGTAGGTCTGCGTCGAGGCCTTCTCGTATTTCGCCATCGACAGGTCGTAGCGCGCGGTCTCGCGCGCCTCCGCGCCGAAATACTTCACCGTCTCGTAGTTGAGCAGTGAATCGACGGCCTTGGTGTTGGCGTCGGTGTCGGACGAATTCATCCGGCGGCGGATGGCGATCCGCCACTCGGTCGCCTTGTAGGTGTAGCCGAGATAGGCCGCCACGGTGAGCAGCGCGGTGAGCGCGTAGAGCCAGTCGAACTCGTAGGCGAGGATGCCGAGCACCAGGGCGAACTCGACGATGGTCGGCACCAGGGTCAGCACCATCAGGCGCGACAGGTCCTCGATGCCCGAGCGCCCCCGCTCCAGCACGCGGGTGAGGCCTCCGGTCTTGCGCTCCAGATGGAAGCGCAGGGACAGGGCGTGCATGTGCGTGAAGGTCAGCAGGGCGAGGCGGCGCACCGCGTGCATCGCCACCTTGGCGAACAGCCCGTCCCGGACCTGCGTCAGCAGCGCCATGGCGATCCGCGACAGGCCGTAGAGGCCGATGAGCAGCATCGGCGCGGCCACGAGGCCCGCCGGCACGCCGTTCTCGTGCCCGCCCACCGCCGCCACGAGGGCGTCGGTCGCCCACTTGAAGGTGAAGGGCGTCACCATCGTCGCCACCTTGGCGACGAGGAGCAGCCCGAAGGCGATGAAGACCCGCCGCTGCAGGTCCGGCCGGCCGTGCGGCCACAGGTGCGGCCACAGGCGGCGGTAGGTTGCGATCAGGCCGGGGCGTGCGGGCGGGGGCGTCCCGGCCGGGGGCGCGGTGTCGTCGGGCATGGGGAGGGTTCGATCGGTGGGATTAACCTGCATATAGGTCCGTGCGGCCCCGGGCGGCACCCCGGGGCGGTGCGGGGCGGGCATGAGCCGGCCGGCTCCGCCGCTGGCACCGGGCCGGCGCCGCGACGCCCCGTCCGCCCCGAACCGGCTGGCCGGCGGCCCGGGCCCCGAGCCGGAGCGACCCGGCCGGGCCGCTGTCACCAAACGTTACACACGTGGTCCTTTGGATCACATCGCAGCCACGCCGCGGCGCGACGATGCCCCGGTCCGTGACCCGGATCGGCGCGCGACGATGGAGGATGGGACATGCGGGGCGTCGCCGAGACCGTCCACGTGATGGCTGGGGTGAGCAGTGCGGAGACCATCCGCGATGCCCTCCGGTCGCAGGGCTGCGATGCGCGCGTCATCGGGCTTCCGAGCGGCCTGAACGTCGGCCCGATCGATCCGCCGGACCCGGATGTCCGCCAGAGGTGGATCAGGACCGTCCTGCGCTGCGATCCCCGCGACGATTGCCGGGAGCCGGAGGAGCCCTGGGCCGAGGCCACGTCGCCCGCCGTGCATCCCGTCTACTGGGTCTGCATGAGCGACGCCGCCGAGCAGGCCAGCTTCCTGGAATTCGCGTTCCGCATGGCCGGCCGCCCGTTCGACATCATCGACGCGACCGGCCTCGCCGTCGTCACGCGGGACGGCATCCGGAGGCCCTGGTCCCTCGGGATGATGCGCCGGGAGGACATCGTCGCCTCCGGCCTGAAGGACAGGCGGCGCGTCCTCCCGCGCGCCGAGTGCGAGGCCGCCGCGGCCACCTGGGCGCAGCTGAGGAGGGAGAATGCCCCACTCCGCGTCGTCCGGGACGGCCACCTGGTCTCGGCCCCGCTGACGCAGTTCGACGCCGCCCTCACCTCTCAGGCCAGGGCCGACTGGGAGGTCGCCGCCAGGGTGATCGGGCGCACCCTGCACCACCTGTCCGCCGCGCTGGACCCGCCGGGCCAGGGGGTAAGCGACATCGTCCTGTTCGGGCGCCTCCAGTCGCTCGGGGATGCGGGCGACCTCGCAATCAGGGGGCCCGGGCCGGGATTGCGCGACTACGAGGTTCGCCTCCCCTACCCCCGTCGGTCGTTGGGCAGCACGAAGAGCTGGCCCGGATAGATCAGGTCGGGATTGCGGATCTGCGTCTGGTTGGCGTCGTAGATCACCGTGTAGCGTTCGCCGCGGCCGTAGGTGCGCTTGCTGATCTGCCACAGGCTGTCGCCGCGGATGATCCGGGCGGTGGCGATCTCCGGCACGAACACCGCGCCGGATGCGGCCAGGCCCCGGCCCGTGCCGGGCATGGCCTGCCGGGTGGCCGCCATCGGCCCGTCGGCCTTCGCGGTGGAGGTGGCGTCCGCCGCCGCCGGCCCTGGGCCGCCCGCCCGGCCTGAGGCGGCGGGGGGCGTGGCGCCGCCCGTCCCCACGGCGTCCTGGCCGGATCGCGGCGAGGGCCGTCCCGCGGCCGCCTCGGCGACCTGCCGCGGCATCGCGAACGGCACCTCGGCGCGGTGGCGCACCTGCCCGGACCTGGGGTCGATCTCGTCGATCCGCACCTGATACTGGCCCCCGGCGACGCCGCGGCCGATGGTGAAGGTCACGCGCCCGTCCGGGCCGACCTTGCCCGGGGCGATCAGCGTGTCGTTGAGGTAGAGCCGCACCTCGGCGCCCGGCTTGCCGGCGCCCGTCACGAACAGCCGCCCGCCGGGCTCGGCATCGACGCTGACGATCCGCGCCGGCACCTCCGTCGCGCCGGACGGAGCCTGCGCCGCTCCCGCGCCCGTCCCCTGCCCCGCCGTGCCCGCGATGGCGGAGGGCGTCTCCGGTAGGCCGGGCTGCGAGAGCACCACGGTCGGCGCATCGGGGGACGTCAGCGCCACGAGGGGGCGGGTGTCGCCCTTGGGCGAGACCGAGACGGCCACGCTCTGCGGCGAGCGGGTCTCCTGCCCGTCCGCGGTGCGCGAGCGCAGGACGATCTCGCTGGCGCCCTTGGGCAGGGGCGGCGGGACGATGGCGAACTGGCCGTTCGGGTCGGCCAGGGCCCGGGCGACGGGCTTGCCGTCGACCAGCATCTCCACGACCGTGTTCGGCTTGCCCCGTCCGGCGACCACCGCGTCGCCGTTGGGCTCGATGCGGACGATGTCGAAACGCGGCGCATCGGCGGGCTCGGCCGCCTTGCCGCTCTCCTTGCCGGCGCTCTCCTCGCTAACGCCCTTCTGGCCCACGCCACCCTTGTCAGCACCCTCGCGGGCTGCGCCGTCGCCGGCCGCGCCCCTGTCGGCGGCGTCGCCCCGGCCTGCGCCCTTGCCGGCATCCCCGCTCGCCGGGCCGGCGGGCGCGGGGGCCGTGCTGCCCGCCTCCGGCCCGTCCCGCTGCGGCAGTCCGCCACCCCAATACAGGGCGGTCACGATCCCGAGCCCGGCCAGGAGGCCGGCGAGCGCCAGGACGATTCCGTGCCGCACCCGCCCCGTCGTCACCACGATCGCCTCCCCGCCGCCCCGCACTCAAGGGACGAAAACTCGAAACTTCGCGGACCTCCTCGTGGAAACCCGTCGACTGCGGCGCCTATAATACCGTACATGGGCCGGGCACCAAGCCGCCCCGTCCCCGAGACGGGCAAATCGCGCGGGAATTCAGCACTTTGCTGCGGTCTGCGCCCGATGCGGGACTTCCGGGGCGGCCCCCACGACGCGCGAAGGAGGGCGCCGGATGGCCCTGGTGAGGACGGTCTGTGTCTATTGCGGCTCCGGGTTCGGCCGGAATCCCGCCTTCCGCGAGGCGGCGGAGGTGCTGGGCACCGCCCTGGCGAAGGCCGGGATGTCGCTGGTCTATGGCGGCGGCGACGTCGGCCTGATGGGGGCCGTGGCCCGCGCCGTCCTCGAAGGCGGCGGCCACGTCACCGGCATCATCCCCGACTTCCTCCAGGCCCGCGAGAACATGCTGGAGGCGGTGAACGAGACCATCGTCGTGCCGGACATGCACACCCGCAAGCGCCTGATGTTCGAGCGCTCGGACGCCTTCGTGACCCTGCCGGGCGGCATCGGCACCCTGGAGGAGCTGGTGGAGCAGCTCACCTGGGCGCAGCTCGGGCGGCACAGGAAGCCGGTCGTGCTGGTCTCGGTCGATGAGTTCTGGGCCCCGCTCCTCGGCCTGTTCGACCACATGCGCGATCACGGGTTCATCCGCGACGGGCTCGACCTCAGCTACCTCGTCACGCCGGACGCGCAGGGCGTCGTGCCGCTCCTCCAGGCCGCCGGCCGGGAGGCGGACGAGCGCGCGGAGGCGTTCGTCACCACGCGCATGTGACGGCCTCCCCCGGCGCCTCAGGCCGAGGGCGGCACGCGCGTGGCCCCGCCCTCGGCCTCCCGGCAAGCATTGCGGCTCTATAACTTTAGTCGGCTCAAGCAACTGGATGTTGCCGCAAGATCACGCCGCGATCGGAATCAATTTATGACTGAATTATGACAGCATCACCAGCGTAGGCCTTTGTTAGAGACCCGCCATCAGGGGACCAGCCGGTGGGGGACGACAATGGACTTCAAGCAGAGTGTCTCGCTCGCCGCGCTCGCCCTGGCGGCGTTCGGCGTGCCGGCCGCACAGGCCCAGACGGTCAACACCACGCCGTCCAACGTCAACGTGCTCAACCTGCTGAGCCCGTTCCTGGGCCTGAACGGCACGGAGGTCGGCCGGCAGACGCTGCAGCTCAACCTGTCGCAGGCCATCGCCCAGAACCAGGGCGCCTCGGTGGCGGACCAGCAGAAGGCGATCAGCGACAAGGCGCTGCCGGGCAGCGCGGCCTTCGCCACCACCATCACCCTCGCCGACGGCACGCGGGTGACCCTCGGCCCGGCGGACAACCTCGCGGGCGGCCTGCCGCTCCAGGCGGCCCAGAGCGCGGGCGGCCTCAACCCCCTGCAGCCGGTGGGCGGCCTCGGGCCCCAGCTCGGCGCGATCTACCAGGCCGGCATCCGCGCCAGCACCGGCACGTCCGGCCCCCTGGCCGCCACCTTCAACCTGCTGAACCGGGCCTACTCGGTGTTCAGCGCCGATCTCGGCGTGGCGAAGAACTACTTCGCCAACGGGGCCGCCACCAACCCGAGCACCACCCCCGCCGGCTACGTCCCGGTCGCGGCCGTGGCGCCCGCGGGCTACACCCTGCCGACCTCGTCCTACACCATCCCCACGGGCTCCCCCGCCGGCGCGGCCGGCGCCACCGGCACCCTGCCGAACCGCTACGACAGCGTCCTCGACCTCGCCTACAACGTGCGCAACACGCAGGGCGGGCAGGACGTCTACGGCTCGTCGCGGCCGATCCAGGTGGCCCAGAGCCGGTACAACGTGTTCGATCCGACGGCGCTGAACGGCATCGCCACCAACCCGTCCTTCCCGAGCGGCCACACGCAGTACGCCTTTACCGACGGCTACCTGCTCGCCATGCTGGTGCCGCAGCAGTACCAGAACATGGTGCTGCGGGCGTCGGACTACGCCAACGACCGCATCGTGCTGGGCGTCCACTACCCCCTCGACATCATCGCCTCGCGGGCCTTCTCGGCCTACGACCTCGCGCAGGCCTTCACGAACCCGGCCTACATCGCCACCGCCGCGACCACCGGCACGGCGATCAACATGCCGGCCCTGTTCACCGCGGCCCAGGCCGAACTGCAGAGCTACCTCTCGGCCCAGTGCGGCAACACCGTCGCCGCCTGCGCCGCGGGTTCGGCCAACACCGCGAACAACCCCTACATCCCCTCCGCGGCCAACCAGGCGCTCTACCAGTCGCGCATGACCTACGGCCTGCCGACCCTGAGCTTCGCCCAGGCGCCCCGGGAGCAGGCCCCGTCCGGCGGCCCCGACGCCTCGATCCTGCTGGCGACGCTCTACGGCGGCTCGACCGCCGCGGCCAAGACCCTCGCCCCGTCCGGCGGCCTCTACGGCCAGCTCTCGACCGGGACGATCAACCAGATCCTGGTGAACACCGAGAGCAACGCGCTCGCGGCGTTCTACGGCTCGGCCCTGAGCTACTGGGCCCGGCTCGACCTCTATTCGGCCGCCGGCTATTTCGGGAACGTCACCGGCACCCTGACGATGGACCCCACCGACCGGCTCACCACCGGGGCGAGCATCGGCGACGGCGGCGCGCTCTCCGCCAACGGCACGATCGGCGGCGCGGTGATCGTGAACGCGGGCGGCGTCCTCGGCGGCACCGGCACGGTCGGCGGCCTCGCGGCCCTCTCCGGCGGCACGGTGGCGCCGGGCAACTCCATCGGCACCCTGACGGTGGCGGGGAACGCCACCTTCGCCCCGGGCTCGGTCTATCAGGTCGAGGCCAACGCCGCCGGCCAGTCCGACCGGCTGGCGGTGACGGGCGCCGCCACCCTGGCGGGGGGCACGGTGCAGGTGCTGGCCCAGGCCGGCACCTACGACCCGCGCACCCGGTACGCGATCCTCAACGCGGCCGGGGGCGTCTCCGGGCAGTTCGCGGGCGTCACCTCGAACTTCGCCTTCCTCACCCCGACCCTGCGCTACCAGCCGACCGAGGTCGACCTGACGCTGACGCGCAACGACGTGGCGTTCTCGTCCCTCGCCACCACCCGCAACGCCGCCGCCGCGGCCAACGCCATCCAGGCGGCCGGGCCGGGGCTCGCGGCCTACAACGCCACCGTCGGCCTCTCGACCCCGGAGGCCCAGGGCGCTTTCCGGGCGCTGTCGGGGGACATCCACGGCTCGACGGTGTCCTCGTCCTACGAGACCGCCTTCTTCGTCCGCGAGGCGATCCTCGACCGGCTGCGCTGGGGCACCACCCCCGGCGCCGCCTCGGGGCTGAACTTCGGCACCCTCCCCGCCGCCTACACCGCCGACCTGCCCTCCCGCCGGCCGCTGATCTCCGCGGTGCCGATGCAGACCCTCGATCCGACCGTGGTCGGCGTCTGGGGCCAGGGCTTCGGCGCCTTCGGCAGCGCCTCGGGCGGGAACGCGTTGGGCCTCGACCGGACGTTGGCCGGCTTCGCCGCGGGCCTCGACGTGCGGCTGCCGAGCGGGATCAAGCTCGGCGTGGTCGGCGGCTACACCGAGAACACCCTCGACACGAGCGGCCGGTTCGAGTCGGCGAGCGTGACGAGCGGCTTCGGCGGCGTCTACGGCGGCTATGAGCTCGGGCCGGTCTCGGTGCGGCTCGGCGCGGTCTACGCGGACGAGGCGCTGCGCACCCGGCGGACGGTGAGCTTCCCCGGCGTGGCCGACACCCCGACCGGCCGCTACGGCGGCTATACGGTGCAGGGCTTCGGCGAGGTCGGCTACCGGTTCGTCCTGGGCCAGCCGGCCCCGGCGGTGCTGGTGTCGAAGGGCGCGGCGGTGACGCCGGTCCAGCCGGCGCTGACCTACCTCGAGCCCTTCGTCGGCGGCGCCTATGTCGGCATCCACCGGGACGGCTTCGCCGAGACCGGCGGCGTGGCGGCCCTGCGCGGCCTGACCCGGGACTACGACCTCGGCGCCCTGACGGCGGGCGTGCGCGGCCAGACCGCCTTCGACCTCGGCCTCGGCCTGCCCCTCTCGGCCCACGCCCTGCTGGGCTACCGCAGGGCCTTCGGGGACGTGGTGCCGAAGGCGCTCCTGTCCTTCGGCACCGGCCCGGCCTTCCTGTCGGCGGGCGTGCCGATCGACCGGGATGCGGTGGTGGCGGAGGTCGGCCTCGATCTCGCGGTCGCCCCGAACGCGACGCTGGGCGTGGCCTATACCGGCCAGACCGGCCCGCGGGCGCAGGACCAGGCGGTGAAGGGGAACTTCACCTACCGGTTCTGATCACGCCGCGACGTCACCCTCAACACCCCCTCCCCCGCAGAGGGGGGAGGGATTTCACGGCCGCTACTTCGCGATCATCGGGCACCCGCCCTCGCTCATCGGGCGGAAGGCCTGGTCGGCGGGGATGGTCTCCAGCACCTTGTACAGGTCCCACTCGCCCTTCGATTCGGAGGGCGCCTTGGCCTCGAACAGGTACATCGGGTGGATCTTGCGCCCGTCGGGGCGGATCGTGCCCTTGCCGAAGAGCGGGTCGTCGGTGGGGATCTCCTTCATCTTGGCGACCACCGCCGCCCCGTCCTTGGCCGAGTGCAGGGCCTCCACCGCCTTCAGGTAGTGGAGCGTGCTGGCGTAGACGCCGGCTTGGTACGATGTCGGCTTCTTGCCCGGCATCTGCGTCTCGAACCGGGCGGCGAAGGCGCGGGTGGCGTCGGTCATGTCCCAGTAGAACGAGGCGGTGAACTGCAGGCCCTGGGCGACCTCCAGCCCGAGGGAATGGACGTCGGTGATGGCGATGAGCAGCGCGGCGAGCTGTTGCCCGCCCTGGCGGATGCCGAACTCGTGGGCCTGCTTGATGGCGTTGGCGGCGTCGAGCCCCGCATCGGCGAGCCCGATCACCTGCGCCCCCGAGGCCTGGGCCTGGAGCAGGAACGAGGAGAAGTCCGGGTTCGGGAACGGCGTGCGCACCCCGCCGACCACCTTGCCGCCGTTCTTCTCCACCACCGCCTTGGTGTCGCGCTCCAGCGCCAGCCCGAAGGCGTAGTCGGCGGTGATGAAGTACCAGCTCTTGCCGCCGCGCTTCAGCAGCGCCTTGCCGGTGCCGTTGGCGAGCGCCGCCGTGTCGTAGGTCCAGTGGACGGTGTTGGGCGTGCAGGCCGGGCCGGTGAGGTCGGCGGTGCCGCCGCCGGAATTCACGAACGCCTTGTTCTTCTCCTTGGTGATCTGCGCGATGGCGAGCGCCACCGAGGAGGTCGGAACGTCGAAGATCGCATCGACCCCGTCGCGGTCGTACCATTGCCGGGCGATGGAGGCGCCGACATCGGGCTTGTTCTGGTGGTCGGCGGCGATGACCTCGACCTTCAGCCCGTGCTCGGCCGGCTTGAAATCCTCCACCGCCATCCGCGCGGCCACCACCGCACCCTCGCCGGTGGAATCGAAGTAGACGCCGGAGCGGTCGTTCAGCACGCCGATCTTCACCGGCGCGAGGTCGGCGGCCCGTGAGGGCGCGGCACTGAACGCGCCGAGCACGGCGAGCGCCCCCGCGGCGAGGTGGCGAACCGGCATGTCTTCCTCCCTGTGGCGTCCGCGCGCCCGCCGCGTTCGGGGCGGCCGGTTGCGCGGGACGCGGCAGAGTAGCCGCCCCGCCCCGGGCTGGATACGGCCCGGGCGAGAGGAAGCGGGCCAAGCGTCACGGGGCACTTCAGGGGCGGTTGCCGGGTGCGCCGGCGGCGTGCATGATGCCCTTCAATAAGTCCAATTCAAAAAAACAAGACAGGGAGTGCGATATGCTGGAAGAGGCGACGACCCGGCTCGGTGCGTGCCCGCACGACTGCCCCGATACATGCTCGATGATCTATTCCGTCGAGGCGGGGAAGCTCACGGGCGTGCGCGGCAACCCCGACCACCCGATGACCCGGGGCGCCCTCTGCACGAAGGTCAAGGACTTCGACCGGCACCACTACAACCCCGACCGGGTGCTCTACCCGATGCGCCGCAGCGGTCCGAAGGGCAGCGGTCAGTTCGCGCGGATCACCTGGGAGGAGGCGCTGGACGAGATCCACCGCCGCTTCACCGCGGTGATCGACACCCACGGGGCCGAGGCGATCCTGCCCTACAACTACCTCGGCAACGAGGGCGTGGTGCAGGGGCTCACCGTCGGCGACGCCTTCTTCAACCGCCTGGGCGCCACCGTCGCGGAGAAGACCTTCTGCGGCTCCGGCTCGTGCACGGCGTGGCTCCTCACCGTGGGCCCGACCAACGGCACCGACCCGATGAGCTTCGCCCATTCGAAGTACATCGTGATCTGGGGCTGCAACTCCGTCTCCACCAACATCCACCACTGGCACGTGGTGAAGCAGGCCCAGCGCGAGGGCGCCAAGGTGGTGGTGATCGACCCCTACCGCTCCCGCACCGCCAAGGAGGCCGACTGGCACCTGATGCCGAAGCCCGGCACGGACGGGGCGCTGGCCATGGCGCTGATCCACGTCATCATCGCCGAGGGGCTGACCGACGACGACTACATCGCCCGCCACACGGTGGGCTTCGCCGAGCTCAAGGCGCGCGCGGCCGCCTTCACCCCCGAATACGCGCAGGACGTCTGCGGCATCCCCGCCGACGACATCCGGCGATTGGCGCGGGAATACGCCACCACCCGCAACGCGGCGCTCCGGCCCGGCGTCGCCGTAGAGCGCAGCGCGGGCGGGGCCCAGGCCCTGCGGGCGATCTTCTCCCTCCCGGCCCTCACCGGCTCGTGGAAGGATCCCGGCGGCGGCGTCTACCAGATGCCGCTCTGGGAGTTCCCCGTGCACTGGGACCGGGTCTGCCGGCCGGACCTGATCCCCGAGGGGACGCGGGCCCTGAACGTGCTCAAGCTCGGGGAGATCCTCACCGGCGAGGCGGGGATCGACCCCGGCATCCACGCCCTGATGGTCTACAACGCCAACCCGGTCTCGAACTCCACCGAGACCGCCCGGATCAAGCGCGGCCTCGCCCGGGAGGACCTGTTCACCGTCGTCAGCGAGCATTTCGTCACCGACACGGCCCGCTACGCCGACATCCTGCTCCCGGCCACGATGGCGGCCGAGCACGACGACATGATGTTCTCCTGGGGGCACTTCTTCTTCACCCTGAACCAGAAGGCGATCGAGCCGCCGGGCGAGACGGTCTCCAACGCCGAGCTGTTCCGGCGGATGGCCACGCGCTTCGGGTTCACCGAGCCGCAATTCGCCATGGGCGAGGCGGAGCTGATGGAGTGGTACCTCGACTGGGACAGCCCCAAGCTCGGCGGCATCGGCATGGACCACTTCCGCCGGCACGGCTGGTACCGCCTGGACATCGGCGATCCGGCCACCCGCACCCCCCATGCGGAGGGGAACTTCCCGACGCCCTCGGGCAAGTGCGAGTTCTACTCCGAGACGGCGGCGACCACCGGCAACTTCGTCGCCCCGCCCTTCCGGCAGATGTACGAGCAGCGCCAGGGCGGCGAGCCCCTCGACCCCCTGCCCGGTTACGTTCCGGCCAACGAGAGCCCGGCCACCAACCCGGCCCAGGCGGAGCGCTACCCGCTCAACATCGTCTCCCCCAAGAGCCACGGCTTCCTCAATTCGCAATACGCGAACGAGCCGCACAAGATCGCCGCGCAGGGCGGGCAGGCGATCCTGATCAACCCCCGCGACGCGCAGACCCGGGAGATCACCGAGGGGGCGCTGGTGAAGGTGTTCAACGACCGCGGCGCCTTCCACGGCCAGGCCAAGGTCACCGACGACGTGCCGCCGGGCATGGTGGTGGCCTCGCTGGGCTACTGGCACTCCCTGAACCGCGACGGGGCGGTGAACGTGATCAGCGCGTCCACCTACGGCGGCATGGGCCACTCCCCGACCTTCAGCGACAACCTCGTCCAGGTCGGGCTGGCGCAGTAGGGGCCGGGGCGTCTCGCCCTCCCCCGCAGAGGCGGGGGGGGGAGCGCGCGGCCGGCTATCCGCCCAACCCCAGGATCCCCCGCGCCTCGGCGGGGGTGGCGGGGGTGCGGTCGAGGTGGGCGAGGAGGCTCACCGCCTTCTCGACCAGGGCCGCGTTGCCCGGCGCGAGCTGCCCGCGGGACAGGTAGAGGTTGTCCTCCAGCCCGACCCGGACATGGCCGCCCATCCCGGCGGCCACCGCCAGGATGGGGAACTCCGCCCGGCCGATGCCGAAGGCGGACCAGATCGCGCCCTCCGGCAACCGCGCCCGCAGGGCGACCAGGGTCTCGGGCGTGGCCGGCGCCCCCCAGGGGATGCCGAGGCAGAGCTGGAACATCGGCGGCCGGGCGAGGTGCCCCTCGGCGATGAGGTGCCGGGCCAGTTCGATATGGCCGAGGTCGAACACCTCGATCTCCGGCCTTGCCCCCGCCGCGCGGATGGCCTGCGCCATCGCCCGCAGGTGGGCCGGGGTGTTGAGGAACAGGTGCTCGCCGAAGTTCATCGTGGCGATGTCGAGGGTGCAGACCTCCGGCCGCAGGGCGGTGACGTGCCGGGTGCGCGCCTCCGGGGTGACGAAGGTGGTGCCCGGCCCCGCCACGGCGGGGTCCGCCTCGCCGGGCACGAAGCGCCCGCCCGCGCCGGTGGTGAGGTTCAGGATGACCTCGGCGTTCTTCTCGCGGATGCGCTCCACCACTTCCCGGTAGAGGGCGAGCGCCATGCTCGGCGCGCCGGTCTCGGGGTCGCGGACGTGGATGTGGACGATGGCCGCCCCCGCGGCGGCGGCCTCCAGTGCCGAGGCGGCGATGGCCGCGGGGCTCACCGGGACGGCGGGGTTCTTCCTCGGGGTGTCGAAGGAGCCCGTGAGCGCGCAGGTGATGATCGTCCTGTCGGCCGCGTCATGCGCCATGTCCCGTCCTCCCGGTGTTTCCGGGAGAGTGGCACGGCGGCGGGCCGCCCGGCCAGAGCGCCGCCGGCCGGAATGGAGACCGGTTCGACGGGGAGGCGCGTCGCGACGGGGGGCTAGACCATTGTCTGTAATCCATGGATCACAGACAATGGTCTAATCTCTTGTCTTTCGTGCATTTTCTTGCGCCGAACCGGCATCCACTTCGGCGGAAAACGCTCTAGCCGCCGACCCCGGTGGCGAGACCGGCGAGCATCGCCACCCCGAGCACCAGCACGAAGGCGGCGGCCAGGAGTTCGAGGCCGCCCACCGCGAGCGCCCCGGCCTGCCCGCGCCCGCCGGCCAGGGCCAGGGCGGCGCGCTTGGCGAAGACCGCCAGGGCGGCGAGGGCCGAGGTGGTGATCGCCGTGCCCGCCGCCATCGCCAGCACCGCGAGCACGCCCGCGGAGGGCACGCCCTGCGACAGGGCGAAGACCAGCACCAGCACCGCCCCGGCGCAGGGCCGCGAGCCCGCGGCGAGGACGATCCCCAGCCGCTCGCGCCAGGATTCGGCCTCCGCGGCGCGGGCGTCGGGCATGTGCGCGCAGCCCGGCCCGCAGGCGCCGGCCGGGGCGCCGGCCATGGCGAGCTGCCCGGCCTTGCGCCAGGTGAGGGCGAGGCCCGCGGCGGCCACGAGGGCGAAGCTCGCCGTCTCGATCACCGTGCCCGCGCGGGTCATCGCGGCGGCGGTGGCATTCAGGGCGAGGCTGCCGACGCCCACCAGCGCCATCGCGACGAGGGCCTGGAGCAGGGCGGCGCAGGCGCTGAGGGCGCAGCCCCGCCGGAAGGCGCGCTCGCCGGCCAGGATGTAGCCCGCGATCACCGCCTTGCCGTGGCCCGGCCCGGCGGCGTGGAACACCCCGTAGGCGAAGGCGAGGCCGACCAGCGGCGTCCAGTCGCCCCCGCCCTTCAGGGCCGAGACGGCGGCGTTCATCGCCTTGGAGAAGCTCGCCTGGAGGGCCAGGATCAGCCCCCCGAGGCCGGTGGCGGAGGGGGCCGCCTCGCGGAAGCCGATGCCGAAGGGCGAGCGCGGCGGCGGGCTCGCGATCCCCGGTGTGATCATCCACGCCAGCAGGGCGACGAGCAGCGCCGCCAGGGCGACGGCGCCCGCCATCAGGGCGAGGCGCCGGGGCAGGCGCGAGGCGGGCGCCGCGGGGGCGAGCTCGATCCCTACGGACACGCCACGATCACCCGGTTGGCGAACTGCTCGCCGAAATTGGAGGCGGCGGTCAGCGCCTCGAAGAACGCCTCGCTCATGCCGGCCTTGGCGTCGGCCACCTTCGCACCGTCGCCCTTCGGCCGGGTGACGGTGGCGGTGCAGCCCGGGGGCGCGCCCGAAAGGGTCACGGCGTCGGCCCCCTCGGCGAAGCCGAACGAGACGAAGTAGGTCGGGTCGTAGACCTCCAGGGCCGCCACGCCCCGGCCCGGCGCCGCCGGCGTCTTCAGGGGCAGGAGGAAGCTCAGGGTCAGGGCGTTGCCCTCCATCCGCATCCCCGGCTCCTTCGGGTCGGCGAAGGCCTGCTCCTTGCCGGCGACCTTAAGCTTGGTGAAGTAGCCGAACTCGGCGAGGTTCTCGGTGTTCGTCGCCGCCAGCCCGGCCAGTTCGGCGGGGGTGAGCTTGCCGTCCTTGTCGGCGTCGAGCCCCTGGGTGACGTAGGACGAGTATTCCGGATCGAACGCCCAGGAATGGCGCACGCCCGTCACCTTGCCTTCCGCGTAGACCACCTGCGCCTTGGCGGTGACCCAGACGTGGGGATGCGCCTGGGCGGCGCCCGCCGCGCAGCAGGCGGCGGCGATGAGGAGGCTGCGGAGGGCGGCGGTCGACATGGGCGGCACGCTCGCGGCTTCTGGTAAGCGAAGGGTGAACGCGGGCGTTGTCGGCGGGAGGTGGGGCGAAAGCGAGGCGCCGCGCGCGCGTCCCTCCCCCCTCTGCGGGGGAGGATGGCCCCCGAAGGGGGGCGGGAGAGGGGCGCCGCGACGGCCCCGGATGGGACGCCCGGCGCGACCTTTCCGGACGCGTCGCCCCCTCCCTGGTAGAGGGGGACGGAACGGCGGTTCACTCCCCCGCGTCCAACCCCATCAGCTGGAAGCTCACCCGCAGGTCGTCGGACATCGGCACGTCGAGGCGCTCGCCGTTCGGCAGGCGCCTGAGGAACCAGCGCTCGTAGGTCCAGCGCAGCTCGCGGGATTCGGCGAGCCGGGTGAACGTGGCCGCGACCAGGGCGGCCATCTCCGGGTCGTCCTTGCGGAACATGATGCCGTAGGGCTCGTAGGAGAGCTTGTCCGGCAGCACCGTGTAGGACGGCCCGTCCGCCGGATCGGTGGCGATCAGCCCGTAGAGCAGGATGTCGTCCAGGGCGAAGGCGTCGGCCTTGCCCTCCTTCACCATGGCGAAGGAGGCGGCATGGTCCGGGGCGGTGACCACCTGGGCCGCGATCTTCAGGCGGGCGAGGAGGTCGCGCAGGATCCCCTCGTTGGTGGTGCCGGAGGTGACGACCACCGTCCGGCCCGCGAGGTCCCGATAGGAGGCGACCGGAGACCCCTTCCGCACCAGGAGCTTCGTGGCGCTGATGAAGTCCACGGGCGAGAAGGCGACCTGCCGGCGCCGTGCGGCGTTGGCGGTGGTCGAGCCGCATTCGAGGTCGACCTTGCCGCCGGCGACGGCGGCGATGCGGGTGTCGGGGGTCACGGGCTCGTAGCGCACCTTGAGGGGCCGGCCGATCGCCTTCTGGACGTCCTCCACCACCTCGCCGCACAGGTCGATGGCGTAGCCCACCACCCGCGGCGTGCCGTCCGCGCGCTTGCCCTCCACGAAGGAGAACGGGATCGAGCTTTCCCGGTAGCCGATCACGATCTCCCCGCGCCCGGCGGCGCTCTTGAGGGTGCCGGTCAGCACCTCCACCGCCCGGGCCGGGCCGGCGGCGCAGAGCGCGAGGACGACGAGGGGGGCGACCCGCAGCGACATCGATATGGCTCTCAAGGGCATCGCCCTCCCCTCCCCGCCCTATTCCGCCGGCGCGGCGGCGGCGCCGACATGGTCGAGGCGCTGGTCGGACAGGGTGAGCTGCCCCTCCCACTTCGCCACGGCGACGGTGGCGATGCTGTTGCCGAGCACGTTGGTCGCCGAGCGGCCCATGTCGAGGAACTGGTCGATGCCGATGATCAGCAGCAGGCCCGCCTCGGGGATGTTGAACTGCGTCAGCGTCGCCGAGATCACCACCAGGGAGGCCCGCGGCACCCCGGCCATGCCCTTCGAGGTGACCATCAGCAGGAGCAGCATGGTGAGCTGCTGCGCCCAGGTGAGCGGGATGTTGTAGGCCTGCGCGATGAACATCACCGCGAAGGTGCAGTACATCATCGAGCCGTCGAGGTTGAACGAGTAGCCCATCGGCAGCACGAACGAGGTGATCTTGTTCGGCACGCCGAAGGTCTCGAGGTTCGAGAGCAGCTTCGGGTAGGCCGCCTCGCTCGACGCGGTGGAGAAGGCGAGGACGAACGGCTCCTTGATGAGGTTGACGAGCCGGCTGATTCCCCCGGTCCCGACCAGCAGGGCGCCCACCGCCAGCAGCAGGATCCACAGGCAGAACAACCCGGAATAGAACATCAGCATGAACTTGCCGTAGGTGACGAGCACGCCGATGCCCTGGGTGGTGATCGTCGCCGCGATGGCGGCGAAGACCGCCACGGGGGCGAACATCATCACGTAGCCCGTGACCTTGAGCATCACGTCGGCGATCCCCTCGATCCCCTTGGCGAGGAACTGGCCCTTCTCGCCGAGCGCCGCCAGCGCCACGCCGAAGAAGATCGAGAACACCACGATCTGCAGGATCTCGTTGTTGGCCATCGCCTCCACCGCGCTCTTGGGCACGAGGTGCGCGACGAACTCCTTCAGGGAGAGGGAGGCCGCCTTCAGGCCGGTGCCCGTCCCGGCCTCGGGCAGGGGCAGGTTCAGGTTGTGGCCGGGCTGGAGCATGTTCACCAGCACGAGGCCCAGCATCAGCGAGCAGAACGAGGCGCCCACGAACCACAGCAGCGCCTTGCCGCCGACCCGGCCGACGGCGGCCGTGTCGCCCATATGCGCGATGCCGACGACCAGGGTCGAGAACACCAGCGGCGCGATGATCATCTTGATCAGCCGCAGGAAGATGTCGGAGACCAGCGCGATATACCCGGCGATCTCCTTGGCCGTCTGCGGATCGGGCCATGTGATGCTGCAGGCGTAGCCGACGGCGATGCCGAGCACCATGCCGATGAAGATCAGGGTGGTGAGTCGCGAACCGGACATTGATGTCCCTCCCCGCATCCACACGGGATGATTGTACAATTTCTACCGTTCACGTGAGGCACGAATCGCGCCACGTGCAAGCCCGCCCCCTGTGTTCCGGCCGTGAAGACAACGGTTTTGTGTCAACAGCCGGTGGGGCCGAAAGCTGTGGCGCGACGGCCACGCCTGCGGTACGGGACTTGCGGACCTGCCGGAGGAGGTGTGCCCGCACACCGGGGTCCCAAGCGGACGGATGCATGGACGTCTTCGTACAGCAGCTCATCAACGGCCTGACGCTCGGCTCGATCTACGGCCTGATCGCGATCGGCTACACGATGGTCTTCGGCATCATCGGCATGGTGAACTTCGCTCACGGCGACGTCTTCATGGTCTCCTGCTTCATCTCGCTGATCGTGTTCCTGCTGCTCACGACGTGGCTCGGCATCTCCTCCATCGCGCTGGCCTTCCTCGTGGTGCTGGTGGTGGCGATGGCGCTCACCGCCCTGTGGGGCTGGGCGATCGAGCGGGTGGCCTACCGGCCGCTACGCGGCTCGTTCCGGCTGGCGCCGCTGATCTCGGCCATCGGCGTGTCGATCTTCCTGTCGAACTTCGTGCAGGTGGTGCAGGGGGCGCGCAACAAGTCGATGCCGCCGGTCCTGTCGGGGGGCGTCACCCTGTTCGAGCGGGACGGCTACGCGGTGTTCCTCTCCTACAAGCAGTGCCTCATCATGGCGGTGACGGCGGTGCTGCTCACCGGCTTCTGGTACCTCGTCCAGCGCACGCCCTTCGGCCGCGCCCAGCGCGCCTGCGAGCAGGACCGCAAGATGGCCGCCCTGCTCGGCATCGACGTGGACCGGACGATCTCCCTCACCTTCGTGCTCGGCGCCGCCCTCGCGGCGGTCGCGGGGGTGCTCTACGTGATGTATTACGGCGTGGTGTCGTTCTCGGACGGGTTCGTTCCCGGCGTGAAGGCCTTCACGGCGGCGGTGCTCGGGGGCATCGGCTCCCTGCCCGGCGCGGTGCTCGGCGGGCTGATCATCGGCCTGATCGAGACCTTCTGGTCGGCCTATTTCTCCATCGAGTACAAGGACGTGGCCGCCTTCTCGATCCTGGCGATCGTGCTCATCTTCATGCCCTCGGGGATCCTCGGGCGGCCCGAGGTCGAGAAGGTCTGATGACCCGCCCCGTCACCGACGCCCTCCCGGCGAGCGCGATGGCCGGCATCCTGCGCGACGCCGCCCTCTACGCCCTCGTCGCCTTCGGCCTGTGCGTGCCGCTGATCGCCTACCGGGCCGATCCGGGGCCGGGCAGCGACCTCGTCCTCGTACCCCGCTGGGGTCTGGTGGCGATCCTGTGCGCGGCGGTGTTCGGCTTGCGCCTGCTCCAGCGGCTGGTCCTGCTGCGGAGGGACGCCCGCCGGGCGCTGGCCCCCTCCCCCGCCCAGGCCACCGAGGCGGTGGGTGGCGAGCCCGATGCCGGGCAGGCGGTGTCGAAGCTCGGCCTGCGGGCCTTCGTGGCGGTGGCCCTCACCCTGCCGGTGCTGGCGGTGCTCGCCACGGGCGACCTCGCCTCGTCGCGTTACTGGATCGACCTCGGCATCCTGATCCTCACCTACGTGATGCTCGGCTGGGGGCTGAACATCGTGGTCGGCCTCGCCGGCCTGCTCGACCTCGGCTACGTCGCCTTCTACGCGGTCGGCGCCTATTCCTACGCCCTGCTGTCGACCACCTTCGGCCTATCCTTCTGGGTGTGCCTGCCGCTCGCCGGCCTGTTCGCCGGCCTGTGGGGGATGCTGCTCGGCTTTCCGGTCCTGCGCCTGCGGGGCGACTACCTCGCCATCGTGACGCTGGCCTTCGGCGAGATCATCCGCCTCGTGCTGATCAACTGGACGGACGTGACCGGCGGCGCGGCGGGCGTGTCCTCGATCCCCCGGGCGACCTTCTTCGGCATCCCCTTCTCGCCGGACGAGGACGGGTTCGCGGCGAAGTTCGGCCTCGAATACGATTCGATGCACCGGGTGGTGTTCCTCTACTACCTGATCCTCGTGCTGGCGCTGATCACCAACCTCGTCACCCTGCGCCTGCGGCGCCTGCCCATCGGCCGGGCCTGGGAGGCCCTGCGCGAGGACGAGATCGCCTGCCGCTCGCTGGGAATCGACACCACGGCGACGAAGCTCACCGCCTTCGCCCTCGGGGCGGCCTTCGGCGGCATCGCCGGCTCGTTCTTCGCCGTGCGGCAGGGCTTCATCTCGCCGGAGAGCTTCACCTTCCTGGAGAGCGCGATCATCCTGGCGATCGTCGTGCTCGGCGGCATGGGCAGCCAGTTCGGCGTCGCCATCGCGGCGGTGGCGATGGTGGCCGGCCCCGAGATGCTGCGCAACCTCGGCGGGCTGAAGGCCGTGTTCGGCGAGGGGTTCGACCCCAGCGAGTACCGGCTGCTGCTGTTCGGCCTCGCCATGGTGGCGATGATGGTCTGGCGGCCCCGGGGGCTGATCTCGGTGCGGATGCCCTCCGTCACGCTGGGGAAGCGCCGGGCGATCTCCGGAGCCCACGTGAGCGAGGGGCACGGCTGATGGCGCCCCCCGTCCTCAAGGTCGATCACCTGACCATGCGCTTCGGCGGCCTCACCGCCATCGCCGACCTGTCCTTCGAGGCCCGGGCGGGGGACATCACGGCGCTGATCGGCCCGAACGGGGCCGGCAAGACCACCGTGTTCAACTGCATCACCGGCTTCTACAAGCCGACCGAGGGCATGCTGACCCTCACCCACCGGGACGGCCACACGCACCTGCTGGAGCGCCTGCCGAACCACAGGGTGAACGGCACGGCCCGGGTGGCGCGCACCTTCCAGAACATCCGCCTGTTCCCCGGCATGACGGTGCTGGAGAACCTGCTGGTCGCCCAGCACAAGGCCCTGATGCGGGCCTCCGGCTACACCGTGCTCGGGCTCCTCGGCTTCAAGGTCTTCCGGGACGCGGAGGCCGCTGCCATCGAGAAGGCCAAGGGGTGGCTGGCGCGGATCGACCTCCTGGACCGGGCCGACGAGCCGGCGGGCGGCCTGCCCTACGGGGCGCAGCGCCGCCTGGAGATCGCCCGGGCGATGTGCACCGATCCGGTGCTGCTCTGCCTGGACGAGCCCGCCGCCGGCCTGAACCCGCGGGAATCCCTCGAACTGAACGCCCTGCTCCGGCACATCCGCGACCGCGAGGGCACCTCGGTGCTGCTGATCGAGCACGACATGTCGGTGGTGATGGAGATCTCCGACCACATCGTGGTGCTCGACTACGGCAAGAAGATCGCCGACGGCACGCCGGAGGAGATCCGCACCAACCCGAGCGTCATCGCCGCCTATCTCGGCGTCGAGGACGAGGAGGTGGAGGCGGTGGAGGCCGAGGTCGGCCTGTCCCTGCCGCATGAGGGCGCGCCGGCATGAGGGCCTTGCCGAAAACTCCGCTTCATTCCACTCACGACCTCATCCTGAGCGGACCCACCATGCCGCCCCATCTTTGCGAGCGCAGCGAAGCCATCCAGGGATCCGCCACCGTCTTGAGACGTCCCGCTGCCCTGGATTGCTTCGCTGACGCTCGCAAAGACGGGGGTGGTCTTCGCCTGTCCGGCCCGATTCCGAGGACGAAAAGGTGAGCGTCGCCGGCATCAACGTGCTCGTGGAGGAGACCCGGGCGATCCAGGCCGGGGGCAGGCCGCCGCTCCTCTCGGTGCGCGGCGTCTCGACCTATTACGGCAGCGTCGCCGCCCTGAAGGGCGTCGACCTCGACGTCGGCGAGGGCGAGATCGTCACGCTGATCGGCGCCAACGGGGCCGGCAAGTCCACCCTGATGATGACCGTGTTCGGCGCGCCCCAGGCCCGCTCGGGGACCATCACCTACGAGGGGCGGGACATCACCCGGGTGCCGACCCACGCCATCGCCCGGCTCGGCATCGCCCAGTCGCCCGAGGGCCGGCGGGTCTTCCCGCGGATGACCGTCCACGAGAACCTGCAGATGGGCGCGGCCCTGCACGAGGGCCGGTTCTTCGCCGAGGACCTCGCCAAGGTGGTGACGCTGTTCCCCCGCGTCGGCGAGCGGCTGCACCAGCGCGCCGGCACCATGTCCGGGGGCGAGCAGCAGATGCTGGCCATCGCCCGCGCCCTGATGAGCCGGCCGAAGCTGCTGCTGCTGGACGAGCCGTCGCTGGGCCTCGCGCCGCTGGTGGTGAAGGGCATCTTCGACGCGATCCGCCGCCTCAACCGGGAGGACGGGATGACCATCTTCCTCGTGGAGCAGAACGCCTACCACGCCCTCAAGCTCGCCCACCGGGGCTACGTGCTGGTCAACGGGCGCATCACCCTGAGCGGCACCGGCCGCGAACTCCTGGACGACCCCTCCGTGAAGGCGGCCTATCTCGAAGGCGGCCACGCCGCCCCGGCGGCGGGGGGCGGGCATGCTTGACGGCCTGCTCTTCGAGGAAGGCTCGGTGTGGCTGTTCCTCCTCGTCACGGTGGTGATGGGCGGCTGGGCCGGCTGGATGGCGGCCAGGGGCATCGCCAAGGGCTGGCGCCCGTACTGGCATTGCCTGCCGGCCCTGCTGCTCGTGGCGGCGGCGGTGCGCTTCATCCACTTCGCCCTGTTCGGCGGGACGCTGCTCTCGGCCCATTACTACGCCGTGGACGCCCTGGTGGTGCTGCTGATCGGCTCGGCGGGCTTCCGCGCGACGCGCACCCGCCAGATGACGAGCCAGTACCGCTGGCTCTATGAGAAGACTTCGCCGCTGACCTGGCGCACGCGCTGAGTCGGAGCGTTCGGCATCTCGGTTCGCCCGGCTGTTCCGGGTGCAAGCAGGGGACTATGGCGATGCGATCGGTACTTCTGGCGGGCCTCGCGCTCGGCGTCCTGGCCTCCGGCCCCGCCCTAGCGCAGGTCAAGATCGGCGTCGGCGCGCCGATCACCGGCAACAGCGCCGCCTTCGGCGCCCAGCTCAAGAACGGCACCGCCCAGGCGGTCGAGGACTTCAACAAGGCCGGCGGCATCATCGGCCAGAAGGTCGAGATGGTGGCGGGCGACGACGCCTCCGACCCCAAGCAGGGCGTCTCGGTCGCCAACAAGTTCGCCTCCGACAAGGTGAAGTTCGTCGTCGGGCACTTCAACTCGGGCGTCTCGATCCCGGCCTCCGACGTCTACGCCGACGCCAACATCGTCGAGATCACCCCCGCCTCGACCAACGTGAAGTTCACCGAGCGCGGCCTGTGGAACACCTTCCGCACCTGCGGCCGGGACGACCAGCAGGGCGCGGTGGCGGGCGATTACCTCTCCACCAAGTTCAAGGGCAAGAAGGTCGCCTTCGTCCACGACAAGACGCCCTACGGCAAGGGGCTGGCCGACGAGACCCTGAAGGCGTTCAAGGCCAAGGGCGGCAAGGAGACCCTGTACGAGGGCGTCAACCCGGGCGAGAAAGACTATTCGGCCCTCGTCTCCAAGTTGAAGCAGAACGGCGTCGACGTGGTCTATTTCGGCGGCTACTACACCGAGGCCGGGCTGATCCTCCGGCAGATGCGCGACCAGGGCCTGAAGGCGCCGATGATGGGCGGCGACGGCATGGTCGACCGGGAGCTGGTCTCCATCGCCGGCCCCGCCGCCGAGGGCACCCTGACCACCTTCCCGCCGGACGCGCGCAAGAACCCCGCCGCCAAGGACGCCGTCGCCGCGTTCAAGGCCAAGGGCATCGATCCGGAGGCCTACACCCTCTACGCCTACGCCGCGGCGCAGATCTTCAAGCAGGCGGCCGAGGGCGCCAAGTCCCTCGACGGCAAGAAGGTCGCCGCCTTCATGCGCGAGGGCAAGCCGTTCCAGACCGTGCTCGGCCCGATCTCCTTCGATAAGAAGGGCGACATTACCAAGCCGGACTACGTGATCTACGAGTGGAAGAAGGGCGCCGACGGTCAGATCGGCTATGCGGGCAACGAACTGACGCAATAAACGCCAGGCATGACTTCGGGGAAGCCGTCTTGCCGCATGGCGGGGCGGCTTCTCGCGTTGCGAAAGACGTAAAATCGTCATCGAGACCTGTGGGGGGGCCGGTCTCGCCCGGTGCACGGCCCCGGAAAACGTGCAAGATGCCCCCGCACGGGCGCTCAGCCCGGCTCCGAGTGTGGGCGAGGCGCGGAGGATGGCTCCCGGTGGATCACGGCGGTGCGAGGGGGCCGGGCTCGGGCCCGGAAGGCCGCGCCCGCCATCCGGTCTCCGTTCTCCAGCTTGGCCATTCCGGCATCAACGTTGCAAAGGCGTCGCCCGAGCGGGCGGGCCTGCACCCGACACCGCCTGCCGACCGCGTTCGGCCAGACCCAGGAGTTCCGTACCGATGCAGTTCGTTCTCGCTCGCCGTGGCGTCGCCGCGGCGCTCGGCCTCAGCCTCGCCGTGGCCCCCCTCGCGGCCGGCGCCGAGGATCTGACCGGCACCCTGAAGAAGGTGAAGGATTCCGGCGCCATCACCATCGGCTACCGCGATTCCTCCGTGCCGTTCTCCTACCTCGGCGGCGACGAGAAGCCCGTCGGCTACGCCATGGACATCTGCTACAAGATCGCCGACGCGGTGAAGGCCAAGCTCGGCCTGCCGAAGCTCGACGTGAAGCTCAACCCGGTCACCTCCGCCACCCGCATCCCGCTGATGGCCAACGGCACGATCGACCTCGAATGCGGGTCGACCACCAACAACGCCGACCGCCAGAAGCAGGTGGGCTTCACCAACAGCCACTTCCTCACCGCGACGCGGTTCGTCTCGAAGAAGTCGGCCAACCTGCACACGATCGAGGACCTGAAGGGCAAGACCGTCGTGTCGACCTCGGGGACCACCAACATCCGGCAGATCAACGAGGCCAACACCGAGAAGAAGCTCGGCCTGACGATCCTGCCCGCCAAGGACCATGCCGAGGCGTTCCTGATGGTCGAGACCGGCCGCGCCGTCGCCTTCGTGATGGACGACGTGCTCCTCGCCTCCCTCGTCGCCTCCTCGAAGGACCCGGCGGCCTACGAGATCTCGAAGGAAGCCCTCTCGAAGCCCGAGCCCTACGGCATCATGCTGCGCAAGGACGACGCGCCCTTCAAGCAGGTGGCGGACGAGGCCACCGCCAAGCTCTACACCAGCCCCGAGGGCAAGGCGCTCTACGACAAGTGGTTCACGCAGCCCATCCCGCCGCGCAACATCAACCTCAACCTGCCGATGAGCGACGAGATGAAGAAGCAGTTCACCAAGCCGATCGACAGCGCCGACCCGGCTGCCTACTGAGCCTTCGCCCCTGAACAGGCGCCCCGCGGCACGATCCGCGGGGCGCCACGCTCCGATCGGGGACCGTTCGGGTTTTCTCGACCACGCTCGAAGTCGGGCCGAACACCACTTTCGCGCCACCCGCACCCTCATCCTGGGTGTCCGACCGAAGGCCACCTTTGCCCCCCCCAGAGCCTCATCCTGAGGTGCGGCGAGAGCCGCCTCGAAGGAGGGTTCCAGGGATCGCGCGGTGGGCTGGAGCCCTCCTTCGTGGCCCCCTTCGCGGGCACCTCAGGATGAGGGTGCGGGCGGGACGACACTGATTTTCCGGCCAGGCTCCCGCGAGGGGAGCCAGGGTGGAACACCTTCTGTAAGACGGCCTCTTTTGGTAGAAGTGTCGCGATGAACTACAATTGGAACTGGAGCATCTTCTTCGAACCCTCGCCCGAGGGGACGGGGACCTACGCGGACATGCTCCTGTCCGGCCTGTACTGGACGGTCGTCACCGCCCTCTGCGCCTGGGTGATCGCGTTCACCCTCGGCTCGCTCATGGGCGTGCTGCGCACCCTGCCGAGCCGGACGGCCAACGCCATCGGCACGACCTATGTCGAGATCTTCCGCAACGTCCCCCTGCTGGTGCAGATGTTCCTCTGGTACTTCGTGCTGCCGGAAATCCTGCCCCGGGGCATCGGCGACGCGGTCAAGCAGATGCCGGACGCGCCGTTCTACACGGCGGTGGTGTGCCTGGGCTTCTTCACCGCCTCCCGCGTGGCCGAGCAGGTGCGGGCCGGCATCCAGGCCCTGCCCCGCGGCCAGCGGATGGCGGCCACGGCCATGGGCTTCACCACGGCGCAGACCTACCGCTACGTCCTGCTGCCCAACGCCTACCGCATCATCCTGCCGCCGATGACCTCCGAGTTCCTGAACAACCTCAAGAACACGTCGGTGGCCCTCACCATCGGCCTCCTGGAGCTGACCGGCCGGGCGCGCTCGATGCAGGAATTCTCCTTCCAGGTGTTCGAGGCCTTCACCGCCGCGACGATCCTCTACGTGGCCATCAACCTCGTGGTCGTCGTCTGCGCGAGCGTGCTCGAACGCTCCGTCGCCATCCCCGGGCAGCGCTGACCGCCCCACCCCCGCTGCAACCTGCCGCCCCCGAGGCGGCGACCGCGCGCAGGCCGAGATGCTCTCGAACTTCGATTTCTCCGTCATCCTCACCGCCCTGCCCTACCTGTTCGGGACGGGCATGGTCTTCACCCTCTCGCTCACCGCCATGGCGGCGGTGGGGGGCGTGATCCTCGGCACGCTGCTGGCGATGGCCCGGCTCTCGGGCATCCCCGGCGTCTGGCACCTCGCCAAGGGCTACGTGGAGCTGTGCCGCTCCCTGCCCCTCGTGCTGGTGATCTTCTGGTTCTACTTCCTCGTGCCGTATATCGGCGCCTACGTGACCGGCGCGGCGACGCCGATCCAGGTCGGCGCCTTCCCCTCGGCGCTGATCACCTTCATGGCCTTCGAGGCGGCCTACTTCGCCGAGATCATGCGCGCGGGCATCCAGTCGGTTCCCAAGGGGCAGACCGCCGCCGCCTCGGCGCTGGGCATGAATTACTGGCAGACCATGGGCCACGTCGTCCTGCCCCAGGCCTTCCGCAACATGCTGCCCCTTCTGCTGACGCAGACCATCGTGCTCTTTCAGGACACGTCCCTGGTCTACGTGCTGTCCCTCACGGATTTCATGGGCGCGGCCTCGAAGGTCGCCCAGCGCGACGGGCGCCTCGTCGAGATGTATATCTTCGCGGCCGTCGTCTACTTCGCGATCTGTTTCTCCGCCTCCCTCCTGGTGCGTCGCCTGCAGCGTCGCGTCGCCATCATCCGCTGATCAGGGGACCCATCCCATGACCTCCTCCCCGATGCCGGCTCCGACCGCCAAGCAACCCGCCGTCGATTCCGACCACGCCCCGAAGGATGCGGGCCTCCAGGCGGGCGGCCTGATCTCCGGCGCGCCCAAGGCCGTCGCCGGCGAGACGATGATCGCCATCGACGCCATCAGCAAATGGTACGGCGATTTCCAGGTGCTGACGAACTGCACCACCCGGGTCGCCAAGGGCGAGGTGGTGGTGGTCTGCGGCCCCTCCGGCTCGGGCAAGTCGACCCTGATCAAGTGCGTCAACGCCCTCGAGCCCTTCCAGAAGGGCCAGATCACGGTGGCGGGCACCAAGGTGCTCGACAAGTCCACCAACCTGCCGAAGCTGCGCTCCCGGGTCGGCATGGTGTTCCAGCATTTCGAGCTGTTCCCGCACCTGACGATCACCGACAACCTCACCATCGCCCAGCGCAAGGTGCTGGGCCGGGGGGCCGAGGATGCCAAGAAGCGCGGCCTCGACCTCCTCGCCCGGGTCGGGCTCGGCGCCCACGCCCACAAGTTCCCGGGCCAGCTCTCCGGCGGCCAGCAGCAGCGCGTGGCCATCGCCCGGGCGCTCGCCATGAACCCGGTGGTGATGCTGTTCGACGAGCCCACCTCGGCCCTGGACCCGGAGATGGTCGGCGAGGTGCTGGACGTGATGGTCGAGCTCGCCAAGGAGGGCATGACCATGATGGTGGTGACCCACGAGATGGGCTTCGCCCGCAAGGTCGCCGACCGGGTGATCTTCATGGACCGGGGCGAGATCGTGGAGGACGCCACGAAGGACGAGTTCTTCGGCAGCCCCCGCTCCGAGCGGGCGCAGACCTTCCTGTCGAAGATCCTGCAGCACTGAGCGGGCGCCCGACGCCGCCGTCGGGCGTCCCCGCCGTCATCCCGCGCCCTCTCCGTCATCGCGAGCGCAGCGAAGCGACCCAGGGCGGCGGGCGATGTGCGGATGTGGCGCCGCTGGATTGCTTCGCTTCGCTCGCAATGACGGCGGTGGTGGGCGGGCGGCCCTCCTCCGTCGTCGCGGGCTCATGCCGTCAGCCGCGCGCCTTCACCGTCATCCGCGCATCCCCGCCGTCATCGCGCGCCCTCTCCGTCATCGCGAGCGCAGCGAAGCGACCCAGGGCGGCGGGCGGTGTTCGGATGTGGCGCCGCTGGATTGCTTCGCTTCGCTCGCAATGACGGCGGTGGGGGGTGGGCGGCGCCCCCCGTCGTCGCGGGCCCACGCTCAGCCCCGCGCTTTTTCCATCATCCGCGTCCCCGCCGTCATCCCGCGCCCTCTCCGTCATCGCGAGCGCAGCGAAGCGACCCAGGGCGGCGGGCGGTGTGCGGATGGGGCGCCGCCGGATTGCTTCGCGGCGCGCGCAGTGACGGCGGCGGGTGCGATGAGAACCTACCCCGCCATCTCCTCCTGCGCGGCGCGGTACTCGCGCCCGTGCTGGCAATAGCCCTCGACGATGCGCAGCATCATCGCCCGGCGGTCGGCGTCGAGGGGGGCGAGGATCCGGGCCGGGCGGCCGCCCCAGAGATGGCCGGAATCGAGGATCTGGCCGGGATCGGTGGTCGAGCCGGCGGCGAGCATCACGTCGTCGGCGATCAGCGTGCCCGGCGCCACCGCGGCACCGATGCCGATGAGCGTCCGGGCGCCGATCCGGCAATCGGCGATGCGGACATTGTGGGCGATCGTGGTGTCCCGGCCGATCACCACGCCCTCGCCCCGCGTGCGGATGACCGTGTTGTCCTGGATGTTGGTGTCGGCGCCGATGACGATGGGGCCGGCCTCCGCCTCAAGGGCGCAGCAGAACAGCACGCTCGCCCCGGCCCCCAGGCCCACCCGCCCCCGGAGCCGGGCGGTGCGGGCCACGAACACGTCCGGGTCGATGTCCGAGGGCGGCTCGCCCTCCGGCCCGATCCCCTCGGCGCTGCGCTCGCGCAGACGCTCGGCCCGGTCGGCGGCCTCGCCCGGCGCGACGGGGCGCACGGGTCTGGCGGGGCTGCCGGCATAGGCGAAGCCCCCCTCCAGCGCCGAGCGGGGGAAGACGGTGGCGCCCGCCTCGATCACCGCGCCGTCGCCGATGGTGGACCCGTCGAGGATCACCACGTCGTCCTCGATCACCACGTCGGAGCCGATCGTGCAGGCGTGCAGCACGCTGTTGCGCCCCACCGTCACCCGGTCGCCGCAGGTGGTGCCCTGGCTGAAGGTCGCGATATGCACCGTCGAGCGGTGACCGAGCCAGAACCGGTCCCCGAGGGTGACCGGCTGCCCGTCCGCCCGGATCACCGCCGCGTCCCCGAGCCAGGCCTGGTCGCCGATCGTCGCCGCGCCGATCACGGTGCTGCCGCGCCCGCACCAGACCGGGCGGCTCGCGAAGCGCGGCGCCTCGGCCCCGTAAGGCAGCGTCATCTCTGGGTTCATCGCTGCCTCGCGCCTCGCGCCTCTGCGGCCCAGGGGGCCGGTGCCGTCACCCGCCCCTCCGTGCCATATAGGGCACGGCCGAGACAGTCGGGCGCAAGGCCCGGCGCCCCGGGGGAGCAACATGGAGAGCCCGATGCGCGACGAGAGGGTCTCGATCCAGGCCGAACCCTTCGACGTCGCCGCGGAGATCGCCCGCATTGAGGCCGACTTCGCCGGACGGGTCGGGGCGGTCGTCACCTTCTCCGGTCTGTGCCGGGACGAGGCCGGGCGCCTCGCGGCCCTCGAACTCGAACATTACCCCGGCATGGCCGAGGCGGAGATCGCGCGGGTGGTGGCAGAGGCCGCCGCCCGCTGGCCGCTCCAGGCGGTGCGGGTCATCCACCGGCACGGGAAGATCGCCCCCGGCGACGGCATCGTCCTCGTGGTGACGGCCTCCGGCCACCGGATCGCGGCCTTCGAGGCGGCGAGCTTCCTGATGGACTACCTCAAGACGAGGGCGCCGTTCTGGAAGCGCGAGCACCTCGCCGACGGCACGACCGGCGGCTGGGTGGAGGCCACCGCCGCCGACGACACGGCGGCGGGCCGGTGGGAGGGCGCCGGGCGGTGAGGCCCCGCCCCCCGTGTCAGATGAGGGCGGTGAGGATCAGGGCGACGGCGCCGCCGGCGATGGCGAGGCCCATGAGCACGATGCTGCTCAGCTGATCGCGCTGGTCGACGTTGTCCCCCGGGGCGAGGCGGTTGAGCCGGGTGCTGCCGTGGTTGTCCATGTGGGTGTCCTCTTGCGTCGGGCCTGAACGGTCTCAACGCGCGTCCGCCGATTTCGTCCCTGGGGGTTGACCGGGGAGCCGCCGCGTCGTTCGGAGGGGCGCCCCCGGGGCCCGCAGGACACCCAATGACCGAATCGAAGCTCGACGCCCTCAGGGGACCGGTCGGTCCATGGCGGGGCGCGGCGCCGCTCGCCGGCTCCGGCATCGCCGTGATCTGCTTCACCGCCGCCCTCGCCCTCGCCTGGATGTCGTCGGGCACGTTGCTCCTCATCTTCGCCGGGATGCTGCTCGGGGTGTTCCTCGACGGCCTGACCCGGGCGCTCGGCCATGTCCTGCCCATCCCGCGCGGCCTGCGCCTCGCCCTGGCGAGCGTCGCGGTGGCATTGCTCGCCATGAGTTTCGCCACCTATGGCGGCGCGACCATCGCCCAGCAGGGGCGCGACCTCGGCGGCACGATCAAAACGCAGGCCGATTCGGTGAACGGCTGGCTCTCGAACCACGGGATCGACGTACCGCTCCTCAATTCACCCAAGGAGGACGGCCGCTCCGGGCGGGAGCCGGGCCAGCAGGAGGGCGGCCTCGGCGGCCTCGCCTCGGGCCTGCTCAAGAGCTCGGGCTCGGTGCTGTCGAGCGCGAGCAGCGTCCTCGGGCCGGCCACCGCGGTGGTGCTCGGCCTCGTGGACGCGGTCGGCAACCTGATGGTGATCGTGTTCCTGGGGGTGGCCTTCGCCGCCGACCCGGCGAGCTACCGGGACGGGAGCCTGCGCTTCGTGCCCCCCGCCAAGCGCGCCCGGGCCGGGAAGGTGCTCGACGGGGCCGGCGAGACCCTGCGCCACTGGCTGTTCGGCCAGTTGCTCACCATGACGGCGATCTTCCTGTTCACCTGGGCGGGGCTGTCCTTCCTGGGGATCGGCGGCGCGCTGATCCTCGGCCTCCAAGCCGGGCTGCTGGCCTTCGTGCCGACCGTGGGGCCGCTGGTGGCGGGCCTCGTGATCCTCCTGGCCGCCCTCGCCTCCGGGCCGAAGGCCCTGCTCGGGGCCCTCGGCGTCTACCTCGCGGTGCAGTGCCTGGAGAGCTACGGGCTGACGCCGTTCATCCAGAAGCGGGCGCTGGACATCCCTCCGGCGACGATCTTCGCCGGGCAGCTCATCCTGGGCGTGATCTTCGGCCTCTGGGGCATCGCGCTGGCGCTGCCCCTCCTGGCGGTGATCAAGGTGCTGCTGGAGCAGCTCTACGTCGAGGACACCCTCGGCGAGCACCCGGGGGATTGAGGCCCGCGCCTCACCCCCGCAGCGCGCCCTCGATCGACCGGGCCACGGCCAGCGCCTGACCGTCGCCGCCGAAGCGGCCGATGACCTGCACGCCCACCGGCAACCCGTCGCCGGGGACCGGCACGTTCACGCAGGGCACGCCCATCAGCGTCCAGAGCCGGTTGAAGCGCGGGTCGCCCGTGGAGGCGAGCGTCTCCGGCGCCGGGCCCGGTGCCGAGAAGGTGAGGATCGCATCGACCTCGCCGAACAGGTCCTTCAGCACCCGGCGGGCGCGGTGGGCGTGGCGGCGGGCGTCGTCGTAGGCGGCGGGGGCGATGGCGTCGCCGCCGTCCAGCACACCGCGCACCAGCGGCGGCAGGGCGTCCCGGTGGTGGCGGTACTCCCAGCCCAGCGCCTGCCGGCCCTCGAAATCCTGGATGAAGCGGTGCCGCTCCCAGGCCTCCGCCAACTCCTGCGGGAGCGTCAGGTCCGTCAGGCGAGCGCCCGCCCGCTCGGCCGCGGTCCGGGCGCGGGCCAGGGCCGCCTCGGCGGCGGGTTCGGGGGCCTCGGCGAAGTCCTGCCGGACCACGGCGATGCGCGGGCCCGCGGCCGCCCCGATGTCGATCCCGTCCCGGCCGGTGATCGCCGCCAGGGCGAAGGCGAGGTCGCCGACCCCCGCCGCGAACAGGCCGACCGTGTCGAGGGCCCAGGAGAAGGTCTTCACGCCCACCGTGGGGATCAGCCGGAACGAGGGCTTGATCGCCGCGCAGCCGCAATAGCTCGCGGGCCGGATCACCGAGCCCGCCGTCTGGGTGCCGAGGGCCAGGGGCAGCATCCCCGCCCCGACCGCGGCGGCCGAGCCCGCCGAGGAACCGCCGGGCGTGTGGCCGGGATCGTGCGGATTGCGGGTCTCAGTGGGGTCGGAGCTGGCGAAGGCGGTGGTGGTGGTCTTGGCGAGCGCCACGGCGCCCCGCTCCTTCAGGCGGGCGACCACGGCGGCGTCGGCCCGGGGGCGCCAGCCCTCGTAGATCGTGGAGCCGAGCTGCGTCGGCAGGGTCGCGGTGTCGATGATGTCCTTGATGCCGACCGCGATGCCGGAGAGCGGCCCCTCCTGCGGAATCGCGGGGTCGGGGTCGAGGGCGACGAAGGCGCCGATGCCAGGGTCCCTCGCGGCGATGGCCTCCCGGCAGAGGTCGATGGCGCCGGCCGGCGTGAGGGAGCCGGCACTGATGCGGGCACGGAGATCGAGGATCGAGAGCATCGCCCATTTGGTCGGCCAGGGCGTGCTCCTGTCAACTGCAGGGGAAGCGGGCCTCGTCCGGGACACGCCGCCGGGAAAAGCCGAAACGGCCTTGACGATCCGTTTACGGGATCGGGTGCAACGTCCGGTTCATGCGGCGTAGCGTTCTCGCGTTCTCGGCCATTGCCCTGTTCGGGGCGGCCCTCACGGCCTGCTCGGTCAACCGGTTCGAGCGGCGTGAGCCGTGGCGCGACCAGGCGGAGCAGGTGTGCCTCGCCAAGAAGTTGGTCCAGCAGACCGAGTTCATCACCCCGGCGGCGGCCATCGACGGCCCCGGCCCCTGCGGCATGCAGCAGCCCTTCCGGGTGACGCGGCTCGGCAACGGCTCCGTGCTCCTGAAGCAGCGCATGACCCTCGGCTGCCCGGCGCTCGCCGAGGCGGAGGCGTGGCTCGCCGACACGATCCAGCCGGCGGCCGAGCTGTATTTCGGCGTGGCCGTGGCCGAGATCAACGCGGGCACCTATTCCTGCCGCGGGCGCAACAACCAGCCGGGCGCCAAGCTCTCCGAGCACGGCTTCGGCAATGCGGTCGACGTGATGTCGTTCAAGCTCGCGGACGGCCACGTCATCACCGTCAAGGGCGGCTGGCGGGGCACCGAGGCCGAGCAGGGCTTCCTGCGCGAGGTCTTCCTGGGGGCCTGCCAGCGGTTCACGACCGTGCTGGCGCCGGGTTCCAACGTGTTCCACTACGACCACATCCACGTTGACCTCGCCCGGCACGACCCCCGCGGCCTGCGCCGGATCTGCCAGCCGCTGATCAAGTTCACGCCGCAGCTCGGTGGTGACGGCCCGCGGGCCCTCGCGAGGCCCCTTCCCCCCGCCCGCCAGCCCGCCCCGCCGCAGGCTCCGGTGGATATCGAGGAGGACGACCCCTACGGCGTCTCGCCGATGTCGCGGGCATCGGGCACGAGCCAGGTCGCCCGGGCGCCGGCCCGGGGCGCCGGACAGGTGCCCTCCGCCTACACGTCGGTGCAGCCCCGTCAGGACTTCGTGCCCCGGGCCGCCCCCCGCCCGGCGCCCCGGGCCGTGGCCGCCGCGCCGGCGGAGACGGGGGAGGATTCCGGCGAGCCGCTGCAGCTCGGCGCCCCGCCTTCGGTGGACGGTCCGATCTACTGATCCGCCGGGCGCGCCCTATACCGTCTGCATGCGACGTCTCATGCTCGGCGGCTTCATCGCCGCACTCTTCGTTGGAATCCTGCTGATCGGCCTGATGTGGACGAAGGCGACGCCCGTCGTGCCCTCGACGCCGCCCGACTCGGCCTCGACGCCTCGCTGAGGCGGCGGGGCGCCGCCGGCCCTGGGTCGTGTTGCCCCCAGACGGACTATCACTTTATGATAGCCCGTTCCGGTTGCCGGAGGATCCATGCCGTCGAGCTACACCCTGGGCTCCCATTACGAACGGTTCGTCCGTGAGCTGGTCGCGAGCGGGCGTTACGCGTCGGCGAGCGAGGTGATGCGCGACGGCCTGCGCTTGGTCGAGGAGCGGGAGCAGATCCGCGCCGCCAAGCTCGATGCCCTGCGCCGAGACATCCGGGAGGGGTTGGACAGCGGCGCCCTCGAAACGCTCGACATGGCGGCGATCAAGGCCGAGGGCCGGCGTCGCGCGGCAGCGGGGGATGAGTAGGATTCGTCGGTACGGGCGGGCGAAAGACGACCTGCTCGACCTCTGGACGTACATCGCCCAGGACGACATCGCCGCCGCCGACCGGATGCTCGACCGGATCGAGGCGAAGCTCGAACTGGTCGCGGACCGGCCGCGCCTCGGCCGCGAGATGCCGGAACTGGCCGAGGACCTGCGCAGCGTCACCGTGGGCAACTACGTCCTGTTCTATCGCCCGGTCCCCGACGGCATCGCCCTCGTTCGCGTCCTGAGCCGCTACGTCGATCTCGACCACGCCGAATTCGATTCCTGAACGCGTGGGCGCGGCCCGCCCGACCCGTCCCCCGCCACCGTGGCCCCCGCGCCGCACCGCCCCGGCAAACCGCCACCATCGGCGCGCGGCGGCTTGACTGGCGGCGCGGCCGGCCCATCGTTCCCGCATGCTTGTTCGGACCCCCGCCATGCGCCCCATCCTCCGCCGCGCCGGCCTCGGCCTCGCGCTCGGCCTGACCGTCGCCGGAGCGGCCCAGGCCCGCTCCGCCCGCGAGGACGTGGAGCCCGCCGAGGAGCGGGTCTTCCCCTTCGACGCGCAGATCCCCGGCTGCCAGGACCCGGACGTGCTGGAGAAGGTCTCCACGAACTTCGCCGAGAAGGAGGCCAAGTTCTGGAACTCCTCCATGACCATCGTCTCCTTCGACCAGATCGAGCGAACGGCGTGGCGCCCCTGGGGGCTCGACACCTATCCGCGCCGGTTCTGCACCGCCGTGGCGACCACGTCGGACGGCCTGCGCCGCAAGGTGGATTATTCCGTGCGCGAGAGCCTCGGCATCATCGGCTCGACCTGGGGTGTGGAGTTCTGCGTCCACGGGCTCGACCGGGACCTCTCCTACGCCTACGCCACGGCCTGCCGGATGGCCCGGCCGTAAGAGGACGACCATGAGCGCACGCGCGGCCTGCGCCGGCCTCGGCCTGCTGGCGGCTCTGGCCGCCGCCTGTCCCGCCGCCGCGCAGGATTACGGTGGGTTCAGCCGCCGGGGCACGCCCGGCGACTTCGATTTCTACGTCCTCGCCCTGTCCTGGTCGCCGACCTTCTGCGGCGGCGAGGGCGCGCGCCGCGACGAGGCACAATGCACGCCCGGCCGGGGCCTCGGCTTCGTCCTCCACGGGCTGTGGCCGCAATATGCCCACGGCTATCCGCAGGATTGCTCCGCGGTGCAGCGCCCCATCACCCGCCAGGCGATGGAGGCGGCGGGGCAGGTCTATCCGAGCGAGGGCCTCGCCCGTCACGAATGGCGCAAGCACGGCACCTGCTCCGGCCTGGACCCCGCCGCCTACTTCGCGGCGGCGAAGGACGCCCGGCTGGCGGTGACGATCCCCGACGGGCTGAAGGCCGGCGGGCAGGACCTGGCGCCGATCGACATCGCCCGGCAGTTCGTCGCGGCCAACCGCGGCCTGCGTCCGGACATGATGGCGGTGGCCTGCGCCCGGGGCCGGCTCACCGAGGTGCGGTTCTGCTTCGCCAAGGACCTGCGGAGCTTCACCCCGTGTCCCGAGGTCGCCCGCGGCAATTGCCGGGCGCCGGAGATCACCCTCGACGCCGCGCGCTAGGGCCGCGTCCGCGAAAAAATCCGCCGACCGGTGCTGGACCGGCGCCGCCGGATCCGCTTGAGCGTGTCGGATGAATTACCGACACGCCTTCCACGCGGGCAACCATGCCGACGTGCTCAAGCACCTCGTGCTGGCCCGCGTGCTCGCCCACCTCTGCCTCAAGGACAAGCCGTTCCGGGCGCTCGACGCCTTCGCCGGCCTCGGCGTCTACGACCTCGACGCCGACGAATCCCGGCGCACCGGGGAGTGGCACGAGGGCTGGGGCCGGCTCGCCGCGCCGTTCCCGGACCCGGTGGAGGCCCTGCTGGCGCCGTACCGGGCGGCGGTCGCCGCCGCGCGGGAGCGGCACGGTCCCCACGCCTATCCCGGATCCCCGGCGGTGATCCGCGAGTTCCTGCGGCCGGGCGACCGCGGCGTCTTCGTGGAGTTGCACCCCCAGGACGCCGCCCTGCTGAAGGACCGCTACACCAGCGACACCCGGACGAAGGTGCTCCACCTCGACGGCTGGACGGCGGTCAACGCGCAGATCCCGCCCCCCGAGCGCCGGGGCCTCGTGCTGATCGACCCGCCCTACGAGGTTCCGGGGGAGGTGGACCGCCTCGGCGCGCACCTGCTGAAGGCGGTGGCGAAATGGCCGACCGGGATCTTCCTGGCGTGGTACCCGGTCAAGGATGCGGCGGCCATCGACCGGATGGCGGCGGAACTCGATGCCGGCCTCGGCCGCCCGGCCCTGCGCCTCGACCTGCTGATCGAGCGGCCCGACGATCCGACCCGGCTCGCGGGGAGCGGCCTCGTCGTCGTCAACCCGCCCTGGCGCCTCGCCGAGGAGGCGCTGGTCTTCCTGCCGGCCCTCGCCGAGCGGCTCGCCCGAACGGGATATGGTGGTTTTCGCTGCGATCCCCTCGGCAAGATTGATGCGGCCTGAGCGAATTCAGTTCGATACCGCAGGTTGCAAGCATTCGTTTACATCTTCGTAGATGTGGCCTTCGGGCCACAGCCATTAGTCGAACGTTACGGCGGCGCGAGATTTGCTCAAAAAAGGGGCAATTGCCATTTCTTTGCTTTTGTGTGGTCAAGCACATGATGGCAGCTTGACCGTGGAATTTTCGAACCGGGCGGCGAGACACATGGCGAAGCGTTCAACTCTGGCGGGGCTGGCGGCCGCGCTGCTCTCCTCCACGGCTGTCCTCGCCGCCGATCTCGCGGCACCTGCGCCGGTGCCGGCCCCGGCCGAGCCCTGCAAGGCGACGCTGATCGGCCCGGCCTTCAACGGCGTGATCAAGGCCAACCCGAACCCGACCTGCTTCGCGGCGGGTCCGCTCGGCGACATCTACGTCGGCGGCGCGCTGACCGGCTACGGTTACGTGCAGAGCAACCCGTTCTCGAACTTCGCCACCCCGGCCGCCCCGAACGAGCGGGACCGTTCCGCCCGGTTCGACTTCTCGAACCTCCAGGGCTGGATCCAGAAGCCCGAGGGCATGTTCCAGTTCTTCGTTCAGGGCGGCGGCTACGCCATCCCGGGCCTCGGCGTGGCGAATGTCGGCTCCATCGCGCAGACCGACCTGCTGTTCACGCCCCTGCCGGTCGCCTTCGGCAAGATCCAGTTCACTGACCAATGGTCGCTCCAGGGCGGCCGCATGCCGACCCTCATCGGCTCCGAGGCGCCCTTCACCTTCCAGAACCTGAACATCAACCGCGGCCTGCTGTTCGCGCAGGAGAACGTGATCAACCAGGGCGTCCAGCTGAACTGGGCCGATGGCCCGTGGTCGGTCTCCGTGGCCGGGACCGACGGGTTCTTCGCCGGCGACATCACATGGTTCACCGGCAGCGTCGCCTACAAGATCGACGACTCGAACACGGTCGGCGTCAACGGCGGCCTCAACCTCGGCAGCCAGAACGTCTTCGCCCGCAGCGCCCGTTACCAGTTCGCCACGCCGGTCTTCCAGCAGAACAGCGGCATCTTCAACATCAACTACACCTACTCGAACGGCCCGTGGATCGTCACGCCGTACTTCCAGTTCACGAACGTCGAGGCCGACCCCCGCGCCGGCATCTTCAACAGCGCCTCGACGTATGGCGGCGCGCTGCTGGCGGCCTATTCCTTCACCGACAACTTCTCCCTCGCCGGCCGCGTGGAGTACGAGGAGCAGTCCGGCGTGCGCGGCTCGGGCACCACGAGCCTCCTCTACGGTGCGGGCAGCAACGCCTTCTCCTTCACCATCACGCCGACCTTCACCTGGGACCGGTACTTCCTGCGGGTGGAATACGCCCACGTCGAACTCGGCGGCATCACCCGCGGCAGCCTCGCCGACGGCACCCTGGGCTCCGGCTTCGGCCGCGACGGCAACAAGACCTCGCAGGACCGCTACATGGTGGAGACCGGCATCACCTTCTGATCGCCGACGCGACCGCGACGACGAAACCCCGGGCCGATGGTCCGGGGTTTTGTCGTTCGGGCTCATGCGCGGACGAGGCAGAGCAGGCGCCGGCCGGGGCGGTGGCCCTCCTCGCCCGTATCCGCGAAACCGAGCTTGCGCAGGAGCCCCCAGGAGGCGGTGTTCGCCGGGCGGCACTCCGCCACCAGGGTGCGGGCGGGAAAGCGCCGGACGAGCAGGCCGACGAGGGCCGCGACCGCTTCGAAGGCGAAGCCGCGCCCCCGCGCCGCGCCGCCGACCCAGTAGCCGATCTCGATGGCGCCCTGCCCCCGCAGGTGTGCGCCCACCACGCCGACGAGGGCCGCCCCGCCCTCCCCCCGGGTCCAGACCCCGAGGAAACGGTCGCCGTCCCGGTTGCCGCCGCGGATCAGGTCCCTGGCATCGTCCAGGGTGAAGGGATCGGGCAGGAAATCGACCGCGCCGGTGATCGCCGGATCGTCGGTGAGGTGGCGCAGGGCGCAGGCATCCTCCGGCCGCAGGGCACCGATCGCCAGCCGTTCGGTCTCGAGGCGGGGCAGGTCGGCGAGGCTGTCGCGCTGCAAGGACAGGTTGAACATCGCATCGATGTGGGGTGCAGGCCGACGCCGGGAAGGCGCGGCCCCGGCCCGGCCGTGACGGCGGGCTCCGATCGTTCCCGCCCCCTGTGGCGAGACCCCCCGCCCGAGGGTGAATCGGGCGTTTCCGGGCCGTCTCTATGGTGAACAGGAACGGTTGCTTAACCTGAATCCGGCTTCATGACGGCATCAGGTAGCGTTGTGCTGACGGGTGCGTCGATGCGGGTGCGTGGAGCGGTCAGAGGGTTTCGGACGCTGTCCCGCGTCGCCCTCGTCGGGATCATCGGTGGCGGTGCGGCGGCGTGTTCGTCCGACGCGTCGCGACTGAACAGCCCGTTCACCAATCCGTTTTCGGAGCCTGCCGCCACCGGCAGCCTCCCGGATGACGACGTGAAGCCGGTGGCCCCCCTGCGGACCGGGCGGATCCAGTCCGAGGCCCTCGGGGCGCCCGGCGCGGGCCGGCCGGCTCCGGTGGCGAGCACGCTGCCGCCGCCCGCCGCCGCCTCGCCCACGCGGGTCGCCTCCGTCGGCTCGACCGGATGGAGTGCCCAGGGCGGCACCCGCATCACGGTCTCGAAGAACGACAGCCTGAACCAGATGGCGACCCGCTACGGCGTGCCCGCCGCGGCGATCCTGCAGGCCAACGGCCTCACCAGCGCCAGCCAAGTGACCCCCGGGCGCGAGCTGGTGATCCCCGCCTACAACGCCGTCTCCGGCCTCAACCCCTCCGCCGCCGCCATGACCGCCCGCCCCGCGCGCGCCGTCGAGGAGAAGCGCGAGGATGCCAAGGTGCTCGAGGCCAAGCAGGCCCGCGAGCGGGATGCCAGGGCTCAGGAAGCCAAGGCCCAGGAAGCCAAGGCTCAGGAGACCAAGGCGCAGGAGGCCAAGCGCCTCGCCGCCAGGGAGAAGGAGGCCAAGGAGGCCCGTGAGAAGGAGGCCCGCGAGGCCAAGGCCCAGGAGGCCAAGGACCTCGCCACCCGGAAGGCTGCGGAGGCCAAGGCCGCCGAGGAGAAGGCGCGCAAGCTCGCCGCGGTGAAGGACTCCGACAAGAAGCACGTCCGCCCCGGCCAGACGGTGAAGACCGCCGACGCCAAGGCCGACAAGGCCGAGAAGGCCCGCGACGAGGCCAAGGAGGCCGCCAAGACCGCGGCCAAGGCCGAGGCGGTCCAGAAGCTCGCCGAAGCCAAGGCGGCCCGTGACGCCGCCAACGACGCGGCCAGGGAGACGGCCAAGCAGGCTGCCGCCGAGAAGGCCGCCAAGGCCGACGTGGCGAAGGCCGACGTGGCGAAGGCCGAGACCGCCAAGGCATCGGCCAAGGCCGAGGTCGCCAAGGCCGAGCCGGCCAAGGCCGAGCCCGCGGCCACCGGCTCCGTGGCGGCGCAGGCCAGTGCCGACAACTTCCGCTGGCCGGCGAAGGGCCGGGTGATCGCCGGCTACGGCGCATCGGGCAACGAGGGCATCAACATCGCCCTGCCCGAGGGCACGCCGGTCAAGGCCGCCGAGGACGGAACCGTCGCCTATGCCGGCTCCGACGTGAAGGGATACGGCAAGCTGGTGCTGGTGCGGCACTCCAACGGCTACGTCTCGGCCTACGCCCACAACGGCGAGTTGGACGTGAAGCCCGGCGACAAGGTCAAGCGCGGCCAGACCATCGCCAAGTCCGGCGCGTCCGGCAACGTGACCTCGCCGCAGCTGCACTTCGAGATCCGCAAGAGCGGCGCCCCGGTGGACCCGATGTCCCAGCTCGCCAGCAACTGAGCGGAACCGGCCCCTCATCCCATGGCGGCCCCCCCGGGGCCGCCATGGGCGTTTTGCGGCGTCAGCCGGCGGCCTTGCCCACCACCTGCGTGCTGGAGAAGACCGGCTGCGGCGTGAGGCGACCGCCCTCGCTGGCCCCCGCCACCGTCGCGGGCAGGAACTCGGCCAGGGCCGTGCCCAGGCGCTCCCGGGACAGGGAGAGATCCCGGGCCATGCCCTCGGCGACGGGCTCCGGCAGGCAGGCCTCGATCGCCCCGGCGGGCACCGGGCGCGGATCCCGGCCCTGCAACCACGTATCCACCTCCGACCCGTGGCCGTTCTCCCGCAGGCGGTCGAGGAACCCGGCGAGGCCGCCGGGGTAGAACTTCGCGAACGCCATGGGGATGTTCTGGCCGCCCACCTCCGCGATGGTCCGTTCCGTCGCCGCCGCGAGGTCGCCGAGCACGTTCTTCACCCCGTCCATGAGCCCCATCGTCACCCGTCTCCCACGCCAAGAATCACCGCCTAGGTCGGGCGCTGGACAGGGCCGGCAAGCCTGTGCGACGCGAAAGGCCTGCGATCCCGCGGGGGATCGGCCGGGAGGAGCGAGTGGACATGGCCGAAGCCGGTGCCCCGAAGCACGTCCGCGCGGGCGTCCTCGACATCGCCTACTGGGAGACGGGGCCGACGGACGGGCCGCCCGCGATCCTGCTCCACGGCTTCCCCTACGACGTCCACGCCTGCCTGCCCGCGGCGGAACGGCTCGCCGCGGACGGCGTGCGCTGCCTCGTGCCGTCCCTGCGCGGCTACGGGCCGACCCGCTTCCTCGACCCCGCCACGCCCCGCTCCGGCGAGCAGGCGGCCCTCGGCGCCGACCTCCTCGCCTTCCTCGACGCCCTCGGGATCGGGCAGGCGGTGCTCGCCGGCTACGATTGGGGCGGTCGCGCGGCCTGCGTGGTCGCGGCCCTGTGGCCCGAGCGGGCGCGGGGGCTGGTCTCCTGCGGCAGCGGATACAACCTGCACGACGTGGCCCGGTCCCAGCGCCCGGCCGCGCCCGAGGCCGAATGCCGGCTCTGGTACCAATATTACTTCCACACGGAGCGCGGCCGCGCGGGGCTGACGGAGAACCGGGCCGGGATCGCCGGGCTGCTCTGGCGGCAATGGTCGCCGCACTGGGAGTTCGACGCGGCGACGCTCGCCCGCACCGCCGCCTCCTTCGACAACCCGGACTTCGTGGAGGTGGTGATCCACTCCTACCGGGTCCGCTACGGGGTGGTGCCCGGCGATCCCGCCTATGCGGCGATCGAGGAGCGCCTGGCCGCGCAGCCGCGGATCGGCGTGCCGACCATCGTCCTCGAAGGCAGCGACGGCGGCGTGTTCCCGCCGACCTCCGACGACGGCGATGCCGGGCGCTTCAGCGGCCCCTACCGCTACCGCCGCGTGCCGCGCGTCGGCCACAACGTCCCCCAGGAGGCGCCGGAGGCGTTCGCGGAGGCGGTGCGGCGCCTGATCTGAACGGGGCTCCGCGGCGCGACGAGGTACGGGCGACACCGGGGGCGCCCGTCGCCCCCGCCCCGCTCGGCGCGCCCCTCGCCGGGGGCGACCGCCTCAGCCGGCCGTCCGCGGCAGGGTGAGCGTGAAGCAGGCGCCACCCAGGCGCCCGGGGCAGACGGCGATGGTGCCGCCATGGGCCTCGGCGATCTGCCGGGCGATGGCGAGGCCGAGGCCGCTGCCGCCCGTGCGGCGGTTGCGGGACCCCTCGATCCGGTAGAACGGGCTGAAGATCGCCGCCGCCTCGGCGGTGCCGACCCCGGGGCCGTCATCCTCCACCCTGAGGCTGCACGTCCCGGCCCCCGCCTCCACGGCGAGCTCGACCCGGCCGCGGCCGAACTTCACCGCGTTGTCCAACAGGTTGGCGATCACCCGGCGCAGGGCCACCGCATCCCCCGGCACGCTCGCCTCGGCCACCTCCTCCCCCACCAGGGTGACGGGCTGGCCCAGGGCCGAGCGCTCCGCCGCCTCCACCGCCGCGAGGTCGGCGAGGTCGACCCGCCCCCGGATCTGCGAGACGGTGGTGCCGCGGGCGAAGGCGAGGGAGGTCTCGATCAGGTCGGTCATCCCGTCGATGTCGGCGGCCATGCGGGCGCGGCCCTGCGCGTCCGGCCAGGATTCGGCGCGCAGGCGCAGCCGCGTCAGGTAGGTCTTGAGGTCGTGCGAGATGGCGCCGATCAGGAACGAGCGTTCCTGCAGCAGGGCCGCCACACGCTCCTGCATGGCATGGACCGACCGGGCGAGGCGCTGGACGTCCGGCGCCCCCGAGACCGGGACGGGGCCCTGGGGGGGCGAACCGTCGAAGGCCTCGGCCGTCGCGCTCAGCCGGCGCAGGGGCCGCATCTCCCGCTGCGCCCCGAGGAGGGCGAGCCCCGCCACGGCGATGCCGAGGATGCCGATCCACAGGCCCGGGGCCAGCCCGAACAGCTGCAGGGTGATGGGCCGCGGCGTGTCCAGCTCGTCGAGGACGAGGACGTGGCCGTCCGCGAGGCGGGCGACGATCCGCACGGGGCGCCACCCCGTGCCCGCGCTCTCCCCGTCGGCATAGGCGCGCAGACCGTCGTCGCGTCCCGGATCCGCCCGCGGCATCACCTCCGAGAAGGCACGCAGCATCGCCTCCGCCCGGGGCATCCGCCGCATCCCGGCCTCCTCCGGGGGCACGGCGTCCTGGATCGTCGCCCTCAGGCGGATGCCGCTCACCGCGCGCAGGATGGTGGGCCGCAGGTCCGGCCCGGTGCGGGTCACGAGGTCGATCACCCCCGCCGCCTGCTCCAGCCGGGGATAGGGTGCGGCCTGCGTGGCGTGGACGTTCGTGCGCTCGATCCGCCCGATGGTGACGGCGGCGACGATCACCGCGCCGAGGGCGGCCATGAGGATCAGCATGATCCGGCCGAGGAGGCCGATGCGGCTCAGCATCGGATCAGGCCGGGCGGACGGGGGCGGCCAGGATGTAGCCGGCGTTGCGCACCGTCTTGATGAGCGCGGAGGCGCCGCTGCCGCCCTCGTCCAGGCGCTTGCGCAGGCGGCTGACCTGAACGTCGATGGTCCGGTCGAAGACGTCGGCGACGCGCCCCCGCGTCCAGTCGAGGAGCTGGTCGCGGGAGAGGACCCGCTGCGGCCGCGTGACGAAGCACATCAGCAGGTCGAACTCGGCGCTGGTCAGGCTGACCTCCCGCGCCCCCGCGCCCTCCGCCGCGGCGTGGACCGAGCGGGCCGCCGGATCGACCACGAGGTCGGCCACCCGCAGGCGCTCCTGCGGCGTCGCTTCCTCGGGGGAGCCCCCACCCCTAGTCCGCCGCAGCACCGCCCGGATCCGGGCCAGCAGCACCCGCGGGTTGAACGGCTTCGACACGTAGTCGTCCGCCCCCATCTCCAGGCCGAGCACCCGGTCGATGTCCTCGTCCTTGGCGGTCAGCATCACGATGGGCGGGCCACCGCTCTCGCGCAGGCGGCGGCAGATCGACAGGCCGTCCTCCCCCGGCAGCATCCAGTCGAGCACGATCAGGTCCGGCGCCGGCCCCTGCGCGAGCCGCCGGTCCAGGGCGGCGCCCCCGTCGAGGCTCTCGACGCGGAAACCCTCCCCCTCCAGAAATCCGCCGAGCAGCGCCCGGATCTCGGGATCGTCCTCGACGATGGCGAGCGTGATGCCCTCGTTCATGGGCGGGAGAATAGGCCCCCCCGGCCCGACCGCAACGGTGGAAGGGCCGAGGACACAAAACGTTACAGGACGAAAGCACGCCTTTACCTGAACGGCCCGAGTGCCATAACGCCAGGACGAGGAACGCCAGAGCCGAAGGCCAGCCGATGAAATTGCCCCGCCGCTTCTTCCAGCCCCTCGCCACCGGCGCGCCGGCCCCCTTCCGGGACCTGCCGGTGAAGCTGGAGCGGATGATCCACTTCGTGCCGCCCCACAACGACAAGGTCCGCGCTCGGGTGCCGGAACTCGCCGGCACCGTCGATGTGGTGCTCGGCAACCTCGAGGACGCGGTGCCCGCCGACCAGAAGGAGGCCGCGCGCAAGGGCTTCGTGGCCATGGCCCAGGCCACGGACTTCGCCGCCACCGGCACGGGCCTCTGGACCCGGATCAACGCCCTGAATTCCCCGTGGATTCTGGACGACCTGTTCACCATCGTGGCGGAGGTCGGCGACAAGCTCGACGTCGTGATGGTGCCCAAGGTCGAGGGGCCGTGGGACATCCACTACATCGACCAGCTTCTCGCCCAGCTCGAGGCGCGGCACGGGGTGACGAAGCCGATCCTCGTCCACGCCATCCTCGAGACCGCCGAGGGCGTCGCCAACGTCGATGCCATCGCCTGCGCCTCGCCGCGGATGCACGGCATGAGCCTCGGCCCGGCCGACCTCGCGGCCTCGCGGGGCATGAAGACCACCCGTGTCGGCGGCGGCCATCCGGATTACCGGGTCATCGCCGACCCGGCCGGCGACGCACCCCGCGCCAGCGCCCAACAGGACCTGTGGCACTACACCATCGCCCGCATGGTCGATGCCTGCATGGCGAACGGCATCAAGGCCTTCTACGGCCCGTTCGGCGACTTCTCCGATCTGGCGGCCTGCGAGGTGCAGTTCCGCAACGCCTTCCTGATGGGCTGCGCCGGGGCCTGGACGCTGCATCCGAGCCAGGTGGCGCTGGCCAAGAAGGTCTTCGCCCCCGATCCCGCCGAGGTCTCCTTCGCGGCCCGCATCGTCGCCGCCATGCCCGACGGCACCGGTGCCGTGATGCTCGACGGCAAGATGCAGGACGACGCCACCTGGAAGCAGGCCAAGGTCATCGTCGACCTCGCCAAGCTCGTGGCCGCCAAGGACCCTGAGCTGGCGAAGGTCTACGACCTGGGCTGAGGCGGGGCCGCCAGCATCCCCTCTCCCTGCTGGCGGGGAGAGGGCTGCGACGACCCTGTCGTCGTCGCAGCGAGGCGGCAGCCGATGGTGAGGGGGGCGCCGGATGAGCCTCTTGCGGGGAGCCCCCTCACCGTCGCTCCGGCTTCGCCTCCGCTTCCCGTTTGCACGACGAGGTGCAAACGGGCCTCTCCCCGCAGGCGGGGAGAGGGGAGCCCGCACCCCGGAGCACCCTCTTTCACACCGTCTCGGTGCCCCACAGCCACGCCGCCCCGCGCACGCCGGAATCGTCGCCGTGCAGGCTGGCGCGGACGGGGGTGTCGAACGCGTCGGAGAAGATGTGCGGGCGCATGGCGTCCGGCAGGCCGGCGATCAGCTCGGGGATGCGCGAGAGCCCGCCCCCGACCACGATCACGTCCGGATCGAGGACGTTCACCACCTGCGCCGCCGCGCGGCCGAGGCGGTCGAGATGAAGCGCCAGGGTCTCCCGCGCCGCCGCGTCGCCGCCGCGTGCGGCCGTCACCACGGCCTCGGCGGTCGGCGTGCCGCCGTGGCGCCGGGCGTGGTCGGCGGCGAGCGAGGGGCCCGAGACCCAGGTCTCGACGCAGCCCCGCCGGCCGCAATAGCAGGCCGGGCCCGGCCGCTCGTCGTCGCCTGGGCCGGGCAGCGGGCCGTGGCCCCATTCCCCGGCGATGCCGTTGCGGCCGGCATGGAGCCGCCCCTCGATGGCGAGGCCGGAGCCGACGCCCGTGCCGAGGATGATAGCCCAGACCACCCGGGCCCCCGCCCCCGCCCCGTCCGTCGCCTCGGAGACGGCGAGGCAGTCGGCATCGTTGGCGATCCGCACCGGGCGGCCGAGCCGCGCGGCGAGGTCGGCCCCGAACGGGCGGCCGTTCAGCCAGTGGGAGTTGGCGTTGCGCACGAGGCCGGTGGCGGGCGACAGGCTGCCCGGCATGCCGATGCCGACGCTGCACCCGCGCCCCGCCTGCCCCTCCAGGCGCAGGACGAGGTCGGCCACGGCCCCGAGGGTGGCGCCGTAATCGCCCCGCGGGGCCGGCACGCGGGCCTCGGCGAGGCGACGTCCGCCGTGGTCGAGGACGACCCCGGCGATCTTCGTGCCGCCGAGGTCGATGCCGAGCCGGGCCTCCGGACGCATCACTCGGCCGCGGCGACCTTGGGATCGGTGCGCATCGGGGCGGGGGTGTTGTCCGTCACCGCGGTGCCGATGGCGATCGGGTTGGCCATCACCTCGTTGAGCTTGTCGCGGTCCAGCTCGCCCTCCCACCGGGCGACGACCACGCAGGCGACGCCGTTGCCCACGAGGTTGGTGAGCGCCCGGCACTCGGACATGAACTTGTCGATGCCGAGCACCAGGGTCATCGCGGCGACCGGGACCGGGTTGTTCGGGATGGCCGAAAGGGTCGCCGCCAGGGTGATGAAGCCCGCCCCCGTGACGCCCGAGGCGCCCTTCGAGGTCAGCATCGCCACGAGGATGATCGTCGCGTACTGGCCGATCGACAGGTCCGCCCCCACCGCCTGCGCGAGGAAGAGGGTGGTGAGCGTCATGTAGATGTTGGTGCCGTCGAGGTTGAACGAGTACCCGGTCGGCACCACGAGGCCGACGACCGAGTCCGATGCGCCGAGGCGGCGCATCTTGGTCATCATGTGCGGCAGCACCGTCTCGGAGGAGGAGGTGCCGAGCACGATCAGGAGCTCGTCCTTGATGAAGGCCAGGAACTTCAGGATCGAGAAGCCGGCCATCCGCGCGATGGTGCCGAGGACCACGAGCACGAAGAGCAGCGAGGTCAGGTAGAACGTCGCCACCAGCTGGCCGAGGTCGTAGACCTTCTGGATGCCGTACTCGCCGATGGTGAAGGCCATGGCGCCGAAGGCGCCGAGCGGCGCCAGCTTCACGATGATGCCGATGATGCGGAAGAAGATCTGCCCGGCGGTGTCGATGGCGCTGGCGACGCCGGCGGCCTTCTCGCCCAGGCCGGTGACGACGCAGCCGGTCAGGATCGAGACGAGCAGCACCTGCAGCAGGTCGCCGGTGGCGAAGGCGTCGAAGAAGCTCTTCGGGATCAGCGCCATGATGTGGGCGACGGTGGAGTCCGCGGCGGCCTTGCTCGCGTAGGTCGCGACCTTGCTCGCATCGAGCTTCGACGGGTCGGCATGGAAGCCGGCGCCCGGCTGGATCACCTCACCCACGAAGATGCCGATGAGCAGCGCGAGGGTGGACACGACCTCGAAGTAGACGAGCGCCTTGAGACCGACCCGGCCGACCTTCTTCAGGTCGCCGATCGAGGCGATGCCGTGGACGATGGTGCAGAAGATGATGGGCGCGATCATCATCTTGATGAGCGCGATGAACGCGTCGCCGAGCCATTTCAGCGACTTGCCGGTGGCCGGATCGTACCAGCCCAGCAGGATGCCGAGGGCGATCGCGATCAGCACCTGAATATAGAGCACCTTGTACCACGGCTCTTTCGGAGCGGTGACCGTGCCTCCCCCCGTCGCGTGGATCGCCTGGGCCATTGTCTCTACCTCTCGCGCGATCCTTCGCGCCTCCCCCGGGCCGGCACGCTATCCGGCTTTCCCGGGCTTCTCAACGCCGTCTCCGTAGTCCCACCCAAGTCCGGCATGACAAATTCCTGTCGATCCCGGACTTCCCACAGTCTTCACGGCCGCGCCGATCGGTCAGGTTGTATCCGGGCCGCGCGGAGCCGCGACCGCGCCGGATCGCGCCGCGGCGGCCCCAGCGACAGCCCCCGGTGACCGCCCTTGTCGAGGACATCCCATCTCCGCGCCGGCCTGCTCGGCGCCGCCCTGGCCTGCGCCCTGCCGGCCCTCCCCGCGACGGCGGGCGTCGTCGCCCGGATCGACCAGTCGCACCAGCGCATGCAGGTCTATGTCGATGGGATGCCGGCCTATGAATGGCCGGTCTCGACCGCCCGGCGGGGCTTCGTCACCCCGACCGGCGCCTACCGGGTCGGGCGCATGGCCACGATGTGGCGCTCGCGCAAATATCACGGCTCGCCGATGCCGCACGCCATGTTCTTCCGCGGCGGCTATGCCATCCACGGGACCTATGCCACCGGCGCCCTCGGGCGGCGGGCGAGCCATGGCTGCATCCGCCTCTCGCCCGGCCATGCGGCGACGCTCTTCAGCCTCGCCCGGAATTACGGTGGGGCGGCGGTGGTCATCCGGAACTGACGGTCCGGCGCGTCCCCGCGCCGGACCCGACCCGTTCGCCGGGCTCTCAGCCCTGGGTCTGGGTGCGGCGGGGGCGCACCGTCCAGCGCTCGAACACCGCGCCCGGATCCTCCTGCTTCTCGGCCTGGGCCGGGTTCTGGTGGATCGCCGCGCCGAGTGCCGCGGACAGGCTCTCGATCACGTCGTCGATCCGCGCGTCGCCGTGGACGGCCTCGGCCGGGGTCCCGACCGCGGCGGCGGGGGTCTGCTCGGCCCGATGCTCGGCATGGGGCGCGACCTCGCGCGGCTCCTCGGCCGGGCTGGGCTCGTGCCGCTCCGGCTCGGGCGCCGGGGCCTCCGCCACGGCGGGGGCCGGCGCGGGGGCGGGGGGCACGGGGGCGGGCGCGAGGATCTCCGGCTCGGGGGCCGGGCGCGGGGCCTCGGGGAGCGGCGTGGTGGCGGTGGCCGGGCGGCGCAGGGCCCCCGCGAGGCCGTCCATGGCCTCGGTCGAGCGCGTGGGCGAGCCGTAGCGGCCGAAGCCGAAGCGCGGCTCGATCAGGTCGAGCACCGCGTCGAGGGCGGCGTTGCTCAGGGACATCTCGCCCACCGCCGGGACGCCCTGGATCGCGAGGGCGGCGCGATCGAAGGCGGGCTCGCTCGTCACCTCCCGGCCGAACCACGTGGGCGCGGGGAAGGCGGCGGCCTGGTCCTCGTCGTCGAAGGTGATGCTCGCCAGATCGAGGGCGCCGGGGGACACGTAACGGTCGATGACGATCTCCCGGCCGCCGGCGGCCAGGGTCGTGCGGTCGTAGGCGGCCTTGCCGGGGCAGACGTCGAGGAGGGCGTCACCGTGGGCGCGCGGCACGTCCGTGCGCTCCTCGACCCCGTTGTTCACGAGGACGAGCTGACAGGCCTGCCCGTCCACCCGGACGAAGGAGTTGCGGCCGCCCTGCGGGGCGAAATGGCCCTCGGTGATCCGGCTGCTCCCCCGCTCCTTGCGGATGAGGCGGACGAGGGCCGGCGCGACGAGGAACCTGCGGATTGTGCTCATGGCTTGCTTCACTCCTCACGCCCGGTCCGGCGATACGCCTGGAAACGACCGATTGGTCCGGTCACCTTCGACGCACCGAGTTGAGGGCAAGTCGAGCGAACGGAAAGGTGGGTCTCGAACTTCACGCCGCGGCGGAGAACTCGGACCGGACTGTACCTCTCCGTCACTCACGATTGACGACAACCCCAGTGTGTAGAGCGACTACGCATAATGACGCCGAAATCAAGTCCGGAGGGCGGTGGCGGGCGGGGGGCGGGGCGGTCTTTCCCCATGATCCCCGCTCCGCGGGCCGGTTTGCCGGCCGGTCCCGTCAGGCCGGTTCGAAGGCCATGGCGGCGCCGTTCATGCAGTAGCGCAGGCCGGTCGGGGCCGGGCCGTCCTCGAAGACGTGGCCGAGATGCCCCTTGCAGCGGGCGCAGTGGACCTCCGTGCGGACCATGCCGAAGCTGCGGTCGCGGGTCGTCTCCACCGCCCCTTCGAGGGGGGCGAAGAAGCTCGGCCAGCCGGTGCCGGACTCGTACTTGGTGCCCTGCTCGAACAGGGGCTGGCCGCAGCCGGCGCAGGCGAAGGTGCCGGCCCGCTTCTCGGCCAGCAGGCAGGACGTGCCCGCCCGCTCGGTGCCGTGCTCGCGCAGCACCCGGTACTGGTCGGCGCTGAGGCGGGAGCGCCACTCGTCGTCGCTGAGGGCCTCGGGGGTGGCGGTGGTGCTGTCGGACATGGGATTCTCCTTCCCCGCCCATATAGGGAGCGCCCCGTCCCGCGTCAGGCCGGCGCCCCCACCGTGTCCGCCATCCGCGCCCGGCGAACGCCCAGCGGCAGGGGCATGCCGGTGGTGGTGTCGCGCCCGGTCTGGTGCTCGATCTCGGCGTTGATCTCCCCGCCGACGAGGACAATCGTCGAGGAGATCCAGATCCAGGTCATGAAGCCGATCACCGCTCCGAGGGACCCGTAGGTCTCGTTGTAGGTGCCGAAGTTCGACACGTACCAAGAGAAGAGCAGGGAGGCGACGAGCCAGAGCAGACCCGCCACGAGGCTGCCGACCCCGACCCAGCGCCAGCGGGCATGCTCCCGGCTCGGGCCGAAGCGGTAGAGGACCGACAGCGCCCCGAGGATCACGAGGAGCAGGCCCGGCCAGCGCAGGGCCGCGATCAGCCACGCCTCGGCGCCGAGGCCGAGGAAGTTGAACACCACCGGCACCACGACGATGGCGTTGAGGGCGATGACGATGAAGATCAGCGCCCCGACCGTGAAGGTGAGGGAGCGCAGGTTGAGCATGAAGAAGTTGCGCTTCTCTTCCTCCTCGTAGACCACGTTCAGCGCATCGAACATCGCCTTCATGGCGGCGTTCGCGCTCCAGATCGAGATCAGCAGGCTGGTGAAGAAGGTGAGCCCCAGGGTGCCGCTGGGCTTGGAGGCGATGCGCTTCACCTGATCGCCGACGATCTCCACCGCCCCCGTCGGCAGCACCGCGTGGAGCTGGGCGAGGTGGTCGTTGATCACGCTGGCGTCGGCGAACAGGCCGTAGAGCGTGACGAGGGCGGCGATGCCGGGGAACAGGGAGAGCAGGGTGTAGAAGGTCACGCCCGCGGCCACCGCCAGCACCCGGTCCTTCACGAATTCCAGGTAGACGCGGACGGCGATGTCCCGCCACCCGGCGGCGGGGATCTCCGCCGGGTGGTCGGCGTGCCGGCCGCGCTCCGGCTGGGTCGCCGCGATGAGCCGGGCGGCGTGGCCCTCGATGGAGCGCGCCCCGCCCGAGCCGTTGGTCTTGCGCGTCGTCTGCCGCGCCGGCTCCGGCTCTCGGCCGGGTGTCGCGGGGGGCGCGCCCGCGCCCCGGCGGGGCTGGGCGACCGTCAGGGCGACGAGGGCCGTCCCGAGCATCAGGATCCACAGGGTCGAGGCGGGGTCGGGCGATCCGCTCGGGCGGGAGGGAGGCGTCGGCATCGGGGATCGTGTCGGGGAGGGCGTGAGCGGTATTGCCACGCTCTGTCAGCGCAAACGTCGGCCCCGCCCGCCCGTTCCGAGACTCCGCCGCGCGACCGAACACGCTGTGGCGCGTTGTGCCGGAATGCCCAGCCAAGCCGCCCCGCATCCCCGCCTCGGATTCTGCTGCACCTTCGTCCTCGACGAGCCGCCGGGGACCCATGCCACCCTCAAGGCGGCGCGCGAGGCGACCCGCGTCATGAACCTGACTACGGTGACCATGGCCCACCTCGGCAAGCTGGACCCCGCCGCCCGGCGGGAGAAGCTGACCGGGGTGGTGACCCACAACCTCGCCGCCCTCGCCCGGCAGATCGCCTGGGTCGGCGCCCGCCCGCCCCTGGAGCGGCTGCTCCGGATGGGGAGCAACGTCCTGCCCGGCTACACCCACTCGTCGGTGCAGGCCCTCTACGCCGAGCCGGAGCTGCGCGCGGCCGTGGAGGCCGGGCTGGCGGAGGCCGGGGCCCTGGCCCGGCGGCTCGGGGTCCGCCTCAGCTTCCACCCCGGCCCGTTCTGCCTGCTGGCGAGCCGCAACCCGGCGGCCATCGGGAACGGCCTGTCCGAGCTCGACTACCACGCCGAACTGTTCGGGCTGATGGGCTACGGCGGCGGGTGGCACCCGCACGGCGCCCACATCAACATCCATGTGGGCGCGGGCGACCCCGGCGTCGCCGGCTTCCGGGAGACCCTGCCCCGGGCGAGCCGGATGGCCCGGGACCTCGTGACGGTGGAGAACGACGAGAACCTGTTCGGCCTCGACGAGGTGCTGCGCCTGGCCGACCTCGTGCCGGTCGTCTTGGACCTGCACCACCATTGGGTGGAGAGCGGCGGCTCCTACATCGAGCCGGACGATGCGCGGATCGCCCGGGTGATCGCCTCCTGGCGCGGGGTGCGGCCGGTGGCCCATATCAGCGTCTCGCGGGAGGCGGTCGCCGCCGGTTGCGACGCCGCACGCCTGCCTGACTTCCCCGCCCTGCGCGAAGCCGGGCACTCCGTCCGCGACCTCGCCGCCCATTCCGACCTGATGTGGAACCGGGCGGTGAACGACCTCGTGGCCCGCCACCTCGCCTGGGCGGATTTCGAGATCGAGGCCAAGGCCAAGAACCTCGCCTCCATGCAGATCGCCGCGCACATCCTGTCCCTGACGGAGGCGGAGGCCGCGTGAGGGCGGGGGGGCGAGGCTTGCGCGGCGGCCCGAGCCTGCTCTAGGCATCGGGGGATGAAGACTGCCGATTGTGACATCCTGATCGTGCCCGGGCTCGGGGGGTCCGAAGAGGGCCATTGGCAGGCGCGCTGGGCCGGCCGCCTCCCCACGGCCCGGATCGTCGCGCAGGACGATTGGCACGCCCCGACCCCCACGGAATGGTGCGGGCAGGTGGCTGCGGCGGTGCGGCAGGCCACCCGGCCGGTGATCCTGATCGCCCACAGCCTCGGCGTCGTCGCCTGCGTGGAGGCCGTGCCGCTCTTCCCCGAGGGCGTGGTGCGCGGCGCCCTGTTCGTGGCCTTCCCCGACGTGGAGGAGGCGGCGGGTCTGCCGGATTCGGTGCGCACCTTCGCCCCGGTGCCGCGCGATCCCCTGCCCTTCCCGTCCCTGCTCGTGGCGAGCCGCACCGACCCCCACTGCTCCTACGACCGCGCCGATGACTTCGCCCATGCCTGGGGGGCGCTCACCGTGGATGCGGGCGAATCGGGGCACATCAACGTCGCCAGCGGCCACGGGCCCTGGCCCGAGGGGCTGATGCGCCTCGCCGGGTTCCTGAGGGGGCTGTGACGGGTCGGTCCCCGCGGCGGGCCCGTCCGAGGGCCGGCAGTCATCCCCGCGGTCCGGGCACGGCGCCGCTCCGGCGTTTGATCGGACGGCGTTAACTCCGCGTTTACCCTCGGCGCGTCGAGTGTGGCCTGGGGTGGCGCGCTGCCGTCCCACCCCCGGAGAAACCCGTGACGCGCAAAGACCTCCTCGCCCGCCTCGAAGCGGTCCAGGCCGCCCTCGGCCCCCGGGCCAACAAGACCTTCAACTCGTCGCTGTTCAACGACGCGGCCCTGCTCAAGCGGATCGAAGCCTTCGAGGCCCAGGTCGGCGAACCGGAGAAGGCCAAGGTCGCCGACTATACCGGCAACATGTTCTCCCGCATCGCCAACCGGCGGGCGGCCGCCGGACGCTGACGCGCCCGGCGGGAAGGAGGGAGGATCAGGCCACCTCGGCCTCGCCCTCCCCTTCCTCCTCGCCCTCGATGTGCTCCACCGAGACCACCTTCTCGGTCTTGTCGGTGTTGAACACGGTCACGCCCTGCGAGGCGCGGCCGACGATGCGGATGTCGTCCACCGGCACCCGGATGAGCTGGCCGCCGTTCGTGACCAGCATGATCTGGTCCGAGGCCTCCACCGGGAACGAGGCCACGAGGTGGCCGTTGCGGGCGTTGACCCGCATGGCGGTGATGCCCTTTCCGCCCCGGCCCGAGGTCCGGTACTCGAACGACGAGGATCGCTTGCCGTAGCCGCGCTCGGAGATGGTGAGCACGTACTGCTCGGCCGCCCCCATCTCGTGATAGCGGTCGAGGGAGATCGACGCGGCCTCGGCGCCCTCCTCCGGCTCCTCGCCCCCCTCCTCGACTTCGCCGGTCACGGCCCGGCGCATCTTCAGGTAGCCGGCCCGCTCCTCGGCGCTGGCGTCGAAGGCGTTGAGGATGGTCATCGAGATCACCCGGTCGCCCTCGCCGAGGTTGATGCCGCGCACGCCGGTCGAGTCGCGGCCCTTGAACACGCGGACATCCTCGACGGGGAAGCGGATGCACTGGCCCAGCGCCGTGGTCAGCAGCACGTTCTGGTCCGGGCGGCAGATCTCCACATGGACGATGTGGTCGCCCTCATCGAGCTTCATGGCGATCTTGCCGTTGCGGTTCACCGTGGTGAAGTCCGACAGCTTGTTGCGCCGCACCGACCCGGAGGCGGTGGCGAACATCACGTCCAGGGTCTCCCAGGACGCCTCGTCCTCCGGCAGCGGCATGATCGTGGTGATGCGCTCGGCGGTGTTCTGCAATTGCAGGATGTTCACCAGTGCCTTGCCGCGGGCGTTCGGCGCGGCCATCGGCAGGCGCCACACCTTCTCCTTGTAGGCTTGGCCCTGGCTGGAGAAGAACAGCACCGGCGTGTGGGTGTTGGCCACGAACAGCCGGGTGACGAAATCCTCGTCACGGGTGGCCATGCCCGAGCGGCCCTTGCCGCCCCGGCGCTGCGACCGGTAGGTCGAGAGCGGCACGCGCTTCACGTAGCCCGCATGGGACACGGTGACGACCATGTCCTCGCGCTGGATCAGGTCCTCGTCGTCCACGCTCGAATCGTAGTCGACGATCTCGGTGAGGCGCGGCGTGGCGAACTGCTCGCGCACCTCGATGAGTTCGTTCTTGACGATGGTCTGGATGCGCACCCGGGAGCGCAGGATGTCGAGGTAGTCGGCGATCTCGTCGGCGAGCTTCTTCAGCTCGTCCCCGACCTCGTCCCGCCCGAGGGCGGTGAGGCGCTGGAGGCGCAGGTCCAGGATCGCCCGGGCCTGGGTCTCGGACAGGCGGTAGGTGCCGTCCTCGGCCACCCGGTGGCGGGGGTCGTCCACCAGGGCGATGAGGGGGGCGATGTCGTGCGCCGGCCAGTCGCGGGCCATCAGCGCCTCGCGGGCGGTGTTCGGGTCCGGCGAGGTGCGGATCAGGCGGATCACCTCGTCGATGTTGGCCACCGCGATGGCGAGGCCGCACAGGACGTGGGCGCGCTCGCGGGCCTTGCCGAGGAGGAACTTGGTGCGGCGGGAGACGACCTCCTCGCGGAAGTCCACGAAGGCCTCGAGCAGGTCCTTCAGGTTCATCAGCTCCGGCCGCCCCCCGTTGAGGGCGACCATGTTGCAGCCGAAGGAGGATTGCAGGGGCGTGAACCGGTAGAGCTGGTTCAGCACCACCTCCGCCATGGCGTCGCGCTTGATCTCGACCACGATCCGCATGCCGCTGCGGTCCGACTCGTCGCGCAGGTCCGAGATGCCCTCGACCCGCTTGTCCTTGACCAGCTCCGCGATCTTCTCGACCAGAGTCGCCTTGTTCACCTGATACGGGATCTCGGTGAAGATCAGCGCCTCGCGCTCCTTGCGCAACTCCTCCACATGCGACTTCGCCCGCATGATCACCGAGCCGCGCCCGGTCGTGTAGGCCAGCCGCGTGCCGGCCCGGCCGAGGATCATGCCGCCGGTGGGGAAATCCGGGCCGGGGACGATGTCGTTCAGCTGCTCGATGGTCAGACCCGGATCGTCGATGAGGGCGACGCAGGCGTCGATCAGCTCGCCGAGGTTGTGCGGCGGGATGTTGGTCGCCATGCCGACGGCGATGCCGCCCGCCCCGTTGACCAGGAGGTTCGGGAAGCGCGCCGGGAGGACGAGGGGCTCCTCCCGCGATTCGTCGTAGTTCGGCCCGAAGTCGACGGTGTTCTTGTCGATGTCGGCGAGGAGGGCGATGGCCGGCTTGGCCAGGCGCGACTCGGTGTAGCGCATGGCGGCCGGCGGATCGCCGTCCACCGAGCCGAAATTGCCCTGCCCGTCGATGAGCATCAGGCGCATCGAGAAGTCCTGGGCCATGCGGACCAGGGCGTCGTAGATCGATTGGTCGCCGTGCGGATGGTAGAGGCCGATCACGTCGCCGACGATGCGGGCCGACTTGACGTACTTGCGCTCGGGCAGGTGCCCGGACTCGAAGGCCGAGTAGAGGATGCGGCGGTGCACGGGCTTCAGCCCGTCGCGGGCATCCGGCAGCGCCCGGCTCACGATCACGCTCATGGCGTAATCGAGGTAGGAGCGGCGCATCTCGTCGGTGATGGAAACGGGGCGGATGTCGCTGGCGGGCGGCGGGGCGCCCGTCGGATCGGTCTCGGCCAAGTTGTGCGTCCGTCTGTATCCCGGCCTGGGGCGGGGCCGGCGGCGGCGGGGGAGCCTGCCGGGGCTGCGTCAGGCACTGCTGCGGAAGTGCAGTGATATCAGACGTTTGGTTAAGGGCTTTCGCGTGCGCGCGCAAGAGTTCACGTGCGCGCAGAGGGGTCTGCGCGCAGGCTGGGTCACGCCCCGGCGGACCGTGCCGGGGCGTGGTGTTTTGTGGCTCAGTAGAAGAAGGCCGGGCCGCGGCGGTAGTGGCGGTGGCCCCAGTGACGGCGGTAGCCGTAATGGCGGCGGAAGCCGTAGTGCCGACGGAACCCGTAATGGCGACGGAAGCCGTAGGGGCGGTAGCCGTAATGGCGGCGATACCCGTAGCCGCCATAGTACTGGACCTGCTGCACGGCAGCGGCAGGGGCGCTCTCGGCGGCGGCCATCGGCACCGGAAGCGGGGCGGCGCGGACCGGGCCGGCGGTCGGGCCGATGAAGAAGGCGGCAAGCAGGATCAGGATCGGCCAGCGCGGCAGTCTGATGGAGCGCATCGTGTCGTCGTCCTCCCGGTGTCGGAAACGGCCCGCGGAATCGTCGGGTCCGTGGCGAGGAACGGCGGGAGACGGGAAACGGTTCGATTGTTCCTGTCTAGGTTGCTTCGGCAACTACGCAGACGGTTCACAGACCGTAAGTTCCCGGCGCGGCACGGGGGCGCCCACCCTTGCGGCGGCGGACTGTAGTCCCATTATGCTCCCCGTCCGACCGCGATCCCCCAACGTCCAGAGGCCGAGTCCAGAGTCCATGCCCGCGCTGTCAGAACGTCTCCGCGCCCTGTTGCCGGGTCGCCTGCGGAACCGCCGCCCCCGCGTCGCCGTGGTGCGCCTGTCGGGGACGATAGGCGCGGTGTCCCCCCTGCGGCCGGGGCTCTCCATCGCCTCGGTGGCGGGCAGCCTGGAGCGGGCCTTCTCCCTGCCGGGGGTGAAGGCGGTCGCCCTGGTCATCAACTCCCCCGGCGGATCGCCCGCGCAGTCGCACCTGATCCACCGCCGCATCCGCGCCCTCGCCCAGGAGAAGGCGCTGCCGGTCGTCGCCTTCGTCGAGGATGTGGCGGCCTCGGGCGGCTACATGATCGCCTGCGCCGCCGACGAGATCGTCGCGGACCCGACCTCCATCGTCGGGTCGATCGGCGTGGTCTCGGCGGGGTTCGGCTTCCCCGGCCTGCTCGAGAAGCTCGGCATCGAGCGCCGGGTCCACACCATCGGCGAGTCGAAGGCGATGCTCGATCCGTTCCGCCCGGAGGACCCGGCCGACGTCGCCCGCCTGAAGCGCATCCAGGCGGATGTGCAGGGCCTGTTCACCGAGCTGGTCTCCGCACGCCGGCCCGGCCTCGCGGAGGGCGAGAACCTGTTCACCGGCGCCGTCTGGACCGGGCGGCAGGCGCTGCCCCTCGGCCTCGTGGACGCCATCGGCGACCTGCGCGCGACCATGCGGGCGCGGTTCGGCGAGAAGGTCGACCTGGTGCTGATCGCCGAGGCCCGGGGCGGCTTCCTCAGCCGCATCCTGCGCCGGGGGCCGCCGGGCGGGATCGGCGGGGTGGCGTCCCTCCCCGCCGAGGCCATGGCCGCCCTGGAGGAGCGGGCGGCCTTCGCCCGCTACGGCCTGTAGGGCCCGGCCGGTCCCGCCCTCAGGTCCGGCCGCTGCGCCGGGCCGACACCTCGGCCAGGGCGGAGAGGTCCTTCTCCCCGTCGCCGTGGCTCATCGCCTCGATCAGCCCGTCGCGGAGCACGCTGGCGAAGGGCATCGGCACCCCCGCCGCCTCGGCCGCCTGCAGGGCGAGGCGGATGTCCTTGGCGCCGAGCCGCAGGCCGAAGCCGGGCGGCTCGTAGCGGGAGGCGGCGATGGAGGCGCCGTAGTTCTTGTAGACCGGGGCGGCGAAGATCGTGTTCGTCATCAGGTCGAGGAAGTCGGCCCCCGTCACGTCATGCTTCTCGGTGAAGGCGCAGGCCTCGCCCATCGCCTCGATGGCGGCGATCAACATGAAGTTGCCGGCGAGCTTGACCGCGTTCGCCCGTTTCGGCTCCTCCCCATAGCGCCATGTGCGGGCGCCCATGGCGTCGAGGATCGGGGCGGCCGCGCCGATGGCCGCGTCGGGGCCGGCCACGACGATGTTGAGCTTGCCCGCCGCCGCCACGTCCGGCCGCCCGAAGACCGGCGCGGAGACGTAGGGGACGCCCGCCCGCCCGTGGATGGCCGTCAGCCGCTCGGCGAGGGCGACGGAGATGGTGCTCATGCCGAGATGCACGCCGGGACGGCCCGCGCCGCCGTCGAGGAGGCCCCCCGAGACGAGCACGGATTCGAGCGCCGCATCGTCGGCGAGCATGGTGATCGCGGCGTCGCCGCCGAAGGCCTCCGCCGCGCTGCCCACGGGGGTGACGCCGGGGATGCCCTGCGCCGCCTCCGGCGAGCGGTTCCAGGCCCGGACGGTGTGGCCCTCCTGCGCGAGGCGGGCGGCCATCCCGCGGCCCATGCGCCCCATCCCGATGAACCCGACATCCATGTGCGTCTCCTGGGCTGACCGACCGGAAGATGGGACCCGCCGGCCCCACGGGAAGTGCGCCCGCCCGTTCCGGCCGGCGCCGGATCGTGGCAGGCTCGCGGGCATGAGCGAATCCCGGCCGCACGGCCTCCTCACCGACATCGCCGGAATCCGGGTCGGCCACGCCCAGGACCTCGCGGTGCGCAGCGGCGTCACCGCCATCCTGTTCGACCGGCCGGCGGTGGCCTCCGTGGACGTGCGCGGCGGCGGCCCGGGGACCCGGGAGACCGACCTCCTCGACCCCGAGCGCACGGTGGAGGCCATCGACGCCCTGGTCCTCTCGGGCGGATCGGCCTTCGGCCTCGACGCCGCCGCCGGGGTGACGGGCTGGCTCGCGGCCCAGGGGCGGGGCTTCCCCGTGGGGGGAATGCGCGTCCCCATCGTGCCCGCGGCGATCCTGTTCGACCTCCTCAACGGCGGCGACAAGGAGTGGGGCGCCGACCCGCCCTACCGCGCCCTCGGCCGCCGGGCCGCGGAGGCGGCGGGCCCGGATTTCGCCCTCGGCTCGGTCGGGGCCGGGACGGGGGCCCGCACGGCGACCCTGAAGGGCGGGGTCGGCTCGGCCTCTGCCCCGGTGCCGGGGACGGCCTTCCGCATCGCCGCCCTGGTGGCGGTGAACGCCTTCGGCAGCGCGGTGGTCGGCGAGGGGCCGCATTTCTGGGCGGCGCCCTTCGAGGTGGCGGACGAATTCGGCGGCCTCGGCCCGCCTGCCCGCGTGCCGGAGGAGGCCCACGCCTTCCCGGCCCGGATCGCGGCGGGCTCCGCCACGACCCTCGCCGTGGTGGCCACCGACGCGACCCTCACCAAGGCCCAGTGCCGCCGCCTCGCGGTCGCCGCGCAGGATGGCCTCGCCCGCGCCCTGGTCCCCGCCCACACGCCGCTGGACGGCGACCTCGTCTTCGCCGCCGCGACGGGCGCCCTGCCCCTCGCCGACCCGGTGGGCGACGTCGCCCGCCTCGGCCATGCGGCGGCCCGGGTCCTCGCCCGGGCCATCGCCATCGGGGTGTTCGCCGCGACGGGCCTGCCGGGCGTCGCGCCCTCCCCGCCCGGGGCGCTGGAGGGCCTGCCCCCGGCGTGGCGCGACCTGTTCGGGCGGGGCTGACCGCGCGGGTGGGGGCGCCCCACTCCCCGCCTCATCCCCGGCGGCCGACCGGACGGGGCCCGAGGCCCATGACCGCGCGCGCCGCGCGGCGATCCGGGGACGCGCCACGTTCTGGGACGGGCGAGAGCCCCGACCGCGGTGCCTGCCGACGGCGTGGGACGGAGGCGGGCCTAGACCGCGTCCTTGGCGTCCGCCAGCAGCTCGGCGAGGCCCTTGTCCACCTCGGCGGCGAGCATCGCCCGCTCGGCGTCGGTGAGGTCCCCGGCCCAGCCCTTGCCGCCGAAACCTTCCGTGCAGCGCGCCCGCTCGGAGGCGATGTAGGCCTCCGTCTCCTCGGGCCGCGTCCGCATGGCGTGGACGAGGCCGAACCACGCGGCCCGTTCCACCACCGCGAGCCGCGCCCGCAGGCGGATCGCCACCGCCTTGTCCGGATCGACCGTGTCGCTCATCCGTCCTTCTCCGCCAATTGATCGATCAGGCCCTGCAACCGGCCGGGCACGGTGTCCGGCGTGGACCGGGCGTAGAGCACCCGCAACTGCCGGCCGATCTCGGCGAGGCTCAGCGACCCCTTCGAGATCACCCGGTCGGCCTGCGCCCCGAGGCTCACCTTCTCGGCCGGGGTGATCTCCTTGGCCGTCAGCACCACCACCGGGGTGTCGCCGTCCGGCCGGGAGCGCAGGGCGCGCAGGAAGCTGAACCCGTCCATCTCCGGCATCATCAGGTCGAGGAGGATCAGGTTCGGCCGGCTGCGGTCGTAATGCTCCAGGGCGATGCGCCCGTTCTCGGCCTCGTCCACGCTCCAGCCCTCGCGGGTGAGGGAGCGGCGCAGGCGCTCGCGCCCGTCCTCGTCGTCGTCCACCACGAGGACCCGCGCCTCGGCCGGCGCCTTGGGCCGGTAGCGCTCCATCAGGCCCTTCAGGCGGTCCCAGTCGATGGGTTTCACGAAGTAGTCGGTGGCCCCCAGCGCCTGGCCCAGGCCCTGCTCGGCCACCACCGAGGTCATGATGACCGGCGTGCCGGCCAGATCCGGATCGTTGCGCACGGCGTGCAACACCGCCCACCCGTCCATGCGCGGCATCTCCACGTCGAGGAGGATCGCCCGCGGCTTCAGGGCCCGCGCCAGGGTGAGCCCCGCCCGGCCGTCCGCGGCGGTGCGGACGTGGAAGCCCTCCCGCTCGAGGAAGCGCTGCAGCAGCTCCCGCGCGGCGGGATCGTCGTCCACGAGGAGCACCGTGTCGTGGTGCAGCACGTCCTGCGGATCGTAGGCCTCGACGGGCGCCAGATCGTCGCCCGGATCGTCCTCCTCGACGAGGACGGAGGGGATCCGCATGGTGAAGGTCGCGCCCCGGCCGGGCTCGCTCTCGACGCCGATGTCGCCGCCCATCGTGCGGCAGAAGGCGCGGGTGATGGCCAGGCCCAGCCCGGTGCCCCCGAACTGCCGGGTGGTCGAGTCGTCGGCTTGGACGAAGCGCTGGAACAGCCGCCCCATCTGCTCCTGCGTCAGCCCGATCCCGGTATCGGCCACGGCGAAGGACAACCAGTCGGCCCCCTCCTCGAGGTGGCGGCGCACGGTGAGGGTGATGGTGCCGTTCTCGGTGAACTTGGCCGCGTTGCCCACGAGGTTGAGCAGGCACTGGCGGATCTTGGTCTGGTCCTGGTGCATCGCGCCGAGGTCGGCCTCCGCATCGAGGACGAAGCGGTTGGCCTTCTTCTCCACCAGGGAGCCGGTGGCATCGGAGACGTCCTGCAGGAGGTCGGCGACGGTGAAGGTCTCCGCCGAGGCGGTGACCCGCCCCGCCTCGATCTTCGAGATGTCCAGCACGTCGTTGATGAGGGAGAGCAGGTGGCGCGCCGCCGATTCGATCTTGCGCAGGTCCGGCAGCAGGGCCGCTTGGCCGATATCCTCCAGCTCCTCCCCCAGCATCTCCGAATAGCCGATCACCGCCGAAAGCGGGGTGCGCAGCTCGTGGCTCATGTTGGCGATGAACTGGCTCTTGGCCCGGTTCGCCGCCTCCGCGGCCTGGCGGGCCCGCTCGGCCTCGGCCTCGGCCTCCTTGCGCTCGGTGATGTCCGTATGGGTGCCGACCCATTCGCGCAGGGACCCGTCCGGCGCGAAGACGGGGACGCCCCGGGCCTCCATGTAGCGCCACGCCCCGTCGTGCCGGCGCAGACGGTGGGTGATCGCGTAGGGGGTCCGCTCCTCCACCGAGCGCGCCCAGGCCTCGGCGATCTCCGCCCGGTCGTCGGGATGGATCGCCTCGATCCAACCCCAGCCCTGGAAGCTCTCCTCGGTCTGTCCGGTATAGGCGCCCCAGCGCGGCTGAGGCGGCACGAGCTCGCCCTCCGCATTGGTGTTCCAGATCACCGCCGCCGAGGCATCGACCAGCGCCCGGAACCGCTCCTCCGAATGGCGCAGCCGCTCCTCGGTCACCCGGCGGCGGGAGATGTCGGTGTTGGTGCCGTACCAGCGCAGGATCGTCCCGTCCGGGGCCCGGAACGGCATCGCCTGGGAGAGGAACCAGCGGTACTCCCCGTCCGCGCCAAGGAGGGGGAAGGTGTCCTCCCACGGCACGCCGGCCTCGATGGCGAGGCGGTAGCGCACCTCGACGGCGGCGATGTGGTCCGGGTGGTGGACGTCCCGCCAGCCCCAGCCCTGCATCCGGTCGAGGGTGGTGCCGGTATAGGCGTACCAGCGGGCATTGTACCAGACGATGTGGCCGTCGGCCCTGGCGATCCAGGCGAGCTGGGGGAGCGTGTCCGCGAGGTTGCGGAAATCGTCGTCGGTGACGGCATCGCCGCCCACAGGTTCGCTCATCGGCTCCGCCGGTCCTGGGTCATCATGAAGGTAGGGCGCGGGTTCGGGAAGTCAGGGAGGGGGCCCGTGCGGGGGGACCGCGCCGGACCCCTCACGCGCCCTGGGCCGCCGCCCGCGCCGCGACCCGCCGGCCGCGCAGGGCATCGAGGGTGTAGAGGGCGAGGCCGAGCCAGATCAGCCCGAACATCGCCGCCCGGTGCGGTTCCACATGCTCCCCGAAGACGAGGATACTGAGGAGCAGCAGGCAGGTGGGGGCGACGTATTGCAGGAGGCCGAGGGTCGTCAGGCGCAGCCGCACCGCCGCGGCGGCGAACCAGATCAACGGCAGCGCCGTGGTCAGCCCCGTGAGCATCAGCAGCCCGAGCCGGTGCGGATCGGCCGGCAGGAACGGCTCGGGCGTGAGGATCAGCCATGCCACCGCCACCGGCAGGAGCAGCAGCGTCTCGGCGAGGAAGCCCACCAGCGCATCGACGGCCACGATCTTCCGCATCAGCCCGTAGAGCGCGAAGGAGGTGGCGAGCGCCAGGGACATCAGCGGCAGGTCGCCCGCCCAGGCCACCGCCACCGCCACCCCCGCCGCCGCGATGCCGATCGCCACGGCCTGGAACGGCCGCATCCGCTCCCCGAGGATGACCCGGCCCAGCGCCACGTTCATCAGCGGGTTGATGTAGTAGCCGAGGCTCGCATCGAGCAGGTGCCCCCGGTCGATGGCGATGAGGTAGAGCAGCCAGTTCGCGCCGATGAACAGGGCCGACAGGATGAGGAGCCCGTGCTTGCGCGTGAGCGGGTGCGGCAGCCTCAGGCGCTTGCGCCACGCCAGCGCCAGCAGGCCGGCGAATAGGGTGGACCACACGATGCGCTCGGCCAGGATGTACCAGGGGCTGAAGCCGCCGAGCAGCCGGAAGTGCAGGGGGACGACGAGGCCCCAGCTCAGATAGGCGGCGAGCGCGTAGACGAGGCCCACGGCGTTTCCCTCATCCGATTCGCGATCACGGAACCGGCCGGGCGTCTCTAGCCGAGGCCGGCGCGCGCCGTCAGCCCGGCTGGCGCAAAGCTGCCATCCGGGCGCTCCTCCTCCAGGATCCAGTCCCGGAAGCGGCGGATGCCGGGGGCGTCGTCGTCGCGGGCGCGCCAGCACAGGAAGTGCAGGTCCCGCCGGATGCCGTCGCACCGGCCGCCGCCGAGCCGCACCAGATCCCCGGACGCGACCTCCCCTTGGGCGAAGCGCAGGCTCTCCAGGGCGACGCCGAGCCCCTGCACCGCCGCCGAGATGACGAGCGATCCCCGGTCGAAGGACGGGGCGCCCCGGGCCTTCGGCGGGGTCAGCCCGTTATGGGCGAACCAATCCGCCCAACGCACGGGGCTGAAGGAGGATTCGAGGAAGGTGAGCCGGGCCATCGCCTCCGGCGCGAGGTCGGCCGCCTCCCGCGCCAGTTCCGGCCGGCACAGGGCGGCGATCTCCTCCGGCCCCAGCGTCTCCACCCGCAGCCCCGCCCCCCGCGGCGGGTGCCCATAGGCGATCAGCACGTCGATCTCCGGGTGCCGCATGAGGTCGAGGGGCTCGGCGCCCGAGGAGACGCGGATCGCGATGGCCGGGTTGGCCTCCACGAAGCCCGGCAGGCGAGGCCCCAGCCACTTGGTGGCGAAGCTCGGCGTGCAGTGGACCGCCAGCGCCGCCCCCTCGGCCGGCATCAGTTCGGCGCAGGCCGCCTCGATCCCGTCGAAGGCCCGGGACAGGCCGGCGAGCAGGCGCTCCCCGTCCGGGGTGAGGTTGGCTTGGCGGTTCTCCCGCCGGAACAGCGCCCGGCCCAGATGCCGCTCCAGGGCGCGGACCTGATGGCTGACCGCCGAGGGGGTCAGGCACAGCTCCTCGCTCGCCCGGGCGAAGCTGCCGAGCCGCGCCGCGGCCTCGAAGGCCCGGAGGGAGGGGAAGCTCGGGATCCGCCGCATGCCACATCCGTGAATTCAATTCACCAATCGGTGAAAATTCATCGTTTGTCAAAGCCCACGGGAAGGCGGAAAAATACTTCCCATGCCGCGGAGACGGCAGCTTCAGAACCAACATTTGGGGAGAAACCAGGAATGGCACAGGGAGTCGTCACTCTCGCCGGACCCGTCATCGACGAGGCGACACAGGTCTACCGCAAGGTGACGTGGCGCCTCGTGCCGTTCCTGTTCGCCTGCTACGTCGCGGCCTATCTCGACCGCGTCAACGTCGGCTTCGCCAAGCTTCAGATGCTCAGCGACCTGCAGTTCAGCGAGACCATCTACGGCCTCGGCGCCGGAATCTTCTTCATCGGTTACTTCCTGTTCGAGGTGCCGAGCAACATGATCCTGCACAAGGTCGGTGCCCGGGTGTGGATCGCCCGCGTGATGATCAGCTGGGCGCTGATCTCGGGGGCGATGATGTTCGTCACCAGCCCGACCGTGTTCTACGTCCTGCGCTTCCTGCTCGGCGTGGCGGAGGCGGGGCTGTTCCCGGGGGTGATCCTCTACCTCACCTACTGGTACCCGTCCGAGCGCCGGGGCGGCATCATCGCCATGTTCATGACCGGCATCCCGATCGCCGGGCTGATCGGCGGGCCGGTCTCCGGCTGGATCATGAACACGTTCTCCGGCGCGCACGGCCTGGCCGGCTGGCAGTGGCTGTTCCTCATCGAGGCGCTGCCCTCGCTGATCCTCGGCTTCTGCGTGCTGGCCTTCCTCGACAACGGGATCGCCTCGGCGAAGTGGCTCACCGCCGACGAGAAGGCGCTGCTCGCCCGCAACGTCGCCGCCGACGCCTCCTCCGTCGCCGCGCACCGGTTCCGCGACGGCTTCACCAGCGGCTGGGTGTGGCTGCTGAGCGGGATCTACTTCTTCTTCATCATGGGCCTCTACGGCGTCGGCTTCTGGCTGCCGACGCTGATCAAGGGCGCGGGGGTCTCCGATCCGCTGCAGATCGGCCTGCTCACCATGCTGCCCTACGGCGCGGCGGCGGCGGCGATGATCACCGTCGGGCGGATGTCGGACGCGGCCCGGGAGCGGCGCTGGCACATCGTGATCCCCGGCCTCGTCGGCGCCGCCGGGTGGCTCGTGAGCATCTGGTACAGCAAGGACCTCGTCGTCGCCGAGGCCGCGCTCACCGTCGCCACCATCGGCGTGCTCGTGACGCTGGCCCAGTTCTGGTGCCTGCCCACCGCCGTCCTCGCCGGGGCCGCGGCGGCCACCGGGATCGCGGTGATCAACTCGGTCGGCAACCTCGCGGGCTTCGTCAGCCCCTACCTCATCGGCTGGATCATCGACGCCACCAAGTCGACCAGCCTCGGCGTCTACACCCTCGCCGCCTGCCTCGCGATCGGCAGCGTCCTCGCGCTGACCATGCCGAAGCGCCTCGTCAACCGCTGATCGCGGCCTCCCTCCACCCCTCACCCATCCCACGAAAGGACATCCCATGCTCGACGAGCACGACCACCACGACAGCGTCGCCATCGACCTCCCGAACGACGATTCCGGCCGTCGGCGGACCTCGATCTACCAGCCCGAGCAGGCCGGCCTGATCTTCCCGGAGATGCCGGAATTCGCCAACCATGCCGAGGAGCGCGAGTACCGCAAGAAGCACCTCGTGGCCGCCTGCCGCGCCTTCGCGATGCACGGCTTCGACTACGGCTTCGCCGGGCACCTGACGATCCGCGACCCCGAGCGTCCGGAGCTGTACTGGACCAACCCGATGTGCGTTCACTTCTCGCAGGTGAACATGTCGAACCTCATCCTGGCCGACCATAACGGCCGCGTGGTGGAGGGCCGCTACGCCATCAACCGGGCCGGGTTCGTGCTGCACGCCGCCGTGCACGAGGAGTACCCGGAGGTCATGGCGATGTGCCACGCGCACACCACCTACGGCACCGCCTGGTGCGCCACCGGCCGCCCCCTCGACATGATCAGCCAGGACGCCGCCGCCTTCTACAACAGCCACGCGGTGATCGGCGCCTCGGCCGGCGCGGTGGCCGTGGAGAAGAACAGCGGCCTGTCGGTCGCCCAGCAGATCGGCCGCAACCGCGGCGTGCTCCACCAGAACCACGGCCTGCTGACCTGCTCGCAGCACAGCATCGACGACGCGGCCTTCTGGTTCATCGCCCTGGAGCGGGCCTGCAAGCAGCAGCTCCTGGTCGAGGCCACCGGCATCAAGCCGCAGACCGTCTCGGAGAAGACCGCCCGCTACAGCCGCGAGCACGTCGGCAGCGACTACATCGGCTGGCTGCACTTCCAGACGATCTACAGCCACATCGCCGCGACCCAGCCGGACATGTTCGCCTGAGGTGGGAGGCGGAGGGGGCGGGGATCGTCCCCTCCGACGGCCTCGGCGGCCCGCGTCCCGGGCTCTCGCCTCCGGCGAGCCCCGGGACGCGGGCCGTTCCCGAATGGGGCGCCGCCCTGCAATGTCGCGGTGCTCGCGCGGACGACGGCGGCTGACCTACGGCGCCAGCCAGCCCCCGTCCCAGCCTGACTCGTCCTGCGCCCAGGCGGCCCGGCGATGCCCGCGGCGGTCGAGGTAGAGGAAATCGAGGCGGCGGGCCTGCACCGTCACCGCGCAGAAATGCCGGCGGCCCGTCGCCGCCGCCGTCGCCTCGTCGGGGAGGGTGTAGGCGTTGCCGGCGGGCAGGGCCGTGCCGGGGGCCGGCTCGGCGCCGTAGCAGACCCGGCTCATCGCCCGGGAGCCGGCCCAGGCCGCCTCCGCCAGCGCGTCGTCGGTGTGCAGGACCGCCCGGCCCTCGATGCGGATCTGGATCTTCGCCCCGGCATCGTAGACGGCCAGCGCGCAGGCCGGGTTCTCGGCCAGTTCGAACGCCTTGTCCGAGCGGCGGTCGCAGTGGAAGCGCAGCGTCGCCGTGGCGGCGTCGGCGGCGCGCAGCACGACGGTGCGCAGGCGCGGCCCCTCCGCCGAGACGGTGGCGAGCGTCGGCAGGTGGAAGCCGCTGCGGCCGTGCTCGGCCCCGTCCGCCAGCAGCCGCCAGAGCTCCGCCAGGGTGGCGTCGAGGTCGTCGTAGAAGGCCGGCAGCGGCGTCATGCCGGCGCCCCGCGCCTGCGCCGCCGCTCCCGGGCGATCAGGGCGAGGTTGCGGACGTAGATCCCGGTCGAAAGGCCCTGGCCGATGATGATCACCGGCTCCTTCCGCACGAAGCCGTAGACCAGGGTCATCAGCCCCCCGGCGATGGAGAGGAACCAGAACGAGAGCGGCATCACACTCTTGCCCGCCCGCTCGCTGGCGATCCACTGGATGATGAAGCGCGAGCCGAAGATCAGCTGCGCCAGGATGCCGAACACCAGCCAGAAATCGAAGCGCGTGACGAACACGTCGTAGAAGTAGTCCGGCAGGTCATGGGCGAGCTGGATCAGCATCCGACATCCTCGTCCCGCACGGCATCCGCCCCGGGCATGGTGGCCTCGACGGCCCGCGGCGTGGCGCGCTTCCGGCGGATCAGCCACCAGACCCCGGCGAGGTCGAGGAGCCCGACCCAGAGCCGGTCGAACAGGCCGTAATTCGAGGAGCCGGTGAAGCGCGGCCGGTCGATCACGTCCCGGTGGACCACGGCGAACCCCTCGCGGGCGACGAGGGCCGGCATGAACCGGTGCAGGGCGTCGAAATACGGCAGCCGCAGGTACACGTCCCGGCGGAACACCTTCAGCCCGCAGCCGGTGTCGCGGGTGGAATCCTTGAGGATCCGCCCGCGCACCCCGTTGGCGATGCGGGATTGGAGCATCTTGAAACGCCCGTCCCTGCGCCCGCGCCGCTGCCCCTGGGCGAGGCCGGCGCCCGGCCCGGCCTCCTCCAGGGCGGCGAGGAGCGCGGGGATGAAGGCCGGGTCGTTCTGGCCGTCGCCGTCGAGGGTGGCGATGACCGCGCCGCGGGCGACCTGCACGCCGCTGCGCACCGCCGCCGACTGGCCGGCGCTCGCCCCGTGCCGCAGCACCCGCAGCCACGGGCGGCCGGCCCGGGCCGCCTCCAGGCTGGCGGGGGTGGCATCGGTCGATCCGTCATCGACGTAGATCACCTCGAACGGCAGGCCGGCGCAGGCCCGCTCGATCTCGGCCACCAGGGGGGCGATGTTGCCGGCCTCGTTCTTCACGGGCACGACGATCGTGAGGTGCGGGGCGTCCGCCTCGGAGAGTGTCATGGTGCTGCCGCGTAGGCCGTCACGAAGACGCGGCGGCCGGTGTTGAGGTTGAAGCCCTCGACCTCGCCCAGCGGCGGCGGGGCCGGGCGGCCCACGGGCCAGGCGGTGTTGAACGCCTCGCGCTCCCGGCCCTCCACGAACAGAAGGCGGCACCCGCCCCGCTGCAGGAAGGCCTTGGCGGCGGCGGCGTCGGGCAGGAGGTCGAGGGTGGTGCCGGTGAGGAAGACGAGGCTCGGCTCCCGGTAGCCGAGGCTCGCCACCTGCGGGTCGATGCAGGGCATCCGATCCTTGAAGGCGGCGAGCCGCGGCGAGACCTTCAGCGCCGGCAATTGCCGCTGGGCGAGGCCGAGCACCCCCGGCCCGAGGAGGCAGGAGGCCAGCACCGCCAGCATCAGGGCGCGTTCGGGCCGGGCGCGGGCGAAGGCCAGCCAGCTCAGCCCGGCCGCGAGGCAGGCGGCGGCGAGCGCCGGGAGGGCGAGCCAGGGGATGGTGTGATCGTCGAGCTTCCAGCCGACGAGGCACAGGCCGAGCGTCAGGCCGAGGGGGATCGCCGGCACCAGCAGGGCCACGGCCCTCGCACCCCGGCGTCCGGGGTCGAGCTCCCCCCGGCGCAGGGCGAGGATGGTCAGGACCGCGATCCACGGCATCAGCGGCAGGACGTAGTGCGGCAGCTTGGTCGGCACCGCCTCGAACATCAGCCACGCGGGCAGCACCGCCGCGATCAGGAAGGCGACCGGCGCGCTCCGCCGCTCCCGCCACGCCATCGGCAGGCCCATGGCGGCGAAGGCGGCGCCCGGCCAGAAGGTCGCGAAGAACGCCAGCGTGTAGGCGCCGGGCGGGCCCCAGTGCCGCTCCGCCGCGCCGCCGACCTTGCCGAGCATGTCCTTGCCCACCGCCTCGGCATAGAAGGCGCCGCCGCTCTTGAGGGTGATCGCCACGAACCACGGGGCGACGATCAGCAGGGTCAGGGCGAGCCCCGCCCAGGGGCGCAGGGGCTTCAGCCACGCGCTGGATCGCGCCTTCCACGACAGGAAGAGGGCCGGCAGGGCCACGAACAGCGGCACCATCGGCCCCTTCACGAGGATGCCGACGGCGAGGCCGAGCCAGAAGGCGAGGAAGACGACGCTCCCTCCCCCCTCCGCGGGGGAGGGCGGCCCCCGAAGGGGGTTGGCGGAGGGGAGCGACGGTGCAGACTCGAGCGCCCTCCCCGCATGACGGGCCGTGCCCCTGCCGGCACCGTCGTTCCCCTCCGCCCCCCTGCCGCGCAGGGTACCCTCCCCCGCGGAGGGGGGAGGGAGGCGGTGCCAAGCAAGCCACACCCGCGCCAGCGCCCCGAGGCTCGCGGTGGCGCAGGCGGTGAGCAGGGCGTCGGTCTTGGCGAGGTGAGCCTCGGCGTTGAGCATCAGGCAGGCGCCGAACAGGGCGGCGGCGAGGAGCGCCCCCCGCCGGGGCAGGAAGGCGAGCGCCCCCCAGTAGGCCAGGAGCACCGAGGCGACGGCACCGAGGAGCGAGGGGATGCGGTAGAGGGCGATCTGCGTGCGGGCCTCCGGCACGCCCAGGGCCTCAGCCGCGGCGACGGAGGCCGCCTGCGCCCAGTAGATGCCCACCGGCTTCTTGTTGCGGGCCTCGTCCTGGAAGCGGATCGCCACGAAGTCCCCGGTCTCCAGCATCTGCTTGGAGGCCTGGGCGAAGCGCGGCTCGTCCCGGTCCATCGGCTGGAGCGAGGCCTGCCCCGGCAGGAACAGCAGCAGGCACAGGGCCGCGAGCGCCGCGCAGGCGCGGGCGTGGCTCGCGGACAGCCGGTCGAGGAGGGCGGCGATCCGGTCCCCGCGGAGGACGGCGGACGGGGCTTCGCCGTCGCGGGGGAGCGCGCCGGCGGGGAGGCGTGTCGTCATGGGCTCCGGGTCGCGGCTCTCCGATCTCGGCTTTCCAATCGGGATCGGGCCGGGAATGTCAAATCGCCCCGGCGGCGGCGCGCAGGCGTGCGAAGCCGGCATCGAGGTCGGCCTTCAGGTCGGCCACGTCCTCCAGGCCGATGTGGAAGCGCAGGGTCGGCCCCCCCGGCGCCCAGGCCGTGGCGGTGCGGAAGGGGGTGCAGTCGAAGGGGATGCACAGGCTCTCGAAGCCCCCCCACGAGAAGCCCATGCCGAACAGCTCCAGCCCGTCGAGCATCGCGGCCACCGCCGTCTCCGGCACCGGCTTGAGCACGACGCCGAACAGCCCCGAGGCGCCGGAGAAGTCGCGCTGCCAGATGGCGTGGCCGGGATCCTCCGGCAGGGCCGGGTGCATCACCCGCAGCACCTCCGGCCGCGCCTGGAGCCAGCGGGCGATGTCGAGGGCCTGCCGCTCGTGCTCGCGCAGGCGCAGGCCCATGGTCCGCATCCCGCGCATGGCCAGGAACATGTCCTCCGGCCCGGCGCAGACCGAGAACTGGTGGAAGGTGCGGTACAGCGCCGGCCAGTATTGCGCGTTCGCCGAGGTCAGGCCGAGCAGCAGGTCCGAGCCGCCGCTGAGGTACTTGGTGCCGGCCTCCACCGCGATGTCCACGCCGCGCGCGTGCGGCGGGAACAGGAGCGGCGTCGCCCAGGTGTTGTCCATGATCACGCAGGCGCCCCGGGCGTGGACCGCCTCGGCGATGGCCGGCACGTCCTGCATCTCGAAGGTCAGCGAGCCCGGCGCCTCCACCAGCACCGCCCGGGTGTTGTCGCGCATCAGCCCGGCGATCCCGGCGCCGACCAGCGGATCGTAGTAGGTGGTCTCGACGCCGAACCGCTTGAGCACCTCGTCGCAGAAGATCCGGGTCGGGCGGTAGGCGGAGTCGGTGACGAGGAGGTGGTCCCCCGCCGAGAGGGCCGCCATCAGGGCGATCGACAGGGCGGCCAAGCCCGAGGGCGTCGCGACCGTGCCGGCGGCCCCCGCGATCTCGCTCCACGCATCGGTGAGGGCGTCGGAGGTCGGGGTGCCGTGGGTGCCGTAGGTGTAGCGCCCGCGCCGGTGCTGGAGGTCGTCGTAGGTCGGGAACAGCACCGTCGAGCCGCGGTAGATCGGCGTGTTGACGAAGCCGTGCTGCCCGGAAGGATCGCGGCCGGCATGGACGAGGCGGGTGGCGGGGCCGAACCGCTTCTTCGATTCGGGCGGCGGGGTCAGGGACATCGGAACCGGGGACTCGCGTGGCGGAAAGCGGGACCGAAGCCGACGCCGCCGGGTCCCGTCAAGCGCCGGGCCCCGGGCGCGGCCTCAGTTGAACGCCACGCCGACCTCGCCGAGGCGCCGCCAGACCACGCGGCAGGCCCAGCGGTCGCCGCCGGGATCGAGGGAGAGGGCGAAGGTCTCGGGCACCTCGCCGGCCTCCGGCAGCAGCAGCCGCGCCCCGGCGGCGGAGATGTCCCGGACGATGCAGGGATGGCGCGTGCCCTCCCCCGCATAGACCCGCCCCGGCCTGTCGAGGGGCACCCGCCTTCCCTGTCTCTCTGGCATCTGCGTCGCTCCGCCGAAGTCGCCCCTCGCCGGAGGCCGCATCACATGAGACATCATGCGGGCGGCGGTCCTTAAAGGTGTCTCCGGGGAATACCGGGATCCACAATCGGTTCGCGAATCCCGGTGCTGAGTTTCTACTTTGGCTTACTGTATGGTGTGCGCCGGATCGGATTGTTGCGCTTCGTCGTAAGCCTGCATCCAGGCGGCGTAATCCTCGCTGCCCTCCTGATAAGGGCATTCGCTCTTCGGCTTGCCGTAGAGGCGGGCGTTGCGGCCCTGGATGAAGGGGCTGTCGCTGGCGGTGGCCTGCTCGTTGGGCATGGGCTCGGGCGCCTTCTCGGATGCATGGGGGGCTTCGTTAACGGCCCTGGCCCTACCTTGGTGCCGTTCCCGTCCGCGTGCCCGAGTCCCGAGACGTGCGTATCCTGCGTCCTCTTGTCGGCGGCTTCGTCGTCACGCTCTCGACCGCCATCGTGGTGTTCGTCAGCGCCGACCGCCTGTCCCATCTCGCGCCCCCCGCCCCGGTGGCGCGGGCGGTGGTCTTCGAGCCGTCGGCCACGGGCTCGATCCCCGCGCCGCAGGCCGCGCCCGCCCCGGTGATGAAGAAGGCCGCCCCGGCCATCCCGAACGGCTACGACACCGAGCGCCTGCGCGCCCTGATGCAGGGCGACCCGATCATGCGGGGGCGGTAGGCGGGGCGCGCCCCCGCCTACCGCCCCCTCCCCCGCAGAGGGGGAGGGAGAAGGCGGCTATCGCGCCGAGCGGAACACCTGCAGGTCGAGGTCCCGCACCTTCTTGCGCAGGGTGTTCCGGTTCACGCCGAGCAGCTCCGCCGCGCGGATCTGGTTGCCCCGGGTGGCCGCGAGCGCCGCGCCGATCAGCGGGCCTTCGATCTCCCGCAGGATCCGATGGTACAGGCCGGGCGGCGGCAGAGTGTCGCGGTAGCCCGAGAAGTAATCGGACAGGTGCCGCTCCACGGCGCTGGACAGGCTCTCCGATTCCCCCGACGCCTTGCGCGCCGCGCCATTGGCCCCCCCCGCCGCGGCGGGCTGGGCGAGCGGGAGCGTGTCCAGCTCGGCCTCGATCACCGGGCCGGTGATGGTCTCCTGCGGGTAGAGGGCGGCCAGCCGCCGGACGAGGTTTTCCAGCTCGCGGACGTTGCCCGGCCAGCGATAGCGCTTGAGCTTCTCCATCGCCTCGCCGTCGAGGGTCTTGCGGGTGAGGCCCTCGCGCTCGACCAGCACGAAGAAGTGCCGGATCAGGTCGGGCACGTCCTCCGACCGCTCCCGCAGCGCCGGCAGCCGCAGGGGCACGACGTTGAGGCGGAAGAACAGGTCCTCGCGGAAGATGCCCTGCTGGATCGAGACCCGCAGGTCCTTGTTGGTGGCCGCGATGATCCGGACGTTGGTGCGGATCGGGACGCGCCCGCCCACGGTGGTGTACTCGCCCTGTTGAAGCACCCGGAGCAGGCGGGTCTGCGCCTCCATCGGCATGTCGCCGATCTCGTCGAGGAACAGGGTGCCGCCCTCGGCCTGCTCGAACCGGCCGGCGGAGCGCTGGAGCGCCCCGGTGAAGGCGCCCTTCTCGTGGCCGAACAGCTCGGACTCGATGAGGTCGCGGGGGATCGCGGCCATGTTCACCGGCACGAACGGCCCCGTGCGGCGGCGGCCGTAATCGTGCAGCGCCCGGGCCACCAGCTCCTTGCCGGTGCCCGACTCGCCGGTGATCATCACCGTGAGGTCGGTGGGCATCAGCCGGGCGAGCGCCCGGTAGATCTCCTGCATGGCGGGCGAGCGGCCCACCAGCGGGATGTCCTCGTTCTCCGGGCCGGCGCCGGGCGCGGGCGTCCCGCGGGGCCGGGAGAGCGCGCGGCCGACGATGGCGATCAGCTCCTTCAGGTCGAAGGGCTTGGGCAGGTACTCGTAGGCCCCGCGCTCGGAGGCGCGGATGGCGGTCATGAAGGTGTTCTGCGCGCTCATGACGATGATCGGCAGCTCCGGCCGCACCCGCTTGATGCGGGGCAGCAGGTCGAACACGTTCTCGTCGGGCATGACCACGTCGGTGATGACGAGGTCCCCCTCCCCCTGCGCGACCCAGCGCCAGAGGGTGGCGCAATTGCCCGTGGAGCGGACTTCGTAGCCCGCCCGGGACAGCGCTTGGTTGAGCACCGTGCGGATGGCGGCGTCGTCGTCAGCGACGATGATGTGGCCGTTGGGCATGACTCTTACTCGAAACCTCCGGCAGGCATCCCGGTCATGGCTCGACCGTCGGCTCGCGCCCGTCGCGTGCGCTCGACATCGGAAGGAGAATGCGGAACGTCGTCCGGCGTGGGGCGGGATCGCACTCGACGATCCCTCCATGGTCGCCGACGATCTTGGCGACCAAAGCAAGACCGAGGCCGGAACCTTGGGCTTTGGTCGTCACGAACGGATCGAACATGTCGCTCAGCATCTCCGCGGAGATGCCGGGACCGTTGTCGCGGATCGCGACCTCGATGGGCAGGCTCACCCGTTCCCGGGAGCCCGGAATCTGCAGCCGCAGGCCGGTGCGGAAGGCGGTGGCGAGGGTGATCTCGCCCTCCACCGCGTCCGGGCCGATGGCCTCGGCGGCGTTCTTCACGAGGTTCAGGATCACCTGGATCAGCTGGTCCCGGTTGCCCAGCACCGGCGGCAGCGAGGGATCGTAGGTCTCGATGAAGCGGATGTGCCGGGCGAAGCCCGACTGCGCCGAGCGCTTCACCTGATCGAGCACCCCGTGGACGTTCACCGGGCCGCGCTCGGCCGGGCGCTCGTCCCCGAACAACTCCATCCGCTCGACGATGCGCACGATCCGGTCCGACTCGTCGCAGATCAGGCGGGTGAGCAGCCGGTCCTCCTCGGCCCCGGTGCTCTCCAGGAGCTGCGCCGCCCCGCGGATGCCGGCCAGCGGGTTCTTGATCTCGTGGGCCAGCATCGCCCCCAGCGCCACCATCGACCGGGCGGCGCCCCGGTGGGTGAGCTGGCGGTTCATCTTGTCGGCGATGGTGCGCTCCTGCAGCATCATCACCACGGCATCGCCCTCGTCCAGGGGCGTGGCGAACACATCGACGCTGCGCTCGGTGCCGAGCCTCGGTTGGGTGAGGTCGACCCGGTACTCGCTGACGCTCGCCCGGCGGCGCCGCACCTCGGCCACCAGGGCGATGATCGGCGAGGCGAAGGGGATGATGTCGCGCAGGCGCCGCCGCTGCATCAGCCGCGCCGAGTACTCGAAGAACGCCTCCGCCGCGTGGTTGCACTGGAGGATGCGCTCGTCGCCGCCGATGGTGAGTACCGGCAGCGGCAGGGCGTTTAGCACCGCGTCGCTGCCCGAGAGCTTGAAGCCGGAGGGGGGAAGGTCTTCGCCCGTCACGCCGCCACCCTCATCTCTGGTTCCGGCCCCGCGAAGGCGCGGGCCAGGAGGGTGAGCGCCGCGTGCGGGTCGGTGGTGGTCAGGAGCGCCCCCCGCTCCGCCGCGCTCAGTGCGCCGCCGGTCTCGGCGTAGGCGGCGAGGTGCTTGCGCGCGTGGCGCACGCCCATCGCCTGCCCGTAGAGGGCCAGGAGCCCGGCATAGTGCTCGGCCGCCAGCGCGGCCTGCGCCTCGCGGGTCGGCGCCGCGACCTCGCGCCCGGCGAGGCCCGCCGCCACCTGCCCCACGAGCCAGGGCCGCCCCGTGGCCGCCCGGCCGATCATCACCCCGGCGGCGCCGGAGGCGGCGAGGCAGGCGCGGGCCGCGGCGAGGTCCGTCACGTCGCCGTTGGCGATGACCGGGATCGCCACCGCCTCGACCACGGCGCGGATCGCCGGCCAGTCGGCCCGGCCCTTGTAGAATTGCTGCCGGGTGCGGCCGTGGACCGTCACGGCGTTCAGCCCCAGCCGCTCGGCCCGGGCGGCGAGGTCGGCGGCGTTGCGGCTCGCATCGTCCCAGCCGAGGCGCATCTTCACCGTGACCGGGATCGCCACCGCCCCGCGGACGGCGGCGAGCAGCCGCTCCGCGTGGTCGAGGTCGCGCATCAGCGCCGAGCCGGAGGCGATGCCGGTCACGATCTTGGCCGGGCAGCCCATGTTCACGTCGATCGCGTCGGCGCCCTGGGCCTCGGCGAGGCGGGCGGCCTCGGCCAGGGGCGCGGCCTCGCAGCCGGCGAGCTGGACGATGTGCGGGGCGATGCCCGCCCCCTCGGCCCGCAGGGTCGCCTCCGCCGCGCCGCGGGCGAGTTCCCGCGCCGCCACCATCTCGGACACGACGGCATCCGCCCCGCAGCGCAGGGCGATGCGGCGCATGTGCAGGTCCGTCACGCCGGAGAGCGGTGCCAGAAGGCACAGCGGCGGATCTCCGGCCGAACGTCCTCGGCGCAGGGCGCCCAAATAATGGTCAGTCGTCATTCTGCCCAACAATGAGGCAAAGCCCGCCGGGAAGCAAGCGGGGCGTCGCGTTGATTTTGCCCCCTCCCCCGCTTAAACGACGGGCAGGTTTCACAGGTATGGCGCCGGCCGCGCGGCAGGCCTGCCGCCGCCGCCCCCAGCCGGAACGCCCGCTCCCATGTCCGCCGCCCCGTCGCCTGCCGCCCCTGCCGTGAGTGAGAGCGTCGCCGCCATCGTCGTGGCGGCCGGGCGCGGCATCCGCGTCGGCGGCGGGGTGCCCAAGCAGTACCGCCGGGTGGCGGGGCAGGCGGTGCTGACCCGGACGCTGGCGGCGCTGGGGTCGCACCCCGGCCTCGGCCTGATCCAGCCGGTCATCGCCGCCGACGCCGCCGATTTCTTCCGGCAATGCCTGGCCGACCTCGACCCCGCGATCCGCGCCAGGATCGCCGCCCCGGTCGAGGGCGGGGCCACCCGCCAGATGTCCGTGCGGGCGGGGCTGGAGGCGCTCACGGCCTCCGGCGCCCCGGGGATCGTGCTCGTCCACGATGCGGCCCGGCCGTTCATCCGGCCGGAGCTGATCGACCGGGCGATCCGGGCCGGGCGCGTCTACGGCGCCGCCGTGCCGGGGGTGCCGGTGACGGACACGGTCAAGCGCGTCGAGGAGATCGAGCCCGGCATCGGGCGTGTCACCGAGACCCCGCCGCGGGAGAGCCTGCGCGCGGTGCAGACGCCCCAGGCCTTCGCCTTCGCCCCCCTCCTCGCCGCCCACCGGGACGCCGCGGCCCAGGGCCTGCACGCCTTCACCGACGACGGGGCGCTGGCCGAATGGGCCGGGCTGCCGGTGGTGGTGTTCGCGGGGGACATCGAGAACCGCAAGATCACCCAGGCCTCGGACCTGATCGAGGCCGACCGGGCCTTCTCACCCGACTCCGCCGGAGCGCCAGCGATGACCCAGTATGTGACCCGCCTCGGCACGGGCTTCGACGTGCACGCCTTCACCGAGGGCGACCATGTGTGGCTCGGCGGCATCCGCATCCCGGCGGACCGGGGCGTGCTCGCCCATTCCGACGGGGATGTGGCCCTGCACGCCCTGACCGACGCCCTGCTCGGTGCCATCGCCGACGGCGACATCGGCACCCATTTCCCGCCCTCCGACGAGACGTGGCGCGGCGCCTCGTCCGACCAGTTCCTGGCCCATGCCTGCGGGCTGGTGCGGGCCCGGGGCGGCCGGATCGACCACCTCGACATCACCGTCCTGGCGGAGGCGCCCCGCATCGGCCAGCACCGGGAGGCGATCCGCGCCCGGATCGCGGAGATCGCGGGGGTGCCGCTCACCGCGGTCTCGATCAAGGCGACGACGACGGAGAAGCTCGGCTTCGTCGGCCGCGCCGAGGGGCTGGCCGCCCAGGCGGCCGCGACGGTGCGGCTGCCCGACGAGGCCGCCTGACCGGCTTCGCCGGCGGAAGTGCGGCGACCCCGGGGCCACGACACGGTCTCGGACGTTCCGCGGCCCCGGGTCGCTCCGCTCACGGTGACGGTGACGTTCAGACCAGCAGCAGCACCGCCGCCACGAGCACCGTGCCGAAGGTCAGCAGGATGCCGCCGCCCCGGCAGGCGAACTGACGCGGGGAGTTCGCGGGCGCGAACATGCCCACGGGGTGGAGGATGCGGCCGACCAGCAGGGCGATGAGGAGCGCCTGCACGGTGCCGTGCCCCGCGCCGCGCCCCTCGAGCAGGGCGATCAGGATCAGCGCGATCGGCACGTACTCGCCGAAATTCGCTTGGCTGCGGATGCGCTTCTGCAGGTCCGCATCGCCGCCGTCGCCGTGCAGGACGTTGCCGGAGAGGCGCCCCGCCATGACCCAGCCCGAAAGGCCGAGGTAGAACAGCGCGAGCAGCGCCGCGTAATAGGCCGTGGTGGCTGGAAAGATCATGGGCCCGTCGTCTCCTCGATTGAGCCGCCCCATCCGGTGGGGCTACAGTTCACGCCTCAGCGACATAGGGCGCTCGCGGCTCCGGAAAGTCCTTCGATGATCGACGATCCCGAACTCCTCGGCCGGGCCGAGGCCCTGGTCGCCGCCTACGCCGCCGCCGGGCGGACGCTCGCCACCGCGGAATCCTGCACCGGCGGGCTGGTGGCGGCGCTGCTCACCGCGGTGCCCGGGTCCTCCGCCGCCGTGGAGCGGGGCTACGTCACCTACTCGAACGCCGCCAAGGCCGAGGCGATCGGCGTCGATCCGGCCCTCATCGCGGCCCGCGGCGCGGTGAGCGAGCCCGTCGCCCGGGCCATGGCCGAGGGCGCCCGCGCCGCCTCCCGGGCCGACGTCGCCGTGGCCATCACCGGCATCGCCGGGCCCGGCGGCGGCAGCGCGGAGAAACCCGTGGGGCTCGTCCACCTCGCCGTCGCGGGGCCGGGCGGCACGCGGCACCTGGAGCGCCGCTACGGGGATCCCGGCCGGGCCGCCATCCGCAGGGCGGCCGTGGCCGACGCCCTCGGCCTCCTCGCCGAGGCGCTGGCCGCGGCCCCGTAGAGCGTCCGTCATCCGGCGGGCAGTTCTTCACGATGGCAAGTATGCGAATGATTTCGTAACGAATTCTTCCATCATTCTGCCCATACTGCCACCGGATCTATCCTTGGCTCCGATGCAGATCGATCTCCATACTCTCTACTTCCTCACCGTCGGCACGCTGGTCGTCGCCGCAGCGATGCTGCTGTGGGAGCGCTCGGCCAACCCGTTCCGCGCCCGGGAGCTCGGCCTCTGGGCCGGGGGCGCCGGCCTGTTCGTCGGGGGCTGCCTCGCGGCGATGAACCGCACGAGCTTCCCGGGTATCCTCGGCCCGGCGGCGGCCAACCTGTCGTTCGTCGCCGGCTACCTGCTCTGGCTGCACGGCGCCCGCCTGCTCGACGGGCCGGCCGGCGGTGCGCGCTGGTATGCCGCCGCCCTCGGCGGTCTCGCCTTGCTCTGGGCCCTGGCCGGAACCCATTTCCCGCAGGCGATCTGGAACCACGTCGCCTCCCTGCCGGTGGCGGTGGCCACCGGCCTGACCGCCCTGGCGATCCTGCGCTGCCGGGCGATGCGGGGCCTGCGCTCCCGGCCCCTGGCGGTGGCGATCCCGCTCGGGCACGCCGGGTTCTACCTCGCCCGCGCCGTCGTCGTGCCGCCGCTCGCCGCCGCCTATGGCGCGGACGTCGTGTCGGCCGTGGCCAAGGCGACCATGTACGAGGCGGTGCTCTATTCGGTGGCGATGCCGATGGCCTTCGTGGCCCTGATCCGCGAGGAGGCGCAGGACCGCCTCCGCGACGCGGCGCGGACGGACTACCTCACCGGCCTGTCGAACCGTCACGGCTTCTTCGAGCAGGGGGACCGGATGCTCGCCGAGCGCGCGGCAGATGCGCCGGTCTCGCTCCTGGCCTTCGACCTCGACCACTTCAAGACGATCAACGACCGCTACGGCCACGCGGCGGGCGATGCGGTGATCCGCCTGTTCGCCATCGTGGCCCGGGAGCTGACCCGCGATGCCGACGACCCGGAGGCGATCGTCGCCCGGCTCGGCGGCGAGGAATTCGCCGCGCTCCTGCCCGGACGCGGCCTCGCGGAGGCCCGGCGGATCGGCGAGGAGGTGGCCCTGCGCTTCGCGGAGGCCTCGACCCAGGGCATCCGGGCGACGGTGAGCATCGGGCTCGCGGAGGCGAGGCCCGGGCGCGGCGACCTCGTCCAGCTCCTCGACCACGCGGACCGCGCCCTCTACCGGGCCAAGGCCCTCGGGCGGAACCGGATCGAGGTGGCGGGGCCGGCGGCGGCGTGAGCCCTCAGGCGACCCCGTAGATCCGCGCGGCCCGGCTCTCGAAGGCGTCGGTGAACTTGCGGAAGGCCCGGTCGAACATCGTGCCCATGAGCAGGCCGAGGGTGCGGCTCTTGAACTCGTAGGTGATGAAGAAGTCGACGTCGCAGGTGCCGGGCTCGGCGTCCTTGAACAGCCACCGGTTCTCGAGGTGCCGGAACGGCCCGTCGATATACTCGGCCACGATCTTGTGGCCCGCGGGCTCGAGGCTGACGCGGGTGGTGAAGCGCTCGCGGATCGCCTTGTAGCCGACCCCCATCTCCGCGATCAGCACCTGGCCGCCCTCGGGCATGTCCTGTCGGCGGATCACCCGCAGGGATTCGCAGAGCGGCAGGAACTCTGGATATTGTTCGATGTCGGCGACGAGGTCGTACATCTGCTGGGCAGTGTGCCGCACCCGGCGCGTGACCCGGAAGGAGGGCATTCCGAACGGACTTTCTCAGGCCGAGAGCGCGGGGGAGAGCTTGGCGAGCCGGGCCGCCTGCAGCTTGGCGAAATCCTCGCCGGCATGGTGCGACGAGCGGGTCAGCGGCGTGGCCGAGACCAGCAGGAAGCCCTTCGCGTAGGCGGTGGTCTCGTAGCCCTTGAACTCGTCCGGCGGGACGAAGCGCATCACCGCGTGGTGCTTCTTCGAGGGCTGGAGGTACTGGCCGATGGTGAGGAAGTCGACATCGGCCGAGCGCAGGTCGTCCATCAGCTGGAGCACCTCGTTCCGCTCCTCCCCGAGGCCGACCATGATGCCGGACTTGGTGAAGATCGCCGGGTCCAGCTCCTTCACCCGCTGCAGCAGGCGCACCGAGTGGAAGTAGCGGGCGCCGGGGCGCACGGTGAGGTACTTGGCGGGGACGGTTTCGAGGTTGTGGTTGAACACGTCGGGCCGGGCCGCCACCACGGTCTCCAGGGCGCCGTCCTTGCGTAGGAAATCGGGGGTGAGGATCTCGACGGTGGTGCCGGGGCTCGCCCTGCGGATCGCCGCGATGGTGCGGGCGAAATGCTCCGCGCCGCCATCCTTCAGGTCGTCCCGGTCCACGGAGGTGATGACGACGTGGTGCAGGCCGAGCTTGGCGACCGAATCGCCGATCTTCTCCGGCTCGGCGACGTCCAGGCCCTCGGGCAGGCCGGTGCGCACGTTGCAGAAGGCGCAGGCCCGGGTGCAGGTGTCGCCCATGATCATGAAGGTGGCGTGGCGCTTCTCCCAGCACTCGCCGATGTTGGGGCAGCCCGCCTCCTCGCAGACGGTGACGAGGCCGTGCTCACGCACGATCGCCCGCGTCTCGCCCCAGGCCTTGGAGCCCGGCGCCTTCACGCGGATCCAGTCGGGCTTCTTCAGCGCCACCTGCTGGTCGGGCCGGTGGGCCTTCTCGGGGTGGCGCGGCGGCCGCGGATCGTTCTTGAGGATGTCGAGGACGACGGCCATGCTGAACCGGATCGCGCCGGGGCGCGGTTATCGAGGGGATGAGGCTGACTTAGGGCCTTTGAGCCTCTGCCGCAAACGGGCGCGACGCTGGGGCGCGACCTTATGCGGGCGATGTCACGGCGGGGGGCGCTATCATGACGCCAACGCCGTCATGGCGAGCGGAGCGAAGCCATCCGGCAGCGCCACGTCTTGAAGCGGTCCGCTGCCCTGGGTTGCTTCGCTCCGCTCGCCATGACGTCGAGGGTGTCAGGGGGGCGGGCGTGACGACGTCGAGGGCGTCAGCGCGGGGTGGGACGCGCTGACGCCTCGCGTCACATCCCCAGCGCCCTCACGAACAGCCCCGCCAGGATCGCGCCCAGGACCGGGCCGGCGACGGGGATGAGCGCGTAGCCCCAATCCGAGCCGCCCTTGCCGGCGATGGGGAGCACCGCGTGGGCGAGACGCGGGCCGAGGTCGCGGGCGGGGTTGATGGCGTAGCCGGTGGTGCCGCCGAGCGACAGGCCGATGCCCCAGACCAGCATCGCCACGAGGTAGGGCGCCACGCCCCGCGGGAAGCCGCCGGAGGTGCCCACCGTGCTCGTCACCAGGGCGGCGATGGTGACGACGAGGAGGAAGGTCGCCACCACCTCCGAGATCATGTTCGCCGGGGCGTTGCGGATCGCCGGGCCGGTGCAGAACACCGCGAGCTTGAGGTCGGTCTCCGGCGTCGCGGCCCAGTGCGGCAGGTAGTGCAGCCACACCAGCGCCGCCCCGAGGAAGGCGCCCAGGAACTGCGCCGGCAGGTACACGCTAAGCTTCGAGAAGTCGCCCGTGTGGAAGGCGGCGCCGATCGTCACCGCCGGGTTGATGTGGGCGTCGGCGCTGCCGGCGGCGTTGGCCACGAACACCCCCGCCAGGGTCGCGAAGGCCCAGCCGGCGGTGATGGCGATCCAGCCCATCCCCTCGCCCTTGGAGCGCTTCAGCAACGCCCCCGCCACCACCCCGTCGCCGAGCACGATGAGCGTCATCGTGCCCAGCATCTCACCCAGGAACGGCGATGCCATGACGTGTTCTCCCTCACGGTGTTGTTTCTCTCGCCGTCATCGCGAGCGTAGCGAGGCGACACAGGTGCGGCGGGCCGTTTCAGGACGTCGCGCGTCCCTGGATTGCTTCGCGCTGCTCGCAATGACGGGAGCGTGGAATGACGATCAGTCCTCGTCGGCCTTCCAGTCGAAGGAGCGCTCCACGGCGCGGCTCCACATGGCGGCGGTGGTCTCCCGGCGGGTGGCGTCCATCTGCGGCGTCCAGCGCTTGTCGACGCCCCAGTTGCCCTTGAGGTCGTCGAGGCCCTTCCAGTAGCCCACCGCGAGGCCGGCGACGTAGGCGGCGCCGAGCGCCGTGGTCTCGGAGACCTTCGGGCGGACGACGGGCACGTCGAGGATGTCGGCCTGGAACTGCATCAGCGTGCCGTTGGCGACCATGCCGCCGTCGGCGCGCAGCTCCTTCACGGGGATGCCGGAATCCTTCTCCATCGCGGCCAGCACCTCGCGGGTCTGGAAGGCGGTGGCCTCCAGCACCGAGCGGGCGATGTGGCCGCGGTTGGCGTAGCGGGTGAGGCCGATGATCAGGCCCCGCGCCCCCTCGTTCCAGTGCGGGGCGTAGAGGCCGGAGAAGGCCGGCACGAAGTAGACGCCGCCATTGTCCTCGACGGTGGCGGCGAGGCTCTCGACCTCGGCCGAATCCTTGATCATGTGCAGGTTGTCGCGCAGCCACTGCACCAGGGCGCCGGTGATGGCGATGGAGCCCTCCAGCGCGTAGACCGGCTTCTGCCCGTCGAGGCGGTAGCCCAGGGTGGTGACGAGGCCCGCCTTCGAGGGCACCGCCTCCTCGCCGGTGTTCATCAGGGCGAAGCAGCCGGTGCCGTAGGTGTTCTTGGCCTCGCCGGGGGTGAAGCAGGTCTGCCCGAACAGGGCCGCCTGCTGGTCGCCGAGGATGCCGGCGATGGGCACGCCCGCGAAATCCCCCGTCGCCTCGCCGTAGACCTCGCTGGAGGACACGATCCTCGGCAGCATCGCCCGGGGAATGGCGAATTCCCGGAGCATCCCCTCGTCCCAGTCGAGGGTCTTCAGGGACATCAGCTGCGTGCGGCTGGCATTGGTGACGTCGGTGGCGTGCAGGCCGCCCTCCGGGCCGCCGGTCAGGTTCCAGAGGAGCCACGTGTCGATGTTGCCGAACAGCACGTCGCCGGCTTCCGCCTTCTCGCGGGCGCCGTCCACATGGTCGAGGAGCCAGCGCAGCTTCAGGCCAGAGAAGTAGCTGGCGAGGGGCAGGCCGGTGAGGTCGCGGAACCGGTCCCGGCCGCCGGCATGGGCGAATTCGGAGACGAGGCGGTCGTTGCGGGTGTCCTGCCAGACCAGGGCGTTGTGGAGCGGGCGGCCCGTCGCCCGGTCCCAGATCACCGTCGTCTCGCGCTGGTTGGTGATGCCGATGGCCGCGAGGTCCTTCGGCGTCAGGCCGCCCTTCTCGAGGGCCTGGCGCATGACCTTCCGCGTCTTCGCCCAGATCTCGGCGGCGTCGTGCTCCACGTGGCCCGGCGCCGGATAGATCTGCGCGTGTTCCTCCTGGGACACGGTGATCACCGTGCCCTCGCGGTCGAACACCATGAAGCGGGTGCTGGTGGTGCCCTGGTCGATGGCCCCGACGTAACGGCTCATCGTCTCCTCCTCGGTGGTTGCCCGTCCGGTCTCAGGCCGGTTCGGGGGCGCTTGTCCCCTCCCCCCGTGGGGAGGGGAGGAAATCATCACGCCGCCTCGGCCCGGCGGGCGAGGTAGGCCGTCAGCCGCGCCGCGCTCTCCGGGCCGGTGCGCAGGCCGAGCTTGGAGCGGCGCCAGAGGATGTCCTCGGCGCTCACCGCCCACTCGTCGCGGCGCAGGTAGTCGACCTCCGCGGCGGTGAGGCCGCCGTCGAAGGCCTCGCCCAGGTCGGCGAGGGAGGTCGCGCCGCCCAGCACCGCATCGACCCGCGTGCCGTAGGCCCGGGCGAGGCGGCGGGCCAACTCGTCCGGGAGGAACGGCTTGCGGGCCTTCAGGCCGGCGAGGAAGCTGTCGAAATCCGATTTCGGCATGTCGCCGCCGGGCAGGATCCCCTCCCCCGTCCAGGCGGGCTTGAGCCCGGGGAAATAGCCGGCGAGCTTCTCCAGGGCGTGCTCGGCCAGCCGCCGGTAGGTGGTGATCTTGCCGCCGAACACCGAGAGCACCGGCAGGCGCCCGCCCGCATCCTCCACGTCGAGGACGTAGTCGCGCGTGACGGCCGAGGCGTTCGCCGCCGCGTCGTCGTAGAGCGGGCGCACCCCGGAATAGCTCCACACCACGTCCGCCGGGCCGATGCGCCGGGCGAAGGAGCGGTTGATGCAGCCGCAGAGGTAGTCGGTCTCCTCCGGGGAGATCGAGACCGGGCCGGGCTCCCCGTCGTAGGGCACGTCGGTGGTGCCGATGAGGGTGAAGTCGCGCTCGTAGGGGATCGCGAAGACGATGCGCTTGTCGGGCTGCTGCAGGATGTAGGCCTGGTCGCCCTCGAACAGCTTGCGCACCACGATGTGGCTGCCCTTGATCAGCCGCACCGCCGCCCGGGCGTTGATCCCGAGGGTGCCCCCCAGCGTCTCGCTCACCCAGGGGCCGGCGGCGTTGACGATCGCCCGCGCGCGGACGATCCGCTCGGTGCCGGTGCCCTCGTCGCGCAGGTGCGCCACCCAGGTCTCGCCCTCCCGCCGGGCGGAGACGACGCCGGTGCGGGTCAGCACCTCGGCGCCGCGGGCGCGGGCGTCCATGGCGTTGAGGACGACGAGGCGGCTGTCCTCGACCCAGCAATCCGAATAGACGAAGCCCTTCGTCAGCCGGTCCTGCAGCGGGCCGCCCATCGCCGAGCTGCGCAGATCGACCGATTCCGAACCCGGCAGGGTTCGCAACCGCGCCAGGTGATCGTAGAGGAACAGCCCCAGCCGCAGCAGCCAGGCCGGGCGCAGGCCCTCGTCGTGCGGCAGCACGAAGCGCAGGGGCCAGATGACGTGCGGGGCGAGGCGCAGCAGGCGCTCCCGCTCGGCCAGCGCCTCGCGGACGAGGCGGAACTCGTAATATTCGAGGTAGCGCAGGCCGCCGTGGATCAGCTTCGTCGAGGACGAGGAGGTGAAGCCGGCCAGATCGCCCCGCTCCGCGAGCAGGACCGAGAGGCCGCGCCCGGCCGCGTCCCGGGCGATCCCGGTGCCGTTGATGCCGCCGCCGACGACGAGCAGGTCGATCGCCTCGGACGGCGCGCGCGAGGGCGAGATGCTCGCCATGGTGTCCTCCCGCATTTTTCCGTTGCGGGGAGTGTAGCCGGGCTTTTCGTTTTCGCAAGCGAAAATCAGCGTTCGCTATGCGTCATTCCCCGGCTCGGCGACGGCGAGGGCGACGCCCTCCCTCTCGAGCAGGGCCACGATGCCCGGCGGGGGCGGCGCATCGGTGAAGAAGGTGTCGATCTGCGAGAGGTGGCCCGCCTGCACCATCGGCCGGCGGGTGAACTTGGTGTGGTCGGCCACGAGGAAGGTGCGCTTGGCGTGGGCCAGGATCGCCTGCGTCGCCCGCACCTCCTCGAAATCGTAGTCGAGGAGCGCCCCGTCCGCATCGATGCCGCTGATGCCGATCACCGCCACGTCCACCCGGAACTGGCCGAGCGTGTCGCAGGTGAGCTGCCCGAGGACGGCCCCGTCGCGGTTGCGCACGGTGCCCCCCGCCACGACGATGCGGAACGCGGTGGCGTCGGCCAGCGACAGGGCGACGTGCAGGTTGTTGGTGATGACGCTGAGGTCGTCGTGCCGGGTCAGCTCCCGGGCCACCGCCTCCGGCGTGGTGCCGATGTTGATGAAGACCGAGCAGTGGGACGGGATGCGGCTCGCCGCCAGCCGGCCGATGCGGGTCTTCTCCGCCAGCAGGGTCACCCGCCTGTCGGCGTAGTCGATGTTCTCGACGCTGGAGGGCAGGCCGCCGCCGCCCCGGTAGCGCTCCAGGCGGCCCCCGGCGCTGAGTTCGTTGAGGTCCCGGCGGATCGTCTGGACCGTGACCCCGAACTGCCCGGCCAGCGCCTCGATGGTCATGAAGCCGCGCTGGCGCACCGCTGCGACGATGGCGTCCCGCCGGGCCTCGACCCCGCCGGCCTCGGCCCGCTGCTCCATCTGCCTCGACCTCCCTCACCCTGCGTTTTCGTTTCGCAACATCGGTTCCACGCCGATGATCCTGCGCCGAACACGCCGGGCGGGCAACCTCGCCCCCGCCGCCATCGCAGTTCTCCCGCCCTCGACCCGGGCGGGGACGATGAGGGGGGCATCGCGGGCGGCCCGGATGGATCGCCGCCGCCTTCGTGCGCGGTGAAGCGATCCCGAGGGTCCGCCGCGGTCGGGGGCGGGATAAAGACGGCGATTATGCACTTACCATAGCAGGTGGCCGCTATTATGCGAGGGCGATTTGGCGTGGGCATCCCGCCACTACCAGGTCCCAACTTGCTGCCTCCGTTATCCCTATGACAGGATGGGCGCTCATCCACGCAGAAGGGCAGGTGCGGACATGGCCGTCAATGTGGACTATCCTGACATCCTTCAAAATTTCCCCGAGTATTTGTCTGCAAAGCGCTCGGAAAGCGCATCGTTCCTGATTTGGTATCTAGAGCAGTATTATCGCCTTGAAAGTACGGAAGCAGTCGATTCTGTATGCGACCAAGGAGGTGACAAAGGAGTAGACGGGATATTTATCAACGATATGAATCGCACAATAACGGTTTTTCAATCGAAATTATCTCAGCGTGCTAATTCGACAGTTGGAGATGCTCAATTACGAAATTTTCTTGGTACTTTGGAGCAGTTTAAGTCGGCTGAGACCATAGAGCATCTTTTATCGACGGCGGGGGACGCTCAAGTTGCAAATCTCATTCGTCATTCTGGTTTAATTGAGAAAATCAGTTCTTATGATCTACGGGGTGAATATATTGTAAATATTGATCTTGATCAGAACGGAAGCGATTTTCTGAAGCAGTATCGGAATATTATTACATTTATCGGTAAGAAGGAGCTTGTTGCGAAATTTCTTTCAAACGAGCGAGATTTACCGATCCAGAAAATAGTATCATTTGATGTTTTGGGGGTAAGTTACGCTGAACATATTATCGACAGTGACACAAAAGCAGTAATAGCTCCAATTAAAGCCCGGGAACTGATAGCTCTCGACGGAATTGAAGATCAGTCCTTGTTTACTTACAATGTCAGAGGTCCGCTTGAAAGGACGCACGTCAACAAAGATCTAGCAAACAGTATTCGTGATAAGAGTACTCATAAGCATTTCCCGTTATTTCATAACGGGATCACGGTGATCGCAAACCACCTGGCCGTGTTTGCGGACCGCATTGAGATTGGCGGCTACTTCGTTGTGAACGGTTGCCAAAGTATTACAACACTATTTGGGAATAAGCACGCTATTACAGAAGATTTGAAGCTGCTCACAAAATTTATCAAGATGGATCCTACTTCGCTTCAAGCCAAGCAGATTACCGATTATTCTAATAATCAAAACAGCGTACGCGCGCGTGATTTTAAATCGAACGATGCTATACAGATCCGTCTTCGAAAAGAGTTTGAGCAGATTTATAAGGACCGCTACTGCTTTGAGATTAAGCGTGGTGAAACGTCCGCTACGGGAGAAGTGATCTCTAACGAGGAAGCAGGCCTATATATGATGGCTTTTGATTTGAAAGAGCCCTGGGGGACGTATCGTAAGTACGAAGTGTTTGAGGATAAGCACGGCGACGTTTTCGGGAAGCCGTATGTAACTGCTGATAAAATTGTTATGCTAAGGATAATATATAATGTAATCTGCGACCATCTCGGAAGTATTAAAGAAGAACTTCTAGCGAAATATATGCTCACGAGGTATATGCTAATGTACATATTGCGAGAAATGCTGTCTGAGGATGAAATGTTCCAAGATATTATACTGCATCCAGAGGACTGGGTGAGAGACGAGGGAACGGCAGATATGTTCGCTGACACCATCTCGCTTTTTATAGGAGATATAATCATTGACATCAATGAGGAAAGCAAAGATTTTGAAGAAGACTTTGACTATAGACGCAAAGTTAAGAACGCTGATTGGGTAAGAGATCTAACAAAGACAATACAAAAGGGATATCAGAAGAACGTGAAGAGAGGAAAATCCGCTACATTTGCGGCGGAGTGGGGTAATCATGCCCGAGTATGAACTTAAGCTTCCCGAGCATGCGGATATTGCTCGGCGCCGTGACGAGGCCATACGGCGCGCGCTAAACACGCCGCCCGCTCCGACCAAGTCGATAAAGGGCAAGTCGCGTCGGCCAAGAGGGCGCCCGGCTAAAACCGCGTCCTCTCAATCGGATCAACAAGAAGCCTAAGCTTGTTAAGCTCACGCTCCAAGCGGTTGCGGCGAACCAGGTTGTTTGTATGTCAGCCGCCTCCCGACCGCGCCCTGGATCGCGCAAGTCACCCGCTCGGTATCGTTCACGCCGAGCTTCAGACGGTTGTTGTACCGGAAGTCGAACTCGGCCACGTAGCGGTACAGGTGCTGTTTGCCTCAGTGCTGATAGACGCCCTTCATGCCGAGCTTGAAGATTGAAAAGGCACCCTGAATCGTGTTTGTGTGGATCGTGCGGTCCACGAGGTCCACGTACTCGCCCTGGCGAGTGAAACCGTGGGCGGCGAAGTGGGCGGACAGCTTGCATACTGACCGGCCTCGTCCGTCATCACGCGAGCCTCGGCGGCGATGTTCTCCGTGAGAATGGGAACGAGCGTCTCGGCGGACAAATCGTCCACGACCGTAGATCGCTCCTGGCGGGTGTCGCGATCCACGAGGCTCAGCCCTTTGTGCTTGTGCGCGTAGCCACGGCGCTTCTTCTCGCCGTGAGGCTTCTTCGTGCGGTCGCTGCCGATGAAAGTCTTATCGACTTCCACGACACCGTCAGCGCCGCCCCTGCGGGCCAGCGCGCCTTCGCTCGGACGCATTGCCTCGCACATACGGTGCGCCATGAACGAAGCCGCGCGGTAAGAGCCCAAGCCAAGCGTCCGCTTGAGCTGGTTGGCGCTCACGCCCTTCTTGCTCGCGGCCATCAGGTGAAAGCCCAAGGTCCACTTAATTAACGGAACGCGGCTCGACTCCATCACAGAACCGACCGTGACCGTGAAGGGCTCTCGGCAAGCATTGCACTGGTACATGCCAGCACGATGGGACTTACCCGTAAGCAAAGTCGCCTGATCGACAACGCAACACTTCGGGCACAAGGGGCCGTTCGGCCAATGGATAGCCTCAAAGTGCTTCCGGGTCGCGTCCTCGTTACTGAAAATCGGGTCGCTCAGATCAATGGTCATGGCAGTGCTCGTCTCTGCCATTCTTATCACACGGCCACGCTGCTATGGCAGGTGCATAATCACCTAAAAAAAGGCCCGCCGGAGGGGCGGGCCTTCTGGCTCACATGCCGCGCTGCATGTGGCGGTGATGCATCTTCCGGTGATGCATGCGCTTGTGCATCGAGCGCTTGCGCATCATCGGCCGGGCGGCCGGAGCGGGGGCTTCCATCTCGGCACCCTGAGCAGCGCGCTCCATGCCGCCGCGGGGGCCACCGGCCTGCGCACCGGACGTGTTGTAGGGCGAGCCGCCCTGGGCGAAGGCCGAGCCGGCGATCAGCGTGAGCGCCGCGGCGCCGAGCAGAATGCTCCTCATGTCGATAGTCCCTTCATGCGTAAGTGAGCGGCGTCTGCGGAAACCGCGTCGTCGCGTCCTCGCCCAAGTCCCGGGACAGGACTTGGTTCCGCGGTTAAGACTCGGCGGGCGGCAATTGCTGATTGCGGTGGTCCGATGGGCTAGAAGGCCGCGGACGGGGTCCGAAGGGCCGGGGAGGACAGCGTGGCGGGCGACCCGAGGGCCTATCTCATCCTGGACGTCGCGGGCACGGCCTGCGCGCTCCCGCGCGAGGCCGTCGCGGAGGTGCTGCCCCTGCCGGAGCTGCAGCGGGCGCCGGCCTCGGGGGGCTGGCTCGCCGGCTTCGTCAACCTCGCGGGGCGGCCCGTGCCGGTCCTCGACCTCGCGCCGTTCCTCGGCCTGCGGCAGGGCGCGGCGGAGGTGGGACTCTATGCCCACCTCGTCCTCGCCCGCGACCTCTCCCTCGCGTGGCTCGTGGACCGGGCGAGCGACCTCGTGAACGTGCCCGCCGCCGCCCACCGGCCCGCCGACCCGGCAGCGAGCCTCAACGGCTGCGTGGCGGCGGGGCTGCTGCTGGGCGACCGGCTGGTCCCGGCCCTCGACCCCGCACGCCTGCTCACGCAGGCCGAGCGGGCCCGCATCGAGGGGCAGGCCCGGGAGGCGGCCGCGCGGCTCGCCGCCCTGCCCGATCCCCCTCCGGCCTGAGCCCCGGGATGCGTCCACCGGGCAAGCCCAAACCCGACCCCAACGCCGATCCCGCCTATCCCGGGCTGAAGGCGCGCATCGTCGCGCGCACCGGCCACGCCTACTATGCGGACAAGGACGACCTCCTCGTCGATCGCCTGTACCGCCGCCTCCGGGAGACCGGAACGCCCGACTTCGCCGCCTACCTCGCCCTCCTTTCCGACGCCGCGGCGGGCGAGGCGGAATGGGCCCGGCTGGAGGCGGAGATCACCATCGGCGAGACCTTCTTCTTCCGCTACAGCGAGCAGTTCGCGGCCCTGCGCACGACGATCCTGCCGGATCTCGTCGCCTCCCGGCGGGCCGAGCGGCGTTTGCGGATCTGGAGCGCGGGCTGCTCGACGGGGGCCGAGCCGTATTCCCTGGCGATCCTCGTGCGGGAGATCCTGGGCGAGGCCCTGCCCGATTGGCGGGTGGCGATCCTCGGCACCGACATCAGCGCCGAGGCCATCGCCACCGCGAGGGCGGCGGAATACGGGCGCTGGGCCCTGCGGACGATGCCGCCCGAGGAGCGCCTGCGCTACTTCACCCACCTGCCGCCGAAGCCCGGCCTGCGCCGGGAGGGCGGGTTCAACCTCCGTCCGGAATATCGCGGGATGGTCCGCTTCGCGCAGGGCAACCTGCTGAAGGTGGCGGAGCCCGCCGGGCCGGAGGAGGGCTACGACCTCATCCTGTGCCGCAACGTGCTGATCTACTTCGATGCGGCGACGGTGACCCGGGTGGTCCACGGCCTGGGGCGGCGCCTGCGGCCGGAGGGGTGGCTGCTCCTCGGCCATGCCGAGCCGAACCCGACCTTCTCCGCCTTCCTCGACCCCGTGAGCCTGCCCGGCACCGTCGCCTACCGGCCCGGCGGGACAAATCCGGCCGACAGGGCCCCGCAGCCCCGCCCGCCCCAGCCGCCGCCCGATCCCGAGGTGCCGGCGCCCGGCGTCCCCTGCGAAGGAGGCCTCCGGGACGCGCCGCGTCCCCGGGAGCCCGCCTTCGCGGCCGACGTCGCCGTGCCTCAGGATGGGGAGGGGGAGCGGACCCGGCTTCCGGCGCCTCCCTCCGATGCCGCCCCGGCCCCCGAAGACCCCGCATCCCTCGTCCGCACCCTGGCCGATGCGGGGGAGACCGGCGCCGCGTGGCGGGCGGTGCGCGCGGCGCTGGAGCGGGAGCCCATGAATCCGCGCCTGCGGTTCTACGAAGGGCTCGTCGCCGCGAGCCTGGGCCGAGAGGTGGAGGCGGAGCGGGCGCTCCGGGCCACGCTCTACCTCGATCGGGGGTTCGTCATGGCCCACTACCACCTCGGCTTGCTGCTCCTGGGCCAGGGGCGGAGGGTCGAGGCGGCGAGGGCCCTCGACAATGCCCTCGCCCTGAGCCAAGCCCTTCCCCCGGATGCGCGGCTGCCCGAGGGCGACGGTGCCCTGGCCGCCGAGGTCGCCGCGGGCGTGGCCGCGGCGCTCGGCCGGGACGGGGGAACGATGGGGGGGCGGGCCTGACCATGCGCGACGCGACCCAGCCCGCCGCCCTCCGCGACGATGCCCGGGACCGGGAGATCCGTGCCGCCCGCACCCTCGCCCTGGCCCGCCGGACGGATGCCGCCGCCGGGCCGGCGCGGCCGACCTACCCCTACCTCGTCTGCACCTGCGGCGGTGAGCGCATCGGCCTGCCGCTCCCCGCCGTGGCGCAGGTGCTGCCGGGGCGGCCCTGCACACCCGTGCCCGGCGCCGCCGCCGCCGTGTCCGGCATCGTCGCCCTGTCGGGGCGGATCGTCCCCGTGATCGGCCTCGCCCGAGCCCTCGGGCGGCCGGAGGGCGCGGGGGCCGGGGAACACCTCGTGCTGCTGCGCGGCGAGCCGCCGGTGGCGCTGTGCGTCGAGCGGGCGCTGACCATCGTGCGCTCCGTCCAGGCGCCCGCCGCGGCGGAGGCCGCCCCCCTGGGAAACGGCTCCGCTTCGGACTATGTCCCCGGCGCCGACGGCAGCCCGGACTTCACCATCATCGATCCGGCGCAGGTGCTGCGGCGGGTGATGCCCTGACTCATGACATCCGGAGCCCGGCCCTGAGCATCTCGATCGGACGACGCATCCTCCTCGGCTTCTTCGCCGTCACGGCGGTGCTTGTGGCGCTCGGCATCTATGCCATCGGACAGGTCGGCGCCGTGCGCGAGACCACCGACCGGATCGTCGCCCGGGACCTGATGATGATGCGCCAGCTCGACGAGCTGGGGAACGAGACCCGCGACCTCGGCGTCCAGCGGCGCAACGCGGTGATCCAGGCCCTCACCAAGGCCCTCGGCCACAGCACCCGCGAGACCGACTTCCTCGCCCCCTGGCGCAGGACCGCGCAGAACGCGGACAAGCTGTTTGCCGACCTGCTGCGGGAGGCCGACGGCTTTCGCAGCGTGGCGATCTCGGCGGAGCGGGCCTCCACCTACGAGCGCCTGCACGCGAGCCTGAACCAGGCCCTCGACATCTACCGCCCCTACCGTGCGGCGAGCGAGGCGCAGATGGTCATGGCCGCCGCGGGCGACATTAAGGGCATCGAGGACCGCAACGACGAGATCGGCCGGCAATACTCCGCGACGACCGGCGCGGTGGAGCGGGCCCGCGCCGCCCTGGACGAGAGCGTCGCCGTGGGCCAGCGGGCGGCGGCCGACATCTACGACCGGTCGTGGCAGTCGATCCTGTTCACGCTGATCGCCGCCGTGCTGCTCGCCTTCCTCGTCACCTTCCTCGTCACCCGCGCCGTGGTCCGCCCGCTGAACGTCGTGATGAGCTTCGTGGCGAAGGTCGGCGACGGCGACCTGACCGGGCGCCTCAACCCCGCCGGGCAGGACGAGATCGCCCGCCTCGGCCGCACCCTCGACGGGATGGTCGAGAGCCTGTCGGATCTCGCCCGCACCAACCGGGCGGCCACCACCGACCTCAACGCGGCGGCGGCCGAGATCCGCGCCTCGGCGCAGCAACAGGCGGCGTCGGTGGAGGAGCAGTTCGCGGCGGTGCAGGAGACGGCGGCCACCGTCGATGAGATCACCCATTCCGGCGCGCAGATCTCGAAACGGGCGAGCGAGGTGATCGCCACCGCCCAGGCCACCGCCAAGACCTCGCGGCAGGGCCTGCGGGCGGTCTCGGACACGGCGCAGGCCATGGACGCGATCCGCGAGCAGGCGGAGGCGGTGGCCGGCAACATCGTCAGCGTCTCGGAGAAGACCCAGGCGATCGGCGAGATCATCGAGAGCGTCAACGACATCTCGGAGCGCACGCACCTGCTGGCCCTGAACGCCGCCATCGAGGCCGCGGCGGCGGGCGAGAGCGGGCGCAGCTTCGCCGTGGTCGCCTCCGAGATGAAGCTGCTGGCCGACCAGGCCAAGGCGGCGACGGGGCAGGTGCGGGCGATCCTCGGGGAGATCCAGCGCGGCATCAACACCTCGGTGATGCTCACCGAGGAGGCGGTGAAGCGCTCCGCCGTGGGCAAGACCCGCTCCGACACCACCCAGCGCACCATCGAGGAGATCACCGCCCGGTTCGAGGAGAACGTGCAGACGTTCCAGCAGATCGTCGCCTCCACCAACCAGCAGCAGCTCGGCATCGAGCAGGTGATGGGCGCGCTCCAGAACATCCGGCAGGCCAGCCAGCAGACGGCGGCCGGGACCCGGCAGGTGGAGACCGCCTCCGCCAACATGACCGAGCTCGCCCAGGCCTTGATGGCCCTGGCGGAACGCTACCGCACCTGAGCCGCGCACCCCGTGGCGACCGATATCCGCCAACTGCTGCTCGCCGCCTTCGACATCGAGCATCGGGAGCACGTCACCGCGATCCGGGCGGCGCTCCGGGCCGAGGCGCCGGACTGGAACGATGTGTTCCGCCGGGCCCACAGCCTGAAGGGCGCCTCCCGCGCCGTCGACCTGCCGCAGGTCGAGGCCGTGTCCCACCGGCTGGAGACCCTGTTCGAGCGGGTCCGCACCGGGGCCATGGCGCTGGACCGGGAGGCCGCCGCGGCGGTGGACCTCGCCCTCGACCGGATCGAGGCCTACGTCGCCGGCCTGAGCGGCGGCGCCGGTCCCGACATGCCGGGCGACGGGCTCGACGCCCTCGGCCGCCTCCTCGGCCTGCCGGAGAGCGGGCCGCCCGCCCCCGCGCCGCCGCCGCCCGCGCCACCGGCCCCGCCGCCGGTGCCCGCGGCGCAGGCCGCTCCCGCCCCCGTCACGCCGCCCGCGCCCAGGCGGGCCGCCGAGCGCCCGGCGGAGGGGCCTGAGCCCGCCTCCTTCCTGCGCGTCCCCGCCGAGACGGTGACGGCGCTGCTGCGGGCGAGCGCCGACCTGTCCACCACCCTGGCCGCCAAGGCGTCCGCCGCGGAGGGCATCCAGCGCATCGCCGCGTCCCTGCGCGGGCTTCAGGCCTCGGCCGAAGCCCTCGGTTCGGCCGAGGCCGGCCCCGGCATCCGCGCCCTCACCGCCGGCCTCGCCGGGCTCGCCCGGGAGGCCGCCGACCATGCGCGGCGGCAGACGGCCTCCCTCAGCGCCGTCGAGGGCGCGGCGGCGCGGGTGCGGACCGAATCCGAGCGCCTCGCCCTTGTGCCGGCGGACACCGTGCTCGGCCCCCTGGCCCGCACCATCCGCGACACGGCCCGGGAGCAGGGCCGGGAGCTCGACCTCGCCGTCACCGGCCTCGACCTGCCGGTGGAGCGGGCGACCCTCCAGGCCCTGAAGGACCCGCTCCTGCACGCCCTGCGCAACGCCCTGAGCCACGCGTGGCAGCCGCCGGAGATCCGCCGGGCCGCCGGCAAGCCCGAGGCCCTGGGGCTGGTGCTGGAGGTGGCGTTGCGCGGCGCCCGGCTGCGCGTGGCGGTGCACGACGACGGGCCGGGGCCGGACCTCGCCCGCATCGAGGCGGCGGCCCGGGAGCGCGGGCTCCTCGCCCCGGAGGCCCCGGGCGACCCCGAGACGCTGCTGCGCCTCGTCTTCGAGCCCGGCTTTTCCACGGCCGCCGCCATCGACACCCTGTCGGGGCGCGGCTACGGCCTCTCGGTCGCCGCCGACGCCGCCCGGTCCCTCCAGGGCAGCGTGCGCCTGGAGCCGCGCGTCCCCGCCGGCACGACCCTGGCGTTCAGCCTGCCCCTCTCGGCGGCCCGGCGCAGCCTGCTCCTCGTCGAGGCGGGGGGGCATACCTGCGCCCTGCCCTCCTCCGCGGTGGAGCGGCTGGTCCGCCTCCCCCGGGGGGGCCTCACCCAGGCCATGGGCCGGACCATGCTCCCGCCGGCCAAGCCCGGCGAGGCCGCCCTGCCGGTCGCCGAGCTCGCCGGCATGCTCGGTGCCGCCCCCGATCCCGATGCGGCCCGCCTGACAGCCGTGGTGCTGCGGGTGGAGGGCGGGCACATCGCCCTCGCCGTCGATGGCTTGAGCGACGTGCGCTCCCTGCTGGTGCTGCCCGCCCCGGAGATCGGCGGCGATTCCGCCCTCATCGCCGGCACCGCGATCCTGCCGGGGGACCGCCCGGTCCTGGTCCTCGACCCGGACGGGCTCGCCGCGCGGGCCGGGGCCGCTGGAACCCATGGGCAGGCGCCACGTTCGGACCCGGACACCGCTCCGGGGTCCCGGGCGCGCGGACAGGCGCGCGCCACGATCCTCGTTGTGGACGATTCGATCACCACCCGCACCTTGGAGAAGGGCATCTTGGAGGCCGCCGGCTACCGCGTCGTCGTCTGCGTCGATGGGCAGGACGCCCTCGACCGTCTGCGCGCCGAGGTCGAACCCGTCGACCTCGTGCTCGCCGACGTGGAGATGCCGCGCCTCGACGGGTTCGGCTTGCTGAAGGCCCTGCGCGCCGACGAGCGCTTCGCCCGCCTGCCCACGGTGCTGATGACCTCCCGCGGAGACCCGGAGGACGTGGCCCGCGGCCTCGACCTCGGCGCCGACGCCTACATGACGAAGCAGAGCTTCGACCAGCGCAAGCTCCTTGAGACGATCGGGCAGCTGCTGTGACCGGCCTCTCCTCCACTCCGTCATGGCGGGCGCAGGGAAGCGACCAAGGTTCGCGGGCCGTGTCCGGGCGTGGCGCCGCTGGATGGCTTCGCGCCGCTCGCCATGACGGCGGTGCGGTGGTGGGCGCGGCGGGTCTCGTCCCCTCGCCGTCATGGCGAGCGCAGCGAAGCAACCCAGGGCCGCGGGCCGTGACCGGGCGTGGCGCCGCTGGATGGCTTCGCGCCGCCCGCGATGACGATGGTGCGGTGGTGGGCGTGCGCAGCGAGCGCCGGCAAAACCCCTTGGGAGACAGGCCGTGAGCCCCGTCCGGGTGATGATCGTCGAGGACAGCCTCGTGGTGCGCGAGCTGCTCCGCTACATCGTCTCGCGCGATCCCCGCCTCGAACTCGTGGCGGCGGTGGCCTCCGGGGAGGAGGCGCTGTCGGCCATCGCGGGTGCCCGCCCGGACGTGATCTCCATGGACATCCGCCTGCCCGGCATCGACGGGCTGGAGACCACCCGGCGGATCATGGCCGAGCGGCCGACCCCCATCGTCGTCATCGCCGACGCGGTGGAGGATTCCTCCCTCCACATCTCCATGAACGCCCTGCGGGCCGGTGCCCTCTCGGTGGTGGAGAAGCCGGTGGCCACGACCCATGCGGGCTACGAATCCGTGGCCGGCGAGATCTGCACGCAATTGCGGATCATGGCCCAGGTGCCGGTGATCCGCCGCAGGCCCATCGGCTCCGAATGGTCGGGCCGGGTCGCGCTGGCCACCCCGCCGTCGCCGCCGGTCGCCGCCTTCGGCCAGTCGCCGAGCGTCCTGGGCATCGCCGCCTCCACGGGCGGCCCCCCGGCCCTCGCCAAGGTGATCGGCGGCCTGCCGGCGGACTTCGCCCTGCCGGTGCTGCTGGTGCAGCACATGGGCGCCGCCTTCATGGAGGGCTTCGCCGCGTGGCTCGACAGCGTCGTCGCCCTGCCGGTGGCGCTGGCCCGCGACGGGCAGCGGGCGGAGCCGGGCCGGGTCTACGTCGCCCCCGGCGACCGCCACCTCGAACTCGGCTCCAACCTCGTGATGCGGGTGAACGAGTCCGCCCCCGTCTCCGGGCAGCGCCCGGCGGCGACCGTGCTGTTCCGCTCCCTCGCCCGGCAGGCGGGGGCCGCGGGCATCGGCGTGCTCCTCACCGGGATGGGCGAGGACGGGGCGGTCGGCCTCGCCGACATGCACGCCGCGGGGGCGCAGACGGTGGCCGAGCACGAGAGCACGGCGGTGGTCTACGGCATGCCCGCGGCGGCGGTGCGCCTCGGGGCGGCGCGGGCCGTGCTGCCCCTCGACCGGGTCGCGGGGCACGTGATGCGGCTGGCCATGCCCGGGACGGTCCCGTGAGCGGAACCCCCGCGGGCGAGCCGGCCCGGATCCTCCTCGTGGAGGATTCGGAGACCCAGGCCCTCGAACTGCGGCTGTTTCTGGAGGCCCACGGCTTCAGCGTGTCCCGCTGCGCCTGCGCGGAGACCGCCCTCGACGCCCTCAACGAGGCCCAGCCGGACCTCGTCGTGGCCGACTATCACCTGCCCGGCATGAACGGCGACGAGCTGATCCGGCAGATGCGCCTGTCCCTGCGCACCCGCGCCCTGCCGGTGCTGATGCTCACCGGCGGCAACGGCGGCGAGCGCCAGGGCCTGGAGAGCGGGGCCGATGCCTACCTCCCGAAATCCGCCGACCGGGACCTGATGATCCTGCGCATCCGCGCCCTGCTGCGCGAGCGCCGGGCCGGGGGCGACGACAACCCCGGCGCCGCCGCCTTCCGCCGGGGCCGCATCCTCGTCATCGACGGCAGCGCCACCTACCGCACCTTCCTCGCCGGGCTGCTGGGGCAGGACGGACATCAGGTCGCCGTGGCGGACGGGCCCGCGGCGGCGCTCGCCGCCCTCGACGCCCGGGACGGCGCCTTCGACTGCGTGACCCTGGACCTCCTCGGCCACGCCTATGACGGCCTCGCCCTGTGCAAGGAGATCGACCTGCGCCGGGAGAACGCGGTGGGGGCGGGCTTCCACCTCGTGGCCATCTCCGGCAGCGACCCGGCCAAGGATTTCCTCGTCCAGGCCTTCGCGGCCGGCGCCGACGACGTGATCTCCAAGACCGACGCCGAGGTGCTGGCGCTCCGGGTGCGGGGGTTCGTCCGCCGCCGCCTGCTGGAGGAGGACGACCGGCGGATCGCCGGCGAGTTCGGCCAGCGCGAGCGGGCCGTGGAGCGCGCCCGCGCCGAGGCCGAGGCGGCGGAGGCCCGCGCCAGCCTCGCCGACGCCCTGGAGCGGGCGAACCAGGACCTCGCCGAGGCCAACCACCGCCTCACCGAGGCCCAGGCGAAGCTCGTCCAGGCCGCCAAGATGGCCTCGCTCGGCGAGCTGGTGGCCGGCATCGCCCACGAGATCAACAACCCCCTGGCCTTCATCCTCGCCCACCAGGGCACCGTCGAGCGGATCCTCGGGGAGCTGTCCCAGGTCGATCCCGCGGCGGGGGCCAAGTCCGTCGAGAAGGCCCGGAGCCGGATCGGGGCGATGCGCCTCGGCCTGACGCGCATCCAGGACCTCGTCCTCAACCTGCGCAAGTTCTCCCGCCTGGACGAGGGCGAGCGGGCCCTGGTCAACGTGCCGGAGGCCATCGAGACCGTGCTGGCCCTGATCCAGCACAAGCTCGGCGACCGGATCGCCGTGGAGCGCACCTTCTCCGGCCGGCCGGAGATCCACTGCACCCCGGCCCTCCTCAACCAGGTGGTGATGAACATCCTGGGCAACGCCGCGGACGCGATGCCCGAGGGCGGGACGATCCGCGTGGCGACCCGCTCCAACGAGGTCTGCGACGAGATCCGCATCAGCGACACGGGGCCCGGGATCCCCGAGAATCTGCGGGAAAAGATCTTCGAGCCGTTCTTCACCACGAAGCCCGTCGGGGCCGGGACGGGGCTGGGTCTCGCGATTGCCTACAGCGTCGTTCAGGCGCATAGCGGCTCGCTTACTGTGGAGACGGCTCCAACTGGAGGTGCCTGCTTCGTGATCGGGATTCCGCGGCAGGCGGCGCACGCGCATGAGTGAGACCGGGGGCGGCGCTACGGCGCGACAGGGCACGATTCTGGCCGTCGATGACGAGCCGGATATCCTGATCGCCCTCGAAGACCTGTTCGAGGACACCTACCGGGTCCTCACGGCGAGCCGGCCGGCCGACGCCCTGGAGATCCTCCGGGCGGAGCCGGACATCGCGGTGATCGTCTCCGACCAGCGGATGCCGGGCCTGAGCGGCGACGCCCTGCTCGCCGAGGCCCGCGCCTTCCACGACGCCCAGGCGATCCTGCTCACCGGCTACGCCGACATCACCGCCGTGATCGCCGCCCTCAACCGGGGCGGCATCGTCGGCTACGTCACCAAGCCCTGGGATCCCGGCATCCTGCGCGGCACCGTCGCCCAGGCCTACGCCCGCCACCGCCTCGGGCGCGACCTCGCCACCGAGCGGGCGCTGCTGCGCGGCCTGCTCGACCACGCCGCCGACGCGATCAGCTTCAAGGACGCGGAGGGGCGCTTCGTCCGCCTCAACGCCCGCAAGGCCGCCCTGCTCGGCCACGAGCTCGGCGACTGCCTGAACCTGCGGGAGGCCGACCTGCCCGACCCGAAGGCGCAGGCCGCCGCCCGGGCCGACGCGGAGGCGATCCGGGCCGGAGGCGTCGCGGAGGCGCTCACCAGCGAGGGGCTGCCCGGCGCCGAACGGTGGAGCGAGGTCGTCCGCGTGCCGATCCGCGATGCCGGGGGCGCCGTCTCCCACCTCGCGGTGATCGAGCGGGACGTCACCGAGCAGAAGAGCCTGGAGGCGCGCCTGCGCCAATCGGACAAGATGCAGGCGCTGGGGACGCTCGCCGGGGGCATCGCCCACGACTTCAACAACCTGCTCACCGCGATCCTCGGCAGCCTCGAGCTCGCGGGGCCCAAGGTCGCCGACCTGCCGCGGGTGCAGCGCCTGATCGAGAACGCCCGCGGGGCGGCCGAGCGGGGCGCCTCCCTCACCAAGCGCCTCCTCAGCTTCAGCCGCGCCCACGACCTCCAGGCCCGGGCGACGGACGTGAACGCCCTGATCGAGGGCATGAGCGAACTGTTCTCGAGCAGCCTCGGTGGCCGCGTCAGCGTGCGCACGGACTTGGCCCCCGGCCTGCCCGCCGCGCAGGTCGACCCCGACCAGCTCGAACTGGCGGTGCTCAACCTCTGCATCAACGCCCGGGACGCCATGCCGGAGGGCGGCGCGGTCACCATCGCCACCCACCGCATGGTGATCGAGGGCGACCCGGAGATCGCCGACGGCGCCTATCTCGGTATCCGCGTCACCGACGAGGGCGTGGGCATCCCGGAGGAGATCCTGCGCCGGGTCTGCGAGCCGTTCTTCACCACCAAGGCGGTGGGCCAGGGCACCGGCCTCGGGCTCGCGATGGTGTTCGGCCTCGCCCAGCAATCGAAGGGGCGGTTTTCCATCGAGAGCGAGGTCGACCGCGGCACCAGCGTCGAGCTCGCCCTGCCCTTCGCCGTCACCGCGCCGGAGGAGGACGACCAGGGCGACGCCGCGGTGCCGGCCGCCGCCCGCCCGGCCCGCATTCTCGTGGTCGACGACGACCCGGAGGTGCGCCACGTCACGGCCTCGTTCCTGGCCGGGTTCGGCTACCACGAGACCGAGGCCGGCAACGGGACCTCCGCCCTCGACCTGCTGGCGCAGGAGCGGTTCGACCTCGTGGTGGCCGACCTCGCCATGCCGGGGATGAGCGGCGTGGAACTCGCCTCGGAGGTGCGGGCCCGGGCGCCCGGCTTGCCCGTGCTGATCCTCACCGGCCATGCCGAGGCCATGCAGATCCCTCCGGACCTGCCGGTCCTGGCCAAGCCCTTCCGCTCGGCCGACCTCGCCACCCGGGTCTCGGCCCTGCTCGATCCCGGCCGGGCGGGCTGATCGTCCCGGTCATCGCGGTCGCATTGGCGTTCCCGCCCGCAGCGGCTACAGCGGGTCCTCCCCCGTCAGGACCACCCGAGCCGGCCCCGAACCCCGCCGCATGTCAGACGCGCCAAACCCGGCCCCCCCCGACCAGCGCCTCAGCCGCCTGATCGTCCGCGACTTCCGCAACCATGCTGACCTCGACCTGAAGCCCGACGCCCGCCTCGTCGCCCTGGTGGGCGAGAACGGGGCCGGGAAGACGAACATCCTGGAGGCGATCTCCCTCTTCGCCCCGGGCCGCGGCCTGCGCCGGGCGGAGTTCTCGGCCATGGCCCGCACGGGTGGCGCGGGGGGCTTCGCCGTCTCCCTCACCCTCGACCGGGACGGGGCCGGGCATCGCCTCGGCACGGGGATGGAGCCGCCGGGTTTCGACGGGCGGGCGAGCCGACTGTGCCGGGTCGATGGCGCGTCGGCGGGCTCCCCCGTCGTCTTCAGCGAATTCTTCCGGGTGGTCTGGCTCACCCCCGATTTCGACGCCCTGTTCCGCGGCCCCGCGGGCGACCGGCGCCGCTTCCTCGACCGGCTGGTGCTGGCGGTCGATGCCGGCCACGGCGCCCGGGTCTCGGCCCTGGAGCGAGCGCTGCGCTCGCGCAACCGCCTGCTGGACGAGCCGGGCCAGGATGCCCGCTGGCTCGACGCCATCGAGCGCGAGATCGCCGAACTCGGCGTCGCGGTGGCGCTCGCCCGGCGGGAGACGGTGGAGCGCCTGGACGGGCTGATCGCCCAGACCCGCGACGACGCGCAGCCCTTCCCCTGGGCCTCCATCCGCCTGGAGGGCGACCTCGACGACCTCGTGGCGGTATGGCCGGCCATCGAGGCCGAGGATCGCTTCCGGCTGGCCCTGCGCAACGGCCGCCCCCGGGACCGGGCGGCCGGGCGCACCCTCACCGGGCCGCAGACCACGGACCTGGTGGTCCGCCACGGCCCCAAGGACGTGCCCGCGGGCACCGCCTCGACGGGGGAGCAGAAGGCCCTGCTGATCGGCCTCGTCCTCGCCCATGCGCGGCTGGTGCGGGCCATGAGCGGCATCGCCCCGGCGATCCTGCTCGATGAGGTCGCCGCCCATCTCGACCCGCGGCGCCGGCTCGGCCTGTTCGAGGCGCTGGACGCCCTCGCGGGCCAGGTCTGGATGACCGGCACCGACCCGGAGGCCTTCGCCCCGGCCGGCGCGATGATCGAGACCGTTCGCATCGGGCAGTGAGCCGCCCTTTCCTGATCGGCGCAGCGCACCACATCTGCCCCATCCCGCCCACGGAACCCGCGAGCCCATGGCCAAGCCCGTCCACAGCATGATCCGCGTCCGCGACGAGGCGCGCTCCCGCGACTACTATTCCCGCGCCTTCGGCCTGGAGCCCGCCGACCGGTTCGACTTCCCGGACTTCACCCTGCTCTACCTGCGCGACCCGTCCTCGCCCTTCGAGCTGGAGCTGACGGTCAACAAGGACCGGGAGAAGCCCTACGACATGGGCGACGGCTACGGCCACCTCGCTTTCGTCGTGGAGGATGTCGAGGCCGAGCACGCCCGCCACAAGGAGGCCGGCTTCACCGTCACCGACCTGAAGACCCTCAAGCACGGCGACACGCCGCTCGCCCGGTTCTTCTTCGCCACCGACCCCGACGGCTACAAGATCGAGGTCATCCAGCGTGGCGGCCGCTTCTCGTAAGCCCCTTCCACAGCACGCGTTTCACAGGCCAGCTTCAGGTACGATGGGAACAGAGACACGCATCGTCTGCCTCCGCCACGGGGAATCGACCTTCAACGCCGCCCACCGGGCGACGGGGGTCGATCCCAACCACCGTGACGCGCGCCTCACCCCCAAGGGCGAGGCGCAGGCGAAGGCGGCCCGGGCGCGGCTCCGGGACATCCCCTTCGAGCTGGTGGTGGTGTCGCCGCTCACCCGGGCGATCCAGACGGCGGCGCTCGCCTTCGAGGACCATCCGAGCGCGCCCCGCCTCCTGGTCGAGGTGCTCCACCGGGAGTGCCAGGAGAGCAGCTGCGATGTCGGCCGGGCGGCGTCCGAGCTGGCGGCGGATTTCCCGCACCTCGATGTCGGGCACCTGCCTGAGGTCTGGTGGCACGCCGAGGAGGGCGCCGACCTCACCTTCGGCCTGCCCATCGAGCCCCGCCCCCTGTTCGACCGCCGGGTCGCCGGGTTCCGGGAATGGCTGCGGGGGCGGCCCGAGCGCACCATCGCGGTGGTGGGCCACGGCACGTTCTTCTACCACCTGACCGGCACGTTCCTGGAGAACTGCGCCACCATCGACCTCGACCTCGACGCCGAGCCGGCCGCCGCCTGAGGGGCGGAGACTGTTCCCCTCTCCCTCCCCGTCATGGCTTCGTTGGCGCCCGCGACGGCGTTCTGGATGTCGGTGGCGCTTGCCTACTTCGCGCCTCCGTCCACGGTGATTGTCTCGCCGGTGATGTAGGCTGCCCCGGCCCCGAGGAAGAGGATCGCCTCCGCGATGTCCTCGGGCTTGGCCAGCCGCGCGAGCATGGTCCGCTCCAGGGTGGCGGCCTTGCGCTCGGCGGGCCATGCGGCGGTCCACGCCGTCTCCACGAGGCCCGGCGCCACGGCGTTCACGCGGATCTCCGGGGCCAGCGCCCGGGCGAGGCTGCGGGTGAGGTTGATGAGGCCGGCCTTGCTCGCCGAATAGGCGATGGACGAGCCCCGCCGGCCGAGGCCCGCCACCGAGGCGGTGTTGACGATGGCGCCCCGCGCCTCCCGCAGGGCCGGCGCGGCGGCACGGGCGCAGCGGTAGGGCCCGACGAGGTTGGTCGAGAGGATCGTCTGCCAGAACGCCTCGGTCATCGCGTCGAGGTCCTCGAAGGCGATGGGCGCGGCGGTGCCGGAGGTGCCGGCATTGTTCACCAGCACGTCGAGCCCGCCGAGCCGGGCGATGCCGCAAGCGACCATGGCCTCGGCCTCGCCGGGCTCGGACACGTCGCCCGGCAGGGCCATGACCGCGAGGCCCTGCCCCGCGAGGCGTTCCGCCTCGGCCGGTCCCCGGTCGTCGCCGGGCAGGTGGTTGAGGGCGACGGTGGCGCCGTTGCGGGCGAACAGGGCCACCGTGGCGAGCCCGATGCCGGAGGAGGCGCCCGTCACGAGCACCCGCCTGCCGGAGAGATCGGCGCCGATCATGTCCCCTCCATCCGGCCGATTCCGGCCATCGCTTTCTTGAGGGCGAGGAGCTTGCGGTCGCGCTCGCGGAACAGCTCCGCCGGGTCGCGCCCGCCCCAGTCGAAATAGCCCGCACCCGCCATCACGCCCGTGCGACCCCCGGCGCAGAGGGCATCCAGGGTCTCGGACCGCTCCCGGGGCGGCGGTGGGGCGTAGGTCCGGTTGGCGAGGGCGCGCTGCGTCAGTTCCAGCCCGGTGAAGTCGGCCTTGGCGAGGTGGCCGAGGATCGGGATGCGCAGGGACAGGCCGTGGATGATGGCCTCGTCGATCTCCCGGGGCGTGGCGTAGCCCTCGTCCAGCAGGTGGAACACCTCGGCGCTGATCGCCTGCTGGATGCGGTTGGCGATGTAGCCCGGCACGAAGCGCTTCAGCACCACCGGCGTCTGGCCGAGGCCGGTCACGAGGTCGGCCATCGCCGCGATCACCGCCGGGTCGGTCCCCGGCCCCGGCACCACGTCCACGAGGTCGATGATGTAGGGCGGCGTGTACCAGTGCATCACCAGGGCGCGGGCCTGCCGGCCCTCGGGGATGAGGGGGAACACGTCGAGGTAGCTGGTGTTGCTGGCGAAGATCGTCTCCGGCGGGCAGAGCCGGTCGAGGTGCGCGAACAGGCCGCGCTTGGCCTCGGGGTTCTCGGTGATCGCCTCGATGACGAGGGCGGCGCCCTCCACCACGGCGGGCAGGCCCGCTTCGATCCGCACCGCCCGGGCGAGACGGTCCCCGTCCCAGCCCTCCGGGGCGGCGCCGGCCTCCCGCAGGGTGGCCAGCGCCGAGGCCATCAGGCCCGGCACCGCCGCGCGGATCTCGGCGCGGGTGTCGGTGATCCGGACCCCGTGCCCCGCGAGCGCCAGGACCAGGGCGATCCCGTGGCCCATCAGCCCGCCGCCGACGACAGCGATCTCCATGCGACCTCCCCTGCGCGCCGTCTCATGCGGCGTCGCAGGCACTGTCCCCCGCCGTGCGGCGGGGGGCAAGGGTCGTACATGGCCCGGGATGACGTCCGGCCGCGCGCTCCCTCCCCCGCGGAGGGGGGAGGGACGTGGCGGGCCCTACTCCATCACGGGGGCGAGCTTCTTCACCCCCTGCACGTCCTCGCCGAGCCACGCCGCGTTCTTGGCGGTGCCGTCGAAGGTCGCGCTGGTCTTGAACAGCTCGTACTTGCCCTCCAGGGCGTAGGGCTTCGCCCGCGAGAGCAGTTCGGCCACCTTCGCCTTGTCCATGGGCTGGAAGGTCTTCACCGCCTCGAAGGCCTGATCCATGTCCCGCTGGTTCTGGATGCCGGTGATGACCACCGAGACCGGCAGGTTCAGGGAGAAGTGCAGGTACTCGATCGGCTTGATCGGCGCGTCCGACTTCAGGATCACCCCGTCGCCGAAGGTCTTCATGGCCAGCGGCGCGATGCCCTCGCGGACGAGGTGCGGCAGCACGAGATGGCCGAACGAGCGGAAATGCGCGTCCATCACGTTGAGCGGCATCTGGCAGGAATCGAAGTGGAAGCCCCGCTCCTGCGCCACCGTGAGCATCTGCAGGTGGATGCGCGGGTCCTTGTGGCCGGTGAAGCCGATGTAGCGGAGCTTGCCCTGCTTCTTGGCCTCCATGAACCCTTCCATGGCGCCGCCCTCGGCGAAGACCCGGTCGGGATCGTCGAAGCGCAGGATCTCGTGGTGCTGGACGAGGTCGATATGGTCGGTGCGCAGGCGGCGCAGCGACTGGTCGATCTGCTTGATCGCCTCCTCCTTGGTCCGCCCGTCCATCTTGGACATCAGGAAGACCTTGTTGCGGGAGCCGTTCTGCTCGAGGGCGATGCCCATCCGCTCCTCGGAGCGGCCCTCGTTGTAGTCCCAGCAGTTGTCCATGAAGGTGATGCCGCGGTCGATCCCTTCATGGACCAGCCGGGTCGCCTCGGCGTCCGTCACGGCGCCCTTGCCGAGGTGGAACCCGCCCATGCCGATGGCCGAGATCGTCTCGTCGGTCTTGCCGAATTTCCGGTAGAGCATCTCGCCCCGGCGCTCGCCGGGATCGGAGATCAGCGGCAGGTCGGCCGGGTCCTGCGGCCGGGTGTTGGGCAGGCCGGTGTCGCTCACGGCCGCCCCCGCAGGGCTGACCGCGGTGAGGCCGGCGCCGAGGGCAGCGCCCTTGAGGAAGTCGCGGCGTTCCATGTCGGTCTCCGTGAAGGTGTCTGATCGGGAGTCATCGGGGTGCTCCGGTGGGTCGCGGGATCAACGGTTGCCGGGCGTCATCGTTCGGTGCGCCGGGCGAGGCGCTCGGCCGCGTGCAGCAGGCGCAGGGCGGCGCAGGCCGCACCGTAGCCGTTGTCGATGTTGACGACGGTGATGCCCGGCGCGCAGCTCGCCAGCACCGAGTTCAGGGCCACCTGCCCCCCCGCGGCGATGCCGTAGCCGACGGAGGTCGGCACCGCGATCACCGGCGCGGCCACGAGTCCGCCGACGACGCTCGGCAGGGCCGCATCCATCCCCGCCGCCACGATGACCACCGGGAAGGTGCGGATCTCCTCGATCCGCTGCGTCAGGCGCCACAGGCCGGCGACGCCGACATCGGCGATGAGGGTCGCCCCGCGGCCCTGGTAGTGGAGCGTGCGCAGCGCCTCCCGGGCGACGGGCACGTCCGAGGTGCCGGCGGCCACCACCGCCACGGAGGGCGTGCCTTCCACCGGCCGGGGCTCGCCGAAGACGGCGGTGCGGGAGACCGGGCAATGGTCGAGCCGGCGGCGGTGGGCGCCGGAGAGGGCGCCGAGCTTGTCCGCATCGAGGCGGGTGAGGAGGAAGCGGGCGCCCCGCTCCGCCGCCGCGTCGAGGATGGCGTCGATCTGCTCCGGCGACTTGCCGGCGCAGTAGATCGCCTCCTCCAGGCCGATCCGCTCGGCCCGGCCGAAATCGAGGGTGAACTCGTCCGTGACGCTCATGCGATGTCTCCGGCGCTCATCCCACCCGCACCGTCATTGCGAACGGAGTGAAGCCACCCAGGGCAACGGGCGGCTTCCGGACGGGGCGCGTCCCTGGATTGCTTCGCGTCGCTCGCAAAGACGAAGAGGGTCGATCGATCACCACCGTCATTGCGAACGGAGTGAAGCCACCCAGGGCTGCGGGCGGCTTCCGGATGGGGCGCGTCCCTGGATTGCTTCGCGTCGCTCGCAAAGACGAAGAGGGTCGATCGATCACCACCGTCATTGCGAACGGAGTGAAGCAACCCAGGGCAGCGGGCGGCTTCCGGATGTGGCGCGTCCCTGGATTGCTTCGCGTCGCTCGCAAAGACGAGGCAGGTCGGCTGACCACCACCGTCATGGCGAACGGAGTGAAGCCACCCAGGGCGGCGGGCGGCTTCCGGACGGGGCGCGTTCCTGGATTGCGTCCCTGCGCTCGCAGAGACGGCGGGAGGCGGGCTCATGCGGTGTCTCCGGTGAGGAAGGCGCTGCCGACCCGGTATGGCTGGAAGCGGATACCGCTGTCCGCGAGCCCGGCCGGGGCCGCCGCCGCGATCCGGTGGGCGAGGTCGTCGCGGGCCGGGGGCTCAAGGGCGTCGAGGCTCGCGGGGTCGAGCTCGATCACCACGCCCTCCGCCCGGACCCGGCAGCGCACCGCCCGGCGGGCGCTGCCGGGTCCGAGGGCGCCGCCCACCATCCCCTCCACCGCGTGGATGAAGGCCAACGTCTCGGGCTCGATCCGCAGGCCGGTCTCGACCCGGCTCGACAGGCAGGGCGCGGAGGGCAGTTCCGCCACCGCCCCGAGGCCGAGGTCGCGGGCGAGCGCCCGGACCGCCGCCTTGTCGAGGCCCGCCTCGACGTAAGGGTGGCGCACCCCGTGCTCGCGGGCGGCGTCGAGGCCGGGGCGGTACTCGCCGAGGTCGTCGAGGTTGGCGCCCGAGACGATCTGCCGGTCGGTGACGGTGCGGATCGTCCCGTAGAGGTTGGTCTTGCAGAAGAAGCAGCGGTTCACCGGGTTCGCCCGGTAGCGGGCGTCGGCGAACTCGCCGGCCTCCACGACGCGCAGGTCCCAGCCCTCCCGGGCGGCCTCGGCGCGCACCCGCGCCGTCGCCTCGCCGGGCACGGCGGGCGAAGCGGCGTGGACCATCGCCGCGGCCGATCCCAGCACGCGGTGGCTCAGGGCGGCCAGCGTCAGGCTGTCGACGCCGCCGCTGACCGCCACCGTGAGCGGGCCGGTCTCCCTCAGGACCTGTTCGAGGCGTTCGCGGGCGGTTCCGGTCATTCCCCGTCTCCCCGCGCGAGGGCGATGCGCTCCGCCGCCCGGCGCAGGCGGGCGCGCGTCGCGTGGTCCTGCCCGGACAGGGCGTCGTCGGCCTCGGCCTTGGCGGTGCGCCCGCCCGGCCGGGCGACGGTCTTCACCCGGACCTCCCGGCCCTCGGCCTCCACCGTCACGCTCTCGCGCGGCAGGGCGATGCCGGCCATCGTGCGGTGACGCAGGCCGATGGTCGTGGTCTCCCGGAAACAGGCGGCGATGGCCCCGTCGAGCCCGGCGACGCGGGCGAGCACCCGGACATGGGTCATCATCCGCCCCTTCTTGCCGAAGACCGGCATCTGCACCACGTCGAGGACGTCGGCATGGGCGCGGATCCGGTCGAGGCCCTGGGCGAGGTCCTCGGCGGTCTGGTCGTCCACCTCGAACTCGATCACGCCGATCTCCCGGTGGCCCTCCGCCGCCGGGGCGCCCTCCCCGAAGGCCAGCACCCGCAGGCAGTTGCTGATGCCGGGCAGCGTCCGCCCGCCGAACCCGGTCCCCGTCCGGGTGAGGACCCGTGCCCCGGGGGACCGGGCGGCCCCGTGGCAGAGGTGGCGCAGGATCGCCGCGCCGGTGGGCGTCACGCGCTCGCCGGGAATGCCGTCATCGACCATGGCGAAGCCGGCGAGGAGGAGCGCCGTGGCCGGGGCCGGCACCGGCAGGGGGCCGTGCTGGGTCTTCACCCGCCCACCGCCCAGCGGCAGGGCCGACACCGTCCAGGCGCTCGCGTCCAGGGCCGCCGCGAGATGGGCGGCGGCCACGATGTCGGCGATGGAATCCCAGGCGCCGACCTCGTGGAAGGCCACCTCGTCCACGCCGATCCCGTGGACCCGCGCCTCGGCGTCGGCGAGGTGCCCGAAGATCGCCAGCGCATGGCCGGCGACCTCCGGCATCAGGTCCGCCCGGCGCAGGCCGTCGCGGATCTCGGCCCACCGGCGGTGGCCGTGGTGGGCAGGCGCCGGAGGGTGGTGGCCCCCGTCATGGTGATGGTGAGCGTGATGCCCGTCATGACCGTGCGCGTCATGGCCGTGAGAATCGTTGCTGTGAAAATCGTGGCTGTGCGCGTGGTGGCTGTGGCCGTTCTCCTCGGCCGGGCGTCCGTCGCGGGTGACCTTGAAGCGGCGCCCGGTGAGGATGCCGTCGGAATGGGGGGACAGCGCACAGGCCACCGCCGCGGCATCGCCCGGCGCCGCCCCGGCCAGGGCGGCGCGCACGCTCCGGGCGGTGCCGGCCTCGTGCTCCGGGAAGGCATCGAGCAGGGCGGCGACGAACATGTCGCCCGCGACCCCGCCAAGCGCGTCGAGATGGATCTGCATCAGCGGGAAACTAGGGCGCCGGCCGGCGCCGGGGAGCGCGACATCGGGCGGTCGCACGCGGGACAAGGGGGCATGGCCGGACGGGCTCAGGCGCCGGTCCGCGCATGCTCCGCCGCGGCCCGGCCGAACGCCGCGATCAGCGGCCGGTTGACCGGGTTCGTCGCGGTGTCGTGCTCGGCGTGCCACTGGACGCCGAGGGCGAAGCCCGGCGCCTCGCCGATGCGGATCGCCTCGATGGTCCCGTCCTCGGCGATGCCCTCCATCACGACCCGGGGGCCGAGCGACCGGACGCCCTGGCCGTGGAGGGAGTTCACGCGGATCCTGTCCCGGCCGATGATGCCGGCGAAGGCGCCGCCCTCCGTGAGGCGGACCTCGTGCCGGTCGGCGAAGACCACCTCCAGGTCCGGGTGGATCTCGCCGTTGGGGAGCCGGGGCATCCGGTGGTTCATCCGGCCGGGAAGCTCGCGGATCTCCGGGTCGAGGGTGCCGCCGAAGGCGACGTTGATCTCCTGGAAGCCCCGGCAGATGCCGAAGATCGGCACGCCGCGGGCGACGCAGGCTTCCACCAGGGGCAGCGCCAGGGCGTCGCGGGATTCGTCGTAGGGCTCGTAGGCGGGGCCCGGTTCATCGCCGAAGCGCTGGGGATGGATGTTGGCGCGGCCGCCGGTGAGCAGCACGCCATCGACCGTGTCGAGGAGGTCGCCGATATCGGTGACCTTCGGGCAGGCGGCGAAGACCAGCGGCAGGGCGCCCGCCACCTCGGCCAGGGAGCGCAGGTTGTTCATGCCGACGACCTGCGCCGGGAAGCGGTCGTCGAGCTGGCGCGCGTTACCGATGACGCCGATCACGGGCCTTGCCATTCGCGACTACCATTCCGCCACATGCATTTCGGATACGCGAGCTAGGTGGGCCGAAGCTTGGGGGCCACCCCCTGCGCTCAAACGACCCCGACGGCCCGGGCCTCCTCGAGCAGGAGTTCGGCCACCCGCTCCGGCGCCTCCTCGTGGGCGAGGTGGCCGAGGCCCCGGGCCAGGGCCACCCGCGCATCGGGCAATCGGTCGCGGAGGGTGAAGGCGGTGTCGGGCAGGATCGCCTTGTCGTCCCCGCCGACGATCAGCAGCGTGCGCAGGGCGAGGCCGGGCAGGTCCCGGTGCAGGCGGTCGAGGTCCCAGTTCGCCATCATGCCCAGCGCCCCGCGGACATGGCCCGCCTTGGCGAAGAGGCGGCGGTAGAGGTCGAGCCCCTCCGGGTCGAGGCGCGAGCCCGTCCCCTCGATCAGGCGGCGCACCGCCGCCCGGTCCGCCGTCCAGGCGAAGACCCGCGGCGTCAGCGGGTTCAGGAACAGCAGCCGCGCGATGCTCGGGAACAGGACGCTCGCCGCGCCGGGGAGCGGCGCCAGCGCCCCGTTGAAGGCCACGAACAGGCGCGGGGCGAGGGCCCCGTCGAGGCACATCCGCGCCAGCACCGCCGCCCCGGCGGAATGGCCCGCGACGATGGCCGGGGCGAGGCCGAGTTCGGCCACCAGCGCGCCCACCGCCTTCGCCATGCCCGGCAGGGACAGCTCCCGCGCCGGCAGCGGATCGGTGAAGCCGTGGCCCGGCAGGTCGGGCGCGACCACGCGGAACTGTCCGGCCAGCAGCGGCGCCAGCCCGCGCCAGGAATGGGTCGCCGCCCCCGTCCCGTGGAGCAGCAGCAGGACCGGTGCCTCGGCCGGGCCGAACTCCTGCACATGCCATGTCAGGCCCCCCGCCGGGACGAAGCGGCTCGCCGCCCGGTGCGGCCAATCGTGGCCGTCCCTGGTCCAGTCGGGCCGGTCGGGAGTGTCGAAGCTCAGCACGGGGGCCTCGTGGGTTGGGTGGGGGCTCTGCAGCCCGATGCCGTCATGGCGTGCGCCGCGACGCGGGCCGGCGGCGCGACGTCCGCAGACGGCCCGCGTCCCTGGGTTGCTTCACTGCGCGCGCAACGCCGCCATGCGGGTGGCGGGACGAGGCGAACGGTGTCTTCGGCATTGCAGCAAAATGCGGGCCGCACAATCCTGCCGGGGTCGCTCCGGCAGGATTTCCGGAGACGTCCGGCGCTATCCTTCCGCCCCGGAAGTATTTCGTGGATATCGACAAATCCATGCGGGGGCCGCATGCCACGGGTGATGCCGCCGTCCTTGTTGCGCTGCGGGAGAGGGCGCATCTTTCGACCTCTCAAGAAAAGCCGACACCCCCCACTCAGGAGCAGGTCATGATACCTCTCATCCCCACGCACGAGACCGCCGCCGCGCCCTTCGCCGGCTGGAACGTCGCGGGCCTTTTCCAGGACATCGTGCGGTCGTGGATCGCCCACCACCAGCGCCTCGCCGACAGCGGCATCGGTCTCGGCGGCGACCTCTGAGCGGTTCACCGCATCGCCTTCACGGCGGCGCCGATCGTGCCGCCATCCACCCGCGGTAGGGCCAGATAGCGCGCGTCCATCGCGTCAGCCACCGCCTTCGCCCCGCCCCCGCGGGCGCCGGTATCGACCACCAGGGCCGCCAGCCCCGCCTGCCTGACGGCGCGGGCAGCCTGGATCGCCTCCTCCCCGGCCCTGGCCCGACCGCCCTCCCCGCTGCGGGCGACGTTGGCCCGGCCATCGGTCAGCACCACGACGAGAGGGTTGCCCCCGCCCCGGCGCACGCCGAGGGCGACGGCCAGCGCCGCGTCGAGCCCCGAGGCCAGGGGCGTGCCTCCGCCCCCCGGAAGCCCCGCGAGGCCGCGCTTCGCCCGGGTGAGGGAGCGCGTCGGCGGCAGGACCAGATCCGCCCCCCTCCCGCGGAACGCCACCAGGGCGACCCGGTCGCGCCGGACATACGCCTCCGCCAGCAGGGCCTCGACGGCCCCCTTCGCCTCCGCGAGCCGCTCCAGGGCGGCCGAGCCGGAGGCATCCACGCAGAACACCGTGGTCGTTTCGACCCGGCGGCGCAGCTTGCGGACGCGCAGGTCGTCCCGGCGGATCCGCAGGGCGCCGTCCTGCGCCCCGGCCCGGCGAAGGGCCTGCCACGGGGCGGCGGCGCGCAGGGTCGCCAGGAGGTCGAGGCGGTGGCGCCGGGGATCCCCCGGCCGGCTGCCGACCGGGCGCCCCGTGCGCGACACCGCCTCCGGCCGCCCACCCCGCCCGGCCCGGGCCTGCGAGGCCCGCGGCCCTCCCGTCAGCAGGGATTCGATGAGCCGTGGTGGGATCGCGGCGCGCACGGCATCGAGCACGACATCCTCCGGCGGGGCGGGCTCGGTCGCCTCGCCCTCGGAGGGCGGGGTCTCGGTCCGCTCGCCCTCCGGGGGCGGCGGCGGTTCCGGTGCGGGGCCGGGTTCGGGCAGGCGCTCGGCCCGCGGGGCGAGGACCAGCCGCGCCGCCGCGAGGGCCGGGGGCGGCGCCCCCTCCCCGGCCAGCGCCCGCGCGACCCGCAGGGCTAGGATCGGGGCTCGCGGCGAGGCGATGCCGAACGCGTCCGCGAGGGTACAGAGCAGGGCCACGGGATCGCCCCCGGCCCCCTCCTCCGGCCCGGCGTCCTCCGACGCGGGGTCCGGCCCGGCGGCGAGGCGCGGGGGGACCGCGTCGAGGTCGATGCGGAAGGCCAGCCGGTCGGCGAGGGCGGCGGGCGCCGCCTCGTCGCCCTGTCCCTCGTCGAGAAGCACGAGGCCGAACCGGGCGGAGGCGCCCTCCGGCCCGGCCCGGCCGGTATCGAGGGCGGCGGCGAGGCGGGCGGCGGTGCCGGGCTCCAGCCGTTCGGCCATGGGTACGACGATCACCCCGCCATCCGCCCCGGCGAGGAGGCCCGTCCGCGAGACCGGGCGCCCGGCCGACAGGGTCGCGGCGAGGTCGAGGCCGCCGAGCAGCCCCTCGTCGCCGGTCCCCGGTGGCATCCGCCGGATGGGGCGTTCCGCCCCCAGGGCGTCGCGAAGCCGGTCGAGCCATGCCTCCCGGACGGGTCCCGGCCCGGCGCGCACCACCACGCCCCCGAGGCCGTGCGGGTCGGCGGCGAACAACCGGAGGGCGAGGAGGGCATCCGCCCACACGCCCGCACTCCCTCCCCCCTCTGCGGGGGGGATTCGCGCGTCCTGGGACGGTTGCGGTGTCATCGCCTCGGCCCGCCGCTTTCGCTGGCCGTCCCCTCCGCCGTCATCGCGAGGCGAAGCCGAAGCGATCCAGGGCGCGACGTGTCGGGATGGGGCGGCGCCGATGGGATTGCATCGCTCCGCCCGCGATGACGGCGGAACGGCGGAGCCGGGACAGAGGCGATGGATCCGCCACCTGTTGCGGCGTCTCGCTGCCCTCTGTTGCTTCGCTGCGCTCGCGACGACGGTGAGGGTGTCGGGGCTCGGCCGCCTCTCGCGCCGGGAGCCGCAGAGGGGGGAGGGAGAGCCGGTGACCCTGTCACGGAAACACCTCGGCCAGCGCCCGCTCCACCCGCGCCGTCGAGCCCGACTCGTCGAGCGGGTTGCGGCGCAGGCGGTGGCGGAGCGCCGCCGGGGCGATGCGGCGGAGATGGTCGTCGGTGACCGTCCCGGCGCCGTCGAGGGCGGCCAGCGCCCGGGCCGTGCGCATCAGGGTCAGCTCGCCGCGCAGGCCATCGGTGCCGAGGGCGAGGCAGAGCCGGGCCGCCTGCTCCAGGGCCGCATCCGGCACGGCCACGGACGGGAGACGCTTGCGCGCCGCCTCCAGCCGCTTGCGGGTGGCCGCATCCTCCTTGGCGTGGGCGGCGCAGAAGGCGTCGGGATCGCGCTCGTAGGCGTCGCGGGCGCGGACCACCGCGATGCGGGTGGCGATGTCGGTGGGGGTGGTGACCTCGCAGGCCAGCCCGAACCGGTCGAGGAGCTGCGGACGCAACTCCCCCTCCTCCGGGTTGCCGGAGCCGACGAGGACGAATCGGGCGGGGTGGCGCAGGGACAGTCCCTCGCGCTCGACGGTGTTCACGCCCGAGGCCGCCACGTCGAGGAGCAGGTCCACAAGGTGGTCCTCCAGCAGGTTCACCTCGTCGATATAGAGAAAGCCCCGGTTGGCGCGGGCGAGCAGCCCCGGCTCGAACGCCTTCACGCCGGCGCCGAGTGCCCGTTCGAGGTCGAGGGTGCCGACCACCCGGTCCTCGGTGGCGCCGAGGGGCAGGTCCACCACCGGCACGGGCTTTTTCTGGGA
>NZ_JAKSXW010000134.1 GCF_022829405.1 Methylobacterium sp. J-076
CGGAGGTTCGAGGCCGACCGCCCTTCGGCTTGGCCCGTTCAGGCGGCAGCAGCGGTGCGATCTCGGCCCACAGGCCATCGGGAAGGAGCGGTCTCGCCATCTCCACCCAACGCGCCAAACCCGGTTTTGTTAGAGACTCTAAAGAGAGTCGCGCGGGCCTGTTACGCGTGCGCGGCACTTTCCGTTCCAGACAACGGGATTTGCGTGTCTTCGCGGGGTTTTACACCGGTTTCCGCGGGCCGGGCGCCCCCGCCGCGCCTGCGCCGCCCGCACCGCCCCCGAACCAACCGATCAGACTTCATTCACCGTGTTGACCGCTGGCGGCGCACGCAAAGCCACTATCATGTCTTATCGTTTCTAAATTTGGCATCTTGAGGTTGTGATTATAAAAAGATAAGGCGCCATTGAAGGATCCTGATTGCTGCTTTAAGTACCGATTGAGGGCTAGCCGAAAGCGCAACAGATGACCGGACAAGCGGACGACAACACTATCGAATTTATTGAGATGACCGGCGAAATTGTCGCCGCTTACGTCTCGCACAACCATGTCGCCGCGGGCGATCTGCCGGCCCTGATCGCGACCGTCCACGCGTCTCTCGCGGGCTTCGGCAAAGGTGGCGCCGCCACCAAGACTGAAGAGCCCTCCGAGAAACTCTCGCCGGCTCAGATCCGCAAGTCCGTTCAACCCGAGGGCATCGTCAGCTTCATCGACGGCAAGACGTACAAGACTCTGAAGCGGCACCTGACGTCGCACGGGCTCGACCCGGACAGCTACCGCGAGCGCTTCGGCCTGCCGGCCGACTACCCGATGGTCGCCCTGGCCTACAGCGAGAAGCGCTCCAGCCTCGCCAAGTCCCTCGGGCTCGGCCGCCCCGGCGACCGGGCGGCGCCGAAGGGCCGGCGCAAGGTGGCCTGATCCGGCCGGGGCGCGGGGCCGTGGCGGACGTTCCCCATACCGAGGCCGGCCCCCGCCCGGGACAGGGGACGGGGCTGCGCGTCTATTACGACGGCGGCTGTCCGCTCTGCCGGGCCGAGATCGACCATTATCGCCGCTGCGCGGGGGCCGACCGGCTCACCTTCGTGAATGTCGGGCATGGCGAGGCGGCTCCGGATCTCGGCGCCGGCCTCGACCGGAACGCGGCCCTGGGGCGCTTCCATGTCCGCGATGCGGACGGGCGGCTCGCCTCGGGGGCGGCGGCCTTCGCACGGCTGTGGCGCACCCTGCCGGGCTGGCGCTGGCTCGGCCGCCTCGTCGAGCTGCGGGTGTTCGGCGTCCAGCCCGTGCTGCCCCTGGCGGAGGCCGCCTATCGCCTCTTCCTGCCGCTGCGGCCGGGGCTCGCGCGGCTCGTCTCACGCTGCGGGCGGTGAGGCGCGCGGGCCCGTCGGCGGAAGCGGGGCCGGCTCAGTTCGGCCAGCAGCGACGGCCGTAGGGGCCGATATGGAAGCCGGCGGGGCAGGACCGGCCACGGACATACCCGCCCCACTGCCCCCCGGTGCGGCAGCCGCCGTAGGGGCCGCGATGGGCATAGGGGCCGCAGCCGCCATAGACCTGGACGATCTGCGCTTCGCCGGCCCCGACGGACAGGGCATCCTGCACCAGCGGCAGGGCGGAGGCGGGCACCGAGAGGCCGGCGAGGAGGGCGGCGGGCGCGAGGATCTTCAGCATCGGTCTGTCCTTCTGCGAACGGAAGCGGGTTCCGGGTCCGCGTGCGGCGGCAGGGCGGCCGCGGCGGAGGGGCAGAAGGTCGCCCACGCCCCGTTCCGGGGTGTGACGGACGGGGGCGCCGGCGTAACGTTTTGTGACCGGATCAGGTCACGGGGGCCGGGTTGAACAGCGTCAGGTCGTTGAACAGGCCCCAGCGGTCCGACCAGGGGCGCTTGTGCCCGCTCGCCACGTCGAGGATCAGCTGGAACAGGTCCGCCCCGGCCTCCTCCAGGGTCATCCGGCCGGTGGCGACGCGGCCCGCGTCGAAGTCGATCAGGTCGGACCAACGCTCGGCGAGTTCCGTGCGGGTGGCGACCTTGATCACCGGCGCCTGGGCGAGGCCGTAGGGCGTGCCGCGCCCGGTGGAGAAGACCTGCAGGGTGATGCCCGAGGCGAGCTGCAGCGTGCCGCAGACGAAGTCGCTGGCCGGGGTCGCGGCGAAGATCAGGCCTTTCTCCCGCACCCGCTCGCCCGGCGCCAGCACGCCGCTGATCGCCGCCGTGCCGGACTTGGCGACCGAGCCCAGGGCCTTCTCCACGATGTTGTTGAGGCCGCCCTTCTTGTTGCCCGGCGAGGGGTTGGCCCGCCGGTCGGCGCCGCCCTTGGCGAGGTAGTCGTCGTACCACGCCATCTCGCGCACCAGCGCGCCCGCCACCTCCGGCGTCGCCGCCCGGGGGACGAGGAGGTGGATCGCGTCGCGGACCTCCGTCACCTCGGAGAACAGCACCGTCGCCCCGCAGCGGACGAGCATGTCCGCGCAGACCCCCATGGCCGGGTTGGCGGTGACGCCGGAGAAGGCGTCGCTGCCGCCGCATTGCAGGCCGACGACGAGGTCGGAGACCGGGCAGGTCTCGCGCCGCCGCCGGTCGAGCACGGCGAGGCGCTCCTCGGCCATGGCCATGATCGTGTCGAGCATCATGCCGAAGCCCGCATGGTGCTCGTCCTGCAGGCGGGTGACGCCGCCCGGGGGGGCTCCGTCCGGCAGCAGGCGCTCGGAGACCAGCTTCTCGCAGCCGAGGCCCACCACCATCACCTCGCCGCCGAAATTCGGGTTCCGGGCGAGGTTCTGGAGGGTGCGGATCGGGATCGCCGCCTCGGGGGCGTTGATCGCCACGCCGCACCCGTAGGCGTGGGTCAGCCCGACCACGTCGTCGACGTTCGGGTAGCGCGGCAGCAGCTCGTCCTTGATCTTGCGGATCGCGACATCGAGGGTGCCGGCCACGCATTGCACGCTGGTGGAGATGGCCAGGATGTTCTTGGTGCCGACCGTGCCGTCCGGGTTGCGATAGCCCTCGAACGTATAGCCTTCGAGCGGCGGCAACGGGGCCGGCGGGCGGGGGGTGAGGTCGAGGGCGGCGAGGTCCGGGGCGGTCGGGGTCTCGACCCGGGATTCCTCCACCCAGCTGCCCTGGGGAATGGGCGCGATGGCGAGGCCCACCACCTCGCCGTAGCGGCGGACGGGGCCGCCGACCGGGATGTCGGTGAGCGCCACCTTGTGGCCCTGGGGCACGAACTCCCGGAGGGTAATGCCCCCGGGGATCACCGTGCCGGCGGGCAGGCCGAAGGCGTTGACGACGATGGCGACGTTGTCGTCCGGGCGGACCATGATCGTGCGGGGGGCATCGCCGGCGGGCTTCGGGGCCGGGGCGGAGCCCATGCCGAGAGGCGTGGTCGTTGGCGTATCCATGGCTGGCCTCCCGTCAGTCCCGGCCGCCGTCGCGGTCCCGGGGTATTTGGTGCTCCGTCCCGAGACGGGGCCGGCGAGATCGCCGTCCCACCCTCCATCCTCCTCCTGAGGTGCCCGCCGCGGCGGGCCTCGAAGGAGGGTTCCGGACCGCACGGCGATCCCTGGAGCCCTCCGTCGAGGCGGCTGTCGCCGCACCTCAGGATGAGGGGGAGGGGGTGCTCGTTACGCCCCGGCGCGGCCGTCGACCCGGCGGGGGATCTCGAGCGGGTTGGCCTGCTGCAGCTCCGGCGGCAGGAGCGCGTCGGGGAGGTCCTGGTAGCAGACCGGCCGGAGGAAGCGCGCGATGGCGAGGCTGCCCACGGAGGTGGTGCGGCCGTCCGAGGTCGCCGGGTAGGGCCCGCCATGCACCATCGCGTGGCCCACCTCGACCCCCGTGCCGAAGCCGTTGACGAGGATGCGCCCGACCCGGCGCTCCAGCAGGGGCAGCAGGGCGCGGGCGGCCTCATGGTCGCCGGCCTCCAGGTGCAGCGCCGCCGTCAGCTGGCCTTCGAGGCGCGCCAGCACGGCGTGGACCTCGCCGAGGTCGCGGCAGCGCACCACGAGGGACGCCGCGCCGAACACCTCCTCCGCGAGGCGGTGGTCGTCCAGGAAGGCGGCGGCGCTGGTGGCGAACAGCACGGCGCGCCCCTGCGTTGCCCCGCCGCCCTGGCCCTCGGCCAGCCGCGTCACGGCCTCGTTCGCGTCGAGCGCCGCGACGCCCGCGCCATAGGCGCGGTGGATGCCCGGCGTCAGCATGGTCTGGGCGGCGACGCCCTCCAACGCCTGCGCGGCACCCGCGAGGAAGGCGTCGAGCCCCGGCCCCTCCACCGCCAGGACGAGGCCCGGATTGGTGCAGAACTGGCCGGAGCCCAGGGTGAGGGCGCCGACGAAGGCCTTGCCGATGGCGCCGCCGCGGGTCGCGAGGGCCTCCGGCAGCAGGATCACCGGGTTGATCGAACTCATCTCGGCATAGACCGGGATCGGCACCGGGCGCGCCGCCGCGAGCGCCATCAGCGCCGTGCCGCCGGTGCGCGAGCCGGTGAAGCCCACCGCCGCGATGCGGGGATCGGAGACGAGGCGCTTGCCGACCGCGATGCCGTCATCGAACAGCAGGGAGAACACCCCCGCGGGCAGTCCGCAGGCGGCCACGGCCCCGGCGACGGCCCGGCCGACGAGTTCCGAGGTTCCGGGATGGGCCGGGTGGGCCTTGGCGACCACCGGGCAGCCGGCGGCGAGGGCCGAGGCGGTGTCGCCCCCGGCGACGGAGAAGGCCAGCGGGAAGTTCGAGGCGCCGAACACCGCCACCGGGCCCACCGGCACGTTGCGCAGGCGCAGGTCCGGCCGGGGCAGGGGCTGGCGGTCGGGCAAGGCGGGGTCGATCCGCGCGTCGAGGAAGCTGCCCTCGCGCAGGACGCCCGCGAACATCCGCAGCTGGCCGACGGTGCGGCCGCGCTCGCCCTCCAGGCGCGGCCGGGGCAGCCCGCTCTCCTCCATGCAGCGGACGATCAGGGGGTCGCCGATGTCGAGGATGGCCTGGGCGACCGCATCGAGGAAGGCGGCCCGCCGCGCGGGGTCGGTGGCGCGGAAGGTGTCGAACGCCTCCTCGGCGAGGGCGCAGGCCCGGTCGACCGTCTCCGGCGTGGCGGCGCGGAAGAGGGGGCCGGTCTCCCGGCCGGTGGCCGCCTCGACCGCGTGGAAGGGTGTGCCTTCGCCCTCGGCGGGTCGGCCGCCGACGATGCTGTGTCCGGTGAGTTCCATTCCGTCCTCCATGGCGGCCCCCGCTCCGCCTCAGCGGACGAGGCAGGGGCGCTTGTTGTCGAAGGTCCAGCCGGGGATCAGCGCCTGCATCGCCGCGGCGTCGTCCCGGGCGCCGAGACCGTGGCGCGTGTAGAGTTCGTGCGCCGCCTCGACCTCGCTCCAGTCGATCTCGATCCCGAGGCCGGGCCGCTCGGGAACCTGGACGAGCCCCCCGCGGATTCGCAAGGGCTCCCGGGTCAACCGCTGCCCGTCCTGCCAGATCCAATGGGTATCGATGGCGGTCACCCGCCCCGGGGCCGCCGCGGCGGCGTGGGTGAACATGGCGAGCGACACGTCGAAGTGGTTGTTCGAGTGCGACCCCCAGGTGAGGTCGTGGTCGCGGCAGAGCTGGGCCACCCGCACGGCGCCGGCCATCGTCCAGAAATGCGGGTCGGCCAGCGGGATGTCGACGGAGCCGAGCTGGATGGCGTGGCGCATCTGGCGCCAGTCGGTGGCGACCATGTTGGTGGCGGTGGGCAGGCCGGTGGCCCGGCGGAACTCGGCCATGACCTCCCGGCCCGAGAAGCCCCCCTCGGCCCCGCACGGGTCCTCCGCATAGGCGAGCACGTCGCCCTTGCCCTTGCAGAGGGCGACGGCCTCGGCCAGGGACCACGCCCCGTTCGGATCGAGGGTGACGCGGGCCTGCGGGAAGCGCCGCTTGATCGCGGTGACCGCCTCGATCTCCGCCTCGCCCGCGAGAACGCCGCCCTTGAGCTTGAAGTCGTTGAAGCCGTAGGCCTCGTGGGCCGCCTCGGCGAGGCGGGCGACGGCCTCCGGCGTCAGGGCCTCCTCGTCGCGCAGGCGCATCCAGCCGTCGCGGGCCTCGGGCTCGCGGTAGGGCAGGCCGGTGCGGCGGCGGTCGCCGACGTAGAACAGGTAGCCGAGCATCTCGACCGCATCGCGCTGCTGGCCTTCGCCGAGGAGCGCGGCCACCGGCACGCCGAGGTACTGCCCGAGAAGGTCGAGGAAGGCGGATTCCACCGCCGTCACCGCGTGGATCGTGATCCGCAGGTCGAAGGTCTGGAGGCCGCGCCCGCCGGCATCCCGGTCCGCGAAGTGGCTGCGCATGGCGTTGAGGACGGCGTTCCAGGCGCCGAGCGGCTGGCCCACCACGAGGTCGGCCGCCTCCTCCAGCACCCTGCGGATGCCCTCGCCGCCGGGGACCTCGCCGAGGCCCGTGGCGCCGGTCGAGTCGGTGAGCACGACGAGGTTGCGGGTGAAGAACGGCCCGTGCGCGCCCGAGAGGTTCAGGAGCATGCTGTCGCGGCCCGCCACCGGCACCACCCGCATCCGGGTGACGACGGGGGTGTTGCGGGCGGCGTGGGGGGTCTCTTCGAACGGCATGGTCTGCCTCCCTGAAAGCGCTCGTCGTGATGGGAAGGAAGGGCCCGGCCGGGGCGCGGGCCCGGGAGGGTCAGGGCCGCGGGCTCAGCTCGACACGGCGGATGGGGCCGACGACGACGAGGTAGCAGAACACCGCGGCCAGGGCGTTGGCGCCCACGAAGACCAGGGCGCCGTTGAACGAGCCGGTCTGCTGGACGATGTAGCCGATGACGATCGGCGTCGTGATGCCCGCCGTATTGCCGAAGGTGTTGAACAGGCCCCCCGAGAGGCCGCCGCTCTCCCTGGGCGAGGTGTCGGCCACCACCGCCCAGCCCAGGGCGCCGACGCCCTTGCCGAAGAAGGCCAGCGCCATCAGCCCGACCACCAGGGCGTCCGCCTGGACGTAGTTGCAGCCGATGATCGCCATGGAGACAAGCATGCCGGCGACGATCGGGATCTTCCGGGCCGCGGTGAGGGAGTAGCCCCGCCGCAGCAGCACGTCGGAGATGAAGCCGCCGAGGATGCCGCCGATGAAGCCGCACAGGGCCGGCAGCACCGCCGCGAAGCCCGCCTGGAGGATCGACAGCCCGCGCTCCTTCACGAGGTAGACCGGGAACCACGTGAGGAAGAAGTACGTGAGGACCGTGATGAAGTACTGCCCGAGATAGATGCCGAGCAGCATCCGGTTCGACAGGAGCTGGCGCAGGGTGCGCCCGGCCTCGCCGGCCCCGCCGGAGCGGCCGCCGTCCATGGCCATCAGCCCGCCGCCCTGGCGGATGTAGTCGCGCTCGGCGCGGCCCACCATCGGGTGATCCTCGGGGCCATGGACGACCTTCAGCCACAGGAGCGCGAAGACGACGCCGAGCAGGCCCATCACCGTGAAGACGTGGTGCCAGCTGAAGGTGTGGACGATCCAGGCCATCAGCGGCGTGAACAGCACGGTGGCGAAGTATTGGGCGGAGTTGAAGAAGGCCGAGGCCATCCCGCGCTCCCTGGCGGGGAACCACGCGGCGACGATCCGGGCGTTGGCCGGGAAGGCCGGCGCCTCGCTGAGGCCCACCAGCAGCCGCAGCGCGAACAGCAGGACGACCGCGGTGAGCCCCGTGAAGAAGCCGACGGCGCCCTGCATCAGGGTGAAGCCGGACCAGATGGCGATGGAGGCGGCGTAGACCCCCTTCACGCCGAACCGGTCGAGCAGCCAGCCGCCGGGGATCTGCGCCAGCACGTAGGACCATGCGAAGGCCGAGAAGACGTAGCCCATCTGGACCGGCGTGAGGCCGAGTTCCCTGGCCATGTCGGGCCCGGCGATCGAGATCGTCGCGCGGTCGGCGTAGTTGATCGCGGTGGCGGCGAACAGCATCAGCGCGATGAGGATGCGCACACGGCCGCGCGCCACCCCCGAAGGGGCCGCCGCCTTCGCACCGGCGGTGGAAGTCGAGATGTCCATGGGCGTTCTCCCGGGTGGGCGCCCCCTTTGGTGGGGCGATCGATGCTCCGCCGTTGGCCGGCGTGTCGCAGTCGTAGGACGGGCGCCCCGGGCGGACGGACCGCCCGGGGCGCGGATCTCAGCGGCGGTCGCCGATCAGGGTCTTCAGCTCGGCGAGTTCGCCGGCATCGAGGTCGGTCAGCGGCGGGCGCACCGGGCCGGCATGGCGGCCGACGGCGGTCATGCCCGCCTTGACGATCGACACCGCGTAGCCCCGCTTCCGGTTGCGGATCGCGATGTAGGGAAGCACGAAGTCGCGCAGCTCGGCGTAGACCGCATCCCGGTCCCGCCGGCGGACCGCGTCGTAGAACGACAGGGCCCATTCCGGCAGGAAGTTGAAGATCGCCGAGGAATAGGTGGTCACGCCCATCTCCAGGTAGGGGAGGGCGAAGGTCTCGGCGGTGGGCAGGCCGCCGACATAGGTGAGCCGGTCGCCGAGCCCGGCATAGACGCGGGTCATCAGCTCGACGTCGCCGACGCCGTCCTTGAAGCCGACGAGGTTCGGGCAGCGGTCGCACAGGCCGGCGAGGGTGGTCTCGTTCAGCTGCGCGTTGGCGCGGTTGTAGACGATGATGCCGAGACCGGTCGCCTTGCACACCGCCTCGATATGGGCGGCGAGGCCGGCCTGCTCCGAGCCCACGAGGTAGGGCGGCAGCAGCAGGATGCCGTCCGCCCCCGCCGCCTCGGCGGCCCTGGCCATCTCGACGGCGAGCGCCGTGCCCTGGCCGGCCGGGGCGATGACCGGCGTGCGCCCGCGGGTCTCCTCGACGGCGGCGCGCAGGACCCGGTCGATCTCCGCCGGGGTCAGAGAGAAGAACTCCCCCGTGCCGCCCGCGGCGAACAGGCCCGAGACCTTGTAGTCGGCGAGGCGGGAGAGGTTGTCGCGGTAGGGGCCCTCGTCGAAGCCGAGGTCGTCGCGAAAATGCGTGACGGGGAAGGACAGCAGGCCCGAGCCGAGCTGGGTGGCCATCTCCTGGGGGGTCATCCGCGCCATCGTTCTCTCCCGACTCCTGCGCCCTTGAGCGTCTGCCCCCTCGGTACGGCCGCCCCCGATTCGCGTCCAACGTTGATTTTGGCTGGATTATCCCGGATCCTGCATCGATGTTCGATCTCGGCCACGCACGCAGCTTCGTCGCCGTCGCCGAGGAGCTGCATTTCGGCCGGGCCGCCGCCCGGCTGAACCTGACGCAGTCGCCCCTCTCGCGGCAGATTCAGATGCTGGAGCGGAGCCTGGGGGCCGACCTGTTGGAGCGCTCGACCCGGGCGGTGCGGTTGACCCCCGCGGGCCGCACCTTCCTGGCGGAGGCGTACCGGATCCTGGCGGCGGCCGAGAGCGCGGCGCGGGTGACGCGCCGCACCGCCCGCGGCGAGAGCGGCCTCGTGCGCCTCGGCTTCACCGCGGCCTCGGCCTACCGCGCCCTGCCGCGCCTCGTGGCGCATGTCCGGGCGCGCCTGCCCGAGATCGACCTCGTCTTGGAGGAGATGGTCTCCGGCGAGCAGATCGCCGCGCTGGCCGGCAACCGCATCGACCTCGCCCTGCTGCGCCCCTCGCCGGCCCTGAACGACGACGCGGTCGCCGCGGTGCCGCTGACCCGGGAGCGCCTGATCCTGGCGGTGCCGCGGGACCATGCCCTGGCGGCGGGCCGGGCGCCGACGGTCCGCGACCTCGACGGCGAGCCCTTCGTGACGTGGTCGCCCCGGGGCGGGCGTTACTTCATCGACCTGCTCGACGCGCTGTTCGAGGCGAGCGGCGTGCGCCCGCGGGTCGTGCAGCGGGTGAACCAGGTCCACGCGATGCTGGCGCTGGTCGATGCGGGCCTCGGCGTGGCGCTGGTGCCGGAGGGCGTCCGCAGCATCCGCATGGCGAACGTGGCCCTGCGCCCGATCCGCCTCCCGCCCACGGCCCAGCCGGAGCTGCTGCTGGCCGCCCGCCGGGACAACCAGAACCCGTGCCTCGCCAGCGTGCGTGCCGTGGCGCTGACCGCGATGGCGTGAGCGCCCGGCCCGGCACCCGACGGCTCACCGCCTGCCGGCGGCGGCCAAGCTGGATCGGTCCACGATCTCGACCGCGCCGCGCCGGAGCTCGATCAGGCCCGCCTCGGCCCATTGCGCGAGGATGCGGCTCACCACCTCGCGCACGCTGCCGACGTCGTCGGCGAGCGTCTGGTGGGTCACCGCGGCGACGCCCCGCGGGTCGGCTTCCGCCAGGAGCCGCTGGGCGAGGCGCTGCTTCAACGGGGCGAAGGCCACCTCGTCGATCAGCGTGAACAGGCCGGACATGAGCCGCGTGTAGTCGTCCATGACGAGGCTGCGGAACGCGGCGCTGTCGCCCATCAGGTGCTGGAACGTGCTCTCCGGCAGGGCGGCGAGCTCGGTCCGCTCCTCGGCCACGCTCTGGGCCGGGAAGGTGCCGCCGGAGAGGAGGCATTGCGTGGTCAGGGCGCAGGTGCCCCCTGGGCCGACCTTGTAGATCAGCACCTCGCGCCCGCCCTCCGACATGCGGAAGATGCGGGTGCGCCCCTCCAGGCACATCAGGTAGTGGGCGCAGGCCCCGTCCAGCTCGTAGGCGACGGCGCCGGCCTCCAGCACCGGAAACTGCACCGTGCCCCTGGCGAGCTGCAGGTGGGCGGGGGCGAGGGACTGGATGAGCGGAAACCGGCCGATCCAGCGCTCGACCTTGTGCGCGTCCGTCATGGCTGGCGTCACCCTCCGGCCGCGGCGACGGGGGGATCGTCCGGCGCGCGTTGCGTTTTTCTCCCGCCGCGCCGGACTTGTGTGACCTGGGTCACCGACCGGGTGCGACGGCCCGGCATAGCATCGCGGCCCAACGAACACGATACGGGGCCGGCCCTGCCAGGCGCCCGACGGGAGTGAAGAATGCGCCGCCTCGCCCTGAGCGTCCTGCTCGCCGCCCTCGCCGCCGGCCCCGCTCGGGCCGAACAGGACCTGCTGCTCGGAGCGGACATGACCTCGCCCGCGATGACCCAGGCCGAGATGAGCCGCGCCGACATCGTGGCGATGATCGCGGCCGCGGGCGGCAGGCCCCTCGACCTGCACGACAAGGCGCTGTCGGGCCTCGACCTCTCCGGCCTGAACCTGAAGGGCGCCAACCTGCGCACCGCGCGCCTCAACCGGGCGAACCTGCGCGGCACGGACCTGAGCGGGGCGAACCTGCAGCAGGCGTGGTTCCTGAAGGCCGACCTGTCGGGCGCCACCCTCGCGGACGCGACGATGTTCGGCATCACCGCCCGGGACGCCAACTTCCGCGGCGCCGACCTCAGCCGCGCCATGCCGATCGGGGACTTCAAGGGCGCCGACATGAGCGGGGCGACGCTGGTCGATCTCAAGGGCGGCGCCGACATCAGGAACCAGTCCATGGGCCTGATGCGGGCGGTGTTCACCTCGGTGAACCTCTCGGGGGCGCACCTGAAGGGGGCCAACCTCGGGCGCTCGCGCCTGGAATACGCGAACCTCAAGGACGCCGACCTCACCGACGTGGTGCTGATGGGCTCGGACCTCTCCGGGGCGAACCTGACCGGGGCCACGGTGGCGGGGGCGGACTTCAAGAACGTCGATGTCAGCGGCGCCCGCCTCATCGACCTCAAGGGCCAGGCCAGCGCCAGGGACTGGGCGGCGCGCGTCAACGCCGACCGCGCCGTCACCCAGGCCGCCCCCTGACCCCGGGGCGCCCCCCTCCGGCCGGCCGGAGACTTCGGCGCGGGGCGGGAGAGGGGCGCGTCCGCGCTTTATTCCACCGCCCCGCCCGTGCATGATGCGCGCGGAGGCGTGGTGCCGCGCCCGCGCCGGCACCGCCACGGGATCGCGTCCCAAGCCCGGCATCAACGGGCGCTGCGATCCCGCCACAGGGAGGGTTTGAATGGATCGTCGCGTCCTGTTGGCCGGCGTCGGCGGTCTCGCCGCGTGGACCGCGCTTCGCCCGTCGCCCCGCGCCCTCGCGGGCGACAGGACGCCAATCGTCCTCTGGCACGCGATGTCGGGGGCGAACGGCGAGGAAGTCGACCGCTTGGCGCGGGACTTCAACGCCAGCCAATCCGAGGTGACGCTGGAGGCGGTGTTCAAGGGCACCTATCCCGAGACGCTCACGGCGGCGATCGCTGCCTTCCGCGCGGGGAAGGCGCCGCACATCGTCCAGGTCTTCGAGGTCGGCACCGGGACGATGCTGCAGGCGGGCCCCGCCATCAAGCCGGTCTGGAAGCTCGCCGAGGAGACCGGGCTCGCCCTCGATCCCAACGCCTACATCCCCGGGGTGCGCGGCTACTACAGCCTGCCGGACGGCAAGCTCGCCTCGATGCCGTTCAACTCCTCGACCGCGGTGATGTGGTACAACCGCGACGCCTTCGAGAAGGCGGGGCTCGACCCGGACACGCCGCCGGCCACCTACGATGCCTTCGCCCAGGCGGCCCGCACCCTGGCCTCCAAGGCGCCGACGCCCATCGCCAGCACGTCGGCCTGGATGACCTGGATCCAGTTCGAGGAATACGCCGCGATCCAGAACCTCGCCTACGCCACCGAGAACGACGGCTACGACGGCCTCGGCGCGCAGCTGCTCATCAACACGAAGCCCTTCGTCGATCAGCTCCAGCGGTTCATGGACCTCGCGAAGGACGGCGCCTTCAAGTACGCCGGGCGCGATACGGCGCCGGACGCGGTGTTCTACTCCGGCCAGGCGGCGATCGGGTTCGGCTCGTCCTCGGGCCGCGCCGACATCGTGAAGAACGCCAAGTTCCGCTACGCCGAGGCGTTCCTGCCCACCGAGCCGGCGCTGAACCCGAACCCGAACAACTCCATCATCGGCGGCGCCAGCCTCTGGGCGATGACCGCGCCGAAGCGGAGCGAGGCCGAGTACAAGGCGGTGGCCGCGTTCTACGGGTTCATCTCCACGCCCGAGCAGGTCGCCCTCTACGCCCAGCACACCGGCTACGTCCCGGTGACGGTGGCCGGCTACGAGGCGACGAAGCGATCCGGCTACTTCGAGAAGAACCCCGGCACCGACGTGCCGGCGCGGCAGCTCTCCCGCGGGGCGCTGACCCCGAACTCCCGCGGGCTGCGGCTCGGCCGCCTGCCGGAGATCCGCGCGATCCTCTACGAGGAGATCGAGAAGGCGCTCCAGGGCCAGCAGACCGCGCAGGCCGCGATGGACGGCGCCGTCAGCCGGGGCAACCGCGTGCTGCGCGAGTTCCAGAAGTCGGCCAGGGGCTGACGCGGCAGGTCGGCGGAAGGCTCTCCCACCATGGAACGACGCACGCTGTTCCCGGGGCGGATGCTCCCGGCCCTGCTGATCCTGCCGCAACTGGTGCTGACGCTGGTGTTCTTCCTCTGGCCCGCCGTCCAGGCGATCCGGTCGAGCCTGGAGCGCGAGGACGCCTTCGGCACCAGCACGGAGTTCGTGGGGCTCGACAACTTCGCCGATTTGTTCGGCGATCCCCTCTACGTCGCGGCGATCGGGCGGACGGCGTTCTTCTGCGCCGGGGTCACCGCCGTCTCGATGGGCGTGGCCCTGCTGCTCGCCGTCCTGGCGGATGGCGAGCTCCGCGGGCGCGCCTTCTACCGCACGATGCTGATCTGGCCCTACGCCGTGGCCCCCGCCATGGCGGCGGTGCTGTGGGTGCTGATGTTCCACCCGCAGATCGGCCTCGTCGGCGCGTGGCTGAACCGGATCGGGATCGCCTGGGACTACAAGCTCGACGGCACGCAGGCGATGGCGCTGGTGATCCTGGCCGCCGCCTGGAAGCAGATCAGCTACAACTTCATCTTCTTCCTGGCCGGCCTCCAGGCCATCCCGAAGACGATCATCGAGGCGGCCCGGATCGACGGCAGCCGCGGGGTCCACCGGTTCCGCACCATCGTCCTGCCGCTGCTGATGCCGACCGTGTACTTCCTGCTGGTGGTCGATCTCGTCTACGCCGCCTTCGACACCTTCGCGACGGTCTACGCGGTGAACGGCGGCGGCCCCGGCCAGTCGACCCAGACGCTGGTGCTGAAGGTCTACCTGGACGGCATCGTCAACGCGAATATCGGCTCGTCCTCGGCCCAGTCCGTTGTGCTGATGGCGGGCGTCATCGTGCTGTGCGCCCTGCAGTTCCGGTTCCTCGGGCGGAAGGCCGTCACCTGATGCGCCAAGGTCTGCTCCGCCTCGTCCCCCACGCGGTGATGATCCTGGCGATCCTGCTCTTCGCCTTCCCGATCTGGATCGCGATCGCCGGCTCGACGCAGGATTCCGCCGCCATCGCCCGGGGCGAGATCTCGCTGCTGCCGGACCTGTCCGGCCTCGGCGTCTACCGGGAGGTGCTGGTCCAGGGGTCGTCCGGGGCGGGGCCGGTCTGGCGGGCGCTGCTCGTGTCGGCGGGGATGGCGCTGGCCATCGCCCTCGGCAAGATCGCCCTGTCGCTGCCCTCGGCCTACGCGGTGACGTTCTTCCGCTTCCCCTTCCGGATGACCGCCTTCTGGCTGATCTTCCTCACGCTGATGCTGCCCGTCGAGGTGCGGCTGATCCCGACCTTCCAGGTGATGTCGTCCCTCGACCTCATCAACAGCTTCACGGGGCTGACGATTCCGCTGATCGCCTCGGCGACCGCGACGCTGCTGTTCCGGCAGACCTTCCTCGCCATCCCGGACGAGCTGGTGGAGGCGGCGCGGATGGACGGGGCCGGCCCCTTGCGCTTCCTGCGGGACATCGTGATCCCGGTCTCGGGGGCCAACATCGCGGCGCTGTTCGTGATCCTGTTCGTCTACGGGTGGAACCAGTACCTGTGGCCGCTGCTGGTGGCGACCGACCCGAAGCTCGACACGGTGGTGATCGGCATCGTCAAGATGATCGGCGTCGACACCGCCACGGAGTGGAACAAGGTGATGGCGACGGCGGTGCTGGCGCTGATCCCGCCCGTGGCGGTGGTGCTGCTGATGCAGCGCTGGTTCGTGAAGGGCCTGACGGAGGGCGACAAGTGATGGCGGGCCTGCGGCTCGAGGGCCTGCGCAAGAGCTTCGGCGCCCACGAGATCCTGAAGGGGGTCGATCTCGCCCTCGCGGACGGGGAGATGCTGGTGATCGTCGGCGCCTCGGGCTGCGGGAAATCCACCCTCCTGCGCCTCGTGGCGGGGCTGGAGACACCCAGTGCCGGCCGCATCCTGATCGACGGGCGCGACGTGACGGGCATCGACCCCTCGGCGCGCGACATCGCCATGGTGTTCCAGAACTACGCGCTCTATCCGCACATGAGCGTGTTCGACAACATGGCCTACGGCTTGAAGATCCGCGGCCTGCCCCGGGCCGAGATCCGCGCGAAGGTCGATGCCGCCTCGGCCCTGCTCGGCCTGGAGGCGCTCCTCGACCGCAAGCCGCGCCAGCTCTCCGGCGGCCAGCGCCAGCGCGTGGCCATGGGCCGGGCCATCGTCCGCGACCCGAAGCTGTTCCTGTTCGACGAGCCCCTGTCGAACCTCGATGCCAAGCTGCGGGTGCAGATGCGCGGGGAGATCCGCCGTCTCCAGCGCCGGCTGAAGGTGACGAGCCTCTACGTCACCCACGATCAGGTCGAGGCCATGACGCTGGGCGACCGGCTGCTGGTGATGCACCAGGGCGTGCCGGTGCAGCTGGCGACGCCGACCGAGGTGTTCGAGCGCCCCGCCGACACCTACGTGGCGGGCTTCATCGGCTCGCCGGCGATGAACCTCCTGCCCGGCCTCCTCGGCCGGAACGGCACCGCGGTCTCCCTCGACGGCACGGAGATCGACCTGGGCCCGAGGCGGATTCCCCGGCCGGACGGCCACCGCGTGATCCTGGGCATCCGCCCGGAGCACGTGGCCCTCGACCCCGCGGGCGCGGCATGGCCGGTGGAGGTGGTGGAGCTCCTCGGCTCGGAGATGCTGGTGCACGGCCGGAGTGCCGCCGGGGCCTCGCTGACCCTCCGGACCGCCAACGGCCCGCCGCCGGGCGAGGCGATCCGGGTGTCGTTCCCCGCCGCCCATCTCCACGTCTTCGATGAGGCCACGGGCCTGCGCCTCGAACCCGCCGGATAGCCGGCGCGTTCACCCCCCGGTCCTCACCCGAACGGGAGCCCCGATGTCGCGCCTCTCCGAGCGCAAGGCTCGCCTGATCGTCCATGGCGATCAGCCCTACAATGCCGAACCGCCCCTCGGCCGACTGCGCGCCTCCTACAGGACCCCGGCGGAGGACTTCTATGTCCGCTCCCACGGCGATCTACCGGACCTCGACCTCGAAACCTGGCGCCTCACCGTCGATGGCGGAGCCGGTGTCACGCGGGAGCTTTCGCTGCACGACCTCCGTACCCGTTTCCCGGAAGCCACCGTCACGGCAACGATGCAATGTGCCGGCAATCGTCGCGCAGACATGCGCGCGGTCGCCCCGGTATCCGGCGATCCCTGGGAGGCCGGGGCCATCGGGACGGCCGAATGGACCGGAGTCCGCCTGGGCGACATCCTGCGCGAGGCAGGTGTCGCGGATGGGGCGGACCGCCATGTGGCCTTCGAGAGCCACGACATGGTGGAAGGCCGCCCCTACGGGGTCTCGATCCCGCTCGGCAAGGCGATCGCGCCCGAGACTTTGATCGCCTACGCCATGAACGGGGAAGCCTTGCTGCCCGAGCACGGCTTCCCGGCCCGCGTGGTGGTGCCGGGCTTTGCCGGCGTGCGCAGCCCCAAATGGATCCGGCGCCTCGCCGTGCAGGACCACCCGTCCGACAACCCGATCCAGGCGGGCGATTACAAGCTGTACCCGCCCGATGTGACCGCCGAGACGGCGGACCCGACCGGGGGACACACCATCGATACGATGCCGCTGAACGCCGCGATCTGCGAGCCGGAACGCGGCGCTGCCCTCACGGCCGGAAGGACCAGGATCCGCGGCTACGCGGTGAGCGGCGACAGGGCCATCGTCCGTGTCGATGTCTCCGGGGATGGCGGCCGGTCCTGGGGGCAGGCTGATCTCGCGCACGAGGCGGACGCGCCGTTTGCCTGGACGTTCTGGAGCGTGGAACTCGCCCTGCCGCCCGGCGAGCACGAACTTGCGGTCCGTGCCTGGGACGCGGCCGGCCAGACGCAGCCGGCGCTGCCGGACGACGTCTGGAACCACAAAGGCTACCTCTGCACCTGCTGGCATCGGGTGCGGGTCAGCGTGACCGAATGAAACATCGATCTCTCGATCCCCGCTTCGAATGACCGAGGCGGTCCGTGAGCCGGCGGGACCGCGCCGCTTCCTCCGCCGCGTGAAAGCGGACCGACAGAAACCGACCCTGGCCAGCCATTCCGAGGCGCCGGCCCATGCGGCGGGAGCCGGCCGGTGGCGCCACGCCTGCCGTGCGGGAGCAGAACCGACCCCACCGCGCGCTCCGCGTTGCCTCAGGCCGGAATGAGCTTGCCCGGATTCATCAGTCCGTCCGGGTCGAGGGCCCGGCGCAGGGTGCGCATCAGTTCGAGCTCCACCGGGTCCTTGAAGCGGGCCATCTCGCCGAGCTTGGCGGCGCCGATACCGTGCTCGGCCGAGAACGTGCCGCCACACTCCACCGCCAGCGCATCGACACGGCCGGCGATCTCCTCCCGCAAGGGTGAGAAATCCCCCTCGGCCCACCCCTCCGGCGCGTGGACGTTGCAATGGATGTTGCCGTCGCCGAGATGGCTGAGGAGAACCACCGAGCAGCCGGGGAATGCGCGGGCGCAGGTGGGGCCGACCGTGTCGAGGAAGCGGGAGGCGGCCGAGATCGGCACGGCGATGTCGCATTTCACGTGAGGACCGTGGCGGACCTGCGCCTCGGCGAAGGCCTCCCGCAGCCGCCAGAAGCCGGCCCGCGCCGTCTCGCTGTCCGCGAGGACGGCATCCGTCACGAGGCCCTCCTCGTAGGCGGCAGACAGGGCCTCCTCGAGGGCCGGGCGTGCCCCGTCGGCCGTGGCGGCGGCGAATTCCACGAGGATGTGGTGGTCGGCCGGCGCGACGGGCAGGCGCGTGCCGGGGATGTGGCGCAGCACGAGGCCGAGGCCGCGCCGGCTCATGTATTCGAAGGTGTGGAGGTCGCCTCCCATGGCCGTCCGGAGCGTGGAGAGCAGGGCGACACCCGCCGCCGTCGAGGACACGGAGCAGAAGGCCGTGGCGACGGAGCGCGGCGCGGGCACCAGCCGCAGCACGGCGGCGGTGATGATGCCCAGCGTCCCCTCCGCGCCCATCATCAGATGGCGCAGGCAGTAGCCGGAATTGTCCTTGCGCAGCTTGCGCAGGCCGTTCCACACCCTCCCATCCGGCAGCACCACCTCCAGCCCGAGGGCGAGGTCGCGGGCATTGCCGTAGCGGGCCGTGCCGCTGCCGCCGGCATTGGCGGCGAGCACCCCGCCGATCTGCGCGCTGCCCTCCGATCCGATCGAGAGGGGGAACATCAGCCCGGACTCCGCGGCGGCCTCCCGCACGACGGCGAGCGGTGCCCCGGCCTCGGCGGTCAGCGTGCCGTTTGCCGCGTCGATCTCCCGGATGCGGTTCATCCGTCCGGTCAGGAGGATCATCGAATCCCCCGCCGGGGAGGGCGTAGCCCCGCCGACGAGGCCGGTGTTGCCGCCCTGCGGCACGATCGGCACGCCGTGCTCCCGGCACAGGGCGACGACCCGGGCGACCTCCGCCGTCGAGGCCGGCCGCACCACGGCGCGGGCGTGGCCCCGGTAGAGGCCCCGCCAATCGACGCAATGCGGCGCGGCATCGGCGCCGCGCAGGAGGCCCTGCGCGCCGACGATCGCCTCGAGGGCTGCCTCGAACGGGTCCATGGCTACCGGACGGGCCGGGAGGAGCGGTAGCGCAGCATCGTCCACGGATCGGGCATCGGGCCGACCGGCACCTCGATCACGCTCGGGCCATCCTCGCGGAAGGCACGGGCGAGGGCGGCGCGCAATTCGTCCGGCCCGTTCGCCCGCAGTGCCAGGGCGCCGTAGCTGTCGGCGAGGCGCACGAAATCCGGGTTGCGCAACTCGCTGGCGATCCGCCGCCCGCCATACTGGTCGTCCTGGATGCGGCGGACGTTGCCGAAGGCGTTGTCGTTGGCGAGCACCGTGACGAGGGGGATGCGGTGCTGCACGGCGGTGGCGAGTTCCTGGGCGTTGAACAGGAAGCCGCCGTCGCCGATCACCGAGACCACCTTCGTGCCGGGCTTGGCGACCTGGGCCCCCAGGGCCGCCGCCATGCCCCAGCCGAGCGTCCCCTGGTAGCCGGGGGAGAGGAAGGTGCGCGGGGCGTAGACCGGGAACAGCGCCCGGCTCGCATAGCCGAGCTGGGTCAGCTCATCGACGAAGATCCCGTCCTCCGGCAGCTCTGCGCGGATCGCCTCCAGCAGCGCCATCTGCGGCTTGAGGGTCGAGAGCTTCTGCCACGCCCGGCCGCGGGCGTCCTCGATCTCGCCCATCCGCTCCCGGCGGGTGGCGTGGGCCGGCAGTTCGGCGAGGAGCGCCCGCAGGATTGGGGCGGCATCGCCCACGAGGCCGACCGCCGGGGCGGCGATCTTGTCGAGCGCCTCCGGGTCGGCCTCGACGCGCACGACCTTGAGGTCGGAATCCTGGCCCCATTGCATCAGCTGCATCTGGAGGCGGGTGCCGACGGCGAGCACCACGTCGGCGCTGCCCCAGAGGATATGGCCGGCGACGGGATCGACGCAGAGCGGGTCCCGGCTCGACAGGACGCCCCGGCCCATCCGGTGCGCGGAGACCGGAGCCTGGAGCATCCGCGCGAGTTCGGTCACCTCCGCGGAGGCGTCCTGCGCCCCGGCGCCGACCACGATGATCGGCCGCTTGGCCCCGCCCAGGAGCTTGGCGGCCTTGCGCACCGCGTCGGTGTCGATCGCCACGGGCTCCGGGCCGGGGGGCGCCTCGCGCAGCGCCACGCCCCGGCGGCCCCAGACATCCATCGGGCATTCGAGGCCGACCGGCCGGAACGGCGCCCGCGCCGCCTGCCGCAGGGCCTGCGCCGTGAGGGCAACGGCCTCCGAGGGGCCACGGATGCGCCCGGCCCATTTGGTGAACTGGCGCATGATCCCGATCTGGTCGGGGATCTCGTGCAGCATGCCGACGCCCCGGCCGATCATCGCCTGCGGGATCTCCCCGGCCAGCGCCAGCACGGGGGCGCAGCAGCCATAGGCGGTGGAGAGCGCCGCCGTGGTGTTGAGGAAGCCCGGCCCCGGCACCACCGCGTACACGCCGGGGCGCCCCGTCGCCATGCCGTAGCCGGCGGCCATGTAGGCGGCGCCCTGCTCGTGGCGGGTGTGGATGGTGCGCACGCCCTCCGCGCCGTGGAGGGCGTCGAACAGGTCGTCGTTCTGGATGCCCGGCAGGGCGAAGATGTCGGTCACGCCGGCATCCCGCAGGGTCGAGAGCAGGATCTGCGCGGTGGTGCCCTGCACCGTTCCCGCCTCGGCGGCGGCATCCCTGGTCGGATTCATGGGGTGATCCTCGGCTTTATGCATCGGCCGCCCGCGGACGGATCCGCGGGCGGCTCCGGGAGGGGACGTCAGGCGCGGGCGGGGGCGGCGAGGCGCTGATGCGCGTCGGCGGTCTCGCCGGCCTGGAGGTACTTGCGGGCGAGCAGGGTGCCGATCACCCCGATGATCGCCGCGCCGGTGAGGGCGAAGCCGGGGATCGCCTTGTCGCCCGTGACCTGGATCAGGTACGTGACCAGCGCCGGGGTGAAGCCGCCGAAGATCGCGTAGGTCAGGCTGTAGGCCAGCGACCATCCGGAGGTCCGCACGTTCGCCGGCATCATGGTGACGAGGGCCCCCACCAGTACGCCCTGCCACATGCCGTAGAGGGAGCCGAGGAACAGCTCCACGAAGAGCAGGCGGCCGAAGGACGGCTCGGCCACGAGCCACTGCATGCAGGGATAGGAGAACACGGCGATCCCCGAGGCCGCCGCCACCAGGATGCGCACCGTCCCGATCCGGTCCGCGAGGCTCGCCATGAGCGGCATCCAGACGAGGTTGGCGAACCCGAGCGCGACGGTGACGAGGAAGCCGTCCATCGGCGCGAGGTTCAAGACCTGCTTCCCGTAGGTCGGCATGTAGGCGGTGATCAGGTAGAACATCACCGCCGTCAGGGTGATCATCATCACCGCCGTGCCGACGATCCGCCAGTTCGTGAGCAGCGTGCGGTAGATCTGGCCCAGGCTCGGATGGCTCTTGCGGGCCTTGAACTCCTCCGTCTCCTGCAGCGAGCGGCGCAGGACGAGGATCAGCGGCACCAGGAGCGAGCCGATGATGAACGGCACGCGCCAGCCCCAGGCCTGCATCTGCTCGGCGGTGAGCACCACCCGCAGGCCGATGCCGATCACCGCCGCGAAGATGACGGCGACCTGCTGGCTGCAGGTCTGGAAGCTCACGTAGAACATCTTGCGGCCCGGAGGCGCGATTTCGGAGAGGTAGACCGAGACCGCCCCGCTCTCGGCGCCCGCCGAGAAGCCCTGGAGCAGGCGACCGAGAATTACGACGATGGGGGCGGCGATGCCGATCGTGGCGTAGCTCGGCACGAAGGCGATCATCACCACGCCCGCCGCCATGATCGACAGGCTGAGGAGGAGGCCGGCCCGGCGGCCGCGCCTGTCGGCATAGGCGCCGAGCACGATCGCCCCGAGGGGCCGCATCAGGAAGCCGACCCCGAAGGTCGCCCAGGACATGATGAGGGCGAAGTTCTCGTCGCCCGGCGGAAACAGGGTCTGCGCTACGTAGTGGGCGTAGAACCCGTAGACCATGAAGTCGAACATTTCGAGGAAGTTGCCGCCGACGACCCGCACCACCGCGCCGGTCCTTCCCCGTCTCTCCGCTGCCGTGCCCGTCTCTGTGGCCATGTCGTCCCTCCTCGTCATCCGCGGTGTCGGACCGCCCCCGCCGTGGACCACTCGTATTCGGCGACCCTTCGGCAGATGTTCTAAATATTAGAACGATGTATCATGATTCACGACGGTAAGGAGGTATCCTGCATGCTGTCAATGGGTCTCGGATAATCCCCGTGATGGTTGTGGACGCGCTTTCGCACCGCGAAAATCGCTGCGCCCGCCGTCCAGCCACCCCACCCCCTCAGCCGTCATGGCGGGGCGGAGCCGAAGCCTTCCAGAGCGCAACTCGTCCGGATGAGCCAATGCCGACTGGATGGCTTCGCTCCGCTCGCAGTGACGGCGAGGGACGGTCGGGGGTGGAGGCGACGGAAGAGGCGTCACACGGTGCTGGCAAGATCGTGCAGGTATGCCTTGACCGGACGGCGTCACGAGTCTACCAATTTCTCAGGACGCCGTTCTGATATTTGGAACAATGGACAGCACGCTGCTCAAAGGGTTGACCGTTCTCGAGCACCTCGCCGCCAGCGACGAGCCGCGCGGCGTGAGCGAGATCGCCCGCACGCTCCAGCTCACGAAGAGCAATGCCCACCGCACCCTCCAGACCCTCACGGCGGCGGGCTATGTGCGGGCGCTCCCGGGGGGCACCTACGAATGCACGCTGAAGCTGTTCGAGCTGGCGAGCGCCGTGCTGGCGCGGGTGGACGTGCGCCGGGTGGCCGAGCCCCACATGCGCGCGCTCGCCGATGCGACCCAGGAGACGATCCACCTGTCGCTGCTGGACCGGGCGGAGGTGATCTACCTCCACAAGATGGAGAGCCCGCAGCCGGTACGGGCCTACTCTTCCATCGGCGGACGGGCGCCGGCCTATTGCGTCGCCTCGGGCAAGGCGCTGCTGGCCTACCAGGAGGAGGCGTTGCGCCACCTGTCCGATCCCCTGGAAGCCCACACCTCCCGCACCATCACGAGCCTCGACGCCCTGCGCCGGGAGTTGGAACAGGTCCGGGTCCAGGGCTTCGCCATCAACAGGGGCGAGTGGCGCGAAGGCGTCTGCGGCCTCGCGTCCATCGTCCATGACGCCCTGGGCAAGCCGGTGGCCGCCATCGGCATTTCCGGCCCCGCCGCCCGCCTCACCCCGGCCGCCCTGCGCGACTTCAGCGAGGGCGTGGTGGACACCGCCCGCACCCTGTCGCGGGCGCTCGGCTACAACCCCATCGCCATGTCCTCCCGCCGCGCGCCTTCGCGCGAATTCGCCTGAGCCGGGCAGCCGCCCGCCATCCGAGGAGATCGCCCGTGCATCCGCTTTCCGGCATCCGCGTCATCGAATTCTGCAGCGTCGCCGCGGGCCCCTTCTGCGCCATGCTGCTCGCCGACATGGGCGCCGACGTCATCAAGGTCGAGAATCCCGGCGGCGGCGATTCCATGCGCGCCTGGCCGCCCCTCAACGAGGGGTTCAGCGAGAACTTCGCCTCCCTCAACCGCAACAAGCGCTCCGTCACCCTCGACCTCAAGGCCCCCGCCGACAGGGCGAAGGCGCTGGACCTGATCCGCTCGGCGGACGTGGTGCTGGAGAACAACCGGCCGGGCGTAATGAAGCGCCTCGGCCTCGACTATGCGAGCCTCGCCCCCACGCAGCCGGGCCTCGTCTACTGCTCCATCTCGGCCTTCGGGCAGGAGGGGCCCCGCTCGGCCGAGGCCGGGTTCGACCTGACGCTCCAGGCGATGAGCGGGGTGATGAGCGTCACCGGCGAGCCCGGCGCGCCGCCGGTCAAGTGCGGGGTGCCGATCTCCGATTTCGGCACCGGGCTCTACGCCGCCTACGCCATCGCCACGGCCCTGCTGCAGGTGCGCGCGGGCGGCCAGGGCGTGCACATCGACGCCTCGATGTTCGGCGCCTCCCTCGCGATGGGAGCGCTCCAGACCAGCGAGTATTTCGGCAGCGGAAAGGATCCCCGGCGCCTCGGCTCGGCCCATCCGCGCAACGCCCCCTATCAGGCGTTCCGCGCCAAGGACGGCTACTTCGCCATGGCGGCGGGCAACGACGCCCTCTATCGCGCCGCCTGCGCGGCGATCGCCCGGCCGGACCTCGCGCAGGACCCGCGCTTCGCCTCCACCGCGCTCCGGGCGCAGAACCAGCACGCCCTGTTGGACATCCTCGAGCGGGATTTCGCGGACGAGACCTGCGCCGACCTGCTCGCCCGCTTCCGGGCGGCGGGCGTGCCCTGCTCACCGATCAACGGCTATTCGGACGCCCTGGCCGATCCGCAGGTCGCGCATATGGGCTGGGTGCAGCCCCTCACCCTGCCGGGCGGAGCCGAAACGCGCACCTTCGTCTCGCCGCTGAAGTTCTCCGGCGAGGGGTTCCCGGTCTATCGCGAGCCCCCGGCGCTCGGTCAGCACAACGACGAGGTGTTCGGCCCCGAACAACAGCCCTTTCCACTCGCCAGGACGGCGTGAGGGCAGGGGCATGAGCGAGCTTCTGCGCGAGCGCACCGGCACCACCCTGGTGCTCACCCTCAACCGGCCGGACAAGATGAACGCCCTCTCGGCCTCGCTGGTCGATGCGCTCCTCGACGCCGTGGGGGAGGCGGCGGGCGACGGCACCCGGCTCCTCGTCCTCAGGGGCGAGGGGCGCACCTTCAGCGCCGGGTTCGATTTCGGCGGCTACGAGGACCAGTCGGAGGGCGACCTCCTCCTGCGCTTCGTGCGGATCGAGCAGTTGCTCCAGGCGCTCGCCCACGCCCCCTTCGACACGCTGGCGCTCGCCCACGGGCGCAACTTCGGCGCCGGGGTCGATCTGATCTGCGCCTGCGGGCGCCGCCTCGCCGACCCGGCTGCCACCTTCCGGATGCCGGGCCTGTCCTTCGGGCTGGTGCTGGGCACCCGGCGCTATGCCGAACGGGTCGGCGGCTCGAAGGCCCGCCTCACCCTCCAGGAGGGGCGCGTGTTCGACGCCGGGGAAGCGCTGGCCGACGGCTTCCTCACCGGCCTCTCCCCCGTCGCCGCCTGGCCGGACGCCCTCGCCTCGGCGGGGGAGGCGTCGGTGCGCCTGTCCGAATGGGCGAGCGCCGCCCTCCACCGGGCGGCGGCGCGGGACACCCGCGCGGACGACCTCGCCGACCTCGTCGCCTCGGCCGCACGGCCGGGGCTGAAGGACCGCATCCGGGCCTACCGCGCCGGCTGACCGATAGTCGAAAGGAGGAGTTCCATGAGCGCCGGAGCCTCGAAGATCGTCTCCCTCGCCGACCTCGCCGGGCGGGTGCCGGATGGCAGCTCGCTGGCTTTGGGGGGCAGTTTCCTGCATCGCGGGCCCTTCGCCTTCGTGCGCGAGCTGATCCGCCAGGGTCGTCGCGACCTCGAAGTGGTCAAGCAATCCCCCGGCTACGACATCGACCTCCTGTGCCGGGCCGGCGCCCTGTCGCGGGCCAAGGCCGGCATCGTGGCGATGGAGGGCAATTTCGGCCTCGCCCCGTGGTACCGGAAGGCGATCGAGACCGGGCAGGTCCGCCTGGAGGAACATGCCTGCGCGAGCCTGACGGCGGGCCTGCGCGCGGCGGCCTTCGGCGTGCCCTTCATGCCCTGCGGCGGCATCCACGGCTCCGACCTCGCCGCCCTGAACGGTTGGAAGACTGTCGAGGACCCCTACGGCAGCGGTGAGACGGTCTACGTCATCCCGCGCATCGCCCCGGACTTCGCGGTGATCCAGGCCAACGAGGTCAGCGAGGCCGGCGACGTGCGCGTCTTCGGCACCTCCCATTGGGACCGCATCATGAGCCGCTCCGCCAAGCGGGTGCTGGTGGTGGCCGAGCGCGTCGCCTCGAACGCCTCGTTCCGCGACCAGCCCGAACTGACCCTGGTGCCCCACTTCCTCGTGGAGGCGGTGAGCATCGTGCCGAACGGCGCGTGGCCCGGCTCCCTCTGGCCCGATTACGAGATCGATTACCCCGCCGTCGAAGCCTACATGGAGGACGGCCCGGGCGTGCTCGACCGCCACCTCGCCGCCGGCCCCGAGGCCCGGGAGGCCGCCCATGTTTGAGGGGCGCGCGACCGTGGAAGCCGGCTGGTCGGGCTTCTCCTACATCGTCACCAACCTCGCGCGGTTCGTGCGGCCGGACGAGATCACCTTCAGCGGCGTGAACTCGGCCCTGCCGATGCTCGCCTGCCTCCTCGCCAAGCAGGCGTACCCCTTCGACTTCACCTACATCAACGTCGCGGGCGGGGTGGATCCGAGCCCGTCGAAGGTGCCGATCTCGTCCTCCGATCCCGTGCTCGCCGAGGGCTCGCGCTCGATCTTCTCCAACGAGGATTTCTACGACCTCTGCACACGGGGCCTGATGGACCTGTGCTTCCTCGGCGCCGCCCAGGTGGACGGGATCGGCCGCACCAACGTGTCCTGCATCGGCGACTGGCATGCCCCGCGGGTGCGCCTGCCGGGCGGGGGAGGGGGCGCGGTGATGCTGCCCACGGCCCGCCGGGCGGTGACGTGGCGGACCGAGCATTCCCGGCGGACCCTCGTCGAGACCCTCGACTTCGTCACCGCCGCTGGGGGCATGCACGGCGTGGTGACGCCCATCGCCGTCTTCGTGAAGCGGGAGGGCCGGCTCGCCCTCGCCTCCTGGCACCCGGAGGCGAGCCTGGAGGAGGTCCGTGATCGGACGGGCTTCACCTTCGACGCGAAGGGCGCCGGGCCGACGCCTCCGCCGACCCCGGAGGAGCGGGCCGGGCTCGCCGCCCTCGATCCCGAGGGACGGTTCGCGGCCGACGCGAAGATCCGCCTGCGCTGAGGGGCGGGCACCAGCCACAGGGAGACGCGCCGCCATGACCGAGTCGATCAGTGCCCGCCTGCGGGCGGCCATCGCACGCCATGCCGAGGCGGGCCGCATCGCCCTCTCGGGCGAAACGCGGGTGTCCTACGCCGAACTCGGAGCCGGCATCGACGCGGCGGCGGCGATCCTCCACGGCCGGGGCGTCACCCGGGGCGACCGGGTCGGGCTGGTGGCGCCGAAGGACCCGGCGGCGATCATGGCCTATTTCGGGGCGATGCAGGCCGGCGCCTGCGTCTGCTTCGTCGAACCCGGCCTCGCGCCGGAGGTGCTGGCCGAGCAGGCCGCCCTGGTGGGCATGCGCCACCTCGTGGTCGCCCCGGCCCATGCGGAGCGCCTCGCGGTGCCGGCCCTCGAAGGCCTCGCCCGGCACGCCCTCGCGGACCTGAGCGGGGAGGGCGCCTTCGCCGCCGCGCTCGGCCCGGAGGACGAGGCGATGCTGCTCTTCACCTCCGGCAGCACCGGCCGGCCGAAGGGGGTGCTGCTGCGCCACAAAAGCCTGGTCTGCAACGCGGACGGGGTGCTCGCCCATACCGGCACCGGCCCCACCGACCGGCTCCTGCACGTGATGCCGCTCTACCATACGAACGGCCTCAACAATCAGCTCATCGTGCCCTTCCTCGCCGGGGCCGAGGTGATGCTGATGGAGCGGTTTCAGCCGGAGGCTGCCCTCGGCCGGCTGCGCACGGGCGGCATCACCTACATGACCGGCGTGCCCACGATCTATGCGCGGATGCTGCCGCACCTCCTGCCGGGCGAGCGCTTCCCGTGCCTGCGCTTCCTGCGCTGCGGCTCGGCGCCGATCACGCCCATCCTGCATCGGCAGATCGAGGAGGCGTTCGGCGTGCCCCTCGTCGTCTCCTACGGCCTCTCGGAGGCGACCTGCACCTCGACCATGAACCCGCCCGGCGCGCGCCGGATCGGCACGATCGGCACGGTGCTGAAGGGCCAGGAGGTGCGCCTGTTCGATCCCGTCACCGGCCTGGAGGCGGCGCCGGGTCGCGAAGGCGAGATCCGAATCTCCGGCCCGGCCCTGATGAGGGGCTATCTCGGGAGTGAAGAGGCGCCGATCACAGACGGCTGGCTGCGGACCGGGGATCTCGGCAGCTTCGATGCGGACGGCTATCTCGCCATCACCGGCCGCATCAAGGACGTGATCATCCGCGGCGGCGAGAACATCTCGCCGGCCCTGATCGAGCGGCATCTCGCCGTCCACCCCTCCATCCGTGATTGCTGTGTCGTGGGCGCCCCGGATGCCGATCTCGGCGAGGTGCCGGTCGCCTTCGTGGTGCTTCGCGACGGGGCAGGCCTCGACGAACCGAGCCTGCAGGCATTCGTGCGGGCCTCGCTCGCCCGGATCTACGTCCCGGCCCGGATCCGTCCCTTGGAGAGGCTCCCGCTGAACGCCGTCGGGAAGGTCAACCGGAAGGTCCTCCGGGATCTGGCAAACCAGGAGCAGACCGCGCAGGGCCCGCTTTGAAGCGACCATTGAATGAGATCGACCGCCCGGGATGGGCGTACTCTTGTCTGACGGGTTTTCGAGTCGAGCGGACCGATCGAGGGAAAGACGCGCCTCTCTTCCTGGCCCCGCCCCTCACGGATAGGCGTGCCGCCGGTTGCGCTCGAACGCTTGCCCGCAGGCCCGATCGAACAGGGTGCAGGGGGGCCTTTCGCCGCCGGGCTCCGTCAGCATCGGCTGGCCGCCGATGTCGCCGAGGGAGTGGGCCTGCGAGGAGCGGGAGCGCGGATCGAAATACGGATCGCTCGTGTAGCTGCTCATGAAGGCGCCACCGGCCGGCTGCTCGTTGCGGGCCAGGGCGGGGGCGGGGGCGGTCCAGGCCGACAGGATCGCCAAAATCGCGAGGGCGCACCGGCGCTGTCTCGACATCGCGAACTCCGAACGCGCAAGCCCGCCACGTCGGCGGTGCCGGAGAATGCTTGCGAACGCGCCCCGCCCCTGCAACCGAATAAATATTCAATCGCTAAAACCAAATATATATCTTGAAACTTAATTTATAAACACGCGTCGCGGCGACCGTGCTTTCGCGCCGTCCCTCGGCGTCCCAGCGGTCTGGGATAGGCGCATTTTAGAGCTTGCAGCCCAATTTTCCGTTCTAAAATATCTTTAAAAAATCAATCGCGAATTCATTCGCAAGACTATCCCGGCGGTACTATTTAGCAGCCGACCAGCTTCGCTTCGAAGAATTTTGAAATAGCGCCTTTCCTCTGTTCGACCGAGCGCGGACCTGCGCCGGCCGCGGGGCGGATCGTGCCGGGAAGCCCGATCGATCGATGAATCTCGTCCGCTTCGCCCTGAAATTCCGCAAGAGCTTCTACGTTCTGGCGATCCTGATGGCCCTGGCCGGCTTCGGCGCGATCGCCGTGGCGCCCAAGGACGTGCTGCCCTCGGTGAACATCCCCGTCGTCGTCGTGGTGTGGACCTATAGCGGCCTCGACGCCACCGACATGGTCCAGCGCATCACGAACTACAGCGAATTCTCGCTGTCGAGCAACGTGAACAACATCAAGCGGATCGAGTCGACGTCGATCCAGGGCACGGTGACCGAGCGGATCTCCTTCGATTCCGCGGTGAGCATCGACCTCGCGATGACGCAGGTCGATTCCGCCATGAACGCCATCCGCTCGCGGATGCCGCCGGGCGTGCAGCCCCCGGTGATCATGCGCTTCTCGGCCTCCTCGGTGCCGGTGATCCAGCTGGCCCTGTCCTCGACCACCGAGCCCCTGACGAAGGTGTTCGACTACGCCCAGTACCGCACCCGCCAGCGCCTCGCCCAGGTGCCGGGCTCGACCCTGCCCTCGCCCTATGGCGGCGCCCCGCGCCAGGTGATGGTCGATCTCGACCTCGCCAAGCTGCGCGCCGTGGGGATGACGCCCCTGGACGTGACGAACGCGGTGCTCACGCAGAACCTCGTCGTCCCCTCGGGCCTCGCGAAGATCGGGGGCCAGCAATACACCGTGCGGCTGAATTCGAGCCCGCGCCTCGTCGATCAGCTCAACCGCATCCCGATCAAGGTGGTGAAGGACCAGCCGGTCCTCCTGCGCGACGTCGCCCATGTCCGCGACGGGGCTCCGCCGCAGATCAACATCGTGCGCGCCGACGGCAAGCATTCCGTGCTGCTCCAGGTGCTCAAGAACGGCTCGGCCTCGACCCTCGCCGTGGTCGATGCGGTGAAGGCGGCCCTGCCCGACATCCGCGCGGCGGCGCCCAAGGGCCTGACGATCACGCCGCTGTTCGACCAGTCGGTCTTCGTCTCCGACGCCATCGGCGACGTGGTGCGCGAGGCGGTGATCGCCGCCGGGCTCACGGGGCTCGCGATCCTGCTGTTCCTGGGCTCGTGGCGCTCGACGCTGGTGGTCCTCGTCTCGATCCCGCTGTGCATCCTCACCTCGCTGGCGGTGCTGGTGGCGCTCGGCCAAACCATCAACGTCATGACGCTCGGCGGCCTCGCCCTGGCGGTGGGCATCCTCGTGGACGACGCCACGGTGGCCATCGAGAACACCTACCGGATGTTCGAGGAGGGCTACCCCTTCCGCCGCTCGGTGCTGGAGGGCGTGGCCGGCATCGCCAAGCCGGCGCTGATCTCGACGCTGGCGATCTGCTCGGCCTTCTCGGCGGTGTTCTTCCTCACCGGCGCCCCCCGCTACCTGTTCGTGCCGCAGGCCGAGGCGGTGGTGTTCGCGATGCTGGCCTCGTACCTGCTCTCGCGCACCCTGGTGGCGATCCTCATCGACGTCCTCGTCGCCCCGGAATACGCCCGGCACCACGGCGGCGGCCTCCCCGCGCCGGAGGCCAAGCCCCGGCGCCGGGCGCCCCTCATGCGCCTGCTCGCGCCGCTGGCGGGGCTCCTGCGCCTCCCGCTGCGCGGCGCCCTGGCGTTCCGGGCGGCCTTCGAGCGCGGCTTCGCGCGCTTCCATGCGGGCTATGTCGGCCTGCTCGGCGCGGTGATCCGGCGGCCGGGCCGGGCGCTCGCCGGGGTGGCCTGCGTCTTCGCCGTGACGGCGGGGCTCTTCCCCTTCGTCGGCCAGGATTACTTCCCGCAGATCGAATCGAGCCAGATGACGCTCCACATCCGCACCCGGCCGGGGATGCGGATCGAGGAGGCGGAGAAGACCTTCGCGCAGGTGGAGGACATCGTCCGGCAGGTGGTGCCGAAGGACGAGCTCGGGCTGATCCTCGACAACATCGGCCTGCCGGCGTCGAACTACAACTACGCCTTCATGGACGCGTCCTTCGTCGCCTACAACGACGGGCAGATGCTCATCAACCTGAAGGGCGAGCACAGGCCGATCTCGTTCTACGAGCGGCGCCTGCGCAAGGTCCTGCGGGATGCGTTCCCCTCGGACGTGTTCTACTTCCAGCCCTCCGACATCATCACGCAGATCCTGAACTTCGGCACCGTGGCGCAGATCGACGTGCAGGTCTCCGGCCGCCACGACGCCCGGGACCTCGCCGTGGCCCGGGACCTCGTGCGCCGCATCTCGGCGGTGCGCGGCGCCGTGGACGTCCACCTGCACCAGATCGTCGATGCGCCGCAGATGGCCGTGCACGTCGACCGCCGGCTCGCCTCGGAGATGGGCGTCAGCGAGCAGACGATCGCCCAGAACCTCAACGTCTCGCTGTCGGGCTCCTTCCAGGTCAGCCCGAACTTCTGGGCCGACCCGAAATCCGGCACGCCCTACCAGCTCTGGGTGCAGACGCCGGAATGGCGCAACGACGACATCGCCCGGCTGATGAACACGCCGGTCGCGGTCCACGGCACCGGCGACGGCGAGCCGGGCATCCCGGTCCTGCTCTCGAACATCGCCACGATGCGGCGGCAGCCGGAGCAGACGGTGATCAACCACATCGACACGCAGCCGACCTTCGACATCCTCGCCAACGTGCAGGACGCCGACCTCGGCAGCGTGAGGCGCGCGGTCGAGGGGATCGTCGCGCAGGCGCAGGCGCAGCTGCCCGCCCCCGACAAGATCCGGGTGCGCGGCCAGATCGAGAGCATGGAGAGCGCCTTCGCGCATATCGAGACCGGCCTCGGGATCGCGCTGGTGGCGGTCTACCTGCTGCTCGTCCTCAACTACCAGACCTGGGCCGACCCCTTCGTGGTCATCGCCGCCCTGCCGCTCGCCTTCTGCGGCATCGTGATGAGCCTGTTCCTCACCGGCACGGCCTTCTCCATCCCGGCGCTGTTCGGGGCGATCATGTCGGTGGGGGTGGCGAGCGCGAACTCGATCCTGCTCGTCACCTTCGCCAAGGAGCACCGGGAGGCCACGGGCTGCTCCGCCAAGGAGGCCGCCCTGATGGCCGGCCACACCCGCCTGCGGCCGGTGCTGATGACCGCCTCGGCGATGTTCCTCGGCCTGATCCCGATGGCGATCGGCTCGGGCGAGGGCTCCGAGCAGAACGCCGCGCTCGCCCGCGCCGTGATGGGCGGCATCGGCATGGGCACGCTCTCGACGCTGCTCTTCGTGCCGCTCCTCTACACCCTCTTCCGCCGCGCCCCGATCAAGCCCCTCGAGGATTATTGATGAGCCCGTTCACCGATCCCCAAGACGCCGGGAATGATGGCACCGGGAACGGTGCCGCCGGGGCCGGCGCCGTGGAACGGGCCCATGCCCAGGCCGTCGCGGCCGATCCCCTGCGCCAGGACGCGGCGGGCGAGACCTTCGCCCACGCCGCCCTGCCCCCGCCGCGCAAGCGCCCGTTCCTGATCGCGCTGCTGGCGCTCGGCAGCGCCCTCGGGCTCGGCGGCTGGCACCACTGGCAGACCTACCGCACCTCCCTGGACACCCAGGCGGACGCGGCCGGCTTCGTGCCGACGGTGCGCACCGTCCCCGCCGCCGAGGACGACGGGCCGATCAGCCTGACCCTGCCGGGCCAGACGGAGGCCTTCGACCATGCCGACATCTTCGCCCGCGCCACCGGCTACGTCGCCGAGCGCAAGGTCGATATCGGCTCGCGGGTGAGGAAGGGCGACCTGCTGGTGCGCATCGCCTCCCCCGATCTCGACCAGCAGAAGCGCCAGGCCGAGGCCCAGCTCGGGCAGCTCCAGGCCCAGCTCGCCGTCGCCCACGCCGACGTGGAGCAGGCCAGGGCGAACGTCACCCTCGCCAACGCCACCGACGCCCGCACCGCGACGCTCGCCGGCCAGGGCTGGGCCTCGAAGCAGAACGCCGACCAGAGCCGGGCGCAGATGCTCACCGCCACGGCCTCCCTCACCGCCGCGGACGCGAAGGTGAAGGTCGCCGAGGCCAACATCACCGCCCAGCAGGCCACCGTGGACCGGCTGCGGACGCTCACCACCTTCGAGGACGTGACCGCCCCCTTCGACGGCATCGTCGTGTCGCGCAGGGTCGATGTCGGCGACCTCGTCCACGCCGATTCCGGCGGCGGCTCGCCGCTCTTCGCGGAGGACAGCACCGACGTGCTGCGCGTCGCGGTCCAGGTGCCGCAATCGGCGGCGGTGAGCATCCACGACGGCGTGGGGGCGACGGTGCAGGTGGCCCAGCTGCCGGATCGCACCTTCGCGGGCACGGTCTCGCGCAGCTCCGTGGCGCTCCGCTCGGCGGTCCGGACCCTCGACACCGAGGTCGACGTGGGCAATCCCGACGGGGTCCTGCGGCCCGGCCTCTACGTCAGCGTGACCTTCGCCGTGCCCCGGGCGCATCCGGGCGTACGCATCCCCGCCGAGGCGCTGATCTTCGACGCGGCCGGCACGCAGGTGGCGGTGGTCCAGCCCGACGACACGGTGCAGCTGCGGCCGATCACGATCGCGCGCGATCTCGGCACGTGGCTGGAGCTCCGCAGCGGGCTGAAGGGCGGCGAGACGGTGGTCCTGAACCCGCCCGCCGACCTGCACGATGGCAGCCGCGTCGTCCCGAAAGGCACCGTCTCCTCGGGGGAGCCCGTCGCCAAGCTCTCCGTGCAGGCCAGCGCGGAGTGACCGGCATGGCCGAGGACAGCCCCCCTTCGATAAGCTTCGCCGACGAAATGACGCACGCCCCCCGCCCCGACGGGCCGCCATTTGACTCCGATGCCGAAGAGCCTAACTCCGGCGACCCGTCCGAGACGCCCGCGCGCAGGGCGGTCCGGCGGGTCCATAATAAGAAGGAAAAAAGGATGGCCAGCGTTCTTGTCGTCGAGGACGACCGGCGGGTCGCCGCCGAGATCGGCTCGGCCCTGACCGAGTACGGCTTCCGGGTCGATGAGGCCTCGAACGGGTCCATCGGGCTGAAGAAGGCCCTGGGCGGCGACTTCGACGTCATCGTCCTCGACCGCATGTTGCCGGAGATCGACGGCCTCGTGCTGCTCACGAAGCTGCGCGCCGCCAAGGTCTCCACCCCGGTCCTCATCCTCAGCGCCCTCTCGGCCGTGAACGAGCGGGTGGACGGCCTGCGCGCCGGGGGCGACGACTACCTCGCCAAACCCTTCGAGTTCATCGAGCTCACCGCCCGGGTCGATGCCCTGGCCCGGCGCAAGCTGGCCGCCGAGGCGGTCAACGAACTGGTGGTCGGCGACCTGCGCCTCGACCTGATCGAGCGGGTGCTCCACTGCGCCGACCGGGAGATCGAGCTGCTGCCGAAGGAGTTCGCGATCATCGAGTTCCTCATGCAGAACGCCGGCGTGCTGGTGAGCCGGAAGATGATCTTCGAGTCGGTCTGGGGCTACAGCTTCAATCACCAGTCGAGCGTCATCGACGTGCACATCGGCAAGATCCGCAAGAAGATCGATCCCGACGGACTGAACCCGCGCATCCACACCGTGCGCAACACGGGCTTCATCCTCCGTGCGACTGCTTGAGGTCCGCCGCACCAGCGGGTTCCGGGTCGCGTGCCTGTTCTTCGCGACCTTCGGGACCGCCTCCCTGGCCCTGTCGGGGTTCCTCTACGTCGACACCCGCAGCTACGGCCGCAAGGCCGCCTTCGAATGGGTGGGGTGGGAGTCCAAGCATCTGCTCGGCCTCTCGCCGCGCGCCCTGCGGGAGCGGATCGACGCGTCCGAGGATTTCGCGGAGGGCGGGCGCCCGCTCACGCTGTTCGGCCCGGACTACGCCCACCGGGCCGGGGCGCCGATCCCCTTCCCCCGGGCGGCCCCCGTCGGCCACCCCTTCATCCTCACCCACCGGACGGACCACGGCCCCCGCACCCTGTTCAGCCAGCTCAGCCGGCTTCCGGACGGGGACTACGTCCTCGTCAGCCGCTCGGCCAAGGATCTGGAGGCCCTGGAGAAGGCGCTGGTGGAGACCTTCGTCTGGGGCATGGCCGCCACCGTCGTCATCGGCCTCATCGGCGCGGTGATCTTCGGCGCCGGGTCGCTCCGCCAGAACGACGCCATCACCAAGGCCGTCGAGCGCATCATGCGCGGCGACCTGAGCGAGCGGCTGCCGACCCGGGGCGTCTCGGCCGACCTCGCCCACCTCACCCGCGTCGTGAACGACATGCTCGATCAGCTCGAGCGGCTGATGCTCGAGATCAAGGGCGTCAACGAGAACATCGCCCACGACCTGCGCACGCCCCTGACGCGGGTGGTGGGCACCCTGGAGCGGTCGCTGCGCAAGGCCGACAGCGTCGAGGCGTTCCGCGCCTGCAACGAGGACGCCCTGGTGGAGGTGAAGGACATCGTCATCCGCTTCTCCGCCCTGCTGCGCATCTCGGAGATGGAGGACCGCCTGCGCCGCTCCGGCTTCACCGAGGTCGACCTCGCGCGCCTGCTGGAAGACGCGGTGGAGTACTACGAGCCCCTGGCTCTGGAGCGGGAGATCCCGCTCCGCTGGGAACGACCGGAGGAGCCCTGCCTGGTCGAGGGCGACCGCAGCCTGATCTTCGAGGCGGTGAGCAACCTCATCGACAACGCCCTGAAGTTCACGCCCGCCGGCGGCGAGGTGGAGGTCGCCCTGCTGCAGGCCCCCGCCGGCATCCGGGTCGCGGATACGGGCTGCGGGATCCCGGCCGACGAACTGGGCGCCGTGCGGGAGCGGTTCCGGCGGGGGGCCCTGATCCGGGGCAAGGGGGGCTTCGGGATCGGGCTCAGCCTCGTGGACTCGATCGCACGGCTGCACAGCGCCGTCTTCGACATCGCGAGCGACGGGGGCGGCACGCGCGCGACCCTGGTCTGGAAGCCGGCCATGCCGACGGCCGGCCCCCTGGCGGTGGGCCCGGCCCGGAGCGCGTAGGGCGCGCCGCGGCCGGGGGCCTCCCCGCTCAGTACGAGTCGCCGGAACCCCGGCGCTGCTGGGTCCGCAGGCGGGTCCATTGCCGGTTGGCGGGGATCGCGCCCACCGCCGTCGGGCGCTGCGCCGCGAGGGAGCCGCTCGCGCCCTCCGCGTTCTGCCACATGCCGCCGGACCGGTCGTTGCCCTGCGCGTAGGCGTCGGCATCGAGCCCGTCGCCGCCCGTGCGGATGATGAGGTTCGGGTCGATGCGCGGCGGGGTCCCCTCGGCAGAGGCGGCGCCGGACATCAGGACGGCCCCGAGGGTGCAGGCCAGGACGATGGTCTTCATGGCGGAATCTCGTATTGGTGGCGTCGCTCGCTGGCGACATGCCATCATAATGTATCTACCCAAGTATAAATTCAATGTTTTATCAAACAATAAGGTTTTCATCTTGAACATCCGGTTCGATTTTTAAAGCCGATTTCAAGCCGGATGGCCCCGGTTTCAGCGCACGAAAAAGCCGACCGGTTTCCCGGTCGGCTGAGTCGAAGGGTCTGAAGCTTTGGTTCAGAGCCGACAGGCCCCGGTACCTGAGTCGGTCGCCGCTGAAACCTAAGCATTCGCTCGGAGGCAGCGAATATTCCGCCGAAGAGCTATGATCTTTCTAGCATGACCTGATGATATCTCAATGAAAAAAAGTTTTATTCGTTGAACGATGCTTGCTCGCCATGCCAACGACGAAAGCCCGGCCTGACGGCCGGGCGGGTTCGATCGTGCGGGACAGGTCGGGTCAGAAGTCGCGTTGGACGCGGAAGCGGAACTGGCCGGCATCCTGCGAACTGATGGTGCGCAGGGAGTTCTTGGAGATGTCGGGCGTGACGCCGCTGTTCAGTGCAGTGCGGATGTATTCGCCCTCGACGCCGATATCGAGGTCCTTCACCGGCGTCCAGATCAAGTTGGCGCCCGTGACGATCTGGTTGTTGCCGCGCAGGATCGGGCTCGTGGCGAAGGCGAGGGCGTTGGCGGCGCTGGCACCGGTCGGGGCGAAGCCGAAGCCGAGGGCGCCGAGGGCGTTGCGGCCCTTCGGGTTGTAGTCGATCTCCGCGTAGCTCCCGAACACGGCCGAGCGCCAGGACGGCGACCAGTAGTGCAGCAGCGAGGCCACGACCGAGAACGAGGTCGAGAGTTCGAGCCTGCCGGTGGCCGGGTTCAGCACGGCATCGGAGTAGTATTGCAGGAACGACCCGCCGCTCACCGGGGCGGCGGCGAGGGCATCGTAGGGCGCCGTGTAGTTCGAGATGCCGGTGTAGCTCATGGCGCCCTGGCCGTAGGCGCCCTGGAGGTAGAAGGCGTCGCCCTGGGCGATGAAGGGCAGGTTGACCTTCACGGCCCCCTGGACCGCGAAGCCGTAGGCACTGGACGCCCGGCCGGTCGGCGCGATGCCGAGCCCCGCCGTGGCGGTGCTGACGCCCGCGACCGTGCTGGACGCGTCGCCCGCGTCGATCTCGTGGACCGCCGCCGACAGCTGGGCCGAGCCCCAGGGCTGGTCGAGGCGCGCGACGCCGACGAAGTCCGGCAACCGGCTCTTCTGCGTCACGTCCACGAAGGCGACGGTGCCCGGCCCCACGACGATGGGGGCGAGGAAGGTGGAGGGCGTGAAGGGATTGAAGGCGTTGCTGTAGCCGGCGAAGCCCCCGGCCGCCGTGAAGGCCCCGACGGCGGCGCCGCTGCCGAAGATCGGAAAGCGCCGGAAGGTCGGATCCTCCATCGAGCCGGTGAGGGTGATGCCGTTGCCGAGCACCGCCGAATAGGCGAGCAGGTTCGTGCTGTAATTGTCCGATCCGGCGGTGCCGCCGATCAGTTCGAAGTCGTGGGAGTAGAAGTCGAAGAAGGACGAGGCGCGGCCGGCGGTGAGGCCGGCGAACTGGATGAAGGCCTTGTCGGCGTTCACGAAATCCTGCGTCCGGCCGAAGGCGTCGGCGCCGAGGCCCGGGAAGGCCTGCCCCTCGCGTTGCCGGGAGGCGGAGGTCAGGAAGGGGCCGCTGCGCGAGGCCACGTCGAGGCGGATGAAGGCGCGCAGGGTGCCGTAATCGGTGGCCGTGCGGGCATCGAGGTTCAGCCGGAGCAGGCCGACATAACCGGACACGTCACCGCCGGTGCCGGTGCGGACCTTGCTGCTCTGGTACAGGTAGTCGTACCGCGCCCGGCCCGACAGACGCAGGCAGGTGTCGCTCCCCGGAATGTAGAAGAAGCCTGCACCGTAGGTGGTGCAGACGCGGACATAGTCGACGGGGACTGCCTTCCTGACCGGGAGATCCGCGGCGCGGGCGCCGCCTCCGGTGCCCAACAGGGCCGAAGAGCAGAGCAGAATCGTCTTGAGGTGTCGCATGGTGTCCCCACATTCGACGCCACTCGCGCGCAAGCGCCGGCATCGACCCGAATCCGCGCGCAATCGCAGTCTTCGCTTTTGGCGAAGGTGAGCGTTGCAGCTTTTTAATGGTTTGGCCGCCACTCGTTCGGCAGCTTGACCATAAATACGGTTCCGAGTTTCGCCAAATAAAATGGGTTTTCTTTTATCAATCGTCGTTGTCTATTTGAAATTTTCTTTGATTTTCGAAATACATCGAGTTCTTCGATTTTGGCGGATGCTGTGCTCCGGCATCATCGGGGGGCCGATGCCGGTCCGTCTCCCAGCGAAGGGGCAGCCGGGGGTGAGGCGCGGGCGGTGTCGGGCTCCGGCCACGGCGGCCGCTCATCGGGTCGCGATCCGTTTTTCCCCGCGAGGCGGGCTTGCGGCACGCGCCGACTGTCCCGCTGCCGCACGGCGACCGGCAGTGGGATCCGCTGCTGCCACGGCTGTCCGACCGCGACCAGCCGATCGCCCCCGACGACTGGGGCTTCGGCCAGGGCGACGCGCCGTCTGCCGCGCAGCACACCGACACCTCCGGTGATCCCGCCAAGACCATGGAGGCGCTGGTCGCCCCTTTCGACATCGCGCGATACACGCCCGTCATACGGGATCGCCGGGGCCCGGCCGGGTTCCGCACAGCGATGGCCCATCCGGAACGCCGAGGCCATCGCGGAGGGCCGGGGTGCCACGTGGCAGGGAATCGCCCGGCACTGGGCCGATGCGGCGGCGCATTCCGAGCAGGGCGACGCGTTCAGCTCGTTGGAGAGCGTCAAGCAACGCCCCCTCAGCACCGGCCCCCACGCTGCGCGGTACGATCCGGACACCTGGACCGACGAGTACGCCATTCTGGCGCGGCCGGACGAGCGGGAGATCCGGGCAGCATTGCCCTACGACTGCCTCACCCGCACCATCTCCTGCTCGGCTTGGCCGGCCTGGAGGCACGGCCAGCCGCTACCGACGCCCGTGCCGTGGGGCCGCCATGACCCCGCCCGTCATCGTGCCGGGCGCGGACGCCTTTCTGCGCAACATGCCGAAGGCGGACCTGTACATCCTCAGGCCGGGCATCTCGCTCCGACTGAGGCGACGGAGAGGTGGCCCGGCTCGCCCCGCGAGGGAGACGAGTAACGGGCAATCAGCATTCCTGGCGATCCGCCCGCCGGACTGGCGCGCCACGCGCACCGAGCGGGTTCCCGTCTTTGGCCGGGCCGTGTCGTCGATCGGCAGGCAAGCTTGGATCCGCAAAACCGCCCGTCCGCAATGCGCGCCGATTCCGTCCAGAGCGGGCTGGTCGCCCTTGCGAGGCGGGGCCGAGAGCCTGCCCCTCGAGCGGCCATGTCAGTTTAAGGCGGCGCTGGATGGCGACGGCACTATCGACGGTGTGGGTTGGGCGGACGCCGCAACAGTATCGTGGCTGATTGTGAGGCGGGCACTGTCCGCTGCGGCTGGGTAGGATACCGGCGCCGGGAGTGCGGGATCCTTGAGACGGAACTGCTGTGTAATTTGTCGAGTATCCAGGCTTATTTTTCTGTCCGATGGTATCTTCGCGCGCACCTGTTCCAGAAAATCCCGCGCAGCCTGAAGTTTTTGCTGATTGTACTCCGCTTCATTGAGACGATTTTTCTCTGAAATCACCTCCCGCTCGTGGGCTTCTTGAGCTTGATATTGTAGCTCCAATGACGCGCGGGCAAAGAATGCCGATACTTTTTGAATGATATCGCTCGTCATGATTGTCGGTCGCGTAAAGAAAAGATAAAATGTGTTCGACGCGAAAAATATCAGCGCAATCAAGAGCAGGAGATCCGCAGCTCTGCCGGATATGGTCCAGAAAGCAATCAAAAACAGAGAGGCTAAAGCTGAAACCGCCATAAGAATGAAGCGCGTTATTATCATAACCCTACCATTGTTCGATATCGATTATGAGGCTTAGGCCGTAATTTTGCGGCCATATAATGAATTTCGAAGGCCATCGGAGAAGCTTATCAGTCATAACGATTCAAGCCGACCGGGTCATCTGCTTACAGCCGGGCGGTGCGAAATCGAGACTCAATGACGTGGATAATCCGGCTCGCTTCCCGTGCCATTCTCAGCGATGACCCGGCCGGTCAGGCCGGCAATCCTGCGGCTCCCTGGCGTCCGAGACCGACTGCCTTGAAGCCGACAACGCTAACCGGTGCGTAGACTGGCGGCGTCAGTAGAGCCGCCGCGGCAGACGACCGAATGTCGGCTCCGTTCGTGCTCCCGGCCCTCGTCTAGGCGCCCCATCCGGTCGCCCCGACCGCGCGGTGTCCAGCCTCGGTCTTGCTTCGCCCCCAGCGCCTCTCCCGATGGCTGGCTAGCGGATGACATCCGAACCGCTGGCGGCAGTATCGCCCGCCGCCAAACCGATAGCTTCCTTCTGCGCGACGAGCATGTCGATGATTTCGGTGACGACCGCCGGCCATGGCACGTTGTGGGCGTGAAGAAACTCCGCCGCCTTCACCACTGCTTCGAGTTCATCGACGGAAAATGCGTGCCCCGTGCTGTTGGTGTGGAGCATCCGCTCAGCGAGCTTCGTCGACAAACGCAGGACATCGCGCGCGTTCAAAGGCTGAGCGTTGTGGCTCACTTCAGGTAGCCTTTCGCCGTGAGGTGCTCGCTGACGATCCGCTTCAGAGCTTCGGACCGACTGACCTCCCGATCACGGGCGAAGTCGCCGAGCGCCTCAATGACCTCTTGCGGCATGCGTGCGGTCAGCATCGGATCACGCCCAGTTGCAGGCCGTCCGCGCTTCTTCGGTATGTCCGCACTCGACGCCGGCATGATTTCGGTAATACCACGACGATGGGCCGGGCGAAAGCACCCCCCTGCGGGCCGGCCCTCACCACCACCCGCACCGAGAGTGCTGTCTATCGCGATCCATGCTCCTGCAGGTGCGAGGCCCGTTCCCACCGTCAACGCAACGGCACGCCGAGGCCGCTCCCTCGACAGGGCAGGGGCCGGAGGTTCGGGGCTGCAGACCTGCCATAACGGACGCGCGCCGTTTACCCAGCACGTTACCCGGAAGCTTTTTTGGGGGGCTCTAAGACCGAGCTAGGTGACTGGTGCTGCGAGAGAGGATTGAACTCTCGACCTCTTCATTACCAATGAAGTGCTCTACCACTGAGCTACCGCAGCATCTGGCATCCCCTCGGGGATGCGGGCGGATCGGGGTGCCGCTGGGGCGTTCCGACCGCGCGAGTGGGGCCATACCGGATCGGGGACGGCTTGGCAACGCTCGTTTTGCAGGAGCCCCTCAGGGCTAGGCCGTCGCCTCCAGCACCGCCGGACGTTGCAGCGTCGCGCGGATGATCGCCGCGAGACCGGGCTCGGTCACCGCGTCCGCCGCCTCCGCAGGGGTGAACCAGCGCAGATCCCGCTGGTTTTCCTCGGGAAAATGCTTCAGCTGCTTGCGCACCCGCAGCGGGAACACCTTCACCTGGCAGGTGACGGCCTCCAGGTTCTTCAGGCGCTTCTCGTAGAGGTAGTAGCCCAGGGGACGCTTGCCGACCGCGCCCCGCAGCCCGGCCTCCTCGTAGGCCTCCTGCGCCGCCGCCTCGAAGGGCTTGCGCCCCTTCATCGGCCAGCCCTTCGGGATCACCCAGCGGCGGCTCTCGCGCGAGGTGACGAGGAGGACCTTCATCGCCCCGTCGCGGCCGCGGCGGATCGGCAGGACGCCCACCTGACGCCGGGGCTCTTCCGTCTCCTCCGTCGGGAGGTCGAAGGCCAGGGGCCGGTCCATGCTGCCCTTGCTCACCCCCTCCTTGCTCACGGCCCCCTTGGCAGGGCCGGACTTGGCGGAGTGGGACTTGGTGGAGGCGAGCTTGGACAGGCTGGACTTCGACGGGCTGGACTTCGACGGGCTGGACTTGGCCTGGCTGGACTTGGCCTGGCCGGGCTTGACGGTGCGCGTGGCGATCGGAGGCTCCTCGGGGCGTCCGGGCCACAGCCCACGACGCCCTTGTCGGCGGGTTGCCCCGCGTGGCCCGGAATGAGCCGTTGTCTAGATATTGCTACGTCCTGGACCCGATGCAAGCTCGATACCACGTGCGGTGGTGTCGCGTCCGGCGGGCGGGACCGCCGCCGTCGCGGCCGGGAGGACCGGGGCGGGGACGGGCAGGGCGGCTGCGGCCATGCCTGCCGAGACGGGGTCGGCGGTTCCCTTGTCCGCCTGCGGGGCCGCGGGGGGCTTGGCCGGCACGAAGAGGGTCTCCTCCCGCGGCTCGTCCGCCTCGGGGTCCATCGGCCCGGCGGGGGCAGCGAGGGCGTTCGGCGGGGCCTGCCACTGGAACGCGTCGAGCTGCCCCGTGGCCGGAGAGACGGGCTCCCAGGTCTGCGAGGCGGTGCCGTCGGCGATCCACAGGGCGTCCCGCGGGGCGCGGGCGGCGCGGGCGAGCCATTCCCGCGCGCGGCCGGACTGGGCGCCGTGCTCGGCCTCCTCGATGGCGGCCATCATCAGGCAGGTGCGCACGGTCGGCTGGTCGGTGGTCAGGGGCTGCAGCGCCTCCCTGGCGCGGCCGAACTCCCGGGCGTCGAGGGCCGCCTGGGCCACGGCGAGGCGCGCCTCCGGGTCCCAGGAGGAGAGCTTGGCGAGGTTTTCCGCCCGGGCGAGCCGGTCGCGCACGGAATCGCCGGTGCGCAGGCCGAGATAGACCTTGGCGAGGTCGGGGTGCGGGTTCGTCCGCCACGCCGCCTCCACGATCCGCGCGGCCTTCTTGAGGTCGCCCCGGCGGGCGAGGAGCCGGGCGGCGATGCAGGCCGCGGGCACGAGGTCGGGGGCGAGCTTGACCGCCTGGAGGGCCCGCTCGGCGGCGGCCTCCGGCTCGCCGGCCTCGCGGTCCCGGGCGATGGCGGTGAGCAGCACCGCCCGCTGGCGCTTGGCCGCGGGCTTGTCGATGAGGCCGAGGGAGGCCCGGCGCTCCACCGTCTCCAGGGCGCCGGTCCAGTCGGTGTCGGCGCAATGCGCCTCCAGCATCGCGTCGTTGGCCCAGGTCACGCTCGGCGCCAGCCGGGCCGCCTCGGTGGCGTAGGCCCGGGCGGCGACCTCGTCGTCCCGGCGGCGCGCCTCCACGAACAGGCCCCGCAGGCCCAGCACCCGCGTCTCGGATTCGTCGGCCATGGCCTGGAAGGCGCGCTCGGCGCCCTCGCGGTCCCCGGAGATCTGCGCGGCCTGCGCCTTGAGCAGGAGGGTCAGCGGCTCGGTCCCCAGGAGCCGCTCTGCGTCGCCCGCATAGCGCCGGGCGGCCAGGGGATCGCCCGAGCCCACCGCGATCATGCCCCGCGACAGCGCCGAGAGCCCCTTGGCCCGGCGCCGCTCGGAGGAGCCGCGCACCAGCACCTCCGGCAGGCCGATCACCCCTCGGATGATCGCCCAGACGAGGCCGAGGACGACCGCCGCCGCGATCACCCCGACGATGGCCAGGGCGAGGCTGGTGCCGATCTGGTAGCCGTTCCAGACCACCGTGACGGTGCCGGGCCTGTCGGCGATCCAGACCGCCCCGAAGGCGGCCACGGCCAGCAGGACGAGGTAGGCGAGGGCGCGCCACATGGGGTCAGTCTCTCCTGGCGCCGGCCCATGGAAGGCCGGCACGCGTGCGGGATGGCGCGGGGCGCGTGCGGCCCCATGCCGACGGGTTGCGGGGGCGGGCGGGCGCCGCCGTCACTTCTGCCCGGCCGGGGCCGGCAGGGCCTGGAAGGCCGAGGCGGTGAGCGCCTGGGAGGCCTGGGCCGCCTGGGCCCGGGTGGCGAGGGTGGTGCCGAACTCCCCCGCCTGCGCCTTCGCCTCGGCCGGCAGGGCGTCGAAGGCCTTGGCCGCCCCCGCGAGGTCGCCCCGGTCGAGGGCGGCCTGCACCGCCTCCTCGGGCGCCGCCGACGGCCCGTCGGCCGGGGCGGCGGAATCGGCCTTGCGGACCTGCACCAGCCCGTCGGCCATGCTCAGGAGCTTGGCGCGGAAGTCGCCCGTCTCGGCCGCCGCCTTGGCCCGGGCCGCCTGACGGGCCTGGGCGATCCTGTCGGCGATGCCGCGGAAGGTGCCGGCGAGCTGGCCGACCGTCGGCGCGCCCTTCTCGGCGAAGGGGGCGAGCGCCGAGGCCTGATCCTGCACGGCGGGATCGAGCTTGCGCAGGGTCGCCAGCGGCTCGGCATAGGGCGCGCCGCTGGCGAGCGCCGAGGCCACCCGGTCCGCGACGACCACCCGGAGGGCCGCCTGGACCGTGGAGGCCGGCGCCCGGTCGGCGAGCCCCTTGTCGAGGGCGGCGATCCGGTCGGCCTGCTCCGCGAGCTTGCGGTCCGTGGCCTTGGCGGTCTCCGCCGCCTGGGCCTGCCCCGCCTCGGCCGCCTTGCGGCTCGCCTCGGTGGTCGCCTGGACCGACTCGGTGGCGGACTTCACCCGGGCGTCGAGGGTCTGCTGTAGCGAGTCGAGCCTTTGGCCCAGGGCCGCGTCGGCATCGGCGTTCCGCTTGGTGCGGGCCTCGACCTCGCCCTTCAGGGAGGCGAGGGCGTCGGCCGTCTGCTTGATCTGCTCCTGACCGTCGCTCGCCCCGCCGGAGGCCCCCTCCAGGGCGCTCACCCGGGCGGCGAGCGCGGCGAGGGGCTTGCCGCCGTCGGCCTGGGTGACGCCCAGCCCGGCCGCGCCGGACGCGTCGCGCCCCGGCTCCTCCTGGAGGGCGGCGACGCGCTGGTCGAGGCTGTCGAGGCGCGAGGCGAGGTCGGCCGGCAGCGCGGCCTGGCCGGCCGGCTGACCCTGGTCGGGGGTGCCCGCCGGGGCGACGGAAGCCTTGTCGACGGAAGCCTTGGCGAGGGCCTCCTTGGCGCTGGCCTCCGCGGTCGCCACGCGCTTGTCCAGGGCCGAGAGGGCGTCCCTGGGGGCGAGGGTGCCGACGCGCTGGTCGAGGGCGGTGATCTGGCCGGTGAGCTTCTGATCGAGGGCGCTCACGCGGCCCGCATCGCCGCCGAGGCCCGCCTTGTCCGCGGCGAAGAGCAGGCCCGCGCCGATCACGCCGCCGAGGAGGCCGGCCGCGGCGACCGAGCCGAACCCGCCCCGCGCCCGGGCGGCGGGGGGCACGGTGGCCGCAGGCCCCGTCCCGGAGGGGCCCCCGGTGCCGGACTTGGTCTCGGGCTTCGTCTCGGGCTTGGTCTGTGGCTTGGCGCCGATCCCCGCCTCCGGGGGCTTGGCCCCGGTGGCGGAGGTCTTGGCCGGATCCTTCGGCGCGTCCTTGCCCGCGGAGGCGTCGGGGACGCGGGTCGCCTTGAGGTCGAGGATCGGCCCGGCCGTCACCGCCGCACCCGCCACGGCCCCCGCGGGGCCGCCGGCGCGGGCGCTCGGGCCGGCCGTGTCCACCGGATCGGGCTTGCCCTGGCCCGGCTTCGATGCGTCGCCCGCGGCGGCCGGCTTGGCGGGTTCGGGCTTGACCGCATCCGGCTTGGCCGCGCCGGGGGGCGTGACGCCCGACCCGCCGGGCTTCGGCGGGGTGCTGGCGGGGCCGGAGGCCGGGGGCCTCGTCTCCGGCGCGGTCGCCGGGATCGGCTTGAGATCAGGCTTGGCACCCCCGGGCGCCCCGGGCTTCGCCGGGTCGGCCTTCGGGGGTTCGAAGCTGGGAGGCCCGGCCTTGGGCGGCTCGGCCTTGAAAGGCTCGGTCTTGGCATCGCCCGAGACGGCGGCCGTCGCCGGGCCGGGCTTCGGCGGGGTGCCGGCCGGGGAGGGCGTCACGGGCTTCGCCGCGGAGGGGGAGACGGGTGCGGGCCCGGCGCCCGGCTTGGCGTCGCCGCCGGGCACGGCCGGCTTCGCCCCATCGGCGGAGGGGACCCTGGGCGCGGGCGAGGGCGAGCCGCCCTTCGCGGGCGACGCGTCCGGCTTGGCGCCGGCCGGGCCGGAGACCGGCTTGTCTGCGTCGCTGGGCGCTGGCGTCACGGGCAGATCCTCCACTTTCGGCGTCGTAGCCCCCGCGGCGTCGCGGTGGCCCGTTCCCCTACCACCCCGCCGCCGCTTCCGGCGATGGGGGCCTGATGCGTGTGTCGGGCCACCCGTCACCGGGAAAGCCCATCGAGCAGCGCGGATTCGCGCGGGTACGCCGCGACGAAATGGACCGGGACACCCGCGACTTCCAGGGCCCGGGCGACATCCGCGGACAGGCAGTAATGATCGAGGGCCCGGAAAGCTCCGCCGAGTCCCGCCGCTTCGCACAGCGAGGCGGCGGCCTCGGCGCTGCGATGCGAGTAGTGCAGGGCCGCCTCCAGCCCCTCCGCCGCGAGGGCGGCGCCGACCGGATCGGGCAGGCGGGGGACGGGTTCGGCGCGGTAGGCGACGTGGGTGACGAGGCGGAAACCGGCGGCCTCCAGGGCGGCGGCGGGCTCGGGCTTGCGCTCGGCCCCGGCCGCGTGGAGCAGGCGGGCGCCCGGCTTCAGGCGGCCCCTGACGAGGGCGGCGAGGCCCGCACCGTCGCCGGGCCCCTCGGTCACCGGGCCGAGCCCGGCGGCGGCGGCGCGCTCCGCGGTCCGCGCGCCCACGGCGAAGACCGGCACGCCGCGGAAATCCGCGCCGAGGGCCGGCACGGCGTTGGCGCTGGTGAGGACGATGCCCTCGAACGGACCCGCGGGGGGCGGCTCCCCCACCGGACGGACGGCCAGGACCGGGGCGACGAGGGCCGCGTGGCCGAGCCCGGCCAGGGCCGCGCCCGTGCGCGAGGCCCCCGGCTCCGGCCGCGCCACCCAGACGCGCACGCCCTCAGCCCTCCAGGCTCAGGCGCACCTCGTGGTGCGCCTGCGCACCGGGGGCGAGGAGACGCTGCGAGTCGCGCTGCGCCAACTCGCCCGCGAAGCCCGCCCAGTCGGCATGCCCGGTCCAGCATTCCAGGGAGAGGAACGGCGCGGTCGGCTTGGTCCAGACCGCGAGGTGCGGGAAGTCCTCCATCTCCATGCGGATCGCCTTGCCCGGCCCGGTAAAGCGCATCACCCGGCTGTTCGCGTTCCGGAGGACGAAGGCCTCGGTGAAGATCGCGGGGTCCAGGGGCAGGCGTGCGCCGTCGAGGGGCACCGGCTGCTCGTCGCGCAGGAGGAGGCCGCCCTCGCCGACCATCGGGGCGAAGGGCCGCTCGGCCTGCTCGAACGCCACCGCATAGCCGCCCTCCTTCGCCCGCTCGCCCCCCGCGAAGGGCCAGGGGAAGGCCGGGTGGAACCCCAGCGCATAGGGCAGGGGCGTCCCGCCGGGGTTGGCGACCGTCACCGCGAGGTCGAGCCCCGCCCGGCGCAGCCGCGCCGCCACATCGAGGCGGAAGGCGAAGGGGTAGTGGTCCCGCGTCTGCGGGCCGTCGGTGAGGCGCAGGAGCACCGAATCGGCGCTCCGGTCGATCACGGTGAAGGGCATGTCGCGGGCGAAGCCGTGCTGGCCCATCGGGTAGCGGCGCCCGTCCACGGTCACCGCCCCGCCGGCCGAGGCGCCGACGACCGGGAAGAGCCACGGGGCGTGCCTGTTCCAGTGGGCGGGGTCGCCGCTCCAGAGATATTCGGTGCCCCCGACCTGCCAGGAGACCGGCTCGGCCCCGTGGGTCGAGAGCGATGCCGTGCTCCCATCCTGCGCGATGAGGTCGATCCGCTCGCCCACGGCCTGCTCCCGGTCCTGTCTCGACTGTCGAGTTAAAGGACCGGGAGGAGGGCGCAAGGGCCTCAGTCCACCTTCTTCAGCGAACCGAGATCGACCTCGCCGTTCTGGCTCGTGAAGGTGAGGGACTTGGACCCGCCATCGGCCTGCGAGACGCCGCCGATGCGATGGTCGCCGCTGTCGTAGGTCTCGACCGTGCCGTTCGTCTCGATGAGCAGGCGGTGCTTGTCCGGGAAGAAGGCGTACTTCATCCCGTTCTGCGCGCCGCTGGTGGAGGGGGATCCGAGATCCTCCGGCCACCAGGGCTTGGTGCCTTCCATGGGCTTCATCGGCTCCATGGGCTTCATGGGTTCCATCGGCTTCATCGGTTCCATGTCGCGTCCTCCGCTCCGATCCGGTCTGCGGAGGACGCGCCAGACGCCCGGTGGTTGCACGCGGCGGCGCGCTCACGGCGCCGGGCGTTCGCGGACCTGCCCGTCGAAGCCCACATGGAGCTGGTGCTCCTGGCCGTCCCTGTCCTTGGCGGCGACCTCCAGGTGGCGCGGCCCCCGGCCGGTGACGCGGACATCGTCGTAGCCCGCCGCCTTCACCGTGGCCGTGAGGGCGGGGACGTCCGGCGACGGGGCGAGGCCGACCCGGTCCTTCGCCCAATCGAGGGTGCCGAAGGGCGGGCCGCCCGCCGGGCCGAGCACGACCTGGCGGCCGTCGCCGTGGGTCAGGAGCCGGGCGTGGAGGAAGCCGTTCTCGAACCGGCCCTGGACGGTGACGCCCTCGCCCTTGGCGACGAGCTTGCCGCCTTCGCCCGCCGGCCCGGTCTCCACCAGCGCCCGCCCGGTCGGGTCCTGCACCACGAACTTGTTGCCGAAGATCTCGACCACGTCGCCCTTCACCGCCGTGGCGCCCGAGGGGGCGAGGGCCTGGATCGCCACCGGATCCACCGCCGTCTGCGTCACGGCCCCGTTCCGGGCGAGCGACATCCCCACCGCCCCGAAGGCCAGGGGGAGCGCCAGGGCGCCGATCACCCAGGTCCGCTTCGGGATCGGCTTGGAACGGGCCCCCTGCGCCGGGATCTCCGTCGCGGTGGCATCGATCGTCCGGGTCTCGTCGTGTGTCTCGCTCATAATCCGTCGCTTTCCTGTTGCGGACCCGCTCGGTCCGTGGAGACAGGGCTTAAGCGGGAGGGGGCGACGGGAACTGAACCCGGCGGTTCAGCCCCGGTTAAACGGCCTGACCTACCCCGGCGGCGGTCGCTCTTCGCCACCCCCGCGAGCGCCGCGACGCGCGCCGGGGGGGCCGGGGGCGGGATGCCTCCCGCCGGCCTGGATGGCGTCGCCGCGCCCGCCAAGGCGGGGGCGGCCCTAGATCGACAGCGGGCCGCGCCGGCCGCGCGAGGGAGACGGGTGTGAAGATCCTGCTGGTGGAGGACGATGCGGCGCTGGCGGCCGAGATCGACAAGGCCCTGCGCGCGGAGAACTTCGTCCTCGACCGGGCGGCGGACGGCGAGAATGCCCGCCACCTCGGCGAGACGGAAGGGTACGACGCCTGCGTCCTCGACCTCGGCCTGCCGAAGGGCGACGGCGTGTCCGTCCTCACGGCGTGGCGGGCGGCGGGGCGGACCCTGCCGGTGCTGGTCCTGACGGCCCGGGACGGGTGGAGCGACAAGGTCGCCGCCTTCAAGGCCGGCGCCGACGACTACCTCGTCAAGCCGGTGCGGGTGGAGGAACTGGTGATCCGCCTGCGCGCCCTGGTGCGCCGGACCCAGGGGAACGGCGCGAGCCGCATCGCCTGCGGGCCCCTGAGCTTCGACCCCGGCCTCGGCGCCTTCGAGCGGGACGGCCTGCCCCTGCGCCTCACCGGCCTCGAATGGCGCGTCCTGTCCTGCCTGATGCTGAACAAGGACTCGGTGGTGCCCCGGACCTACCTGATCGAGCGGGTCTACGACGGGGACGCGGAGGTCGATTCGAACTCGGTGGAGGTGATCCTCGCGAGGCTGCGCAAGAAGGTCGCCCCGGCGCGGATCGAGGGCGTGCGCGGCCACGGCTATCGCCTCACGGCGGAGGCGTCGTGAAGCGCCTGCGCTCCCTCCGCGCCCGGCTCGTGGCCGCGGCCCTCGCCCTGGTCGCCGTGGCGCTGCTGGCGGCGGGCCTCGGCATCGCGGTGATCCTCACGCGCTTCGTCGGCGGGCAGATCGACGAGCGGCTCGACGCGCAGGTCACCGCCCTCCGGGCCGGGTTCGAGGCCGGGACGCTGGCCGCCCACCCCGAACGGTTCGACGGGCCGCCCTTCGACCGGCCCGGGGGCTGGGTCTGGGAGGTGCGCAGCGGGACCGGGGCGATCCGCTCGGAATCCCTCGAAGGGCACGCCATCGCCCTCGGCCGGCTCGGGCCGGCGGGGGAGGGCGAGCGGCCCCGGCCCGCCGAGGGGCGCGCCCCCGGCGGCGGCGCGCTGCTCGTGCGCCTCCTCGCCCTGCCGGGGGCGACGATCCTCGTCGGCGCACCGCAGGCCGCCGCCTACGGCCCGCTGCGCGACGTGCTGGCGAGCCTCGCCCTGGCCCTCGGCCTGCTCGGCCTGTTCCTCGCCGCCGGGGCGGTGGCACAGGTGCGCCTCGGCCTCGCCCCGCTGAAGCGCCTGCGCGACGGCCTCGCCGCGGTGCGCGAAGGGCGGGAGGCACGGCTGCCCGGCCACCAGCCGAAGGAGATCCGGCCCCTCGTGGCCGAGCTGAACGCTCTGCTGGAGCAGAACGAGCGCAACCTCGACCGGGCCCGCGGCCACGTGGCCAACCTCGCCCACGCGCTCAAGACGCCCCTGGCAACCCTGGCGATGGCGCTGCGCGACCCGGCCCTGGACCCCGGCGGCAGGCTGGCCGCGCAGGTGGACGACATGGACCGCCGGGTGCGCCACCATCTCCGCCGGGCGCGCGCGGCCGCCCTGGCCGGGCCGGCCCGGGCCCGCACGCCGCTCCTCCCCCGGCTCGCCGACCTGCGCGAGGTGCTGCTGCGCATCCATGCGGAGCGGCGGCCGGAGATCGCCCTCGCCGTGCCGGAGGACACCTCCGTCGCCTGCGAGGGCCAGGACCTCGACGAGATGCTCGGCAACCTCCTCGACAATGCCTGCCGCTGGTGCGCGGGCACGGTGCGGGTCGCCGCCGAGCGGGCCGGAGGCCAAGTGGAGATCCGGATCGAGGATGACGGCCCCGGCCTCGCGTCCGACGCGGCCTCGGCGATGCTGGAGCGGGGCCGGCGCCTGGACGAGGGCGTCCCCGGCGACGGCTTCGGCCTGCCGATCACCCTGGAGCTCGCCGAGCTCTACGGCGGCTCCCTCAGCCTCGGCCGCTCGTCCCTCGGCGGCCTGCGCGCCACCCTGCGCCTGCCGGGCTAGGCCGAGGCGTCGCTCACCGTGCCGAGCGCCGAGAGGGTGACGCCGTCGCTACCGATGTCGGCGCCGCCGTAGCCGAGCATCCGGGCGAGCTGCGCCCGCGCCCGCCAGACCCGGCTCTTGGCGGTGCCGATCTGACACTCCATCACCGCGGCGGCCTCCTCGTAGCTGAGGTTCTCGATGCCCACGAGGACGAGGGCCTCGCGCATCGCCGGGGCGAGCCGGTCGAGGGCGGCGCGGACGTCCTGCAGGTCGAGGTACCCGCCCTGCTCGGGGGCCGCGGCGAGGCGGCCGGCATAGTCGCCGTCGCTGTCGGACACCTCGCGGGTCTGGCGGCGGTGGCGGCTGTAGAAGACGTTGCGCAGGATGGTGAAGAGCCACGCTTCGAGGTTCGTGCCGGGCGTGAACCCGCCGCGCCCGCGCCACGCCCGCAGCAGCGCGTCCTGCACGAGGTCGTCGGCGGCGGCGGGCTCGCGCGCGAGGGAGAGGGCGAACCGGCGCAGCGCCGGCACGCTCGCCAGGAGGCCCGTGCGGAAGGCCGTCTCGGCGGCCGCGCCGAGGCCCCCGGGGCCACCCATTGCCGTCTCGAGCCGCGCCAGGAGGTCGGCGAAGCGGTCCGGTTCGCCGGGCGCCTCCGCGTAGGCACCCCGCAGGAGCGCACCCAGGTGCCGGCGCACGGGATCGGGAAGGGCGGGGCTCACCCCGCCGACGTGGTTCAGCGCGTCAGGCTCGGTCATCTGGTCCGCTGATCGGTGCCGCGAGGACATGGCTCGCGTCAGGGCCCCGATTGTCGCCCGGAGACGAAAGGATCGCCGCAACATGCGTTAACCGGTACGGGCGTACCGAGTGCGGCGCATGGTCAGGTCCCCCCGGGCGATGGTCGCGTGCCGCAGTCGATGGTCGTGTGCCGCGGGCGCTTGGCGGCGAACACGCCGCTGCGATCGCGAAAGACGATGACGGAGGGGGGGGATGGTGGGGAAACTGGCGCGGGCGACGGGGCTCGAACCCGCGACCTCCGGCGTGACAGGCCGGCACTCTAACCAACTGAGCTACGCCCGCGCGGGCGGCCGCTGCTGAACACCTCAGTGCTGCGCGACGAGGCGGGGTTTATGGGGGGGGAGCCTTACTGTCAAGCGCGACTCGGCCGGGAAAATCGCCGGCGCCGGAATCACCGGCCGCCGCAGCCGGTGCGGGTGGGGGGAGGGAAGGGGGGAACGACGGTTGTCGCAGGTGGCGCCTTGCCGCCTGTGCGGATCTGCCGTGTTGGTTCGCCGGGAAGGTCGACCATCTCTATGCGCAGGACGCAGTTTGTGCGACGCGCAACGCCCATTGTCATGCGGCGGCGGCTCGACTAAGCCACGCCCGAACGCATCCTGGCATAAGAACAATTCCACCGGGGGAGCCGGTCCGGCCTCGCGCCGCACACGTCCCTCGTCTCGCGAGGCTTGGGCATGACCGGACTGCTGGCGGACTATCTGCCGCTCATCGTGTTCATCGGCGTGGCGCTCTTCATCGCCGCCGCGCTGCTGGTGGTGCCCTTCCTGGTGGCCTTCAAGGCGCCGGACCCCGAGAAGCTGTCGGCCTACGAGTGCGGCTTCAACGCCTTCGACGACGCGCGCATGAAGTTCGACGTGCGCTTCTATCTGGTCGCCATCCTGTTCATCATCTTCGATCTGGAGGTCGCCTTCCTGTTTCCCTGGGCGATCACCTTCGGGGAGCTCGGCTGGTACGGCTTCTGGTCGATGATGATCTTCCTCGGCGTGCTGACCGTCGGCTTCGTCTACGAGTGGCGCAAGGGCGCCCTCGAGTGGGACTAGCCGTCACGGCCACCGAGACCGCATGAATCCGAGGCGCTGAATGGCCCTGATCACCGACACCTCCCCCCGCGCCCCGGCCATCGCGCCGCAGCCCAAGGGCATCATCGACCCGAATACCGGCCGGCCGATCGGCGCGGACAACCCGACCTTCCTGTCGATCAGCGACGAGCTGGCCGACCGGGGCTTCCTGCTCACCAGCGCGGACGAGCTCATCACCTGGGCCCGCACCGGCTCGCTGATGTGGATGACCTTCGGGCTCGCCTGCTGCGCGGTCGAGATGATGCAGATGTCGATGCCGCGCTACGACTGCGAGCGGTTCGGCTTCGCCCCGCGCGGCTCGCCCCGGCAGTCGGACGTGATGATCGTCGCCGGCACGCTCACCAACAAGATGGCCCCGGCGCTGCGCAAGGTCTACGACCAGATGCCGGAGCCGCGCTACGTGATCTCGATGGGTTCCTGCGCCAACGGCGGCGGCTACTACCACTATTCGTATTCGGTGGTGCGCGGCTGCGACCGGGTGGTCCCGGTGGACATCTACGTCCCCGGTTGCCCGCCCACGGCGGAGGCGCTGCTCTACGGGGTGCTGCTCCTGCAGAAGAAGATCCGCCGCATCGGCACGATCGAGCGCTGACCATGACGAACGGCATCTCGATCCTCACCCACACCCGGCCGGAGAGCGGCGAGGCGACCCTGGCCGCCCTGGCCGAGCGGGTCTCCGGCGCCCTCGGGCCGGCGGTGGTCGCGCGCAGCACGGCCTTCGGCGAGCTGACCCTGGTCGTCCAGGCCTCCGACATCGTCTACGCGCTGACCTACCTGCGCGACGACCCGTCCTGCGCCTTCCGCTGCTTCATCGACCTCTGCGGGGCCGACTATCCGCAGCGGGAGAAGCGGTTCGACGTCGTCTACCACCTGCTCTCGCTGCGCCATAACACCCGCATCCGGGTGAAGGTGCAGACGGACGAGACGACGCCGGTCCCCTCGGTGATCGAGGTCTTCCCCGCCGCCAACTGGTACGAGCGCGAGACCTACGACCTCTACGGCATCCTGTTCTCGGGCCACCCGGACCTGCGCCGGCTGCTGACCGATTACGGGTTCGAGGGCCACCCCCTGCGCAAGGACTTCCCGCTCACCGGCTTCGTCGAGGTCCGCTACGACCAGGACGAGGGCCGCGTCGTCTACGAGCCGGTCCAGCTGACGCAGGAATTCCGAAACTTCGACTTCCTGTCGCCGTGGGAGGGCACCGACTACGTGCTCCCGGGCGATGAGAAGGCGAAAGCCTGAGAGCGAGTAGCGAATAGGGAGTAGCGAATAGGGGACTGGCGTGAATCGGACAACGATCAGTTCCTATCGGGATCTCAAGGTTTGGCAGGAGGCCATCGAGTTGGCGGTGATGTGTTACAGCGAGACGCGGTCGTTTCCGCGCGAGGAGGTCTTCGGCCTCACCGCGCAGATCCGTCGTGCTGCGGCCTCCATCGCCGCCAACATCGCCGAAGGGCATGGCCGCGAGACGCCGGGCGCCTTCGTCCAGTTCCTGCGCATCGCGCAAGGCTCGACCAAGGAACTCGAAACCCATCTGACCCTGTCGCACCGGATCGGCCTTCTCCCTTCGGTACGGACCGGCAAGCTCCTGAGCAGCTGCGACGACATCGGCAAGATGCTCCGCTCGCTGATCCGCTCACTCCAACGCACCACGCAAGGCGAGAAGGAAGCGCGACCATGACGCCGCAGACCTATTCGCTATTCGCTACTCCCTATTCGCTCTCCGGCGGAGCCGGTCGATGACTGAACACAACATCCGCAACTTCGCCATCAACTTCGGGCCGCAACATCCTGCGGCGCACGGCGTTCTCAGGCTGGTTCTCGAACTCGACGGCGAAGTCGTCGAGCGGGTCGATCCGCATATCGGCCTGCTGCATCGCGGCACCGAGAAGCTGATCGAGCACAAGACCTACGTCCAGGCGACGCCCTATTTCGACCGGCTCGACTACGTGTCGCCGATGAACCAGGAGCACGCCTTCTGCCTGGCCATCGAGAAGCTCGCGGGCATCGAGGTGCCGCGGCGGGCCCAGCTGATCCGCACGCTGTTCTGCGAGATCGGGCGGCTGCTGTCGCATCTGCTGAACGTCACCACGCAGGCCATGGACGTCGGCGCCCTCACGCCCCCGCTCTGGGGGTTCGAGGAGCGCGAGAAGCTGATGATCTTCTACGAGCGCGCCAGCGGGGCGCGGCTCCACGCCAACTACTTCCGGCCCGGCGGCGTCCACCAGGACCTGCCGCCGAAGCTGATCGAGGACATCGACGCCTTCTGCGACCCGTTCCTGAAGGTGGTGGACGACCTCGACGCGCTCGTGATGGAGAGCCGCATCTTCAAGCAGCGCAACGTCGACATCGGCATCGTGTCGGTGGACGAGTGCATGGCCTGGGGCTTCTCCGGCGTCATGCTGCGCGGCTCGGGCATCCCGTGGGACCTGCGCAAGAGCCAGCCCTACGAGGTCTACGAGGAGATGGATTTCGACATCCCCGTGGGCAAGAACGGCGACACCTACGACCGGCAGGTGATCCGCATGGAAGAGATGCGGGAATCGGCCAAGATCATGAAGCAGTGCTGCGCCAAGCTGCGCGAGCCCGCCGGGCAGGGGCCGATCGCCTCCGTCGACGGCAAGTTCGCGCCGCCGCCGCGGCGGGCGATGAAGCGCTCGATGGAAGCGCTCATCCACCACTTCAAGCTCTACACCGAGGGCTTCCACGTCCCCGAGGGCGAGGTCTACGCCGCGGTCGAGGCGCCCAAGGGCGAGTTCGGCGTGTATTTGGTGTCGGACGGCAGCAACAAGCCGTACCGCTGCAAGATCCGCGCGCCGGGCTTCGCGCATCTTCAGGCGATGGATTGGATGTGCCGCGGGCACCTCTTGGCCGACGTGTCCTGCGTGCTCGGCACGCTCGACATCGTGTTCGGCGAAGTGGACCGCTGAGGGCTGAACCACGATGGCAAACCGCAGACTGGCCCCGGCTTCCGAGCAGCCCCAGGACTTCGCCTTCACCCCCGAGAACGCGGAGTGGGCGAAGAACCAGATCGCCAAGTACCCCGAGGGCCGGCAGGCCTCGGCGGTGATCCCGCTGCTGTGGAAGGCGCAGGAGCAGAACGGCGGCTGGCTGCCGCAGAAGGCGATCGAGGCGGTGGCGGCCGAACTCGGCATGCCGAAGATCCGCGTGCTGGAGGTGGCGACCTTCTACACGATGTTCGCCCTGGAGCCGGTGGGCCGGTTCTGGATCCAGCTCTGCGGCACGGTGCCGTGCGATTCCTGCGGTGCCCGCGAGCTGAAGGGGATGCTGCAGAAGCGCCTCGGCCCGTCCGGCCACGTCTCGGCGGACGGCAACTTCTCCTGGCTGGAGGTCGAGTGCCTCGGCGCCTGCTGCAACGCGCCGATGGTGCAGATCAACCAGGACTACTACGAGGACCTGACGCCCGAATCCCTGTCGCAGCTGATGGACGACCTCGCCGCCGGACGGCCGGTGAAGGTCGGCTCGCAGAAGGGGCGCACCTCCTCGGAGCCGCAGGGCGGCGCGACCACGCTGACGGACGAGACCCTGTTCGACGGGTCGCGGGTGGGCGCGTGGCGCAAGCGCTTCGAGCAGACCGGGGAGCAGGGCGGGACACCGCCCGCCGACACGGGCGAGGCCGCCTCCGCCGGCCGGCAGGCGGCCACCACCCCGAAGCCGGCCAAGCCCGACGCCGGGCGCCCGGTGGAGCGGAAGGCCTCCGATGCCCCGGCCCAGCGCGCCGCGGGCGGCGAGGAGCCGGTGAAGCCGTCCGACCGGGCGGGGGCCGCCGATCCGGGCCATTCCACCGCCCACGAGACCCCGGCGCCGGCCCCCGAGGGGGCCACGGCCGGGGAGAAGGCGGCGGGGGAGCACGGCCACCAGACGGCGCCGGCCCGCGACGTGCCCCCGCAGCAGCCGGATGCCTCCGGCGAGAGCGAGGCGGCGGTCGAGGGCGGAACGTCCGCGCCGGCCGCCCCCCCGCGGACAGAGCAGTGAGGACCTGACATGCTCGCCGATCAGGATCGCATCTTCACCAACCTCTACGGCCTCCACTCGCCGGGGCTCGACGCCGCCAAGAAGCGGGGCGCCTGGGACGGGACGCAGTTCCTGCTCCAGCAGGGCCGGGACTGGATCATCGAGGAGATGAAGGCCTCTGGCCTGCGCGGCCGCGGCGGCGCCGGCTTCCCGACCGGGCTGAAATGGTCGTTCATGCCCAAGAAGTCGGACGGGCGGCCGCACTACCTCGTGGTCAACGCCGACGAGTCGGAGCCCGGCACCTGCAAGGACCGGGAGATCATGCGGCACGATCCGCATCTCCTGATCGAAGGCTGCATGCTGGCCTGCTTCGCCATGGGCGCGCATGCCTGCTACGTCTACATCCGCGGCGAGTACGTGGCCGAGAAGCACGCCCTGCAGAAGGCGGTGGACGAGGCCTACGAGGCGCGCCTCGTCGGGCAGTCCAACGTCCACGACTACCCGTTCGACATCTACGTCCACCACGGCGCCGGCGCGTATATCTGCGGTGAGGAGACGGCCCTCATCGAGAGCCTGGAGGGCAAGAAGGGGATGCCGCGGCTGAAGCCGCCATTCCCGGCCAACATGGGCCTCTACGGCTGCCCGACGACGGTGAACAACGTCGAGTCCATCGCGGTGGCGGGCACGATCCTGCGGCGGGGCGCGGCGTGGTTCGCCGGCCTCGGCGGCAAGAACAACACCGGCACCAAGCTGTTCTGCGTCTCGGGGCACGTCAACCAGCCCTGCAACGTCGAGGAGGAGCTGGGCATCACCTTCCGCGAGCTGATCGACCGCTACTGCGGCGGCATGCGCGGCGGCTGGGACAACCTGCTGTGCTCGATCCCCGGCGGATCGTCGGTGCCGCTGGTGCCGGCCGAGCAGATCATCGACGCGAAGATGGACTTCGACACCCTGCGCAACCTCGGCTCGGGCCTCGGCACGGCGGCGGTGATCGTGCTCGACAAGTCCACCGACATCGTCGGCGCCATCGCCCGCATCTCGTACTTCTACAAGCACGAATCCTGCGGCCAGTGCACGCCCTGCCGGGAGGGGACCGGCTGGATGTGGCGGGTGCTGACGCGCATGGCCGAGGGCCGGGCGCAGAAGCGCGAGATCGACATGCTGTTCGAGGTGACGAAGCAGATCGAGGGCCACACGATCTGCGCGCTGGGCGACGCGGCGGCCTGGCCGATCCAGGGCCTCATCCGCCACTTCCGCCCCGAGATCGAGAAGCGGATCGACCGCTACTCGGCCAACCCCCATTCCGATCCGGTGCCGATGGCAGCGGAGTAATGATGATGGGACCGTCCTACCCGCACTCCCCTGCCGAGAGCCTGACCGGACAGGTCGCGGGCATCTCCGTCTTTGCGAGCGGAGCGAAGCAATCCAGGGATGCGGGCCGTTCCAGAATGCGGCGCAGCCCTGGGTTGCTTCGCTGCGCTCGCAATGACGATAGCGGGTTTCAGGGACTTTCCGGTCTTTCCGCGTTCGTGCCAGATTTCGAGACGTTCCGATGACCAAAATCCTCGTCGACGGCACCGAGGTCGATGTCCCGGCCGACTACACCCTGCTCCAGGCGTGCGAGATCGCGGGGGCCGAGATCCCGCGCTTCTGCTTCCACGAGCGGCTGTCGATCGCCGGCAACTGCCGCATGTGCCTCGTGGAGCTGAAGGGCGCCCCGAAGCCGGTGGCGAGCTGCGCCTACGCGGTGAAGGATTGCCGGCCCGGCCCGAACGGCGAGCCGCCGGAGGTGCTGACGCGCTCGGGGCTGACCAAGAAGGCCCGCGAGGGGGTGATGGAGTTCCTCCTCATCAACCACCCGCTCGATTGCCCGATCTGCGACCAGGGCGGCCATTGCGACCTGCAGGACCAGGCGATGGCCTACGGGGTCGATTCGACCCGGTACCAGGAGAACAAGCGCGCGGTCGAGGAGAAGCATATCGGCCCGCTGGTGCGGACGGCGATGAACCGCTGCATCCACTGCACCCGCTGCGTGCGCTTCCTGGCGGAGGTGGCCGGCGTGCCGGACCTCGGCGCCATCGGCCGCGGCGAGGACATGGAGATCACGAGCTACCTCGAACAGTCGATGGCCTCGGAGCTTCAGGGCAACGTGGCCGACCTGTGCCCGGTGGGCGCCCTGGTCCACAAGCCGCAGAGCTACAACGTCCGCCCGTGGGAGCTGTCCAAGACCGAATCGGTCGACGTGATGGACGCCGTGGGCTCGGCGATCCGCATCGACACCCGGGGCCGCGAGGTCATGCAGATCGAGCCGCGGGTCAACGAGGACATCAACGAGGAGTGGATCTCCGACAAGACCCGCCACGTCGTGGACGGGCTGCGGATGCAGCGCCTCGACCGGCCGTACCTGCGCGAGAACGGCCGCCTGCGCCCGGCCTCCTGGGGTGAGGCGTTCCAGGCCATCGCCGCCCGGGTGAAGGGCACCGACCCGAAGCGCATCGGCGCCATCGTCGGCGACCTCGCCGCGGTGGAGGAGACCTTCGCGCTGCGTGAACTCATCCGCAGCCTCGGCTCGCCCAACCTCGATTGCCGCCAGACCGGCGCGGGGCTCGATCCGGCGCTCGGCCGGGCGAGCTACCTGTTCAACCCCACCGTCGCGGGCATCGAGGCGGCGGACGCGATCCTGATCGTGGGCGCCAACCCGCGCACCGAGGCGTCGCTGTTGAACGTCCGCATCCGCAAGCGCTGGCGGATGGCGCCGCTGGCGGTGGGCGTGATCGGCGAGGCCATCGACCTGACCTACCCGAGCCACAACCTCGGCGCCGGCTTCGAATCGCTGGCGGCGCTGGCCCGGGGCGAGCACAGCTTCCTGGAGACCCTGAAGGCGGCGCAGGCGCCCCTCGTCATCGTCGGGGCGCATGTCGAGCCGGGGGTGCTGGCGGCGGCGGCCAAGCTGGCGCAGGAGATCGGCGCCCTCGACGGGGGCCGCCCGGGCTTCGGCGTGCTGCACCATGCGGCGGGCCGCGTCGGCGCCCTGGATCTCGGCTTCGTGCCGGGGGAGGGCGGCCTGACCTTCGGGCAGATGATCGCCGCGGGCGGGGTGGACGTGCTGTTCAACCTCGGGGCGGACGAGTGTGACGTCGCGCCGGGCGCCTTCGTGGTTTACCAGGGCACCCACGGCGACAAGGGCGCGTCCCGGGCGGACGTGATCCTGCCGGGCGCCGCCTACACCGAGAAGAACGCCACCTACGTGAACCTGGAGGGCCGGGTGCAGGTGGCCAACCGGGCGGGCTTCCCGCCGGGCGACGCCCGCGAGGATTGGGCGATCCTGCGCGCCCTGTCGGATGGGCTCGGCAAGCGCCTGCCGTTCGATTCGCTGATCGCGCTCCGCAAGGCGCTCTACGCCGCGCACCCGCATTTCGCGGGCGTCGATTCGGTGGAGACCGGCGACGTGGCCGGCGCCGTCGCGGCGCTCATCGGGCGCGGCGGCGAGACTGGGGGCGGCGGATTCGTCTCGCCCGTCGGCGATTTCTACCTCACGAACCCGATCGCCCGCGCCTCGCGGGTGCTGGCGGAGTGCTCGCGGCTCGCCCGTGCGCGCGCCGCCGAGCCTCAGCCCCTCGCGGCGGCCGAGTAGGAGAGCCCGATGACGCCCCTGGAAATGCTTGGGACCGTGCTCCTGATCGCGCTCAAGAGCTTCGTGCTCCTGGCCGCGCTCCTCGTGTTCATCGCCTACGCCCTGCTGGCCGACCGGAAGATCTGGGCGGCGGTGCAGCTGCGCCGGGGGCCGAACGTGGTCGGCCCCTACGGGCTGTTTCAGTCCTTCGCCGACCTTCTGAAGTTCGTGCTCAAGGAGCCGGTGATCCCGGCGGGCGCCAACAAGGTGATCTTCCTGCTGGCGCCGCTGGTCTTCGCCATGCTCGCCCTGTCGAGCTGGGCGGTGATGCCGATCGCCGACGGCTGGGCGATCGCCGACATCAACGTCGGCATCACCTACATCTTCGCGATCTCGTCGCTCGGCGTCTACGGCGTCATCATGGGCGGCTGGGCGTCGAACTCGAAATACGCCTTCCTCGGGGCCCTGCGCTCGGCGGCGCAGATGATCTCCTACGAGGTGTCCCTGGGCTTCGTGATCATCTGCGTGCTGATGTGCGCAGGCTCGCTCAACCTCACGCGGATCGTGGCGGCGCAGGATACCAGCCTCGGCCTGCTGGGCTGGTACTGGCTGTGGCTGTTCCCGATGTTCGTGGTGTTCTTCATTTCGGCGCTGGCCGAGACGAACCGCCCGCCTTTCGACCTGCCGGAGGCCGAATCGGAGCTCGTGGCGGGATACATGGTCGAGTACTCCTCGACGCCCTACCTGCTGTTCATGCTCGGCGAGTACGTCGCCATCATGAGCATGTGCGCGCTCGGCACCGTGCTGTTCCTGGGCGGCTGGCTCTCGCCGATCCCGTTCGCGCCCTTCACCTGGGTGCCGGGGGTGATCTGGTTCATCCTGAAGGCGAGCTTCCTGTTCTTCCTGTTCGCGATGGTGAAATCCATCGTGCCGCGCTACCGCTACGACCAGCTCATGCGTCTCGGCTGGAAAGTCTTTCTGCCCATTTCACTCGTCTCGGTGGTGGTCGTGGCCTTCGTGTTGAAGCTCACCGGCCTGGCCCCTGGCGCGTGATCCCACGACATTCGGAGATCCGGGCATGAAGCTCGATCACATCGCCAGAAGCCTTCTCCTGAAGGAGTTCGTGTCCGGGATGATCCTCGGCATGCGCTACTTCTTCAAGCCGAAGGCGACGATCAACTATCCCTTCGAGATGGGCCATCGCGGGCCGCGCTTCCGGGGGGAGCATGCCCTGCGGCGCTACCCCAACGGCGAGGAGCGCTGCATCGCCTGCAAGCTCTGCGAAGCGATCTGCCCGGCCCAGGCCATCACCATCGAGGCGGGCCCGCGCCGCAACGACGGCACGCGCCGCACCACGCGCTACGACATCGACATGGTGAAGTGCATCTATTGCGGCATGTGCCAGGAGGCCTGCCCGGTGGATGCCATCGTCGAGGGGCCGAACTTCGAGTTCTCGACCGAGACCCGGGAGGAGCTTCTGTACGACAAGCAGAAGCTGCTGCTGAACGGCGACCGGTGGGAACGGGAGATCGCCCGCAACATCGCCATGGATGCGCCCTACCGCTGAGAGGCATGCACGCCGCTCGGTTGCCGCATCGCGGCAACACCGTTGTGCCGGCCCTGGCCGGGTTCTATAGACGGGCCGCCTGTGGCGGCTTGACGCCACCGAGGCAGAAGGGGCCGCGCGAGCGGCCGGACGCACGAAGCGCATGACCGCAGCCGCCGCCTTCTTCTACCTGTTCGCGAGCATCGCCGTCGCGTCGGGCTTCATGGTGATCGCCTCCCGCAATCCCGTGGCCTCGGTGCTGTTCCTGATTCTCGCCTTCGTGAACGCGGCGGGGCTCTTCGTCCTGATGGGCGCCGAGTTCCTGGCGATGATCCTCGTGGTCGTCTACGTCGGCGCCGTCGCCGTGCTGTTCCTGTTCGTCGTGATGATGCTCGACGTGGACTTCGCCGAGCTGCGCCAGGGCTTCCAGCAATATCTGCCGATCGGCGCGCTGATCGGCGCGATCTTCCTGATCGAGTTGCTGCTGGTGGTCGGCTCCTGGACGATCGATCCGGGCCTCGTGCAGGCGCCGCTGGGCAACGTGGCGAGCGCCGAGAACGTCACCAACGCCCAGGCGCTGGGCCGGGTGATCTATACGGACTACGCGTACTTCTTCCAGATCGCCGGCCTCATCCTCCTCGTGGCGATGATCGGCGCGATCGTGCTGACGCTGCGGGACCGGCCCGGCGTCAAGCGCCAGAACATCGCGGTGCAGAACGCCCGCACCCAGGCCACCGCCGTGGAGACCCGCAAGGTGCCCTCCCGGCAGGGCGTGGAAGTCTGATGCCCGCCGGAGGTGTGACACGATGATCGGCCTGAGCCACTATCTCACCGTCGCGGCGATCCTGTTCACGCTCGGCGTGCTCGGCATCTTCATCAACCGCAAGAACATCATCGTCATCCTGATGTCGGTCGAGCTGATCCTGCTCTCGGTCAACATCAACCTCGTGGCCTTCTCGACGCAGCTGAACGACATCACCGGCCAGGTTTTCGCCCTGTTCGTGCTGACGGTCGCGGCGGCCGAATCGGCCATCGGCCTCGCCATCCTGGTGGTGTTCTTCCGCAACCGCGGATCGATCGCGGTCGAGGACGTGAGCATGATGAAGGGCTGACCGGCCCTCCGTCGTCTCCCAACCCGCCCCGCCCGACGCGAAGACGGACAGCCTTCCCCCGATGTACCACGCGATCGTCTTCTTCCCGCTCATCGGCGCCCTGGTCGCCGGCCTGTTCGGGCGCTTCCTCGGCGCGCGGGCCTGCGAGTACGTCACCACGGCGTTCCTCGCCTTCACCGCCCTGCTGTCCTGGGGGGTGTTCCTCGACGGCGGCCCGGAGGTGCGGGTGCAGGTGGCCTCGTGGTTCACCGCCGGCGACCTGACGGTGGATTGGGCCTTCCGCATCGACACGCTGACGCGGGTGATGCTGGTGGTGGTGACCTCGGTCTCGACCCTCGTGCACCTCTACTCCATCGGCTACATGCACGAGGATCCGCACCGGCCGCGCTTCTTCGCGTACCTGTCGCTGTTCACCTTCGCCATGCTGATGCTGGTGACGGCGGACAACCTGGTGCAGATGTTCTTCGGCTGGGAGGGCGTCGGCCTCGCCTCCTACCTGCTGATCGGCTTCTGGTACGAGAAGCCCTCGGCCAACGCCGCGGCGATGAAGGCGTTCATCGTCAACCGCGTCGGCGATTTCGGCTTCTCGCTGGGTATCTTCCTCGTCTTCGTGCTGTTCGGCTCGGTGGCGTTCGACGGGATCTTCCCGAAGATCGACACGGTGAAGGAGGCCTCGTTCCATTTCCTCGGCCATGACTGGAACGCCCTGACGCTGGCCTGCCTGCTCCTGTTCATGGGGGCCATGGGCAAGTCGGCGCAGTTCCTGCTCCACACGTGGCTGCCGGACGCCATGGAGGGCCCGACCCCGGTCTCGGCGCTGATCCACGCGGCGACGATGGTGACGGCGGGCGTGTTCATGGTCGCCCGGCTGTCGCCCCTGTTCGAGGTCGCGCCCGACGCGCTGATCGTCGTGACCGTGATCGGCGGCATCACCGCCTTCTTCGCGGCCACCGTCGGCCTCGTGCAGAACGACATCAAGCGGGTGATCGCCTACTCGACCTGCTCGCAGCTCGGCTACATGTTCGTCGCCCTCGGCGTCGGCGCCTATTCGGCCGCCGTGTTCCACCTGTTCACCCACGCCTTCTTCAAGGCGCTGCTGTTCCTCGGGGCCGGCTCGGTCATCCACGCGATGCACCACGAGCAGGACATGCGGAACATGGGGGCCCTGCGCCGCTACATTCCCTTCACCTGCGCGATGATGGCGATCGGCTCCCTCGCGCTGATCGGCTTCCCGTTCACCGCCGGCTACTACTCGAAGGACGCGATCATCGAGGCGGCCTACGCCTCCAGCCGGCCGGGCCACACCCTGGCCTTCCTGTCCACGGTGATCGCCGCCTTCTTCACCTCGTTCTATTCCTGGCGCCTGTTCTTCATGACCTTCGAGGGGCCGGCCCGCTGGGGTGCCCACGCGGCGCACGACCACCCCGCGGCCCCCGCCGTCGCCCACTCGGCGATGGCCCACGAGGCGGACGGCGCGCCGGGCCATACCGAGGGCGCGGCCCACGACGACAAGGGCCACGATGCCGAGCCGGCCCACCGCAGCGACCTCGTGGCCGACGACCACCACGGCCATGGGCACGACCTGCACCCGCACGAGAGCCCGCTGGTGATGACGGTGCCGCTGGCGATCCTCGCCTTCGGCGCCCTGTTCGCCGGCCTGATCTTCAAGAACCGCTTCATCGGCGAGGGCATGGACGCCTTCTGGGGCCAAGCCCTGGCGCATGGCCCGGACAACCACATCATGCACGAGATCCACGAGGTCCCGGCGCTGGTGTCCCTGTCGCCCTTCATCATGCTGGTGCTGGGCTTCGTCGTCGCCTTCTGCATGTACATCAAGCAGCCGAAGCTGCCCGGCGCCCTGGCCGCCCAGCAGCCGGGCCTGTACCGCTTCCTGCTGAACAAGTGGTACTTCGACGAGATCTACGACGCGATCTTCGTGCGTCCGGCCAAGAAGTTCGGCCTGTTCCTCTGGAAGGAGGGTGACGGCCGGATCATCGACGGGATGGGCCCGAACGGCATCGCCGCCCGGGTGGTCGACGTGACCCGCGGCGTGGTCCGCCTCCAGACGGGCTACCTCTACCACTACGCCTTCGTCATGCTCATCGGCGTCGCCGGCCTGATCAGCTGGTACCTGATGACCGGCTTTCCGAAGGGCGGCCACTGATGGGCGCGGTCAGCACCACGGCCTTCTCCCTCGCCCCCCTGCGGGGGAGGGGCGGCCCGACGCGTCCTGACGGGGCTGTCGGCGCGACCTTTCCGGCCACCGGGCTCCCCTCTCCCGACCCTCGCTCACGCGAGGGCCACCCTCCCCCGCAGAGGGGGGAGGGAGGTGCGGCGTATGCCGGGTCGCAGACCGTAGACAGGAACGTTCATTGATGCTCGGCCTCGGCATCCTCTCCGGTCTGCTGATCGTGCCCCTGTGCGGGGCGGCCTTCATCCTCACGCTGAACGGCGATGAGGCGGCGGTCGCGCGCAACAGCCGCTGGGCGGCGCTGGCGACCACGATCGTCACCTTCGTGCTCTCCCTGGTGGCGTGGTCGCGCTACGATGCCACCTCGTCGAGCTTCCAGCTCGTGGAGAGCCACGGGTGGCTCGCCGAGACCATCCGCTTCAAGCTCGGCGTCGATGGCTTCTCGATGCCGCTGGTGCTGCTGACCACCTTCCTGATGCCGTTCTGCATCGGCGCCTCGTGGAACTCGATCCGCTTCCGCGTGAAGGAATACTTCGTCGCCTTCCTGGTCCTCGAGACCACGATGATCGGCGTGTTCCAGGCGCTCGACCTCGTGCTGTTCTACCTGTTCTTCGAGGCAGGCCTGATCCCGATGTTCCTGATCATCGGGATCTGGGGCGGCCAGCGCCGGGTCTACGCCAGCTTCAAGTTCTTCCTCTACACCCTGCTCGGCTCGGTGCTGATGCTGCTCGCCGTGATGGCGATGTACTGGGAGGCCGGCACCACCGACATCCCGACCCTGCTGCAGCACCGCTTCCCGGCGGAGATGCAATGGTGGCTGTGGCTCGCCTTCTTCGCCTCGTTCGCGGTGAAGATGCCGATGTGGCCGGTCCACACGTGGCTGCCCGACGCGCACGTGGAGGCGCCCACCGCCGGCTCGGTGATCCTGGCGGGCATCCTCCTGAAGATGGGCGGCTACGGCCTCATCCGGATCTCCCTGCCGATGCTGCCGGTGGCGAGCCAGGAATTCGCCCCGCTGGTCTTCGCCCTCTCGGTGGTGGCGATCATCTTCACGTCGCTGACGGCGATGATGCAGACCGACATCAAGAAGCTCATCGCCTACTCGTCGGTGGCGCATATGGGCTTCGTGACGCTCGGCCTGTTCACCCTGAACGAGCAGGGCATCCAGGGCGCCCTGTTCCTGATGATCTCGCACGGCATCGTGGCGAGCGCGCTGTTCCTCTGCGTCGGCGTGGTCTACGACCGGATCCACACCCGCGAGATCGCGGCCTATGGCGGCCTCGTGAAGCGCATGCCGCTCTACGCGGCGGCGATGATGGTGTTCACCATGGCCAATGTCGGCCTGCCGGGCACGTCAGGCTTCGTCGGCGAGTTCCTGTCGATGATGGGGGCCTTCCGGGCCAACCCGATGGTGGCCTTCTTCTCGACCTTCGGCATCATCCTCTCGGCCGGCTACGCCCTGTGGCTCTACGCCCGGGTGATCTACGGGAAGCTGGAGAAGCCCAAGCTCCAGGGCATCCTCGACCTCGACACCCGCGAGAAGCTCATCCTCGCCCCCCTCGTCGCCCTGACGATCTATTACGGCGTGCATCCCGCACCCGTGCTCGACGTGTTCGCGCCCTCCACCGAGGCGCTGATGACGGGCATGAAGGCCGCGCTCGCCAACACCCAGACCGCGGCGGCTGCGCTGCCGGTCCCGCGCTGAGGCCGTCCCGATGCCGCCCGTCCACGCCGCCCTCCCGTCCCTCGCGCCGCTCCTGCCGGAGCTGATCCTCAGCATCGGCGTGCTGGTGCTGATCCTCTACGGCGCATGGCTGGGCGAACGCTCCACCGAGACCGTGAGCCTCGGCGCCCTGGTGCTGCTGCTCGTCGCCCTCTTCGCGGTGCTGTCGCAGCCGGCCCACGGCCGGGTCACCACCCTGTCGGGCGCCTTCGTGTCGGATTCCTTCTCGAAGGTGATGAAGTCCCTGGTGCTGCTCGGCTCCGCGGCGGCGATCCTCCTCTCCCACGACTTCTTCAAGCGGGAGAAGATCGACCGGTTCGAGTACCCGGTGCTCATCGTGCTGTGCACGATCGGCATGATGGTGATGGTGTCGGCCAACGACCTCATCGCCCTGTATCTCGGCCTGGAGCTCCAGTCCCTGGCCGCCTACGTGATCGCCGCCTTCCACCGGGACGACGCGCGCTCCACCGAGGCCGGCCTGAAGTACTTCGTGCTCGGCGCCCTCTCCTCCGGCATGCTGCTCTACGGCGCGTCGTTGATCTACGGCTTCACCGGCACGGTCTCGTTCCCGGGGATCGTCACCGCCCTGAACGACCAGGCCGGGGCGGGCATCGTGCTCGGCATCGTGTTCGTGGCGGCGGGCGTGTGCTTCAAGATGTCGGCGGTGCCGTTCCACATGTGGACGCCCGACGTGTACGAGGGCTCGCCCACCCCGGTGACGGCCTTCTTCGCCGCGGCGCCGAAGATGGCGGCGGTGTCGATGACGGTGCGGGTGTTCATCGGCGCCCTGCCGGACGTGACGGCGATCTGGCAGCAGATCTTCGTGTTCGTCTCCATCGTCTCGATGGCGCTCGGCTCCTTCGCCGCCATCGGCCAGCGCTCGATCAAGCGCCTGATGGCCTATTCCTCGATCGCCAACATCGGCTACGCGCTGATCGGCCTCGCCTCGGGCTCGCAGGAGGGGATCGAGGGCCTCGTGCTCTACATGATCATCTACCTCGCGATGACGCTCGGCACCTTCGCGATCATCCTCAGCCTGCGCCGCCGGGACGTGATGTTCGAGTCGATCGAGGACCTCTCGGGCCTGTCGCGGACCCACCCGTGGCTGGCCTTCTGCCTCGCGGCGATGATGTTCTCGCTCGCCGGCATCCCGCCGCTGGCCGGGTTCTTCGCGAAGTTCTACGTGTTCGCGGCGGCGATCAAGGCGGGCCTCGTGACGCTCGCGGTGATCGGCGTGGTGACCAGCGTGGTCGGCGCCTACTACTACCTGCGCGTCGTGCGGATCATGTATTTCGACGAGCCGAAGGAGCGCTACGACGCCATGGCGCCGGGGCTGCGGGTGGTGCTCGCCCTGTCGAGCATCGTCGTGATCCTGTTCGTCGTGATGCCGGACCCCCTCCGGGTCGCCGCCGCGAACGCGGCCAAGTCGCTCTTCTAGGATTGGCCTACCGTCTCGGTCAGGCGGCGCGGATGGCGGGGCATCGGCTCCACGTCCACGACCGCCTCGGATCCACCAACACCGAAGCCCTGGAGCGGGCGCGGGCCGGCGAGGGCGGGCCGCTCTGGGTCGTGGCGCACCGGCAGGAGGCGGGGCGCGGCCGCCGGGGCAACGCCTGGGCCTCGCTCCCCGGCAACCTGACGGCCAGCGTCCTCTGGCCGGTCGCCGGGGTGGCGCCGGAGCATCTGGCCGAACTCGGCTTCGTGGCGGGGGTGGCGCTGGCGGGGGCGGTGGAGGCGGCCTGCGGCACCCTGCCGGGCTGGGATCGGGCCGATCCGGCCCGATCTGTTCGGCTGAAATGGCCGAACGACCTGTTGCTCGGCGGGGCCAAGCTCGCGGGGCTGCTGCTCGAGGCCGAGACGCTGCCTGGGGGCCGGCGGGCGGTGGTGATCGGCTTCGGGGTCAACGTCGCGGCGGCGCCGGAGGGCCTGAGGGCGACGAGCCTCGCCGCGGCGGGTTACGTCGGCGGCCCGGAAGCGTTACTGGAGCATCTCTCCGACCATCTGGCGGCGCAGGGGCGCACCTGGGGCGGAGGAACGGAATTTGCCCGCATCCGCGCGCTGTGGCTCGCGCGGGCCGCCGGTCTCGGCTCCGAGATCGCGGTGGCGAGCGGGGAACGGGTCCTCCGGGGCCGGTTCGACACGATCGACGAGGGGGGGCGGCTCGTGATCCTCGGCCCCGACGATGCCCGGCATGTCGTGACTGCCGGGGAGGTGCATTTTGGAACGGCCGCGACGGCGGCCTGAGTTTGGACGACGACAGATGGCAATGGGACAGGAGGAGCTCGTCTTCCTGCCGCTCGGCGGCGTGGGCGAGATCGGGATGAATGCGGCCCTGTACGGCTTCGGGCCGGTGAAGGGCCGCAAATGGATCATGGTCGATTGCGGGATGGGCTTCGCGGGGGAGGAGGCGATGCCCGGCATCGACCTCATGTTCCCGGACCTCTCCTTCATCGAGGAACGCCGGAAGGACCTTCTCGGCATCTTCATCACCCACGCGCACGAGGACCACATCGGCGCGATCTCGGAGCTGTGGACGCGCCTGCGCGTGCCGGTCTACGCCACACGGTTCGCCAAGAACCTGCTGGAGACCCGGCGCCTCTCGGAGCCGGGCGCCCCGAAGGTGGAGCTGCGCGAGGTCAAGCCCGGCCGGCGGCAGACGATCGGTCCGTTCGAGATCGAGTTCGTGCCGGTGGCCCACTCGATCCCCGAATCGAACGCGGTGGCGATCCGCACGGCGGCGGGCCTCGTGGTCCATACCGGCGACTGGAAGCTCGACCCGACGCCGGTGGCCGGCAACGTCACCTCGCCGGAGGCGTTCATGGCGCTGGGTGACGAGGGCATCCTCGCCCTCGTCTGCGATTCCACCAACGTGGTGCGCGAGGGCTTCTCGCCGAGCGAGACCGAGGTCGCCGCCACCCTCAAGACGCTGATCGCCGAGGCGCCCCACCGGGTGGCCGTGACGACCTTCGCCTCCAACGTGGCCCGCATCCGCGCCGTGGCCGAGGCGGCCCAGGCCTGCGGCCGGGAGGTCATCGCCGTCGGCCGGGCCATGGACCGGGTGATCGATGTCGCCCGGGAATGCGGCTACCTCGACGGCCTGCCGGAGTTCCGCCGGTCGGATTCGTGGAAGAGCATCCCCCGCGACAAGGTGGTGGCCCTTCTCACCGGGTCGCAGGGCGAGCCGCGGGCGGCCATGTCGCGGGTCTCCCGCCGCGACCATCCCGATATCAGCCTGGCCGAGGGCGACCGGGTGATCTTCTCCTCGCGGGCGATCCCCGGCAACGAGCGGGACGTCGGCGCCATCATCAACGACCTGATCGATCAGGGCGTCCAGGTCATCACCGACCGGACCGAGCTGGTCCACGTCTCCGGCCACCCCCGCCGGGACGAGATGGTCGAGATGTACAAGTGGACCCGGCCGCAGACGGCGATCCCCGTCCACGGCGAGCCGCTCCACCTCGACGAGCACGCCCGCTTCGCCCGCGCCCAGGGCGTCGGCAACGTGGTCAAGGCGCGCAACGGCACCCTGGTGCGCCTGTCCCCCGGCACGCCGGCGGTGATCGAGCACGTCAAGGCCGGGCGCCTGTACAAGGACGGCCACGTCCTGATCGACGACAAGGACCGGGCGATCCCCGAGCGCCGGAAGCTGATGCAGGCCGGGCTCGTCTCGGTGGCCATCGCCATCGACGAGGACGGCGTGGTGCTGGGCGAGCCGGCGGTGGACATCATCGGCCTGCCCAACCGCGGCCGGGGCGGCGAGGCGCTGATCGACACCGTGGTCGATGCCGTCTCGACGACCCTGGCGGGCCTGTCCCGCGGCAAGCTCAAGGATTCCGAGGGCGTCGAGAAGAGCGTGGACCGGGCCGTGCGGCAGGCGGTCAACGAGGTCTGGGGGAAGAAGCCCGCCTGCCACGTGCAGGTGGTGGAGGTGTAAGCTACGGTCCGCCACGGGCGGGCAGGGCTCATCCCCTCCGTCCCCTCATCCTGAGGTGCCCGCCCCTGCGGGCCACGAAGGAGGGCTCCGGGGTCCGCGCGGCCACCGGAGGTCTCCTCCGAGGCGGCTCGCGCCGCACCTCAGGATGGGGGCGCCGGATGGGACACCTGAGCCCGCGAAGGTCTGACACAGGGAGGACGAGAAGAATGATCGGCCGGCTCAACCATGTGGCCATCGCGGTGCGCGATCTCGATGCCGCCTGCGCGGTCTACCGGGACACGCTGGGCGCCAAGGTGTCCGAGGCGCTGCCGCAGCCGGAGCACGGCGTCACCGTCGTGTTCGTGGAACTGCCCAACAGCAAGGTCGAGCTGATGGCGCCCCTCGGAGAGGGCTCGCCGATCGAGGCCTTCGTGGAGCGCAACCCCAACGGCGGCGTCCACCACGTCTGCTACGAGGTGGACGACATCCTCGCCGCCCGGGACAAGCTGAAGGCGCAGGGCGCCCGGGTGCTCGGCACGGGCGAGCCGAAGATCGGCGCCCACGGCAAGCCGGTGCTGTTCCTGCACCCCAAGGACTTCCTGGGCACGCTGGTGGAGCTGGAGCAGGTATGATGCCGGTGCGGGTCGGGGCTCCCCTGCCGTCGTCGCGGGTGCGCCCAAACGACGACGGTGTGAGATGACCCGCCTGATGCGGGTGTTCGGGCGCTCGACGCCCGCCACCCTCGCGGCCGTCGTGCTCCTCGTCGCGGTCTTCGTCGCGGCGGGGGTGAGCCTGTTCCGGCTGAGCGTCGGCGGCGGGGTCGCCCTCTACTTCGTCATCTGGTGGACGCTGCTCTTCGCGATCCTGCCGATCCGCAACCAGGCGGAGACCCGGCCCGAGCACATCGTGCCGGGGCAGGATCTCGGGGCGCCCGCCGCCCCGCGGCTGCGGGAGAAGGCGATCTGGACGACCCTGCTCACGGGCTTCGTCTTCCTCGGCGCCCTCGCGGTCTTCCCCCTGGCGGGGCTGTGACCGCGCCGCTTTGACACCGCTTCTCCGGGCGTCGACAACGCTCGGATCGGTCGCGCACCCCGGGAAGCCGGGGGTGGGGGAGGCAACGGATGGTCGCTCTCGGGGGCACGCCGGCTGACGGTGCCACGCGGCGCGCAGGGGGCCCGGCCTCGGCGACGGCTTCCGGGGCGGGCTGGATCCTGCCCTTCATGCTGGCCTTGTTCTTCACCTGGGGCCTCGCGACCGTCCTCGTCGACATCATCACGCCCAAGCTGAAGAGCCTGTTCTCCCTGAGCTACGCCGAGGCGACGCTCACCCAGTTCTGCTTCTTCCTCGCCTATGCGGTGATCTCCCTGCCGGCCGGGGCGGTGGTGGCGCGGATCGGCTACATCCGCGGGTTGGTGCTCGGGCTGCTGGTCATGGCGCTCGGCGGCGTGCTGTTCACCCCGGCCGCGAAGATCGGCCTCTATCCCCTGTTCCTGGCGGCGCTTTTCGTGATGGCTTCGGGCATCGCCGTGCTGCAGGTGGCCGCCAACCCGCTGGTCACCGGCCTCGGGCCGCCGGAGAGCGCGCCGAGCCGGCTGACCCTGGCCCAGACCTTCAACTCCCTCGGCACCACGGTCGGGCCGGCGGTGGGGGCCTGGGCGATCCTGTCCCGGGGGCCGGAGGTCCCGGCCGATCCCGCCAGCCTCTCCCCGGAGGCCCTGGCCGCCATCCGGCAGGCGCAGGCCGCGGTGCTGCAGACGCCGTTCCTCGTCATCGCGGGCGGGCTCGCCGGGCTCGCGGCCCTGTTCTGGTGCCTGCGCCGCTGGCTCCCGGAGGATGGCGGATCGGCCGAGGCCAAGGGGATCGGGCTCGACCTTCTGGCCCGGCCGCGGCTGGCCCTCGGGGCCCTGGCGATCTTCCTCTATGTCGGCGCGGAGGTGTCCATCGGCACGCTGATGGTGAGCTACCTCGCGCAGAGGCAGGTCCTGGCGGCGAGCCCCGAGACCGCCGGGCATCTGCTGAGCGTCTACTGGGGCGGCGCCCTGGCGGGGCGGATCGTCGGCAGCGTCGCCCTGCGCCGGGTGAGGGGCGGGGCGGCGCTCGCCGCCTGCGCACTGGCGGCCGGCCTCCTCGCCGCCCTCTCCGCGCTGACCGGGGGGACGATCTCCGGCTGGAGCCTCCTGGCGGTGGGCCTCGCCAACTCGATCATGTTCCCGACGATCTTCGCCATGGCGATCGAAGGCCTGGGGCCCCGCATGGCGCAGGGGGCGGGGATCGTCTGCGTCGCCATCGTCGGCGGGGCGGTGGTTCCGGTGATCACCGGGGCGCTGGCGGACCGGATCGGCCTCCAGCCCGCCCTGATCGCCCCCATCGCCTGCTACGCCTGCGTGGCCGCCTTCGGGCTGGCGTCCCTGCGGGGTCCGAAGGCGGTCGGGGCGGCGGCCTGAGGAGCCGGCGGCGGGGGCGGGACGGGCGTCACCCCTCCACGAATTGCCGCATCAGCACGTGCGCGATCGCCATGGGCGGGGGCGAGAGGATGCCGTCCGGATGGGTCCCCTCGATCATCGCCGCCACCGCCGCCCGGTCGAACCAGCGGGCATCCTCCAGCTCGCTCGGGTCGGTGACGATCTCCCCGTCGAGGGCCTCGGCGACGCAGCCGAGCATCAGCGAGGAGGGGAACGGCCAGGGCTGCGAGGCCCGGTAGGACACCGCCCCGACGCGGATCCGCGTCTCCTCGAACACCTCCCGGCGCACGGCGTCCTCCATGGTCTCGCCGGGCTCGAGAAAGCCCGCGAGGCAGGAGTACATGTGCGGCCGGAAATGCGGGCCGCGGCCGAGCAGGCAGGTGTCGCCCCGGCGCACCAGCATGATCACCACCGGATCGACCCGCGGGAAGTGGTGGGCGTTGCAGGCCTTGCATTCCCGCCGGAAGCCCCCCGCCGCCGTGAAGGTCGGTGCGCCGCAATTGGCGCAGAAGCGGTGGCGGCCGTGCCAATCGAGCATCGACTTCGCCACCGCCAGCAGGCCCAGCTCCTCCGCCTCGACGGCCGATTCGGTGGCGATGCTGCGCAGGTCGAGGCTGCGGTCTCCGGCGGTCTCCAGGGTCGGCAGCTCGTCGGCCGGCACCGTGGCGGCGAAGGTGGGCCTTCCGTCCCACCGGCCGAGGAACACCGTCTCGGTCCGCCCCACGGCGAGGGGCAGCGCGGCGGCTGCGTCGAGGAGGGCGGTCCCGCCCCGCAGCACGAAGCGGTCGCCGCCGAGGAGGAGCAGGCGCGCCCCCGCCGCGTCGAGGGGCGGCACCGCCTCCTCCGGCTGCTCGGCCGAGTGCCGGTCGAGACGGTTGCGGGAAAAGCCCAGGGTGGCGAGGGGGTCGGTCATCGAATCAGGCCGCCGCGAAGAGGGAGCCGGCCCGCTCGGCGAGCTGGGCGCGGGCGTGGAGCGGGTAGGGGGTGCGGGTGCCGAAGCCCCAGACCGGACCGGGCCAGGCCGGATCCGAGCGGAACCGCCCGACGACGTGGACGTGGAGCTGGCTGACGACGTTGCCCAGCGCCGCGACGTTGACCTTGTCGGGCTTGGCCAGCGCCTGCATCACGCCCGAGGCGAGGCGGGTCTCCTGCCAGAGCATCGCCGCCTCGGGTTCGGGGAGGTCGGTGATCTCGCTCACGCCGGGCAGGCGGGGCACGAGGATCAACCAGGGAAAGCGCGCGTCGTCCATCAGCAGCACCCGCGACAGGGCGAGGTCGCCCAGATGCACGGTGTCGGCGGCCAGCCGCGGGTCGAGGTCGAATTCGGGAGCGGTCATCCCGTCTCTATAGCGCGGCCCGGCGGAGGCGACAGGGCACCCTCACAGGGTCGGCACGGTCCCCTGGCGGCCGACGATGACGGTGCCGGCATCGTGCGCCCCGTCCGGGTCGGCGTTGGTGAACACCGTCACGGCGGCACCCGGCACGAGCAGGGCCTTCTCGCCCGGCGCGACCTGCGTCACGGGGGTGTCGGGGGTGATCGCGAAGGCGCTGCGCTGGTCGCCGTAGGTCAGGGTGACCTGCCGGGTCCCGGTGCCGGTGAGGTCGGCGACCCAGCCGCCGGTGAGGGTGGCGCCGGGCTCCGTGTCCCAGGGCTGGCGGCCCGCCGCGAAGCCGCGCTCGGAGGGGGAATAGAGCGTGACGCTCTCCACCCGCGCGGCACCGGGCACGTCGATGACGGTGAGGTAGCTCTCCGGCTTGATGTCGCGCAGGCGGGCGCCGAGGGCGGCGTAGACCTGGGTCTTGGGGCCCATGTGCACCGTCACCGTGCTGCCGCCGGGGCGGACGATCCTCAGGTCGTCCCCGTCGCGGGATTCCACCGTGCCGCGGAACCGGTGCGTCGCAGGGTCGGGCTTGGCCGGCTGCGCCAGGGCGGGGGCCGCGGCGAGGAGGGCGACGAGGACGGGCAGCGTGCGGATCACGGGGTTCCTCCGGCCGGATAGGGGGGGTCCTGGCCGAACGTGGCCGTGGTGCGGGGGTTCCCGCGACGGGGGTTTCAGTGGGCCATCAGCACGGGCATGTCGGCCTGGGCCAGGACGTGGCTGGTGACGCCGCCGAAGATCATCTGGCGCAGGCGGCTCTGGGTGTAGGCGCCCTTGATGAGCAGGTCGCAGCCGAACTCCTTGGCCTCGGCCAGGAAGGTCTCGCCCGGCGCCCGGCGGCCCGCGGGCAGGGCCCGGTGCGAGGCGGACACGCCCTCGCAGGCGAGGGCCTGGGCGAGGTCCTGCGCGCTCGGCCCCGGCACCATGCCGCCCTCGACGCTCAGCACCAGCACCCGCGAGGCCCGGCGCAGGAAGGGCATGGCGAAGGCCACCGCCCGGGCCGTCTCGGTGGAGCCGTTCCAGGCCACCAGCACGGCCTCGCCGAGGCTGGTGGGGGGCGAGGGCGGGGCGAGGAGGATCGGCCGCCCGCTCTCGAACAGGGCCGTCTCGAAGGTGGTCATCCGCGGGGCGTTGTCCCCGGTCCCCGGGCGCCCGACCACCGTGGCCGAGAACAGGCGGGCATACTGGCCGAGGAAGGCGTCCCCGGTGGGCACGTCCTGCCGCCATCGGTAGCGCGGCCCGGCCTCCATCACCCGCTCGGGGTTGCACAGGCCGTCGCGCGGGTGGCGGGGGACGCCGGCCGCGTCCATGGCGGCGACGAAGCGCGAGCCCGCCTCCTCGGCCTCGGCGATGTCGGCCTCCTCGTCGCGCAGCCACGTCATGCCGCCCACCATGTCGACGGGCACGTACTCGGCAAGCGCGGGGCGCAGGGACACGCCCTCGATCAAGCTGCCGAACCGCGTCGCGGCGAGGCGGGTCGTCTCGAAGACGGAGGGCAGGCCGTCATGCATCGCCACGGGTACGAGCAGGGTCTTCATCGCGCCGGCCTCCGGGCCGCCTCTCGGGTCAGGTCGGGCCGGAGGCTAGCCGTCCTCGCCCCCCGTGGAAACCGGGCGGGCTTGCCCCCCCACACGGTTTTCGCGGGGGCCCAGCCACGCCCGCAGGCGCCGGGTCAGGGGCCGTTCCACGGCGCGGTGGACCGCGAACGCCGCGGCGATGGACAGGAGGGTCAGGGCGAGGAGGCTGCCCCAGGGGTGGAGCGGCCCGGCGAGGCCCGCGCGGGCCAGCGCCTCCCGCCCGGCCCGCAGGGCGAAGGGGTGGACGAGGTAGAGGGCGTAGGACGCGTCCCCCAGGCGGGCGAGGGCGCGCAGGGGCGCCGGGCAGGCCGCGAGCCCCGCCGGGCCGAGGCCCGGCCCCAGGGCCGCCCCGGCGACGAGGAGCAGCGCCGGGAGCCCGACGAGGAGCGGACGGGCGAATCCCGGCACCTCGCCCCCACCCCCGAGGTGCCGGGCGGCGAGCAGCAGCCCGGCGAAGCCGAGCCCGGCCAGGGCGAGCCGGGCGGGCGCGGGCAGGCGCAGGCCCGCCGTCCGGGCGAGGCCCAGGCCCGCGCCGAGGGCGAATTCGAGGACGATGGGATCCGCCCAGAAGGCGAGGGGCAGGGGCAGGCCGAGGACGGCGCCCAGGGCGACGAGGCCGCCGAGCCCGGCCCAGAGCCCCGCCACCGCACGGCGGAGCCCGAAGCCGAGCCCCAGGGCGAAGACGGCGTAGAAGGCCATCTCGTAGTTCAGCGTCCAGCCGAGCCCGTAGAGGGGCTGGACGCTGCCGTCCGGCCGGGCCGCCGGCCAGAACAGGAACGAGGCGGCGAGGTAGCCGGGCTCCCGGGCGAGCGCCCCCGCCTCGCCGAGCAGCCCCGGCGCGGCGAGGGCCAGGGCGAGGTAGGCGAAGCTCGTGAGCCAGTAGAGCGGCACCACCCGGGCGATCCGGTGGGCGAGGAAGCGCCCCCGCCCCCCCGGCACCCCGGCGAGGGGGCGGCTCGCCTGCACGATGACGAAGCCGGAGATCACGAAGAACAGGTCGACCCCCGCCCACCAGGGCAGGAGCGTCCCGGGCGGCAGGACGGCCCCGGCGCCCCGGTCGGCCAGCAGGCCGACCTCGTGCCGGCCGTGGTGCAACACCACCATCGCCGCCGCGACGGCACGCAGGATTTGGATGAAGACCAGCATCAGGCCAGTCTATCCCGCGTAAACGTTCTCCAATCTGCCGGCTTATGGGCGATTCTGTTCGGCGGCATCAGGAACTATCTCCGAAAAGCCCCGTTGACCTCACGAATCCGACGCCGGCTGGCGTCGCCAAGTGCCGTGGGATCGCGAGATCCGGCGCGGGCGACACCTGTCGCGTCAGTGTTCCCACTCGACGAGGTTTCTCGATGCTGAAGAATTACGTTGCCGCCTCCGCGATGGTGCTGGCCCTGTCCACGCCGGCCTTCGCGCAGATGAACGACTTCCGGATGGAGTCGATGCAGTCGAACGCCTTCGAGGTGCAGTCGGCGCAGATCGCCCTCCAAAAGTCCCGCAACGGTCAGGTCCGCTCCTACGCCAAGGATGCCCTGCGTGACCACCGGGCCGCGAACGTCGCCTTGGCCGGCGGCGCCAACGGTGCCATGGCGGCCCAGGACGGCGGCCCCATCGGCGGCCTGATCGGCGCCCCGCTGGCCGTGGCCGGCGGCGCGGTCGGCGCGGGCCTGGGTGCCGCGACGGGCGCCGTGGGCGGTACCCTGTCGGGCGGTCCGGTCGGCGGCCTGCAGGGTGTCGGCAACGGCGCGGCGCAGGGCGCGGCGACGGGCAGCCGCCTCGGCGGCGGGATGGTCGAGGACACCGGCGGCACGACGCTGGTCCCGCCGAACCCGCAGCAGCAGGCGATGCTCGCCGAGCTCTCCTCCACCCCGGCCGGCCCGCGGTTCGACCGGCTCTACGTGCAGCAGCAGGTGCAGTCGCACCAGATGGCCATCGGCATGACCCAGGCCTATGCCCAGGGCGGCCCGAATCCGGCCCTGCGCACCTACGCCCAGCAGGTGCTGCCCTCGCTCCAGGAGCATTACGGCATGCTCCAGCGGATGCCCGGCGCGATGTGATCTAGCCGCAAGGCTGACGGATGAGGGGTGGCGGGTCCGGAGGGACCCGCCACCCCTTTTTCATGGCCGCCCCGGAGGGCGGCCCGTGGTCAGTTGCAGACGAGGGAATCGGAGGGGCGGATCGCCCGGCCCTGGCCGTCGGCCGCCGGGGTGAAGTCACCGGTCTTGGGGTCGCGCACCAGCAGGATGCCGTTGGCCACGCCGAAATGCGCCCCGTGGATCTTCAGGCTGCCGGCCTCCACCCGCTCCTTCACGAAGGGGAAGCTGAGCAGGTTCTCCATGCTCTGGCTGACCATCGCGTGCTCCATGCGGGTCAGGTAGTCGGGGGCGCTCGAATCGCCGGCCTTGGCCTCGGCGGGCGCCACGAGCGACACCCACTTGCCGATGAAGTTGCCCGGCGAGAGCGGCTGGGCCTTGTTGGCGTAGGCCTTGATGCCACCGCAGGTGGCGTGGCCCAGCACCACGACGTGCTTCACCTCCAGGGCCTGCACCGCGAACTCGATGGCCGCCGAGGTGCCGTGGTAGTCGCCGTCGGTCTCGTAGACGGGCACGATGTTGGCCACGTTGCGGATCACGAACAGCTCGCCCGGCCCCGCGTCGAAGATCGCCTCCGGCGCCACGCGGCTGTCGCAGCAGCTGATCACCAGCACCTCCGGGGCCTGGCTCGTGGCCAGCTCCTTGAACCGGCGCCGCTCCTCGGGGAAGCGGCCGGACAGGAACGAGCGGTATCCGTCGGTGAGGTTCGTCGGGAACATGGTCTCTCCTTCTGGGGATGCGACGGGTGCCGCATCTGCGAAATCAGGGGTTGTGCCAGTGCAGAACGGCCGGGGCCGCCGGCATAGTCCCGGCCACGAGGTGCGCGATGACACCGGCGAGGCCCGCCGGCTCGATCCGCGCCTCCGTCGCCGCCAGCTCCGAAAGGGTCCACCACCGGGTGCCGACGAGGGGGTTGTCCTCCGTTTCGGCGAGGCGGCTCGTGTCGATCCGGTCGTCGGGCAGGCGCACGAGGAAGTACCGCTCCCGGGCGTCGCGGGGCTGGCGGAACAGGTGGAACGGCCCGTCACAGGACGCGACCTGCGGCCCGATCGTCGCGTCGCCGCGGCCGATCTCCTCGCCGAGTTCCCGGGCGCAGGCGGTGACGTGGTCCTCGCCGGGCTCCAGCCCGCCGCCGGGCATGAACCAGAAGTGCAGGGGCCCGCCCCCCGGCCCCGTGGCGTGGACCGAGGTGTACTCGATCAGCAGCACCCGGTCGGCGGGGTCGAGGACGATGGCGCGGGCGACGTGGCGGATGGGCAAGCTCATGCCCTCCGATCTAGGGCAATGGGGGCGGGAGGTCATCGGACCCTGCGCGCGGAGGATGGCGGGTCGGCCGCAGGCCCCCTGCGGGCCCCGCCTCCCATGGCGCGGGCACCATTCCCGCCCCTCCCTCCTTGCCGGGACGGGACGCGCCCGCTATGCGCCCGGCAGGACGGGGCCTGTCCGTCTGGGGAGACACGTGATGAGCGAGATTCGTCCGCGCCGCAGCGTCCTCGCCATGCCGGGCTCCAATGCCCGGGCCATCGAGAAGGCCCGCACCCTTCCCGTCGACGTGGTGCTGATCGACCTTGAGGACGGCACCGCCCCCGCCGCGAAGGCCGCCGCCCGGGAGGCCGTGGCCGCCGCCGTCGCCGCCCGCGGCTTCGGCCCCCGGGAGGTGGTGGTGCGGATCAACCCGCCCGAGACGGAGGACGGGGAGGCCGACCTCGCGGCCCTCGCCCCGGCGGCGCCCGATGCGGTGCTGGTGCCCAAGGTGCGCAGCTCCGAGACGCTGATCGCCGTCGGCTCGCGCCTGCGCCGGCTGGGGGCGCCGGCCGCCACCCGCATCTGGGCGATGATCGAGACGCCGATGGCGGTGGTGAACGCCGCCGAGATCGCCAGCGCCGCCCGGGACGTGGATGCCCGCCTCTCCGCGCTGATCGTCGGGCCGAACGACCTCCTCAAGGCCGGGCGCATCCCGCCCCCCGGCCGCGCCGCCCTGGTGCCGTGGCTGATGCAGGTCCTCGCCGCCGCCCGGGCCTACGAGATCGAGGCCATCGACGGGGTGTTCACGAACTTCGCCGACGCGGCCGGCTTCGAGGCGGAGTGCCGCCAGGGGCGCGAACTCGGCTTCGACGGCAAGATGCTGATCCACCCGAGCCAGATCGGCCCGGCCAACGCCGCCTTCGCCCCGGACGCGGAGGAGGTCGCCCTGGCCCGGAGGATCGCGACCGTGTTCGACGCCCCCGAGAACCAGGGGCTCGGCGTGGTCGGCGTCGAAGGCCGGATGGTCGAGCGGCTGCATGCCGAGGCGGCGCGGCGCATCCTGACGCTGGCCGAGGCGATCGCGCGGCGCGAAGGCTGAGGGGATGGGCGACCTCCCCGCGGTCGGCCTGCGCCTGCACGACCCCCGGCTGCCCGGCTGGGGCTTCCCCCGCTGGGGCTCGGCCGCCGCCGCCGGGCTCGACCTCCATGCCTGCCTCGACGCGCCCCTGGACCTCGCCCCGCAGGCCGCCGCCCTCCTGATCCCCGCGGGATTCAGCCTGCTGATCCGCGACCCCGGCTGGTGCGGCCTCGTCTTCCCCCGCTCGGGGCGGGGCCACCGGGACGGCCTCGTGCTCGGCAACGGCACCGGCGTGATCGACGCCGACTACGAGGGGCCGCTGATGATCTCGGCCTGGAACCGCGGGGCCGTCCCCGTGCGGATCGAGCCCGGCGAACGCATCGCCCAGCTCGTCTTCACCCGCATCGCCCGGCCGGAGCTGACCCTCCTCGACGCCGACGACACACCGCCCTCCGCCCGCGGCGGCGGCGGCTTCGGGTCGAGCGGGCGGTAGGCCCACCTCCCACCTCAAGGCAGACCCATCGCGGCACGGGATGCCCGGCCTCCCCGGCCCGGGGGGGCTCGGACATCGCGCGCGGCTGCCCGCTCCCCTCGCCTGGGGAGGGCCGGCCGCGCGGAGTGCTCCGGCGATGCCCCGCGGCCCTGGGTGGCGTCGGCGCGCCCGCAAAGGCAGCCCGCCCGCGAAGCATTCGCACATTGAAGATGGAATACTTCGAAATCATCGTTGTTTCTGAAGGCTTTATCACATGCTATCGGGCGACTCACGACTGACACAACGTCGCAGGGCGCTTCGATGGAACGGACACATAGACAACAAGACCGTCGGAATACCCGTGTACAATGCAGAATTTACGGCGGCCTGCGGCCCAAAATGGCACGCTCGGTCACCGCAATACTTGCCGCCACCGTCCCGATGATCAATCCCAGCCCCGGCCGGGCCGGGCCTCGGCAGGGGGAGGCCGACGCCGCGGTCACGCTGGATGCGCTCTCGGTGGAGGCCCGCGGCCCGGCGCGGCAGGCCGGCACGGGGGAGGCGGGTGGCCTGCCCCCGGCCTTCGCGGGCGGGCAGGTCGCCCGGGGCACCCGGCTCGGGCTCCTCGGCAACCGGGACTTCATGGAGACGCCGTTCAGCGCGGCGAGCTACACCGAGCGGACGATCCGCGACACGCAGGCGGTGAGCGTCGGCGATCTCCTGACGCGGACGGACCCGTCGGTGCGGGCCTCCATCGGCAGCGGCAACCGCTACGACGCGCTGACGATCCGCGGCTTCCGGGTCGACAACCGCGAGTTCGCCCTGAACGGCCTCTACGGCCTCGTGCCGGATTACCGGATCAATCCGGCGCCCCTCGAACGGGTCGAGGTGCTGAAAGGCCCGGCGGCCTTCCTCTTCGGCGCGCCGATCTACGGCAGCGTCGCCGGCACCGTGAACGTCGTCACCAAGCGGGCGGGGGAGGAGCCGCTGAACCGGGTGACGGTCGATTACGCCTCGCCCGCCCGGGGCGGGGCGCAGGTCGATCTGGCCCGGCGCTACGGCGACGCAAAGCAGGTGGGCGTGCGCATCAACGGCGCGGGGTTCGGGGGCGACACGCCCATCGACCGCACCGGCCAGCGCAACGGCGTCGGCTCCCTCGGCCTCGACTATGCCGGCGAGCGCCTCCGGCTCTTCGCCGACGTGATCTACCAGCACGACGCCTACGACAGCCAGACGCGGGGCGGGAACCCCGTGCCGGATCTGCGCATCCCCCGCGCCCCCGATCCGCGCCGGAACATGTCTCAGGACTTCGATTTCTCCCGCGCCGACAGCCTCACCGGGCTCGGCCGGGCGGAATACGACCTCACCCCGGACATCACCCTGTTCGGGGCATTGGGCGCCAACCGCTTCGCCTACGACAAGCAGGAGAACCCCGCCTTCACCCTCCTCGACGCCACGGGGCGGACGCGGGTGAACTCCGTCTTCCAGACCGGCGACACCGCCACGCTCTCGGGCGAGGCGGGGGTGCGGGGGCGCTTCGCGACGGGCGGGATCCGGCACGAGGTGGCCTTCACCGCCACGCGCCTCGACCAGGACCTGACGCTGGGGCAGACCACTTACGCGAACTACCTCTCGAACCTCTACGCGCCGGTCCGCCTCGCCTCGCCGGGGCGGCCGCTCGCGGCGGGCACCTTCCCCCTCGGCCGGTCGAGCTACAACCGGATGACGAGCTACGGCGTCTCCGACACCATGACCTTCGCCGACGGACTGGTGGAGCTGCTGGTGGGGGCGCGGCGGCAGGAGATCGACACCGGCAACAACGCCCCGGTCACCGGCCTCGTCACCAGCGCCTACGACAGGTCCGCGACGACCCCGGCTCTGGGCCTCGTCCTGCGGCCGACCGAGGCCCTCTCCCTCTACGCCAACACCGTCCAGGGCCTCACCGCCCTGCGGGCTCCGGGCACGGCGGTAAATTCCGGGCAGGCCTTCGCCCCGGCCCGGTCGCGGCAATACGAGGTCGGCGCGAAGCTCGACTTCACGACCTTCGGCGCCACCCTCTCGGCCTTCCAGATCACCAACCCGGCGGGCAACGTCGATCCGCTGAGCCAGATCTACGGCGTGGGCGGCACCCAGCGGAACCGCGGCTTCGAGGCCACGCTGTTCGGCGAGGTGGCGCCGGACCTGCGGGTCATCGCCGGCGCGACCCTGCTCGACGCCCGCTGGCAGCGGACCCGGGGCGGGCTCTACGACGGCAACCCCGCCACCGGGGCGCCGCGCGTCCAGGCCACCACCGGCCTCGAATGGGACACGCCGTTCCTGCGCGGCCTCACCGCCCTCGCCACCGTGGTCTACACGGGCTCGTCCTATGCCGGCACGACCTTCACCAGGCTGCCGTTCTCGAAGATCCCCGACTGGACGAGCGTGGATCTCGGCCTGCGCTACACGACGCGGGTGGGGGACAAGCCGGTGACGCTGCGCGCCACGGTGACGAACGCCGCCGACCGGCACTTCTGGATCGCCAACCCGAACGGCGCCCTGATCCTCGGGGCGCCCCGGACGGTCTGGCTGTCGGCCTCGCTGGATTACTGAGGCGTCGGCCTCAGGCGCGCAGGGCTTCGCCCGGGGCCGACGCGGCGATCGATGTCACTCCAGGGTCTTCCCCATCCGCCCGGCGAGGTCCTGGATGTACTGGAACGCCGTGCGGCCGGAGCGGTGGCCCCGCGTGGTGGCCCATTCCAGGGCCTCGGCGCGCAGGCGCTCGGGGGCGATCTCCAGGCCGTAGCGCCGGGCGTAGGCGTCGATCATCGCGAGGTAGTCGTCCTGGCTGCACTTGTGGAAGCCGAGCCAGAGGCCGAACCGGTCGGAGAGGGAGACCTTCTCCTCCACCGCCTCGCCGGGGTTGATCGCCGTGGACCGCTCGTTCTCCATCATGTCGCGGGCGAGCAGGTGGCGGCGGTTCGAGGTGGCGTAGAACAGCACGTTCGCCGGGCGGCCCTCGATGCCGCCGTCGAGCGCCGTCTTGAGGGACTTGTAGGACGTGTCATCGGCATCGAACGACAGGTCGTCGCAATAGACCAACCAGCGGTGCGGATCGGGCCGGAGCAGGGCCATCAGGTCGGGCAGGGCCTCGATGTCCTCCCGGTGGATCTCCACGAGCTTCATCGGCCGGCTGCCCGCGGGGCGCCGGGCGTTGATGTCCGCATGGGCCGCCTTCACCAGGGACGACTTGCCCATGCCCCGCGCCCCCCAGAGGAGGGCGTTGTTGGCCGGCAGGCCCCGGGCGAATCGCTCGGTGTTCTCGACCAGGATCTCCCGGGCCCGGTCGATGCCGGTGAGCAGGGCCATGTCCACGTGGGCCACCGCCGGCACCGGCACCAGCCGCCGCTCCGGCCCCCAGAGGAAGGCGTCCGCCGCGCCGGGGTCGAAGGCCGGCGGGGCAGGGGGCGCCGCCCGCTCCAGGGCGGTGGCGATGCGCTCCAGCAGGGGCATCAGGGCGTCGAGGGTGGCGGGGCTTGTCATGGGGCGTGTCACTGAATCGGGCCTTGCCACATAAGGCGAGCCGGCCGTGAGTGCACGCAGGTTCTCCCTCCCCCCTCTGCGGGGGGAGGGTGGCCCCCGGCAGGGGGTCGGGAGAGGGGAGCGACGCATCCGGACAGGTCGCGATGGGCCTCACATCCTGACCCGTCGCGCGGCCCCCCTCCCGCCCTGCCTTCGCAGAGCCCCCTTCCCCGCAGAGGGGGGAGGGTCACTGAGCGGCACGCCCGCTTGTCCCGCCCGGCGCGATGCGGCAAAGCGGGGCCAGCGCGGGCCACGCCCCTGTGGCCCGACCCGAGCCGATCCGATGCACGACATCCGCGCCATCCGGGAGAACCCGGACGCCTTCGACCGCGATCTCCAGCGCCGGGGCCTGCCCCCCCTCTCGGCCGAGCTGATCGCCCTCGACGAGGCGCGCAAGGGTGCGGTCTCGGCCGCCCAGGCCAACCAGGAGCGCCGCAACGCGCTGGCCAAGGAGATCGGCGGCGCCAAGAAGGCCAAGGACGAGGACCGCGCCGCCGCGCTGATGGCCGAGGTCGCCGCCCTGAAGGAGGCCGGGCCCGGCCTGGAGGCCGCGCAGGGCGAGGCCGGCAAGGTCCTCGACGCGCGGCTCGCCGCCATCCCCAACCGCCCCAAGGCCGACGTGCCGGAGGGTGCCGACGAGCACGGCAACGTCGTCTACCGCAGCCACGCCTCCACCCGCGAACGGCTGAGCGAGGGCAAGGAGCATTTCGAGCTCGGTGAGGCCATGGGCCTCATGGATTTCGAGACCGCCGCCAAGCTCTCCGGCTCGCGCTTCGTGGTGCTGAAGGGCCAGCTCGCCCGGCTGGAGCGGGCGCTCGGCCAGTTCATGCTCGACCTGCACACGCAGGAGCACGGATACCTGGAGGTCGCCCCGCCGGTCCTGGTCCGCGACGAGGCGATGTTCGGCACGGCGCAGTTGCCGAAGTTCGAGGACGACCAGTTCGCCGTGGTCGATGGGCAGAGTTTGCGGACGGCGCAGGACGACCCGCAGGGCTTCGCGGCGCAGCCGCGCCGCTGGCTCGTCCCCACCGCCGAGGTGCCGCTGACGAACCTCGTCCGCGAATCGATTCTCCGCGAGGAGGAGCTGCCCCTGCGCTTCACCGCGCTCACCCCCTGCTTCCGGGCCGAGGCCGGGGCGGCGGGGCGCGACACGCGCGGAATGCTGCGCCAGCACCAGTTCCACAAGGTCGAGCTGGTCTCGATCACCACGCCCGAGGCGTCGGCCGACGAGCACGAGCGGATGCTCACCTGCGCCGAGGCGGTCCTCAAAAAACTCGACCTGCCCTACCGGGTGATGACCCTCTGCACCGGCGACATGGGCTTCGCCAGCCAGAAGACCTACGACATCGAGGTCTGGGTGCCGGGCCAGCGGACCTACCGGGAGATCTCCTCCTGCTCGGTCTGCGGCGATTTCCAGGCCCGGCGGATGCAGGCCCGCTACCGGGGCAAGGACGGGAAGCCGGCCTTCGTCCACACCCTCAACGGCTCGGGGGTGGCGGTGGGCCGCGCCCTGATCGCCGTCCTCGAGAACTATCAGAATCCCGACGGGAGCATCACGGTCCCGTCCGCCCTCGCGCCCTATATGGGCGGCCTCCACCGGATCGAAGGACCCCGCTAGATGCGCATCCTCGTCACCAACGACGACGGCATTCACGCGCCGGGCCTCGCCACCCTGGAAGAGATCGCCCGCGAACTGTCGGACGACGTCTGGGTGGTGGCCCCCGAGAGCGACCAGTCGGGCGTGTCGCACTCGCTCTCCCTCAACGATCCCCTGCGCCTGCGGCAGGCCGGGGAGACGCGCTTCGCCGTGAAGGGCACGCCCTCCGATTGCGTGATCCTCGGCATCCGCCACATCCTGGCGGAGAAGGGGCCGGACCTCGTGCTGTCCGGCGTCAACCGCGGCCAGAACGTCGCCGAGGACGTGACCTATTCGGGCACCATCGCCGCGGCGATGGAGGGGACGATCCTCGGCGTGCGCTCCATCGCCCTGAGCCAGGCCTACGGGGCCGGCGGGCGGCAGGCGCTCAAGTGGGATTGCGCCCGCACCCACGGGCCTTCGGTGATCCGCAAGATCCTCGACACGGGCATCGAGCCGGGCATCCTGGTCAACGTGAACTTCCCCGATTGCGCGCCGGAGGAGGTCCAGGGCATCGCGGTGGCGGCGCAGGGGTTCCGCAACCAGGCGCTGCTGTCGATCGACGCCCGGGTCGACGGGCGCGGCAACCCGTATTTCTGGCTCGCCTTCGCCAAGGCCCGGTTCGAGCCGGGCCACGGCTCCGACCTGAAGGCCATCGCCGACAAGCGCATCTCGGTGACGCCGCTGCGCCTCGACCTCACCGACGAGCCGACGCTCACCCGCTTCGCCCAGGCCTTCGCGGAATGACCACCGCGCGGGACGAGGCGGGCTCCATCGACGACGCCGCCTTCGTCCTCGCGCTGCGCGAGAAGGGCCTACGGGACATTGCCGTGCTGCGGGCGATGGAGCGGGTGCCCCGCGGGACCTTCGCCCCGGAGGCGCACCGGGAGCAGGCGCGGTGGGACATCGCCCTGCCGCTGCCCTGCGGCGCCACCATGACGGCCCCCTCGTCGGTGGCGGCGATGCTGACGCGGCTCAAGCTCGAACCCGGCCAGCGGGTGATGGAGATCGGCGCGGGCTCCGGCTACGTCACGGCCCTGCTCGACCGCCTCGGGGCGGGGGCGGTGCTGAGCCTCGAACGCTACCGCACCCTCGCGGAGGACGCCGCCGCGCGCCTCGCGGACCTGCCCGGGGTGCATGTGGTCCAGGCCGACGCCCTGGCGCCGTCCCTGCCGGATGGCGGGTTCGACCGCATCCTCGTGAACGGCTGCGTGGAGGCGGTGCCGGAGCACTGGCTCGCGGCCCTGGAACCGGGCGGCCGCCTCGTCACCGGCCTCACCGTGGACGGCCTCTGCCGCCTCGCCTCCGTCGGGGCGGACGGCACGCGGGACACCGGCCCAGCGATCCGCCTCGCCGCCCTGGTACCGGGGCTGGCACGGGTGTTGTGACGGCAAAAGCCCTCGCGCGGACAGGGGCTTGGCGGCATCTTATTCCCCATGCCGGTGGATATGCAGGCCGAGCCTGACCTTCCCTTGCGCGACCTCGACCGCGTCGCGCTGACGGCTGCGGCCGTCACGGATGACGGCGACCGGATCGAGGCCGGGCGGCAGGGCACCATCGTGGGGGTCTGGCGCGAGGGCGCCACCTACGAGGTCGAATTCGCCGACCCGCCCGGCGCGTCGGCGACGGCGGCCACACTTGCGGCTCGTGGAGCACGGACCCGCTTGAGCGACCTGCCCTGGCCGTCGCGCTTCTCGCTCGACCCGCGCAAGGTCGTCCATCACCCTCACGCGGTAAGCCTTGTCGGGGTTCCCAAAGGGCCGCGCCCTTTGGCGGGTGCAGGGCGGCGCCCTGCTGACCCCTAGCCGATATTCCTCGAGGCCCGCCACAGGCGCCACACCCGGCGCCAGCGGGGCAGGTCGATGGTGGTGTTGAGGGGATCGTAGGAGGTCCGGTCCATCGCCGTCAGGTGGGGCTCCACCAGGGCGACGGGCAGGAAGGCGGTGCGGGCGGCGGGGGCGATGGTCGCGCGCCCGGCCTCGTAGGCGGCGAGGTGCTGCCGCGCGAGGCCGCGGAGGTCCGCGCAGACCCCGCGCAGGCCGGGGCCGCCCCGGCCGGTGACGATGTCCTCGCGGGTGACCCCGTAACGGGCGAGGATGTCGTGGGGCAGGTAGACCTGGCCCGCGCGGGAATGCCAGGGCAGGGCGCGCAGCAGGCCGGTGATCCCGTAGGCGACGCCCGCATGCCCGGCCGCCGCCGCGCCGCCGGGCTCGGCGCCGCCGCCGATGATCAGGCTCGCGATCCGGAACAGGGCCGAGGCGGTCTCGCCACAATAGCCCTCCAGGTCGTTCACCCGCGGCATCGGATCCTCGTAGAGGTCGAAGACGCGGGCATCGATCAGGTCCACGAAGGGCTGGCGGCTCAGGCGGCCGGCCCGGATCGCCTCCTCCAGGGCCGCCGCCACGGGGTTGGCCTTCACGTCGCCCCGCGCCTCGCCCTGGAGGGCGTCGCGCCACCATTGCAGGCGGATCTCCCCGGCCATGGGGTTCGAGGCGGCCTCGCGCACCCGCGCCACCGTGAGGCTGAAGGCGTAGAGGGCGAAGAGGTGCGGCCGGGCCGCGGCCGGGGCGAACAGGGTGGCGAGGTAGCGGTCCGGGTCGCCCTCGCGGACCAGCGCCTCGCAATGGGCCTGCGCGAAGGGCAGGCCGGTCTCGGCCGGAGCGTCCTGGTCCCGCGCCGCCTCGGCCATCACGCGACCGCGATCAGGGCGGCGGCGACCTTGCGGTTCTCGCCCACTAGGATGTTGTAGGTCCGCGCCGCCGCCCCCGTCTGCATCACGTCGAGGCCGACGCCGGCCTCCTTCAGCCAGCCGCGCAGGGCGGGGTCGATGGCCACGATGTCCAGCCCCGTGCCGATGAGCAGCAGCTCGATCCCCGCCGCCTCGGCCTGGACCGGGCGCAGGGCCGAGCGGTCGATCTCCCGCGGCCCGGCGACGGGCCATGCGGACACCCCCGAGGGCAGCAGCAGGATCGAGCCCCGGTGCGACATCCCGGCGAAGCGGAAGCCGCCGTTGCCGTAGGTGTCGATGATGTGGCGCCCCGGCACGAAGCCGGATTCGAAGCCCTTCGACGTCTCCTGCTCTGCCATGTCCGGAAACGACTACTCCGCCGGTTGCGGGAGGCCGGACCGCTCGGAGGCGGCGCGCGCCCCCGAGAGCATCAGCCCGAGATAGATCAACACCGGAGTCGAGACGAAGATCGCCGAGTAGGTGCAGATCAGGACGCCGCACAGCATCACCACGGCGAAGCCGTTGATCGCCTCGCCGCCGAACAGCACCAGCGCCAGCAGCGACAGGGCTGAGGAGATCGAGGTCATCACCGTGCGCGACATGGTGGAGTTGATCGACAGGTTGAGCAGCTCCACCGTGGGGATGGTCTTGTACCGGCGCATCAGCTCGCGGGTCCGGTCGAACACCACCACCGTCTCGTTCAGCGAGTAGCCGACGATGGTGAGGATCGCCGCGATCGAGGTCATGTTGAACTCGATGCGGGTGATGATGAACACGCCCACCGTCAGCACGATGTCGTGCAGGGTGCCGACGATGGCGCCGAGCGCCAATTCCCGCTCGAACCGGAACCACAGGTAGAGCAGCACCGCGATCACCGAGAGCACGACGCCGATCGTGCCCGACTGGACCAGCTCGCCCGAGACGCGGGGGCCGACCGTCTCGGTGCGGCGGAAGTCGTACTCCTTGTCGAAGGCGTCGTGCGCCTTCTGCATCACCGCGGTCTGGCCCTGCTCGCCCTGCTGCAGCGGCAGGCGCACCAGCACGGTGCCCTGGTTGCCGAGTTCCTGCACCTCCGGCTCGCCGAAGCCGAAGCCCGCCGCCGTGTGGCGGATCGCGGCGACGTCCGCCGTGCCCGACTTCGCCTGCAGCTCGACCAGGGTGCCGCCCTTGAAGTCGATACCGAAGTTCAGCCCCACCGTCAGGAACAGCACCACGGTGGCGAGCGACAGCACCGCCGAGAGCGGGAAGGTGAAGCGCCGGAACCGCATGAAGTCGAAATGCGATTCATCGGGCCAGAGGCGTAGCAGGCGCATGGTCAGTCTCGGTTCCTGGGTGCGCGACGGGCCTTTCGACCGATCGCCGTCATTCCGGGGCGCCCGGAGGGCGAGCCCGGAAGCCAGACCCCCGGCCATGCCGGATCCGGCACCGTCGGCGTGTCTGGATCCCGGGTTCTGCTGCGCAGCCCCGGGATGACGGGGTCTGCGCTTCGATCCGGGTTCGAACGGAAGGCGGGTCGCGGACCTCTTCGACGAAATCTCTATTGATCAGAACGGCAGGGCCTTGGGCCGGAAGGACTTGTACCATACCGCGATCATCATCCGCGTCAGCGTCACGGCGGTGATGACGGTGGTGAGGATGCCGAGGATGAACACCACGGCGAAGCCCTTCACCGGGCCGGAGCCCATGAAGAACAGGATCAGGGCGGCGATGGCCATGGTCGAGTTCGAGTCGATGATCGTCGCGAAGGCCCGGTCGAACCCGGCCTGGAGCGCCGAGATCAGCGAGCGGCCGGCGCGGCTCTCCTCGCGCATGCGCTCGTAGATCAGCACGTTCGAATCGACCGCCGTGCCGATGGTGAGCACGATGCCGGCGATGCCGGGCAGGGTCATCGTCGCCTCCAGCACCGACATCAGGCCGAGGATCAGCCCGACATGGACCATGAGGGCGATGTTGGCGATGAAGCCGAAGGTGCCGTAGGTCGCGAACATGAAGCAGACGACGAGGCCGGCGGCGACCAGCGTCGCGAGCTTGCCCGCCTCGATGGAATCGCGCCCGAGGCCCGGCCCGACGACCCGGCGCTCGACCACGGTGAACTTGGCCGGCAGGGCGCCGGCCCGGAGCAGCACGGCGAGGTCGTTGGCCTGCTGGACGGTGAAGTTGCCGGTGATCTGGCCGGAGCCGCCGGTGATCGCCGAGCGGATGACCGGGGCCGAGACCACCTCGTTGTCGAGCACGATCGCCATGGGGCGGCCGATGTTCTCGCTCGTGGCCTGCCCGAAGCGCTGGGCGCCGCGCAGGTTGAACTTGAAGCTCACCATCGGCTCGTGGCTCTGCTGGTCGAAGGCGGGCTGCGCGTCCGTCAGCTCGCTGCCGTCGGCCATCACCCGGCGCTCCACCGGCACCTTGGCGCCCTTGCTGTCCTTCGAGGGGAGCAGATCGACGTCCCCGGTCGGGCTGTCGGCCAGCATGCGGAACTCGAGCTTGGCGGTGGAGCCGAGGAGCTTCTCCAGCCGCTCCGGGTTCTGCTCGCCCGGCACCTGGATCAGGATGCGGTCGGCGCCCTGCTGCTGGATCGACGGCTCGGTCGTGCCGGTCGAATCGAGGCGGCGGCGGATGACCTCGATGCCCTGGCTCACCGCCCGGCGGGTGCGGTCGGTGACGCCGGCATCGGTGAGGGTCAGGCGGACGATGCCGCCGGGCTGCTCGGTGACGTCGAGGGTGCGGGCGCCGGTCTGGCCGATGGAGGTGGCGATGGGCGCGGCGAGGTCGCGCAGCTTCGGCAGGGCCTTGGCCCTCGCCGCATCGTCGCTGATCTTCACCTGCACCCCGCGCTGCAGGAGCTGGATGCCCCCGTCGGCGCGGACACTCTCCTGCTGGAGCGTGCGGCGGACGTCGTCGCGCAGCGACTTGGCCTGCGAGGCGATCAGGTCGTTCTGATCGACCTCGAGGAGGAGCTGGGAGCCCCCCTGGAGGTCGAGGCCGAGCACGATCGCCCGGGTCGGGACGATCCAGTGGGGGAACCAGGGCGGAAGGCTCGCCACGAAGCCCTTCCGCTGCTCGGGCGAGAAGAAGCTCGGGATGGCGAGCGCCAGCCCCACCAGGATGACCGCGAGCGTCGCGATGATCTTCGCACGGGAGAAGCGCAACATCGGCGGATTGTTTCTCTCGATCGGCCGGTGACTTGCGCCGACACTCTCACGTGATGCCCGAAGACGGTGACCGGCCGCGGCCTCAGGCGGCCTTCGCCGGGCCGCCCTTGGCGCGGACCTCGGAGATCATCGAGCGCACGACCCGGACGCGGACGTTCGGGGCGATCTCGACCTCGATCTCGGGCTGGTCGTCCTGGGACTTCACCACCCGGCCGACGAGGCCGCCGTTGGTGACGACGGTGTCGTCCCGGCGGACGGCCTTGATCAGCGCCTGATGATCCTTGACCCGCTTCTGCTGCGGCCGAAGGATCAGGAAGTACATGATCACGAAGATCAAGACGAAGGGGATCACCTGGAAGGCGATCTCCGCTCCACCGGCGGTCGCGCCGGCCCCTTGCGCGAAGGCGGGGGTGATCAACGTGCATCTCCTGCGATCGGAAAGCCGGCCCACCGCCGGCCGACGAGGCCGGATTCGGCGTCGTCCGGGCGGCGGAAAGGCTCGGCGAAAAGCGCGCGGACTATAGCCAGCGACCTCCCGAAAGCAACGGCATCCGCCCCCGGGACGGCGCTTTTGCGTGCGGCCCCGCGGGGGGAGGGCCCCGTGCGACGATACAAAACGTCACGCGCGGGAGGCGGAAGGGGCGGGGGAGGGGCGGGGGAAAGGGGAAGGGGACGGGGCAGGAAGGCGGCGGCGGCCGGCGCGGCTCAGCCGGAGACCATCGCGCGCATCTGGCGCAGCCAGCGCATGGGCGCCTCCACCGAAGCCGGGCTCCGGTGCTTGAGGATCGCCGACTTCAGCAGCTCCTTCGGCACCTCCCAGGTCTGGATGGCGCCCGCCGGGAAATGCGCCACGTCGCCCACCGTCAGGTGGTGCCGCGTGCCGTCGGCGTCGGTGACGAACACCTCACCCCGGAGGATGGTGACGATCTCGTCGGACATGTGGGTCCAGCGGAAGGTCCCCGCCGTGGTCCGCCACAGGAAGACCTGGGCGCCGTCGTCCTGGGTCCGGGAGACCTCCACGGCCTCGGCCACCGGGTTGCCCGCCACGACCCAGTGCGCCGGGATCGGCGAGGGCTGGAACAGCGCCGCCTTGGTCGCGACGGCGGTGCTCGCCAGCGAGCGGCCATCCTCATGCAGGGCGATCTCCGCATAGGCGCCCACGGCGGCCATCGACAGCGATGCGACGGCGAGGATCTTCTTCACGGCCAGTTCCGATGTTTGTCTGAAACGTTTCTGCAACGATTCCAGCAGAATTGGCCAGTGTTTTTCCCCTCGAACCGCGGCTCGAGACACGCAATCCCACGCATCTCAAGCATATCGTGAATTTTTACCAAGTTCGGTCGGTCAACTCGAGAATTGCGCGCAATTCAAAGGGGGCCGGCGCGGGTCAGCGCCGGGCGAGGTCGATCCGGGCGGAGCGGTTCCCGGCCACCACGACCATCCGGCGCACCTCACCGCGCAGGAAGGCCCGCAGGAAGCGGTCGTAATCGCGGAACACGACGCAGCCGTTCGACGCGCCGGGCTGCGCCCGCAGCATGTAGGTGTGGGCCAGGATGCCGTCGCGGCCGTGGATCGCGCCGCTGCCGCCCTGGGGCGTGAGGCGGATCGCCCGGACGCCGTGGAACAGCGCCCCGCGCTCGGTCATCTCGTAGGTGCCGGGGGGCGTGGCCCCGCGCATGCGCACATGCACGTAGCGCGGGTCGTCCATCAGGTCGCCGTAGCCGGAATGGGCCTCCAGCACCTCGCCGCTCGGGAGGGTCACGGTGCTGGCGCTGATGTCGTAGACCGCGACCCCGGCCGAGGTGTCGGACGAGGGGGCCGGGACGAGGCGCCCCCGGGGCGTGGCGATCGCGTCGGGGCCGGCATAGGCGAGGGCTTGGCCCGCCCCCGCCGGGGCGCTGCCGCCCCCGAACAGGCGCTCGAGGAACGAGGGCTCCTCGGCGATGGCGGCGCGGAACACGTCGCGGGTGGCGGGCCCGGCGCGCCGGGTGGCGACCCGCACCGGGGCGGGGGCGGGGGCAGGGGCGGCGGCGGCGACGGCCCCCGGGGGCACGGCCCGCGCGGGGGCTGCGAGGCCGGCCGGGCGGGGGACGGGCAGGGGCACCAGGGTCGGCTCGGCCGCGGCGACGCGGCGGGGCGGGGCCAGGGCGGCGGAAGTGGCCGGGACGGCCGGGGCGGCCTCGGCGAGCACGGCCACGGGCGCCGCCGGGGGGAGGGCGGCGTTCAGGGCCAGGACGGGCAGGTCGCGCAGGAAGCCGCCCGCCGCGGCGCTCCCGAGGACCGGCGCCGGATCGAACACCCAGGCGACGTCGGGGAGCGGCCCGCGCAACCGGGCCCCGGCCTCCAGCACCGGGGGGGTGGCGCGCAGGCCCTCCCCGTGCGGGCGGTTCAGGACCGTCCAGCCCGCCGCCGCGAGGGCGGTCAGGCAGGCGAGCGCCGGCAGGGGCGAGCGCCGCTGACGGGGACGGCGGGCATACGCGATGCTGGACATGACCACTGAGCCCTGCACGCCCCGTCGGGCAGCCGCCGCCCACCGCCGCGGACGGGTCCGCGGTCGTCGGCCGGGCGGGCCGGATGTCCCGACTGGGGAAAATCAACCGAGCCCATTAAGGGGGTGTCAGGGTTAATCTCCGGCTAAAGCGGCCGCACTTCGCCGCGACGGTCCATCATCCCGTGGCGGTGGGCGACGAAGAGGCAGAGCGCGGCCACGGGCAGGCCGATCAGCGCGGTGCCGACGAAGAAGGCGGGGAAGCCGGTGGCCTCGATGACGAAGCCCGAGAACCCGGCGAGCACGCTGCCGGGCAGGGCGCAGAGGGAGGTCAGCAGGGCGTACTGGCTGGCCGCGTGCTGCGAATCGGCCAGCCGCGACATGTAGGTGATCAGCACGATCGAGGCGAAGGCATAGGCGAAGCCGTCGATCCCGACGCTGGCCGCGAAGGTCCAGAAGGCGGCGCCCCCGTGCCCCCCGTGCCACGCGAGGTAGGCCAGGGCGAGATGGGAGGCCGAGGCCGCCACCGTGCCGAACAGCAGGCTCGCCATCATGCCGATCCGGGGGATGATGGCGCTCGCCAGGAAGGTGCCGCCCAGGGCGATCCAGAAGCCGAACAGCTTGGTGACGGTGGCGATGTCGGTGTTCGAGTAGCCGAGCTGCTTGAACAGCGGGATCGCCATGGCGTTCGAGACGTATCCCGGCATCCGGAAACCCGCCACCAGCAGCAGCACCGGCACGGCCAGGGGCCCGAGCCGGCCGATCAGGTCGCGGATCGGCGCCCAGATCGTCTCCACCAGCCCGGCCCGGGTCGGCTGCCCCTCCGTGGACGGCTCGGGGGCCATCAGCGCGGCGACGGTGCCCGGCGCCATCAGGGCGGCCATGCAGAGGTAGGCCGCGCGCCAGCCGTAGGCGTCCGCGAGGTAGAGCGCCCCGGCCCCCGCCGCGAGGTTGCCGCAGCGGTAGCCGATCTCCGCCCAGGAGGACATCAGCGCCTGCCGTTCCACGGGGGCCACGGCGATGCGCCAGCCATCGACCACGATGTCCTGGGTCGCCCCCGCCACGCCCAGCGCCAGGGAGAAGGCGATGGTCCAGGCGAGCCAGTGGGCGGGGTCCCCGAAGGCGACGCCGGCCAGCGCCGCCGCCACCGCGGCCTGCGCGGCCACGATCCAGCCCCGGCGCCGGCCGAGGAGGCGGCCGAGGAGGGGCGGGTCGTAGCGGTCGAGGAAGGGCGCCCAGAGGAACTTGAACTTGTAGGCGACCGTGAGTTCGCTCATCAGGCCGATGGTCGCCAGGGGCACCTTGGCCTCGCTGAGCCATGCCGACTGGGTGGCGTAGACGAGCAGGAACGGCATCCCCTGGGCGAAGCCGAGGCCCAGCACCGCCGCGACGCGGATGTCGGTGAAGAGCGGCGCGAACAGGCCCGGCCTGTCCGACGATCCCGCCCCCGCCGTCGCCCCGGTTCCCGCCGAACCCGCCATCGCTTCGCCCCCGCCCGCCGGCCCGAGAGAGCCAGTTCCGCCGCCCCGTGGCAACGGCGGGCTCACCCGTCCCGGCGCATGGCCGCGCGCAGGACGCGCATCACGTCCTCGATGGCCACGGCCTCGGGCACGTCGGGCCGGGCGGAGAGCCTCACGCCCACGGCCACGTGCTCGGCGATGATCGCCAGGGCCACCTCCCGCAGGGCCGCGCTCATGGCGTTGATCTGCTGCAGTTCGTCGAGGCAGTAGCGGTCTTCCTCGACCATCTTGCGCAGGCCGCGGACCTGCCCTTCGATCCGGTTCAACCGCTGCACCAGGGGGCGCTTGACCGCCTCGCTCCGCTTCAATTGGATCCGGTCGGCGACGAGCTCGCCCTCGATCTGTTCCTCGGACCCGGTCAAGGGGGCTGCTCCGTTCGCGAAAACCGCCCCCTCTTATCATAGGATAGCGTGCGGTGAGGGAAGCCCGCGGCGGTCGGGCGACCGCCGCGGGCCCCGGAGCCTTAGGCCATCTGCTCGGTCTGCGCCCCGCTGTCGGGCCGGGCCGGGCCGAGGACGGGCTCCTCGCCCATCGGCTTGTTCTTGAACATGCTGTAGGTGCCCTTGCCGTCCAGCGACGGCCCCTGCGTCCAGCGTCCCTCCGGCGCGGTGCCGTCGACGGAGTTGACGTAGAAGTTGTAGGCGTTCGCGCCGTCCTCCTTCTCCTGGGGGAAAGAGTTCGGGATCGGCAGGTTGCCCTGCTGGCCGCCGAGCTCCTCGATCACCGCCAGCCACTGCTGCTGGTGCATCGTGTCGCGGGCGATCATGAAGTGCAGCATGTCCTTCATGCCGGCATCGTGGGCGGCGTTGTAGAGGCGGACCGCCAGCACCCGGCCCGTCGTCTCGGCGGCGACGTTGCAGTACATGTCGGCGGCGAGGTTCCCGCTGGCGTAGATGTGGCTCATGTCGAAGGGCACGCCTTCGCAATTGGCGGGGAAGGCCGCCAAGCCGGTGGAGAGGATGTGCCGGTGGAGCATGCCCTCGATGGTGTGCCGGGCGTTGCCGCCGCCCATCACCGTGCCGACGATGCCGTCGGCCGCGCCCTCCTCCTGAAGGGTGGTCGGGGCCTTCTCGAGGTTCAGCGCCACCGCCGTGGCCAGCATCTCGATATGGCCCATCTCCTCGGTGGCGGTGTTGAGGAGCATGTCGCGGTACTTCGTCGTCGGCCCCCGGGCGCCCCAGCCCTGGAAGAAGTACTGCATGCAGACCCGGATCTCGCCCTCGATGCCGCCGATCGCCTGCTGGAGCATGCGGGCGTAGATCGGATCGGGGTTCTCGACCTTGACGGGATACTGAAGGCGCTTGTCGACGTAGAACATGGAGGTTCCTCCCTGCGGAAGCGCAGCGGACCCGATTGATACTCAGGTGGAGTATCTGCCGGTCTCAGGGGTTGAACCTCGCGAATCCGGGAAGGTTCGGTCGCGCCGGGCAGAAAAGCGGTCGGATCGTCTTATGCTTCCCTCATCCCGGCCCCCTGAGACTGTTGCGCAGCGCCTCGGTGTCTGGCCGAGAAGCTTGAGCGGCCCCTCCCTCCCGCCTCGTCTTTGCGAGCGTCAGCGAAGCAATCCAGGGCAGCGGGACGCCTCAAGACGGTGGCGGAACCCTGGATTGCTTCGCTGCGCTCGCAAAGACGGGGGGGTGGTCTTCGCCTTTCCGGCCAGACTCTCAGGATGAGGGGAATGGGTGGGGGGAGGGCAACGTCGCGTCGCCTGTCCCCTAGGCCGCCTTCTTCCCCCGCTCGGCGATCTTCACGAGGCTCCTGAGCACGTCGGTGGCGGTCTTGAGCCGCGCCGGGATGGAGGGCAGCTCGCGCACGAACACCACGCTCATGTCCGGGCGCACCTTCGCGAAGGAGGCCTGCTCCGCGACGAAGGCCACGAGGCCCGTCGGGTTGGCGTAGGACCGGTCGCGGAAGTGGACGACCACGCCCTTCGGCCCGGCCTCGACCTTCTCGATGTTGGCCCGCAGGCACAGGATCTTGATCGTGCCGATCTTCAGGAGCTGCTCCACCTCCGGCGGCAGCGGCCCGAAGCGGTCGATCATCTCGGCGCCGAAGCTCTCCATCTCGGCGTCGTCCTGGATGGTGGCCAGCCGCCGGTAGAGGGCGAGGCGCACGCCCAGGTCCTCCACATACTCCTCCGGGATGGTGACGGGGGCGCCGAGCGCGATGGTGGGGGACCACGCCTCCTCCGGCACGTCCTCGATGCCGGCCTTGAGGGCGGTGACCGCATCCTCCAGCATCTGCTGGTAGAGCTCGTAGCCGACCTCCTTGATGTGGCCGGACTGGGCGTCGCCGAGCAGGTTGCCGGCGCCGCGGATGTCGAGGTCGTGGGAGGCGAGCTGGAAGCCCGCGCCCAGGGTGTCGAGCCCCTGGAGCACCTTGAGCCGCTGCTCGGCCTGCGGGGTGAGCTGGCGCCCGGCCGGGGTGGTGAACAGGGCGTAGGCCCGGGCCTTCGAGCGGCCGACCCGGCCGCGCAGCTGGTAGAGCTGCGCCAGCCCGAACATGTCCGCCCGGTGGACGATGAGGGTGTTGGCGGTGGGGATGTCGAGGCCCGATTCCACGATCGTGGTCGAGAGCAGCACGTCGAACTTGCCCTCGTAGAAGGCGGTCATCACGTCTTCCAGCTGCCCCGCCGCCATCTGGCCGTGGGCCACCGCGACCTTGATCTCCGGCATCTCCGCATCGAGGAATTTCTTGACCTCCGCGAGGTCCTCGATGCGCGGCACCACGTAGAACGACTGGCCGCCGCGGTAGCGCTCGCGCAGCAGCGCCTCGCGGATGGTGAGCGGGTCGAAGGGCGTGATGAAGGTCCGCACCACCAGCCGGTCCACCGGGGGCGTGGCGATGATCGACAGTTCCCGCACCCCGGTCATGGCGAGCTGCAGGGTGCGCGGGATCGGCGTCGCGGAGAGGGTGAGGACGTGCACGTCCGCCTGGAGCGCCTTCAGCCGCTCCTTGTGGGAGACGCCGAAATGCTGCTCCTCGTCCACGATCAGCAGGCCGAGATCCTTGAACGCGATGTTCTTGGCGAGCAGGGCGTGGGTGCCGACCACGATGTCGACGGTGCCCGCCGCGAGCCCAGCCCGGGTCTGCTTCATGTCCGCCGCCGAGACGAAGCGCGAGAGCTGCGCCACCTGGATCGGCAGCCCCTTGAAGCGCTCGGCGAAGGTCCGGTAGTGCTGGCGGGCCAGCAGGGTGGTGGGCACGATCACCGCCACCTGCTTGCCCGAGATCGCCGCCGCGAAGGCGCCGCGCAGCGCCACCTCGGTCTTGCCGAAGCCGACATCGCCGCAGACCAGCCGGTCCATGGGGCGGCCGGCATTGAGGTCGTCCAGCACCGCGTCGATGGCGCCGGCCTGGTCCTCGGTCTCCTCGAAGGGGAAGCGGGCGGCGAACTCGCCGTAGAGCCCGTCCGGCGCCTTGAGGGCGGGGGCCTTCTTCACGAAGCGCTGGGCGGCGATCTTGATGAGCTCCCCCGCCATCTCGAGGATGCGGCGCTTCATCTTGGCCTTGCGGGCCTGCCACGCGCCGCCGCCGAGCCGGTCCAGGGCGACCTCGGAATCCTCCGAGCCGTAGCGGGTGAGCAGCTCGATGTTCTCCACCGGCAGCAGCAGTTGGCCGCCGTTGTACTGCAGCTCGAGGCAATCGTGCGGGGCGCCCGCCGCGTGGATCGTCCTGAGGCCGATGAACCGGCCGATGCCGTGGTCGGCATGGACCACGAGATCCCCGGGCTGGAGGGCCTGGACCTCCAGGATCACGTCCTGCGGGCGCTTGGCCTTGCGCTTCTGGCGCACCAGCCGGTCGCCCAGGATGTCCCCCTCCGACACCACCGCCAGCTCGCCGACGGTGAAGCCGGCCTCCAGCCCCCACACCGCCACCGCCGCGTCGGCGCCGCGCTTGAGGGCGTAGACGTCCGACAGCCGGGTGATCGCCACCGGCTTCTTCAGGCCGTGGTCGGCCAGCACGCCGCAGAGCCGGTCCCGGGACCCGTCGGACCAGGATCCCAGGATCACGTGATGACCGGATCCCATGAGGTCGCGGATATGGGCCACCGCCGCGTCGAACACGCTGGCCTGCTCGTCCGCCCGCTCGGCGGCGAAGGTGCGGCCGGGCTTGGCGCCGCAATCGATGACGGCGCGCTCGGCCGTCTCCGGCTGGTCGAAGGGGGTCAGCCGGGCGACCGTCACCGTGGCGATGCGCTCCTTCACCTCGTTCTGGGTGAGGTAGAGCGCCCGGGGCGGCAGCGGCCTGTAGGGCGCCACCCCCGCCTGCGGGGCCTTGAGGGCGGTCTCGCGGGCGTGGAAATAGTCCTGCACCAGGGCGAGGCGCTCGCCCGCCGCCTCCTCCACCTGCGGGTCGAACAGCAGGGGCACCCCCGCGAGGTAGTCGAACAGGGTGTCGAGCTCGCCGTGGAACAGGGGCATCCAGTGTTCGAGGCCGGCATAGCGCCGGCCCTCGCTCACCGTCTCGTAGAGGCGGTCGTCCCGGGTCGGGGCGCCGAAGCTCTGGACGTAGCCCTGGCGGAAGCGCCGGATCGTCTCGGTGGTGAGCTGCACCTCGCTCATCGGCACGAGGTCGAGGGAGCGCAGCTGCCCGGTGGTGCGCTGGGTCTCGGGGTCGAAGGCGCGGATCGATTCGAGGGTGTCGCCGAAGAAGTCGAGGCGGATCGGCGCGGCCAGCCCCGGGGGCGACAGGTCGAGGATGCCGCCGCGGACGGCGTACTCCCCGGTGTCGCGCACGGTGCCGGTGCGCAGGAAGCCGTTGGCCTCCACCCAGGCGACGATGTCGTCCATCTTCACGACGTTGCCGATGGCGGCCGAGAAGGTCTCCCGGGCGATGTGCGCCTTCGGCGGCACCCGCTGCACCAGGGCGTTGATGGTGGTGCAGAGGATGCGCGGGCGCTCCTCCGACGAGCGCGTCCGGGCGAGGCGGGCCAGCGCCGTCACCCGCTGGGCGGCCACCGCGGTGGTGGGCGAGACCCGGTCGTAGGGCTGGCAGTCCCAGGCCGGCAGGGACATGATGTCGAGCTCGGGGGCGGCGAAGCCGAGCGCCGCCTGGAACGAGGCCGAACGCCCCGAATCGCGCGCCACGTGGACCAGCACCGCCGGGCCCTTGGCCTCGGGGGCCAGGGCCCGGGCGAGGTCGGCGGCCACCACCGCGTCGAACCCCTCCGGCACCCCCGCGAGGATGGGGCTGTCGCCGCGCCTGAGGGCGTCCATCGCCTTGGCGAGGGCGGAGGACTTCGGCAGGGCGAAGCGGGCGGTCTGCGGTTTGGGGGCAGCCGGCTGGGGCTTCGGTTGAGGCTTGGCCATCGGGGCTCGTTCGCGGGATGTTCGTCCGCCGGGGGCGGCGTCCACGGATGGACCGGGCGTTAGCCCATCGCGCCGCGGCGATCCAGGGTTCCCGCTGCGCCGCAACCCCGCATCGCTCGCGGACTGGCGCCGGTCTCGATGTCATCGACGCCCGGTGGGACTATGGAGAGGTCCGGCGCGTCACCGTCGGCGCCGCGCGGGGAGCGTCTTTACGGTCGTCTACACCCTGCGCGGCCCCGTGACGTCGCTTGTCACGGCCTGGCCGGCGAACCGGAAGGAGCGGGCCCGCTATGGCGAACGCCTCTGAGATCGTCTTCACCCGCCTGTCGGACGGGACTTTGCTCGGCCGCCAGCCGGACGGCTCCTACCGGCCCGTCGCCTCGCAGAGCGACCGGGCCAAGCTCGCCGCGCTCACCGAGGCGGACATCGAGACCCTGGCGGCCACCGACCCGGACCATCCCGGCCTCGACGACGCGTTCTGGGAGGGCGTGCCCGCCGCGCCCCCCGCCAAGGAAGCGATCTCGATCAAGCTCGACAGCGACGTGCTGCAGTTCTTCCGCAAGGACGGGCGCGGCTACCAGACCCGCATCAACGCGATCCTGCGTCATTACATGCAGGCGAGCGACAAGACGGGCTGACCGCTCGCCCCTCCTCAGTCCCCCCTCAGCCCTTGGCCCCGACGATCTCGTCCAGCGCCGTCTCCACCCGGCCGCGGAAGAACTCCGCGTTGGGCATGCCCGCGGTCATGGCGGCGGCGCGCTCGCCCGCCTGCCGGAGGATCTCGGCGCGCAGCGTCGGGTCGGCGCGCTCCAGCATCTCGAGCATCACCCGGACCACCAGTTCGGTGGCGATGGAGCGGGCCGGGTGGTCGTAGGGCGGTCGCGCGTCGGCGGAATCCGGCTCGCTCATGGGTGGGTCCTCGTCAGGAATGGATCGGTGCGTCGTGCCGGTGGAAGTCGCGCAGGCGGCGCCACACGGGGGTGTCGTAGTTCGAGGGCGTCTCGGCCTCGCCGGTCAGCCACTTGAACAGGTCGCGGTCGGGCACCTCGATCAGCGCCTCGAACAGGTCGAGCTCCGCATCGGACAGGGTGCCGATCTGCGCGTCGGCGAAGCGGCCCATGATCAGGTCCATCTCGCGGATGCCCCGGTGCCAGGCCCGGAACAGGGTGCGGCGGCGGCGGGGGTCGAGGTCGGCGCTCGAACGGGTCGTTCCGGACATTGCTCTCCGAGCCTTTCCGTCGGGGGGATGAGGGTGAGATACGCCTGCCGGGGGCCCGTATCCAGGGGCGCCCGCGGTGCCCGTCGCTTGCCAACCCGGCCCGCGCCACCCAAACAATAGCCATCGCGGACGGCGCCGGCAGGGGCGGGCGTGTCCGGGCCGGAGGGCGACGATGGCGGCGGGTGCGATGGCCGACAGGGCGGAGGCGGGGGCGCGGGCGGTGGACCTGCGACTCTACGGCCTGCTCGATACCGGCGTGTGCGGCGGCGACGGCGAGGCCCTGGGCCGCCTCGGCGCCGAGGCGGCGGCGGGGGGCTGCACCCTGCTCCAGTACCGGGAGAAGGACATCGCCGACGCCCGCGCCACCCTGGAGCGCCTGCGGGCGATCGGGGCGGCGCTGGGCGGGCGCGTGCCACTCCTCGTCAACGACCGGGTCGACCTCGCCCTGGCGGCGGGGGCAGACGGCGTGCACCTCGGCCAGTCGGACATGCACCCCGCCGATGCCCGCCGGCTGCTCGGGCCGGGGGCGATCATCGGCCTCACCGTGAAGTCGGCGGCCCAGGCGGACGAGCTGTACCGGCTGCCCATCGACTACGCCTGCATCGGCGGGGTCTTCGCCACCACGAGCAAGGACAACCCGGACCCGCCGGTGGGCCTCGACGGGCTGTCGCGCATCCTGTTCCGGGCGCGGCTGGCGCGGGGGCCGGGCCTGCCGGTGGGGGCCATCGCCGGGATCGGCCTCGACAACGCGGGCGAGGTCATCGCCGCCGGGGCGGACGGGGTGGCGGTGATCTCGGCCCTGTTCGGGGCCGAGCCCGTGCGCGAGAGAGCCCGCGCGCTGCGCGCCCGGATCGACGCCGCCCTGGCGCAGCGGGGGGCGGGGCGATGACGCCGATCGCGGTCACCATCGCCGGCTCGGATTCCGGCGGCGGCGCGGGGATCCAGGCCGACCTCAAGACCTTCTCGGCGCTCGGCGTCTACGGCGCCAGCGTGATCACCGCGCTGACGGCGCAGAACACCCGTGGCGTCCAGGGCATCCACGACGTGCCGGCCGAGTTCGTCGCCCGCCAGATCGACAGCGTGTTCTCCGACCTGACGGTCGGCGCGGTGAAGATCGGGATGCTGTCCCGGCCCGACGTCATCGCCGCCGTGGCCGACGGGCTCGCCCGGCACGCGGGGGGCATCCCGGTGGTGCTCGACCCCGTGATGGTCGCCACCAGCGGCGACCGGCTCATCGCCGGGGAGGCGGTGGCGGTGCTGCGGGCGCGGCTGCTGCCGCGGGTGGACCTCATCACCCCCAACAGGCCCGAGGCGGCGGTGCTGCTGGACGAGCCGGACGGGGACGACGGCGCCGGGCAGGCAAGCCGCCTCCTGGCGCTCGGCGCCCGGGCGGCGCTGGTGAAGGGCGGCCACGGCACCGGCCCCGAGAGCGTCGATCACCTCGCCATGGGGGACGGGTTCACCCTGCGCCTGGCCGCCCCCCGGGTGGCGACCCGCAACACCCACGGCACCGGCTGCACCCTCTCGGCCGCCATCGCCGCCTTCCTCGCCCGGGGGATGCCCCTGCCGGAGGCGGTCCCCGCTGCCAAGGACTACCTCACCGCCGCCCTCGCCGCCGCCGACCGGCTCGCCATCGGCGGCGGCCACGGGCCGGTGCACCACTTCCATGCCTGGTGGAGCGAAGGCCCGTAAGCGGCTGCCGCGCCTCGCGAAGGCGGGGCGGGTTTCCCTCCCCCCGCTGCGCAGAGGGGGAAAGAGGGCGCGGCCGTAGCACGGAGGCACCCCGCGAAACCTTGCGCCCGTCATCCGTTTGCGTTTGAAGAAGCGTACGATCGTTCGATGAACGGAACGGGCCGGGCGGATCGAAGGGCCATGCGGGATCAGGCGGAGCGGACGGAGCGGCCCGGCAGGACGCGGGACCTGCTGACGGGGGCGCAGGTCCTGTCGGGGCAGCTCGGCAAGACGATCCAGCGCCTGCGCAAGGCCTACAACCTGTCATTGTCGGACCTCGCCGAGCAATCCGGCGTCGCCAAGTCGATCATCAGCCAGATCGAGCGCAACGAGACCAACCCGACGCTCGCCACGATCTGGCGCCTGTCCCAGGCCCTGGACGTCTCGATCGAGCGCGTCCTGGCGGCGGGGGACGAGGAGCCGTTCATCGAGAAGACCTCCCGCGCCGACACGCCGATCCTCGTCTCCGACGATGGCAAGGTGCGGCTCGCCATCGTCGGCTGGATCAAGACCGTCGAGTGGCTGCAATGGTACGAGGTCAGCGCCGACCCCGGCGGGGTGCTCGATTCCGATCCGCACCAGCGCGGCTCGGTGGAATCCCTGTCGGTGACGGAGGGGGTGTTCGAGGTCGAGGTCGGCGGCGCGCTCCAGCGGGCCCGGCCCGGCGAGACCCTGCGCTACCGCTGCGACCGGCCCCACCTCGTGCGCTGCGCCGAAGGGCCGGGCCGGGCCACCATGGTGGTCATCATGAAGGCCGCCGTGATGGAGTGAGGGGTAACCCTCCTCCCACCCCCACCGTCATTGCGAGCGAAGCGAAGCAACCCGGGGGCAGCGCCACGTTCGGAGGCGGCCCGCATCCCTGGGTTGCTTCGCTACGCTCGCAAAGACGCGTGGTGGCGGGGACCTACCGCCCGGTGTTCACCCAGCGCACGATGTCGCCGAGCACGGTGACGAGGGCTTGGTCGAGGGCGCGGGCGCCGGAGCCGGCATCCACCGAGGCCACGGGCACGCGCGCCGTGAAGATCCGCGCCGCCGCCACCCGGCCGGTGCCGTCGGCCACGAGCTTGAGCGACAGGTCCACCACCGCCTCGCCCGTGGCGGTCTGGATGTCGAAGGCCCGGATCTCGCTGATCAGCTGGTAGTCCGCCGCCACCTTGTCGCCCGGCCGGCTCACCGAGCGCAGGCGTCCGGAATTCTCCAGGCTCTGGATGATCCGGGTCTGGATCAGGCGGGGGAGCCGGTCGGCCCACTGGCCGCCGCCGAGGAAGGAGAGCGAGCCGCCGCCCTCGCGCACGATGATCCGGTCCGCCTCGAAGGGCTGGATGCCGACCGGTTCCGAGACCACGATCGCCCGTCCCGCCGCGGTGGGGCGCCCGCCCACGGGCAGGGCGGCGAGGTCGAAGGTCAGCGGCGCCGCGCCGCCGCAGCCGCCGAGGGCGGCGGCGAGCAGCAGGGTCGCCGGCAGGAGTCGCGGTCGGGTCATACGCACAACCTGTCAGATCCTGCCGCAGGCCGGCAGGACACCAAAGCTATGCAGGCGAAACTATGCCGTCGCGGAATCGCTGCAGTGCGCCCCGGCACAATCACCCGACGACGGCCGGATTCAGCGGCCACCGTTGTATTCGGGCAACGACGGCTTGCCCCCGAAGATGACCTGCGACGGATCCCGCTCCAGGCTGCGCACGGTGCGGTTGAGGGTGCCGAGGGTGCGCTGCCCGTCGCCGGACAGGGCCTCCACCTCGCGCCGTCCGCTGCCGGAGAGGCGGCCGACGCTCGTGGTGATGCTGGCGGTGCGCTTGTCGAGGTTCTCCGACATGGTGCGGAAGGCGCGGCCCGCGTCGCGCACGGAGATCGCCGCCTCGCGGATCTCGGTGAAGGTGCTCGCCCCCTCCTTGCCGGAGGCGGAGCCGAGGAAGCCCTCGGCGCCCTTCAGCACCGCGTCGATCCTGTCGGCGGAGGCGTCGAGCTTGGCCGCCAGGGAGCGGGCGTCGTGCACGCCCGCCTGGATGTCGGGGCCGGCGCCGGCCAGGGCCGAGGAGAACTTGTCGGCGTTCTCGACCACCCGGCCGAGGCGGTTGCCGTCCACCGCCTTCACCAGGGCCGCCATGGAGGGAGCGGCGTCGGCGAGGGTCTTCGAGAAGGTCTCGACGTTGGAGAGGGAGCGGTTGATGGCGCCCTCGTTGCCGGCCACCACCCGGTCGAGGCGGGAGAGCATCTCGTCGGCCCGCTGGGCGACCTGGCGGGCGAGCGCCATCATGTCCTGGATGTCGGAGGTCTGGGCGAAGATCGTCGCCGGCTCGCCGTTGGCGCCGGGCTTGAGGGGCGGCGCGTCCGCGTCGCCGCCGGTCAGCGCGATCACCGAGACGCCGGTCAGCATCGCCGAATCGAGCCGGGCGCGGGTGTCCGCCTTCAGGGGCGTCGAGGGCTCGACCTTGACCATGGCCAGCACCCGCCGCGGATCCTGCGGGGCGAGGTGGATGTCGGTGACCTCGCCGACCTTGATGCCGTTGAAGGTCACCCCCGAGCCCCGCGACAGGCCGCCGACCGAGCCGGAGAAGACGATCCGGACGCTCTCGCTGACCTGCCGGGACGAGCCCCCCGCCAGCCAGAGGGTGAAGCCGAAGCCCGCCAGGATGACGGCCAGGGTGAAGGCGCCGATGAGGGCGTAGTTCGCGCGGGTTTCCATGAGGTCAGCCTCCGGTCGCTGCGGCGAGGGGATCCTGGCTTTGCGCCTTCAGGGCGGAGGGGCCGCCCGCGACGGCGCGGGCCCGCTTGCCGTGGAAGTACGAGCGCAGCCAGGGATGGGGGTTTTCCAGCATCTCCTCCACCGTGCCGGCGGCGATGATCTGGCCGTCGCCCAGCGCCGCGATGCGGTCGCAGGCGGTGTACAGGCTGTCGAGGTCGTGGGTGACCATGAATACGGTCAGCCCCAGCGTCTCCTTGAGGGTGGAGACGAGGTCGTCGAACTCCCCGGCGCCGATCGGGTCGAGGCCCGAGGTCGGCTCGTCGAGGAACAGGATCTCGGGGTCGAGCGCCAGGGAGCGCGCCAGCGCCGCGCGCTTGATCATGCCGCCGGAGAGTTCGGAGGGCAGCTTGTCGGCGGCGTCCGGCTTCAGGCCGACCATCTCGATCTTGAGGCGGGCGAACTCGTCGAGCAGCCGGCCGGAGAGCTTCAGGTGCTCGCGCATCGGCACCTGGATGTTCTGCTTCACGGTCAGCGAGGAGAACAGGGCGCCCTGCTGGAACAGCACGCCCCAGCGGGTCTCCATCCGCCGCCGCTCGGCGTAGCTCAGCCCGTCCACATCCCGGCCGAACACCTCGATGGTGCCGGAGCGCTTGGGCACGAGGCCGAGGATGGTGCGGGTCAGCACCGACTTGCCCTGCCCCGACGGGCCGACGAACCCCAGGATCTCGCCCCGGCGGATGTCGAGGTTCAGGCCCTTGAGGATGGTCTTGTCGCGAAAGCCGACGACGAGGTCGCGCACGCGGATGATGGGGTCCTGGGACTCACTCACCGGCCGCCCCCCTGCGCCACCCGTCATCGCGAGCGTCGCGAAGCGATCCAGGGCAGCGGGCCATCGCCTGGCGTGGCGCCGCTGGAGCGCTTCGCGGCGCTCGCAATGACGGTGCGGGTGAGGTCATACGAGGCGGTCTCAGAAGTCGATGGCGGCGAAGAACACCGCGAACAGGCCATCGAGGACGATGACCATGAAGATGGACTTCACCACCGAGGCCGTGACGTGGCGCCCGAGCGATTCCGCCGAGCCCTCCACGGCGAAGCCCTCGATGGTGGCGATGAGGCCGATGGTGAGCGCCATGAACGGCGCCTTGATCAGCCCCACCGTGACGTGGTGCACCCCCACCGCCGCCTGGAGGCGGGCCAGGAACTGGTCCAGGGTGAGGCCGCCGTAGACCATCGCCGTCAGCCCGCCGCCGGCCAGCGCCGCGAGGTCGCCGATCAGCGTCAGCATCGGCAGGCTGACCATCAGCGCGAGGATGCGCGGGACGATCAGGATCTCGGTGGCGTCGAGCCCCATCACCCGCAGGGCATCCACCTCCTCGCGCATCCGCATGGAGCCGATCTCGGCGGTGATCGCCGAGCCGGAGCGGCCCGCCACCATGATCGCCGTGAGCAGCACGCCCATCTCGCGCAGGATCAGGAGGCCGATCAGGTTGACGACGAAGGTCTGCGCGCCGAACCGCTGGAGCTGGAAGATGCCCTGCTGCGCGATGATCCCGCCCACGAGGAACGAGATCAGGATGATGATCGGCGCGCCGTTCAGCGCCATCTGCTGCAGCTGGTTGACCAGGGCCGTCCCGCGGAAGCTCCGGGGCCGCAGGGCGACCCGGCCGCAGGCGGCCATCACCTCCCCGAGGAAGCCGGTCCCGACGACCATCTGCCGCCCGCCGCTCGCCACCTGCCGGCCGAGGCCGTCGAGGAGGCCGAGGGCGAACCCGAGCGGCTTGGGGGGCACGGGGGCCTCCCCGCGGATCGCCACCTCGCCGAGCAGGGTCCGGTGCTCGGGGCGCGTGCCGAGATAGCCCAGCGCGCCGCCCGCGGCCTCGACCTCGGCGCGGGTCCGCTCCAGCACCCAGGCGCCGAGGGTGTCCAGGCGTTCGATCCCGCCGAGGTCGACGACCAGGCGCGCATGCCCGCCCGCCGCGATCCGGGCGGCCGCGGCCTCCACGGCCGGCGCTTGGTCGGCGGTCCAGCGTCCGCCGAGGCGCATCCGCCCGTCAGCCGCCTCCGTCAGCGATGCCGTGCCGGGCGCGAGCCCATCGGTCAGCACGAGCGGATCTCCTTCATTACACGCGCGTCCGCCGCGCCGGGCATCGGGAGCGGACCGTAGGGCAGAGCTTGCCGCACGCCGTCCGTGCGGGCGGACACGCCGCGGTCACGGTGCATGGTGCGCCAGGGATATGACGAGATTAGGGTTGAGGATTCCTCTCTCGGCCCCATCGTCCCGCCGCCAGGGCGAGGGCGAGCCCGCAGGCGGCCAGCGGCGCCATGGCGAGGAACACGGCGGCCCCCGCCTCCCGGTAGATCAGCCCGCTCGCCAGGGTCGCCGTCACCGACACGCCCGCATTCACCGCCGAGAGGGTGCCCTGCGCCCGCCCCCTCGCGCCCTCCGGCGAGAGGGAGGAGACCGCCTCCATCGTCCCGAGCTGCGTCGCGCCGAAGGTCAGGCCGTGCAGGGCCTGCAGGGGCACCAGGGTCTCCAGCCGGTCGCCCACCAGGAACAGCCCGGCCGCCCGCACGATCCCCGCCGTCGCCCCCACGGCCAACAGGGGCACCGGCCCGCGCCACGCCGCCGGGAGGAGGGGGGCCGCCGCGAACAGGGCGATCTCGGCCAGCACCCCCGTCGCCCACAGGGCGCCGACGGCCGCCGGCCCGATGCCGTGGGCGGTCCAGTGGATGCTGCCGAAGCCGTAGATCGCCGCGTGGCTCGCCTGGATCGCCGCGCCCGCGGCGATGCACAGCCAGAGCCGCCGGGGCAGGCGCGGGGCGGGGCCGGGGGCGGGGGGCCGCCGCGGCTCGGCCTGCGTGCGGTCGAGGCTCGCCGTGAGGCAGGCGACGAGGGCGAGGCCGGTGAGCAGGATCGGCACCGCCAGCCGCCCGCCGAGGGCGGCGAGCAGCGCCCCGCCCACGAGGTTGGCGGCGAGGAAGGCCACCGAGCCCGCCAGGCGGATGCGCGCATAGGAGAGGCGCGGCTCCCGGCGCACGGCGGCGAGGGTCAGGTAGTCGATGGAGGGGACGAGGGGCGCGGCGGCCACCGCGTTCAGCACGGTGAGCACGGCCAGCGCCGGCCAGCCGAGGGCGGAGGCGGGGGCCATGGCGGCGTAGGTGGCGGCCACGCAGGCGCTGCCGGCCACGATCAGCCGCCGCGCCCCGAGCCCCCGGTCGATCAGCGCCATCAGCGGCGCCGTCGCGACGATCCGCGTGGCGATGGGCAGGGCCAGCAACAGGCCGATCACCCCAGCATCGAGGCCGAGGGTGGACAGCCAGACCGGCATGAACGGCATGGCGATGCCGATCTCGGTGAAGACGACGGCGTAGAGCAGCGACAGGCGCAGCGCGCCGGGGGGAGCTGGCACGGGACGGGGGAGGGGGCTGCCGGGGGCGGAGCGCGTCGTAAGCGCGCGTTAAACCACCCATGTCAATCTCGTGGCCTCCCGGGACGCGTCGGACAGGGACCCCGCCCTGCCCGGCGCCCCTCATTCGGAAGCCCCGTCGATGTCCGGTCTGCCCAGCGCCCACGCGATCGATGCGGGGGAATACGCCGCGATCGAATCGACGATCGGCGCCAGCGAGCGCGGGCAGCGCTTCCTCGTCGAGCACGCCCGCCGGGCCCGCACCGGGGAGATGCAGACCGTCCTCACCGCCATCGAGCAGCTGGAGCGGGCCGTCACCGTCGACCGGGCCGCGGAGGCGGTCGGCAACCTGCGCGGCGACCTCGTGGAGATGGCCGAGGCGATCAGCCGGACCAAGGCCGAGATCACCGCGATCAGCGTGCCCGGCGCCGACCAGACGCGGCTCGCCACCGCCTCGCAGGCGCTGGACGCCATCGTCCGGGCGACCGAGCAGGCGACCTCCGACATCCTCGGCGCCGCCGAGGCGGTGCAGGAGGCGGCCTGGACCCTGCGCGAGCGCAACGTCGAGCCCGAGACCTGCGAGGCCCTCGACCGGCACGCGACGGCGATCTACACCGCCTGCTCCTTCCAGGACCTCACCGCCCAGCGCACCGCGCGGATCATCTACACCCTGCGCTACCTGGAGGACCGGATCACCGCCATGATGGCGATCTGGGGCGGGGAGATCGCCCGGATCCCGCCGCCGCCGGAGGCGGGCGGGGGCGCCAAGCCCTCCGAGGAGGATCTCTGCCAGCTCGACGTGGACCGCTACATCGCCATGACGGTGCCGGCCATGACGGCGGCGGCCATCGTCGCCCAGCCGGGCAGCCCGGCGCTCCACGAGGACATCGTCTTCGTCCCGGTCTCGCCCCCCGCCGGGACGGATACGGTCCAAGGTCCTGCCCAAGGGCTTGCACAAGGTCCTGCCCAAGGTCTTGCGCAAGCCCCCCTCACCGACGCGCCCGCCCCGGAGGCGGCCGCGGAGCCGGCCTGGACGGCGGAGGTGGAGACCGACCCCCTGTTCGAGTTCGCCCTGGAGGAGCCCGAGGCGATGTCCCTCGCCGGGCTCGACGCGGAGACCCCGGAGCGGCGTCTCGCGCTGTTCGCATGAGGGGCGGGCAGCCGGTATAGGGGGCGCCGACCCCGCGCTCCCTCCGGCTCTCCGTGGCTCTGCACCTCATCAAGCTCAGCGTCGGCCCCGCCTCGATCGCCGACCTCGCCGCCCGCCAGACCGCCTACCGCGCCCGGGAGGGCACCGCGGCCCATCCCGTCCACGTGACGCGGACCCTGCCGAAACGCCACCGGGACATCGCCGGCAAGGGGTCGCTCTACTGGGTGATCAAGGGCAGCCTGTGCTGCCGGCAGGCGATCCTCGCCCTGGAGCCCCTGACCGGGGAGGACGGGATCCCCCGCTGCCGGATCGTGCTGGATGAGCGCCTCGTGCCCGTGACGCCCCGGCCCTGCCGCCCCTTCCAGGGATGGCGCTACCTCTCCGCCGCCGACGCCCCCGCCGATCTCGGCGAGGGCCAAGCGGGCGACCTCGCCGAGATGCCGGAGGCGCTGCGCCGGGAACTCGCGTCCCTCGGCCTGCTGTAGCGGGCCGCCGAACGCGCCGCCGCCACTGGGGCAGCCGCGCCGCATCGTCCGCCGAACGGGTGTCCCCTCCGGCGGACGATGCGGCGGCGGCGCCTACGCCCCCTCGAAGCGCCCGCTGGCATGGGCCAGCATCGTGTAGACCTTGCCCGTCTCCGAGGTGAGGTAGGCGTCGGTGCGCTTGGCGTCGGGGTCGTTCTTGACCACGTCGCCGAGCAGCCGCTCGAACTCGCTGACGTAGCGGTCGACGCTCCGGCGGAACTCCTGGTCCGAGCGGTAGCGCCGCTGGATCTCGGCGAAGGTCGCCTGTCCCTGGGCGGTGTAGATCCGCTGGGTGAACAGGTTCGGCTCGCCCCGGCGGTAGCGCTCCCACAGGTCCACCGCCGTGCGGTGCTCGATCATCCGCGCGATGTCGCTGGAGATCGTGTCGAGGGCGATCCGGCCGGTCTCGGCCGCCGCCTTCCCGTTGCGCGGGGCAGGGGACGGGGCGGGCGACGGCGCCTGGGTCGGGGCGGAGGCCTGCGCGCCCGTCCCGCCGCGGGCCGGGGTGGCCGGGGCGTCGGGCGTCGGGCCCTCCTCGTCCTCGTCGAGCGAGGCGCGGGTGAGGAGGTCGGAGAGCCAGCCCCGCTTGTTGTTGCCCGCCCCGGCGACCGCCGGGGTGGCCGGGCGCGGCGTGGCGGGGCGCGCCTCGCTGCGGGCCGGGGTGGCGCGGGGGGCCTGGGCCACGGCCGGGGCCTGCACCGGAACGGGGCTCGGGGCCGCCGCGACCGGCGCGGGGGCGGCCGAGGCCGCCGGGGCGGAGACCGGGGCGGAGACCGACCGGCCGCCACCCTCCGCGACCCGCCGCTGGGGCTGGGTCAAGGACTGGGCCATCGGCTGGGCGACGTCCACGGAGCGGCCGGTCCTGGCGACCAGGGCCGACAGCTCGTGCAGGGCCTTGATCTGATCGGCCACGACCCGGCGCATCTCCCCGGCCGCGTCCTGCGTCTCCCGGGGCAGTTCGAGGACGCCCTTGGCGAGGTCGGCGCGGGTGGCATCGAGCTCGCTGCGGATCGCGCTGGCCATCTCCCGCAGGCTGGAGACGGACTCGCCGAGGCGGCCCTGGGCCTCCTCCAGCCCCTCGTGCATCTCCCTGGCCGCGGCGTCGAGGGCCGCGCGCACGCCGGCCGCGGCCTGCTCGGCCTGCGCACCGGCATCATCCTTCAGGCCCGCGAAGGCACCGGCCACCTGGGCGCCGGCCCCTTCCGCGGAGCGGGACAGGGCCTCGCTGAGCGAGCGCGCCCGGGTCTCGGCGTCGCGCAGGACCTTGTCGATCTGGCCCGCGAAGACGGCGCCGCGGGACTCGAGGGTCTCGGCCCGGGCCTCGAACTCGGCCAGGGCCGCGGCGAGGGCGCGCTCCCGATCGACGAGGGCGGTGGAGAGCCGCGTCTCGACGGCGCCGAGGGAGTTCGCCGCCCCGTCGAGGCTGCGGGCGAGGCCGTTGGCCTCCCGCAGGGCGCCTTCCGAGACGTCGCGCAGGGCCTCGACCTGGGCCGAGACGTCGGCCCCGGCCCGGCCGGTCTCGGCGGCGACCCGCTCCAGCTCCGTGTGGATCTGGGACAGGCGGCCGGAGAGGTTGCGCTCGATGGAGCCGAGGTTCGAGTCGGCCCCGGCCACGAGGCCGGCGAGCGCCGCGTTGGCGCTCTCGACGCGCACGATCACGCCGCCGAGCTCCCGGGTCATCCGGTCGTTCGTCTCGGCGAGGTCGGCGAGGGTGCGGGCCGCGCCCTCGTCCACCGCCGCCCGCAGGATGTCCGCGGAGGCGCGGGTCTGGATCGCGAGGCGCTCGGTGCTGGTGCGCAGGGTCTCGGCCAGGGGCAGGCCGGTCTCGGCCAGCACCCGCTCGATGGTCCCCGCCCGGTCGGACAGGGCGTCGGCGAGGTCGCGCATGGGGCCGTCCACCGCCGAGCGGAACCGTGCGACATGGCCTTCCAGCTCCGTGCCGACCGTGTGGCCGCTGGTGTTGAGGCTGTCGAGCAGGGCACCGCCCCGGTCCTCGATCGCCCGCACCAGGGCCTCGGCGCTCTCTGCCAGCCGGCGGGCCAGGGCCTCGCCGCGGGCATCCACCAGGGAGCCGAGGGCGTTGGCCCGGCGCTCGAAGCCCATGCCCATGGCCTCCGCCCGCTGGTCGATGAGGGCGGCCAGCGCCGCCTCGCGGGCGGCGAGCGTCGCGGCCAGGGCCGCGGTGTGGGCCTCGACCTGTTCGGCATGGGCGCGGGCGCGCTGGTCCAGGGCCGCGCCGAGGCCGGCGGTGCGCTCGTCCAGGAGGCCGGCGAAGGCGTCGTGGCGCTCGTCGAAGGCCGAGGCGAGGGCGTCCGCCCGCTGGCCAACGAGGTGCGCGAACCGCTGGATGCGGCTGTCGATCCGCTGGGTGAAGGCGTCCGCCCGGGCATCGACCTCGCGGGTCAGGTCCTGGGTCCGCCCCTCGACCACCCCGTCGAGGTCACGCAGGCGCGCCTCGAACACCTCGGTGAGGGCGGTGGTCCGGCTGTCGGCCGCCTCGATCAGGCCGCGGCTGCGGGTCTCGAGGAGCCCGTCGATGGCCGCCCTGGCCTCGTCGAAGGTGGATTGCAGGGTGGCGAGCCGCGCGTCGAGCAGGTCGGTGACGCCGGCCGGGGCGGTGTCGAGGACGGTGCGCAGCGCGTCGGTCTGGGTGGCGATCGCCTGGGCGATGTCGCCGCCGCGGGTCTCCACGAGGTCGCGCAGGCCGTCCTGCGCCTCCTCGAACAGGGCGCGCAGGCGCTGGGTGCGGCTGTCGAGGGTCGCGGCGAGCTGGCGCTCGCGGCCCTCGACCAGGGCCGCGACGGCGGCGGGCGCCTCCTCGAGGAGGGTGCGCAGGGTCGCGAGCCGGGTATCGACGGAGGTGGCGAAGCGGCCGCTGCCGCTCTCCACCGCGGCGTCGAGGGTGGCCTGGGCCTCCTCGAACAGGGCGCGCAGGCCCTCGGCGCGGGCGTCGAGGGTTTCGGCGAGGCGGGTGCCCCGGCCTTCGACCAGGTCCTCCAGGCGCCCGAGGCGCGTGTCGAACAGGCTGCCGAGGGCGTCGGTGCGGCTCTCCAGGGCACCGGCGGCGGCGCCCAGCGCCCCCTCCAGGGCCGCGACGAGGTCCCGCCCGCGGCCGTCCAGGGCCTCGCTGAGGGGGCCGGTGCGCCCGTCCAGGGTCTCCACCAGGGTCTGGGCGTGGCCGTCCAGCATGGTGCGGATCTGGTTGGTCCGGTCGTCCAGCAGGCCGTGGACGGTGCGGACGCCCTCGTCCAGCAGGCCGCTGATGTCGCCGGTGCGGCTCGCCAGGGTGTGGCCGAGGCGCCCCTCGCCCTCCTCCAGCATCCGCTCGGCGTCGGCGATGGTCTGCTGCAGCTTGGCGAGGACGCCCTCGCCGCGGCTGTCGATGAGGGTGGCGAGCGACGTGCTGCCGCTGTCGAACAGGCGGGCGAGCTCGGTGATGCGGCCGCCGATGACGCCGAACACCGCCCGGCCCTTCTCGTCCAGCTCCTGCGACATCGCCGCGGTGCGCTCGTCGATGAGCCGCCCGAGGAGGTCGGAGCGCTCGGCGAAGGCGGTGCGCACATCCTCGGTGCGGGCCGCCAGGGCGGCATCGGCCGCGCCGGCACGCTCGTCCACGAGGCGGGTGATCTCCCCGACCCGCTCCGTGAGGGAGGCTTCGAGGGCGCGGGTGCGCTCCTCGACGGCCCCCGTGAGGGCGGCGACGCGCCCGGCCATGGCGTCATCGAGCCCGCCCGTGCGGCTCTCGATGGCCTCCACCAGCTCGCGGGTGCGCTGGGACAACTCGGCATCGACGGCGCGGGTGCGCGCCTCGATCAGGCGGATCGCCTCGAAGGCCTGCGACCCGAAGCTCTCGTCCACGAGGCGGGCGCGCTCCTCCAGGGTCGCGCCGATCTCCTCCAGGCGGCGCAGGACGGTGCCGTCGAACCGCTCGGCGCCGGAATCGAGGGCGCGGGCGATCTCGGCCGTGCGGCGCTCGATCTCGGAGCCGAAGCCGGCGGAGCGGGCCTCGAAGTCCCGGGCGGCGCCGGCGAGGTGCGCGTCCACGGCCTCCGTGAGGCCGCGCCCGCCGTGTTCGACGATGCGGGCGAGTTCACCGCCACGGGCCGACAGGGACTCGTCCAGGGCGGCGGTGCGGGCCGACAGGGAGCCGTCCAGGGCGGCGGCGTGGGCGGACAGGGACTCGTCCAAGGCGGCGGTGCGGGCCGAGAGGGAGTCGTCCAGGGCGGCGGTGCGGGTGGAGAAGGACTCGTCCAGCGCCGTGGCGTGGGCGGACAGGGATTCGTCCAGCGCCGCGGTGCGGGCCGACAGCGCCTCGGTGAGGGCGGCGGTGCGGGCGGCGAGGGATTCGTCCAGGGCGGCGGTGTGGCTGCCGAGCTGGCCCTCCACCTGGCCGACGAGGGTGGCGACGGTCTCGGCGACCTCGGCGGTGCGCTTGGCGGAGCGCGCCTCGAGGGTCTCGAGATGGGTCTCGATGAGGGTCCCGGCCTCGCGGGCCTGCCCGGCGATGGTCTCCGCCACGGCCTGTCCGCGGTCGGCGATCAGGCGCGTCACCTCATCGAGCTGCGCGCCCACGGTCTCGCCGAGGACGGCGGTGTCGCGGCCGATCCGGTCGGCGAGGATGTCGCCGCGGGCGATGGTGTCCTGCAGGGCGGCGAGGCGGCTGCCCAGCACCTCCTCGATGACCTTCACCCGCCCGTCGGCGGTCTCGGCGAAGGCGTCGCCGGAGCGGCCGAGGGTGTCGGCGATGCGCGCGCCCTGGTTGGCCACGGCGAGCACGATGTCCCGGCCGGTGCCGGCGATGCGGGCGTGGGTCTCCTCCGCATGGGTGGAGAGCAGGTCGGCGACGTCGCGCCCGTGGGCGCCGAAGGTCGTCTCGATCTCCCCGAGGCGGCTCGACAGGTCGGCCGCGACCTGGGCGGCGGCGCGCTCCAGGGCGCCGGTGGTGGCGCTGGTGCGGGCGGCGAGTTCCCCTTCGAGCCCTTCCAGGGCCTTGCGCAGCTCGGCCACGGCGGCGGCGCCGCGGGAGCCCAGCTCCTCGCCCGCCCGGTCGGCGGCGTCGCGGAAGCGGGTCAGGAGGATGGCGGATTCGGCCTCGATCGCCCCGGTCACCTCGGCGGAGGCGGTGCGCAGGGTCCCGAGGCTCTCGGTGAGGCGGGTGGCGGCTTCGGCGACCCGCGTCTCGGCGGCCTCGCCCGCCGTGGCGGCGGCGGCGCGGATGGCCTCGGCCGCCTCGTTCGCCCGGCCGTCGATCTCGCCCGACAGGTGCTCGACGCTGCTGCGCAGGCTGCGCACGGCGTCGCCCGCGCCGGATTCGAAGCCGCGGCCCAGGGCCGTGAAGGCGGCCTCCAGCCCCTCGGCCGCCTCCCGGGTGCGCCCGGCCACGAGGCCGCTCGCGCGCTCGGCCGCCGCGTCGAGGCGGCTCTCCAGGCCCGCCCCCTCGACGGCGATGGTCTCGTGCAGGCGGGCGACGATGCCGTCCATCCGCCCGACCAGTTCGCCGCCGCGGCCGGTGACGGCCTCGCCGATCCGCTCGGCGGCCCCGACGAGGTCGTCGCGCACCGCGTCGGCCCGGGCCACCAGCGTCGCCGCCGCGCCGTCCGCCGCCTGGGCGAGGGTGTCCTGCGCCGTCCGGCCGCTCTCAGCGATGGCGCCGACGATGTCGCGCCCCGCCGTCTCGATCTCGCCGCGCAGGGCGGTGCCCCGGCCCGACAGGTCCTCGGCGAAGGCGGCGCCGACCTCGGAGAAGCGCCCGGTGATCGCCGCGCCGGTGGCGGCGAAACGCTCGGTCAGCTCGGTGCCGCGGGCGAGGAACGCGGTCTCCAGGCCGCTGGCGGAGCGCTCGAAGCTCTCCCGCACCGCCTGGCCCTGGCGCTCGATGGCGGCGCCGACGCCGGCCCCGGTCTCGGCCAGGGTGTCGGCCACCCGGCCCGCGCTCTCCGCGAGCCGCCCGGTGAGGGCCTGCCCCGTGGCCTCGAAGGAGCCGGTGAGGTCGGCCGTGCGCACCTCGAAGGTGCGGACCAGCTCGGCCCCCACGCCCTCCAGGCTGTCGCGGACGCCCGTGCCCGTCTGGGACAGGCGCTCGATCAGCGCGTCGCCGCGCTCGCTCATCAGGCCGGTGACGCGCTCGCCCACCTCGCCGAGGGAGGAGGTGATGGCCGCGCTCCGGGCGTCCAGCGCCCCGGTGACGCGCTCGCCGGCCCCGTCGAGGGCCGACACGATCCGCTGGGCCGCCCCGTCCAGCTCCTGGCTGAGGTTCTGGTGGGAGCCGGCGATGGCGCCGCGCACCCGCTCGGCGTTGGTGACGATGGCCTCCCGCTGGGCGACCAGCTCATCGACCAGGGAGCGGATGCGGATCTCGTTGTCGGAATAGGCCCGCTCCAGGGTGGCGATCTCGCCGCGCACCAGGGTCTCCAGCTCGCCCGCCCGGGCCAGGGCGCGCTCGACGCCGTCGCCCACCGCGGCGACCTCGCGGCGCACGGTCTGCGACATGGTGAGGACGGCGTCGGTGGAGAAGCTCTCCGGCTCGGCGAGCCGCACGGCGACCTCGCCGACCGCCCGGGCCACGAGGCGCATCTCCTGGGCGCGCACCGCGAGCATCGCGGTCACGACGAACAGGATCGCCGGCCCGAAGAGCGCCGAGACGGCCCCCATGGCCTGCAGCGGGGGAAGCTCGCGGGCGAAGCCGGCGAGGTCGCCGCCCGACTGGGTCCAGGCGATGGCGGTGAGGCCGGCGATCCAGGCGAGGCCGGCGCCGACCGCCACCATGTAGGGCTTGCGCGAGGGGCGGACCCGCAGGGTCTGCTGCAGGATGCCGATGTTGCGCCGGTCGTCGTTGGCCACGAGGGAACGGTCGGGCGGCAGCAGGCCGCCCTCCCGGCGGGGGCGGTCGAGGTCCGGCGGCGGCACGTCGGACGCGAGCGGCGGGTCCTGCGGCAGGGCCGCGGCGGCGGCGACGGGCGGCCGGTCGATGTCGAGGCGGGGAGGGGGCAGGCGGCCGGACGCGTCGCGCCCGCCGTCGAGGAGCGGCTCGGTGTCGCCGACATCCGGCAGGCGGGGCTCCGCACGGGCACCCCCGTCGCGCATCAGGGCGTCGAGGCTCAGGGCCTGCTCGATGGCTGAGAGCGCGGCCTCGGCCGGGTCCTTCAGCTTCTTTTCCGTCGCCATCCAACGCCTCGCACGCACGGGTCCGGCACTTGCATGCCGAAGACGCAACTTCCCGTTTACCACCCGAGCCTAGGGTCCGGCACCCCGTCCCGATACCGTCGCGGGTGGCCGACCCCAGCAAACATTAACCGAATGGTTACCGCAGCCGGCCCGGTGGGCGCCGCCATGGTGCCAGGGACGGGCCGTGAGCGCGAGGCGAGGGACGGGTCCGGACGGGCGATAGGATGTGGATTGCGGGGTCACCGATGGCAGAAATCGACCGGGACGCCCTCGACGCGCAGACCGGCGGGGATTCCGACCTCGCCCGCGAGGTGCTCGTCCTGTTCGCGGGCGAGTGCAACCGTCTGGTGCAGGGCCTGACCGACGCCGCGCTCCCCGCCCTCCGCCGGGCGGAGATCGCCCACACGCTGCGGGGCTCGGCGGCGGGCATCGGCGCGGGCCGGGTCCAGGCCCGCGCCGGCACGGCCGAGGCGTGCCTGCGGGCGGGGTCGCCGGAGGCGGGGGAGGCGGTCGCGGCCCTGGCGGAGGCCGTCGCCGCCGCCGTGGCGGAGATCGAGGCCGGGGCCTGAGGCTTCGAAAGGTCGCCCCTCGGGACCCCCGCCGGGCGCGTCGATGCGCTTGCTTTCCGCCCTGCGAGCCGCCAATCAATCACCGCCGTCCGCCGAGCCGCCACGCGGCCCTGCGCGCACGAGGAGCCTTTGAGCATGCCCAAGATCACCTACGTCGATCACGCCGGGACGGAGCGCACCGTCGAGGGCAGCGTCGGCGCGACCGTGATGGAGACGGCTCTGCGCAACAACGTGCCCGGCATCGATGCGGAATGCGGCGGCGCCTGCGCCTGCGCCACCTGCCACGTCTACGTCGCGGATGCCTGGATCGACGTGGTGGGCAAGGCCCAGGACATGGAGCAGGACATGCTCGATTTCGCCACCGACGTGCGCGAGAACTCGCGCCTCTCCTGCCAGATCAAGATCACCCCCGAATTCGACGGGCTCACGGTCACCACCCCCGCCCAGCAGGGCTGAGGGACACCGGGGATCCCGGACAGGGCGCCACGCCCCCGGGATCCCACGCCCCCTCGCGCACCTGCTCCCTCGCAAGCGCACCTGCGCCCTCGCTAGCGCACCAGCGCCCTCGCGGCGGCGTCGAGGCCCTCCAGCGTCAGCGGGAACATCCGGCCCTCCATCAGGCGCTGCACCATCCCGATGGACTGGGTGTAGCCCCAGTGGGTCTCGGGCACGGGGTTGAGCCACGCCGCCTTGTGGAAGTGTCCCAGCAGGCGCCCGAGCCAGGCCGCGCCCGGCTCCTCGTTCCAGTGCTCCACCGAGCCCCCGGGCACGGCGATCTCGTAGGGGCTCATGGAGGCGTCGCCGACGAAGACGAGGCGGTAGTCGCTGCCATAGGTGCGGATCACGTCGGCCAGCGGCGTGCGGGCGTCGTGGCGCCGGGCGTTCTCGGTCCAGACGCCCTCGTAGACGCAGTTGTGGAAGTAGAAGTGCTCCAGGTGCTTGAACTCCGACCGGGCGGCGGAGAACAGGGCCTGGGCCTGCTCCACGTGCCAGTCCATCGAGCCGCCGACATCGAGGAAGAGCAGCACTTTCACCGCGTTGCGCCGCTCGGGGCGCATCTTCACGTCGATGTAGCCCTGCCGGGCGCTGGCCCGGATCGTCCCGTCGAGGTCGAGCTCGTCCGCCGCCCCCGCCCGGGCGAAGCGGCGCAGGCGCCGGAGCGCGAGGCGCATGGTGCGCGCGCCGATCTCGGCCTTGTCGTCGAAATCCCGGAACTCGCGCCGGTCCCAGACCTTCACCGCCCGGAAGTTGCGGTTGCCGTCCTGGCCGATGCGGATCCCCTCCGGGTTGTAGCCATAGGCGCCGAAGGGCGAGGTGCCCCCGGTGCCGATCCATTTCGAGCCGCCCTGGTGGCGCTCCTTCTGCTCGGCGAGGCGCTGCTTCAGCGTCTCGAACAACGCGTCCCAGCCGAGCGCCTTCAGCTCCGCCTTCTCGGCCTCGGTGAGGTACTTCTCCGCGAGCTTGCGCAGCCACTCCTCGGGGATCGGCACGGCGTCCACCGCCTCGCCCACGGTCTCCAGCCCCTTGAACACCGTGCCGAAGACCCGGTCGAACCGGTCGAGATGCGCCTCGTCCTTCACGAGCGCCGTGCGGGACAGGAAATAGAATTCCTCCACGCTCTTGCCCGGCAGGTCGCGGTCCAGCGCCCCGAGCAGGACGAGGTACTCCTTGAGGGTGACGGGGACCTTCGCCTCGCGCAGGCCCGTGAAGAACTGGAGCAGCATGGCCCGACAACGCGCGCGCCCCGCGCCGGGGTCAAGGGCCGAATGGCCCCGCCGGCGGGCCCTGCCCGAAGGCCTGCGACAGAGTCGCGCGCCGGGCCGGGCGTTGCAATGCCGCGAGACTCTTCGCGGCACCGCCCGCGAATCGCCGCGAATCGGGCCAGAGTCTTGGTGGCTTGGCGTTAAGTGTAATGCCGCGCTGCGGAAGACTTTGGCGGTACCCCCGGGGGGCTGGACTCGCATTCCAGGGCTGGAATCTGGGCATAAACCCGGATTCCTGTTGATATCCTGCCATGTGCCACTCGCGCAGTCACTGAAACCGTCACGGGAATCACCCCAACTCATCCGGAACGGTGGTGCGTCCGCGATCCTGCGGGCGGGAGCCGGTGTCGAGGAGACCTGCCGTGGCGGTCATCCTGCGTAGTTTACCCGAGTTCAAACGGTTTCTGGCGAAGCCGGGCGCGACGATTCAAGTGGTGCGCAACACCTTCATGGATCGGCAGCCCGAGGCGACGCGGGCGGCCTACCGGGACAGGGGGATGTATGCGCCGCGCGCTGTCCAGGCGCTGTCGCGCAAGGCGGCCGTGTTCAGCCTGCGGGGCTTTCCCGGCACCGTCTGGCTGTACTGGGACAAGGGCGCCCGCGGCTGGCGCTTCCAGGGCGACACGGTCACCGTCCCCCTGGTGACCGGCCTCGGCGCCCCCGACGAGATCACCTACCGGTGCAGCTTCGCGGAGGGATACGAGCCGGTGGCCCGCACCCGCACGCCCCGCAGGAGCGCCCCGCGGGAGGAGGCGGCCCCGCCCCCGGCCTGAGCGGCGAATTGATGGGTCGTGGAGGTGATCGGATCGGGCCGGGTTCCCTTTTTCGGCGCCCTGTGGGGACCGGTGCGGCATCGCCCCCACCCTCCTCCCCATCCTGATGCGCCCACGGCAGCGGGCCTCGAAGGAGAGCTCCGGACGGCTCCGCGATCCCCGGAGCCCTCCTACGAGGCGGCTACGCCGCACCTCAGGATGAGGTGGAGGGTGGGAGAGGGCCGTTTGCCGACCCCGTCATCGCGCGCGCGGCGAAGCCACCCCGGCGCGGGTGGCGGGGCCGCCGCCCCTCACACCGACTGACCGGCCGCCTTCTCCTGCCGGGCGGCATCCCGCTTCTCCGGCTCGGCCCGCGGCAGGGCCTTGCCCACCGTCCGCCGCGCCCGGAAGACCGGCTTCGCCTCCCCCTCGCGCTTCTTGAGGAGGGTCCGGTACTCGTCCCGGCGCTCGTGGATCGAGGCGATGACGAGGCCCATGGGCACCCCGACATCCACCAGCACCGCCTCCGACAGCTGCAGCGAGGCCTCGATCGTCTCGGGCACCGCGTCGTCCACGCCGAGCTCGTACAGGGCCGCCGCGTGCCGGGCGTCGCGGGCGCGGGCGACGATGGTGAGGTCCGGCCGCTCGCTCCGGGCGGCGGTGACCGCCTCCTCCACCGAACGGGGCGTGTCGAGGGTGACGACGAGGGCGCGGGCGGTGTCGATGCCGCTGTGGCGCAGGATCTCGACGTTGCCGGAATCGCCGAAATAGACCGGCGCCCCGGCCCGGCGCTGCTCGGCGACCCGGGCGGCGTCCGAGTCGAGGGCGATGTAGGGGATGCGGTGGCGGGCGAGCATCTCGCCCACCTGCCGGCCGACCCGCCCGTAGCCGGCGATGATCACCCGGTTCTCGACCTTCTCGGGCAGGGGCTCGGCCACCACGCGCCCCTTGGCGGTGGCGGCGGCGTGCCGGGCCATCCGGCGGCCGAGGGAGGCCAGCGCCGGGATCAGGATCATCGTCACCGTGGTGACGATCAGGGCGGCGGCCCCGACCTCCTCCGGCACGAGGCCCGTGGCCATGGCGCCGCCGATCAGCACGAAGGCGAACTCGCCCCCCGGCCCGAGGAGCAGGGCCGTCTCCAGCGCCACCGGCCGCGACAGGCCGAGCACCGGCCCGGCCATCACCACCACGCCGGCCTTGATGAGGACCAGCGCCAGGGACAGGCCGAGGATCGCCCCCGGCGAGGCCATGAGCTGGGCCGGATCGAGGTTCATCCCCACCGAGACGAAGAACACCCCGAGCAGAAGGCCCTTGAACGGGTCGATCGTCGCCTCGATCGCCCGGCGGTACTCGGTCTCGGCGAGCAGCAGCCCGGCGACGAAGGCGCCCAGCGTCATCGACAGGCCGCTCGCCGCCGCCGTCAGCGCCGTGCCGACGATGACGAGGAGGCAGGCCGCCATGAACAGTTCCGTCGAGCGGGTGCGGGCGACGAGCTGGAACAGCGGGCGCAGGGCGAGCCGCCCGGCCACCACGATCAGCACCAGGGCCACCGCCGCCTGCCCGAGGGCCAGCGCCAGGGCGAGGCCCTTGTCCCCGCCCGTGTCCTGGCCGAGCACGGCGATGGCGAACAGCACGGGGGCCACCGCGAGGTCTTGGAACAGCAGCACGGCGAAGCTCGCCCGCCCCGTCGGCGTGTTGAGCCGCCGCTGCTCGGCCAGCACCGGCAGCACCACCGCCGTGGACGACAGGGCGAGCCCGATGCCCACGATCACCGCCCCGGTCAGGGGCACGTCGAGCCCGAACAGGATGGCGGCCAGGATCAGGGTCGAGCAGCCGGTCTGCAGGGCGCCGAGGCCGAAGACGAGGCGGCGCAGGGTCCGCAGGCGCTCCCAGGACAGCTCGACCCCGATCATGAACATCAGGAAGATCACGCCGAACTCTGCGAGGTGCGAGATCTCCGTGCGGTTGCCGATGGTGAACAGGTGGACCGAGGGCCACTGGGCCGCCAGCCGCCCGAGGCCGAAGGGGCCGAGCAGGGCGCCCGCGCCGATGAAGCCGAGTACCGGGGAGATCCGCAGCCGGTGGAACAGCGGGACCACGATCCCCGCCGTGACGAGGAACAGGATCGCTTCCTTGTAGGAGCCGGTATGGACCTCTGGCATCGGCGGCGGCTCGAACCTCGTCTCGTCGGGGATGCCCGGATGGCGCCGCGATCATGGGCGCCGGAGGCCCCGCGGGCAACCGCCGTCCGGCCTGGACCGTGCCGAAAAGCACGCTGCCGGAACCGGGGGTTGCACCGTCTGGCGCCGACGATCCGCCCCGGATGGCGGACGGCAGCCGATGAGGCATTTGCGCCCACGGGGCAGGACTTGCGCCGCACCGCATGGACGCGGCGCAAAAACGGCACAATGCCCGCATAGGGAAACAATCGAGGGTTAAATGCGCCCGATCCGCAATCGAGCGCCGCGTGTGACGAGGCCGATGAATTCGCTGAAGTCGATCTTCTCACGGACCGGTCGGGTCGTGAACGCCCCGCCGAGCCGCGAGATCGCCCGTGAGCGCCGGGAGTGGAGGCTCGAATCCGACCGGTGGCGCCACCAGCGGCACGTGGAGAAGGGCTACCGCATCAAGTGGGGCTACGTCGCCATCGCCTATCTGGTGGAGTTCATGGTGATCGGCGCCTCGCTGGCGGGCGCATGGCTCTTCGCGGGCGTCTACAGCGACGGCGACTGGCACGCCTTCTACTTCATGCTGCTAGCGCCGCTGGTCTACGCCGCGGTGGAGCTGTGCCGGGTGCCCCTGGGCATCCTGGCCCGCACGCAGCGCTCCGTGTTCGTGCGCGGGCTCGCGATCCTCGGGATCGTCTTCGCCGCGGGCGTCACCACGAAGTCCGTCTCGCAGCTCGGCGAGATGATGTTCCATCCCCGCCTGATGGAGGCGGCCCGCACCAAGACCGCCCTCAAGGATGCCCAGGCCGACCGCGCCACCATCAATGACCGGATCGGTGCCGCCGACGCCCGGGTGGCGCAGTACACCGCCGAGCTGGACCAGATCGAGAAGCGCGCCGCCGACAACGCCCAGCAGCTCGCCGGCCTCCCGGCGCAGCGCTGCGAGCGGGTGTTCGGCACCAACTCGAAGGGCATGCGCTACCAGAACCTGAAATGCGTGGCCGATCCGCGGGTCGCCGCCCTCTCCGGCGGCGTGACCAAGGCGAATGCCGACCGGACGGCGCTGGTGAAGGACCTGGAGGAGGCCCGCAAGGCCCGGGCCGGCCTCGACCGCGGCGCCGCCGACCGGCGCGTGGCCGATGCCGAGCAGGCCTACCGGAACGCGGTGAACCGCTCGCAGCTGCACTCCTTCACGGCCATGGTCTACGGCGTGGACCCGATCGACGTCACCGAACAGCAGGTGCACGCCTTCCTGCGGATCTTCGTGTTCGTGCCGGCCCTGTGCGCCGCCTTCGCCTCGACCATCCTGGCGCTGTGCGCGGTCTCGACCCGGCGGACCTTCATGGACGAGGACGACCTCGGCGCGGCGGTGAACCCCGAGGCGGCGCCCTACATGCTCGACGCCATCGCCGACGCCCTGCGCTCCAACCCGTCCGTGGTGCGGGCCGCCGCGCCCCAGGCCTCGGTGATCCCGATGAACCGCCCGGCGGCGTCCCAGTCGCTCCCGGGCCAGACCCTGCCCGGGCAGGGCGCCCCGACCCACGGCCTGCCCGGCCCCACCCTTCCTGCCGCGGGAGCGGGCGCATGAACTACGTCGCCTCCGGGACACCCGAGAACATCGCCCTCGCGCAGCAGGTGAACTCGCGGCTGCGCGCGGATTCGAGCTACGTCGCGGCCCGGGCCTTCCTGTTCCGGGCCCTGGGGCTCGGCGCCTTCCTGTGCCTGACCGGGGCGGGGATCGGCGCGGCGGCCTATGGCTGGGCGACTATGAACCAGTTCGACACGGCCGCGGAGAAGATCGCCGCGGCGATGCAGACCGCCCTGGCCGACGTGACCCTCAAGACCAAGGGCGAGGTCACGCTCACCGACAACACCCTCAAGCTGGAAGGGCTGCCCAAGCTCGCCCCCGGCGCCCCGACGCCGACCAAGGCCCAGCTCGGTGAGCAGGCGGCCCCGGCCTCGAAGGCCCAGGTCAACACCACCTTCACGGTGTTCAAGCAGGTGCCCTACCTCGACGGCCAGATCGTCACCGGCTGGAACTTCAAGGACGGCGTCGAGCAGCCCTACCAGCAATATTGCTACTTCTCCCGCCGGGCGAACGAGAGCAAGGGCACGGTGGAGATCAAGATCGACCTCGCCATGGACGGCAAGACCCTGCCGCAGCCGCAGAAGTCCGACGTGAACCTCGAGATCCTGGCGCGCAACTGCGTGTGGCACGAGAAGGGGTGAGGGGCGCTCTTGCCGTGATCGCGAGCAAGGTGGAAGCGTTTCAAGCGCTCCGGTGAGGTGGACGGCTCTGGGTTCCGGGCTCCGCTGCGCGGCCCCGGACTGACAGGTTTGTCATAGAACCCGCACCGTCATTCCGGGGCTTGCCGCAGGCAAGAGCCCGGACCCGAAGGGGCACGCCGGAGGCGGGCAACCCACAGCCTCCGACGCAGCCGGATCGGGCAGACCACCCTTTCAATTTGCATCCTCGCCCGGTTCCCGCCCAAACAGGCATCCAGGCCAGCCACCGAGACCGCGATGCGCTTTTCCGGCACCGACACCTACGTCGCCACCCCCGACCTGACGGCGGCGGTGAACGCGGCCGTCACCCTGGAGCGCCCGCTCCTCGTGAAGGGCGAGCCCGGCACCGGCAAGACCGTGCTCGCCGAGGAGATCGCCAAGGGGCTGAAGGCCCCGCTGATCGTCTGGAACGTCAAGTCCACGACCAAGGCGCAGCAGGGGCTCTACGAGTACGACGCGGTCTCGCGCCTGCGGGACTCGCAGCTCGGCGACCCGAAGGTCTCGGACATCGCCAACTACATCCGCCGCGGCAAGCTGTGGGAGGCCTTCACCGCCCCCGAGCGCCCGGTGCTGCTGATCGACGAGGTCGACAAGGCCGACATCGAGTTCCCCAACGACCTCCTCACCGAACTCGACCGGATGGAGTTCCACGTCTACGAGACCGGGCAGACGGTGAAGGCCGTCCGGCGGCCGGTGGTGATCATCACCTCGAACAACGAGAAGGAGCTGCCGGACGCGTTCCTGCGGCGCTGCTTCTTCCACTACATCCGCTTCCCCGACGCGGACACCCTGCGCGCCATCGTCGAGGTGCACTATCCGGGCATCAAGGGGCGCCTCGTGGAGGAGGCCCTGCGGGTCTTCCTGGAGACCCGGGAGGTGCCGGGGCTGAAGAAGAAGCCGTCCACCTCGGAACTGCTCGACTGGCTCAAGCTCCTCGTCTCCGAGGACGTCTCGCCCGAGACCCTGCGCGAGCAGGACGGGCGCAAGCTGATCCCGCCGCTGCACGGGGCGCTGCTCAAGAACGAGCAGGACGTGAGCCTGTTCGAGAAGCTCGCCTTCATGACCCGGCGCGAGGGGCGCAAGGGATAGTTCGCTCTGTTGCAGCGGCCGGATGAGGTTCGAAGTGGCGGATCGCGGACGGATGACGGTGGTGTTTCCCGAGCCGATGGCCGCGCGCCTGCATGATGCGGTCGAGGCGGGTGAATACGCGTCCACGAGCGAGGCGGTTCGCGACGCGGTACGCCTGTGGTCGCAGCATCGGGACAGTCTGGCCCTGGAACGACTGCAGCAGGGCTGGGACGCCGGCAAGGCCAGCGGAGGCCCTGGGACGCTCGACGTCGATCAGCTTCGCCGCCAGGGGCGCTGCGGCTAAGACGTCTCCCCAAGGACTTGGTCGTCATTGCGAGCGGAGCGAAGCAATCCAGCAGCGCCCCGCTCGCCAGCCTCGCGCTGCCCTGGATCGCTTCGCTCCGCTCGCGAAGACGAACGGGTCAGACAACTCGATTGGACACGAGAGATGCGCCGCCTGATCCTCCTCCGCCATGCCAAGTCCGACCGGCCGGCGGGCGTGCGGGACCTCGAACGGCCCCTGAACAAGCGCGGCAAGCGGGCGGCGCCCGTCGTCGGCGAGCGGATCGCGGGGGAGGGGCTGCGCCCGGACCTCGCCCTGGTCTCGCCCTCGCAGCGGACGCGGGAGACCTGGGCCGCCATCAAGGGCGCCCTCGGCGATCCGCCGGAGAAGACGGTGCCGGAGATCTACGAGGCCGCCGCCGGGGACATCCTCGGCGCGATCCGCGCCGCCCCCGACGGGGCCGGGACCCTGATCGTGGTCGGCCACAACCCCGGCCTGGGGGACCTCGCCGTGACGCTGGCGGGGGAGGGGCCGCGGGGCCTGCGCGCCCTGCTGGCCTCGGAATTTCCCACGGCCGCCTTCGCGGTGCTCGCCTTCGAGGCGGAGAGCTGGGGCGCGATCAAGGCGGGCCAGGGCCGGCTGGAGCACTTCGTCCGCCCCCGGGACATCGACCCCGACCTCGCGGGCTGAGCGGGGCGCCTACACCGGCACGGGCGCGGCATGCGCCTCGACCTCGGCGTGGCTCGGCAGCGCGCTGCCGGGCATGAAGCCGTCGAAGGCCGCCCAGAAGTCCTGGCGGATCGCCTCGCGCTCGGACAGGATCTCGTGCCGGGCATCCGGCAGCACGAGGATGTGCCCCGCCTTCAGGCGCGCGGCGAAGCGCTCGGTCACCGCCGTGCCGCAGACCGGGTCCGCCCCGGCGGCCACGATCAGCGTCGGCAGGGTGATCCGCGGCGCGGCGCGGGGGTCGCGCAGGCGGGCCATGGCCCGGAACGCCCCGGCGAGCCACGCGACGGTGGGGTCGCCCACCGCCCCGGCCCCCACCTGCCGCGCCGCGGCGGCGTTGCGGGCATAGCGCCCCGGATCCCGGCACAGGCGGTTGCCGGAATAGGGCTTGGTGGCGATCGAGACCGGCTTGCCGAAGGGGATGTACCGGCGGCCGAAGCCGAGGCGGTGCAGCCCCCGCGCCAGGACCGAAGCCGCCATGGGGAAGCGGATCATCCGGATCGACAGCATCGGCGCCACGGTCACGAGCCGCCGGAACGGCAGCCACCCGTCGAGGGCGCCGGTCAGCGCGATGCAGCCGCCCATGGAATGGGCGAGGCAGAGATGCGGCCCGGGCATCTTCGGGGCCAGCACCACCTCCGTGATCGCCAGCAGGTCGAGGCGGTAATCGTCGAACTGCGCCACATGTCCCTTGTGGGGGTCCTCGACCCGCCGGTCGGACTCGCCCTGGCCGCGCCAGTCGAAGGCGACCACCGCGAAGCCCCGGGCGCGCAGGTCCCGGATCGTCTCGTAATACTTCTCGATGAACTCGGCCCGGCCCTGGAGCAGGGTGACGGTGCCCCGGCAGGTCCGGGTGGTGGGCTGCCACGTCGCCGCCCGGAGGGTGCAATCGTCGCGGGTGCCCACCGCCAGGATCGTCCCGCCGGGGGGCGCGGGATTGTCCGGCGTATCCCGCAGGGTGAGCATCGGCGGCTGGCTCCCGCCCCGTCCGTCGAACCGTGTCACGCGCGCCGACTCCCCGCTCCAGCCCCCGGCGCAGCAAGCCCTGCACCGCTCAAAAATCCGTTTCCAGGGGCCCGGAGGGGGTCTTGCGACCCGGTTCCGGGGCCCCGATATCCCGTCTGTGCCGGCCGTCAGGCGGCACCCGAGACCGGTCCGGCCCACGCGGCGGACCATACCAACATGTTGCTCTTCAAAGAGGATATGTCATGCGTCAGTTCGATCTCGCTCCCCTTTACCGCTCCACCGTCGGCTTCGACCGGCTGTTCTCCGCCCTCGATCAGTTCGCGAGCACCGAGACCGCTCCGAGCTATCCGCCCTACAACATCGAGCGCACCGGCGAGAACGCCTACCGCATCACCGTCGCGGTGGCGGGCTTCACCGAGGAAGACCTCTCGATCGAGGTCCGGGAGAACGCCCTCACCCTGCGCGGCGACCGCAAGGTCGATGCCGAGAAGCGCGCCGAGTTCCTGCATCAGGGCATCGCGGCCCGGACCTTCGAGCGCCGCTTCCAGCTCGCCGACCACGTGCAGGTGACCGGTGCCGTCCTCGAGAACGGCCTGCTCCATGTCGACCTCGTCCGCGAGGTGCCGGAGGCCAAGAAGCCCCGGCGCATCGAGATCGCCTCGCACCGCTGCAGCGCGGCGCCGGTGATCGAGGGTCAGGTGGCCGAGGGTGACCGCAAGGCGGCGTGACACCGCGGCCGCACCTGCGGTGTGAAGGAGCGCCCCGGCCCCGCGGCCGGGGCGCTTGCATGGGTGGCGGACTGTCATAATGCCGTGGCCACGGCATGCTGATGTCGGGTCTCGCGGCGCCCCGACGGGCGCGCGTTGCGAGGGGGCGATGGCCACGAATCTGTTCCACCGCGAGGCCTACGCGGCGCTGGGCGCCGGGCTGCACCGGGGCGTCCAGTGGGGCGTCACGACGCCGCTGGCCAAGCTGAAGCGCCGGCCCACCCCCACCGATATCGCCGACGTGCTGGCCGAGGCCGACGCGATCCGCCTGCCGGATCCCGGCACCGACGGGCTGAAGGGCCGCAGCCTCGGGCGCATCGGCAACCTGGAGGTGCGCCTCGCCACCCGCCGCTCGGAGATCCGCCGGGCGCAGCGGCTGCGCTTCAAGGTGTTCTACGAGGAGATGTCGGCGGTGCCGACCGGCCTCGCCTCCCTGTCCCGGCGGGACGCGGACGCCTACGATTCCCTGTGCGACCACCTGCTGGTCCTCGACCACGCGGCGGCCAAGCCGGCCAAGACGCCGTTCCGCGTGCCCCGGCCCAAGGTGGTCGGCACCTACCGCCTGCTGCGGGGCGAGATCGCCGAGCGCCATCACGGCTTCTATTCCGAAGGCGAGTACGACCTGTCGCCGGTGCTCGCCGCCCAGGGGGGCCGGCGGCTCCTCGAGCTCGGGCGCTCCTGCGTGCTGAAGCCCTACCGGGGCAAGCGCACGGTGGAGCTGCTGTGGCAGGGCATCTACGCCTACGTCCTGCACCACCGGATCGACGCGCTGATCGGCTGCGCCTCCCTGGAGGGGACCGACCCGGACCAGCTCGCCCTGCCCCTGTCGTTCCTGCACCACCACGCCCGCGCCCCCGAGGCGTGGCGCGCCAGCGCCCTGCCGGAGCGGGCCGTGCGGATGGACCGGCTCTCCCGGGAGGCGGTGGACCCGAAGGCGGCGCTGCAGGCCCTGCCGCCGCTGATCAAGGGATACCTGCGGCTCGGCGCGACCTTCGGCGACGGCGCGGTGATCGACCGGCAGTTCGGCACCACGGACGTCTTCGTCGCCCTGCCGGTCGAGCGGATCGCGGCGCGGTACCGGGGGCATTTCGCGCCGGCGTGAGGGCCGTCTCGCCCCCGGAGATCGGGGCGATACCCGTACCCCGCTGCCCTCGCTCCCATTCCCGCCCTCATCCTCAGGTGCCGCGAGGCGGCCTCGAAGGATGAGGGCGGGAGCGGGACGAGCCTTGCGACGATCTCCCGGCAGGAAGGCGTGACGGCCCATCCGTTGACAGACCCGGCGCCGGGGCGGATACCCCCGCCGATCCGATGCAGCAGCGCCTCGCCAAGACCGCGGTGATGGTGGCCCACGACCTCGCGGCGACCGTCGCGGCCGTGGTCCTCACCTTCCTGTTCCGCTTCCAGGGGGCGATGCTCGCCGAGCGCCTGCACGCCCTGCCGCTGCTGCTGCCGCCGTTCCTCGTCGTCGCCGGGCTGGTCTACGCCCGCTTCCGCCTCTACCGGACCAAGTGGCGCTTCGCCTCCCTGCCGGACCTCGCCGGCATCGTCCGGGCGGCCAGCGTGCTGGCCCTGGTCCTGCTGGTGGTGGACTGGGTGCTGGTCTCCTCGGACCTGTACGGCTTCTACTTCTTCGGCAAGATCGCGATCCTGCTCTATTGGGTGCTGCAGATCTTCCTGCTCGGCGGGACCCGGGCGGCGTTCCGCTACCTGAAATACAGCCGCTCCCGGCAGTCGAACGCCCGCGCCGCCACCGTGCCGACCCTGCTGCTCGGGCGCGGCTCGGACATCGACGTGCTCCTGCGGGCCATCGAGGCGGGCTCGGTGAAGAAGCTCGCGCCCCGGGGCATCCTGTCGCCGCGGGGCAACGAGGCGGGGCAGTACATGCGCGGCGTGCCGGTGCTCGGCGGCTTCGCGGACCTCGAACGGGTGGTGATGGACCTCGGCGCCCGGGGCGAGCCGATCCGCCGGCTGGTGGCGGCGCCGAGCGCCCTGGCCCCCGAATCCGCCCCGGACGACCTCATCGCCCGGGCCCGGCGCCTGGGCCTGCCGCTGGCCCGGGTGGTCGGGCTGGGGGAGGGGACGCAGGGGCCGGAGCTCGCGCCGCTGGAGATCGAGGACCTCCTCCTGCGCCCCACCGTCGCCATCGACCGGCCGCGGCTGGAGGGCTTCCTCGCCGGCCGGCGGGTGGTGGTGACGGGGGGCGGGGGCTCCATCGGCTCGGAGATCTGCCTGCGGGCGGTGGCCTTCGGCGCCGCCGCCGTGCTGGTGCTCGAATCCTCCGAGCCGGCGCTGCACGGCATCCTCAGCCACCCGGCGATCCTCGGATCCGCGGCGGAGGTGACCGGCGTCATCGCCGACATCCGCGACCGGGAGCGCACCTTCGCGGTGATCGCGGCGTTCCGGCCGGACTACGTGATGCACGCCGCCGCCCTGAAGCAGGTGCCGTTCCTCGAACGGGACTGGCAGGAGGGCATCAAGACCAACGTCTTCGGCTCCCTCAACGTCGCCGAGGCGGCGGTGGCGGCCCGGGCCCGCGCCCTGGTGATGATCTCCACCGACAAGGCGATCGAGCCGGTCTCGCAGCTCGGCGTCACCAAGCGCTTCGCCGAGATGATCGCCCAGTCGCTCGATGCCGGGCAGGCGGCCCTGCCCGGCCACCCGACCCGGCTGATCGCCGTGCGCTTCGGCAACGTGCTGGGCTCGGCCGGCTCGGTGGTGCCGGTGTTCAAGGCGCAGATCGCCCGCGGCGGGCCGGTGACGGTGACCCACCCGGACATGGTCCGCTACTTCATGACGGTGCGCGAGGCCTGCGACCTCGTCCTCACCGCCGCCTCCCACGCCGACGGCGAGGCGCGGGCGGACGGGGGCGACCGGGCCGCCGTCTACGTGCTGAAGATGGGCCAGCCGGTGCGTATCGCCGAGTTGGCCGAGCGGATGATCCGGCTCGCGGGGTTCGAGCCCGGCGCCGAGATCGAGATCGCCTTCACCGGCGCCCGGCCCGGGGAGCGCCTGAACGAGATCCTGTTCGCCCGGGAGGAGCCCCGCATCGGGCTTCCGGGGATCGAAGGGGTGATGGCGGCCCAGCCGATCTTCGCCGACCGGCCGCGCCTCGATGCGTGGCTCGCCCGCCTGCGGGATGCTGTGGCGGCGGGGGACCGGGCGGCGGCGGACCGGGTGTTCGAGGAGGCGGTGCCGCATTTCGGCGAGCGCGGGGCGGCGCGGGCGGAGGCGTCGGCGGTGCCGGCCTCGCGCCCGGAGGCGATGATCCCCGCCGCAGCCCCCGCGGCCCTGGGCTGACCCCCCTGTCCCTCCCCCGCAGAGGGGGAGGGAGGGTGCCTAGGCGGATGCCGGAGCCTCGCCCGGCGACGTGACCTGCAACGCCGAGCCAGCCACGCCCTGTCCCTCCCCCCGTCACCCCTGTTCGTCCCGATACGCCGCACGTCCGCGCCCTGCGGTTCCTCGACCTCACGGGCGAGGCCCTGACCGCGCTCGCCATCATCGCCGGGGGCATCGCTGCCTACGGCTACCTGCCGCTCGTCTGACCTGCCG
>NZ_JAKSXW010000135.1 GCF_022829405.1 Methylobacterium sp. J-076
CGACGTTGCCGATGATGAAGGCCCCGATCGCGGCACCGAGGATGATGACGAACTCGAAGGGCTGCCAGAGGACTTGCAGGTGGCCGCCCATCTGCGCGTAGCTGCCGAAGACGCAGCCGAAGACGATCAGTGTGCCGACGAGCAGCCGCATGATTTGCCATCCTGGCGTGGCGGCAGAGATGGCCCACGCGACGCTACCGATGGGGCGCATCGTCTCACCGGGCCTCTAACTCCCTGTTTCATCCCGTGCGGCATCACGCCGATACCGTGCCGGATTTAGTCTCATTCCGCGGACTTTCTGCACACCGCCACAGGCATTCGCGCGGACAATGACGTCCGGTCACTCATTCTGAGCAATGTCCAGCGTGACGGGCGCGATCTCACCGGGGGGGCTGATCGGTTCTCACCGAAAATTCGCGCGCTCTGATCGAATAGGCGCCCTTGTGCGCCGCCGTCCAGGTCTCGCTCCCGAGCGGACGGTCTCCCAACCACCCCTCCGAGACGCCCGCTGGGCCGGACGCGGCGGCCGAGGATGGACGAAGGCAGGCGGCCTGCTTTCGCGTATGATGCGCCGCACGGCGGAGGGGGCGTCCTGCGGTGGGGGGGCCGGACGGCCTCGCCTCGCGCACGGACCCTGTCTGCCATCTGAACCGGGTATCACCGCCGATGCCGAACCGCATCCAGTCGGCCTTCCGCGCGGCGGCCGAGGCAAGTGTCGGCCTGTGGGCCGCCTGCAACCGGTTGCGCCTGCCCGGATCCGCAAACCCCTTCGTGGTCGGTGTCCACGAGCCGATGCGCGAAGAGCTGACGCTTGCGGACCTCCCCGTCACCGGGACGATCCCGCCGGGGCTCGACGGCCTCTACCTCAAGATGGGGGCCAACCCCGTCCGACCGGCGACACGGGGCCATGACTGGTTCCTCGGCGACGGCATGGTGCACGGCCTCGCCCTCGAGGGCGGCCGGGCGCTCTGGTACCGCAACCGCTGGATCGGCTCGCGCACGGCCGCGGCGGCGCTCGGCCGGCCGCCCGCCTCCGGGCCGCGGCGGGGCGGCAACGACACGGTCAACACCAACGTCGTCGAGATCGGGGGGCGCATCTTCGCCGTGGTGGAGGCCGGCAGCTTCCCCGTCGAACTCTCGCAGACCCTGGAGGCGCAGCGCTACAATCCCTTCGACGGGACGCTCGCCGGGGCCTTCACCGGCCATCCGCACCGCGACCCGCTGACCGGCGAGACCCACGCCATCGCCTATGACGGCCGGGTCTGGGACAGCGTCCGCCACGTCGTCGTCGCGCCGACGGGGCGGGTCGTCAGGGACGTGCCGGTCGCGGTCGAGCATGGCCCCTGCATCCACGACTGCGCGATCACGGCGCGGTTCGTGATCGTGCTGGACCTGCCCGTCACGTTCTCGTTCCGGGCCCTGCTCGCCGGATACCGCTTCCCGTTCCGGTGGAATGCCGCGCACAAGGCCCGTGTGGGCCTCCTCCCCCGGCGAGGCGACGGGGCCGACATCCTCTGGTGCGATGTCGAGCCCTGCTTCGTCTTCCATGTCGGCAACGCCTACGACGATGCCGACGGGCGGGTGATCCTCGACGTCGTCGCCTACGAGACCGTGTTCACCTCGGCCGGAGGCGGCCTCGACAGGCCCGGCCGGCTCGAACGCTGGACGATCGATCCCGCCACGGGGCGGGTCGCGCGGCGGGTGATCGATCCCGCGGCGCAGGAATTCCCGCGCATCGATGAGCGGCGCCTCGGGCAGCCTCATCGCTACGTCTACACGGTCAGCGTCCCCGCCGACGGCAACACGCAACTCGCCGGGGCGACGCACCTGTCCAAGCACGACCTGGAGACGGGCACGCGCCGCGTGCACGACTTCGGCCCCGATCGGGTGCCCGGGGAGTTTGTCTTCGTGCCGGCCCATGCCGGGGCCGGGGAGGACGAAGGCTGGCTCGTCGGGCTCGTCATCGACACCGCCGCCGACACGACGGACTTCACCGTCCTCGATGCGCGGGCGTTCGAAGCGCCACCCCTCGCCAGCGTCCGCCTCGGGCACCGGATCCCGCCGGGCTTCCACGGCAACTGGTTCCCGGCGCGCGCCCCGGCGTGAAGGGCCCGGTCCGGCGCCGGCCCGGGCTCACCCCGTCCGGATCGCCGTCCCGGCGGTCGGCCGGTGCGGACGCGCCATGACAACCGGCCCGATGCCGGGCTCCTCACCCGGCGGCGGTCCATCCGATCACGGCGGTCAGGGGGTCGCCGGGCCCCCCCTCGGGCTTGAGGACGCGTCCTTCGATGCGGGCGAAGCCGGCGCGTTGAAGGTACAGCCCGACGAGCTGGGCATGCCCCGCGCCGTCAAGGGCATTCCAGATGGCGACCGCCTTGGTCGGGAAGCAGCGGTTCGAGAAGCTGATCACCACCGGGGCGCCGGGGCGCAGCACGCGCGCGATCTCGGACAGGACGGCCACGGGTCGCTCCAGATACTGCACAGAGGCGCAGATCACCGCGGCGTCGATGCAGCCCGTGTCGAGGGGCAGGCCCGGCTCGGCGTTGAGGTCCTGGACGAAATACCGGGTCAAGCGCGGATTGGCGGCGAGTTCTGCGGCGTTCAGGCCATGACCGGCGACGCTGGCATAGGCGACTTCCTCCGGCAGATGGCTGACCCAACTCGACATCAGATCGAGGACGTCGCCGCCCTCCGGGACGATCTCCCTGTAGAGTTCGGTCACGGCGGTGATCGCGGCGGCATCGATATGGGTCACGAAGCGCGGTTGCGCGTAGAACAGGGGATCGGGGGCGCGGTCGTGCTTGGCGAATGCGTCTGGCGGAAAGTTCGGGAACTCGTGAGCCATCGTCGCGCGTACCTCCGGATCGACAGGCGTGCCAATCCCGACAGTCGGTCTGCGAACGGGGGACTGGATGCGGGTGTAAAGAGAGCGGGCCCCCTGCCAGGGTAGATATCCACGTCGCCGCACGGCCGAACCGGCTCGCCTTCCTCGTCCGTCTTCCGACCGAAGGACCCTCGCTCCGGAACGAGGGTCGTCCAGGGGCAAGGTCGAGGGCATCTCGACTTTGGCCCCGGTGTGGAAGTCCCGGCGTGGGGTCAGAGCACCACGCTCGGGTTGAACGTCTCGTCGGTGAAGGGCAGGCGGAAGCGGACCGCGATCACGCCGTCCTCCGCGCGCACGAGCACGGCGTAGCGCTTGCCCACCGTCACCGGCATGCCGGCGAGCCACGCATGCGACGGCCCGGCATCGGCGGGGAGGCGGATCCGCGCCCCGCTCTTCGACAGGTCGTCGATCTCCCCCTGTGCGTTCCGTCCGTCGGACAGGCGGACCGTCACCGCGCGGTGGACCGGGACGATGCGCGGGGTGCCGCGCTGGTCGCCGCGGGCGGCCTCGCGCGAGACCAGCCATGCGAGCCGCGCCCTGATCCGCTCCCGCCGCACGTCGCACAGGTCCGGGATCAGGGCGAAGCCCGCCTCGCCCGGGGCGCCGACGCGCCCCGGGATGACGCCGATCCGGTCGAGCCGGCACAGGGCCCTCTGGCCCCGGCGGCCCCCGGCCGCCGTCACGATCAGGATCGCGTCGGGGCCGCCGATCCGCGCCCGGCAGAACGCCTCGGGCCCGCCCGCCACGGCCACGCGCCCATCGACATGGATGGGCGGGCCGGCCCGCCCGTCCGGAGGCTCCGGGCTCATGCCGCATCCCTCACGCGCCCGTCGAGGAGGAAGGCGCGGGCGTCGTCCGCGGCGAGGGGCCGGCTGAACAGGAAGCCCTGCACCTCGGTGCAGCCCTCGCGGCGGACGATGTCCAGCTGCTCCCGGGTCTCGACGCCCTCGGCGACCACGCCCATCCCCAGCCGCTCGCCGATCCCCACCACGGCCCGCACGATCGCCGCCGCATCCGGGTCGGCGATGTCGCGCACGAAGGCCCGGTCGATCTTCAGCTTGTCGAAGGGGAAGCGCCGCAGGTAGCTCAGGGACGAGTAGCCCGTGCCGAAATCGTCGAGGGCGATGCAGCCCGTCGTGATGTCGATGACCGGCTGGTAGACGAGGAAGAAGTCCCCCCTTCGGATCGCCTCCTTCATGTCGAGGGCCAGCAGGCTCCGGGTGGCGCTGCGGGCATGCGCCTCGGCCTCGTAGAGCCGGTAGGTGTTCCGGCCCGCGGCCTTGGCCTCGTACAGGGCCGTGTCCGCCCGGCGGAAGACCTGCTCGGCCGTCAGCTCTTCGCCCGTGGCCAGGGCCACGCCGATGCTGATCCCGATGTTGATCGCGTTCCCGTCGAGCTGGAAGGGCTCGCCCAGGGCGGCGATGATGCGCCGGCAGACCCCCTCGGCGGTGTGGTCCTCCCCGAGATCCCTGATCACCACGGCGAACTCGTCCCCGCCGAGCCGGGCGACGAGGTCCCCCCCGCGCAGGACAGACCGGATGCTGTCGGCCACGAGGCAGAGCAGGCGGTCGCCGGCCGAATGCCCGAACGTGTCGTTCACGGCCTTGAAGCGGTCGAGGTCGCAGGCCAGCACGGCGTAGCCCCGGCCCGCCTCGGCCGCCCCCAGGACCTCATGCAGGTGCTGGTTGAACAGGTTGCGGTTCGGCAGGTTCGTGAGGGCGTCGTGCAGCGCCATGTGGGCGACGCGCATCTCCGCCTCCTTGCGCCGGGTGATGTCCATCATCGTGCCGACCATGCGCAGGGGACGTCCCTCGGCCGAGCGGGTCATCACCCGGCCGCGGGCCAGGACCCAGATGTGGCCGCCCTCCGGCGCCACCCGCCGGTACTCGACCTCCATGGCCGGGCTGTGCCCGTCGAGGTGCCGGGCCAGCTCCTCGGCGAAGGTCCCCCGGTCGTCCGGGTGCATCGCCGCGTACCAGGCCTGCCGGGGGCGGGGGGGCGACCCGATGTCGACGCCGACCTTCGCCCGCCAGCGGTCGGAGACCCACAGGGCGTCCCTGGGGATGTCCCAGTCGAACAGGCCGTCCTCGCCGCTGTCGAGGGCCAGGGCGAGGCGCTCCTCGCTGGCCTCCAGCAGGGCGGCGCTCTCGCGGAACTTCCGCTCGATCTCGCGCCGGTCGGTCACGTCGAGGTGCAGGCCCACCAGCCGCTGCGGCCGCCCGGCCTCGTCGCAGAGGACCCGCCCCAGGGTCTGGACCCAGCGGAAGCCGTTCACCGCCGCGGCGTCGTAGGTGCGGAACTCCGCGTCGAGGACCGTCTGCGTGGCGATCGCCTCGCCCGTCTTCTCCCACACCCCCGGCAGGTCTTCGGGGAAGACCCGCGCCTCCCATTCCCCGATCGAGAGGGCGAGGCCCTCGGCGCCGGCCGGGAGGGGCAGGCCGTGCAGGCGGGCGTTGCGCGCCGACAGGTGCAGGCGGCGGGTGCGGATGTCCCAGTCCCACATGCCCGCCTCGGCCGCCTCCTGGGCGAGGCCGAGCAGGGTCGCGGTCTCGCCGAGCTTGCCGTAGGCGGCCAGCATCCGCCACAGCAGCGGCGCGCTGAGGGCGAGGGCCCCGAGGAGCAGGGCCGCCGCGAGGCCGCCGAGGCTCCACAGGGTCCGCGCCAGGGGCGCCTCGAAGGCTTCCTGGGTCATGCCGACGCGGATGCCGAGCCCGGACCCGCCCAGGGTGCGATAGGCGATCCGCAGGGGCGTGCCGTCCACGCCGTTGCCGACCCAGACGCCCCGCCCGTCCGGACCGGTCATCGGGCGCGTGACGGTCTGGCCGATCGTCGCCCGGCTCGTGGCCGAGCGGCCGATCACCCGGCCGTTCCGGTCCACGATCACGCCCATCAGGTCGCCGCCGATGCTGTGCCCGGGGAGCAGCGCATCGAAATCGGAGGGGTGGAGCACGGCACTCCACACCGCCTTCACCGCCCCGTCGCGCATGGCCGGCACGTCGATCAGCACGGTGGGCCCGCCTTCCCCGCCGATCAGGTCCGTGACCGCCGGCCGGTCGCCCGGGGAGGGCGGGGGCAGGGGGAAGGGGACCGCCGACGGGCCATCCGCGGTGGTTCCGGCGGAGGTGAGGAGGATGCGGCCGGCGCGGTCGCGCAGCAGCACGCCGGTGCCGTGCGTCTTCGAGAGCCCCTTGGCCTGCGCCTGAAGGCCCGCGAGGTCGTCCCGGTCCAGGGCAGGGGAGGCCGCCAGCACCTGCAGGATCATGATGCGGTCGCCGACGAGGCGCCCGAGATCCTCGCCGATCCGGTCGGCGAGTTCGGCGATCCGCGCGTCGGAGCGTGCCTGCTCGCTGGCGACCCAGCTCCGGCCGATCAGCGCGCAGAGCACGACGAAGGGGATGATCAGGCACAGGGCGAAGACCACGTGCGGGACGAGGATCCGGCTCGCCGCCCCCCAGGCCTGCGGGCGAAGGCGAGGGGCGCGCCCCATCCCCGGAGCGCGCGGACGGAGGGCGAGGCCGCGCAGGAGGGTGGCGAGACGCGTCATCACGGCCGGACCCGCTCATCGAAGGTGTCGGGGGTGGAGGGTGCGAGGGGCGCGACGGCGAGGCCGCCTTCGCTCGCCCGCACCCCGGTCGCGGAATGCGGGCCGACCCGCCTACGCCCCCCGGCGAACGGCCCGTCCGCCGCGACGGAGCCGATGGCCGGCTTCGGGCGTTCCAAGCCGGTGGATCCCGCTCCCATCGTCGTCTCTCGCGTTCCCCGACGGACGCCGCGGGTCGAGCCGCAGCGGAGAGATCCGATCCGTATCGGGCCGCTCAGGACGGCCTAATTGGACAATCGTTCTCACAAGGATCGACGATGGAACCGAGTGATTACTTGAGGGTGAATGCGCCTATTTAGCCGGCAGGCGCTATATTCAAAATACCAGCGAATTTGACTTGGAAATTTGACGGGAATCCGAACCGAACCGGTCGGTGGCAGCGCTGGATTGCGAAGCCTGCACAAGGGTTTGGGCGCCCTCGCCACGGCAGCTCGCCACATCGCCGCAGCGCGGGTGCGCCGGTGAAGGAGGGGCGAACCGGCCGCGATGGGGCGGACCCAACTACTTGGTGTGCGACGTCTTGCCTCGCAACGATAAGCGATTCAGTCTTCGATTGTATGTTTGGATACGCAACCCATTCTGTGGATGCGCAATAGAGCTGGCAGTACACGTGGGGAAATAGAGTTCGGAAGATCCGCGACGCCGCCCCGGTCCCGGGCGTCCCGGTCCGGATGGCGGCGCCCGCCCGCCCGCGGAGGCGGGATCCCCTCTGGCTGGAATCGCAGATCGTCCGCGCGTGCCGCGGGTCGCGGTCGATGTCGCCCCCGGGCGGAGCCGGTGGCTTGCCAGCTTTGCTTGGAGTGCATGACGCCCGGCGTCCCCGGTGACGGCTCGGCGCTCGGGGGAGGGCGCGGCGGCGAGGCCAGCCGGCAGGCGGGTTGGGGCGATGGGGCGGAACGCGGGCCTCAGCGCCTGCGCACGCGCGTCATCAGCGCGAGGGCGAGGCTGATCATGGCAGTGGAGGCGGCGAGGATCGCGGCCTCCCGTGGCATGAGGGTGAGGTCGGCGTGGCCGGTCGTGGCCAGCCACACCATGCAGAGAAGCATCGCCACCGGGACGCTGAAACACAGCGCGATGATTGCCACCACGAACATCTCCCCCCCGACGGCTGTCTCGCCTCTCATGCAGACATCACGTTTCACGTCCACGATGCGCGCGGATTCAAATATGTTGAAAAACCGCAGATTTCATCGCGATGGCGGTGGCGAACGAGTGTTATTCACAGTGGACACTACGAGCAGGCAGGCCTGATCGCCGTGATCCACCGGCGGGCTGCCGGCCCATCTCCGAAAAAGGCGGCGGCCGAACGCGCTGATCTCCCCGGGCCGGCCCCGTGTCCGCCCATGACGCAGCCCCGCGCAGGCGCGCGCAAGGCCGGGGGGGGGAGGGGAGGGTGTCGCCCCACCGCGGCCCCGCCCTCGGACGAGGCGGGGCCGGAGGGGTCGCCGGCACCACGGCGTCCCACTGTTCACCCTCTGAGGCGGGCGGGCAGGGCCGCATGACGCATCCCACCCCCGCCGACGGCCTCTCCCCAACCCGCCGGCCCGAGGCTATCGTCCCCATCCCGCGGCGCACCGACCTGTCGGGGCGCGGAAGGAAGCCGGCTGAGATTTTTGCCGACGCCCTCCCGGACGCGATTGACAGCCAAATCCTGCCGGCCTATACGGCGCCTCCCGACGCGGTGCCGAAGAAACGGCGGGGCGCCGGGACAGACTTTCGAAAGCAACGACAAGCAAACAGAGGCACTTGCCAACGTCGTTTGAAGTTGCTAGAGACTAAATGGCTCGCTGAAACGAGCGGCGCTCTTTGAAAAGTAAATCTGAGAAAGAGAAACGCGGACGGCGTTTGTCCTTGCGGATCTGGCGAAAGCCGGATCGTGAGAAGACTAAGCTGTCCAACGTTTCTTTACTCACAGTGTTTGAGCGGAAACGCTCAAGCCGATTGTGAGTCTTCGTCGAAATGTTGTGATCAGCTGAGATCAGCTCTTTTAACGTGAGAGTTTGATCCTGGCTCAGAGCGAACGCTGGCGGCAGGCTTAACACATGCAAGTCGAGCGGGCACTTCGGTGTCAGCGGCGGACGGGTGAGTAACGCGTGGGAACGTGC
>NZ_JAKSXW010000016.1 GCF_022829405.1 Methylobacterium sp. J-076
CGTTCTTTTACAGCGGCTTAGCGGTTAACGGAATTGGTGATGTACGGTGCTCGGATTGGCGATGTACGGCTTGTCATTGGTGATGTACGGGATGTCATTGGCGAAGTACGGGTTTTGATTGGTGAAGTACGGTCCTGACAAAAGTTTTCCACAGGCTGGGCGGGGCTTTCCACGCCGCGGCGGGGCCATTGGCGAAGTACGGTTTTGACAAAAACGGCTGACAAAAACGGCTTCAGGCGAGGGGAAGCTCGGGGGCGCCAGCACCGCTGCCTAAAGGAACATCAGCCGCGTCGGGCTTGCGCTCACGCATGACGAGGATCTCTTCGCGTTTGCCCTCGACGATCTCCAGGTCGTAATCCGGGAACGGGAACACCCGGGTGCTGCTGACGAACTGGCGCACCTGGAAGGCGAACTGCGGCAGCCCTTGCAAGGAGCCGCTGCGTTTATGCAGCTCCTTCAACCCGTAGCGAGCGATGCCGGTCTTGCCGGCAGCGCGACGGGCCAGCCGGTAGATGAACCGGCCGATCCCCTGCGTGATCAGGAAATACTCCGGATTGAGGGTCAGGATCTGCGGGTTGCCCTTCTCCCGCACCACGCCGTTGTAGACCCAGTCCGGGATGCCGATTTCTACCTGGTCGATGTTGCCCGTGGTGGTTTTGCTGATCACCTTGAACGTCTGGATCAGCGGCATCGCAACGACCTCGCGGCGGCTGCCACCAGTCAGGTTGAGGACCTTGATGCGGGTGCCCTGCAGGCGGTCGAGGGCGGACTCCAGGTCCTTGTACTGCTTGCCGCCGGAGCTGCGCCGGCAGAACTTTAGGATGTGCGACGAACTCGGGCGGTAGACCCGAGCCGGCGCATCGGTGCGCAGCCCTTTGTCCAGGTTGAGGCGGTAGCGGCGCGCCTCCTCGGCCAGGCTGGTGACCATGTGCAGGAAGATGTCGTAGTCGAACACCGTGGCGAGGCCGGCTGAGGCGCTGCCGTCAATGGTGATGATGCAGTCCTTCAGCTCGTAGCGGATCTCCCCTCCCCGCTTGGCCTTGCCAAGGGAGAACGGGGCCACGTCCATCAGGTTGACGTCGTCCTTGAGGGGCGCGTCGTAGATGCTGGGCACGAAGAACGAGAGCTGGCTGTCGTCTTCAGGGGCTTCCCGGAGCACCGGTGCTGGCAGCTCAGCGGTCAGCGCCCCAACGATGTCCGGCCGTCGCTCGTTGAGTTTGACGGCCTCGCCAAGGTCCTTAAGGGCCTGCTCCAGCGCGTTGGCTGGCTCCGGTGCGATCTTAAGGTCGGCCAGACTGCGCCGGCTGTAGAAGCGGCGCAGGCGGCTCAGGGCATCCTTGCTGAGCTCCAGCGTCTCACGCCCGGTCCGGGCGCAAAACGTATCCGCCAGGTCCTGCAGGTAGGCGTTCTTCTCGTGCAGCCCCAACGCCCCGAACAGGTCGAGGGGCATCAGGTCGAGGCGGACAGGTTCGCTCACGTCAGGATTTCCGGAATGTCGTAAAAGCGGATTTCTGCATCAGCGCATTTACGACGCCGGGAACTCGCGTTCGAGCAGGTCGCGCATCATATTGGCCATCTTCTGGCCGCGGGCGGCGCACTGCATCTTCACGCGGCGGTGCAGGCTTTCCGGCACGTCGATGGTGAAGCGGGACATCTTCTCCTTGGCAGCCTCGACGGGGGCAGCCTCAACGGACTTGAGGCTGGTCACATTGCCGCTTTCCTGGTCCGTCGCCGGCTCGGCGCCGCGGTTGGCGATCCAGGCATCAGCGCCCGAGGCCAGCTTCGATGTAGGCACCTTGAACGATACCGATTTGCCAGCCTTGCTCATGCGGCCTTCCTTTCCTTTTTGGTCTTGGTTTTGGTCTGAACGAGCTCGGCAGCTAGCTGGGCCATCTCGATCGCGGCCTCGCTTTTGGGATCCGTTTCGATCACCGCCTTCCCCTGGGCCGCGCTCTCCGCGTAGATCACGCGCTGACAGAGCGCGTTGGGCAGGACCGGAAAGTCGAACTGCTCCAGGGCGTTAGCGACATCCCGGCCGATCGCCGTATTTACGATTTTGCGGTTAATCACAAAAGCGGCTTTGATGTTTTCCTTAAACTGCTGCGCCTCACGGATCAGCTGCACCGTATCGGCAGAGGCCCACACGTCGTAGGGTGACGGCTGGACTGGGATCAGCACCACGTCGCTGGCCAGGATCGCGGCACGGCCAAGATCGTTCACCCGCGGCGCGCCGTCGATGATCACCACATCGTAGTCGGCCGCCAGCTCGGGCAGGTCCTTATGCAGGGTCGGCTTGGCCATGCTGATGACCGGGAACAGCGGGTCGGCTTCACGGGCAGACGACCAAGCCATCGAGCTGCCCTGCGGATCGGCGTCGACCAGCAGCACCCGGTTGCCGGCTTTGGCGACCACGGCAGCGAGGTTGGTCGCGATGGTCGTTTTACCGACCCCGCCCTTCTGGTTAAGCACCCCGATGATCATGCGGTCGCCTTTCTGGATTTGCGTTTCGTCGGATTTACGATTTCCCGCAAACCCGCATCTGTGGGTTCACGATTTCACACAAGCACGACGCTGCCAACGCTTCGTTAACGCTCTCTGCTCTCCCTGTGGCCACCAGGTCACATTTCTGCAAAGCCACAGACCCACAAAATCGTATTTCTGGCATGAAATCCACAACGAAGACGCCACCCTCTCGGCGACGCAGGAAGCGGTTCTATGATCGCGGGCGGGCCGCAGAAGGAGGGTCCACATGGGTTGTCGGCGGCCGACCCGTGGGGTCAGGTTCCGCAGCGGCATCGACCGGGGATAAGCCGGGGCCACCTCTCTCTGATCTCTCATGGTTGGTACCGCGAGCGTTACCTGACCGGGCAGGGTCGCAAAGTCGTATTTCCAGAAATATGCGCTCCGTCGCCGTGACTGCTTGGCGTCAGATGGGTGCGAGCATCGATCCTGACGTAGTGGCCGTGACCCGCTGACCGGAGATCGCCTGCAGCGCCAGCTCCGGGATCACGCGATCAACCACCTGATTGTAGGCCTCGATCAGGGCGCGGTACTGATCGAGTGCCCCCTCGATGATCTCCCGCCAGACGGCCGGCCGATAGCGGGCCAGGATGCTCAGCTCGTAGAGCATCATCAGGTTGAGCGAGAACGGATCGTCCACATGCCCGAGCAGCGGCTTGATCCATGACGAGCCACACATGGCCGACTTGTAGCTCTTGATATGGCTCCACCAGAGCTGACCGGCCGGGTGGGCCAGCTTACCTTCCCATGCGGTATGGCCTGCGAACGTGCGCAGCACGTGCTCGGTGAGGGGCGGGCCGTTTTCTTCGATGAAGCCCTGATCGAGATGCGCCACACCCGTAAGGGCCACCCAGGTGTAGTCACGGGAGCGCTGGGGACCAGAGAAGAAGCGTCCGCTTGCCGACCTGTCCTCGGCCTCTTCCTGCCCGTTATAGAAGGCGTGGGCGATGCCAAAGGACAGCGCCGGCCGATCGGTGACATACTCGAAGGTGCTCTTCAGCTCGGGGATTCGTGCCAGAATATCGATGACGGAGATCAGGCGCCCGGCGCGCTCAGGCTCAAGCCCGGCCACATCGCGAACCGAGGCTCCGGCGATTTTGACCGCGTTCAAGTCGGCGCGGCTCAGCCCCTGCGCCTTCAGGAACTCGGGAAAGAAGCCGCTTTCACGCACGTAGACGAACTCATTGTCCGGGAAAGCGCGGTGCTCGTCGGCGATGTTGCCGAGGCCATGGCCGGACTTGGTGATGCTCTCCAGCTTCTCCAGATTGAAGTCATTGCTCGGATTGGCGACGAGGATCGCGCTGGCGAGCCACATACAGCCGTAGTAGTTGGCGACAACCCGCGGCGTGATCGCACTTTGGCCACCACGCAGGTACTCACGGGCGTTCCGGAGGCAGTAGGCGAGGGAGGCGGCCTTGCGTTGGATCTTGGCATCATCGGGCGCATCCCTGAGCCCTTCAGCCTTGGTCCGCACCAGTTTGGCGGCAAGAGCCTGGCTCTCCCACAGGGACAGCTGGGTCCAGATCCCTTCGATCGGCAGATCGGCAACGATGAGCGTCCCACGCTCGGCGGCGCGTCCGGCAGCGCTGTCGGCCTTCGGCAATTCAAACACTCCAGCCATCGCTCACCGTCGTATTTACGATTATGCGGAATTCCAGAGATCAGGCAGGTAGGTAGGGGATGACCGCTGGTTCAACCCGCAGGTCGCCCGCCACGTTGGGCACCAGCACAGGCACCGCCGGATAGAGGGTACCCCAGGTTGAGGTCTGCGCGATCCATGCAGCCGCGGTCGGCGATAGCCAGCCGGTGAGGGTGGTGAGATTACCGTAGCGTTGGGCCAGCGGCTGCGCGAGGATCGGCTCGTAGTGGGCGACCCGGTTGCGCAGATGCCGGAGGTCGCGCAGCTGGCCGGCGATCAGGCCGCGCTGGATGCCCTTTGCCTTGAAGATGGGCCGGAGATGCTGCCACAGGTGGGTCGCGTCATGGCCGAACAGGGAGCTCCAGAACCCGAAGGTGAGCTCAGCGACCATCTGCCCGTGGTTGGCGGGCTTCCGCTCACGCAGCAGCGTGGCACGCACCTTGATCACGCATTCACGCTGGTAGCGGCCGGGCAGGGCGGTCGCATCGTCGAGCCAGTCCGGTCCATAGACGGTCGTCAGCTGGGCGTCGGCCATGTTCCGAAGCGCCACCTCCAGCATGTGCAACGGTCCATAGAGCGCGGCGGATAGCTGGACGTTGAAAGTGTAGAGCCGGAGCGCCAGGGCATCGTCACCGTTGGCCCAGGTCCGGTATGTGGCGAAGCGGTCGGTGGAGAGGACGTCAGCGAAGGTAGGCACGCACAGCGGATTTCACTTGAATTTCTCGATCAGTTGCCCCATCTTCTAACACGTATCCCCCGGCCGGTCCCTGCCTAGCATACCGCCGGGGCAAGCTTTTTCTGGACCGTTTTCCCGCAAGGCCGCCTTGAGCAATCCGCTCGGCGGCCTTTTTATTAGCTGCAAGTAAGCGCAACAGTTACAGCTTGTAGCCTTGCCGGAAACGCCCCAGCACAGTCAAGAACAGCGCTCGGTCGTGTCTTAACGCTTGGAAAGCTCCCTCCATCATCCTTTCGGCGATGGCTTCATTCGAGTATCATTGCTTAAGCAACCCATGAGCGAGGTCAGTGAGTGCTGTTAAGGTGTCTGCTATGTGCCTTACGTGCTCGTCAGTCAATTGTGCCACGTGCGTTTTACTTTATACCAGCATATGCAGAACTTAATATGATCTATATTAGATAGATAAACCTTCATAACATTGCTGCGCGGAACCTATAGGTGTAGAAGGACAACGTTCCCACGACGCAGTCGCACTGGGCGGAGCACAAACGACGCAAGAAGGAGGAGAAGTGATGGACCTGACCCGCAGCTTCAAGGACACCGTGAAGGCCCACGCCGAGCGCGACCCGGCGTTCCGCGACGCCTTGCTGACCGAGGCGGTCGACCAGTTCCTGGCCGGGGACCTCGACACCGGCAAGGCGGTCCTTCGCGACTACATCAACGCGACGATCGGGTTCAAGCGCCTGTCCGCAGAAACCGGCGCCTCGTCCAAGAGCCTGATGCGCATGCTCAGCCCAACCGGTAATCCGACCGCCAGCAACCTGTTCAGCGTCCTGAGCACCGTCCAGAAGGCAGCCGGCGTGCACTTGGCTGTCGCAACCGGCCGCTGAGTCAATTTAGGATTAATAAATTCAACCTACGGCATTTAGCCCAAGCCCATTGCAAGCACCTTACTAAGCGCTCGCACCTAAGCTAGGCTGTGCAAATGCTTTTGAAAGTTGAGACAGTTGAAGAAATTGGGCGGTTTAAGACGCTCAAGCATCAAGCTCCTCATTTCGGCAGTCTGACAGCTGTTTTTGCACGTAATGGGCTTGGAAAAAGCACGCTTTGTTCGATTATTCGCTCTGCTGCCGAGCAGGACGCTCGCCTGATTGCTGCTCGCAAACGCTTGGGCGCAACAAAGGAGCCCTCTGCGCATCTTCAATGGCATACGCACGGCGCAGTGACCTATTCAGTAGGCAAGTGGAACTCTTGTCCCGGCCCAGTACACGTTTTCGATGCTGAGTTTGTCCGTCGCAATCTCCATGTCGGTGAAAGCGTAACGCGGGATAACAAACGAAGCCTTATTCCTATTGTCCTCGGCGAAGAAGGTGTGAAGCTGGCGGACAAAATATCACAGCTCGACAGCGAACAGCGCGAACTCGCGACGAAGATTAGCGCTGTTGAGAAAACTATCAAACGAGCCTGTCCCGTCGTCACAGACATAAAGGCGTTCGTTCAGAAAAGCGTACCGGAGGATATCGACAGGATAATTGATCGCGCACGCAAATCTCTGGAACTGGCTAGGAACTCCGTAGCTGTAAAGCTAAAGCAAGCGCCTTCGCCGCTGCCAACGCCTGAAATTGATGGCATCTGCGCTCTATCAGCCGAAACCATCGAAACCCTCAGTGCGAAAGCAGAGGCTGTCCTGCAAGATCATATAACCACGCATGCTATGGAGCTACAGGGCACACGCTGGCTCAAATTTGGCATTGAACACATGCAGGAAGACAAATGTCCATTCTGCACGCAGGACACATCGAAAGTTGATATCGTATCACTCTTCAGAGGATATTTTAGTGAAGAGTATTCAGCATTTTTGAAAAGGATTGACCTAGCTTACGATTTGTTTGCGGAGACGTACGGATCAAAGGGAGAAAAGGTCGCTGACTTTATCGCGAAAACGAGCTCAGATCTTACTTTCTGGAGCAATGTTTGTGATCTAGGTGAGATCCCAGAGTTATCCGCACAGGACCTGTATGCGGTTCAGCACTCCGTTCAGGCATTAGAAGCTCACCTCGCCGCAAAGAAGGCAAACCCTCTTAGCGTTCTCACGATCGAAAATCTCACTGAGATCGTGGATGGATTTGCAAAATTTAATAGCTATCAATCGCGATTACAAAACTGCGTCGAGATAATTTCTGCAGCTCGAAGCAATATCGCGGATTTTGACGTTAAACGGACACAGGAGGTGTACGACAAGAATGACGCTCTACGCCTCAAAACGTTGCCCCCTCTCGTCACAGAAGTCGCAGATTGGACTGCCTATACCAGCAGGCGGGCTGAAATCGAGATAGAAAAGAAAGCGGCTCAGGAGGCATTACGGACCTATACGACTGCGACCATCGCTCAGAAGCAAAATCTGCTCAATGCCCTTCTTGAAAGCTTCGGTACAAGATTTCAAATCAGCCAAACAAAGACAAATTTCATAGGACGCGAGGCCAATGTTCACTTCTGCATATCGATCGGCGACCATCACGTTGATGTCGGGGAACGACAAGAGGACAAACCTTGCTTTACGACGGTTCTAAGCGCAGGTGACAAATCGACGTTGGCGTTTAGCTTCTTTTTGCTTCAGGTGAGGGAGAGCGCCTCATTTTCTAACTCGACAATCATTCTTGATGACCCCTTCAGCAGTCAGGACTTGGACCGTCAGTGGGAAACGACGAGCCAAATCCGTGCACTAGCCAGGGACGCCTGCCAGGTTATCGTACTTTCCCACGATCCGCGCTTTTTAGCGTTGATTGAGAAGAACTCGCGCGACCAATGCAGCTCGTTTCAATTAAACTGCACAGATGAGGGCAGAGGATCTATCTCAAGCTGGAGCTCAGCTGATGAACTGAAGGATCTTTATGTTCGACAAGCAGAACGCATTCGTGAATATGCGCGCTGCGGTCACTTTCTACAGGGTGTCACGGCCGAGTCTCTTATCAAAGATCTGCGGCCATTCCTAGAAGATTACATGCGCGCAAGGTTTCCCGGCCGCTTTGCTCCGCTCGTTATGCTGGACGAGATGGCGAGGCAAGTTGAGACAGCCGGTAGTACAGATCCCATGTATGGGCGGGTTTCTGATCTACGTTCTATCAATGAATACAGTAGAGATAATATGCATGGCGGAGGCTCTATGCCTAATCCTGCTGCGTTGCGCTCGCAATGCAAAAAGGTCACCTCAATAATAGGAGCGTACTGACATCATCTAATCGGGCCGTGTCTAAGCGGTGTATGGGCCTAAGAACAGATCACCACGGGCTTTGCGCAGCCGATAGGTCAGCCAACGTTGTCTAAGATGCTCCTCCCGGTCGTGCAGGATGTGGCAGCGCTGGCAAAGCGCCTTGAGGTTCGAGGGCGCGTTGTTGCCCGGGTCGTGATCCAGGTGGGCACAGGCCAGATACACCCGGGTGGTATAGCGCGGCGTGTCGGCTGGGATTGCCTCGGGCGGTGCCAGCTTCAGCTTGCGGCCCTTGCCGCTGCGCCAGGTCTGCGCCACCTCATCCCACCAGCGCCCGTCCCCCAGGTGGCAGACCAGCTGGCCGTGGGGGCGGCCACAGCCTTCGCAGCAGCCTTTGGCCCGCCCGAAGCGGATCACCTGGGAGAGCTGCACCCAGTCGATTGGGTAGAAGAAGCGGTTTTCCGGGCGGATCGGCATCGGGCTTAGCCTTTCGCCGCCTGGCTGCGCGTCCGCGCCTGGGGGAAGTAGGTGTAAAAGGTCATGCGGCTGACCCCGAGGCGCTTGGCAATCTCGGCGATCGAGATGTTGCCGGCGGCGAGCAGGGCGCGCCCCACCTCCAGATCCCCCTCGGACAGCGCCTTGCGCCGGCCGCCCTTGCGCCCGCGGGCGACGGCGGCCTTCAGGCCTTCCATCGTCCGCTCACGGTTAAGGTCGAGAAAATACTCGGCCATGGCGCCGTGCATCTGCAGGGCGAACCGGCCGTGGGCGGTCGCGCTGTCGAACTGCTCGGTCAGACTGCGGAAGTGGATCTCTTTCTGGCGCAGCCCATCGATCGTGCGCATCATCTCGACGAGCGAACGGCCGAGGCGGTCAAGCTTCCAGACCACCAGCACGTCGGTCGGGCGCAGGTAGGCGAGGGCGGCCTCGAACTCGGGCCGTTTGGTGCCGGCCTTGCCGCTCTTTTTCTCCTCGAAGATCTTTTCGCAGCCGGCTTTCAGCAGGGCATCGCGCTGCAGATCCAGGTTCTGGTCGAGGGTGGACACACGCGCGTAGCCAACAAGCATGTCAGGATAGTCCCACAGGGACGTTTTCCTGACAATAGTTTTCTTGACATATTTTCTTTACACAAATGGGCGGGTTTCAGGGGGCTGAAGAGGGGTTCGGCCGACGTGTAAGGAAAACGTTCGTTTTTCGGACATCGCTGGCCGAGCTACCGGATGACTGGGTTGGGTGGGAAGCAGCTTGGCTGCTTTCGGTCGCAAGACGTTCTAAAGCGGACCTAGGATGAATCGCCGTCTCCGGATGGACGGTCCAACCCATCTCAGGGTCGAAGTTCGTTAAAGCCGGATGCCGTTTTCATCAGAGGCGATGCGACCGACGCGAAAGTGCGTTGCCTTGGGAGACAGAGTGATTCACGATCGCAAAGCCCCAATCACGCGACGTCTCGTGCTGGTCCGGCATGGCCAGAGCGTAGCCAACCGATCCGGTCTGTTCACGGGATTGCTGGACTCGCCCTTGACCGAGCAGGGTCGGATAGAAGCCGTGGCAGCCGGGCGGCGTTTGGCCGAGCGCAGCTGGCGCTTTTCCGATGCCTTCACCTCGACGCTGACGCGGGCCGTCGTGAGCGGCCGGCTTATCCTCGATACGCTCGGGCAACCCGGATTAATCCCTCAACGCTTCGCCGCGCTCGACGAGCGAGACTACGGCGACCTCAGCGGGCTCGACAAGACCGCCGCCGATGCGCGCTGGGGGGCGGAGCGGATCGAGACCTGGCGGCGCTCCTACGCCGAGGCGCCGCCGAACGGTGAGAGCCTGCGCGATACCGTCGCCCGCATCGTGCCATGCTACCTCCGATCCATCCTACCGGCGGTCATGGGCGGGGACGTGCTCGTCGTCGCCCACGGTAATTGCCTGCGGGCGCTCGTTATGGCGCTCGACGACCTCAGCCCGGCGGAGGTCGAGCAACTCGAACTCGCGACGGGCTCCGTCAGGATCTATGAGTTTGCTGCGGACACGACGATCGAGGCCCGCTGGATCGACGGTTGAATCCGCCTGTAGGCCCCCAAGAATGGGTCGCCTCACGCTTCGAAGGGATCCCCATTTGATCTAATTAAGTGATTGGAATTATCTAATCATTCCGTTGGAGTGAATGAAAGGGAAGTGGGATTCTCCGGCATCACATCGGAGCCACCCATGTCCGCCCCCAGACTTGTCTCCCACCCTCGATCGATGCGTGCCCTGGCCGGCACGAGAGCCATCCTTCCAGGACTGGGCCTCTGCGTGGCAGTTACCGCCGCAGCGGTCGGCTTCGAAGCCGTCGAGACGCACCTGTTCGGTCGCGCTTGGCTCGAAGCCCTGGTGCTGGCGATCCTCCTCGGGAGCGCGATCCGCACCGCCTGGACCCCGTCGCAGCGTTTCTTTCCCGGCATCGCCTTCGGGGCCAAGACCGTGCTGGAGATCGCGGTCGTAATGCTAGGCGCGTCGCTCAGCCTCGCGACGATCCTCGCCGCCGGCCCGGGCCTGCTCTTCGGCATCGCGGGCGTCGTCGTGGTCGCGATCCTGTCGAGCTACGGCATCGGCCGGGCGCTCGGACTGCATTCGCGCATGGCGATCCTCGTCGCCTGCGGCAACTCGATCTGCGGCAACTCGGCGATCGCCGCCACCGCCCCGGTGATCGGCGCCGACGGCGAGGACGTCGCCGCCTCCATCGCCTTCACCGCGGTGCTGGGCGTGCTGGTGGTGCTCGGCCTGCCGCTGCTGGTGCCGCTGCTCGGCCTGTCGCCGATGCAGTACGGCGTGCTCGCCGGCCTCACCGTCTACGCCGTGCCGCAGGTCCTCGCCGCCACCGCGCCGGTCGCGGCGCTCAGCGTCCAGGTCGGAACCCTGGTGAAGCTCGTCCGGGTGCTGATGCTCGGGCCGGTCGTTCTGATGCTCTCCCTCGGCGCGAGCCGGCTGCGCGAGGAGACCGACGAGGCCGCCCCCGGCGTCACAACCGGCGACCGCCCGGCCCCCGGCGGCCTCGCGATCCACCGCCTGGTGCCGTGGTTCATCCTCGCCTTCCTGGCGCTCGCGGGACTCCGCTCGGCCGGGCTGATCCCGCAAGTCGCGCTCGCGCCGATGTCGGAGACCGCCAACGTGCTGACCGTAGTCTCGATGGCGGCACTCGGCCTCGGGGTCGACGTGCGCAGCGTCGCCAAGGCCGGGGCGCGGGTGACCCTCGCTGTGGTCGCCTCGCTCCTTGCCCTCGGCGCCGTCAGCCTCGGCCTGATCCATGTGCTCGGCCTCGTCTGATCCACGCTATGGCATCGATCCGACCCCTTGATGGAAGAATTGCCGTGACACGTTCGTCCCAATCTTCATCCGAGGCAGTCGCGCAGGCGACGGGATGGTTGATGGGGCCGGGTCGCGAAGCGGTGGACGCGGCAGCCCTTCTCGATGGGTTCAGTGCGTGCCTCTCGGGGCTTGGCCTGCCGCTGGCCCGCGCCACCACCCACGCGCCGACCCTGCATCCGTCGTTCCGGTGGGTGATGCGCGTCTGGCATCCAGGAACGTCGAGCCTAGCCCTGCGTCGCCGCCACGGCATCGAGGGCACGCCGACCTTCCACGGCAACACCGTCGAGCACGTGGTCGAGACGCGGACCCCACTCCAATGCCGTCTCGACGGGGATGGGCCGCTGCCGTTTCCCGTGCTTGGCGAGCTTCGCAACGAGGGTCTGACCGACTACCTCATCGCGCCGCTGCATGCCGCGCGTGGACGCATGGGTGCCGCCTCCTGGGCCACGGCGAGACCGGGCGGCTTCACGCCGATCGAGATCGAGACGTTGCTAGCGCTGGTCGAGCCGTTCTCGCTGCTGTTCGAAATCAAGGCGCTCGACGACATGCTTGGCGCGGTCCTGAGCGCCTATGTCGGGCGCGACCCGGCGCGGCAAATCCTGGCCGGCACAGTGCGGCGCGGCGACGTACGCCTCATGCGGGCCGCGATGATGCTGACCGATCTGCGCGGGTTCGGTGAACTGTCCGACCGGCAAAGCCCCGACCATGTCGTGGCCGCCCTCAACCGGATGTTCGATGCCATCGTGCCGGCCGTCGAGGCGGAAGGCGGCGAGGTGCTAAAGTATATTGGTGACGGGCTGCTGGCCGTGTTCGATGCCGATCGCGACGAGGCCGAGGCGCGCCGTGCCGCCTTGCGTGCCGCCGAGGCCGCACTCGATGCGCTTGCGACCCTGCGCGACGGTGACAGGGCTGCCTTTGAGGTCGGCGTCGCACTTCATGTTGGGGAGGTCGCCTACGGCAATATCGGCGGCGGCGACCGGGTCGACTTCACGGCGATCGGCCGCGATCTCAACGTGCTCGCTCGCGTCGAGCGCCTGTGCAAGACCTACGACACGCCGCTGATCGCCACCGACACCTTCCTCCACGGCCTGGCGCATGCCCTCGAACCGCTCGGCATTGTCGCCCTTCGCGGTTTCGCCGAGCGTCACGCCTTGTTCGGGTGTCGCAGGACCGCGCCTGTCGAAGCACCGGCGGTCTGACGTCGAGACGATATCTGGCACCACCGGCGCGGAGATCCAAAATTCTCAAATCATCGCATTGGGAGATCGTTCGCATCGCGAAAGACCGTTGGTGGGAATTAAACGCATCCCGTAGCATCTCCCTAGTCGCAAGGAATCGCCACGGGTCCGGTGCCCTCGAACGCATCGACGCCGACGAACTTTGAAGGGAGAGACCATGCACGGATTGGAAAGACCGACGAACCGCCGCCTCCTGTTGGGCGGGCTCGGGCTCGGCAGCCTTGCCGCCGCGATGCCGGCCTGGGCCGCGGGCTCGGTGAAGCTGCCGCTACCCGGCGGCCCGGATGTGCGGGATCTCACGACGGCCTTTCCCGGCAAGGGCGAGATGATCCTCCAGCGTACCCATCCGCCGCTGCTGGAGACGCCGTTTGCGGTGTTCGATGAGGGCGTGTTCACCCCCAACGACCGCTTCTACGTGCGCTGGCACTGGGCCTCGATCCCAACCGAGGTTGATGCCGGCACCTTCCGTCTCAAGGTCCACGGTCATGTCGAGAAGGAGCTCTCGCTCTCCCTCGATGCCATCGCCGGCCTGCCGCGCTTCGAGATCGCCGCGGTCAACCAGTGCTCGGGCAACTCCCGCGGGCTGTTCGAGCCGCGGGTTCCCGGCGCGCAATGGGCCAACGGCTCGATGGGAAACGCCCGCTGGACCGGGGTGCGCCTCAAGGACGTGCTCGAAAAGGCCGGGGTGAAGGCCGGTGCCGTGCAGGTGCGCTTCAGCGGCCTCGATGAGCCGGTCGTGGACGACGCGCCGGACTTCAAGAAGTCGCTCGATCTCGACCACGCCAACGACGGTGAGGTGATGATCGCCTACGCGATGAACGGCGAGCAATTGCCGCTTCTCAACGGCTTCCCGCTTCGCCTCGTGGTGCCGGGCTGGTACTCGACCTACTGGGTCAAGATGTTGTCGGAGATCGAGGTGCTGGACAAGCCCGACGACCAGTACTGGATGAAGACCGCCTACCGCATCCCGGACGTGCCGGGCGCCAACATCAAGCCCGGCCAGACCGGCTTCAAGACGGTGCCGATCAACAAGATGGTACCGCGCTCGTTCGTCACCAACCTGCAGGATGGCGCCAAGGTGACGGCCGGCGCGCCGGTGGCGTTGCGCGGCATCGCTTTCGGCGGCGATTGCGGGGTGAAGGCGGTCGACTTCTCCGGCGACGGCGGCGCGACGTGGTTTCCAGCACAGCTCGGCGCGGACGAGGGCCCCTACAGCTTCCGCCGCTTCGAGGGCAGCCTGCCGGCGTTGGCCGCCGGCACCCACACGGTGAAGGTCCGCTGCACCAACACCAACGGCGTCGCGCAGCCCACGGACCGGGTCTGGAACGGGGCCGGCTTCATGCAGAACGGTATAGAAACCGTGTCCTTCCAGGCCGCTTGAGGAGAACAGCCATGACCCCGATCCGCTCTGCAGCCCTCAGCGTCGCGCTCATACTGTCTCCCCTGGTGGCGCTCGCCGCCCCGGCTCCCGAGCCGATGCGCTTCACCTCGCAATCGATCGAGATGCCGACCTCCGACCGGATCTTCCCCGACGGGCCCGGGGCCGAGGCGGTCAACAACAACTGCCTCGCCTGCCATTCGGCCGGGATGGTGTTGACCCAGCCCAAGCTCACGAAGGCGCAGTGGACCGAGACCGTGAACAAGATGGTCCACATCTACAAGGCTCCGGTCGATCAGGCCGACGTGCAGACCATCGTCGACTACCTCACGGCGTTGAAGCCGACCCCCTGAACTCCCGAATCCCGAGGCCGCCGCGTTTTTTCGCCGGCCTCGGGGAATAGACCGCCCTCGCTGGCATCTCCTTAAGGCGATGCATGGCCGGACCGGTCCCGCACGACGCAATCCGATTTCGAACCCGCCCGCACGGCTGGCCCCGGCCGCCGAACGAGCGCGCATGCCCAAGAGACCCGCTTCATGACCCATATCCGCACCAGTCTCCGCGCCTTCCTCGCCGGAGCTGCCTTGCTTCTCGCCCAGGGCCAGCCCGGGTCCGCCGCTGGTTTCGACGGCGCGATCAAGAACAACGCCTTGGCGCTGAACGCTGCCGGGACCGTCGCCGCTGTATCGAACAGCGAGGAGAGCGCCGTCGTCGTCTACGACGTCGCCAAGGGCACGGTGCTGCGCCGCCTCGACGGCTTCGTCACGCCGCGCAACATCGTGTTCGCGCCGGACGGCGCCCGCTTCTACGTCTCCGACAGCGGCACCGGCCGGATCACGGTCTACGAGACCGCCACCGGCAAGGAAGCCGGCGTTCTCGCCGCCGGGCCCGGGGTCTTCGGCACCGTGCTCTCGGCCGACGGGGGCAAGCTCTACGTCAACAACGAGGCCGCGAGCACGCTGACCGTGTTCGACACCAAGACTATGCTGGCAGATGCCGTGATTCCCGGCTTCGCGCAGCCGCGCCAGGGCGTGAAGCTGTCGCCCGACGGCAAGACCGTGTTCGTGACGAACTTCCTCGGCGACAAAATCACGTTGGTCGATACCGCCACCAACAAGATCACCGGCGAGATCGCTGGGTTCGACAAGCTGCGCGCCATCTCGATCACCAAGGACGGCAAGACGCTGTTTGCCGCCAACAGCGGCCGCAATACCATCGGCGTGGTCGATATCGCCGCCCGCAAAGTCACCTCCGAGGTGGAGGTGGGCAAGGACCCCTACGGAGCCGCACTGACACCGGACGGTCGCTTCGTCTATTCCGGCAACCTCAAGGACAACTCACTCTCAGTGATCGACACCGGCACCCTCAAGGTTGTCGCCACGGTGACCGGCCTGAACGAGCCGCGCCAGGCGATCGCGTTCTCGGCCGACAACGCCCGCGCCTACGTCCTCAACCGCGATCTCAGCGTCGCCGTGGTCGATCGCGCGAAGAATGCGGTGGTCTCGACAATGAAGCCCTGAGGCGACGCGCGCCGGGGGCCTTATCGCCCCCGGCGCGTTCTCGTCGTCGACATGTCAAGTACGCAGGACAAAGACCCCATGCTCCGCCTGTTCCAGCGCAAGGACCGCCTCATCGTCCACGGAAAGGCGCCCTACAACGCCGAGCCGCCGCTCGATCGCCTGCGGGCGGCGTTCCTCACCGAACAGGCCGACTTCTACGTCCGCAGCCACGGCGACATCCCGGACCTCGACGCCGACAGCTACCGCCTGACGGTAGATGGCATGGTCACCATGCCGCTCGAACTCTCCCTCGCGGAACTCAAGGCGCGCTTTGCGCACGCCACCGTCACGGCGGTGATGCAATGCGCCGGCAACAGACGGGCCGACATGCTGGCGGTGGCGCCGGTCTCCGGTGACCCGTGGGCGCCCGGTGCCATCGGCAACGCGGAATGGACCGGCGTGCGGCTCGCCGAGGTGCTGCGCGCGGCCGGCATCGATGCAGATGAAGAGCGCTACGTCGCCTTCGAGAGCCACGACCGGATCGCGGACACGGACACGCGCTTCGGCGCCTCGATCCCTCTCGCCAAGGCGCTGGCGCCCGAGACGCTGCTTGCCTTCGCGATGAACGGCGAGCCTCTCGCCCCCGAGCACGGCCATCCGTTGCGCGTGGTGGTGCCGGGATTTGCCGGCATCCGCAGCCCGAAATGGCTCGCCCGGATCACGGTGCAGGACCGGCCCTCCGACAACCCGATGCAGGCCGACGACTACAAGCTGTTTCCGCCCGACGTGACGGCCGAGACCGCGGACCCCGCCCACGGCATCACCATCGAGGCGATGCCGCTCAACAGCGCGATCTGCGAGCCCGCCCGCGGCGCGGCGTTGAAGGCCGGCCGGCACGCGATCCGCGGCTATGCCATCGCCAGCGACCGCGCGGTCGCCCGCGTCGACGTCTCGACGGATGGCGGCCGCAGCTGGGCGCAGGCCCGGATCGACCGCGATGCCGACGCGCCCTACGCGTGGACATTCTGGGAGATCGAGCGCGAGCTGACGGCCGGCGAGCACGAACTTGCGGTGCGGGCCTGGGACTCCGCCGGCCAGACCCAGCCGGCCGCCCCCGACGACACCTGGAACTACAAGGGCTACCTTAGCGCCGCATGGCACCGGGTGCGGGTCACCGTGGCCTGATCATCACGCCCAGAGCAAGGCGGTGGCCGCGAGGCCCGAGATCGCGATCAGCAAGGCCGCGATCCCGATGGTGAGGATGCGCGGCATCATCGGGATCTCGGCATGGGCGAGACGCGCCCGGATCGCCCGGTCCCGCCATGCGGCGCCGGCGAACGAGGCAAGCGCGCAGCCGATCAACGTGAGCGACAGCACCTTCAGCGGCCAGACCGCCAGCACCTCCCGCAGGAAGCGCTGCGCGGCCAAGCCGACGCCCAGAAAGGCGAGCCCGGTTCGAAGCCACGCCACGAACGTACGCTCGGCTGCCAGCACCGTCCGGTCCTCGGCGAGCCTCACCCGCGGGTCGTCGGGGGGCACTGGTTTCGCGGGCTCGCTCATTTGATGTTCGCCGTCGCGATCAGGTCGAGAAGCGCGTCGGCGGCCCGGCTGCGGTAGCGCTCCTTGTGGCGCAGCACCCGGAACGGCCGGCTCGGTAAGTCGAACGCCGCCCGCACCAGGGTCCCGGTTCGAAGCGCTGCGGCGACCACGGTCTCGGACAGGACGGCGGCCCCGCCCCCGGCCTCGACGGCGGCGCGCACTGCCTCGTTCGAGGGCAGTTCGAGCATGACCCGGAGCTGGGCCGCGGCAAGGCCGGCCGCACCCAGGGTCGCCTCGAAGGCCGAGCGGGTTCCCGATCCCGCTTCGCGCAGCACCCAGTCGGCCCCGGCGAGGTCTTCGGGTGCGAGTGCAGCCGCCCCGGCGAAGGGATGGTTTGGGGCGACCACGAGGACGAGTTTGTCCTGGGCGATGGTCGTGCTTGCGAGCGTCGGGTCGTCCAGCGCCCCCTCGACGAAGCCGAGTTCGGCCTGCCCCGCGCGCACCGCGTCGGCGGCGTCGGTGGTGTTGCCCACCGCCAACCGGATAGCGATCTCAGGGTAGGCCCGGCGGAAGGCGACGAGGTGGCGAGGCAGCCAGTCGCTGGCGATGGTCTGGCTGGCAAAAAGCGCCAGCGTCCCGCGTCGTAGGCCGCTGAGGTCGGCGAGCACAAGTTCGGCGGCCTCGGCCCGGGCGAGCACGGCGCGGGCCTCGACGAGGAACACGCGCCCTGCTTCGGTCAGCTCGATCCCGCGGCCAACCCGGTGAAACAGCTTCGTCGCGTGCCGCCCCTCGATGTTGGCGATCGCCGTGCTGACCGCCGACTGGACGAGGTTCAGCGCCTCGGCGGCCCGCGTCACGTGCTGTCGCTCGGCCACCGCCACGAAGATGCGAAGCTGATCGAGGGTCATGGCTGCCGACGATCCGGCGCGAGGCCGCGGACGTGCGCATCGACCGCCTGCGCGACGGAGAGCAGCCGGGCCTCGTCGGTGCGGCCGGTGACGACGTATGACATGCCACCATCGACCCAGGAGAAGGCAGCGATGTCGCCCTCGCGGGCGAAGCGGAAGAGCGTGCGGCCGTCGCCGTCACCGACGCGGCTGTAGAGCGTCAGCCGGGTGCCGCGGTCGTCGTCGTACATCAACATCGCCGCGGGCTCGGTGCCGGCCGGCAACAGGCGCCCGCCCATCAGCCGGAAGCCCTGCGCCGAGAGGTCGGGGGCCGCGACCGCGTGACCGAGACGCTTCGAGAGCCACGTCACGAGGTGGGGCTTCTCGTCGGCGCGCACCTCCACCGGATGCACCGCCTCGACCACGAAGGTGCGGAAGGCTGCGACCGCGTCCTGCGTCGCCGGTGCCTCCGCCACCGCCGCCGCCGCGGGCACACCGTGCAGGGCATGGCCAACCCAGCCGCCGGCACTGCCGAGCGCGAGGCAGAGCACGGCCGCAGCCGCCATGGGGAACCAGCGTGCGCCAGGGTACAGGTGTCGCGAGCGGATGTTGGCCACCCGCAGTCGCGCCGGGATCGCCTCCTCGGCGATCGGCGCGAGGCGGGCGCGCAGGCGCTCGCGCAGAACTCGGTCCGTCGAGACTTCAGCCGCACGCGCGGGGTTCCCCACGAGCCACGCCTCGACCAGCGCCTGCCGCTCCGGTTCAAGGCGGCCGTCGATCAGGCCGTGCAGATCGTCCTCGCCGACCGGGCGCGGATCCCCGCTCATTTAACCCTCCTCAGCAGGCCTGTCCGGCCCGTCTCCACAAATCCGCGCATCCGCGTGCGCGCCCGGCTCAATCGTGACATCACCGTGCCGAGCGGCACCCCGAGCACCTGTGCCGCTTCGGCATAGGACAGGTCCTCCACCGCCACGAGGAGCAACACCGAGCGCTGCTCCTCGGGCAGGGTGTCGAGCCCTGCGAGTACGTCACGGGCTCCCAAAGCTGCCCCCGGGTCGGCGCTCGGATCGGGCACCTGCTCCAACACTTCCGCGCCGAGATCGGCGCCGCGCCGGCCCCGGCGTCGGACGGCGGCGAGGAACAGGTTGCGCTCGATCGTGAACAACCACGCCCGCAGGTCGCCGTCGCGGCGACGCCCGGACCAGGCGGACAATGCCCGCTCCAGGGTGTCCTGGACGAGGTCGTCCGCCGCTTCGCGATCCCGAAGAAGCGCGACCGCGTAGCGCCGCAGGGCCGGGATCTGCGGTTCGATCAGGGGGGCGATCTCGTCCAACGACGTGTCCCAATCAGAGGGAGCCGATCCGGGCATTCACCGATCAGGGCTTTGCGATGTGCCACGCACCGTTGAGGAAGCCGTCACCGGTGGTGTCGCCCGGCTTGGTGTCCTTGGCGAAGGTGTAGAGCGGCTTGCCCTTGTAGGCCCACTGCATCGTGCCGTCGTCCCGGGTCACCGTCGTCCAATCGCCGGAGGCCGCCGATCCGGAGGCAGCCGTCAGGGCCGGCCAGTTGGCGGCGCAGGGGCCGTTGCACATCGACTTGCCGCCCATGTCCTTGTCAAAGGTGTAGAGGGTCATGCTCTTGGCATCCACGAGCGCCGGCCCCTTGGCGGTCTCGGCCGTCATGGCGGGCGCGGCGGCCTGGGCGGCCACGGCGGAGAAGGCGATAGCCGCGAAGGCGGTGCGGATCAGCAGATTGCGCATGGGTGAAGTCTCCCGCGGTCGAGCATGACCGCATCGGGAGGGATGCGAAACGGGCGCCTTTATTCCGCTGACACACGAAAAAAGGCGATCCCATCGGCGCGAACGCTTTTTCGGCCCCGCCGCGGAATAAAGGCGGTCCTCTGGCATCCCTTCCATTGATACCGGATCGCGAGGAGGCCGCATGCGCGGAGCACTGGGATTTGCCGTGACGTCGGCGCTGATGGCGAGCGGCCTCGTCGGCGGCCGGATGATGATGCGCCCGACGCTGGCCGCCAGCGAGCCTCCGGCCGCGTCGTCAACGTCGTTCGACGCGATGATGGCGCAGTCGATGACGCGGATGCACGCCGACATGATGGTCCCGCCCTCGGGCGATCCCGACCGCGATTTCGCCGCGATGATGATCCCCCACCACGAGGGCGCGATCGCGATGGCCAAGGCGGAGCTGCTCTACGGCAAGGATCCGGTCCTGCGTCGCCTCGCGCAAGGAATCGTCGTCGAGCAGGGCCAGGAGATCGATGTGATGCGCCGTGCGCTCGCCAGTCTTCCTAAAGCGCCGCAGCCATCGACTGGTGCGGCCCATTCCCACGACCACAGTGCAGCCCCCGCCGCCATGCCCTCGGAGACCCGCCGATGAAGACCGCCCTGACTATCCTCGCCCTCGCGCTGCTCTCCGGCCCGGCGCTCGCCGGGCAGGCCCCGGGCGCAGCTTCCGCCCCGGACGTGCCGGTTAGCGGCAAGGATCGGTTCTACACCTCCGACCAGTTCTCCAACACGGTCTCGGTGGTCGATCCCGCCGCCAACACCCTGCTCGGGGTGATCCGGCTCGGCGACCCGACGCCGATGAACCTGAGCCCGCTCTATCGCGGGCAGCTTCTGGTTCACGGCATGGGCTTCTCGCCGGACCACAGGACCCTGCTCGCGGTCTCGATCGGTTCGAACTCCGTGAGCTTCATAGACACGGCGACCAACGCGGTCCGCCACACCGCCTATGTCGGCCGCTCGCCGCACGAAGCCTTCTTCACGCCGGACGGCCGAGAGGTTTGGGTGAGCGTGCGCGGCGAGGACCATATCGCGGTGCTCGATGCCGCCACCGCCAAGGAGACCCGCCGGATCACCGTACCGAACGGGCCCGGCATGACGATCTTCTCGCCGGACGGCGCCTACGGCTACGTCTGCTCCAGCTTCAGCCCCGAGACCGTCGTCATCGACACCAAGACCCACACCATCGTCGGCCGCGTGAAGCAAGAGAGCCCGTTCTGCCCCGACATCGCCGCGACGCCGGACGGCAAGCAGGTGTGGTTCACCCTTAAGGATGTCGGCCGCACCCAAGTGTTTTCGGCGCGTCCGCCCTTCGCGCCGCTGAAGACGATCGAGACCGGGCCGATCACCAACCACGTCAACATCGTCTCGACCAAGGCCGGCCAGTTCGCCTACGTGACGATCGGCGGCCTGAACCAGCTCAAGGTGTTCCGCACCGACGACTTCTCTCAGGTCGCCACCATCGCGACCGGCGCCCTGCCGCACGGGCTCTGGCCCTCGGGCGACGGCAGCCGCGTCTATGTCGGCCTGGAGAACGCCGACATGGCGGCGGTGATCGACACGGCGTCGAACACGGTGATCGCTGAGGTGCCGATCGGGCAGGGTCCGCAGGGCGTCGCCTACGTCCCGAACGCCGTGCCGGAGGGCGACGGAAAGCAGAACCTCCAGCCGCTGGGTGCTGCCGGCAAGACCAGCGCGCTGACGCTCACCGGTTCCGATGACAAGCCGGCGACGCAGGTCACCCTGTTCGACCAAGGCGTGCTGCAAACGCTACAGGCCGCGGTCACAGGACTGCCCGCGAAAATGCCCTTCGTGCTGGCGCTCGCCGCCAATCCGAAGGGAGCGACCGGCCTGGAGCCGCTCGCCGCCTTCATGACCAACCCGGCCGGCGCGGCCATCGTCAACGCGATCGGCCCGATCCGACAGGTCACCCGCACGGATGCCGGCGCTAGCCGGCGCTACCTCGTGGTGGTCTCGGGCAAGCCCGGTGAACTCGGCAGTGTCGTCCAGATGCAGACTGTGGATTGATCGAGTGGGGGGCGCTAGTTCGGAAGGCGAACACTCATAAGAGTACCTTGGCGGCGCGAGCCCAGTTTCGATGTCTGCTTTCGAGAACGACGTCGGACTGCTTCTACGGCGCAGTTGGGTCGAAATCTGCCGCCTGGGTCTGTCGGAAAAACGGTCGTTTTCTGGACACCGGAATGCTCGATGCCGGCCTTTAGTGAAAAGCTTTGACGCAACGCCGCAAGCGCCAGTATCGTTGAGCGGAGTGATGGGAATGGGGCTTCCCGACAACCGCCCGTAAGGGCTGATAGCTCCTGCTACGCGGGCATCAGGCTGCCCGTCCGTGGCGGGAGCGTGCTCAACGCCAGCCCGCCGCGCGGCGGGTTTTTTGCTGCCCTGGATCAAACCAGTGAAAGGGCAGACCGTGGGCTTTGTAATTGTGTTTCTGGGGGCGGGGATTGGCGGTGCGTTCCGCCATGGAGTGAGCCTCGCGGCTCCGCGTCTGCTGGGGAGCGGAGCTTTTCCCTACAGCACCTTAAGCATCAACGTGCTGGGCTCGTTCCTGATGGGACTGATCGCGGAGTATTTCGCGATCAAGTCCGGCCTGCCGATGCAGCTTCGGTTGTTTCTTACAACCGGCATCCTGGGCGGTTTCACCACCTTCTCGGCGTTCTCCCTGGAGACCGCCCTACTGTACGAAAAAGGTCAGGCCGGCGCGGCCTTCGCTTACGCGGTCGGCTCGGTGATCCTGGCGGTTGGCGCCCTGTTCCTCGCCCTGATGCTGGTGCGCGCACTGGTCAACGGCGGCGCCGCATGAACCTGGCGTGGCTGGGTGGTGGGACCCGGTCGATGTACCCGGCCGCAACAGCCATGGCGGCATGCTGACCGACTTCGCCCTGCCGAACTAAGCAGCGGCACGGCAGACACGACCTGAGGATGCGCGCGCGGGAGACCGGATCCACGTCTTTTGCTTCGTGCTGACGGCGGAGGTCGGCCCGCTACCAGGACACCAGCCAAGCGATCGCGAGCGCGATCACAATAATCACTGCGGCGATCACCAAGGGGTGTCCGAGCTTGGTTCCCGGTCCGGCCTTACGCTGCCGCTCCAGCCGCTGCAGGTCGTCCATGTCCTGCAGTTCCGGGTCGGTTTCCTGTGGGGGTAGTTTGATCATCGTGACCTCCCGGGCCTAGCGCAGGGTGAGCTGGTGCTGATGCCGCGCGTGGGCTGCGGCGATCAGGGACCGGGCTTCGTCGGCGTCCGCCCAGCCGGCGATCCGCACCCACTTACCGGGCTCCAGATCCTTGTAGTGTTCGAAGAAATGCCGGATCTGCTGCCGGGTGATCTCGGGCAGGTCCGTATAAACCTGGATGCCGTCGTAGCGTCGGGTCAGCTGCGCGGCGGGAATGGCGGCAAGGTTCATGGCTGCAGGCTCCCGGGCGGGGCCAGGCGGCAACGCGCATTAGAAGGTCCGAAGGGACGGCACGGGGACAAGGCACACTCCTATCGTGCATTGGCAACGACAGGAGTCATCAGCCCCAAGGGCGGTTATCCGGGAGACCCCATTCCCTGACTAGAACCTAGCTTGATACGCGGTCGGATCAAGCGCCAGACTGCACCTAGGCGCCAGTTGTGTCTCCAGGCCTGTGCGTTTCCCAGATCTGGCGGAGCGATGCGCGCGTTTCATCGAGGATAGCCGTGCGGTGCTTGTACCACCGCTCCAGGACGGCATCGGCCTCCTTTGCCGTCTGACAGCGGGAAAGATCGATCGAGAAATCCGGGTCGTAGCGCTCGGCGGCGGTGAGGGCATCGTAGCCCTGCTCGCGGACGGCCCGCAGCGCCTCGATCATGGGATAATCCGGTGTTGAAGGCTCTGTGCCTTCAGAGCTGACGCCGCGCGCGGTGAGCCTCGTGCTCGACCGCGTTTCCGGATAGAGCGTTTCGCGTGTGCTTTTGCCCATGATGGTCTCTCCGGGACCAGTCCGGCCCGCGGGTGCGGAGCCGCGATTTCTGGCGCCAGCTGGTCCAGCCACTCACGCGCGGCGGTAACGCGCAAAAGGGTTTTCGAAGCGGGCGCGGGGGCCGAGTTCGGCCTCGATGGCGAGCAGGCGGTTGTACTTGGCCAGCCGCTCGCCCCGGCAGGGGGCGCCAGCCTTGAGCTGGCCACTGCCCATGGCCACCGCAAAATCGGTCATGAAGGCGTCGGTGGTTTCCCCGGACCGGTGAGAGATCATCGTCGCCCAGCCGGCCTCGCGGCATAGGGTGACGGCATCGATCGTCTCCGTCACGGTTCCGATCTGGTTGAGCTTGATCAGCGCCGCGTTGCAGGCGCGCTCCGCGATGGCTTTCGCGATGAAGCGGGTATTGGTCACAATCAGGTCGTCGCCCACCACCTGGATCCGGCTACCCTGCGCCGCCGTCTGAGCGACGAACCCGGCCCAGTCATCCTCTCCGAAGCCATCCTCGATCGACACGATCGGCCACCGGTCGATCCATTGTCCGTACAGAGCCAGAAGGGCGGCCTGATCGAGAAGGCCGGTTTTGGACCGGGCGAGGTCGTAGCCTCCCTTTGTTGCGAAGGAGGTCGCCGCAGGATCGATGGCGATGGCGACATCGACCCCTGGCCGGTAGCCGGCCCGCTCCGCCGCCTCGACAATCAGGGCGAGCGCCGCTTCGTTGTCGGACAGCGCCGGCGCGAAGCCCCCCTCGTCGCCTACGGCCGTGCCCAGGCCGCGCTCATGCAGGATCTGGCGGATGGCGGCGTAGGTCTCCGCGGCGCAGCGCAGCGCCTCTGACAGGCTTGTCGCGCCGACGGGCACCAGCATGAATTCCTGCACGTCGAGCGAACTGTCGGCATGCAGGCCGCCATTGAGGACGTTGAAGCACGGCATCGGCAGCAGGGTGGCGTCATTCCCTCCAAGATGGGCGTAGAGCGGCTGGCCAGTGGCCTGCGCGGCCGCCCGCGCGACCGCCATCGATGCGCCCAGCAGTGCGTTGGCGCCGAGCCTGGACTTGTTCGGGGTGCCGTCGAGGGCAACCAGCGTGCTGTCGACCAGCTTCTGATCGGTGGCCTCGCACCCGCGCAGGCTCGTCGTGATTTCCCCCCGGACGGCTTCGACCGCCTTCAATACCCCCTGGCCGCCATAGCGGGCGGGATCGCCGTCGCGCTTTTCAACCGCTTCGTTGGTCCCGGTGGAGGCGCCCGAAGGCACGGCCGCGGTCGCCGTTACGCCACTTTCCAGGATGATCCGGACTTCAAGCGTAGGCCGGCCGCGCGAGTCGAGGATTTCAAGGGCATCGAGGCTGCGGATGGCGGTCGCGGCAGACATACAAACTCCGATTTCGAAAGCTCTCTGCAGAATACGATCAATATTTACTTCGGTAATTTTCTCGCATTGACTTAATTCATCGATTGAAGATTTGTATACCATCCCCGTAAATCCGGACACCCGGCCGTGAACGGTCTGGCGGGACCGGAACTGAATATCTCATACCGTCCCGCCAGCATTAAACAACAGGTTCCACAGATGGAATGCCTGTGGATCAGCAACCATCATCCTTCTCAGCGGCGGTCGACGTAGCACTGGCATTGTTCATCGCGCCAACCGTGCCAGGCGAGGCAGGTTGCTGGCCGCCAGCCAGGTTTTTGGCTGCTGGATCGGTGCTGTTCGACTTGGCAGGCTGACTTGCCGCCTGCTGGCCGGTTGTCTGCGTAGCGCCGGCATTATTCATCGCGCCTACAGTGCCGGGAGACGCGGGCTGGGCGCCACCCGCCAGGTTTTTGCTGGAATGATCAACATCAGAGCTTTTCGCGTTTGATGCATGTTGATCAGGGCTTTTGGGCTTAGCTGTGCCGGTATTGCATGGCGCGGCCATGACCGTTCCAGTCGTGAAAGCCAATATGGCGATAGCGGAGATCCAACGCTTCATCGACATTTCCTCTCGCAATTGCTTTTACATGCAAGATAACCCTCCGTGCTCGGACGCTGTTCCTGCACATCGTTTGAGGACGCCTGATTTTATGGGTCACGTCGCTTGACGAACGCGAGATGCCGGCGCGGAAAGCCCGCGCCGGCACGATCTTTACAGGCTGGCCTTTAGACCGATTAATTCGGCAGCGCGAAGTCGGTCAGCGTGCCGCCGAGGTTGGTGTACTGAGCCAGACCTGCGTAGCCGCCCACCGCGCCGAGGCCGGCGTTCGGGTCGGTCAGGCCGGCCGCAAGGCCGATGCCAGCCCAGCCGCCAACGCCCGAGAGCACGGCGATGTGCTGCTTGCCCTTGTGCTGGTAGGTGATCACGTTGCCGATGATGCCCGACGGAGTCTTGAACTTCCAAAGCTCCTTGCCGGTCTTGTCGTCGACGGCCTTGATGTAGCCTTCCAGAGTTCCGTAGAACACCACGTCGCCGGCGGTGGCCAGAGCACCGGACCACACCGAGAACTGCTCCGGATCGGACCAGACGATCTTACCCTTCGTTCCATCCCAGGCGATGAAGTTGCCCATGCCGCCGTGCGAGTTCGGGGCCGGGTACATCGAGAGGGTCGCACCGACGTAGGGCTGGCCCGGGGTGTAGGTCACCCGGAACGGCTCGTAGTCCATGCAGACGTGGTTGGTGGGCACGTAGAACAGGTTGGTCTTCGGCGAGAAGGCCGCGGGCTGCTGATCCTTCGACCCGAGAGCCGCCGGGCAGATGCCCTTGGAATTGGTGTCCTCACCGTTCTGCTCAGGAGCATACTTGGCATTGACGAGCGGACGGCCGTACGTCTTCGAGTCCTTGTCCATGTCGACCTTGGACGCCCAGTTGACCGCCGGGTCGAACTTTTCCGCCACCAGGAGGGCGCCGGTCTCGCGGTTCAGCGTGTAACCGAAGCCGTTACGGTCGAAGTGCGTCAGGAGCGGCTGCTCCTTGCCGTCGACCTTCTGATCCGTGAGGATCATCTCGTTGATGCCGTCGTAGTCCCACTCGTCGTGCGGGGTCATCTGGTAGACCCACTTGGCGACGCCGGTATCCGGGTTACGCGCCCAGATGGTCATGGACCAGCGGTTGTCGCCCGGACGCTGCTTCGGGTTCCAGGTCGAGGGGTTGCCCGAGCCGTAGTACATCAGGTCGAGCTTGGGATCGTAGGAGTACCAGCCCCAAGTGCAGCCGCCGCCGGTCTTCCACTGATCGCCTTCCCAGGTCTTCAGCGAGGAGTCCTTGCCGATTGGCTTGCCAAGGTAGGTGGTCTTCTCCGGGTCGACGAGCAGTTGATCGTCCGGGCCCTCGGAGTAGCCGCGCCACACCCGCTTGCCGGTCTTCAGGTCGTAGGCGGTGACGTGGCACTGTACGCCGAACTCGCCGCCCGAGATGCCGACGATGACCTTGTCCTTGACCGGCAGAACCGTCGCGGTGTTGGTGGCGCCGGCCTTCGGATCGCCGTTCACGACCGACCAGTTGACCTTGCCGGTCTTGGCGTCGAGCGACACGAGGGTGGTATCGGCCTGGTGCAGGATGATCGCGCCGTCGGCGTAAGCCAGACCACGGTTGACCGTGTCACAGCACATGACCGGGATCACGGCTGGATCCTGCTTCGGCTCGTACTTCCAGAGGATCTTCTGCTCGTGGTCGAGATCGAGGGCATACACGATGTTCGGGAACGGCGTGTGCACGTACATGACGTTGCCGATGACAAGCGGCGCGCCCTCGTGGCCACGCAGCACGCCTGTCGAGAACGACCAGGCGACCTGGAGGTCCTTGACGTTCTTCGTGTTGATCTGATCAAGTTTTGAGTAGCGGGTGTTCGAGTAATTCTTGCCGGGGAACGCCCAGTCGTTGTCGTTATCCATCATTTTCATGAGGTTTTCGTTCGCCAACGCCGGCAGCAGCGTTGCGGCGTAGGCCGCAGTGGCGACAAGGGCCATTTTCTTCATGCGTGTTCCTCCGTCCTGACGTCCCTGGCCCGATGTTGGCGTGGCCATGCGTCGTCTTAGGCGTCTTTGCCGATCCCGCAGACACGGCATTACAAGCACAGCTCCAGGAACGAGCGATGCATATCTAGCGAAGCGCCGATGGATTACAATAAGATTCTTCTAAGTGCGACAGTTTTTTCAGTCGATCGAAATCTTATACTTTCATTTAGGCATGACCAAGCCTCCCGGAAAACTATGTAGTTTTCAGGATCAAATAAATACTGATTTTTTAAAGACCAAATTCCTTGTTTTTATAGCCGAAGTCGCAGATATCAGCCTTGACTCACGGTTTTCCAAGGTTAGGTTCGGCCTTGCAAGGGTTCTCCCCTTGTTTGCGATAGACTGGGATCTGGCGAACGTCTTAAGTTACCGCTCGGGAGGTTCGCCGGGTGCGGCGGGGTCTTCGGACCTCGCCGTTTTTTGTTTATGAGCACGCGAAAAAGCGTGCGCAGATCTGCGCACGCTGAAGCGGCTTCAGAGCGGTAATGGGTGGGATCGCATCAGCACGCAGCTCGTTCAGGACCCCCGCGAGGGGATCAGGTTACGGACGTGCGCATGCCGGGAGTGGGAAAAGCATAGCCCTACCCGCGCCCGGAAGCGCTCGGTAGGAGCTATCGTCCCGGCCATAGGGGCCAGGCAGTTGTCGGGGAGCTCCATCCCCATCCCACGTTTGGGAACGTGGCCTAATCCGCGGCAAAGGTCAATTCGACAGGCACGGCCTGCCCGGCTTGTCCGCAGCGTCTGCACCGTCAGGAACGTCGGGATAGTGGTGTGCGGTGCGGCATGATCGTCCCCGCCGCTCTTCGAAGGTGCTTGACGGGGGTCGCAGGCTTCACTTAAGCTTTTCCTTGGCAATGGAATCTGCCAGGCCTTTGAGGCCGAACCGCCTTCGGGCTAATGACTCCTACCTTTTGCGGCGTCGCAACAAGGGGGAGTCATGCGCGCAACGTTCCAAAATCTTTTCTCAACGCTCAACGTTGCCGCCTTCGTGCGCACACGGCACGCTCATGCCGTCTCCGTTATCCGCTGGATCCTTGCCCTGATCCCCATGGCGGCGGCAGTCGGCACCCTATGCGCCGCGTTCCTGTACAGCCTCGACGTCGCGACCCAGGCCCGGTTCACCTACCCCTGGCTGCTGTTCCTGCTCCCGGCCGGCGGCTTCGCCGTAGGGTTGCTCTACCACTGGGTCGGCCAATCGGTTGAAGGCGGCAACAACCTCATTGTCGAGCAGATCCATGAGCCCGGGGGCGGCGTGCCCCTCCGCATGGCGCCGCTCATCTTCCTTGGCACGGTCGTCACCCACCTGTTCGGCGGCTCGGCCGGGCGCGAAGGAACGGCCGTTCAGCTCGGCGGCAGTCTGGCGAGCGCTGTCGGAAAGATCTTCCGCCTCGACTCGTCGAGCGTGCGGATCATGCTGATGGCAGGGATCGCCGCCGGATTTGGCGCGGTGTTCGGCACACCGCTCGCGGGCGCCGTTTTTGCGATGGAGGTGCTGGCAGTCGGTCGGGTCGAGTACTCCGCCCTCGTGCCCTGTCTGGTGGCCGCCCTCGTCGGCGATTGGGTCTGTCAGCTCTGGGGCATCCATCACGGCGTCTACCGCATCGACTACCTGGCGGCCACGACCGGAACCCACCTGATCGAGCCGCTGCTGCTGATCAAAGTCGCCGTTGCCGGCGTTGCCTTCGGTCTTGCAGGCCTGCTGTTCGCCGAGGCCAACCACATACTCGGCGGCTGGTGCAAGCGCACGATTTCGTTCGGACCGCTCCGGCCGGTGGCGGGCGGCCTGGCCGTCATCGCCCTGGTTTATCTGTGCGGCACCCGCGACTATCTCGGCCTCGGCGTGTGGTCGGCGGATCCGCACGGCCTGACGATCGCCAGCTTCTTCGGCCCCGACGTTTATCCGTGGAGCTGGGCGCTCAAGATCCTCTTCACAGTCGTCACGCTTTCCGCCGGGTTCAAGGGCGGCGAGGTCACGCCTCTGTTCTTCATAGGCGCAGCCCTCGGTAACGCGCTTGCCGGCGCACTCGGCGCTCCGGTCGATCTCATGGCCGGACTCGGCTTCGTCGCCGTGTTTGCAGGGGCCGCGAATACGCCCCTGGCCTGCACCCTCATGGGGATTGAGCTGTTTGGTGCAACCCATGGCGTCTACATCGCGGTCGCCTGTTTCCTCGCCTACATCTGCTCCGGCCACAGCGGCATCTACCTGTCGCAGCGCATCGCCGTGCCGAAGGTCGCGGTGAACGGCGCTGTGATCCACGGCGCTACGTTGCGGCATGTCCGGACCATCCGGGCCGCGCGCACGCCGCCGTCCCCCGTCGTCTCACCCCCTCAAACTGAAACGGAGGAATCATGCCCCATACCCACCACGTGACCCCCAGTGAGATCGGCATGCTCCGCATCTATCTGCGGCGCGGCGACAAGAGCGGTCCCAGGACCGCGCGCTCTCTGTGGGGGGCCAAGCCGCTCTACCGGGAACTCGTTCAGACGGCCAAGGCGGACGGGCTGATGAACGCGGTCGCTCATCCGACGCAGTATGGCTACAGCAACCATGGCCCCGTGCGCGAGGACGGATCGGAGACGGTCGACCCGCAGCTGACGGTCTGCGTCGAGGTGATCGGCCACCGCGAGCAGCTCGAACAGTTCTGCCGCCGCCACGGCGACCTGCTCGGCGGAAAGGTCATCGTCTACAAGCACCTGGAGCACTGGAGCATCACCCCGGCAGGCCTCGCGCACGAGGACGCGACCCCCCAGGAATTGGCGGTCACGCCGTGAGCGGCCCGACACTGCGTTCCGGCGGCGAACGCCGGGATGCCCCTTGGGCGGGGCTCCGATGGTAGGCCTGTTCGCGGCTTGGCAATTCTGGGCCCCGCTCTCGGCCGGATTTGCCGCCCTGACCGCGATCTTCGCCAAGATCGGGATCGGGAACATCAACTCGGACTTCGCCACCTTCATCCGGACCGTCGTGATCCTCGTCGTCCTGGGCGGGATCCTGACAGGCACCGGGCAATGGCAGGCCCCCGGATCGGTGTCGCGCCGGACGTACCTGTTCCTGGTGCTGTCTGGCCTGGCGACCGGCGGCTCATGGCTTTGCTACTTCCGCGCTCTGAAGCTCGGTGATGCGGCGCGCGTCGCACCCATCGACAAGCTGAGCGTGGTCCTCGTCGCCGTGTTCGGCGTGCTCTTCCTGGGCGAGCATCTGGCAGCCCCGAACTGGGTGGGCATCGTCCTGATTGCGGCTGGCGCGATCCTGGTCGCCTACAAAGTCTGAGGCGCACGCCGGACGCCGTTTCAGCCAGCCTTACCTCTCGAAGGAGTCCAAGATTGGTAGACGCAACAGAGCTGACCAGTGCGGTCGTGGCCGCATACGTCAGGAACAATTCCGTTCCGGTGGCTGAACTGCCGGCGCTGATCGCCACCGTCCATGGCGCCATCGCCGGACTTTCAACGGCGGGGGCCGCCGATGCGCCGGAGGCACCGAATGAAAAACCGAGCCCAGCCCAGATCCGCAAGTCGATCCAGCACGACGGGATCGTCAGCTTCATCGACGGCCGGCCCTACAAGACCCTGAAGCGGCATCTGACGAGCCACGGCTTCGATCCGCGCAGCTACCGGGCGCGCTACGCGCTGCCGGACGACTACCCGATGGTGGCCACCGCCTACAGGGAGCGGCGCTCAGCCCTGGCCAAAGCGATCGGCCTCGGTCAGCCGGGCATGATGGTGCAGAAGCGCCAGACCTGAAGGGCGGGATCCACCGAAATCAGGCGCTCCCCGCCAGCACGGCCAGCCGCAGGAAATAGAGGCCATAGGCTGTGACCATGACGGCGGCGATCCCGTCGAGGACGTAGGGCGGCACGCGGCGGAACACGCCGGTGCCCCGCAACGTGATCCCCAGAAGGGCGATGACCGCTACGCCAATGGCGACCCCGAGGGTTGCGGTCGCCGCGCCCTGGCGCAGTGAAACGCCCAGCCACACCACGAGGATTTCCAGGCCTTCGGCGGCGAGAGCCCAGGCCGCCACGCTGATCCCGCCCGCGTTCAGCGGCAGCGCCCAGCCAGTGCCGATGGCGCGGGGTTCACTCCCCTGTGTGTCTTTGAGGCCGGTGATGAACTCATAGGTGAGATACAGCCCGAAGCCGAGCAGCAGCAGGGCCGACACCCAATCCAGCCAGTGCAGCGCCACGCTGTAGGCGGCCACCTGCAGAACCGCGGCCAGAACCGCGACACCGAAGCCCCCGAGGAATGAGCCGAGCGCCACGCTGCGCCAGCCGAACCGGTACGACGCTGCCGCGACGACGGTGGCGGCGATGAACAGCTCCGTGAACGTCACCTGGAAGGTGATCAGACTGCCGATCCAGGACAAGGCCATACGCGTAACACTCCTGCAGCGACGCGTCGGCCCGCGGAAAGACCGCATCGACCATCATCGTCGCTCTTGATATGTAACCACCGTTACATCTATATGACCCGCATGGCTACAGAAACCTGGTTCCTTCTCACCTACAAGGTCCCCACCGATCCCCCGCGGCGGCGGGTGGCGCTCTGGCGCAAGCTGAAGAGCATGGGTGCGGTCTACCTGCAGAACGGCGTCTGCCTGCTGCCGAAGACCGACGAGCATCTGCGTGCGCTGAAGATCCTGGAAAATGAAATCGCCGCGATGGCCGGCGAGGCGGTGCTGCTGGAGAGCGTGCCGCTCGATCCTGGCCAGACCGACAAGGTGATCGCCCGGTTCCGAGCCGACCGCGACGAGGAATACCGGGAGTTTCTTGGGCGCTGTGCGGATTTCGAGGCGGAGATCGCCAAGGAGACCGCCGATCAGCACTTCACCTATGCCGAGCTGGAGGAGAACGACGAGGACCTGAAGAAGCTCAGGACCTGGCTCGAAAAGATCCGCCGGCTCGATTTCTACGGCGCCACCCTGGCCGGCGAGGCCGCTACCCGCCTGAGCGGCTGTGAAGTGCTGCTCGACACCTACGCCCACCAGGTTTTCGCCGCCCAGGACGAGAACCGGGGCAGCCCGGACGATCTCTGAGGAGCCGCTTATGCGCGTGATGTCTTACAATACCCTGTTCGGCGGGTTCGACGGCAGCGATGACCGACGCCGCAACGATCAGCTGACGCTGATCCACAACACCGACCCGGACATTCTGCTGATACAGGAAGCGAAGGGCTACACCGCGTCCGGTAGCGCGTTGCTCTACGCCACGGAGCAGGCGCTCGGCCGCCGGGGCTTCGTCGCCGAGGCGCCGATCACGGGTCAGCACACCGCGATCTTCCTCAAGCCGGAACTGCAGCCGCTGTCTTTCGAGGCCGACGCGGCCCACTTCCATCATGCCGCTGCGATGCTGCGGTTTCGCGTGCCCGGCTACGCCCAGCCATGGACTGCGCTCAGCGTTCATCTCTGTCCGAACGGCACCGAAGTGCGGCTGCGCGAGGCCAGCTACCTGGCTCAGCATGCCATTGATGACGCGCTCGTGCTCATCGGTGGCGATTTCAACTCCGTGTCGCCGGCAGACGCCGAACCGGATGGCCTTGATGGCCTCCCGGCGCGCTTCCGGACTCGTTACGCAGGCCCGGATGGCCGGGCGGACCGGCGCACGCTCGCGCTGCTGCTGCAGGCCGGTTTTACCGATGTGGCGGTGAAGCTGGAGGGACACGGCGTGCCGACCGTGCCTGGCGCCGGGTTCAAGCACACCGAGTTCGTTCCGTTCCGGTCCGATTACCTTCTGGCCAGTGCTGCACTCGCGCAGCGGGCGAGGACCTACAGCGTCATCCGCTCGCCGATCACCGACGCAGCCTCGGACCACTATCCCATCGTCGCCGAGTTTGGAGAGGATTGATGCCCTGGTTGAGCATCGCCGGCCTGTTCGCCGTGCCTGCCGCCGCGGCCGTAATGATCATCACGACGCCCTCTCCGCCGTGGCAGGCCGCGCGGCCACAGACACAGGCTCCTGCGCGGTGAATGCCGACATCGCCGGCAGCGGGATGGCAATGAGGTCGACGCTTTCTTGCCTCGAAAGTCTTTGACCGGCCACAACCCCGGCTCTAATCTAATTGCCGTGTGATGGGGATGGAGCTCCCCGACAACCGCCCGTGAGGGCTGATAGCTCCTGCTGCGAGGGCACCGAGATGCCCGCTCGCGGCGGGAGTGCGCCCAAGCAACCCGCCGTCAAGGCGGGTTTTTTGTTGCCTTTCGGTCGATCAGACGAAGGGTGGCCCATGACTGTTCTAAAAGATCCCGAGCCAAATACCTGGATCAGGTCGAGAAAATGGATCTATAGCGCAGCGGCGGTGCGGACATGACGGAAGCATCATGGCTGGGCGCGGTTATCAGCTTCCAGGTGACTTTTAATAAGCTGTTCATCGCGGCCACGGTGCTGATCGCAGGCGCCTACCATTTCGGCTGGCGCAGCCTGCTGCTGGGCGGTCTCTTTGGAACAAGCGCCGTAGCTGTTCTGGCCTGGGGACTAGAGGCGTTCGCCAGTCGTTACGCGCTGCAGGCGCTCGACGGCCTTTCGGCCGCGCTCCTGCTCACGTTCGGGGGCTATCTCCTCTGGGAATTCTTCGAGGGGCTGGGAAGCTGGGAGCTTGATGGGACTCTGCCGCTGCGGCGGGACAGCGGCTGGTACAGGCCTGTGAACCTGACTGGCGTCAACATCGGCGCCTGCGCGCTGATCACCACGGGCCTGAAGATCCTCGTCGTATGGTTCGGGGTTGCCCTGCGGGAAGGCGCAAAACCCGCGACGCTCGGAGTTCTGGTTGGCGCGACGCTCATCAGCGCACTGGCTGTAAGTCTCGGCCGGACCGGCATCTTCCGGTGCGTGCCTGGGTTCCTATGGGACGGCAGCGCGGCGTGCCTGGTGATGGCCTACGGCTCCAATTTTCTGGCCCTGGCGCTCGTCGTCAGCTGAGCGCCGCTATGCCGCCTGCTGCGGCAAAGAAGGCGCCTTGTTTCAGCAGACAGGTGATACATCCATGGATTTTTCCGACCCTAAGTTCTGGGCCTTCATTGCCTTCGCAGTGCCAGGCCTGCTCGCACCGGTCGCAATCGCGTGGTGGAAGGGCAGCGGCATCGGCGTGATTGCTCTCCTCAGCCTCGTGTTCTGGCCTGGCGCTCTCATCCTGGCATTACGGCTTCCGCGCCAGCCAGAGAAACATACCTCGTGGAACAGCCCGCATTGAGCTTGCGCGCTGTCCTTTAATCGCCCGTAGCGCCAGTGCGTCCAGTACGAATTTATGCTTCGTAATTCACATTCATATTCTGGTGTTCTTGAAGAAATCTATTAAGAGCCTTACTTTTTTCGAATTGCCTGCAGGTTTTGAACATGGCTTTCCAACGTTCATATAAACTCGTGCCGCAGAATGTAGTCAGTATCGTTGACGGCATGACTTTATAATCTCCCATGGTGTATTTAACTGATCCAATTTTCTGATTTATAATGTCGTAATTAACGTTCAAAAGTTCCAAGAAATCATCATACCTTTGTTCGTTCCCGTTATTTACAATCATCTCAACTATTCTTTGAGACAAATCACTGGGGCTGTCTATGTAATAATTTGTCCCAAATGCGCGAGAGGCCTCCATAATTGCGGCTCTGTGCTTCTCGTAATTTGATTGTCCCAGAAGTTCGTATTCGGCCAAAAAAGGAGCTAAGGATGCAAAAAGTTGCGTCTCAATATCGGCATCAAGGATATTCTGATAATCTGGATGAACCAAAAAACCGCTACGCTTAAGCTCTGCCCCTCCAAACACAAAATGTCCTGCGATTAGGCGGCGGTTTGTACAAGCCGAAGCTACCGCCACCGCAGACAATATAACGCCGTCGCGCCCTCTAAGGAAGTTACGTGCTTCTTCGGGATGATTACGAAAGTAAGCTGAATCAATAGGCATTAGTTCTTAAACTTTCCTGCCGCCAAATTTTGGGCCTTCGATCAAAGGCTGTATAAATCCCAGGTTTATAGTCCTCGTTCCATCTGACGTATCAAATTTCACAGCGCTCCTTACGGGCTGTTATGATTAATATACACAAACTATTTTTGTTGATGGCGATGTAACCTGCGCTTGTGTCAAGCAAATTACAAAGGGTCAACATCACTTGCGAGAGTGTCCATGTTGGGCAAATCGCCTCAGATGGATCGATCCTGAGTTGATGTTATTCATCTTTCACTTATCAGCCCCAACCCCATGCGCTTGATTTCCGCGGTCATCATCACGTTTCTGTCGGCCTACTTGGCCGCAGGATTGATCCAGCATGGGCTTGATCCAGAACTTTGGCCGAGCAACGTGACTCGCCCCGGTGTGTGGCTTGGCATGCTGCTGTCATGGCAAGCAGCCGATGCGCTCGCCACGCCTTACCAGATGCTGATTGGCCGCGCGCCCGAGTTCGCGAATGGCGGCTGGTCACTGACCACTCTCCTCGCCTTTTCGCCTTTCCTCATCTTGTTCGGATTTCATCTCCTGCGGCGCGCCAAACCCGAACAGAAGCGGGACACTTCCGACCTGTTCGGCTCGGCCCGCTTCGCCACCACGGCCGAGCGCGGTCGCCTCCGCGATGGGCTCGAACTCGGCCGCGATCCTGAGACCGGGCGTGCCGTGCGTGTGGCCGTGCAAGGCACACTCGTCACCATCGCGCCACCGCGCAAGGGTAAGACTTCGGGCCTGCTCATCCCCAACCTCGCTTTCCCCGAGCCGCAGGGTTGGGGTGGACCCGCCGTCGTGTTCGACCCCAAAGGGGAGGTCTACCGCTCCGTGGCCGCACGGCGCCGGGCTCTCGGCCGCCGCGTCGTCTGCCTCGACCCCATGGGGCTGGCCGGCGGCACCGACCGCTGGAACCCACTTCAGGGCCGAGATCCTGATGATGTGCTCTACCTCCAGAGCACCGCGCTGGCGCTCCTGCCTGAGGCCACCGGTGACGGTGAGGCCACTGCCTACTTCCGCAACCGGGCTGTCGACCTGATCACCGGCGCGTTTCTGGTTGCGCTACGTCGGCCGAATGCGTGCACAGTCGTGGAGGTCCAGGACCTCCTCAGCGCCGAGGGCCGTTTTCGCGGCCTCCTACAGCAGTACCTCACACACTGGCCCGAGCCCGCGGCCTACGCCGCCCTGGAGATCCTGGAGGCCGATCCGAAAACTAAGGACCCAATCAAATCCACGGCCCTGCAGGCGTTCCAGTGGCTCGCCGACCGGCGCCTGCGCGACCTCGTCGGCGACTCGACCTTCCAGCTGTCGGAGCTGTCCACCGGTACCGTTGATCTCTTCGTGGCGGTGCCGACCGAGTATAAGGCGGTGCTTGCGCCGCTCCTGCGCTGGCTGCTGTCCGACTTGTTCGCCTCGGTGCGTCGCCACCGCCCGGCCGAGCGGTTGATGATCTTCATCGACGAGGCTGCGGTACTCGGACGGTTCGACGCGCTGCTGACCGCGGCGGGCGAGCTACCGGGCTACGGCGCTAGCCTGTGGACGATGTGGCAGGATCGCGCACAACTCGTCGGGCTCTACGGCGAGGCCGGAGCGGACGTCCTGCTCAACACCGCCGAGGTTGTCACCGTCTTCGACGTTCCGGCCGTCGATCCGGATGAGACCGAGCGCTGGTCACGAGCGATCGGCGACTACACTGCCCTCGTCGAGACTCGGACGGTCCCGACCGGCGATGCCAAGAGTACACCGTCCACGACCCGGGCCTCGCAGGGCGCACGTTTGATGACCAAGGAGGCGCTGATTGCGATGCCGGGCGACGAGCTGCTGGTGTTTCCCAACAGCGGCGGCCACACGCGCCATCCATTGCGCCTGAAGAAGACGGTCGCGCATACCGATCCGCGCTTCCGCAAGCTGATCACCTCCGTCCCGCCGGTCGGCCGGACGCGGTGAGCCGGGAATGCCACCACGCAGGCGCGGCCGTCATTTGGACGCGCTTTGGCTGATATTGAAAACGCGACTGCCGCGGCGATAGGATCAATCCTCCGAACCGCAGTGGCCTACAGGAACGCCGCATGTCTGATGCGAGTGGCGACAGGTCGGGAGACCCGGACCTCAGCGTGATGGTCTGGAGCGGGTTTGCAGCCAATCTGACGGCACACGGGTCGCGGCATAGCCCTCACCTGTGCGCCAGTCGCGCAGCTCAGCCACACCGTCGGCATCACGCATCAGCGCGTAGGCGCGCCCCGCCACGAGGCGGTCTCCAGCAGGTCGCCCATCCGGCATGACCCAGGCGGTGGTCACATCCCGGTCGCCCCGCACTTCGACCCAAGAGATTGGCGTATGGCGGTAGGCCAGGACCAGCGCGAGCAGGAGGCAGAGCGCGAGCAGAGCGTCACGAGTGAGCCGGCGCGCATGGAACGGCAGGCGCCCGCGCCAAATCGCGATGCGGCTAGCATGGCGCGGCGCGGACCGAGTCGCAGACTCCGCTTCGTCGGACCGGGCGCGGATCGATAGCAGGAGCTCGCGCCGATGTTCGGGCAAGAGCTGTGCTGCATCCTCCTCCAAGGCCGCGAACCGCTCATGGATCGGGCGGGTCTTAAGCCGGGTGAGCGCGGCGCGACTGTCTCGCTCGAACCCGGCTGCAGCCTCGCGCGCGGCGCGGTCGGCCCGCGCGAGGCGGGCACGCACGTCCTCAGGCGTTGCGGGCACGCTTGCTCCCCCCTGCCGGCGTACCGGGCCGGCCTTCGACCGGTGCCTCGTCGACCAGCCAGAGGGCCGCCGGCTTGACTGCCTCCATCACGGCGAGGCGAAAGGCGGTGAGATCGCGCAGGATCCGTCCAGCCTGGGCTGGTGAGGTCTGCTTGACCAGACTCGCTCGATCGAGCCGTCCGACGCCGCGCAGCTGACCGGCCGCCAACACTCCGCGCGTCTCATCCTCCAGCTCGAAGGCGCGCAGGTGTGTGACTGCCGCGTCGCCAACCACGCGCTCCAGGATCGTCGGGTCGATCGCGCCGCGCACGCCGTTGGCTACGACGAAACGGGCGCCGGTCCAGTCTCGCGCGGCCTGCAGCAGCTTGCCCGCATCCGCGAGCGAGCCAGCCTCGGCGGCCACCACCACCACGAGCCCGAGCTCGATCCCGGCCTTGCGCAGCTCCGGCGCCTCGTCCTTCAGAATGCCGAGCAGGCTCGCCGATGTGTTGGCACCGATGTCGATGAGGGTGGGCGCCGCAACCTCGTGGAGCGCGTTGATCACGTCGTCGAGCTCGGCTCGCGCGGCCTTGCCGCCACTGGCTTCGATTGCCTCGCGCGTGGCCCGCATCTCGAAGTAGCGCACGCTGCCGGGTTCGTTGGCGGCCGTCGCTTCCCTAAACTCCGTCAGTCGGTGCACCGACTCGATCTCCAGGATCGGGGCGTCCGGCACCGCTTCTGCTAGGCCGCGGGTCACGGTCGATTTGCCGACGCCGCCAGTTTCCTGGGCGACGAGGAGAACACGGGGCATGGGTGTCAGTCCTTCTTGAACAGGTGGCTGTGCTTCTCGGCCTGCAACCGCCGGATCTCCGCCTCCGTGAGCGGTGCGTCCGCGGCTGATGGGCTTGGTGTCTCACGATCCGGACGGAGTTCTGGTGCGAGCCGCGACGACCGCTGAGCCGAGCCGATCGGGGCCAGCACAGATTGCGGGGAGGCCGGCCGATCGGAGCGGGCTGCCCGTGCCGCCGTCCTGGCCTCGCGGGCGACGGCCTGCCGACGCACGCTGGAGATGATGCCGGTGAGATTGCGCCCGGTGATCGGTTGGCCGTCGGCGGTGGTGAACCCCTGCGCCGTAAGGCCGGCCGCGACCGCGTCCCAGGTCAAGCCGCCGGCCTGGAGGGCGACCAGGGCGTCGAGGTGGTCGCGCACGGCGTCCATCAGACCTGTGGCGGGCCGACCGCCCGGAGCACCCGCCTTTCGACGGCTGCCGGGGGTCGCGGCGGCGTCACGGGCGAGGCGGCGTAGGTCGAGGCGCGGGCGCTGGGCCATGGCGACGCCGTAGCAGAGCGGGGCTTGCCAAGGCGTGCAGCCGATCGCTCGAATGCCGAGGGCGACGGCAAGCCGACGTTAGGGTCCGGGTGAGCCCGGTAGCCTACGGTAGAAGACGGCAGCAGTACGGTAATGTGTACGGCAAGGAGAGAGGTATCACACCATACGCACTGAAGTGCTCTCGCCCCAGTTCGTTAACTCTGGATGCGCACGGCTCTCGCCGAGCCGCACCCTCGCATGCCAGGACCAGCCGCGGCAACGGAGCCGCCGGGCTCGGCCCTGCTTGAGGGCGTTGCAATCCCAGATTGGTGCCATGCCCCAGGACGTCAGCTTCAGTGTCAGCCTTCCGCCTGAGGTCGCCACCGCCTTACGCCAATCCGCGGCTGAGAGGGGCTGGACGCCCGAAAGCCTGATCGGCGACTGCGTGGCGCAACACTTGGAGGTCGCCACCCGTCACCGCGTGCTGGTCGAGCGGCTGGAACAGGTCGATGCTGCAATCCTGGCAATGGCTCAGTCAGTCGGCGAGCTCGGCGCCGATGCGGACGCGTTCGAGCCGGGCAGCCTGTGCCGCTACCGGCCAGTCAAAGGAGAGGCGTCGGTGCCGTGACCGCCTCCCTGCAGCGACTGCGGCCGGGCTCGGACGCGGCAGCCTATTACCTGACCGAGAGCCAGGACGAGGCCCGGCCGGATCGGCGAGAGGCATACTACCAAGCTGAAGGCGAGGGCACCTGGTGGTCGACGGGTGAGAGCGTGGTGCGGCACGGAGCGACCGTCACCGGCACGTCCTTCCGAAGCCTATGCGCCGGACTTGATCCGAGTACGGGCAAGCCGCTGGTGCGCGGGGCCGGTGCACAGCATCAGTCCGGGACCGACTGCACCCTGACGCCGGCCAAGGCGGTGAGCGTGCTTTGGGCAGCCGGCAGCCCTGAGCAGCGCGCCGAAATCGAGGCCGCCCATCGCGCTGCGGTCGAGCAGGCTTTGGCCTTTCTGGCACGCGAGGGTTTGGTCGAGGTGCGCACCGGGGCGGGCGGGGTCGAGCGGCACCGGCCGAGCGACCTGATCGTGGCCCGCTTTGAGCACTTCACCACTCGGGAGGGTGATCCCAACCTGCACACCCACTGTGTAATCCTCAACGTTGCCGGCGCACCTCGAAGCTCCACTTCTAGTAGATACAAATCGCTGTCCCACCTTACGGTTGATCCGGCCCGACTGTTCGAGCAGCAGCGCGGCCTTGGGGCCGCCTACCGAGCTGCGCTCAGCCAGGAGCTGCAGGTCCGGTTCGGCTTCAACTATCGCCCGGCCGGCCAGGGTCAGTGGGAGGTCGCCGGTGTATCGGACGCACTGCTCGCAGCCTTCTCCAAGCGCTCGGCTCAGATCCTGGAGCGGGCCGGGCCAGGCGCAACAAGCGCCCAGCGCGAGGTGGCGGCGCTGGCTACGCGGCGCGACAAGGCCGAGCTGCCGAGCGGGCCCGAGCTGGAGGCGCGCTGGCAGGCCGAACTCGGGGCTATCAGCATTGATCCCTGGCAGGAGGCTCTGCGGGCGGCACAGGAGTCCGACTCGGGCCGGGCGCACGGGGCCGATTACGCCGAGCAGGAGGTGGCAGAACCCTTCGACCCACCCGAGATCGCCGGCGATACGCCCGTAGCCCGTGCCGCCTCGGCCCTATTTCGGCACGAGAACGTACTAAGCCGTGCGGCCCTGCTGCAGGCAGCCCTGGAGGAAGCCTCACTGCGCGGGATCGGGATCGGGGCGGTCGAGGCTGAGCTTACAGAGCTGGAACGCGATGGCCAGCTCGTGCCCTTGAGCCCGGTCGCGCTCGAACGCAGTCAGAATGCTTTCTGGACCAGCCCGGGCCTTGCCGCCTGCGAGGCGGCCCTACTGCGCGCGGCCGAGCGGCCCGGAGAGCGGGTGTGGATCGCGCCTGAGTCAGTGACCGCTGCGCTGGCTGCCGCCCCCCATCTCAGCCCGGAGCAGGCCGATGCGGTGCGCCAGGTCGCCGGATCAGATGGCGTCTCGATCCTCGAGGCCGGAGCAGGCACAGGCAAAACCACCACGGCGCAAGCCCTGGTTTTTGCCGCAACCCGCAGCAAACTGCGCGTGATCGGTCTGGCACCTTCCTGGGTGGCCGCAGATGAGCTTGCCCGCTCCGCCGGCATCCCGGCGCAGGCAATCGCCCGCTGGCGCTATGTCTGGGCTCGGGAGCAGTCTGAGGCCAGGGCAGGCGCTGCAAAAACCAAGAGCGGCTCGCTCGACCAGGATACCCTGGTTCTGGTCGACGAGGCCGGGATGGTCTCGACGCGCGACCTGGAGGCGGTCCTTAGCGCGACCCGGCAGGCAGGTGCCAAGGTGGTACTGATCGGCGATCGACGCCAGCTCGCGTCGGTCGGTGGTGCATCTGCCCTGCGAGCGGTCTCCGAGGTGGTCGGCCGTGCGGGCGTACTCGGCGGGGTTCGGCGCCAGACGGTGGACTGGCAACGCGTCGCCTCGATGCTCATGGCGGGCGGCGATGCCGAGGCAGGTCTGCGTGCCTACGCCGCCAACGACCGGGTCGAGTTGATCTCCGGGACTGAGGCCGCCCAGGCACGGACAATCACGCTTTGGTCCGAGGCACGAGCACGCCACGGTGCGGACGCACTGATGCTGACACGTCGGAACGCCGATGCAGCAGCGCTAAACCTGAAAGCCCGTGCCGTATTGCGGACAGAGGGGAAACTGGGCCCCGATCTCGTCAATCTGCCGGCTCGGGATCGTGCGGACAGGCCCGCCGTTCTCGCCCTGGCGGTCGGGGACTCTTTACGCTTCGGTGAGAGCCTGCCGCACCTCTCGATCCGCAACGGCAATCGTGCCCGGGTCGAGAGCATCACCACTGATCCAGACGGGCAGCCCCGGCTGCACCTCGTGCTGGAGGACGGACGGGTGCTCGCCGCGCCCTGGCAGCAATTGGCACGAGAGCCGCGGTTCGGTGGCAAGCCGCCCCAGCCTAAGATCATGCATTCCTATGCCGGAACTGTGCACGCTGCACAGGGGCGAACGAGCGCCTCAGCGGTGATGCTTATGGCGGCATCGACTGACGCACGCGAGGTTTATGTCGGCCTGACCCGGCATCGGTCGGATGCCCGGGTGGTAGTGGAGCGCGACCGCCTAGACGCCCTGTGCCGGCAGCGCCAAGCTGATCCACGCCTGCCAGCGAGCGCGACCGCCGTGCTAGAGCGGCTGTTTACGGAGGCGAGGGTCTTCAGGGAGAAGGCCAACGTCGCAGATTATGCTGCTGACCGGATCGCGTTCGTGCGCGACGGGACCTTAGGCTCGCCCGAACAAGTCCAGGGCGGCCTTGATGTCGCCCGCGCGGTCCGAGCGGCCCACGCTTTGCGCGTGACCCTCGTCAGGCTCGGGCCAGACCGACTTATGGTACCGGCTTGGCGACTCTTCGATGCCGAGAGGCGCCGGCAGCTCATCCATTCCTCGGCCGCTCACACACGGCACCTCGTTGCAAAGGTTGCCGGCCTACTGGGCCGCTCCGGGCCGGATCGCGAACACAGCGGGATCGAACGCTGAGAAGCATGGGCGAGCCGCTTCGTTGCGGTCACAGGCTTGTAAAACAAACGGTCGTTTTCTGGACATCGCCTCAACGAGGACCTGCGGGTCTCAAACGACCAGAGTTAGAAGCTCCGCGCGATCAGCAGGCCCTGCGAACCCCAGCAGCACCGTCGCGGCTGCGGCACTCGCCTGCCGGTCGAGCTGTTGATCCGTAAGTTCGCCGGCCGTCCAGAACGACAGCACCCCACGAAAGGCGATCGCGAGCTGATCGGGCAGCACAGCAAGAGCCAGAGCGCGCGTTTCCGGATACAGGCCGATGCCGGCGGCAAGGGCCTCCGCCCAAAGGGCTCTTGAGTGTCCCGCCACGCTGCCTGGTTCATCAGTAGGTGCACCGATCGCGCCCATGACCGCCCGGTTGCGCTACCCGCTGGTGGTCGGTCGCCTGGCCCGGCCGGGGCTGATTGCGCAGGCGCTCGCCCCGCCGGCCGGCGCGTTCGTGCTGACCCATGCCAGCCCCGATGCCCTGTGGTGGCTGTTGCTCGCCCTTAGCCTCGCCAATCTGGGGCTGGTAGGGGCGCTGTGGCGGGTGCGGTAATCGCCCTCTCGATCTTTCGATGCTGAGCGCACGCGCTTAGGTTGCATTTCATGGAACAAAACATGCACGCGCGATTTGACGGTGTTAGATAATAAGCCAGGCCATTGCCCCCGCTGGGACGATAACCAATGGCAAACTGGGGGACCGATCTACGATGATGAAGTTCATCAGCCGCCTTTTTGGAAAAGGCGATGACACCGACAACCTTCCTGGTGGTCCTTACCGGGTTGTTGGTGGCGCACTCATCTTAGGTGGTATTGCTGTTGTCTCCCCCGGCTTCCGAGATGCCTTGCTTGCCTATCTGAACAACACTTGGAAGCTAGGGCTTTCTCTAGATGCTCCATGGTGGATTGGTCTTCTGCTCATTGGTCCCGGCATCATCCTGTTCGTCTTAGGCTTCATCAGGGATCGCGATGGAACCAGCAAGGGTCAGTTTGTGGCGATCCGCCACCAGTCATTTCAGCCCCTGGCCGCAAATCTGCCCTCTGACACGCTCCCGGCGCGGATGCGGCGGAGGAAAGTCCAGTTTTACGACTGCGATCAATCCTCCTTCATGAACAGCCAACCGGTTGATCCGACCGGCGCCGTCCGCCTGCAGGAGAAACTTGCGCAACACATTGCCGGCGTCCGCCGCAGCGATCCGGATGCGGCTCTTGGCTACTACGGGATCGTGCACATACCGTTCCAGTTCCTGGCCGGCTGCAGCATTTCGACGTTCCCGGAAGTCGCCCTGTTCGAGCTGAACAGAAACGACAACAGATGGCATGAGCTTAAAGCCGGTGATGGAGCAACCCTCGAGCCAAAGCTTACTCGGGTTTCTGATCCAGCGAACCCCAGTGCCGCCGTTATGCGGATTGAAATCAGCTACCCTGTAGCTCCCGCCGAAGTCGCGAAAATCATCCCTGGTCCTTATCGGGAATATACCCTTCGCATCGAAACACCGGCTATCGATAAGGTCACGCACTACGGTCAAGTTCACGCTATATGCAAGCTGTTCCGCCAAGCGCTTGATGAGATCCACAATGAACTAGATAGCAGTCTTCCGGTCCATGTCTTCTACTCAGGCCCGGTAAGTTTAGGCTTTAGCCTCGGACGGCAAATCAGCCGAACCATCCACAATCGTGTTTTCGTCTACAATTATACCTCGCAGAACAACCCAGCATACGCATGGGGCGTCGATGTTACGCGCGACACGCCTCCGACTGAAATGGTCGTCAGACCAACACTTGTTGTCCCCTGAGGTGCGCAATGTGGATGTTTGATCTCACAGCTGATTTTCAGGTTTTCTACGATACGCATGTTCGTCTGGGCACAACCCGCCGGAACGATCTTGCCGCAAAACGTGACCTCAATCTGACGCGCCTGAACGCTGGACTGGACGATCTGGCTGCGGAGACCGGGCTACCGCGACCCTATCCAACGACCTGGTACAACCAGGGCAGCTACGCGATGCACACCCTCAACCAGGACCCATCAGACACCAACGATTTTGATATTGATGTTGGACTGATCTTCAACAAAGACGATCTGCCGTCTGATCCGCTGAAAGCACGCCAGCGCATCGCGGACGCACTTGCCAAACGCTGCACAAACTTCACCCAGGAACCGACGGCAAAGAAGAACGCGGTGCGGGTCGCGTATGCCGATGGGTACCACATCGATTTTGCGATCTATCGCACCTACACGGACGCCACAGGCACCTTGCACACGGAGCATGCGAGTACATCCTGGAAGCCGCGCGATCCAATGGCGATCAATACTTGGTTCAACAAGTGCGTAACTGAAAAAAGTCCCAAAGCTATGCCGGCTCTTGGGTACTACCCCAAGGTCAAAGACGGGCAGTTCCGGCGCATCGTCCGCTTTCTCAAATGGTTCTCCCGTTCACGCGTCTCATGGAGCTTGCCCGGCGGGCTTATCGTGTCCACCCTTGTGGCAGAGGTCTACGTTCCGAACGATGCCCGCGATGATCGGGCGCTTTACGATACGATCATCGCGCTCAAGAACCGCCTTAACATTCATACCAAAGTCTACAACCCGGTTTCCGGCAATGAATTTACGGAAAACACTGAGATACTGAGCCAAGTTAAGCGCCTGAAAACGCAGATCAACATGGCGGCCACGAAACTCAGTCCGCTGTTCGATCAGGAAAACTGCACGCGCGACAAGGCCCGCTCCGCCTGGGATTGGGTTTTCAACCATTCGTTCTGGGCAGACAAGGAGAAGGTGACGAAGGCCGCGCTGGATGAGGGGATGACGGCGTCTGCCCTCATGCCCTACTTCGTTAAGATCAAGTGCGAGCTGGCCAGTAAACAAGGTGGTCAACCCTATCGCACGTATGCGAGCGGCGGTGGGATTTTACAGAAGAACGTGCATCTTAGATTTTCGGTGGACGGCACCAATGTCCCGCACCCGTTCCTAGTCACCTGGGAAATTCGTAACAGCGGTGACGAAGCTTCAGACGACAATGCGCTGAAACACTCAAGCCCGCCGAGCAATGACTACACGCATTGGACGAGCACGGCCTACAAGGGTAACCATCAGATGATATGCACAATCACCAAGGGGGGAGCTGTCGTCGCGCAGACGGCACATCTGGTACGAATTGCGCCTGGAAAGTGGTGGCGTCGTTAGACCGCCAAGAGCTCACCACATCGCGTTGTGTACCCCTGGGACGGGTACTCCGCCCGGAGCTTCCATGGGCGATCCTGCCCGCTGCAGGCGAACCGCACGCGGTCGCGCCCGTAGCGGGCATTGAGCTGGTCCACACAGTCCATCAGGCGTACCCGTTCGGGCTGATCCGGCCGCAGGAACAGCGAACCCTGCACGCTGTCGGCCTGGTGCAGATCGAGGAACAGCACCCCGCACTTCTTATAGCGGAACCCGGGTCGGTAGATGCCTTTCAGGCCCACAGCGCGGCGCGGATCAGCCGGCCGGTGTCGCTGGTGCCGATCGTCAGCCGGACGGGCCGGGTCGCGTAGTACTGGGCGTCCTCGGGCTTGTGCCGATTGGTCGTGACCATCACGACCACGGAAGCGGTCGCCAAGTCCTGCCGGCGCATTTTCTGCGCGGCGTAGGAGGTGTAGGCGGTCAGCGTCTCGGCCAGCTCGGAAAATCCTTCCACAGCCTTCCCGAAACTTCGGCTGCAGCAGATGGTTTTGCTCTCCGGACTGTCCTGTTCGAGGTCCACACAGGGTGTCCCCTGCAGCTCCAGGACGGTTCGCTGAAGGACCACGTTGAACCGCTGGCGGATCATGGTGGGGTCCACATCGCGCAGCTGGAGAGGGGTGGTGATCCCGATCTCCGCCAGACGCTGCATGAGGCGATGGCGATGATCGTCAAGGGTTGGGGGCCGCTCTGGCAACAGGGCGGCCTTCGCTCATGGTGGGACCTGCGCCGCCCCCTCCCCCGTTATGCCGGCATGGACGATCCCTTCGACCTGGCCCGGTTCGTCGAGGCGCAGCGAGAAGCTATGACCAGGCGCTGCAGGAGCTGACGGCGGGGCTCAAGCGCAGCCACTGGATGTGGTTCATCTTTCCGTAGATCGCCGGCCTTGGGTTCAGTGCCATAGCGCAGCGCTACGCGATCAGTTCCCTCGACGAGGCGCGGGCCTATCTGCAGCACCCGGTACTGGGCGAACGCCTGCGGACCTGCACGGCGGCGGTGAACGCGGTTGCCGGCCGCTTGGCGCATGCGATCTTCGGCTCGCCCGATGACGTGAAATTCCGGTCCAGCATGACCCTCTTCGGGCGAGCGGATCCGGCCGAAACGGCGTTCCGGATGGCGCTGACGCGGTACTTTGACGGGCAGGAGGATCCACGGACCCTCGAAAAGCTGGCAGCTCTGGGCGGAAGCAAGCCCTGAAAAGCGCAAAGCCGCTTTTGCAGAAATACGATTTTCCGGGGTAGTTACCTGCTGAAGCCGCTGCCTGCCGGTCATCGTGGGTGCGGGAAAGCTCGCCCCAGATTCACGCTGGCCCGGCCGCGGGCATGGTCCACCTCGAAGCGCGGCATTTCCTTCTCCTGTGGGATATGCGGTCGCCCTGCGACCGCACCATCATTCCACCACGCTCTGCGTGGTGACAAAGCCTCTCAGGAGGGCTGTGAGCGGTTTTAAGGGGCTCAGCCGTAACGCTGTCGGTTCTGCCGCCCAGAACGCTTCCTGAGGCCCCACAGGCCGGTTCTGCCACTCACATACTCGGAGAGCCCATCTTTGGTCGCCGTCAGGCGACCACCATCTGGAATCGAGCCGCCGGAGGCGGCTTCCGTATCGGGTGGGGGAGCGGGTTTCCGCGAAGCGGAAAGGGGCGGGGTTTCCTTGTCGAAATCGCTGACTGGAGATTCTGACAAAAATGATTCGGGCAAGTTGGCTGCGCCAGAAAGGTTAAGAGCGCAAGCGGATAGTTTTCCACCCGCGCAGTGTTTTAGATAGTTTTCTAGGTTTTAATAAGTTTTAGCGTTTTTGCGCTCGCGCTGCTGACAAAAATCCCCGTTCTTTTACAGCGGCTTAGCGGTTAACGGAATTGGTGATGTACGGTGCTCGGATTGGCGATGTACGGCTTGTCATTGGTGATGTACGGGATGTCATTGGCGAAGTACGGGTTTTGATTGGTGAAGTACGGTCCTGACAA
>NZ_JAKSXW010000056.1 GCF_022829405.1 Methylobacterium sp. J-076
GGGTCGCTCTCGACTGGGTTGAGTGCGGCGGGTAGCTCGATCGCGTCCCTTTCGACCGGTGTCGGCTCCCTCTCGACGGGCCTTTCCGGCACGACGAGCATGGTCGGCTCTCTCTCGACCGGGGTGGGCTCGCTCTCAACCGGCTTGAGCGCAGCGGGCAGCTCGATTGCGTCCCTCTCCACAGGTGTCGGTTCGCTATCACCTGGCTAGCGCCAGACGAGTAGTTACATGGCATCTTTATAGACCGGCGTGGCAGCCCTCTGTACGCATCCGTGCGGCACGGCGAGTACGGTGACGTGCATCTCCACCAGCGTTGGATCGTTCTCGACCGGTGTCGGGTCGCTCTCGACTGGGTTGAGTGCGGCGGGTAGCTCGATCGCGTCCCTTTCGACCGGTGTCGGCTCCCTCTCGACGGGCCTTTCCGGCACGACGAGCATGGTCGGCTCTCTCTCGACCGGGGTGGGCTCGCTCTCAACC
>NZ_JAKSXW010000014.1 GCF_022829405.1 Methylobacterium sp. J-076
TTCGTATCGACCGGTTGCGTTGGTCGCAGGGCGACCGATACGTCGAGACACCTCGCGCCCGAATGACACGAAGTTCTCTATGCGCCCATCAGCAGCATGTATTGGCCGGCAATCAATCTCGGCACGGTATTTGGTGCCATCCGCTCGGTAGTTAGTTAGGTAGGTAGCCGTGGAAGTGCGTACCGGACTCAAATGCACGTCGGAACATATCAAGCGCGGTTCGACGTGTTTCTTTGCCATGCATGAAGCGGGGGCTTCGTCCGATGATATCCTCGATCTGGCGACCGACAAGAACTTCGAAGGCTCCATTTGCAAAAACAATGGTCGGTCCTGGGGAGGTGATCACTGCATCGGTGACGATGACGCTGACTGGGGCTTCATGAGCCACAGCGCGAATGAGTTCAAGAGCTGTCATTTTGGTGCACGCTATGGCCGAGCAGATCGTACGGCGATGAGGCACCGTTCAGTATGCTGATTGATCGCCTGATGCCATGGCATAGCTCAATCAACGCGGCCATTCGCCCGAATTTTGGTTCGATCCGACCGTCGATGTCGCCCACCGCTTTTCGGCAGCCTCTTCACTTCCATCAGCGTGAGGCCGGCGCGTTGCCTTCCACAGCACAGCGACGGACTCAGGCGCCGGCTACCCGCCACGCCGCTCGGGATGGCATTTTTCGCGCTGCAAAGCGACCTTGTGATCTGCCCCCACGAGGTGGTCCAAGAGCAGAGTTAGTGTGCGGTGGGCCGCTCCACCATAGGTAGCTTGGTCGGCGCAGCCGGTCGGACGAGCGCAGCCGGCCAAGCGGTGAAGGCTGGCACGAACACCTACGGGGCTAGTGGGCGGTATCCGAGCGACGCGTGGGGGGCGGACAGCGTTGTAGTGCCGTCTCCAGCTCTCGATCACGATCTCGGCCTCCTTCAGGGTGTAGAAGATCTCGCCATTCAGGAGTTCGTCCCGCAGGCGAGCGTTGAAGCTCTCGACATAGCCATTCTCCCACGGTGAACTGGGGGTGATGTAGGCCGTCTTGGCACCGACCTCGGTGATCCAAGCCTGCACGGACTTGGCGATGAACTCCGGGCCATTGTCCGAACGAATGTGTCTCGGCACCTCACGAAGGATGAACAGATCAGACAGCACTTCGATCACGTCGACCGCCTTCAGCTTGCGGGCGACGCGGATGACCAAGCATTCGTGCGTGAACTCGTCGACGACGTTGAGCATCCGGAACTTGCGTCCGTCATGCGTGCGGGCCTCGACGAAGTCATACGACCAGACGTGGTTGCGGCACTCCGGGCGAAGACGGAGGCAGGAGCCGTCGTTGTCCCAGATCCGCTCCCGCTTGGGCTGCTTGACCGGAACCTTCAGGCCTTCACGTCGCCAGATCCGTTCGACGCGCTTGTCGTTGACGAGCCACCCGGCCGCCTTCAGCAGCGCGCTGATCTTGCGGTAGCCATAGCGTCCATACCGTTCGGCCAACGCCACGAGGTCGGCCGTCAGTGCTTCTTCGTCATCACGGCCCCGCGGGACCTTGCGCTGTGTCGAGCGATGCTGTCCGAGCGCCCGACAGGCGCGACGCTTGGAGACGTGAAGGACGTCGATGATGTGCTCGACACAGGCGCGTCGGCGCGCGGGGCTCAGAAGTTTCCCCGGGATGCCTCCTGCAGAATCAGCTTGTCGAGCGTGAGGTCGGCGATCGCCTTGCGCAGCCGCTGGTTCTCAGTCTCCAAATCCTTCATCCGGCGCACCTGATCGCTCTTCAGGCCGCCAAACTCACGCCGCCACCGGTAGTATGTCACTGAACTCACGCCGATGGCGCGGATCGCGTCGGAGACGCTCTGGCCCTGCGAGATCAGCACATCCGCCTGCCGTAGCTTGGCGACGATCTCCTCGGGCTTCGGGTGTTTGGCCATGTCGTCCGTCCTCCAGGCTCAAAGCCATACCAAAGGGCGGACCACTTCAGTGGGGGCGGATCATGTCCAGCACCAGCATGCGCTCGCTCCACGAGTCCAACAGGACAAAATTGGGACACGTTGAGGCGGTTCCGCCAAGCGCGTAAGCTCACTGCGTAGCGAGGCTGTGGACGCATGTGGATAACGGGCAAGAGGCGTTGACGTTGATGCCACAAGTCGAGCGACCATCGGGGCCCGCTGCTCGAACCCAGTGCTGGTCAAAGGGCGGCTTCCTGTCACTGGCGACGCGTGCAGACACCGTCGACGCGTACCAGGGGGGATGCGTCCGCGGCCGCACTGCGTGAGAGGGAACTGTCGCGGGGCCGCTCGATTGGCCTCGGAGCGTAAGGTGAGGCCCCGCCTGTCAGAGGGGGAGCGGCGCGACGATCCCCACCCATCATTTGGTCCCGGTTCGGCTGCCAGGGGGTAGGTCCGGACGCTGGTCCGGAGCGTCCTGCATGGAAAACGGTGTGGCGACGGCGGTCCTTTGCGTCGTCGGTGGCGGCATCGCAGCCCAGGTTCTCGCATCCCGGCTGCGCATTCCTGCCATCGTCCTCCTGCTCGCGCTCGGCTTCATGGTCGGGCCCGTACTCGGCCTGATGCATCCGACGCACGACTTCGGACCGAACCTCCGGCCCCTGATCGGCTTGGCGGTCGCCATCGTGGTGTTCGAGGGTGGCCTCGCGCTCGACTTCCGCGAGTTGCGGGCTTCCGGCGAGGGGGTGCTACGGCTCACCGCCTTCGCCCTGCCCGTCAACTTCGTCCTGGGCACGCTCGCAGCCCACCTGATCGGGGGCATGCTGTGGGGACCGGCGTCGGTGTTCGGTGCCATCCTGGTCGTCACGGGGCCGACCGTGATCCTGCCGCTCCTGCGCCATGCCCGGCTTGAGCGACGCTCGGCCGCCTTCCTGAAGTGGGAGGCGATCGTCAACGACCCCGTCGGGGCCATCCTGACCGCGGTCGTCATCGAGATCCTGGTGGGCGTGCCCCGTGGGTCCGGGGAGGATGCAGCCACTGCGCTCATGCTTCACCTCGCGGAGGGCGTGCTGGTGGCGGGCGCCCTCGGCGTCGGCTCGGCGTTCCTCATCGCCTGGGCGTTCCGGCGCGACCTCATCCCCGAGATGCTGAGGACACCGGCGCTGCTTGCGCTCGCGCTTATCGCCTACGTCGTGCCGAACCTTCTGATGAACGAGGCCGGGCTTATCGGTTCGACCGTATTCGGCATCGCGCTAGCGAACCGGCACGTGCCGGGTCTCGCGGAGCTTCGTCGGTTCAAGGAAAGCCTCGTCGTCCTCCTAGTGTCCTGCCTCTTTGTCGTGCTGACCGCAGACCTCGACCTCGCGGTCCTCGGCAAGCTGTCGGCGCCCATCCTCGGGCTGACGGCCGCCATCCTGTTTGTGGTTCGCCCGGCGGCAATCTGGTTGGCCACGCTGCGCAGCGACCTCACCCGGCGGGAGCGCCTGTTCGTCGGCTGGATCGGACCTCGCGGCATCGTCGCGGCCGCCGTCGCCGGGCTGGCCGGTCCCCGCCTTAGCGCGGCGGGGTATGCCGGCGGTGACCTCATCCAGCCCACCGTGTTCGCAGTCATCGTGGCGACCGTGCTTGCCCACGGCTTCTCCCTGGGGCCGCTCGCCCGCCGGCTCGGCCTGTCGACCGCCGCCGATACCCAGCGGCTCGCCGTGGTCGGTGCATCCCCATGGGCCAGCGACATGGTGATCGCGCTGCACCGGGCGGGCGTACCGGTCGTGATCATCGACATCTACCCTGGCGCCATGCTTGCTGCACGGGAGGCGGGCGTGCCGACGCTTCAGGCCGAACTCCTGTCCCGATCCGCCGAGGAAGGGATGGCCGACCATCCTCCGGACCATCTGCTCGCCGCGACACGGGACGAGCTCTACAACGCCCTCGTGTGCACGCGGCTGGCCCCGGAGATCGGCCGCGAGCGTGTCTACCAACTGGCGCCGTCGGAGAACCACATGCTGCACGCCGACACCGGTGTCAGCCGGGATGCCCGCGGGAAGGTGTTCGGTGCCGCGGACGCCAGCTTCGACGCGCTCGCCGGGCGGCACGAGGCCGGTTGGCAGTTCGTTGTGACCGGCCCTGATACCGTCGGGCAGCCGAACGATATTCCCCTGCTCGCTATCAAGATCGACGGAAACCTCGAATTCGTCTCCGCCGATCACGAGGCAAACGACGCTGCCGAGGACGACCGATTGCTGGTCTTGCAGGCGCCGGGCATGGCAATGGTCGATGCTGATGATGACCGCCTTGTTCAGGTGCCTGCCTGAACGGAGGCGTCCGGCGGGACCGAACCATCATGGCCGCGGCGCCGCAGCCGCATGAATCTTGGAAGTCGTACCGTCCCTCCTCACCTTTGGCCCATGGGCAACACGTTCGACGTCATCATCGTAGGGGGAGGCGCCGCCGGCATCGGCGCCGCGCGGCGGCTCGCGGCACAAGGCTCATCGGCCTTGTTGCTAGAGGCGTCGTCGCGTCTCGGAGGCCGTGCCCACACGCAGGATCTCGGAGGCTACCCGCTCGACCTCGGCTGCGGGTGGCTCCACTCCGGCGACCGCAATGCCTGGGTCGGTATCGCCGAGGCATCGGGCTTCCCGGTCGACCGGGGCGAGCCGCCATGGGCGAAGGCGCACCCGGGCATCGCCGAGGACGAAGAGGCCCAGGAGGCGGTGCAGAGGGCGTACGGCGACTGGGAGGAGCGGCTCCGCACGGTCGCAGCGGGCAGCGACAGGGCCAGCGACGCCCTGGAGCCCGGCGAGCCCTGGAACGCCTACGTGCGGGCCATCGCCGGCTTCATGAGCGGCGTCGCACCCGAGGCGATCTCAGCCACAGATTACCTCGCCTACGACGATGCCTCGACGGGCCGGAACTGGCACCTGCCGCTCGGCTACGGCACGCTGGTCGCCGCCAGCCTGCCGCCCTCGACGACACTGCGGCTCGCCACGCCCACCGAGCGGATCGACCTGACGCCCGACGGCGTCGCCGTCACCACCCGCGCCGGCGCCGTCCGCGCTGGGGCCGCCATCCTTACGGTCTCGACCGCGGTCCTGGCCGGGGGCGCGATCCGCCTTCCCGCCGGCACCGAACCCTGGCGCGACGCGGCCGCCGACCTGCCGCTTGGCCGAAACGAGAAGGTTTTCCTGGAGATCGGGCGCGAGGCCGCATTCGAGCCTGACACGCACGCCTACGGCAACCTGCACGGCCCGCGATCTGCCGCCTACTCGATCCGCCCCAACGGGTGGCCGGTGATCGAGGCGTTCCTCGGGGGCGAGGGCGCCAGGATCCTGGAGGAGGACGGTCCGGCCGCGGGCTTCGACTTCGTATCAGCAGAGTTGGCGTCCCTGTTCGGCGACGACGTGGCCTCGACGATCCGACCGCTCGCTGCGACGTCATGGAGCCGGATGGCGTCCATCGGTGGCGCCTATAGCTGCGCCCTGCCGGGCCGATCCGATGCGCGGTCGCGGCTCGCCCGGCCCTTCGAGGACCGCCTGTTCTTTGCCGGCGAGGCGACGCACACCTTCGACTTCACGACCGCCCACGGAGCCCACGACAGCGGGCACCGAGCAGCCGACGAGGCCATGGCGGCGCTCCGGCACAGGCGGGGAAAGGCGGCCTGACGGAAATCTCGGAGGCGTCCATAGGGCCGCAGTCGCCGGAACATCCGGCGACAGGGCTGATTTCCGAAGTTCTCGGACAGCATCACTCAAGACGCGCGCCGCACGGGCTGTCCCGTACGAAGCCGGCGCGACAGGACAGCTTCATGACCGACGCCTCCGACCAGCGCCTCGCGATGCAGGACCCGCGCACCCAGTACCCGCAGCCCCCGTTCAAGCGCCAACCGCAGGAAGCGCCGGGCCTCGCCGGAGCGATGGATCCGAAGCCGGACCACGGCGAGACTAGCTACAAGGGCCATGGGCGCCTCGCCGGCCGGAAGGCCTTGGTCACCGGGGCGGACAGCGGCGTGGGTCGGGCCGCGGCCATCGCGTTCGCCCGCGAAGGCGCAGATGTCGCCCTAAGTTTCGTCGAGGCCGAGATGCCCGACGCACGGGAGGTGGCCAAGTTGATCGAGGCCGAGGGTCGCAAGGCCATCCTGCTGCCGGGCGACATCACCGACAAGGCGTTCTGCGAGACCCTGGTGCACAAGGCCGTGGTCGAGCTCGGCGGTCTCGACATCCTGGTGAACAACGCCGGCAAGCAGACCAATCAGAAAGACATCGGCGACATCACGGACGAGCAGTTCGACCTGACGCTGAAGACTAACCTCTACGCGATGTTCTGGATCACCAAGGCGGCGATGCCGCTGCTTCCGGCTGGTGCATCCATCATCAACACGGCGTCCGTCGTGGCCTATAACCCGCCTAAGATCCTGGTCGACTACGCCACCACCAAGGCCGGCATCATCGCGTTCACAAAGGCGCTGGCCAAGCAGTCCATCGAAAAAGGCGTCCGGGTGAACGCGGTGGCTCCGGGACCGTTCTGGACCGCGCTGCAGCCCTCGGGCGGCCAGCCGCAGGAGGCGGTCGAGCAGTTCGGCTCCGAGGTGCCACTTGGCCGTCCGGGCCAGCCCGTCGAGCTCGCGCCGATCTACGTGTTCCTGGCGTCTCAAGAAGCGAGCTTCGTGACCGGAGAGGTCTACGGCGCCACCGGGGGTAACGGCACCGCCTAGCCGAACCTCACCGGATCAGGCCGACCGTCATTCCGGTCGGCCCGACGCCACCGGCGAACCAAGGCATCGCCCCTTGGGGTGCGGAGGGGAGCCCATGGTGGCGGGCGCAGCCATGCGTCCCGTCGCTCATCCTCAAGACGGATCGAACCCACATGACATCCCAGCGTCCTCTCGCCCTTGTCACCGGCGGATCCTCCGGCATCGGCTTGGAGCTCGCCAAGCAGTTCGCTCGGAACGGCTTCGACGTCGCCATCACCGGTTCCAGCGACAAGGTCCACGACGACGCCGCCGAACTGCGCGACCTCGGCGCGGAGGCTTACCCTCACAAGGCCGACGCGGCGACCTACGAGGGCGTCGAGGGCTTCTGGACGTTCGTGATGGACCTCGGACGACCTGTCCAGGCCGCGGCCCTCAACGTCGGCATCGGCCAGGGCGGCGCCTTCGTCGACAACGACCTGAAGGACGAGTTCCGGCTCATCGCCATCACCGGCACCGTACACCTCGCCAAGCGAGTGGTGCAGCACATGGTCCCGAACGGGCGCGGCCGCATCCTGATCACCTCGTCGGTCTCGGCCACCCTGCCGACCCCCTTCGAGACCGTGTACGGCCCATCGAAGGCGTTCGGCTTCATGTTCGCCGAGAGCCTGCGGGAGGAACTTCGCGATACCGGCGTGACGGTCACGGCCCTACTGCTCGGGGCGACCGACAGCCAGTTCCATAAGAACGCAGGCATGGGTACCAGCGCCATCGACCACGGCCAGAAGAACGACAGGACCGAGGTTGCCCGGCAGGGCTTCGAGGCCCTGATGAACGACGTGGACCACGTCGTCGGTGGCGACACGGAGACCAAGCAGCAGGTCGTCGACAATCGCCGGACGCCGGAGCCCGAAAAGGCGGCGCGCCACGCCAAGCTCACCCACCTGCAGGGCTGACGCTCCGCGGGCCATCGCCCGCGCGGTCGCCGACGCCTTCTTCCGGCCGACGAGCGTTGGCAACTTCCCATCCATCCGACGAGGTTGTCTTGAAGACCATCGAGGCGGGGACGTGGCCTTGGTCCCGCGTCCTGGCATCCGGTCCGGGGCTCACGAAGTCCGTAGCTCGGTCCCCCACAGGTAGGCCGGGGACGAACAGGTGCCCGGCGAGCAGTACGCCTCCGGGGTACCCGCTGTCTGTCGTCGCCGAGGCGGAGGGTCGTCGCAGGAGCCGGTCACGGCTTGGATGCCGGCGTCTCGAACGGATGCGTCGTCGGGCCTTAAACCTTCGGCAGTCCGGTCCCGTAATCATGCTGCTACTTGCACGCGGAGGATGCCATGCCGGACGACAATGACCTGCCGGAGGGCGTTCCCCCGGCGACCGAGGGCATCGGCCTGCCGACGCCGCCGAGCCTGGGACGACTTCCTCCGCCGCACCTTCCGCCCGGACCGGCCCGGGAAGCGGAGCCCGACCAAGCGGACCAGACCGAGCCTTCGAAGCCCTGATCGTGGACCCCGGCAGGCGTCCATATATCGGAACGCCTCGGTCGAAAGGTGAACCTGCGTCAGGACCGCCCGCCCTGGAACACCGCCCGATCGTTACGGTTCGCCCCGGGAGCATCATCCCCGAAGGGCATCAACACCTTGCAATCATTCTCATCCGGTCTTCGCTTTCTAGTCGCGGAAAGCGAGCCCCCGGATGCCCGGGAGAAACGGCGCGAGAGCGTCGGACGCTCATCCGGCGAGACCTACTTGAACATCCTTGAACGCCTCGCCCCCGGGTCCGCCTGCGATAGGGTCAAGCCGGCTGACGCCGACGGCGCGCTGCCGTCGGGTACGTCGCTGGCCGACTACGACGCCGTCTTCTTAAGCGAGTCGCCCTTATCCCTGTACGAGAAGACCCCAGAGGTACGGCGGGCGCTCGCCTTCATGGGCGCCGTTTTCGCCTCTGGCACACCCTCGTTCGGGTCGTGCGCCGGCCTGCAGCTCGCCACCGTTTCGGCGGGCGGCACGGTCCGAAGGAACCGCAACGGGCCTGAGGCCGGTTTCGCCCGCCGCATCGTTCCGACCGATGAAGGACGGTCCCCCCCCCTGCTGAAGGGCCGTCCCGGCTCGTACGACGCGGCGAGCATCCACACCGACGAGGTTGAGACCCTTCCGGGCAACGCGACCCTGCTCGCGCTCAATCGTTCCACCGTCGTCCAGGCCGCGGAGATCCCGCACGACGGCGGCACCTTCTGGGGCGTTCAGTACCATCCGGAGATCGGGCTGGACGAGGTGACCGGGGCGCTGCGCCGACAGGCTGACGACTTGGTGGAGGCCGGGCTGGCGCTGTCCCGTCGCGAGGTCGAGGAGCAGGCCGATCTGGTCGAGGCGCTGCACCGGGAGCCGACCCGCCGTGACCTCGCATGGCGCCTCGGCCTGGACGACCAGGTCACGGACGACGACAGCCGCCAAGTCGAGATCCGCAACTTCATTGCGACGCTGGTTCGTGACGTACGAAATCGACGCCGATAGACAACCATCGGGTTCCCTTGGCGACGATGGCTAGCATGTCCTTCAGACGTCGCTAGGACCTCAACGGCTCCGGGTGCTTCTCGTCGGGCAAGGTCTTGCGGACATGGTGCCGGACAATTTCGGCGCTGAACGGCTTGCCGATGAACGTTGCACCCTCCGGCAAGTCGCCGGGGCCGGGCTTGGCGTCGCCCGAGGCGACCACGACCGCGATGTGTGGCCATCGCTCGGAGGTCTGCCGGGCCAACGCGAGGCCGTCGCCATCGCCCGGCATGTGCACGTCGGTGAACAGCAGTTGCACCGCCTCGTGATGGCGTTCGAGGACCCCCAGGGCTTGTGCGACGTTCATCGCCTCCAACACCCGGAAACCCGCATCCTCAAGGATACCGGTCGCGTCCATCAGGATCAGTGGGTCGTCGTCTACGACGAGGGCGTGGGGCGCATAGCCCTGGGCGTTGTGGGTCACGAAGTAGAAATAGCATTCCAGCGGGAAGGTTTCCCGTCGACGGATTCGTGAACGCGGCATCCTGACCTGCCCGGCAACCCCGACGGATAGACCACGTTGGAACTGATGGCCCACCAGCACCCGCTCCGGTTCAACCCGTCCTTCGAGACCGTCCCCGAGGACGAGGACGAGACCCAGCGTGGCCTGACCGAGGCCATGCTCTCCATCCAGAGGAAGACCCACGCCGATACCGGGCACGCGTACCGCGCTGTTCACGCCAAGGCACACGGTTACCTGCAGGCACGGTTCGAGGTGCTGCCGGACCTGCCCGAGCCGCTCGCACAAGGGCTCTACGCCGTCCCGGCCAGCTACGACGCCATCCTGCGGTTCAGCACGACGCCGGGCGACATCCTCGACGATACGGTCTCCACCCCGCGCGGCTGCGCCCTCAAGGTGCTGGGCGTTCCGGGTCCGCGCTTGCCGGGTAGCGAGGGCGAGACCACCCAGAATTACGTGCTGGGCAACTCCCCGTCCTTCCAGATCGGCACCGCCAAGGGTTTCTTGCGGCAGCTCGGGCCGTTGGCCGCCACCACCGGCCGGGCGGAACCGGCCAAGAAGGTCATCTCCGCCCTGTCGCGAACCGCCGAGGCCGCCCTTGAAATGGTCGGCGGGAAATCCGCGACGCTGACCACCTTGGCAGGGCAGGCGAAGACCCACATCCTCGGCGACAGCTTCTTCTCGCAGGCGCCCCTGCTCCACGGGGACTACTTCGGCAAGGTGGCGGTCTCTCCGGTCTCCTCCGAACTCGTCGCGCTGTCCCAGCATCCCCTCGACCTGGCCGGCCATCCCGACGCGATCCGCGAGGCCGTTCGGGATTACTTCCGAACCCTCCCGGCCATCTGGGAGCTGAGGGTGCAGTTGGCGACGGACATCGGGACGATGCCCGTCGAGGACGCCGCGGCCATATGGCCCGAAGACGAGAGCGGCTACGTGGCGGTCGCCCGCATCACCGCTATACCGCAGGATACCTGGTCCGAAGACGTCCGCGTGTTCGTCGAGGACCATTTGGCTTTCAATCCCTGGACCGGTCTCGCCGCCCACCGCCCGCTCGGCTCGATCATGCGGGCGCGTCGTCCAGCGTATGCGGCAGCCCGCGCATATCGTGCCCGAGAGAACGGCGTGGCCATCGACGAGCCCGACAGGTTTCCGGGCGGGTGAGCCAGTCTGCGCCCCCCGAGTGTCAAACGTCGCAATCAAGACGACGGAGAAGGCCAATCCGATGAACTGGAATCAGCTTCAAAAAATCGAGCACGGCATCGGCCAGTAAAGGCGGTCGCTGAGCACGTCGTCAACTAGATGGCCGGCAAGGCATGATCCGCGCAGCGGGTGCGGGATGGCTTGGCCACACCGCACCGCCCCCTCCGCCGATATCGAATTCTGCCTCTCGCACGGTGATCCTGTCCGGCGAGCTGGCCCCAGAATAACCCGGCAAAGACGCGACCCGGGCCGCGGCCGAGACGAGGGCGCTTCGCGGGCTCTTGATACCTCAACCCCCTTTCGAGGATCGAACATGACCAATCCCACCGCGCCCATCGACCATTCCGAACGCGATGCGGCCATCGCGATCAACACCTACACCACCGTGCTGAGACGTCCCCGCGTGCCGCACGAGTTATTCGCGACCTACTGGCGCGACGTGCACGGTCCCCTGTGCGCGCGCATTCCCGGGCTCGGGTGGTACGTCCAGAGGCATTTCGACCGGGAGCAGGACGCACACCTTTGGCCGGTGGTCGAGGGCATCCGGCCGTTCCCGGATTACGAGCTGGATGGGGGCGTCGAGATCGGGTTCCGAACGGCAGAGGACCAAGCGGCCTTCGACGAGGCCTGCCCGATCCTGTTCGCCGATGAGCAGAACATGTTCGCCGCCACGGTGGCCTATGCGTTGCCGCGTGGCTCTACGACCCTGTTGGACCGGGTGGAGGAGCCGTCACCGAACGGCGACGACGGTCTCGACAGGATCGAGGTCCACCTCGGCGCCGCGCACCGTCACGCGTCGGCGTTCGGCGAGCGCATAACCGCGCTGGCGCGTTCGCTGGCAGCCGAGCCAGTCGTCCTGAAGGTACGGCTTCACCTACCCGAGCCCTACGACAACACTGAGCCGGCCCCACCTGCCCCGAACGTGGATCACGCGGTACCCGATGAGCGGCGTCTGGTGGCGGTCATGGAGATCGCGTTCGCCTCGCCCCTAGAGCGGCGGACCTTCTATACGTCCGACGCTTTCGGGATAGCTAGTTCGGGACTGGCCGAGCATGTCGCCCATACTTCGGCCTTCGCGGTCAGCGGCACGTACACCTACGTCCGCGACGGGCGGCTGACGCTGGCCGGCCTGCGCGGAAGTCGGCCGGCCCAACTCATCGAGCGGATCGGCGCCGTCAACCAAGTCGGCGACGACGTTCGACACCTCCTCCTGACCGGCGACATGCCTTGACGCTGGGCCGTCGTAGACGTCGTCAATGCTGCACGACCGCACCGGCTCCAGCACGCCCAGGCCGGCGCGGGGCGGCGAAGCAGCCGTATTATTAAATTGGGATTCAACTGGCCCTCGGTCGGCCTGAAAATCAGCGATTTCCCGAGCTGCTTCCCGTACCCTGCCGGAAAGAATGTAAGTCCCTTCCAGAACATCGATGATTTTAATGGACCGCAATTAAGTGGTAGGTGGCCAAACCAGCTCGTAAACGCAAGCGAGACCGCATTGAAAATAATTCTGACTCGCTCAACTGCAGGTAATTTCGGACCAGAACTTTGAGCCTCAGACCACAACATTGGAGCTAAGATCAACTAGGCCTCAGTTTGGGCCATCGTCATCAGCGTTACGCTCGACTAACAACTTGATGCACACCTTCGGTGCATGATATCGAGGGTCCTGAGGGCGGCACTCTGACCCAACCAAGTGCGCCGCGCTGAACGTCCGCTTGTCCGCAATCCGAGCCTCAAAGCAGACCAGCTGCTTTCGGCCAGCTTTCGCCGGACGGCTGAGAGGTTCAGTCTTGCTTTCGCGAGATGGTAGTGGGTCTGATGCCGCACTGTTTGATGGCCATCGCGGCCTACGGGAGGAGCAGAAGGCTGCATCGATCAGGAAGATCGGTGCAGCCCAGTGAATACGCTCATATCGGGCCGCAACGGACGCTGCGGGCAAGCCGCGTCGATTCGAAGGTGACTTTCGCCATGCCGCTCGCAGCCGTCTCCATTTTGGTCCGTTGCGGCATGCCCCGTCGGCCAGGCCATCCTACTGTTTGACCCCACGCTTCCGATGCGTCGTCCGCTGCCAAGCCGAGATCAGGGCGGGCGAGAGCGTGACGCGATTCGCGGAAAGCAAGTATGGAAGGGCGCACACTCTACGGCATCAGTTCCTTGCTTCGCAGGGCATTCGCAAGGCGGGGATACACCTTGAGCGTATTGCCAAGGTAGATCTTTCCCCGATCCTCGTCCGTCAGTATCGAGGCCTCGATGTAGCGTTTGGTGTCGTCGTAGGCGTGCCCGGTTTCAGGATCGATTCCGTTCACGGCACCCACCATCTCGGATGCGAACAAAATATTGTCATGCGGAACGACCTTGAGCAGCAGGTCGATGCCGGGCTGATGGTAGACGCAGGTGTCGAAGAAGACGTTGCGCATCAGCTCTGATAGGGGCGGTCGTTTCAGATCCTGCGCGAGACCCCGGTAGCGGCCCCAGTGATAGGGCACCGCACCGCCGCCGTGCGGGATGATCAGGCGAAGGGTCGGGAAGTCCTTGAACAAGTCAGAGGTTACGAACTGCATGAAGGCGCTGGTGTCGCCGTTGATGTAGTGCGCCCCCGTCGCGTGGAAGTTGCGGTTGGCCGAGGCGCTGACGTGGACCATGCCGGGCACGTCGAGTTCGACCATCTTCTCCCACAGCGGATACCAGAACCGGTCCGAGAGCGGTGCATCGGTCCAGTAGCCGCCGGAGGGGTCGGGATTGACGTTGCATCCGACGAAGCCGAGTTCCTTCACACACCGCTCCAACTCGCCAGTGCAGTTCTTCGGCGACACGCCCGGCGTCTGCGGCAGCTGGCAGACGCCGACGAAGTTCTTTGGGTTCAGGCTCACGACCCGGTGGATCATATCGTTCGACACGATCGACCAGTCGAGGCTTGTGCGGGCGTTGCCGATATGGTGGCCCATGCCCCCGGCTCGCGGCGAGAACAGGGCCAGAGAAATGCCCCGCTCGCCCTGGAGCTTGAGTTGCCGGCCGCGAACGCTCTCCCGCACCTGGTCGTCGCTGACCTTGAGATCGGACGGGGATGGCGATTGTGCCGGATCGTTGATGGCGTCGATCTGGCGCTTGCGCCACGCCAGCATGGCCGGGGGCTCGGTGGTGTAATGCCCGTGGCAGTCGATCACGAGGCCGGTGTAGCGCAAGGACTCGGCTCTCGCGACGGCGGGAACGGTCGCCAGAGCGGCGGCGCCGAGGCCCCCTAGGCCGCGCATGAAGCCCCGGCGGGGCAGGCAGCAGGCGCAGGAGGCGCCCACGCCGGGATCGGAGGCGACGATCATCGCTGCCCCCCTTCCGGCAGGGCGGCGCGCTTGCGCAGCACCATGTTGCCCCGGAACAGGAATTTCTGGGCCCGCTTGCCGGTATCGACCTCTGTCGTGAAGACGTTGCCCTTCGAGTCGATGGCGAGGTTGTGGACCCAGTGGAAGTCCCCCGCCATCCGGCCGTTGCGACCGAACCGGCCGAGGATCTCGCCGTTCTCCCGGCTCAGGGTGCGGACCTCGTTGTTGGCCCCGTCCGCGTTGAGCAGATAGCTCTGGCGCTCATCCGGCCATAGGGCGAGCTCCCACACCGAACCGTTGGCGCGGGTATTCTTCTCGACGAACATTTCCTTCACAAAGCTGCCATCCTTGTGGAAGACCTGAATGCGATTGTTCGTGCGGTCGCAGACATAGACCAGCCCGTCGCGGGCGATCTGCACGCAATGGACTGGGTTGCGGAATTGCGTGGCGGGAGTGGCCGAGGGATCGTAGGCGCCGAGCTTCTCGTCGGTTGGCGGCTTGCCGTAGGCGCCCCACATCCGCTTGAACGCCCCGGTCTCGGCGTCGAACACGATGATCCGATGGTTGTAGTAACCGTCGGCGACATAGAGTTCGTTCGTTTCGGGATCGACCATCATCGCCGCCGGCTTGCCGAGGCGGGTGGTGTCCTGGCTGTCGGTCTGCGGACCCTGCTCGCCGATCTGGAGAACGAACTTCCCGTCCGGCGTGAATTTCAGGATCTGGCCATCGGTGTCGCCGTTGCCCGCGAGCCAGACGAATCCCTTTGGATCGATATGGATGCCGTGCTCGTTCAGGGGCCATTGATAGCCCTCGCCGGGGCCGCCCCAGGACTTGATGAGGTTGCCCGCCTGATCGAAGAGGAGGACCGGCGGAGCGGGCTTGCAGCAGCGGGTGCGGGGTGGATCGACGCTCGCGGCCTTCTCGTCGTCCGTGAGGGTGCGGGGGCGCTGGATCACCCACACATTGTCGTTCGCATCGACAGCGACGCCCGCGGCCTGCCCCATGATCCAATCGTTGGGCAGGCGTTTCGGCCATGCAGGATCGACCTCGAAGCGCAGCGGTTCTTCCGCCATCGCGGGACCCGTCAGGCATAGTAGAACGGCGACCGCCACGCGCTTCAGCATGCAGATCCTCCCGAGAATTTATAATTATATTCCGTTTCCGGGATGAAACGACTTGAGAGGCGCGGCGTCCATCGCGAAGGCAGGCACTCGGTAAGCTTTGCGCTACGTTCGCCGCAAAATGTCTCCGATGACAAAGCCTCCGCGCGAGGCACCCGCGCCCAGCCCACGCTCCACCAGCGAGACGCCCCGCACCCGCATCTGCGGGTACCTGCAACAACCGGCCCGACGGCAAGGGCTATCTGGCGCCCGTGCAGACGATCAACAACGGCGTGCCGTTCGGCCGCCCCTACCAGTCGGCGTTTTCCGTCCGCTGATCCTGAAATCAATGAGCGCCGTACGCTGGCCACCTGCGCGCCGCCCTGAAGATTAAAAATCCAGTGCTGAAGGTTCCAGGTAGCCGACGAATGGCAGCCTCCGGGGTGCGCTTACAATTGCCACCGGTCGGTGGGGCCTCGTCTGCTTTTCGGCAGCCCCTCTCCAAAGCGGTCATTCCGTTTTCGGCCAGCTTCGGTCTCGCCAGTAGGCCCATCGGGATGACTGGGGTGGGTGGTTTTCGGCCGATCTGCTTTCGGATGGGCGGTATGTCGAAGCGGACGCAGCCGAAAAGGCACACCTCACAGGAAGGTGAGCCAACACGTTGACGGAGGATGAATTCATCCCCTAGCATCACGATGACGGTTCCCCTCGGGGATCAAAAGGGAACGTGGTGAGGGTGAAAACTCGATGCCACGGCTGCCCCCGCAACTGTAAGCGGCGAGCCCAGCACCACCGCGTCACTGGATGGACCTCATCCGGGAAGACGGTGCGAGGGCGATGACCCGTGAGCCAGGAGACCTGCCGTCAGCCGTGGTCACACGCGAAACGCGTCGGGCGGGGTGTCCTGACGGGTGTCGAAGCGCCGGATCAAGTCCGGGCGTGGAGACCTCATTCGCGGTGACGTGCCACTGCCGTCGCCCGAGGTCCCGTGTTTCGTCGTCTACCCACCCGAACTTTCTTCACCCTGTCGAGCCTTAGCCTTGCTGCGCTCGCATCCGCAGCTTCGGCCCAGGATCGATCCACCCCGCCCTCAGCGACCAGCGAGACGATGCTGGAGGAGATCTCGGTGACTGCCGAGACGGCTGCGGCGGCGTCCCCGCAGGCCGCTCCTGCCGCAAGTGCAGGCTACGTCGGCGGTACCACCGGCATCGGTGGGATCAGTCCGCCTGTGGCATCTGCCAGTTCCGGTCTGATTACCGGTGCACAGGTCAACAGCCGGCCAGTGACCCGCCCCGGCGAGGTGCTGGAGTCGGTGCCGGGTCTCATCGTCACCCAGCACTCCGGTGAGGGAAAAGCCAACCAATTCTTCCTGCGCGGCTTCAACCTCGACCACGGCACCGACATCGCCCTCTTCCTCGACGGCATGCCGCTCAACATGCGCACCCATGCCCACGGCCAGGGCTACGCCGACATCAATTTCCTCATCCCGGAACTCGTCGGGGCGGTCGAGTTCCATAAGGGGCCGTACTTCGTTCGCGATGGCGATTTCGCCTCCGCCGGCTCCGTTCGGATCGATTATCTCGACAGCACTCCGAAGAACGTCGCCCTGACCTCAATCGGCAGCTTCGGCTACAAGCGGGCGCTCTCGATCACCACTGTCCCGTTCGGCGAAGGCAACCTTCTCCTGGCCGGGGAAGCCCAGGTCTATAACGGACCTTGGGTCGTCCCGGACGCCCTGCGCAAGATCAATGGCGTGGCCCGCTACAGCCAGGGCACGGCGCTGGACGGCTTCTCGGTCACAGGCATGGCCTACGCGGCGCGCTGGACGGCCACCAACCAGATCCCCGAGCGGGCCGTCATGGAAGGGCTGATCAGCCGCTACGGCGCGATCAACCCGACCGACGGGGGCGATACGTCCCGCTTCTCGATCTCGGGCAAATTCAGCGCGAGCGACGGCACCGGCATCACTCGGGCCTCGGCCTACGTGATCCGCTCGCAGCTCAACCTGTTCAACGACTTTACATACTTCCTGAACGACCCGGTCAACGGCGACCAGTTCCACCAGCTCGATCAGCGCATCATCGGCGGCGGCGAAGCCCTCCACATCTTCCAGGGTGACCTGTTCGGCAGGCCGATGGAGAATGAGATCGGCGTCCAGACCCGCACAGACTCGATCCGCGTCGGCCTGTTCAACACGACGAACCGGCAGTTCCGCTCCGGCGTCCTGGACGACCGAGTGCTGGAGACGAGCGGCGCCTTCTATTTCGACAATCGTGTGCGCTGGACCGACTGGCTGCGCACCAGCGTCGGCTTCCGTGCCGACGGTTACTACGCCAGCGTTGTCTCCGACACGCTGGCCAATTCCGGCAAGGCGCGGGACGCGATCGTCAACCCGAAGCTCGGCCTCGTCCTCGGTCCGTGGTTCGACACCGAGCTGTACGTGAATTACGGCGGTGGCTTCCATTCGAACGATGTGCGCGGGGTGACCGCCACCGTTGATCCCACGAGTTCGCTGTTCAACACCACGCGCTCGCCGTTCCTCGTACCCTCGACGGGCTACGAGATTGGCATCCGCAACCGGTCCATCGCCGGGCTGGAGACGGCCGTAGCCTTGTTCCGGCTCGACTTTGCCTCGGAAAACCTGTTCCAGGGCGACTCGGGCACGACGGAGCCGAGCCGTCCGACCCGGCGTTTCGGCGTCGAATGGACGAACCGTTACGCGGTGACGTCGTGGCTCTCGCTGGAGGGCGACGTTACGGTCACCAACGCCCGGTTCTCGGACTACGATCCGGTCGGCAACCGGGTGCCAGAAGCCCCCACGACCATCGCTTCGGCGGGCGTGACCTTCGGCGAGCCCCTCGGCTGGTTCGGGTCGTTGCGGTTCCGCTACTTCGGGCCGCGCCCGCTGATCGAGGACAATTCCATCCGCTCCCGCCCCACCGCGCTATTCAATGGCCGGGTCGGCTACAACTTCGAGAACGGCATCAGCGTCTCGCTGGACGTGTTGAACCTAACGAACAGCAAGTCCGATCAGATCACTTACGCATATGTTTCGCGCTTGCCCGGCGAGCCCGCCGAGGGACTGATCGACCGGGTGTTCCACCCCGTGGAGCCCACGGCCGTGCGCCTCACCATCGCCGGGCGGTTCTGATGCGTCGTCATCAACCCGGCAACGGCGCGAACGACTTTGCGAGGCGCGCGATACCGGGTTCGGCCGGTGATGGCGTCCAATCCAAACGCTGCGGCGACGCCGGACGCAGTGCTTCGATGGCTCGGGCGGATCGCTACATCGTCGGCATGATACCTTTGCTGGAAGCCATCATGCGAGACCAGGGGCGGTCTGCTCAGGCCGTCGCAACTGAACTGACGCGACGTGCCGTGCAAAAGCCCCGCGGTGGAGTGATCTGGACGTCGGCGGACGCACAGAGAATTTTACGTCGGATGAGTGGCGGTGAACGGCCTCAATCACCGCCATAGTAGCGACGAAACATGCGTCCGCTTTCGGGATCCGCACGGACCCGCGTGAAGGACTGCGTTGGGTCGGAACCAGTCCGTCCGCTTTGCGCCAAGAGCCGACATCAGCTCGCTGCCCGAAACCAGACGTTCGGCTTCGCGTCCATCTCGGACACTCAGATGTTTTGACGACGTCCCGTAAGCGAACGCTGCGCGCTGCAATGGGCCATTCGCATAAGGGAACGCTCCGGAATTAGGCGCAGGCAGACGTTCGCCAGCACGTCGATTGCCAAGGGCGTCTCGGCCGTGCCGTTGACGCCGCGCGCCTGGCCAATGGCCTGTAGGAGTTCGCCCTCGCAGATTTGCCAGCGGCACGCCTCGGCAACCGGGTCGGGGTGCGCGTCGCATTCCATGCCCGTGCCGGTCTCGGCGTCGGTGCGGATCCCGCGCACTATCTTTGCGTATCACCCGCCGCGCTCGATCAGGGCCACCGCAACCACTACACGGCGGACAACGCGAACGCTAACCTCGCGGCTTTCTGCCAGCGCTGCCACATGATCCACGACCGGCCGGAACATCGGCGGCGGCGATGGCGGCCCCTGTTCCGGCGGAAGGCGTCAGGTGATTTGTTCGGTGGACCATACACTTAATCAATGCGAAAACTATCATGGCTCGTCGCGTTGATGTCGTCCAGAGCGCCAAAAACTGATCCAAGATAGAATAAAACGGATAAGACCGGCGTGACGATTATAAATCGCAAGAAAACTAAGGCGCCAAGTCTGGGAACGTTTATCCGTATGACTGGTAACCCTGCCGTGCGACCCGCGCGAACGGAGCTGCCTGGATGTTCATGAAGATCGACCGTCTTTTGACGGAACTGCCAGTGCCGAAGAAGCCCGAGCCAAATGCGGCCGCTGCGCTCCAAGAACTGTTGGGTGGCAAATACGGATAGATGTCGACCCTCGGAAACTACATGTTCCAAAGCTTTAATTTTCGGAACAAGGAAAAGTTGCGACCATTTTACAGCCTAGTGTCGAGTATTTTTGCGGAGGAAATCGGCCACGTCGAACTCGTCTCGACGGGCATCGCACTACTCAACAGCGGTCCCGGTCACCCAAAAAAAGATGTCGACATCTCGAAGGCGCCGTTCGCCGAGATGCAGGACGTCCGTCTCGCTGGCGCCTTCCTTGCCAATGGTGGCGGTGCCACGCCAATAAACTCCAATGCGCAGTCGTGGAACGTTGACATGGTCACAACGACCGGCAACTTGATCATAGATCTGCTGCACAACTTTCATCTGGAATGTGGCGCGCGCATCCATAAGCTGCGGGTCTATGAGACAATGTCCGAGCCGACAGGGCGCGAGGTTTGCGGCTACCTGCTAGTACGCGGCTCGCTCCACGCCCATGCCTATGCTTTAGCATTAAAGAAACTGACTGGAGTCGAGATCGAGAAAATGCTGCCGACTCCAAACATCGATCTTTCACGTATCCCCGAGTGTCAGAAGTATCTCGACGAGGGCAAGCATCGACGCCTCTACACATTTAGTGAATCAGATTATCAAGAAGCTGCAGGAATTTGGTCGAACGACGAAGTCGCTCTACCGGGCGATCCGCCAGGTAATCTAGAGGTCGTCGACGGCGCTCCTGAAGGCGGCAAGGTCCCGGAACTCGACGGCAATTACGGCGCCTTCGCCCCGGACTATGCCCCAGAAGAGATCTTCGAGATCGCGAGTAAGCTGTACAAAAAGGGACGTTAATTGATGGGTAGGGCAGGTCGTGCAGCGTTTCTGATGCGGCCGGCAACCGGCTGAGGTGGAAGCCCCCGTGGATCAAACCACGGGGGCTTGGACTGTTATCTGTCGCTCGGCGCTGCTCCGGACGTCCTCACTGGCGACAATCACTCGTGAACGGCTGCCACGGCGCAAGGTTCGGGACGGATAACGCCCAATCGGGATCGCCCTCGATCTGCGGCGGTTGATGACGAGTTCCCGGAGAACCCCAATGCTGACCAGGACCGCGATTTACGAGGGTACGGTGCGTGACGGACAGGAGGACGAGTTCTTCCGCCGGGTGCGAGATGAGCTGGAGCCGTTCTGGCGGCGTTTCCCCGGTGCCGTCGCCGTGCGGGTCCAGCGTCTCGTGTCGAAGGATGCCGATGCGCGCTCGGTTGCGATGATCCTGGAGATGGATTTCCCCGATCAAGCTGCGTTGGACGCCTGCCTCGCATCGTCTATCCGCCCCGAGTCACATGCGGCGACCGAGGCGGTGATGCGCATGTTCGATGGTCGTTTCTATCACCTCGTCAGCGAGGCGCGGACCTTACAGACCGACGAACGGGCTTAAGCTCGACAGATGGTTGAGTAGGAGGCATAGGCGACCTGTTTGGTGGGCGCGATAGTTGAGGATGCGCCGGCCCTGCGTAACCACGAGTGACTAGGCGGCCGGTGCAGCCAATCAAGTAGCATACCGACCATGATCGGGATCTACGGGATTACTAGATCGCCAAAGGCAAAAGCCCCAGGAGTTTTCACTCTCCTGGGGCGTCGTTTAGCCGTTTAAATCAGATTGATCGGGCTGACTCTGGGGCCAAACTCGCAGGTATCACCTTCAACAGATGACGACCTAGCTGAGAAAAACGAGTATCGACCCCAAAAGTTAAATTTGAGATCGATACGGTCGCTCGGGTCTTAGTACGAGCCGAACTTGTAGTTCACGCCGGCGCGGACGACGGCGAACTCGGTGTCGCGGCGGGTGTTGGAGGGGCCGGAGATCAGGGTGACGCCCGGGGTGGTGGTGGCGACGGTGGAGTTGCCGATGTTGGTGGCGAAGGCGCCGGCGGCGTTCCGGTTCTGCTCGAGGTTCACGTACAGGCCTTCGACCTTGAGCGTGACGGCCGAGGAGCGGAAGAAGTTCAGGAACGAGTCGGTGGGGAGGGCGTACTCGACACCGCCGCCGACGGCGTAGCCGGTCTGAAAGTCGTCGGAGGAGACGCCCGAACCGAACTGACGGCCACCGCCGGCGCCGTAGGCGAAGCCGCCCGTGGCGTAGACGAGGGTGCGGTCGAAGGCGTAGCCGAGGCGGCCGCGCACGGTGCCGAAGTAGTCGAGGCCCGACAGGCCGTTCGGGTTGTAGACGAGGGTGCCGGGGATGATGGCGGAGCCGGCCGGGGCGACGGCGGAGAAGCGGTTCCGCTGGCGGCCGAAGTCGGCGTACTGGGCGTCAGCCTCGATGCCGACGACGAAGCCGGAGCCGGGGGTGAACTGGTAGTTGTAGCCGATCTGGCCGCCGCCGACGAAGCCTTCGTTGTTGTTGCGGTTCGAGAAGGCGAGGACGCCGGTGGTCGGGACGTTGCCGGCGGCGAAGATGCCGTTGGCCGGGGAGACGCCGACGACGGTCGGGCCGCGGCTGGAGGAGGCATCGAAGCCGTAGCCGGCGTTGAAACCGGCGTAGAAGCCCGTCCAGGTGAAGACCGGAACCGGGGTGAAGACCGGCGGCGGCGCAGCGCGGCGCGGAAGGTCGGC
>NZ_JAKSXW010000057.1 GCF_022829405.1 Methylobacterium sp. J-076
GTTGCACCGGTACCGACGGCGATGGCGTTCCAGGCGCTGGCATTGGCAGTGTCGCCCATGGCCAATGCCGACTGGCCCGCCGCGTTCGACCGCACGCCGAGGGCGGGCGAGCCCACCCCCGATGCGTGCGCCGACAGGCCGACCGCCGTGGCCTGCGACACCGCGATCGCCGCTCGGCCCAGCGCCAGGGACGTCGCCACCGTTGAGCTCTGGCTCCCAGCATCCAGCATTACGGCGACGTTGTCCGCTACGGGCTGCCACTGCGGCCCCTCTACCCGCTGTGCTGGCCTCGTCCTCCAGCTGCTTCAGCCGCCGGATCTCCGGCACGCCCATGCCGACGAACTGCTTCTTCCAGCGGTAAAACGTCGGCTCGGACACGCCCATCTTCCGGCAGACTTCGTCCACCG
>NZ_JAKSXW010000018.1 GCF_022829405.1 Methylobacterium sp. J-076
CGCCGCCACGACGAACCCCAAGCCGGGGTTTCGGGCCGCTGCGTGGGCCTTGCCCCAGAGGAAGGGCTGTTCGTCCGCCACCCCCCCGGCGACCCGGGGGGGGTGTGCCCGCCGCTTGTCATCACCCCGGACGGGATCGACACGCGGTTTCACCGGGTCACTCGGGGGCCCCGCCCGGCGCGGGGCTGGGTCCGGGCCGGGGGGCGGGGGGGGGGGGGGGGGGGGGGACGCCTTCCCCCTTTTCCCCCCCCCCCCTGGGAAGCAGGGGGGGGGGGGAGAGGGGAGCGCGGCGTCCGGAATAGGCGCAGCGTGGGTGCTTCGTTCTGCACCGTCGCTCCCCTCTCCCGACCCCCTCCGGGGGCCACCCTCCCCCGCAGAGGGGGGAGGGAGAGGCGGAAGCGTCCGCCTACGCCTTGTGCACCACCGGCACCGCCGGGGCGCCTTCCCACTCGGTGTTCGCGGGGATCGACTCGCCCTTCATCACGATGGTGAGCGGGCGCAAGCGGGCGTAATCCCCCACCTTCGTGTCGTACAGGACCGTCGAGAACGCCCCCACCGAGACGCCGCGCCCGACCACCACCCGGCCGATCTTCATGATCCGGTCCTCGTAGAGGTGGGTCTGCAGCGCGGAGACGCGGTTGATCGTGCAGAAGTCGCCGATCTCCACGCAGTCGAACTCGGTGATGTCGGTGGTCAGCATGCACACGCCCTGCCCGACCTTCACGCCGAACAGCCGGAGCGCCCAGGGCAGGAACGGCGTGCCCTGGAGATGCTCCAGCAGCACCTTGCCGGCGAGGCCCCAGTAGGCGACCGCGATGGCCTCGGTGCGCATCGCCCACCACGACCACATCGGCTGCATGCCCGGGCGGTAGACGCCCATCAGCAGCCACTTCATCGCGATCACCGCCGAGGACTGGATCAGCGCGATCACCACGCTCACCGTGATGAAGCTGACCGCAAGCCCCGACCAGTCGCGCTCGAGGATCGCCGGATAGAAGTACCAGTCGATCACGGTGATCGCGAGGGTGATGTAGAGCATCGGCGAGAACGAGGTCGAGAACGCCTCGAACACCCCGCGCCGCACCTTCGGCCACAGGCCCGGCTCGTAGGTCTGCGCGGCCGAGCCGAGATCGACCCGCTGCCGGGCCGGCAGACGGATCGGCGGCGAGCCGAACCACGTCTCCCCCGGTGCCATCGCCTCGTTGGCCGGGGGCTTGGATTTGATGCCGATGAGCACGTCGTCGGGGATCACCGCCCCGGGCGGCACCACCGCGTCGTTGCCTACGAAGACCCGCTTGCCGGTCTGCACCGGGTTCAGGTGCATCCAGCCCCGGCGGACCTCCTCTTCGCCGAACACCACCTCGTCGGCGATGAAGTTGCGCGCGCCGACGTCGGCGAGGTCGTAGCGCCCGGCGAGGTTGGTGGAGATTTCCGCCCCCTCGCCCATCCGGGCGCCCATCAGCCGGTACCAGGCCCGCATGTAGACGGTGGCGAAGAGCGAGGCCAACGTCTCCAGCGTCACCTCGACGGCGAGCGCCAGGGACCATTTCCGCAGGTAGAACAGGGAGTGGACCGAATAGGTGCCGTTCCGCGTGCGCGGCAGGATCAGCCAGCGGATGCCGGTGATGAGCAGCACCGTGCCGGCGGTCATCAGCATGGCGGTCGGCCATGTGAGGATCGGCAGGTAGAAGTGGTAGTCGATATCGGTGATGTCGGACAGCGAATCCGAGATCTGGTCGAAGATGAAGAAGGCCGGGAAGATCGGCAGAAGGCCCACGGCCGGGATCGCCGCCAGCAGCACGATGTAGGCCGCCGTGAACGCCGCCCTGCGGCCGGGCGTGGTCTGCGCCTGGGCAGGCAGGTCGCTGGCGTCGGCGGTGCCGACCCGGCGGCCGGGGGAGCCGTCCCACCGCTCGGCGGCGCCGACGCGGGTGCCGGCGGGGATGGTGGTGAGGTCGGCGATCTCGGCCTGCGGCCCGATCACCGTGTCGTGCGAGATGACGCAGGACGTGCCCACGCTGGCGTCGGCGCCGATCTCGACGCGGCCGATCACCAATTCGTTGCCGACGATCTCGGCGTTGGCGATCACCAGACGGCCGCCGAGGGAGGCCCCGTCCCCCACCGTGAGAAGGTCGGGGGCGCCGACCTCGATGTCGGAGATGAGGGTGTCCTTGCCGATGCGCGCGCCCATGAGGCGAAGGTAGCCGGAGATGGCCGGCGAGCCCTGCAGCCACTTCACGTGGACCAGGGGCGCGAGGCGCTGCGCCAGCCACCAGCGGTAATAGTAGACGCCCCAGAGCGGGTAGCGGCCGGGCTTCGTCCGCCCGAGCACCAGCCACTTGCCGGCCACGGCGATGGCCGCCGTGACGGCGTTGATGGCGATGTAGACGAGGAGCAGCACGCCGAGTTCGGCGAAGAAGCTCAGGCCGCCGCCGGTGAGCAGCAGGTAGGTGACGAAGATGCCGAGCCACTGCACCGTGGCGAGCGAAATGAGGATCGGCAGCGCCACCGCCTGGGCCAACCCGCACAGGGCCCGGCGCAGGAGCGGCGGCGGCGCGAAGCTGAGGTCGCGAATTGCGGCGGCGGTGCCCGCCCCACCGGTCCGCTCGATCAGCACGTCGGCCATCGCCCGCAGGGTCCGCTTGGCGTAGACGTCCGGCAGGGTGATGCCCACGAGCGCCGGGGTCTCGCGCACGGCCGAGACGAAGCGGGCGGCGAGCAGGGAGTGCCCGCCGAGGTCGGCGAAGAAGTCCCCCTCCAGGGGGATCGGCTGCGCACCGAAGACCTGCTTGGCCGCAGCGAGCAGCGCCGCCTCGGTCTCGTTCTCCGGCGGCTCCTGCTCCCCGTCGGCGGAGACCACGGTGAGCGGGGCGATCTTGAGGGCCTTGCGGTCCACCTTGCCGGAGGTCAGCCGCGGCAGGGTCTCGGTCACCTCGAAATGGCCGGGCACCATGTAGGGCGGCATCTCCGCCGCCAGCCGCTTGCGCAGGGACGGCGTATCGACCGCCTGCCCGCGGGCGGGGATGAGGAAGGCGACGAGGCGGTCGACGCCGTCGTCGGAGCGCAGCACCACCGCCGCCTGATTGATCTCCGGCACCGCCCGGATGCGCGATTCGATCTCGCCCAGCTCCACCCGGAAGCCGCGGATCTTGACCTGGTCGTCGATCCGCCCGTGGAACACGATGTTGCCGGCGGCGTCGAGGGAGACGGCATCGCCAGAGCGGTACAGGATCGGGTCCGACCCGTCCGAGGCGAAGGGGTTGGGGATGAACTTCTCGGCCGTCAGCTCGGGGCGCTGGAGATAGCCCTTGGCGACGCCCGGGCCACCGATCAGCAGCTCGCCCTGCTCCCCCCGGCCCAGGAGGCGCAGCTCCTCGCTCGCCACGTAGACCGAGTAGTTCGGGATCGGCCCGCCGATGGTCACGGGCTGGCCGGGGCGCATCTCGGCGGCGGTGGCCACCACGGTGGCCTCGGTGGGGCCGTAGGTGTTGAACAGTTTCCGCGCGGGGGTCGCCCATTTGGCGACCAGCGGCTCGGGCAGCGCCTCGCCGCCGAGCAGCACGAGGCGCACCTGCGGCAGGTCGCCGGTGATCATGGCGAGCAGGGTCGGCACCGTGTCGAGGACGGTGATGCCGTTGGCGGCGATGATGCCGGGCAGCGCCTCCACGTCGCCCATCATCGCGGGGCTCGCCACGTACAGGCTCGCGCCGACGAGGTAGGGAACCCAGATCTCCTCCATCGAGAGGTCGAAGGCGACGGAGGCCCCCTGGAACACCACGTCGTCCGGGCGCATCCCGTAGAGGGCGTTCCCGGCGCGCAGGAACTGGCAGATGTTGGCGTGGCTGATGACGATGCCTTTGGGCACGCCCGTCGAGCCGGAGGTGTAGATCAGGTAGGCGGGGTGGCCGGGGGTGAGGCCCTTCGCCCGGGCGTCGGGGACGGGCGCCTCGGCGGGGGTGTCCGCGTGCAGGCGCGCGGGCGTAAGGGCGGGCGTGCCCGCGGGCGCCTGCGCCTCCAGGGCCGGCGACACGAGGAGCGCCTTCGCGGCGGCGTCGCCGAGGCAGATGCCGACCCGGTCGGCGGGCGCCTCCGCATCGAAGGGCAGCCACGCGGCGCCCGAAAGGGTGATCCCGATCTGCGCGACGAGGAGGTCCGGCCCCCGGGCCATCCACAGGCCGACGACGTCCCCCGGCCCGATGCCCCGGTGGGCGAGCCCGGCGGCGATCCGCTCGGCCCTGGCGATCACTTCAGCGTAAGTCAGGTGCGGGTGCAGGCCACCCGCCACGAGGCTCGCGCCGTCGATCAGGCAAGGATGGTCGGGCCGCGCCTGCGCGGAGGCCCGGAAGATTTCCCCGAGCACCTCGTCCCGGAGCAGGTCCGGCCGCCTGTCGCCGTAGAGGACCGCCCCGTCTTCCGCCGGCCGCGTGCCCGGTGCCGCCGATGCGGGCCGGGACTTCTCGGCGAGGTCGCTCATGCGCTGCTCCGGTGCCGGCTTCCTGCCGACGCTCATGTCACGGCGCCCTATAGCCCGCCGACCATGCCGTTAGCGAGGCGGCTTTGAACCGACATTGAACGGTCGGTGACCGCCGCCGCCGGTCAGGCCCAGCGCCACCCCTGCCCGTCCACCACGAGCACCTCGCCCTGGCGGATGCCGAGCCGGGGTGCGGCGTAGGTGTCGAGCTGTTCCAGGGCGACCAGCATGGCGCGGGCGACGCCCCCGTGCGCGACAACCACCGTGACCGGCCCGAGTTCGGCGAAAACCGGCGCGACGCGCTCCTTCAGCATGGCGTAGCTCTCGCCCCCCTGCCCCGGCGGCCTGTGCTGCCAACGCATCCGGTCCCGCTGGCCGGCGCCGGCCGGGTCCCGGCGGCGCACCTCCGCCCAGGTGGCGCCCTCCCACCCGCCGAAGCCGATCTCCCGCAGGCGCGGGTCGATGCGGTAATCCCCCGGCGGGAGGCCGAGGTTCGCGCGCATGATCTCCATCGTCCGCCGGGTGCGCAGCAGCGGGCTCGCCACGAACTCGGCCTGCGCCAGGGCGGGCCCCGCCACGGCCGCGAGCCGCGGCGCCACGGACGCCGCCTGCTCCTCGCCCACGGCGTTGAGGTCGATGTCGTGCGCGCCCTGAAGGCGCCCCTCCGCATTCCAGCCCGTCTGGCCGTGGCGGATAAAATAGATGGTCCGCAAACCACACGTTCCTTACCGGGAAGGCGGCCATGGGAACGGGCCGGAATCCCGGTCGTTCCGAAGCCGCACAGCAACGCCCCCCACAGGCCTCACCGGATGTCCAAGAAGCACGGCAAGCACAAGAGCGGCCAACCCGTTACCGCGTGGCAAGTAACAGACCGGGGCGATCTCTCCCACGGGCAAATGCAACCGCCGTCGACATCCCTGTGGGCGAGCGCCGCGGGGCTGATCCAGGGGTCGCGCCCCGCCGCCCCGGCCGGGCGGGAGCCCTCTCCGGCGGTGCCCGCGCCCGGCATCGTACGGGTTCCGGCCGGTGCGAGCTTCGACCTCTCGGCGGTGGACACGCGGGAGGATGGCGGCCTCGACAGGGCCTGGGCCGAGGACGCCCTGCGGCAGGAACGCGCCCGCATCAGCGACCTCCAGGAGCGCCTCTACGCCGAGCGCCGCCGCAGCCTGCTCCTCGTCTTCCAGGCCATCGACACCGGGGGCAAGGACGGCACCATCCGCGCGGTGCTGAAGGGTGTGAACCCGCAGGGCTGCACCGTGGCGTCGTTCAAGGTGCCCTCGGCGGAGGAGATGGACCACGATTTCCTGTGGCGCTACCACCGCCGGGCCCCCGGCCGCGGCATGGTCGGCGTGTTCAACCGCAGCCATTACGAGGACGTGCTCGTGGTGCGGGTGAAAGGCCTCGTGCCGGAGGAGGTGTGGCGCGGGCGCTACGGCCTGATCAACGATTTCGAGCGGCTGCTCACGTCGAACGGCACGACGATCCTGAAGTTCTTCCTGCACATCTCCCGCGACGAGCAGAAGGAGCGGCTGGAGTCGCGGATCGCCAACCCCGACAAGCACTGGAAGTTCGACCCGGCCGACCTTGTGGAGCGCAAGGCGTGGGATTCGTACCAGGCGGCGTTCGCGGACGCCCTCGGCCAGTGCTCCACGCCCTCCGCGCCATGGCTCGTCGTGCCCGCCGACCGGAAGTGGTTCCGCAACTACGTGGTGGCCCGGACCGTCGCCGACACGTTGGAGGCGATGGATCCGCGCTATCCCGAGGGAGCCGAGGACATCGGCGGCCTGACGGTGCCGGACTGACCGCCCGGCGCCGTCCGCACGCGGACGGCCTCAGTCCACCAGGGCCGCGTAAATGAGCACCCGCAGCTCCTTCCGGATCGGCAGGGCCGAGGACGGGACGAGCTGCGTCATCAGCACGACGGCCAGCTCCTCGGCCGGGTCGATCCAGAACGCGGTGGACGCCATGCCACCCCAGGCCACCTCCCCCGGCGTGCCGACGATTTGCGCCTTGGCCGGGTCCAACATCACCGAGAAGCCGAGGCCGAAGCCGATCCCGGCATAGGAGGTCTCGGCGAAGCGCGGCGTCCCGATGGAGGCGAGGTCGCCCGGCAGGTGGTTCGCCGTCATCAGCGCCACCGTCTTGCGGCCGAGGAGGCGCCGCCCGTCGATCTCGCCGCCGTTGAGGATCATGCGGCAGAACCGGTGGTAGTCGGAGGCCGTCGAGACGAGCCCGCCCCCGCCGGAGGGGATGGCCGGGGGCGCCCCGAAGCTCGTCTCCACCGCGCCGTCGAAGGGGTGCAGCACCCGCGCCCGGTCGTAGGCGTAGCAGGCGCAGAACCGGTCCCTCCATTCGGGATGGACGTGGAAGTCGGTGTCCACCATGCCGAGCGGTGCGATCACCTCGTCGCGGAGGTAGTCGGCGAAGGGGCGGCCGGAGACCACCGCCACGAAATGGCCGAGCACGTCGGTGGCGACGCTGTAGTTCCAGGCGGTGCCGGGCTGGGCCAGCAGCGGCGCCGAGGCCGCCCGTGCCGTCATCTCGGCCAGCGTCCCCTCGCGGGCGAGGAAGTCGATTCCCTTCTCCCGGTAGACGGCGTCCACCAGCGTCGCCTCCATGAAGCCGTAGGTGAGACCCGCCGTGTGGGTGAGCAGGTCGCGCACGGTGATCGGCCTCTTGGCCGGCTCGGTCTCCAGCTTCGCCCGGTTGCCGCCGACGGCGACGCGCATCTCCGCGAATTCCGGCAGGAACCGCGAGACCGGGTCGTCGAGCTGGAACAACCCCTGCTCGTAGAGCTGCATCACCGCGACGGAGGTCAGCGGCTTGGTCATCGAATAGATGCGGGCCACCGTATCGAGGGTGAAGGGCGTGCCGCGGGAAAGGTCCGCTTGGCCGCAGGCGCGGGCGAAGACGGTCCTGCCGCGGCGCTGCATCGTGACGGACAGGCCGGCGAGGCGCCCGTCCGCGACGAGGCGGTCCATCCAGGGGGCGATCCGCCCGAGGCGCTGCGGGCAGACGCCCGCTCCCTTCAGGTCCGGTTCGGTGGTCAGGCCCATCCGTCTCTCCCTCCGCCCATGGCTTTCGAACGCCGTGCCGTGGCGACGGTTCTAGCGGGCTTCGAGCAGGGCGAGATAGGCCACCCGCCGCGACGGCGACGGCGAGACACGTCGCCCGTCGAGGGCCGCCCCCGTCGAGCGCGGGACCACCCCGGCCTCCGGGCGTGAAGACGGGATCGAACCGAATCGGGCGGGCACTCGTTGCGAACAGCGACTCGGAGCGGCGACTCATCGCCGATCACGATTCGTTGGGAACGAAAGGGCCTGCTGGATGGCGACCAAGGTGGAAGGGGTGGCCGGCATGCCCGAGCGCGCCGAGATCGGCAGCGTGGTGGATACCGACATCGCGGGCCGGCTCGATCGGCTCCCATGGGGCCGCTTCCATGTCCTCGTCATCGTGGCGCTCGGCATCACCTGGGTGCTCGACGGGCTCGAAGTGACCCTGGCGGGCTCCCTGGTCGGCGCCCTGCGCCAGCCGCCGATGGCGTTCTCAGAGTTCGACGTGGGGCTCGCCGCCTCGTCCTACCTCGTCGGGGCGGTGGTGGGCGCGGTGGGGTTCGGCTGGCTGACGGACCGGATCGGCCGGAAGAAGCTCTTCTTCATCACCCTCGCCCTCTACCTCGTGGCGACGGCGGCCACCGGCCTGTCGTGGAACGTGACGAGCTTCTGCCTCTTCCGCTTCTTCACCGGGGCCGGCATCGGCGGGGAATACACGGCGATCAACTCGACGATCCAGGAACTCGTCCCGGCAAGTGCCCGGGGCTGGACGAACCTCGTCATCAACGGATCCTTCTGGATCGGCGCGGCGCTCGGGTCCTTCATGTCGATCGTGCTGCTGCGGCCGGAGGTGATCGACCCCGCCTGGGGCTGGCGGGTCGCCTTCCTGACCGGCGGCGCCATCGGCCTCGTCATCCTGTTCCTGCGGCGGTGGATCCCTGAGAGCCCGCGCTGGCTGGCAACCCACGGCTACACGGCCGAGGCCGACCGGGTGGTCACCTCCATCGAGAAGCGGTTCACCGATGCCGGGGTGACGCTGCCGCCCCCGGACCCGAAGAAGCACACCAAGATCCGCGTCCGCCACCACACCCCCCTCACGGAGGTCGCCAAGGCGATGTTCGTGACCAGCCGCAAGCAGACCGTGGTGGGGCTGTTCCTGATGATGGGGCAGGCGTTCTTCTACAACGCCCTGTTCTTCACCTACGCCCTGGTGCTCGAGCGCTTCTACGACGTTCCCGGCGGTCAGGTCGGCTGGTACCTGCTGCCCTTCGCCCTCGGCTCGTTCCTCGGCCCCGTGGTGCTCGGCCGGCTGTTCGATACGATCGGCCGGCGGCCGATGATCGCCTTCACCTACGGCATCTCGGCCATCATGCTGGTGGGCGCGGGCTACCTGTTCCTCATCGACGCGTTCGGCCCGGTCGGGCAGACGGCGGTGTGGATGGCGGTGTTCTTCTTCGCCAGCGCGGCGGCCTCCTCGGCCTATCTCACGGTGGCGGAAACCTTCCCCCTCGAGATCCGAGCCCTGGCCATCGCCGCGTTCTACGCCATCGGCACGGGCGTCGGCGGCGTCTCGGGGCCGCTGCTGTTCGGCACCCTCGTGGAGAGCGGATCGCGGGAATACGTGTTCGCCGGCTACCTGCTCGGCGCGGCCCTTATGGCCGTGGCCGCCGTGGTCGGCGGCGTCTGGGGGACCGCGGCGGAAGGACGGTCCCTGGAGGACGTCTCGAAGCCGTTGGGTGCGGCCTAACGAGGGGCTCGAAGCCCCCCGATGGGCCGGCCACCGTCAGCGGTTGGCGACATCGACCCGCGCCACGGCGGCGGAGACCTGGCGGAGCGGCAGGACGGCCGCGACGGGCTGGGGCGTGACCGTCAGCTCGCTGGCCGGGTGCGCGGCGCCGATGGCGCGGGCGTGCTCACGGCTGATCGGCGGGGTGACGTGGATCCGGTCGTCGGCCTGGGCGATGCCGGCCATGAAGGTCGCCGCGGCAAAGGCGGACGACGCGAGAGCGATGATCGTGCGCATTGTGTGCTCCGATGCGACGCCGGGATATCCCGGCCCGCATAAGAAACCACAGAATTGGTGCGTTGCGATTTGAAAATTTCGCAATGCAACAAAACGCGTATGGCCCCGCTCGCCAGCGGTATCCTGCGCGTTCCTGAGACAAAACCGCCGATCTGCAACACATTATGACATGCACCAGCTGCATACCGCGCGCTGTATGCAGCTGCATTCATGTCATTCGCGATGGTTTGGGTCAGGCCGGCCGGCGCCAGACCTGTCCGTGATAGACGAATTTCCCCCCTTCGCTGGCGAGCGCGGCCAGCCCGTTGAAGGCGGGATCGTGGACGGTGATCACGCTCGTCGGGATGCCCCGCATCATCGTGGCGAAGGGCGCCTTCCTCTCGAACGCCTTGCGGAATCCGCTCTCCTCCAGAACCTTCACGATGCGCGGTGCGATGCCGCCGCCGATATAGACGCCGCTGGTCGCCAGGAAGGTCAGGGCGAGGTCGCCGCAGACCCGACCGAGGATCCGCGAGAACAGCGCGAGGGCCTCCGCCGCGTGCGGATCGGAGGCGTTCAGCCCCGCCTCGGTGACGGCGGCGGGCTCGATCTTGTCGTGCGAGCGCCCGGTCCGGACATGGGCGACCGCCGCGTGCAAGCGGGCGAGGCCCGGACCCGACAGGACGGTCTCCACGGTGATCCGGTCCTCGACGCGCTCCAGGGCGCGCCAGACCTTTTCCTCGAATTCGTCGGAGGGGCCGATATCGGTGTGCCCGGCCTCCGTCGAGACGATGGCGAGGTGGGCGGCATAGGGCACGAGGGCGGCCGCGCCGAACCCCGTACCGGGGCCCAGCACGACGCGGGCGCCCCCGGAGACCGCCGGGCAATGGCCGATCGGTGTGAGGGAGTGCGGCTCGATCTCCGCCGCGCCGGCCGCGACGGGGACGTAGTCGTTCACGATCACCGTCGAGGACAGGCCGAAATCCCCGGCGATGCGCTCGCCGGAGACCTTCCAGTGGGCGTTGGTGAGCTGGATCTCCGGCCCATCCACCCGGCCGGCGATGGCCAGGATCATCGAGCGCGGGGGGGGCAACCGCTCTCCGCCCTCGGCCAAGGACGTGCGGATCGCGTGCGACGGGTCGGCATGGTCCGCGGTCGCCTCGTGGGAGAGCGGCTGTGGCGTGCCCCCCCTCTCCGTCACGAGGCCGAAGCGGGCATTGGTGCCGCCGATATCGCCGATCAGGACGGGAAATTCGAACATCGGCACTGATCTCCCAGCCGAGCCCCAGAAGCGGTCGTCCGCCTGTGTGGCAGGTGACGCAAGCCGCGTGAAGGGCGGGACGCCACCCCAACCGCCTCCCTCCCCACAAGCGGGAAGGGACCCACACGACGCCGTGGAAACACCCCGGACCGGGCTGCCCGTCACGCCGGCGGCAGCGCGTCCGGGTCGATGGGCCCGCCCGCGGCCCAGGCGGCGAGCAGTGCCCGCACGGCCGCCGGATCCGGCAGGCGGCGGGCGGCGGCGGTCTCCCCGTCGCCGACCCGGATCGCCACGCCGCCATCATCCGAAACGCTCGCGAAGGCGATCTCGTCCGTCTTGTCGTCGCCCAGGAACACCGCCCGGCGGCCGGCATAGGGCGGCTCGGCCATGAACGCGCGGATCGCCACGGCCTTCGTCGCCTGGGCGGGCACGATCTCCCCCACCGCCTTGCCGAGCTGCAGCCGGTAGGCGCCGCCCAGGGCCTCGGCCGCCTGCCGCACGAGCGCTTCGGCCCTCTGCGCGTCGTCCCCGCTCGCCAGCCGCCAGTGGACGGCGACGGAGGCGCCCTTGTCCTCGATCAGCACATGATCCAGCGCCGCGGCCTGCGCCTGCAACCGCTCAACCTGGACCCGCAGGTCGGGGTGATCCTCGGGCCGCCCCCCCGACACCGCCTCCCCATCCCGGCGGCGCTCGACGCCGTGCAACCCCGCCGCGTCGAACCGGGCGGGCGTCAGGAACCCGTCGATCTGCGCGATCGGCCGCCCGCTGACGATGGCCAGGGCGCCGCCGAGGCGTTCCCGCAGGCGTTCCAGATCAGCGACCAGCCCCGGTTCGACCCGCACCGCATCGGGCCGCGGCGCGATCTCCACCAGGGTCCCGTCGAAGTCGAGGAAGAGGGCGCATTCCATCGTAGCGGTCCTGACGGCGTGTCCAAGAAGCTCGACGCTGAGCTAGCGCAGAGGCGGCTGCACGCAACCGGAAGCTCGGTCGAGCCGGCGATCCACTCAATCCACAGCAATCCACCGCCCCAGGATACGCCATGGTAACGAGACCGGCCGAACCTGCCGTCATTCCCTCGCCGGACAGCGGACATGATGACGAGCCAGCAACTTGCCGAGGAACTGAAGCGGATCGCGACCGCCCAGGTCAGCGACATCACGCGGGCGGTGAAGGAAGGGCAGAAATCCATCGCCCTCAACGAGGTGCGCGACATGGCGCGCCGCATCGGCCTGCTGGCCGATGCCTTCGATCCGAAATCGGCCACCGAACCCAGCCAGGGTGTCGAGGCCGCCTGATCCGGCTCCACCCCTTCCCTCGCAAGAAAGCCTCGCCCACCCATGCGTGCCTTCTTCAACATCCTCGTCAACGGTACGGTCGTCCCGGACCAGGTCGGCCAGGAGATCGTCGACGCGGAAGGCTTGCGCGCCGCCGCCTCGACGGTGGTCCGCGCGCTGATCCAGCGCCATGGCGGCGAGGCTCAGCTCCTCGACGCCTCGCTCCTCGTGACCGACGTCGCCGGGGCCAGCCTGATGGAGATCTCCTTCTTCGAGGCGCTGTACCTGCCGGTCACCCCCGTGGCCGATTCCGACCGCCGCAAGCCCGCCGCCCGCCCGGAGCGGCCCTCGGCGTTCCTCGATGCCGCCCTGCGGCCGATGCGGCGCTTCGCGGGCGCGGTGAGCGCCCGGGTCCAGGCCTTCGGGCAGGTCTGAGGAGCCCTCAGCCGAACAGGTCGGTGACGGTGAAGCCGCGCGGCGCGAGCCGCTCGGCCAGCAGGCGGCGGTGGCACCGCGCCGGGTCCCGCTCGAAGCAGAGCAGGCAGGTGGGCGCCTTCTCCGCCAGGGCGACGAGGTCGTCGAGGGCGGCGATTCCCGCCGCGGTCTCCAGCACCTCCTCGCAATAGATCCTGCGCAGGAGCGCCGCATCGTCGGCGCGGGCGGCCTCTCGACCGGATTTCGGCGTGCCCAGTGCCCGCAGGTGGGCGTAGCCCAATGCGGCCTCGTCCAGCCCGGCCTTCAGCGCGCCCTTCGAGAAGCCGCGCTTGCGCGAGTTGGCGACGGCCCGGACATCGGCCAGGACGGCGACGCCGGCTGACCGGAGGGCCCCCGTGAGGCGCTCCGGATCGAGCCCTTCGTAGCCGATGGTAAACAGTGTCTTGCTCACGTCAGGCCAATCCGACTTCCCTTGTTGGGCGGGCACTTACGCCGCGCGACCGGCGCCTCCAACCCCTCCCGAAGGTTCCGATGTCGCTGATCGGCCACGCGTCCCGGAATTCCGCCGCATTGATCGCAAAGGTCCGTTAACTGCACAGGGCTCATCGAATAGGCCTGTCTTTGGCGCTTTTCTAAGAAACGGACGGTAGCGCTGATGTCGCCGGATCAAGTATCTGCGTCGTTCTCGGCCGTGGTGCGCATGTCGCGCCGGGTGGTGGCCGTCGCCCTGTTGGCAGGGCTCGCGGCCTGCGCCTCGAACAACGACTTCTACCCGACCAAGGGTGACGCCAAGCCCCATCCGGGCGTGGCGAAGGCCAAGCTCCACCCGATCCAGGGCATCGACATCTCCAAGTGGCAGGGCCCGGTGGATTGGGCCTCCGTCCGGGCGTCCGGCACCCAGTTCGCCTTCATCAAGGCGACCGAGGGCGGCGACCATGTCGATGAGCGGTTCCGGACCAATTGGGACGGCGCGGCGGCGGCCGGCATCCCCCGGGGGGCCTACCACTTCGTGTTCTGGTGCCGCTCCGCCCGCGACCAGATGAACTGGTTCAAGAAGAACGTCCCGAACGATCCTGCCGCCCTCCCCCCGGTGCTCGATGTCGAGTGGAACGGGCATTCGCAGACCTGCCCCCGCAAGCTCCCGAAGGATCAGGCGCTGACGATGGTGCGGGAGATGCTGGAGGAGATGGAGCGCTACACGGGCAAGCGCCCGATCATCTACACCGACATCACCTTCCACAAGGATGTCCTGGAAGGCGAGCTGCCCGACTATCCGCATTGGCTGCGCTCCACCGCGGCGGAACCCGAACAGCGATTCGTGAACCGCAAATGGATGCTGTGGCAGTTCACCTCGACGGGGCGCGTCCCCGGCGTGCGCGGCGACGTCGATCGCAACGCATTCTACGGGACACCGTCGGACTGGGCCTCGTTCCTCTCGACCGACTGCGATCCGAGAGAGCACAAGCGCTTGGCTCCCCAGGGATTTTGTACGGATAAATAGGACCGCTGTCTTCCGCGTGCGAAATTTTGCGTGGCATATGAAATTCCAGCACAGTGCGTCTACGATTGAACAGACGCGGGCGGGGCGATTGGATAGAAACAATAGGAAGATCGACCCCTCCCGCATCGCCCCCTATGCCCCTCGACGCAGCCGCAAGCCTCGACACCAACCTTCTGCTGAAAGCGCTCCGCCCCGCCGACCGGGACCTTTTGCGCCCCCATCTCGAACCGGTCACCTACGCCAAGGGCGCGACCATCTTCGAGGCGGGGGCCGCGGTCACCCACGTGACCTTTCCCTGCGACCACGCGGTCGCCACGCTCCTCATCACCACGAGCGACGGGCGGAGCGCGGAGACGGCGACGATCGGCCATGAGGGGGCCGTCGGCGGCGTGGTGAGCCAGGGGCATGTCCCGGCCTCGACCCATGCCGTCGTCCAGATCGCCGGGCCGATGCTGCGAATCGAGGCCGTGATCCTGCAGGACATCAAGCGGCACTCGCCGACCGTGCGCGACCTCTTCGCCCGCTACTCGGACTGCCTGCTGGCTCAGGTGCTTCAATCCTCGGCCTGCAACGCCCTCCACCCGATCGAGCAGCGCTGTCTGCGCTGGCTCCAGACGCTGCACGACCGGATCGGCTCGCCGGTCCTGCCGATCACCCACGAGCTGCTGGCGGCGATGCTCGGCGTCCAGCGCACCTACCTGACCCGGATCCTGCGGACCCTGCAGGACCAGGGGCTGATCAAGGTCGGGCGTGGGCGGATCACGGTGGTGGACCGGCAGAAGATGGAGGCCGCCGCCTGCGACTGCCACGCCCGCGTGCGCGAGCACTATCGGACCGTGCTCGGCGCGATCTACGGCGAGGGCGGCCTGGAGCGGATCGAGCCCCACGCCGCGCGCTTCACCTGCACCGCTGCGGAGCCCGACGGCACGGCCCGCCCCTGAGCCGGGGCAGTGGCCGGTGAGCGATCAGGCCGCCCGGCGCTCGAGGATCTCGATCAGCGCACCGTCCGGCCCCTCGAGGAAGGCGATGCGCACGCCCGCCCCGCGGTCGGTGATGCCCACGCGGACCTTCACCCCCCGCCCGCTTAGCTCGGCCAGGGCCGCCTCGATATCCTCGACGGCGAGCCCGATATGCTCGACCCCGAGGCACGGCGTCGAGGCCGCGGGATGCACCTCCGCGGCCGCCTGCTCGATGAACACCGTCAGGCCGCCGAGGTCGAGGATGACCCGCTGCACCGGATCTCCGCCGACGCGCCCCGTTTCCCGGGCGCCGAACATGGCGACGTAGAAGGATGCGGCGGCCCCGGCATCGCGGCTGCGCAGGTGGACGTGGTCGCAACGGAACTTCATGGCACCCGGCATCCGTGGAACGTGGCCTCAGTCTAAGGTGAAGCGGCCCCGGCCGCGAGGCGTCCCGCCCCCCCGCGCGGGGATGATTTCGCCGCCGGCCCGGCCTGCGAACGGGGTGCTTGACGGCGGGCACGTTCGCGCAGAGTTTTGCCGGAGTGACCGTTGCAGAGATGCAACAGGCTTCCCACATGAGAAGCGTTCCCGCTTCGCCGAAAGCTTCAGACGACCGATGCGCAACCCCTACGACGTGCTGGGCGTGCCCAAGGCCGCGAGCGAGGCCGACATCAAGAAGGCCTATCGCAAGCTCGCCAAGGAGTTTCACCCCGACCGCAACAAGAACGACGTCAAGGCCAAGGACCGCTTCTCGGAAGTGAACGCGGCCTACGAGATCCTGGGCGAGGCCGACAAGCGCAAGCAGTTCGACCGCGGCGAGATCGACGCCGAGGGCAAGCCGCGCGCGACCGGCTTCGAGGGATTCGGAGGGGGCCGCGGCTTCGATTTCGAGGCGATGAACCGCGCCCGGGGTGGCGGCGGCGCCGGCGGCGGGATGGGCGAGGACATCTTCTCGCACATCTTCGGCGAGGCCTTCCGGGCCGGCGGCGCCGGGCCGGGGGGCGCCCGTCAGCCCGCGCGGGGCGAGGATGTCGCCGCGGAGCTGATCGTCACCCTGGAGCAGGTCGGGGGCGAAGAGAAGCTGCGCCTCAACCTGCCGGGCGGGCGCGAGGTCGACGTGATGATCCCGAGGGGGGTGGTGGATGGGCAGACCATCCGCCTGCGCGGCCTCGGCCATCCCGGCGGCCCCCGCTCGGAGCCGGGTGACGCCCTCCTCACCATCCGCATCCAGGCCCATCCGCGCTTCACGGTCGAAGGGGCGGACCTCCGCGTCGCCGTCGATGTCCCGCTGGACGATGCCATCCTCGGTGGCACGATCCGCGTGCCGACGCTGACCGGCGCCGTGGAGATGAAGATGCCGCCGATGACGAGCTCGGGCCGCACCTTCCGCATGCGCGGCAAGGGGTTGCCGAAGAAGGACGGATCCCGGGGGGACCTCCTGGCCACCACCGCCCTCATGCTGCCGGCGGGGGACGACGAGGCTTTGGCCGAGTTCGCCCGCGCCCGCCGGGCCGCCCGGGTCGGCTGAGGCGGCCCACGCGGCGATCATTCCGGCCTGCATCGCGCGGGCCGGACTTCCGTCCTTGTCGCGCCTCCGCTAAGGGAACCCCCGGCGCTACCGGCGCCGAGTTATTCCGGGAAGCGTCATGGCGGCACACGGGCACGGGATTCTGGCGGGGAAACGGGGGGTGATCCTGGGGGTCGCCAACAACCGCTCGATCGCCTGGGGCATCGCCCGGAGCGCCCGCGCCCATGGGGCCGAGCTGGCCTTCACCTACCAGGGCGATGCGCTGCGCAAGCGCGTGGAGCCCCTGGCCAAGGAGTTGGACGCCCAGGTCATCGGCCATTGCGACGTCACCGATGCGGCGACCATCGACGCCGTGTTCGCCGAGGCGAGCCGCCTCTTCCCCGAGGGGATCGATTTCGTCGTCCACTGCATCGCCTTCTCCGACAAGGACGAGCTGACGGGCCGTTATCTCGAGACCTCGGAGGAGAACTTCACCAAGTCGCTCCTGATCTCCTGCTACTCGTTCACCGCCATCGCCCAGCGGGCCGAGAAGATCCTGCGGCCCGGCGGCTCGCTGGTGACGCTGACCTATTACGGCGCCGAGAAGTGGATGCCCCACTACAACGTGATGGGCGTGGCGAAGGCGGCCCTCGAAGCCTCGGTGCGCTACCTCGCCGCCGACCTCGGGCCGAAGAACATCCGCGTCAACGCGATCTCGGCGGGGCCGATCAAGACGCTCGCCGCCTCGGGCATCGGCGACTTCCGCTACATACTGAAGTGGAACGAGTACAACGCGCCCCTGCGCCGGACGGTGACGATCGGCGAAGTCGGCGAGACCGCCGCCTACCTCGTCTCGGACATGGCCGCGGGCATGACCGGCGAGATCCTGCACGTGGATGCGGGCTACCACGTCGTCGGCATGAAGAACCCCGAAGCGCCCGACCTCAGCCTCGACCGGGACTAGACCCCCGCGGGGTGTTCCCCGCGGGGCTCCCGCAGCCGACGCCGCCATCGCCAGGGCCGTGATGTGCTCCAGGCTTGTGGGCTACGGGACGGCGGGCCGCTGGCGGACGTGGCGCTGCTGGATTGCTTCACTCCGTTCGCAATGACGGCGGAGCATCCTAGCGGCCCACCTCCGTCATCGCGAGCGCAGCGAAGCGACCCAGGGCGGCGGGCCGCTTGCGAGTGTGGCGGTGCTGGATTCTTCACTCCGTTCGCAATGACGGCGGAGAGTCCGAGCGGCCCATCCCGTCATCGCGAGCGCAGCGAAGCGACCCAGGGCGGCGGGCCGCTGGCGGACGTAGCGCTACTGGATTGCTTCACTCCGTTCGCAATGACGGCGGAGCGTCCGAGCGGCCCACCCCGTCATCGCGAGCGCAGCGAAGCGACCCAGGGCGGCGGGCCGCTGGCGAATGTAGCGCTGCTGGAGTGCTTCACTCCGTTCGCAATGATGGCTGAGCATCCGAGCGGCCCACCCCCGTTATCGCGAGCGCAGCGAAGCGACCCAGGGCAGCGGGCCGCTGGCGAATGTAGCGCTGCTGGAGTGCTTCACTCCGTTCGCAATGACGGCGGAGAGTCCGAGCGGCCCATCCCGTCATCGCGAGCGCAGCGAAGCGACCCAGGGCGGCGGGCCGCTGGCGGACGTAGCGCTACTGGATTGCTTCACTCCGTTCGCAATGACGGCGG
>NZ_JAKSXW010000026.1 GCF_022829405.1 Methylobacterium sp. J-076
CGGTATCCATCTGCCACCGGACGCGGTAACCAAGCGCAAGACCATCCCACTCGCGCCGCTCACGCCTGAGGCCACCGCCGGCTTCCTCGAAGCGATGGACTGGTTCGTCGACACCCTGCGCGCCGGCGCCTCACCGACGAACGCGTAGCGACGCTGAAGCCGGCGCGCTCATGAGCAGCCTCGCGCGACCCGAGAGGCAAGGGCGAGTCATGACCCGCGGGCTGGCCGAGATCGGCCGACGCGACGGCCATCACTCGCTGCGCTCCCCGACCGAACCGCGGCCGGTTCGGACGCCCGACGGGACGCGAGCGCAGCGAAGGTCTCGCCGCTCTGCAGATGGACGGCCTCAGTCTTCGTCGTGTCCTCGAAACGCCGGATGATGAGATCGACATAGCGCGGGTCTATCTCGATCCCGACGCAGCGCCGACCCGTCAACTCGGCAGCGATCAGGGTTGAGCCAGACCCGAGGAAGGGATCGAGCACGGTCTCACCGCAATCGGTCACGTCGAGCAGCGCATCCTTCAGCATCGCCACGGGCTTCACCGTCGGGTGATCGGCGAGACCCCGCCGTGCGTCGGATCCAGCCGTCGAAGCGCCGGGATAGGTCCAGAGATTCGTGCGCCAGCGACTGTTCTGCCCGAGCTTCACGTTGTTTCGGTGAGGTGCGTGTCCTTTTTTGAAAAGCGGCATCAGCTCGTGCTGCGACCGGTACAGGCCGCCCATCCCGGCATTGGTCTTGCCCCAGACGATGAGGTTCAGCTGTTCCAACCCGAGGCGAGCTGCGGCGCGGTCGACCGCGCTCAATCCCCGCCAGTCGATGAAGGTCGCCAGCAGCCCGCCATCGACGAGACAATCCGCAGCCTGGCTCATCCAGGCGTCGTTGAAGCGGGCGAACTGCTCGTCGCTCATCTCGCCGCTCGCCATCGCGAACTCGCGATGATCGCCGCGCGTCACATGTCCGGCGATAGCTACGTTGTAGGGTATATCGGTCAGCACAAGGCGCACCGGTCCAACCGCGAGCTTGATCGGCGTCAGCATCGGTATCGTGCTGACTGACGGAAGCGTCATTCATGGCGAGGCCCTGCATTCTGCTGCCGATAGCGCGCTCTACGAGGCAAAAGCTGCGGGACGCTGCACATTTAGGTTGTCAGATGCGGCGGCGCCGAGACGGCGCAACCACGTCGCGTAACGCATGTCCTGATATCGGTCGTCCCGCTCGCTGGGTGTTGCAAGCGCGAGGGTGGTCTGCTTTCGGGACGATGGCCCCGGAGCTGCAAGGTCCGATCACGGTCGAAAGCAGCTGCGAGTGCAGGTTAGATATCAGCGGTATAGTCCCTGCGCCTGAAGGCGCCTGAGTAATGCGCATGCCTGCTCCTGGGCTGCAACGCCGACCTCCTGCTGCTCGAAGCCATGCTCACACATCGGCATTAGCTTCCGCGTAGCCCGATCCATCGCGGAGCCCTCCCACAGGATCTGGCCTGCCCCCATTCGGTGGCCCGGGTTTGAAGTTAGTGCATCGTCGGTCGTGTGACGATGGCAGGAGGGGCGGACGGCACTGATCCGCTCGGTTCGGTTGGCCAGATGACGACCTCTGGCGCAGGCGGCTGGTAGCCGA
>NZ_JAKSXW010000059.1 GCF_022829405.1 Methylobacterium sp. J-076
CCCGGTCCGTTGGCCGCAGGGCAGACCGCCGTGGCTTGAGACCCCACGATCGACCGAAGGCCGAGCGCCAGGAACGCAGCCACCGCGGAGTTCTGGATCCACGCGGCCAGCATTGCGCCCACATTGCTGGCGAGCGGATACAGCTGGCTGCCGTTCACCGCGTCTGTCGAGCTCGCCGTCACCCGGACCGCCGCCACGTTCTGGATCTGGCGCTCGGAGACCGGCGCGCCCACCGACACCACGCCCACCGGCGAAGTCCCGGCGAACCCACCGAACGTCGTCCCGCCGATCGTCACAGACGACACGTTCGTCGCCGCAGAGGTCGTCGCATAGTCGCCCAACGCGACGCTGCGGTCCACCG
>NZ_JAKSXW010000061.1 GCF_022829405.1 Methylobacterium sp. J-076
AAACCCACACATGTGATGAAGTACGCGATCGTGCTGACCACTCTGCACAACACAGGCCAGAACGAACCCACACCGGTCGACAGGGACCCGACCAAGCTCATAGCGCCAGACAGCTCCGCAGAGAGGGACCCGACCCCAGTCGAAAAGGACGCGATCGAGCTGCCCGCCGCGCTCAACCCAGTCGACAGCGAACCCACAACTGTGGAGAGGGACGCGATCGAGCTGCCCGCTGCGCTCAACCCGGTCGAGAGCGAGCCCACCCCGGTCGAGAGAGACCCGACCATGCTCGTCGTGCCGGAAAGGCCCGTCGAGAGGGAGCCGACACCGGTCGACAGGGACGCGATCGAGCTGCCCGCCGCACTCAACCCAGTCGAGAGCGATCCAACGCTGGTGGAGAGGGACCCGACCGTGCTCGTCGTACCCGACAGGCCCGTCGAGAGCGAGCCGACACCCGTTGACAAGGACGCGATCGAGCTGCCCGCCGCACTCAACCCAGTCGAGAGCGAACCCACACCGGTCGAGAGGGACCCAGCCATGCTCGTCGTGCCCGACAGACCTGTCGAGAGGGAACCGACCCCCGTCGAGAGGGATGCGATCGAGCTGCCCGCTGCGCTCAAGCCGGTCGAGAGCGACCCAACACCCGTCGAGAGCGAACCAACCCCGGTTGAGAGAGACGCGATCGAGCTACCTGCCGTGCTCAGACCGGTCGACAGCGAGCCGACCCCCGTCGAGAGAGTGGCGACCGTGCTCGTCGTACCCGACAGACCCGTCGAGAGCGAGCCGATCCCGGTGGAGAGGGACGCGATCGAGCTCCCCACGGCGCTCAGGCCGGTGGACAGCGAGCCCACCGAGCTATTCGTCGCCACCAGACCCGTCGACAGCGATCCGACCGAACTGCCGACCGTCGAGGCCACGGAGTACAGCTGGCTGCCGTTCACCGCATCCGTCGAGCTCGCCGTCACGCGACCCGCCGCCACGTTCTGGATCTGGCGCTCCGCCCCCGGCGCGCCCACCGACACCACGCCCACCGGCGAAGTCCCGGCGAACCCGCCGAACGTCGTCCCGCCGATCGTCACAGACGACACGTTCGTCGCCGCGGAGGTCGTCGCGCCGTCGCCCAACGCGACGCTGCGGTCCACCGAGGCGTTCGCCCCAAGGCCGAGGGCAACCGCTCGATTGCCGGCGGCCACAGCGGCGTTGCCGACGGCGATGGAATACGCCCCGCCCGCGCTAGCGCCGTTGCCGACAGCCACTGCCTGCTGGCCAGAAGCGTTGGTGGCGCGTCCGAGGGCGGTGGACTGAAGGCCGCCTGCATTGGAGAGGTCGCCCACGGCCACTGACGAGATGCCGCCTGCGTTCGCCCCGACACCGAGGGCGGTCGCACCATAGCTGGTGCCCGTTGCACCGGTACCGACGGCGATGGCGTTCCAGGCGCTGGCATTGGCCGTGTCGCCCATGGCCAATGCCGACTGGCCCGCCGCGTTCGACCGCACGCCGAGGGCGGTCGAGCCCACCCCCGATGCGTTCGCCGACAGGCCGACCGCCGTGGCCTGCGACCCCGCGATCGCCCCTCGGCCCAGCGCCAGGGACGTCGCCACCGTGGAGCTCGGGCTCCACGCGTCCAGCATTGCGCCCACATTGCTCGCGACCGGATACAGCTGGCTGCCGTTCACCGCGTCCGTCGAGCTCGCCGTCACCCGGCCCGCCGCCACGTTCTGGATCTGGCGCTCGGAGCCCGGCGCGCCCACCGACACCACGCCCACCGGCGAAGTCCCGGCGAACCCACCGAACGTCGTCCCGCCGATCGTCACAGACGACACGTTCGTCGCCGCAGAGGTCGTCGCATAGTCGCCCAACGCGACGCTGCGGTCCACCG
>NZ_JAKSXW010000029.1 GCF_022829405.1 Methylobacterium sp. J-076
TTCGTATCGACCGGTTGCGTTGGTCGCAGGGCGACCGATACGTCGAGACACCTCGCGCCCGAATGACACGAAGTTCTCTATGCGCCCATCAGCAGCATGTATTGGCCGGCAATCAATCTCGGCACGGTATTTGGTGCCATCAGCTCGGTAGTTGGTTAGGTAGCCGTGGAAGCGCGTACCGGACTCAAGAGCACGTCGGAACATATCAAGCGCGGTTCGACGTGTTTCTTTGCCATGCATGAAGCGGGGGCTTCGTCCGATGATATCCTCGATCTGGCGACCGACAAGAACTTCGAAGGCTGCATTTGCAAAAACAATGGTCGGTCCTGGGGAGGTGATCACTGCATCGGTGACGATGATGCTGACTGGGGCTTCACGAGCCACAGCGCGAATGAGTTCAAGAGCTGTCATTTTGGTGCAACGCTATGGCCGAGCAGATCGTACGGCGATGAGGCACCGTTCAGTATGCTGATTGATCGCCTGATGCCATGGCATAGCTCAATCAACGCTGCCATTCGCCCGAATTTGGTTCGATCCGACCGTCGATGTCGCCCGCCGGTTCTTGGCAGCCTTTTCACCTCGTCAGCGTGAGGCCGGCGAGAGGTGCGAGGGCAGCGGGTTCAGGTTGGCGCGACTGGGGCGTGAAGGTGATCACGTTGTCCATGGCTATGCCTCCACCAGGGCCAGAAGCTCGCGGGCGAAGGCCGCGATCTCAGCGGCGTCGCCGTTGTAGATCGTCGCCTCGGCTATGGCGGCGAGCCGGGCGTTGTTTTCGGACTCGTTCGTAGGCTCACGGCCTCGAAGCTCGCGGGTCGCGGCATCCAAGACTCCGCACAAGGTGTCCGAAAGCGCCTCGATCACCCGCCCGGAGGAGGTGAAGCATTCCTTGGAGACTTGCCTACCGGTGAGGGACCGCGGCTGACACAGAATGGCGGTTGCCGTCCCCTCTAACACGCTGGCTGCGCCGAGCAGCGAAGCCAGATCGCGCACGGACATCTCCTTGAGGTTGAGGCCGGCGGCGGCGATTAGGTCCAGCGGACGAGGCTCGACGGACGACGGGGGCGCCAAGGTGCCGGCCGTCACTGCCTTCTGAAATTGCACACCGGTTCGCTCCCACCGGTCCAGCCTACTCTTGTCGCCTTCTACCGCGACATCCCAAGCGGCGGCTCCAATCGGACCAAGGCACTTCAAAGCCATGCCGAGCAGGGTCCTAGGCTCAGTCGCCTCTAGCTGCTCCATCAGCGCCACGGTGGCGTCGTAGCGGGGCTGCCATTCTTCCTCCGACAGGGTGCCGGCCATAAAGGCTTGATCGGCTTTGGTGTGGTCGGCGTAGACCCGGCAGAACTCGACGGCCAATTCGGCTATCGGGGCGTCGGGGCCGAAATCGATGCTGCCAGATGGGAGGGAAGCCGCTTCGCTCGCGTAAGTTGCGACATCAGCCTTTGCGGTGGTGATGGCCTCGTCGGCGAAGGGCTCGACGGATGCGGACGCCGGAGGCTTCTCGTCAGCGGTGGTCTCGACGCATTCCGCTGACGCGGCGACGATGTAGCGGGTTCGTGCGAGCCCAAGGAGGTTGCTCCACCCCTCAAGGGTTGCCTGGGCCGCATCGAGCCCGCGGAGGATGACTTCGGGAAGCGTCGGGTCCTTCTCTCCCGCATCGCGAATGAAGGCCATCGTCTCTGGCTTCGTCATCCGCAGAGTGCGGTCGGCAAGGTGTAGCATCACCGCACGTTCGGCGAAGGCATCTGCCCATTCCTGTGGGGTCTTGATGGGTGTGTTGAGGTCATAGGCGCCGAACTCAATCTCAGCGATGACTTCGACATCATCGGTAGGGGCTGGATCCGGCTCGGCACTCGCTTGGGGCGCTGGTCGGCGCATCGCGTTGGCAAGGCCAGCCTTCAGATCGGCGGCTCGTTGGCGAAGGGTAGGAGTTTCAGTCTGGCGGCGGAACGGGTTGGCGAAGGGCATAGGAGCCTCCAAGGATCACAGGACGCGGGGAGGCGCGGCGCTCGACAGCCGCGCGGTGGCGGCAGGTCAGACGAGCGGCAGGTAGCCGTAGGCAGCGATGCCCCCGGCGATGATGGCGAGCGCGGTCAGGGCCTCGCCCGTGAGGTCGAGGAACCGCAGGGCGCGGACGTGCGGCGTATCGGGACGAACAGGGGTGACGG
>NZ_JAKSXW010000034.1 GCF_022829405.1 Methylobacterium sp. J-076
AGGCTGGACAGAGACCCGCTCGGTCTCGTTAGGGCTGCTTCCTTCCGGACCTGACCCGGTTGGCGAGTGAAACGTCCCCCGCCAACCCCCCGCCGGCTATATGGCCGGCTCGCCCGGCTAACCCAAGCGCTGGAGGCCCCATTCGCGCCTGCGCCCCAGCCGCTATTGTCGTTCCAAGCGGAGCGAAGCAATCCAGGGCGGCGCGATGGGTTGATGCGGCCCGCTTCCCTGGGTCGCATCGCTGCGCTCGCGATGACGGGGGGACATCGTGAAACGGCGGCGCCCGGACGCCACCGCCCTCCCGCCAGCCGCCATCGTCGTTGCGAGCGGAGCGAAGCAATCCAGGGCGGCGCTATGGTCTGAGGCGTCCCGCTTCCCTGGGTCGCTTCGCTGCGCTCGCGATGACGGGGTGGGGCATCGTGAAACGGCGGCTCCCGGACGCCGCCGCCCTTCCGCCAGCCGCCACCGTCTTTGCGAGCGGAGCGAAGCAATCCAGGGCGGCGCTGTGGTCTGAGGCGTCCCGCTTCCCTGGGTCGCTTCGCTGCGCTCGCGATGACGGCGGGCATCGTGAAACGGCGGCTCCCGGACGCTGCCCTCCCGCCAGCCGCCATCGTCGTTGCGAGCGGAGCGAAGCAATCCAGGGCGGCGCTATGGTCTGAGGCGTCCCGCTTCCCTGGGTCGCTTCGCTGCGCTCGCGATGACGGGGTGGGACATCGTGAAACGGCGGTTCCCGGACGCCGCCGCCCTTCCGCCAGCCGC
>NZ_JAKSXW010000036.1 GCF_022829405.1 Methylobacterium sp. J-076
TGTCGGCTGCCGCTCGACGGGTGGGGGCACGCCGTCAACCGGCTTCGGGGCGGTCGGCAGCTCCACTGGCGCGCTCTCCGATGGGGGTGGGTCGACTGCGACTGGGGTGAGCGCGGCGGCTAGCTCGATCGCGTCCCTGTCGACGGGTGTCGGCTCCCTCTCGACGGGCTTGTGCGGGACGGCGAGCATGGTCGGATCGCTGTCGACCGGGGTCGGCTCCCTCTCGACGGGTCTGTCCGGCACGACGAGTACGGTCGGCTCTCTCTCGACCAGCGTTGGTTCCCTCTCCACGGGGGTTGGGTCGCTCTCGACTGGGTTGAGCGCGGCGGGTAGCTCGATCGCGTCTTTGTCGACGGGTGTCGGCTCGCTCTCGACAGGCCTGTCGGGCACGACGAGCATGGTCGGATCCCTGTCCACCGGGGTCGGCTCCCTCTCGACGGGTCTGTCCGGCACGACGAGTACGGTCGGGTCCCTCTCCACGAGCGTTGGATCGCTCTCGACGGGTGTTGGGTCGCTCTCGACTGGGTTGAGTGCGGCGGGTAGCTCGATCGCGTCCCTTTCGACCGGTGTCGGCTACATCGGAAGGGCGTCGTGTGGGGCGAGAGTGTCTGCCCCTGCGTAGATGTCGGGGGTCGGCGCGTCATCAAAAGGATTAAGCGCAGTGGACAGCAGGAGTAGGTCGCTCTACACAGGTGTGGGTTCTCTGTCGACTGGTTTTAGCGAGGCGTGCAGCTCTGTGGCGTCGTTATCGACGGTCGTTGGATCCC
>NZ_JAKSXW010000042.1 GCF_022829405.1 Methylobacterium sp. J-076
ATCCTCACCCGTGGCGACGGGTGGAACGAAGCCCCGCACGATCTGGCCAACGCCGCCTACGTCATCCAGGCGAACGGCGCCCTCGGGATCAACCCCCGGCCGCAACGTCAGCGGCATCGAGCTGCCGAACGAGGGGCGAGAGACCGGGTGCCTGCGCGCGCTGCTCTATACGCCGGACTGCGCGGAGACGAAGCACAAGCTGGCCCTGTGCCTGGGGAAGAACATCGGCGGCGAGCCGATCATCGCCGACCTCGCCCGCATGCCGCACCTGCTGGTGGCCGGCACCACCGGCTCGGGCAAGTCGGTGGCGATCAACACGATGATCCTGTCGCTGCT
>NZ_JAKSXW010000051.1 GCF_022829405.1 Methylobacterium sp. J-076
AGCCCGGCGACCACCGGTCGGGAGGGCAGGTAGACGCCCCAGCAAGCCGGGTGGGAAGGACACCCCGCGGGGCCGGTTGGGAAGCGGGCGTAGGGGGCGCCTTACCCCTTTCCCCCCCCCCTCGCCGGGGGAGGGTGGCCCCCGGAGGGGGTCGGGCGAGGGGAGCGACGGTGCAGAACGAACCCCCCACGCTGCGCCTATTCCGGACGCCGCCCTCCCCGCTCCCCCCCCCCCTGCTTCGCAGAGGGGGGAGGGAAAAGCGGGGAAGCGTCGCGCCTACCCCACCGCCTCCAGCCCCTCCGACCGGATCCAGTCCCGCGTCCGGTCGAGCGCCCGAGTGAGCCGGTCGAACAGCGTGTCGATCTCGTCCGGCGTGATGATCAGCGGCGGGCACACCGCCACCCGGTCGCCGGAGAGGTAGCGGACGATCAGCCCTTCCTCTTGGGCGAAGGCCACGCAGCGGGCCGAAACGCCGGCCTTCGGATCGTACTGACGGCGGCTCGCCTTGTCGGCGACGATCTCGAGGCCGCCGATCAGGCCGATGCCCTTTGCCTCGCCGACGATGTCGTGCTGCGCGAGCGCCGAGAGCCGCCGCTGGAATTGCGGGGCCTTTTCGGCGGCACCCTCGATGACGCGGTCGCGCCTGTAGATTTCGATGGCCTTGATCGCCACTGCGCAGGCGACGGGGTGCCCGGAATAGGTGGTGCCGTGCCCGAAGCCGCCGAGCTTCTCGCTCTGGTCGAGCAGGGCCTCGTAGAGCGGAGGGTCGATGCTCACGCCGCCGAGGGGGATGTAGCCCGAGGTCACGGCCTTGGCGAAGGAGATCGTGTCCGGCCGCATGTCGAGGGCTTGGCCGCCGAACCAGGTCCCGAGCCGGCCGAAGCCGCAGATCACCTCGTCGGCGATGAGGCGCACCTCGTATTTCGCAAGCACCGCCTGGATCGCCGGGAAATAGCCCGCCGGCGGCAGGATCGCCCCGCCCGCGCCCATCACCGGCTCGGCGATGAAGGCGGCGACGGTCTCCGGCCCCTCGCGAAGGATCGTCTCCTCCAGCTCGGCGGCGAGGCGGGCGGAGTAGCTCTCCTCGCTCTCCCCCGGCTCGGCGCCGCGATAGTGGTGCGGCGTCGACACGTGCAGGAAGCCCGGCAGGGGCAGGTCCCAGTCTAGGTGGTTGGCCGGCAGCCCCGTCATGGAGGCGCTGGCGATGGTGACGCCGTGGTAGCCCTTCCGGCGGGCGATGATCTTCTTCTTCTGCGGGCGGCCCAGCGCGTTGTTGTAGTACCACGCGAGCTTCACCTGCGTGTCGTTCGCCTCCGAGCCCGACGAGCAGAAGAAGATCTTCGAGGTCGGAACCGGCATCAGCTCCTTCAGCGTCTCCGCCAGCTCGATGGCCGGGTCGTGGCTCCGGCCGGAGAACAGGTGGGTGAAGGGCAGCCGGCCCATCTGCACCCGGGCCGCCTCGACCAGCTCCGCGTTCGAGTAGCCGAGCGCCGTGCACCACAGCCCCGCCATGCCCTCGATATAGGGCCTGCCCTCCGTGTCGTAGACGTGGACGCCCTCGCCGCGCTCCAGGACCAGCGGGCCCGTGCGGCGGTGGTTCGCCAGGTGGGTGTAGGGGTGGAGCAGGGTTTCGACGTCGCGGGTCGCGAGGTTCGAGAGCATGCGGGCGCTCCTGGGGGACTTGACCGTGGCGGCCTTGGGATCGTGCCACACTACCGGCACGATGGGTCCGCAGATAGGGTCGCAGTCCCGGCCCCCTCCGAACCGGGATGCATGCCGGACCGCCCGCTCGCCCCCGATGCTCAGCCCCGACTCGATCATCGCGCAGCCCGCCCCCGGCCGCGCCTGCGGGACCTGCACCCTGTGCTGCAAGGTCTACGACGTCCCGGCGGTGGAGAGCGTCGCCGGGCAATGGTGCCGCCATACCGTCTCCGGCCGCGGCTGTGCCATCCACGCGACCCGGCCCGACCATTGCCGCGCCTTCCACTGCCTGTGGATGACGGAGGGCTGGCTCGGCCCGGAATGGAAGCCCGAGCGCGCCAAGATGGTGCTCAGCCTCGATCCGGTCAGCCGCAACATGAACGTGCAGGTCGATCCGGGGCAGGCCAACGTGTGGCGGCGCGAGCCCTATTACACGCAGCTCCGGCGCTGGGCCGTCGCCTCGGCGCCGAAGCGGCGGCATGTCCTCGTCCACGTGAACAAGTCGACCACCGTCATCCTCCCCGACAGGGACGTCGCCCTCGGGATCGTCGCCCCGGACGAGCGCATCGTCACCCGGGAGCGAATGACGCCCCAGGGCCTCACCTTCGACGTCGAGAAGGTCCGCCCCACCGTGCAGGTCCCATGACCTCCGCCTACGATTTCACCGTCCGCGCCGCCGACGGACGCCCGCACCCCCTGGCGCAGTACCGGGGGCGGGCCCTGCTCGTGGTGAACACGGCCTCCCGCTGCGGCTTCACCCCGCAATACGAGGGGCTGGAAGCCCTGTGGCGCGAGCGGAGCGGGGATGGGCTGACGGTGCTCGGGTTCCCCTGCAACCAGTTCGGCCAGCAGGAGCCCGGGACGGCGGACGAGATCGCCGGCTTCTGCGCCCTGAACTACGGCGTGAGCTTTCCCGTCCTCGGCAAGGTCGAGGTGAACGGGCAGGGGGCGGACCCGCTGTTCGACTATCTCACCCGCGCTCGGCGCGGCCTGTTCGGGACGGCCCGAATCAAGTGGAACTTCACGAAGTTCCTGATCGGGCGCGATGGAGTTCCCGTCGCGCGCTTCGCCCCTTCGGCCCAGCCGGCGAACCTGGGCGGGGCGATCGATTCGGCCCTCGCGCGCCCCTCGGCCTGATCCTCAGGCCTGGGCCACGGTCTCGCAGACCGTCCGCGGATCGGGGCAGGCCGTCAGCAGCTGGCGGGTGGCGCGCACGGTCTGAGTGCGGATCGGCGACACCGATTCGCGCAGGAGCCCCGCGAGGAACCGGCTCTCCGACACCCGCCCGAGGGTCCCGTCCGACGCGCCGCGGAGACCCGCCCGGCGCTCGAGCTCGGCCAGCGATTCGAACAGGGCGTGGCGCGCCTCGCCCGCACGGGGGCCGCGCGCCCGGCGGAAGATCGCGGCGAGCTCTTCGATGATAGTGTGTTCGTCGGGATGGTCTGCGGACATCGCTCGGCCGAAAGCGTCTTCCGGGGATGCTAATACAGACGATGCCGGCTCCGCCAGACCGGAGGCCGTGCCGGCCCGATCATGGTGAAAATCCGGCGGGAATGTTGCCCGTCGGCATCTGTCCCCCGGGGCGTGTCAGGCCACGGCGGCGATGGTCCGCGCCGCCGCCTCGAACTCGGCCCGGCGGATCGCCAGCCGCGCCTCGGCCTCCTCGTCCCGCCCCCAGACCGCGGCCTGATAGGTCTCGTCCACATGGGCGGCCTCCCATGCGGCGGCCGGATCGAGGTGCCCGTGCAGGACGGCGAGGGCGACGATCAGCGAACCGCTGAGGGTGGTGAGGGTGTGCAGGGCGGCGAGGCGGAACGGGTCCTCCACCCGTCGCACGGCGTCAGACAGGGCCCGCACGGCCTGCGGCGGCTGCTCGACATGCATCACGCCCTCGCTGAGGATCAACCGCGCCCCGAAGGTGGCGTAGGCCCAGTCCAGGATCGGGTCCCAGGCCGCGGCCTGGGCCGCCACCAGCCGATCCGGTTCGCCGGCCCGGTAGGCCAACAGGTCGGTCACGGCATAGGCACAGAGGTCGTCGGCCACGGCCTCCCGGCGGGGCGCCACCCCGTCGATCGCCGTGTTGGCGAGCCGCGTGAGGGGCATCTTCGCCGGATCGATGGAGGTTTCCTGAGCGCCCCATTCCTCCGCCACCGCTCCGGCGAGGGATTCGGTCGGGAGGGTGAGGGGATTGCGGGCGGGGGTGTTGGCCGGCCGGCCGTCCAGGGTGAGCCTGAAACCGCCATCGGCGGGGGCGAAGCCGGCCTCCTTGTAGAACCGCCGGGGCAGGGCGGGTTTGGCCCCGGTCCGGGCCGCCCGGAGGGGATCCGGCGGTCCCCCGTCGCCCGGTTCGCCGAGCCAGTCTTGCGTCACGTCGCTCATGGGCACGGAGATAGGCGTTCCCCCCGCCGGGGGCGAGGGGGGTCAGACGAGGCCGGCGAGAAGCCCGTCCAGGGCGGAGGCGTTGTCCACCACGGTGACGGCGCCGGAGCGGTAGAGCGTCCCCGGCGCATGGTAGCCCCAGGACACGCCGATGGGCACGACGCCCGCCGCCACGGCCATGCCGATGTCGTAGGTGGTGTCGCCGATCATCAGGGTCTCGGCCGGCGCCGTCCCCGCCTCCGCCATGGCGCGGACCAGCATCCCCGGGTCGGGCTTCGAGGGCGCATCGTCGGCGCTCTGCGTGGTGACGAACCGGTCCTCCCAGCCGTGATGGGCGAGCAGACGGTCCACGCCCCTGCGCGATTTCCCGGTGGCGATGCCGAGCGCGACACCCGGCCGGGCATGGAGCCGGTCGATGAGGTCGCCCATCCCGGGGAACAGGGCCTCGTCGTGTTCCGGGTCGAGCCGCAGGCGGTTGTAGGCGATCTTGTACCGCTCGGAGAGTTCGGCCACCGGCCCGTCCTCACCCACCAGCCGGCGGAAGGCCTGGGGCAGGGACAGCCCCACCACCGACAGGGCGATCCGCCGTTCGGGGGCGGGCATGCCGACCTCGGCGAAGGCGACCGCCTGGGCGGCCACGATCAGGTGCTGGCTGTCGACGAGCGTGCCGTCCACGTCGAAGACGACGAGCTTCATCGACGGGCCCGTCCCGCCGATGCGAGGGAGGATCCGGCGGGCCGCCGTGTCACGGTTTGCGGACCGGCGCCTGAGCCGGCGGGGCGGCGGGCGTCTGGTGCTGCGGCGTGCGGGTGCGCTCGTAGCCGAGCCGGCAGCGGATCAGGAAGCGGCGGCGCTTCCCGCCCCGTAGGCCACGCTGGTGCGAGGCGCGGTTGCAGGCCGCGTAGGAGCGCCGCCGACGGTCCCGGCCGACAACCACCACCGGGGCCGCGCCCGGCCGCTCGGCGCGGGCGGCGTCGGCCTTCGGCTCGCCACGGGCGGATGCGGGTTCGGGCTTGGCGGCCGCCGGCTTCTGCGGCGCGGCGGCCGGCTCCCTGTGCGTCTGCTCTGCCGCCGCCGGTTCGCCCGGAGCCGCAAGGACCGGCAGGGGCGCTGTCATGCACAGGGCGGCAAGGCAGGCCAAAGTCGCGAGCTTCATTTCTCAGGATCTCGACCGTCGGGTGCCCCGGCAGGCAGGCGCGCGGCCGAGCACCCCAGCATATGAGGCGGGCGGCGCCGTTGCCAAGGCGTCCGCCCCCGGGGCGCCGCCCGGGACGTTCAATCTTCCGGGGCCTCGACCACGGGGTCGTAGCGGCCCGAGTCGAAGCCGAGGAGGTTCCAGCTCTGCTGCATGTGCGGCGGCAGCGGCGCGCTCACGTCCACCGGCCGCCCGGTGCGGGGATGCGGGATCACGATCCGCCGCGCCAGCAGATGCAGCCGGTTCTGGATGCCGCCGGGCAATTCCCAGTTCTCCACGGAGAAGTATTTCGGGTCGCCGACGATCGGGTGGCCGATATGGGCGGCGTGGGCGCGCAGCTGGTGCGTCCGCCCCGTGACCGGCTTGAAGGACAGCCACGACAGCTTCTGCGCCGCCTGATCCACCATGGCGTAATAGGTCAGGGCGTGGCTCGCCCCCTCCTCCCCGTGCCGGGCGACGCGCATCCGCGCGTCGGCATCGGTCGGCTCGTCCTTGGCGAGGTAGGTGGAGATCCGCCCCTGGCGCACCCGCGGCACGCCAGCCGTGAGCGCCCAGTAGATCTTGCGCGCGGCGCGGGAGCGGAAGCTCTTGGCCAGCGTGGAGGCGGCGAGCCGCGTCTTCGCGATGATGAGGCAGCCGGCCGTGTCCTTGTCGAGCCGGTGGACGAGGCGGGGCTTCTGCCCGTCCGGTCCGGTGAGGGCATCGAGCAGCCCGTCGACGTGCCGCACCGTGCCCGAACCGCCCTGGACCGCGAGGCCGAAGGGCTTGTTCAGCACCATCATCTCCGCATCCTCGTAGAGGATCAGGCTCCTGAGGAAGGTGGCGTCGTCGGCCTCCCGGGCGGCGTTGCGCGGGCGCTCGGAGGGCTGGTCCAGCCGCAGCGGCGGCACCCGCACGCTCATGCCCGGCTCCAGCCGGTCGTTGGGCTTGGCGCGCTTGCCGTCCACCCGAAGCTCGCCCTTGCGGACGATGCTCTGCACCCGGGTGAAGGGAAGCTGCGGGAACCGCGCGGTGAGGAACCGGTCGATCCGCATCCCCGCCTCGTCCGCCTCCACCATCAGCGTCTGCACGCCCGAGGCGAGGGTGGCCGACGCCTCGGCGCGCTGCTCGCGCCGGGTGGGGCCGGGGGCGGGGGCAGGGGAGGGGGCAGGGGAGGGGGCAGCGGAAACGCCATGCGCGTCGGCGGGGGGCTTCGCCCGGGGAGCGCGCGGCGCGTCGGACCGTGTCCGCGCCACACTCGCCTGGCGGGGCTTGCTCGCCGGCGGGGGCTCGTCCGAAAGCCGTGCCTTGGCCGCCTTGCGCGCCTCGGCCTCGGCGGAGGGGATCCAGGGTGAGCGCTCGCCGGCATCGTCGCCCCGGGCGCGGGCGGCGCGCTCGGCGGCATCCTTGGCGCTGGTGCGCGGCCCTGTGCCGGCGCGGACCGGGCGGAAGGCGGTGTTGCGGCCGGGCCGTCCATCGGGGCGGCCGGTGCCGCCGGAAGGGCCCCCGCGGCGGGGAGGTCGTGTGGTCATGAGCGGCTGCCCGTCTCGCGGGCCGGACAGGGGTGCCGGCGTCCCATCCCGGGGGCCGCGGGCCGGCCATCTCGCTGGGATCGTGGCCGCATAGCACCGCGGGGCACACCCGGCAAAGCCTGTCGCCTGCGGACAGGGCGCGATATCGCCCCCGGGGGCGTTGACGGCGACCGCACCCCTCGCCTAGCTTGACCGTGACGGTTCCCCCCGGGGATCAAAAGGGAACGCGGTGAGGGCATCGGCCCGAAGCCGCGGCTGCCCCCGCAACTGTAAGCGGCGAGCTTATCCACCATTCATGTCACTGGGCCCATCCGCCCGGGAAGACGGTGGAACGGCGACGACCCGTGAGCCAGGAGACCTGCCGTCAGCCGTGGTCACACGCGAAACGCGCCGGGCGGGGTGTCCTGGCGGGTGTCGAGGCAGCGTCCCGTGGGACGTCCGCCCCGGCCTCGTTCGCGGTGACGTGCCACAGCGAGCGCGCCCGCGATTCCCGTGCCGACTCCACTCGATCACCGCGTCCCTTCGGACCGGCCCGTTGCGCACTCCCGTCGCCTCGTCAGACGAGGCGACGGCGAGCGGCGTGGCGGCCGGCCGGTGCGCCTCCGGTTGAATGCAACATTATTACATTGCATAGAGTGGCCGAGGCCGGCGTCCGCCGCGCCGGAGTTTCCGTCCCCATGTCCCGTTCCCGCGTTCCGAACCGCTCCCCCTACCGCAGCGGCCTGCTGGCCGCCCTGGCCCAGGCGCCCCTGGCCCTCGTCCTCCCGCCGGCCGAGGCGCAGGAGACCGTCACCCTCGACCAGCTCTCCGTCGAAGGGGAGGGCGTCAGCCTGACCCGGTCCTCGCCGACCGGGCTGAACCTGCGCACCCCCGACCGGACGGCGAGCCGCCTCGGCTTGACCCCCCTGGAGACGCCGGCCAGCCTCGACATCGTCTCCGGCGAGACCGCGCGATTGCGCGGGCAGGACACCATCGCCGAGGCGGTGACCCAGGACGCCACCGGCATCACCACCATCGCCGCACCGGGCAACGGCAACGGTGCCTTCACCAGCCGGGGCTTCGCCGGGCCGAACTCGATCCAACAGCTCTACGACGGCACCCGCTTCTACGTCGGCGCCGGGACGGTGACCTTCCCGTTCGACACGTGGAACGTCGAGCGGATCGAAGTGCTGCGCGGCCCGTCCTCCGTGCTCTACGGGGACGGGGCCATCGGCGGCGTCATCAACGTGGTGCCCAAGAAGCCGACCTTCGTGCCGGTCAACACCGCGCGGGCGGTGATCGGCTCGGACGGGGTGGCGCGCCTCGCCCTCGATTCCGGCGGCGGCATCGCGCAGGCCGAGTACGGCGACACCTTCGCCTACCGCCTCAACGTGAGCGGCAACCGCGCCGACGGCTGGATCCGGCCGGTGGGGGACTTCCGCAACCTCGCGGTGTCGGCCGCCCTGCTGTTCCGGCCGAGCGCGGACCTCGCCATCACGCTCTCGCACGATCTCGGCTACCAGGAGCCGGCCCGCTACTGGGGGACGCCCCTGGTGGAAGGCCGGATCCCGAATTCCATCCGCTTCAACAACTACAATGTCCGCGATCCGAAGATCACCTGGGCCGACAATTGGACCCAGCTGAAGGCCGAATGGTCGCCCAGCGCCGACATCACCATCCGCAACACGGCCTACCGCCTGACCTCGAGCCGGCACTGGCTCGACGTGGAGCAATACGCGTTCAACCGGTCCTCCGGCCTGGTGGACCGGTCGGACTACCTCGAGATCTACCACAGCCAGGAACAGGTCGGGAACCGCCTCGACGCGACCTTCCGCGGCGACGTGTTCGGCCTGCCGAACCAGTTCGCCGCCGGCTTCGACGTGAACCACATCGATTTCCGGCACACGAACAACTTCTATTTCGACCCGAGCACGAGCGTCCCCCTGACCAATTACGATCCGGGCCTGTTCCCGCAGGACGGGCGCGCGCGGCCGGCCTACGCCACCCAGACGCGGCAGGCGTCGGTCTTCGCCGAGGACCGGCTGGTGCTGACGGACACGCTGTCCTTCCTCACGGGCGCACGGTTCGACATGCCGGTGCTCCACCGGGAGGACCTGCAGACCGGCGCCCGATTCGAGCGGACCTTCCAGGCGCTGGGCTACCGATTCGGCCTCGTCTACAATCCGACGGCGGAGAGCGCCCTCTACGCGCAGTACAGCTTCGCCACCGATCCCGTCGGCAGCCTCATCACGCTGTCGCAGCCGCTCGCGGGGTTCAAGCTCGCCACGGGCGACCAGATCGAGGTCGGCGCCAAGGGCCTCGCCTTCGGCGGGGCGCTGGAATGGACGCTGGCGGGCTACCGCATCGTCAAGGACAACCTGATCTCCCGCCTGCCGGGCTCGTCGGCCGTGGGCGTCCAGGTGGGGAGCCAATCCTCGCAGGGCGTGGAATTGGCGCTCGGCTGGCCCATCGCGCCGGGCTGGCGGCTCGACGGGAACATCGCCCTCCTGCACGCGCAGTACGACAGCTTCACCCAGGTGGTGAACGGTGCGGCGGTCTCCTACGCCGGCCGGCAACCCATCGACGTGCCGGAGCGGGTGGCGAACCTGTGGCTGAGCTGGGAGCCCACCCGCGACTGGGCCGCCCGGATCGGGCTCCAGAACGTCGGCGAGGTCTACAGCGACTTCGGCAACACCGCCCGGCGCCCGGCTTACACCCTCGTGAACGTGGTGCTCGACCATCAGGTGACGGCGGAGTCCCGCCTGTCGCTCCGGCTCTACAACCTGTTCGACAAGGTCTACGCCATCAGCGGCAACGCGGTGGACGGCGTCGGCACCAACTGGCTCCTCGGCCGCCCCCGCTCCGTCGAGGTCGCCTATACGGTGGCGTGGTGAGGGCGGCGGGGAAGGCGGGGCGGCGCTGGCTGCTCCTCGGCCATCGCTGGCTGGGGATCGGCACGGGGCTGCTCTTCGCCCTGTGGATCGGTTCGGGGCTGGTGATGCTCTACGTGCCGTTCCCGAGCCTCGACCGGGCGGAGCGGCTGGCCCGCCTCGCCCCGATCGCCTGGGACCGGGTGCGGATCGGCCCCGACGCCGCCCTCGCGGCGGCGGGGGAGGCGGCGGGCCTCGCCCTGGAGATGCGCGACGGCGAGCCGGTCTACCGGGTCACCGCCGCCGCGGGGGCGCGGCGCACGGTCTCGGCGGTGACGGGGGAGCTGCTGGGACCGGTCGATGCCGCGCAGGCCCTGCGCATCGCGGGCGGTGGGGAGGCTACCGCCGTCCGGCGCGACCAGTGGACCGTCACCGCCCGTTACAACCCCCAGCGCCCGTTCTGGAAGGTCGCCCTCGGCGACCCCTCCGGCCGCGAGGTCTACGTCTCGGCCCGCACGGGCGAGGTCGCCCTCGTCACCACACGGTGGCAGCGGGGCTGGAACTGGGCCGGGGCGGTGGTCCACTGGGTCTACCTCACGCCCCTGCGCGCCCGGCCGGAGCTGTGGCGGCAGGTGGTGCTGTGGCTGTCCGGCGTCGCGGGCCTCACCGCCCTCAGCGGCCTCGCCGTCGGCCTCTGGCGCCTGCGCCTGCGCCTGCGGCGGCGCTACCGGGGCGGCGCGGTGAGCCCCTATCGCGGCCTCGCCCTCTGGCACCACGCCTTCGGCCTCGCCGGGGGGTTCGGGCTCGCCCTCTTCATCCTGAGCGGCTGGCTGTCGATGAACCCGAACCGGTGGTTCTCCTCCCTCGCGCCCCCGGCGGAGATGCAGGCCGCCTATGCGGGGCGGCCGGGCGCCCTCGGCCTCGCGCCCGGCGACCTGGAACGCCTCGCCGGGCCCGGCCTCACGCTCCTGCGCTTCACCGCCATCGGCGGGCGCTGGTGGCTGGTGCGCGAGGGGGCGGCGGGCCCCGTCACGACGGATCTCGACGGTGGGGCGGGACCGGACGCGGCCACCCTGGCCGCGGCGGCGACGGTGCCGGGCGGGCGCCTCGCCTCCGTGGAGCGGATCACGGCCTACGATGCCTACTGGTACCCGCACGGCGGAGCACCTCCGCTGCCCGTCCTGCGCCTGACCTACGACGATCCGGCGGCGACGTGGTTGCACGTCGATCCCCGCGACGGCACGATCCTGAACCGCCTCGACCGCTCGGGGCGCATCAACCGCTGGCTGTTCGACGCCCCGCACCGGCTCGACCTGCCGGGCCTGTCGGTCCGCCCCACCGCCCGCGAGGCCGGGCAATGGGCACTGAACCTCCTCGGCGCCGGCATCGCGGCGACCGGCCTCGTGGCCGGCGCCCGGCGCCTCATCCGCCGGTAGCGGGACATCGCAGCCACCGCCGATAGAGCACCCATCGCCGTCTGTGCGAGCGAAGCGACGCAATCCAGGGACGCGCTACCTTCGAAGATGTCCCGCTGCCCTGGGTCGCTTCGCTCCGCTCGCGATGACGGCGAGGGGCATCGCAAGCCACCGCCAGCTTGGCCATCGGCCACCGTCCAGGGAGCGAGCACCCACCACCGTCTTTGCGAGCGCGGCGAAGCAATCCAGGCACGCGCTACCTTCGGAGATGTCCCGCTGCCCTGGGTCGCTTCGCTCCGCTCGCGATGACGGGGAGGGGCATCGCAGTCACCGCCGACAGAGCGAGCAGCCACCGCCAGCTTAGCCATCGGCCACCGCCAACAGACCGAACACCCACCACTGTCTTTGCGAGCGCAGCGAAGCAATCCAGGGGCGCGCTACCTTCGGAGACGTCTCGCTGCCCTGGGTCGCTTCGCTCCGCTCGCGATGACGGGGAGGGGCATCGCAAGCCACCGCCAGCTTGGCCATCGGCCACCGCCAACGGGGCGAGCATCCATCGCTGTCTTTGCGAGCGGAGCGAAGCAATCCAGGCACGCGCTACCTTCGAAGATGTCCCGCTGCCCTGGGTCGCTTCGCTGCGCTCGCGATGACGGCGAGGGGCATCGCAAGCCACCGCCAGCTTGGCCATCAGCCACCGCCAACGGAGCGAGCACCCACCACCGTCTTTGCGAGCGGAGCGAAGCAATCCAGGGACGCGCTACCTTCGGAGACGGCCCGCTGCCCTGGGTCGCTTCGCTCCGCTCGCGATGACGACGAGGGGCATCGCAAGCCACCGCCAAGCTTGGCCAACGGCCACCGCCATTGGACCGAGCATCCACCACCGTCTTTGCGAGCGGAGCGAAGCAATCCAGG
>NZ_JAKSXW010000060.1 GCF_022829405.1 Methylobacterium sp. J-076
TGGCCTGCCCCCATTCGGTGGCCCGGGTTTGAAGTTAGTGCATCGTCGGTCGTGTGACGATGGCAGGAGGGGCGGACGGCACTGATCCGCTCGGTTCGGTTGGCCAGATGACGACCTCTGGCGCAGGCGGCTGGTAGCCGAGCGACGAGTGCGGTCGGAGGGTGTTGTAGTGCCTCCGCCATTGCTCGATCACGACGCGGGCTTCCTTGAGCGTGTAGAACACCTCGCCGTTGAGGAGTTCGTCGCGCAGCTTCGCGTTGAAGCTCTCGCAGTACCCGTTCTCCCACGGGCTGCCCGGCTCGATGTAGGCAGTTGCTGATCCAACCACTGCGATCCAGTCTCGGACAGATCGAGCGATGAACTCAGGTCCATTGTCCGAACGGACATGGCTTGGCACACCGCGCAGACTGAACAGATCCGAGAGCATGTCGATGACGTCGAGTGCCTTGAGCTTACGAGCGATCCGGATGGCCAGGCACTCGCGCGTGAACTCATCGATGACGTTCAGCATCCGGTACTTGCGCCCGTTGTGCGTGCGGTGCTCGACGAAGTCGTACGACCAAACGTGGTCGGGACGCTCGGGCCGTAAGCGAAGGCAGGAGCCGTCGTTGAGCCAAAGGCGTGCCCGTTTGGGCTGGCAAGCCGGGACCTTGAGCCCCTCTCGTCGCCAGATCCGCTCGACCCGCTTCACGTTCACCGTCCAGCCGTCACGCCGAAGCAAGGCCGTGATCCGACGGTAGCCGTAGCGCCCGTACTGGAGTGCGAGAGCGACGATGGCAGCCGTCAGAGCGACCTCGTCCTCGACGACGACGGCGGATTTGCGTTGCGTCGAGCGATGCTGGCCCAGAACACGACAGGCGAAGCGTTCGGATACGCCGTGCTCGGCAACGACGTAGTCAACACAAGCCCGGCGGCGAGCCGGGCTCAGAAGTTTCCCGAGGCTGCCTCCTTCAGGATCAGCTTCTCCAAGGTCAAATCCGAGATCGCCCGACGAAGACGCTGGCTCTCCGTCTCCAGAGACTTCAGTCGCTTGACCTGATCACCCTTCAAGCCACCGTACTCAGAACGCCAACGATAGTACGTGACCTCGGTCACCTCTATGGACCGGATCGCTTCAGCAACCTTCCGACCCCGCGAGACGAGAACGTCAACTTGGCGCAGCTTGGCAACAATCTCTTCAGCCGTATGCTTCTTCCGTCCCATGATGACATCCTCCACACGGCTCAAAGCCATATCTCAGGGAGGACCACTTTTCAGGGGGCAGGCCAGCCGCCCGCCAGCCTGCCCCGAAGCCCGACAAGGCGCTCTCCACCGAATTCCTCGCCGCGCTTACCCGCATGATCGAGAGTGACAGTCCAGCCTGCCAGCGCGGTACCGGTCGCTGAATCCCGCTGGCGGCTCGAACGAGGTGAGCCGGGCGCCTCGTGAGCAACGCGTTCGTCGGATGTGTCGCGGGTCGAAGCGAGTCTCTATGCAGAGCCGCTATGCGCGGCGGTCTAATTGGTGCGCAACGACCGCATCAGACCTTACTGTCACGTAAGCCCTCAGTGGCGAAGCACCGAACTTTGCGATCAGTTGCTGACACTCCCACGTTCGTTTGGCAGCAGACTTCCTTTCTGCATCTTCCAACAAACGCGCTGCCATCGCATGCCTATCGGTCAATTCCGCTGTTGGATCTCGTGGCAATTATCATCCCCACCAGTACTATGATGTTGAAAAATAGGTTGGGCGGATTATTGACGCAGTCAATATACGATTCTGACTTCCTTGTGATTTATAGTCTTTGAAGTAAACCAATCTGTAATTGTCTCAACTCCAACGTCATGCCATTTGCACAACTCGATTACTTACATCATTGTATAACAATAATGTATGTTATATTTCACTGACGACCAGTCGCAAGATAGTTTGCACGGGATACGTCATATTCTCGGCTTCATCAGGAAGTTTGTTAACATTTTCATTTAATGATGCTGCCGATTGATCTAGGATGTCGGCGATGATTGGCTTTTCATTTCGCCAAAAAGCTAAGGTGCCGTCTCAACTGCAAACCGACAGCGTTGAGCACCTTCGTCGTGCGGAGGAGCAATTATGACCGACGGGAGAGTGAGCGTGTTACCGGCCTACGATACTGGGCCTCTGCTGGAACCCCGCGGTGCCCCGGATGACTGGTGGCACGATGCCATCCGCGAAATTCTGGCGAGCGCACACCAGCACTACGTACGGCACCTCGCCCACCTATACCCAGTCACCGTCGGGTTTCCTGGGGAGGAAGATCTATCGGCCCGCCCGACAGGTACGGAAACTTGTTGAGCGCAGCCCGGGGCGTCGACGGACCCGGCTCATATGCGGGAGATGATCTGGTGAGGGCAGCCACCGGCGCTGTCATGGTGCTCGAATAATATGAGCAACCTGCGACGGAGTGCGCGTTTGTTAGCCGAAGGATCAGGTCAAACCCGCGCTTAAACGTTCGGCCCTTCGGATCAATAGACCGACTTCGGCAATCGTCCGGACCACCGTTGCCTCCAAGCACGCAATCTGCGGTGCGAAGAGGGTATGAACCTCTAGGTCCGGCTGTCGTAATCCTTCTAGAACCGAAAGAAGCTCATCGTGGCGACGCCACAACTCCAGGGTGGCAGCTTCGATCGCGGTCGATGATGGCAGGCCTATCCCGGCGGCTATGGCGGCCGAGGCTTGCCGCTCCTGCAGCGAGATGATGGTCGCGCTCATGACTTACATCCTCGATTGATCGAGCCCCGTCGCGCCGGACGCTCATTCGGCAGCAGCGACCTCGCGCGGAAGCTCAGGTATCCGCGCCCAGGGCTCGATACTGCGCAGCAGCGTGGCCAGTGGCCCTCTGACCTTTGCCGAGTGAACAGCCCGCACATCGTCCAAGGCGGAAGCGAATGCATCGACGCAGGCCGGGTCGAAGTGTTTACCCCGCTCCGCTTGCACGCACCGGAATGCCTCCTCGAACTCCATCGCCGCCTTGTAGGGCCGCGCCGTCGTCAGGGCATCGAACACGTCCGCCACCGCGACGATCCGGGCAGGGAGCGGGATGTCGAGGCCAGCCAGCCCGTGCGGGTAACCACCCCCGTCCCACCGCTCATGATGCGCTTCGGCGATGATGGCAGCCAATTGGATCAATTCACATGCACTTCCATCAAGGATGCGCTTGCCAACCACGGGGTGGGTCCGGATGACCGCGAACTCCGCTTCGTCCAGCCGCCCCTTTTTGAGTAGGATGCCATCGGGCACAGCGACCTTGCCGACATCGTGCAGCGGAGCCGCCAACTTGATGCGCCAGCAGAATTCCGGCTCCAAGCCCAACGCCTTGGCGATGATCTGGCTGTAGCGTGCGACCCGCCATGTATGGTCGCCCGTATCGTTGTCGCGGTACTCCACCGCCAGGGCGAGGCGAAAGATAACCTCCGCCTCCCTCTCGTGCAGATGGCGCGTCGCACGCTCGATCTCCCCCGCCATGGAGGAGGCAGCTTCGTCCAGGCGCCGGACGGCGTTGGCCAGGCGCACGAGATTGCGCAGGCGCACGCTCATTTCGATCCCCTTGGCACGCTTATCGAGGAAGTCGGTGGCGCCGGCTTCCAGTGCGGCCAGGCGAACCACCTCCGAAGCGTCGGCGGTGATCATCGCGATCGGTACCTGCGCATAGTGCGCGATGGTCCGCAGCTCACGGATGAGGGAGATGCCGTCCATCTCCGGCATGTTCTGATCCACTAGAACGAGGTCGAAGGCACGCGTGCGGCCCTCGATGAGCGCAGCGAGCGGATCATTGTGGGCGACCACGGCGGCTGCGTGCTCGGCTTCCAGCAGCCGTTGAAGCCGCATCAGCACCGTCGTGCTATCGTCGACGAGCAGGACATCCACGGTGACGCTCTCCTATCGGACGGAGGGGATGGGATGGCTTGTTCTGAGGCGACTCAGGACGCGACGGTGCGCACCGCATCCATGAGCTTGCTCACCTGAGCAGACAGGCGCTCCAGCGTCTGACACTGAATGATGTGTCCCGGTTGAGGGGCATCGGACGCGGCAGAGAGTGCGGCGATCTCGCGACGGAGATCCTCAAACAGGTGCTCGAGTGAGGGGCCGAGGCTTTTGAGCTGCGCCCTGTGCGGATTGAGTGGGTCGATGCTATCGCCGATCTCGAAAGCCTTCATCAGGACGCTGGTTAGGCGATCGGCGCCAGCGAGATCGAGACGGTGGACGGTGGAGGAAGGCTCAGTCATCACGCCCCCCCCTCACGCGGCGCGGATGGTGGCGAGGAAGCGGCCCACCTCGGCCGTCAGATGCTCGGACTGACGGGAGAGCTCCGAGGCCGCCCCCAGTACCTGGCTCGCCGCGGCACCGGTTTCTTCCGCCGCCCCCGCCACACCAGAGATGTTGCCCGTCACTTCGCTGGTCCCCGCCGAGGCCTGCGCCACGTTGCGTACGATCTCCTGCGTCGCCGCCCCCTGCTGCTCGACCGAGGCTGCAATTGAGGTCGCCACTGCACTGATCTCGCGGATGCGCCCGGTGATCCCACCGATCGAGGCGACGGCCTGCGCGGTCGAGGCCTGGATCCGTGCGATTTGCCCCGAGATATCACTCGTCGCCCTGGCGGTCTGATCGGCCAGTGCCTTCACCTCGGCGGCGACGACGGCGAAGCCCTTGCCGGCCTCGCCCGCCCGGGCCGCCTCGATCGTCGCGTTGAGCGCCAGGAGGTTGGTCTGACTGGCGATGGTTGAGATCAGGCCAACCACGTCGTCGATCCGAGCGACCGTCGCGCTGAGTTCCTGAACTAGTGCGCCCGTCTGATCGGCCTCCATGACGGCAAACCGCGCCAACTCAGCCGAGCCATCGACCTGACGGCCGATCTCTTGCACCGAGGAGCCGAGTTCCTCGGCGGCCGCGGCGACGGTGTTGACGTTGGACGCAGCCTCCTCGGCGGCAGCGGCCACCGCGGTAGACTGGCTGGCCGTCTGGGCGGCCGTCGAGGTCATCTGCTGCGCCGTGGCCTGCAGCTCGGTGGCCGAGGACGACACCATGCCGATGACGCCACCCACTGCCGCCTCGAAGCCGTCGGCCATCTGGCGCATACCGGCCTTGCGCTGCTCTTCAGCAGCAAGGCGGGACTGTGCCGTATCCTCCTCGAGCTTACGGGTGCGGATCAGGTTGTCCTTGAACACCTGCACCGCGGTGGCCATCGCACCGATCTCGTCCCGCCGACTACGGAAAGGTACCTCGGCCGCAGTATCCCCATCGGCCAGGATCTGCATCGCCTCCGTCATCCGGGTGATAGGTCGGGATACCCGGAGAAAGCCGAAGGCGGAGGCGGCGAACGCGATGAGTAGCGCCAGCGTGGCGGCGACGTAGGCCATTGTTGTTGCGGTTCCGACATCGGCCAACGCCGCATCCGCATCTTGCCGTGCGCCGCCTTCGTTCAGCTTGACGTTGCGCTGCAATGCGGTGCGTGCCTCATCGTAGAAGCGAACCGCCTCCGGCCCGCTGAGCAGGGAGACTGCTTCAGATTTTTGGCCAGCTTCCATCAGGTGCCGCGTCTGCGCGTCTGCGCGTGCGAAACTGCTCCAGGCTACGGCAAAGGCGTCATAGATCGCCCGCTCCTCCAACGACAAGATCATTGGCTCGTAAACCCGGCGTGCGGCAGCGAGCGCGTCATGGGTCGCAGCGAGGGCCGCCTCGTTCTCGGCGAGATGCGCGGGGGTATCTGAGAGGGCGAGGAGGCGCAGCTGCTTAATACGCACCTCCGAACTGGCAGCTCGGATGTCGTTCAGGGCGACGACCGAGGGGAGCCAGTTGGTCGCGACTTCGACGACCCCGTGACGAACGCCGCTAAGCTTGATAATAGAAACGGCACCTTGGGCGGCACAAATTATAGCTAGCACGCTGAAGGCAGCGGAAAGCGATGTTTTGAGAGAGAGGTGCAGGCGCATGGTTTGACCGCTCAATAATTCGAGCCGAAAGATTTTCTTATCCCCGTCCTGTGCGGGACGCAGATAGACACAGCCACACGGGCGGCGATGGTGGGGCACCAAGACGACGAGCGCGATCTTCGCAACGCTTCATTCCTGAGCGATGTCAATGTCAGTTTTAATAATTAATTAGTTATTAATTACCACCCAATGCTGCCGATTATTTTAGTAACATAGATTATAATTTAGAGGTTCTCATGAACCAAATCCGTCAATCTCACGCTCGAAAATCAGTCCCGGCTCGAATACCCGCATCGCGCGCAGGTGGTGTGCTAATAAATTGTTACTTGAGTCGCGCGAGGCGTAACGCCCACCTTCGCCGGACGTAGGACGACCGACACGACGTATGACTTCACGCTGGAAGGCGATGAATGCGACGAGCCTTCCGTCCACTCCGCGGAATGGTCGACAGTCGATCTCGACTCGGTATCTCGTACCGTCGGGGCGGTAATTCGTTAGGAAGGCATGAAATCGCCTACCTGCTGAGAGAGCGTGGTGGAACGCATCGAGTGTTACACGACGGGTTTCCTTACCCTGCATGAAGCAGGGTCTCATCCCTATGACTTCGATGTGATCACGGCCGGTCAAACGTCCAAACGCAGCGTTGGCATATAGGATCGTCGGTCCTGGGCGATCCAGTTGGGCATCGGTAACGACAACCGCTACCGCGGCCTCACCGAGAAAAGCATGTACGAGCTCGACAAATGTCATTCAGACTAGCGCTGGGCGCACCAAAGCGTTCCAGGCGAATAAAATCATCGTCACGGCGAGACGGGGTGCGCCGCCATGATTGCGGCTGCAATCTTTGTCCTCAAAATTTTTTCCTGCAGAATTGATTGAGCTGGGAGTGCGTCGCCCATCATCTCGACTGCTAGGATCCCGGCGACGTCGAGCGTATGTCCGCTTGCAAAGCGGTAGAGAGGGGCAGCTGGATCGCGCATGAAGAGATCGATCGCCGCAACGATCTCCGTGCTGGTGATGATCCCGGCATTGCGCAGGTCGGCGAGGGTCAAGGGCTTGGCCTGCATGGTCGCGCTGATCATTCCCCAACGTTGACTTAACCGTGCCCTCCGGCCGACATGGACGGTCCCGGCCGGGCTCGCCCTGGCGAGTCGTGGGCCGGATCAGGAGAGCAATCGCCGCGAGATAGACCCTGAAAAGCCAACAGGCCCCCGTCGCCAAACGGGAGCCTGCTGAAAACCTGGGGCCTTGTGAGGCGCGAGTTGCTTCCCCTCACAAGCCATAGCTCCCCACCGGGAGTCAAGCTGAAACCTCGGTTTCGGCAACGGGGAAGGCTTGTCTGGACCGCGGCCCGTGAGGGACCGTGAGCGATGGATTATGCCGACGCGATTCGCCGACAGGCGGAGGATGCGCCGCGCTGCCGGCCGTGACGTCATCGCTGTGGCGCGTGGCCTGACCGGTCTTTTGAACCGAGCCAATTGAGAGACTACTGCATGGTCGCGGTCATGGGTAGCCGGAAGGCCAGATTCGGGTAGCTGACGGGCGCGGGCGGCCGATAGCCCAGCGACGAATGCGGTCGGACGCGGTTGTAGGTGGTTTGCCACAGCCCGATCACGATCTGCGCCTCCTTCAGCGAGTAGAAGATCTCCTGGCGTAGGCACTCGTCACGAAGCTTGCCGTTGAAGCTCTCACAGTACTCGTTCTCCCACGGGGATCCTGGCGCGATGTACAGGATCTGCGAGCCGGCCTTGGCGACCCAGTTGCGCAGCGCCTTCGAGATCATCTCTGGGCCATTGTCGCAGCGGACGTACTCCGGGATGCCGTGGAGGCACATCGCGTCGGCCAGCGCCTCGATCACGCCGACGCTGTTGTTGCGTGGCGCCACCTTCAACGCCAAGCAGGCTCGGCTGTGCTCGTCGAGTAGCGTCAGGATGCGTAGCCTCCGGCCGTTGTGGGTCTGGGTCTGCACGAAGTCGAAGCTCCAGACGTGATTGCTGTGGAGCGGCCGCAGCCGCACACATGAGCCGTCGTTGAGCCACAGGCGCCTGCGGGGTCTATGTCGGCTGGGGACTTTCAGCCCCTCGCGACGCCAGATGCGCTGGACCCGGTCCTTGCCCACCGGCCAGCCCGCTGCCTGCAGCAGCGCGGTGACGCGGCGGTAGCCGTAGCGTCCGTACTCAGACGCCAGAGCGATGACAGCCTAGGTCAGCTCATCCTCATCGGCCGGCACGGTCGGCACGTAGCGCTGCGTGCCGCGGTGCTGGCCGACGATCCGGCAGGCGTGGCGTTCCGAGAGGCCGTACTTTTCCCGGATCCCGTCGACTGCCTGCCGGCGTCGCTCGGGGGCTACAAGTTTCCCGAGGCGACGTCCGCCAGCACCTGCTTCTCCAACGAAAGGTCGGCGACAAGCCGGCGCAGACGAGCGTTCTCACGCTCCAGATCCTTCATCTTCTTGGCTTGATCGACTTAAAGGCCGCCGTACTCCTTGCACCAGCGGTAGTAACTCTGCTCGGAGATCCCCGCCTCCCTGCATGCAAGGGCTAAACTCTTGCCCTGGGCTGTCTGCACCTCGATCTGGCGCAGCTTCAGCACGACCTGCTCCGCGTTCGTCTTATGACCTCGCCGCATGTCCGACTCCTTCGGTCCTGGCTGATCCTCTCAATCAGCCCGGTCCAAAGCCAGCCGGTCAGGCCATCTCAGCCACGAGCACTCTTGAATCCGGCTGGTGATTGTCGAAGTCTTATTATCTTCAGAACGCCAATTCACCAAATTGCGTTAGGTCGGTACGCTTATGTCCTGATGCAGATAGGTCGGGTTGAACTCGGCCAGTGCCATCAGCCTCGACCAGTCCAGGATGGTCAGCGTCCGGTGGTCCAGGGCGATGAATTCCTGGTGACGCAGGTCTCGCAAGACCCGGCTCACATGGACGCTAGATAGGCCGAGCGCGTCACTCATTTCGGTCTGCGTGATCGGCAGAGAGCAACTGTGCTGCGTCGTCAGGTCGACCGCCTGCATCCGTAGGAACACCTCGCAGAAGAAATGCGCTATGCGCGGGAGCGCCTCCTTGCGCCCCATGCCGACGATCCGCTCCCGATAGATTGCGGCGTCGATAAGCGTGTCCTTCCAGAACGCTGAGCCGAGTCGGGGATGCTCCGCGATCAGATCGTGGATCTGCGCGTGACTGACGAAGCCGACCGTGACAGTCGTGACGGCGGCAAGGCTGTGGTCCGTCACCGGAAGGTGAAGGCCATGGATATTAGGTAGATCGCCGGGGATGTGGAACGAGAGGATCTGCCGTCCGCCATGCTGAAGAATTCGGTAGCGGCAGGCCCAGCCTGCTACGATCAGGCAGCATTGGCCAGGTTGATCGCCCTCCTGAACGATGTCCTGGTGCGACGCAAAGGTGTGCATGATGATTGGTACGGTCGCCAGGGCATGCCGCTCATCCTCGTTGAGCGAGAAGATGCGCCCAATGCGCTGCACAAGGCGATGTGTAGCATCGGTCATGCTGGTACCCGTCGCCACGAACAGGCGATGCGACAATCTCGCAAAAAGGCCGGTGCTTGCCAATCACACGGTGCTGCTCCGTCTTGCGTCCTCCAGAAGCTGCGTCCGAACGAGCGTATTGAAAATCCGCTCCCCACCCCGAGCGGACGATGCGAAGTGGCCGACGGATGTCCGTATTCGGGAAGTGCTTTTCGTTTTCCGAACGGCTGAGTTGGGTCGGAAGCGAAGCGTCCGCCTTTTTGGCCTGATGTCTCCTAAGCGGCCGTTCCGTTTTCTGCCAGTTCCGGTCGCGTTGGCTAGCGCCACTGAACGGCTGGGTTGGGTGGAAAGCGGTTCGGCCGCTTCAGGGTTAGAGCACGTCGATAGCTGCCATTAATGGACTTTCCCGCCTTCCAAAGACGGTCGCGTTTCGGGAAGGGCCCACCATGCCGTACTCTCGTGATGCTTGGAGCAAGGGGGGAAGGGTGACCAAATTTGTGGCCTTTCTCCGCGCCGTGAACGTCGGCGGCACTGGTAAGCTGCCGATGACGATACTAGCGCAGATGTGTGAGGCTATCGGCTTTGGGAGGGTAAAAACCTATATCGCCAGCGGCAACGTCATTTTTAGCAGCGACAGATCCGAGTATGAGGTGCGATCCGCCCTTGAGGATCAGCTATTCGCCTATACTGGCAAGCGAGTGGGCGTGATCGTTCGAACGCCGTCCGAAATTGCCGATGTGCTCGCCCGCAATCCCTTTGCAGACGCCCCGAGCAATCGCGTCATGGCATTATTCGCGGACGGGGCGCTTCCTACCGATCCCCTCGATGGCGTGACCGGGATCAAGAATGAGGAAGTCCGCCTCGGGAAGCGAGAGTTGTTCGTATTCTACCCGGACGGCATGGCGAACACCCGCCTTCGCATCCCAAGCGAAAAGCACGGGACGGCGCGTAACATGAATACGGTCGCGAAGCTCGCCAAGATGACCGGATCGTCCGCTTAATCCGGCAGCGTATAGCGGAACTGATAATCATGCCGGCCTGAGGTGACGATGACGTTCATTGTCCCTGTCAGACCCTCCAGCCCGTCCTTGGCCGAGTTCGGCACCACGACGACGGTCAGCGACGGCGCGCCCCTGTCCATCAACCCGCTATGCTGGAGAGTGAAGGAGCCTTCTCGGCCACCAAGGGTTCCGACGACGCGCTCCATTGCGACGTAGCCGGCGGACCCTTCGACGTCGGTGCGGAACGCTAGCATCTGGCCGACGCTGGAGCCCTGCAGGTCGCCGTGGAAGGTCTTGTCAATCGACATACTGCTGATCGGGCTTTCACCGGAGCCGATCGGCGCGAGCTTCACATCAAAGGTACCGACTGCTTCAGCTTCCATGATATCCCCTGCATCCGTTCGCAATCAGATTATCGCCGTGATGTTTGATTTGAAATGACGAAGCATGAGCGACTGCCCACCAGCCGCCCCTGTGTTGGAAACGTGGATCGGATTGAGCCAACTGACCACTTTAGGGATGCTCTCTCCGTTACTGGAGCGTCCGTGTTGGGTCGCTATCCGACAGACTGTTTGGGGGTTGATTGCAGAGTCCCGCTTTCAACCGCACGAAAGCGATGGGGCAGTCTTATTGGGTTGTTCCTAAGGCGATGGTGACAGCCGACATTCCGAGCATCGCAATCGTCGGGTAGAAGGTCAGGGCAAACCCTAGAGCACGTCCATTTGCTCCACGCCGGTAGCCGATCCAAAACATCGCTCGTCCGGCACAAAATAGGATGGCGAGCGTTATCAGTATACTGGTTGGATGACCTGAGACCGTCGCGAACGCTAGGTGTGTAGAGATCGCCAGAACACACTGCTCAAATGTGTTCTGCAGAATTGCGGTAGCATCTTGGATGGACTTAGATCCAAGTCCTACTTTGCCTCCTGCGATATCGTCGGGTGAAAAAAATCGTAGTCTCGCAACGTTCGCGATTGCAGCGGCAAGCCAACCGATAACAAACAGGTCTGTTCGCAGTGCAACTTGCAGACGTTCAGTAAGTGGTCTTACCGGCATTCCCACCGGCTCCCACGCAGCAGCCAGCATTAATGCCAAGGCCGTGATTGCGAGCCCCGAAACCATTCCGGCCACTACCCGGCGTTGCTCCGCACGGAATTCTTCGGTGTTCTGCATCAACTGCCGCCAGCGTGCAATTATCCCGTGCTCATTCCAACACCACGACGAGCGGCTTGCAAAGTAGGTGTTCCAAATCAGTGTCTACTTTCCGGAAAACCGAGCGACCACCTGTACGGCCGAGTTGGGTCGGTAGCCGAATGACCGCTTGGGGTGGTTTGCCGCCCGTCCGGTTTTCGGTTGCATGTCCATGAAATCGGACGTCTGCCTCGCGTTTGTATCGACCGATGCTCGCGCGTCGCTTTGAAGCGTTTAGCGGACAGCGAGGCTAGCTACACCCGAGATTGAGTGAGCGAGGATGGGATTTACTCAAGGCATCTCGCCAGGGGCTCGGACCTGCGCGCCGCCGAACACGACGGCCTGCCGCAACGGCGGTCGCGACAGGCCGTAGATGAGGCGCGGCTCCGCTGGTGCGCTGACGGCATCCAGCGCAGTGCGATGCTCCGGGGAGAGCACGACATCGAGCGCGGCGATGTTGTCGGCCACCTGCGCCGGCCGGCTCACGCCCATTAGCGTCGAGGCTACTCCCAATCGTCCGATCACCCAGGCGAGCGCGACGCGCGCCGGAGATTGCCCGATGTCTTCCGCCACCCGGCGCACCTCGTCGACGATGGTCCAGTTGCGCGGCGTAAACAGGCTGTCGCCGAACGGATTGGCCCCGTCGAGCCGTTTGGCCTCGGCGGAACGCATCTCGCCCGACTGTGCCGCATCCTTTGGCAGGCCGCCTGCACGCGGACCCGATGCCTCTACGGTCGCACGGTCGTACTTGCCGCTCAGCAGCCCGTAGGCGAGCGGCGACCACGGCACCACGCCCATACCGAACTCGGCGGCGAGGGGGATGTGCTCGTCCTCCACCTCCCGGTTCACGAGAGCATAGAAGTACTGCAACGCGATCGGCCCCGGCAGGCCCCGCAGGGCAGCCAGCGTCGCGAGCTTGGCGACATACCAAGCGGGCGTGTTCGACAGGCCCCAATAGCGAATTTTCCCGGCGCGGACGAGACCGGCCATGGTCTCCAGCAGCTCCTCTGCCGGCGTGATCCCGTCCCAAACGTGCACCCAGTAGAGATCGACGTAATCGGTTTGCAGGCGACGTAGCGAGCCTTCCAGCGCCGCGTGAACATGCTTGGCTCCGTTGCCACCCGCGTGCGGCCCCTTGCCCGTGGCAAAGCCAGATTTCGTCGCGAGGACGATCCAATCGCGCAAGCTGCGCTCGCCGATGAAGCGGCCGAGCATCGCCTCGCCCTCACCGCCCGCGTACACATCGGCTGTGTCGATGAAATTGCCGCCCCGCTCCAGGTAGGCGTCGCACACGGCGCGGCTGCCGGCCTCGTCCAGCCCCCAGCGCGCGGTGCCGAAGGTCATGGTGCCGAGTGCAAGCGGACTGACCGCAAGGCCGGAGCGGCCGAGCGTACGGTAATGCGTGAGGTCCATTGTTGCATATCCCTGCTGATACCCCACAGGATAGAGCGGCCGTTCGTAGGGGATTAGCCCCAAACATCGGCAAGGGCTTGTGAGCGGAGTTCAGGAATGCGACGAGGCACGCTCGATGATCTCGCGGCCTTCGCGGCTGTCGCGCGCACCCGCAGCTTCACGCGGGCGGCGGCCGAACTCGGCTTGTCCCCCTCGGCGCTCAGCCACGCCGTACGGGGGCTGGAGGAACGGCTCGGGGTCCGGCTGCTCGCGCGCACCACGCGTAGCGTCGCTCCGACGCCGGCGGGCGAGCGGCTCGTGCGTTCTCTCGCCCCGGCGTTGGCGGAGGTCGAGCACGGGCTTGCAGCGCTCGCCGACTGGCGCGGCGCGCCGTCCGGTTCGCTGCGGCTGACGACTTTTTCCTCGGCCGCGCGCCGAGTGCTCGACCCAGCCCTGCCGCGCATCCTCCTCGATAATCCGGCCGTCTCAGTCGAGGTCGTCATCGACGACCGCCTGACCGACATCGTCGCGGCCCGGTTCGATGCCGGCATCCGCTTCGGCGAGACGGTGGAGCGCGACATGGTGGCGGTGCGCCTGGGACCGAACCTGCGCACCGTGGTGGTCGGTACACCCGCCTACTTCGCACGCCATCCACGACCCGAGACACCGGCCGATCTGGAGGCGCACAACTGCGTCAACTATCGGTTGGTCGGCGGGGGTGGATTGCTGCCGTGGGAGTTCTCGCGCAACGGCCAGGACATGCGCGTGCGCGTGCGCGTGGGCGGGCAACTCACCGTCAACGATGCGGTTCTGTCGGGGGCCGCCGTGCGGGCCGGTGCCGGGCTTGGTTACATGCTGGAGGAGGATGTGGCCGCCGACATCCAGGCGGGTCACCTCGTGCAGGTTCTGGCGGACTGGTGCACGCCTTTCCCCGGTTACCACCTCTACCATCCGAGCCAGCAGGCTACCCCGGCGCTCCGCGCCCTGATCGACGCCGTGCGTTGGGTTGAAGCACGACCTGTTTAGGTCGGGCACGGTCGAATGCTCCTCCGACCGCGGGGAGCCGGAGCGACTACTTCGCGGCGTGAATATTTGGCGGCCCGAGATGCTGGAGAAAATCCGGCTTGCCGAGGCCCACGCCAGCGCTACGGAGGATCCCGTAGGCAGTTGTCACGTGGAAGAAGAAATTCGGAAGCGCGAAGCCGGTAAGATAGGCCTGCCCACTGAAGCGGTATCCCATGCCATTAGGGAACTTCAGCTCCACCTCCCGGTTCGCGCCGGAGGCCAGCGCCGCCGGATCGATGCCTTCAACGAAGGCGACCGTCCTGGCGCAGCGCTCCTTGAGTTCGGCGAAGGTCGTCTCGACGTCGGGCATTGAGGGCGCTTCGATCCCGGCGAGCCGTGCCACCGCGTTCTTCGCACTGTCGGATGCCATTTGATACTGAGCAGGCAGAGGCTTCATGTCGGGAGCCAGCCGCCGGACGAGCAGCTCGGCTTCTGGCTTCTCCGATGCCGCCTTGTCGAGCCAAGTGCTCATGTTGCGAAGTGCGTTGACGAAAACAGGGACGCTGACGTCGTAGATGCTGATGCCCATCTGGGCTTCCTAAGGCACCTGCTACAAAAGACGCGGTGAGAAGGCGCGCACCGCAGAAGGGGGCGTCGAGCGAAGACGCTAGACCGTCGATGAACGGCCGCTTCAGAGAAGCGACGGGAGGGGTCCGCGCGGCTGGTTTGGGTCGCAAGCCGAATGACCGCTGAGGGTGGTTTCCCGCCCGTCCGTTTCTGGACAGCGGTCGTAAGAAGCAGACGTCCCCGCGCCGCACGCTTCCGACCCTAACAAGCTTTAGGAAGGTTCGATGTGCGGCTTTCGCGGGTCAGCGGCACATGCGCAAACGAACATCTACTTATCTACCAGCAGCCCCCCGAGAGGTGACGTGAGCGTGCAAGTCACTCCGTCGGTCGGATAGCTCAGCGTCACATCGCCTCCGGAGAGCCCCCTTTCGATCAAGCGTGAGCCGAACCCCCTGCGGGTCGATGGGATCACGCGCGGTCCGCCACGCTCGCGCCAATCGAACCGGAATGTCCCCTCTGGCCCTTCGCCTTCAATGATCCAATCAATCGCCACACTGCCCTCCGGCACGGAGAGTGCGCCGTATTTCACAGCATTTGTCGCGAGTTCGTGGAGCAGCAGCCCCAGGGACAGGGTGGTGGAAGGGCCTATGAACAGGCTCGGGCCGCTGATCTGGAACCGGCAACCCGTGTCGTCGTGCAAGTCGAGCGCGCCCCGCACGACGGCCGCTACGCACGCACTGTCGGTGCGCCCATCCAGGAGGATGTCGTGCGCCTTGCCCAGCGCGATCAAACGTGCGGCCAGTGCTTCGCGAGCGGTATCGATGTCGGGCGCGTTTCGCAGCGTCTGCGCGGCTATCGCTTGAACCAGCGTCAGGGTGTTCTTCAGCCGGTGGCTCAGTTCGCGGTTGAGCACTTCCTGATGCGCGTCGGCGTCCTTGCGCCTGCCGATGTCGCTCACCGCCACCACCGAGCCGACCAACTCGCCCCGATCGTCCCGGATCGCCTCCCCAGCGACGGCTATCCACCTTCGTTCGCCGTCTGGGCGCTGATACTGGACCTCGATCGTAGAGCGTTCGCACGCGCCGCTGCTGATCTGCGCCAACGGAAACTCGCTGGCATCCACTCGGCGACCGTCCGCGTGGTAGGCGATGAAATCGCCGTAGGCGTTACCGGAGATGGCGTAGAGGGTGTCGTGGCCGAGGATATCGGCAAGTCGCCGGTTGCCCATCAGGATGCGGCCTGACGGTGCCTCGGCTAGCATAATGCCGATCGGTACGCTCTCCATCATCGTGAGCAGCTGTGCTTGCCGAGCGCGCGTGGCCCGGTCTTCGCGGACCCGCTCGGTCACGTCCAGGAACAGCACGGTGAAGGTGTCCGGACCGAGCTTTTGAGCGCGCCCCTCATACCAACGGTCCAACACCCCAGACTGCCGATTGAAGGTGGCCGGCTCGCCGGTCTCGACGACCTGCGCGAACTCCTTGATCCAGACGTCATCAACGTCCGGGAAAACTTCGCGGACCGTGCGGCCGATCGCTTGTTCCGGCAAGATCCCGATCAGATCACTCCAGGCGCGGTTGACCTCAATGAAGCGCCAGTCCGTGATCCGGCCATCACCATCGCGGACCACTTCGCCAACGAGGAAGCCCTCGTGAAGCTGGCTGAACAGGTTGCGCCAATGGATCGCGTTGGCCTCCCGCTCGACCTGTGCGGCTCGCAACTGAGCGTTCTGTCGGCGTTCGCGTAGGATCGTCGTGACTTGGCGCGACAACCGTCGGAGACCGTCCCCCTGCTTCGCAGTCAGCCCGCCGGGCCGCGCCTCGCTATCGATGACGCATAGGCTCCCGAGCGCCTGACCGTCCGGCCCGTGCAGGGGGGCCCCGGCATAGAAGCGGATGTATGGCTCGCCGACGACAAGTGGGTTGTCGCGCGTGCGAGGGTCGGATCTCAGGTCGGGTATGATGAGAAGGTCGGGTGCGGCTAGGGCGTGGGCGCAGACTGAAGCGTCGAGATCGGTCTGAGACGGGGTGAAGCCAACCTGCGCCTTGAACCAATGCCGGTCGCCTGCGACGAGCGAAACCAGCGCCACCGGGGTGCCACACACGAGGGCGGCCAGATGGACGATGTCTTCGAAATCGTCCTCCGGTGGGCTGTCGAGCAGATCCAAATCGTCGAGCGCTTGGAGGCGGTCGGCGGCGTGGACACCTTCGGGGATCGAGGAGGTACACATGACCGGCACCGGGCTCGCTCGCGCGAGTTCCCGACCCTCGGCATCATTCACCTAGCAGCCGCCGAACAGAACATGAAACAACAATTGTTAAATAAAGGGCGGACACGAAGCGGTCATCAAGTCCTGAGTATGCTCTCACCTCAAATTTTGAGCGGCTCGGGCTGCGTATGCTCAGGCATTGTTTTTCGTACGTGATGGTAGACGACCTGCGCGCTGAATGGCTTGCTGATGAACGTCGCCCCATCTGGCAGGTCTCCGGTACCGGGCTTGGTTTGGCCCGAGGCGACAACGATCGTGATCGATGGCCAACGCCGGGCGACTTCTCGCGCGAGGGCGAAACCGTCCATATCTCCCGGCACGTTCACGTCGCTGAACAAAAGCTTGACACGATCGTGGTGCTGGCCGAGCAGGCGCAGCGCCTGTGCGGCGCGTCCCGCCTCCAGCATCTGAAACCCGGCATCCTCCAGGATGCTGACCGCATCCATGAGGATAAGCGGCTCGTCATCGACGACGAGGGCGAACGGCTGTTCGTAGGCGGGGCATGTGACCACCTGGATCTAAGTCGGCATTTGATACAAAGGTTGCAGCCGCATGGACCCGGACGGAGCGGCGGCGTTGGCCGAGCTGTCTCGCTGCTCGACACCGGGACGAATTTGAGTGTCGCCGTGCTCACAGATGGAGACGGTTCGACCATTTGGTCGCGGCGGGCCCCGATGACACCGCCGCTCGCCGAACGGAAGCCAAGCCTTATCTCTCCTTCGTGAAGTGTAAGACGCTTTTGGATCGTACCACCGACTGGCATGGCGCTGCGCGAAACCATCACCGTCTCAATCACCCCGGAACTGAAGGCATTCATCAGGGAGCGTCTCGCGACTGGACGATACGCCAGTACGAGCGAAGTGGTTCACGTGGGCTTGCGCGCCCTTGAACGGTTCGAGGCAAACTTACCGCCCAAGGCGCAAGATGCTCGCTCGGCCACGACCAATGTCTGATCTCGCAGTTCTAGTGGATCGACACGATGGCCTCGGTGGGACTGACGAACGGCCGCTTTTGGAAAGCGCCGACTGCGTCTTAAACGGCTGGGTTGGGTCGCAAGCCGAATGGCCGGTAGGGGTGGATTTCTGCCAGTCCGCTTTCACGAAGCTCGACAAGCTAAGCAGACCCCGCGGAAGCGGCCAATGTGCCCCAAGCAATTACCAAAGAACCTATGGCATCGAACTGAGCCAATGCGGACGTCTCTATTACCCACTCAAATCCGACACCTCTAACAGCTTGAGAGATTAAGTAGGTCGCTATCGATCCAATACACAAGCTCATCCGCAGCCATCGGACGCGCAAAGTGGTAACCCTGCGCTTCATCGCAATCTGTCGCTTGCACGAGCTTCAACACTGCCAGCGTCTCCACGCCCTCTGCAACCACGCGGTGGCCGAGATGTTTGGCCATCGCAACCATCATTGTCACGAGCGATAGCTGACGAGGGTCAACATCAAGATCGATCATGAAGGCGCGGTCGATCTTCACAACATGAACGGGCAGCCGCTGCAGGTAGGCCAGACTGCTGTATCCCGTTCCGAAATCATCGATCGCCAAACGGATGCCGGCCGCTGCAAGCTCATTTAGCTGGACGAGAGCTTGCGCGGTATCGGTCATCACCGCCGTCTCGGTCACTTCCAGTTCGAGCCATTCAGCGGGCACGCCATGTCGCTCCAGAACCTTGCTGACGCGAAAGGCGAAATCCTGCTCATGCAGGTTCGTGGATGAGATGTTGACCGAGACGACCAAGTCTATACCGGCGCCGCGCCAGTGAGCGATTTGCGAGATTGCCGTCTCTAGTACCCAAGCGGTTGCTGGCGTCGCCAAAGCCATGCGCTCGATGAGTGGGATGAATTCGCCAGGCGAGACCGGGCCCAGAGTTGGATGCGTCCAGCGCATCAGCGCCTCGGCACCTACGCAGCGTCCGCTCGCTAGGTCGATACGAGGCTGATAGACCAATCGTAATTCAGCTGGGTTTCGCAGGGCGGCCTCGAAATCCCTAAGCAACATGAAGCTTCGCTGCGAGGCCGTATCAAGGATCTGCGAATGGATCTGGAACGACTTGTTCGTGAAGCGAGCGTCCTGCGCCGCTCCCTGAGCGATCCTTAGCACGTCGATGGGTGGCAGACCGCCCAACGGGAATGGCGCAATGCCGACAACCGTCGAACCAAGGGCATGTGGCCCCCCGAGATTGCGCAGGCGTTCGGCTTGAGCGGTCAAGAAATCACCGCAGGCGATTTCATCCATCCCAGCGGGTGTTAACGCCGCGAGTTGGGTGGCGCCGACGTGGTAGGCCTTTTGCTGCGGGCCGATCAATAGACGAAAGAGCCTTCCTGCTGCCTTGACCATATCATCCACGGCGGCCTGTCCCACCACACGGACGACGTGGTTCATTTGATCGACGGCTATCAAGTCCACTAAAACCGCCGTCCGTCGCTGCCCAGGCGCTTGGTCCCGCGCGAGGTCGCTAAGATCCTCAAAGAACTGCGTTCGGTTCGGCAGTTCACTGATCGGGTCTATTCGTCCGAAGGCATGCTGCAACTCGATCTGCGCCATGACCGTAGCAGCGAGATCACGTAGCGCAGTTAACTCTTCCCTCTGTATTCGTCGCGGCGTCGTCCCAAGCACACACATGGCCCCGAGGCCGAAGCCGTCACGCGTGACTAAGGGTGCGCCGGCATAGAACCGTATACCAGCCTTCGCCAAGAAACTGTCGTTGTAGAAAGGGTCCTCAAGAAAATCTTCGATTACGACCACATCACAGCTTTCCGCGACTTGGCTGCATGGGGCTTTTTCGCGTGGAATCGACCAGTGTTCCACGCCGATCCGCGATTTGAACCATTGCCGGTCGCTATCAGTTAGAGAAACTGCAGCAATCGGTAAATTAAATATCTTGCTGGCCAAGCGAGTGATGCGATCAAAGCTCTCGCTGGCAGGTGTGTCCAGGATTTCGAGTTGAGTGAGAGAATGCAGCCGCTCAGCTTCTACGTTCATTGCGTGAACCGCTAATAACTAATATATGTTATGTTTTTATCGTATTGCCCTTTAAAAACGCTGAACCTGCGAGCGCGTGCGACAATATGATCGTCACGATATAGATAAGTGTCATAGGTTGATCTAAGTTAGATACGATATAGTTTTGATCAAACCCTCGATCCTGCGCGCATTAAGCCTAAACTCGCCGTAACGACCATCCTCAACTGTCCGCTTGTGAACGGCTAATCACCGAAGCGGATGTATTCTGCGACGTTCTCGGTGCGCTCGCTGGTTCGGGCCGTGATAGAACGCAGCAAGGCCCTGATGCCGCGTACCCGGTGCTGCAACTAGGCGAGCAATACTCCCGGGTGCTCGGCGAACGTCGCAGAAGGGTAACAGACGGAACGTCCGCTTGGTTCGGAATGCCTGAAGCGTCGGTGTTCGCGCTGGCAACGGCCGATGCGTGACATGGGGCAATGACGACCTAGCATCGGCATACTCTGATGAGATGGGCTAGGTCGTGGAAGCAATACGGGCCTAGGTCGACCCGCGAAGGCTGCTGCCTCAACCGCAAACACCTGGCAGTGGGCCACGGTGAGGCCGCAACAATTTGTCTTTTGATCAAGGCTTACTTGTCAGTTCGAGAAGAGGTTGCTCGACTGTCGTGAATGACCGCTTTGGGGAAGTGCGGACACGGCTCCGGGTGGCTAGGTTGGATCGAAGGCGGAGTAGCCGCTAAGAATGGATTGGCTACGGTCCGCTTTCAGGCAGCAACGCATAGGAGCAGATGCCGAACCCACGTTCGTTCAAAAGTTCTTGCGGGCCCCGGAGATACCCAGTCGAGGACGGTGCTACTCGGTAGCCGCCGCTGCCTTCCGCTCCGGCGCCTTATCGATGACGATAAGTACGGAGCCAGTTAGTACGCGATTACCAGCTTCGTCACGAACTTCAGCTCGATACTGAGCAGCAGGTCGCCCCTTGTGCTCGTCTCTGAGCATACCGACCAAAGTTTTGCGGACAATCTCCCGCACGGCATCCTCATTCAGCAGATCTTGGCCAACATTGTCTATGACATCGATGCTGTCGAAAGTATCGATAAAGAAACGGGTCATCAGGCCCTCCGCATCGCAGGCGGGAGCACTCGCCTCACCCAGTCGCCAGCGCCTACAGCCGATCAGCTGGCGATATCTTCATCAGGCATATAAAAACAAGATGTTCTGTAACTCACATCATTTTTCTATCTATTTAATTTCTAAATCCAATATCCCATGCCTTCACACTGAGTTTGCCAGAACGCAAATTGAAAAGTTTTACATATTTAATATTCGTAGCCTGCTTCAAGTTAAGGAAAATTTTTACGCATAAGGATTTTCAATAATTGGTTGGCTTCAGTTGATGGATAGAAGGAGATCCCATATCTCCGCTTGGTCGAGCACGGCCGAGCTGCGAGGGGGGTAGATGTCTAATCCGCTGATCATGAAGCTCGAATATGGAACGCGTCTGAACGACAAAGACCGTGCCGTCCTCCAGCAACTCACGCGCAGGACCCGCCGTATTGTGCGGCATGCGGACATCAGCTCCGAAGGCGAGCGGCCGGAGAATGTGCACCTCGTCATGGAAGGCTTCGCCTGCCGCTACAAGATCCTCGCCGGTGGGCGGCGCCAGATCGTGGCCTTCCTGGTACCCGGCGACTTCTGCGACCTGCACGTGGCCATTCTCGGCAAGATGGACCACAGCATCGGCACGGGGTGGGGTTGTACCATCGTGGATATCCCGCGCTCCACCATCGAGGATCTAACAGCCCAACAACCTCGCATCACGCGGGCACTCTGGTGGGCGACCCTGGTCGACGAGGGCACGCTCCGGGAGTGGCTCGTCAACATGGGCCAGCGCGAGGCCGACCGTCAGATGGCGCATCTCATCTGCGAGCTGCTCGTGCGCCTGCGGGTGGTTGGCATGGTAAGCGATAACAGCTTCGAGTTCCCGATCACACAAGCGGATCTCGCGGACGCATTGGGGATCACCAGCGTGCATGCGAACCGGGTCCTTCAGGATCTGCGCACCCAGGGACTGGTCGAGTGGAAGAACAAGCGCCTACGCATCCCCAACGAGGAGCAGCTGGTTGAATTTGCGGAATTCGATCCGAATTACTTGCACCTCGACCGGCGCGACGACGCCGAAGATCCGGATCTTGGTACGCTGTAGAACATCCAATTTGGAACGTCGGCTTCATGGCAAGAGGTCGAAGCCTGTTTGCCGGCGCGTTTCGGAGTTGCCCGACGGCCAACGAGTAGCCGCTTTTGGGAAGAGCTGTTGGCTGTCAGTACGGCTGCCTTGGGTCGGTAGCCGAATGACCGCTTGGGGTGGATTTCTGCCGGTCTGCTTTGGAGCGAGGGGCCAAAGAAGCAGCCGCTACTGTAGCGCCCGCTCCTGATCGATGGCCGCTGCGGAATGCTGCTTCCTACGCGTCGAGCAAGTATGGAACGAACACATCCTCAATCTTGAATCGCCGTTCGGTCAGACCTTGCTCGTGATGGTAACGAAGCACCGCGTCGATAGCCGCCCTGTTCCTAGCTATGCCGTAGGGCCACCAATCGTCCCCGAGAAGCTCGCGGTCGCGGGCAAGCAGATCCGTCAACCACGGCACCATCGTCGCCATGTTGTTGAACGTCATCGCATGTGTCAGTCCCGCGACCTCGGCCGATTTTGCTTCGCAGAAGCCTTTGTAGACCGCGCGAACGAGATCCGGTTCGCGCTCGGCCAGTTCGCGCGTCACCACGACGGTGTGCATGATTGGGAAGATACCCGTCCGGCGATAGTAGTCGCGCTCGACCGCCTCGTGATCCGGGAAGAGGCGGCGGACCTTCGACGAGCCTGAGAGCACGCAGCGGGGCACGTCCGCCGAGATCAAGGCATCGATCTCGCCTGCCTCCAGCAGTACACCGAGGTCGGTGCCCTTTGGAGCCATCGTAACCTCGACACCGGCCGGGTGGGGGTGAGGCACAAAGTCTATGGGGTCCATCGGAAAGTCGATGCCACCCACGATCCAGCGGTTGCGCTCGGGTTTAAAGCCGAACTCGTCCGAGAGGATGCCTTTCGGCATTACCCCAGCGTCGTGTCCGTAGAGCGCCAACTCACCGATGGTGCGGTCCACGAGATCCTGAGGATGCCGGATGCCGCTGGCTCCGCTGACGTAGATAGCGGAGTGGCGGAACGCGCGGTTCGGGAAGATAGGGATCGCGAGGAAAGGCGACGGGCCATCCGCGAAGGTGCGCAGGAAGTAGGTCAGACCAAGCTCGGATACGTCGTAGGCGCGCTGCCGGATCATCGCCTCGAAGATCTGAGTTACGATGCGGGCCGTGTGGAAGCGGGCCGTAACGCCGTCGATCTTGATGCGACCGTCGCTGAGCGCACGGGTACGGTCGTAGTTCCAGAACGCAATGTCGAGGGTTCGGTCGGTCATCGAAGGCTCCTCCAACGAGCACCCGACTATATGGTAAATACGTTTATTACGTGAACCCCCGGCGTTGAAGGGATGCTCAGCGTGCTCGGAGGCGCTACGAGGAGCTATGGCTACCGACCATCAGACACTCGCTGATCTGTTCGCGAACGAGACTCTTGGCGCACCCGAGAACGCAGTTGGGTTTGTGCTGTGGCGGGTCGTCCATCGCTACGTGCGCGAGATCGACCGCGCGCTTGCGGCTGCCGACCTGACACATCTCCAGTTCACGGTCCTGGCGATGACGGCGTGGATGGCACGTTCCGGCGAGCCAGTGACGCAGGTCACCCTGGCACGGTTTGGGGACATTCACCCGATGCAGGTTTCGCAGGTGCTTAAGACGTTGGAGGCCAAAGGTTTGGTTGCACGGCGACGTAGCGTCGCCGACACCCGAGCGAAGTGCATTAAGGTGACTGAAACAGGCGTCGGCGCTCTCAGGCAAGCCATGCCGTTAGCAATCAGCGTTCAAGAGCGTTTGTTCGGCAAGGCGGGCGCGCTCGGCGGCAGCCTAATGATTGCCCTGACGCAGACCGACGCGCAACCTTCGGATGAATGACATGACCTTGACCGGTTCCAACGGACGGCTCTTTAGCTGAACCGACTACACACACTGTCGAAGCATGACCGCTTCCGAGAAGTTTTTGCGACCCGCTGGATGACCGACTCGGGTCGCAAGCCGAATGACCGCTCGGGGTGGATTTCTGCTGGTCTGCTTCGGAGTGGCAGGGGCATCGAAGCAGACATTGCCACTCCGCCCACTCACAACCTCTCTTCGGCCCGGAAAAGGTCGGCCTATCATTGGTACGGTTGATCTTCAGTATGACTTCCTATCGGTCCATACGCTCGCTCAATTGCAGCATCGATCGCGGCGTTTGATCGGCCATCACCGAAAGGATCTTTTCGACGGAGGTGAGGTCAAGGCTGTAGCCAGCACCCGCGACAATTGTGTCTCGGCTATTCAGAAGAACCAAGCCGCCACGGTTTGGAAGGTATGGCTGATGCCAGCGCGACTTCGATAGTCTCAGTCCCAGGCTCTTCGCCTGGATACGGAGCTTTGCGAGACGCAAAGCGTCCTGATAGCTCGGGGTTAGATCGATCTCGCGCACAGCTGGCTCAAATCCGTTTTGATTCCACCGCGACCCGCCATCATGCGGGTCGCGGTTGTTGTGTTTCTGGATTAGATCAACGCCTGATCATTTGACGAGCGACGAAACCGCTCACCACCGATAGATTAGACTACCAATGACTGTGGCTGGCTGATTGCGGTTACAGAAGCCAAATGAGCAGGTTTGGAAGTTTCGGTCGAAAATGTTGTAACCATTCAGCTGCGCGCGGAAGCCTTTGTACTTAGGATCAAGCGCAGCAAAATCATAAGCGACAAGCGCATCGTAGAGCGTGACGGCAGTGTTGCGTACCGTATTTTGATCGTCGGCGTAGCTGGCGCCAATGTAGCGGATGCCACCGCCGATCTGCAGCCCGCGCAGCGGCGAGGATGGCGGGAATGCGTAGGTGAGGAATGAGGCGTAGGTGTCCTGGGGGATGCCCGAGACGAGGTTCCCGGCGATCGACTGACCAGTGGAGTCGATTGAGTTCACAAATCGGATGTCGACGTGAGTGTAGGCAATGGTGAGGTTCGTGCCAGGAGCCAAGTTGGCGGTGGCCTCAGCTTCGAAACCCTTCGACCGTACGGCGCCGCCTGCAGTCTGGAATGCGAGGTTGGCCGAGTCCGGGATCAGAATGCTCGACTGATTGATTTCAAAGCCAGCGAAGGTAGTCTGAATGTTCGTGCCGGGGATCAGGTACTTCACCCCTGCCTCAAGCTGGTCGCCTGTCGCTGACTTGAACGCTTGGCCGCTCCTATTGAAGCCGACCTGCGGCGTGAACGTCGTGGCATAGCTGGCATAGGGCACGAGGCCGGGAGCGAGGATGTAGCCGAGGCCGACGCGTCCGGTGAAGGCTGAGTCGTTCTGAGATGACACCGCACTGGCAGGTGTCGCGTAGGTGTCTTGGAAGACCCAGTCATGGCGACCGTTCAGGGTCAGGATAAAATCACCGAACTTCGCTTGGTCCTGCAGGTAGACGCCGACCTGGTCCTGTGTCTGGCGAGAGGCATCC
>NZ_JAKSXW010000062.1 GCF_022829405.1 Methylobacterium sp. J-076
CGTACGCCTCGCTCAGTTTACTCCAGCGCTTCCCGCTGACGCGTCTCACGATCGACCGCGGCTTCGTGAACGGCCTTTGCAGCCACCGGCGAGATGCCGCAATTGTGAGGGCGGTGATCGACCTCAGCCGACGTTTCGGTCTGCAGGTAATTGCTGAGGGCGTCGAGACTCATGAGCAGCGTCAGCGTTTCATCGCGAAGGGATGCCATGAGGCGCAAGGCTATCTGTTTGGTCGGCCAATGCCTGCAGCGGAGTTCATCACGCGCTTTATAGGCGCGCCATCAGTCTCACGTTTGCCGTCGAGCGCGGCATAGCTAAGCAGTCTGAGGCTAGCGGTAAGCTTCAGACTAGAACGTGGTACATACGGACCGCATCAATTAATAATTTCCACTAGAGCGTTTTCGGTTTAATCTAGGTCATAGCCTGCCGCAGCGAAGAAGTTGGCGCTTTCGTCTGGGGTGACAGTGTCGATGAGCTGTCCGATGGCCGACCATAGCCCTTCGACGGTGCGCTCGGCGGCTTTGCGCA
>NZ_JAKSXW010000072.1 GCF_022829405.1 Methylobacterium sp. J-076
ACCAGGGCGTAGCCAATACAACAAAGCCCAGACCAAATTAGGAGCGCGCAACCTGCAAGAATATTTGCTATCAACACGTTGGTCGCCCCGGCCATTTTGTAGGGTTGAAGGCCCTGGTCCAATTACATGCCCGCTTCCCACTCCGATGTGAAGTTGCCAAGCGGCTGACGAACGTCCGCTTCGTGGGAATACCGCCAGCACTCCCGACGACCGGGTTGGGTCGAAGGCGGAATGGCCGCTTGGGGTCGGAAGCGGGATGGCTGCTTAGTGTGGATAGTCGCCGGTCCGCTTTCGGTCGACTTCTCGCGGATGCAGACGCTCAGAAAGCGGGCAAGGCAGGCCTGTTAGCCGCGTTTGCCGCTGCATAAGATACGGCCCGTTGACAATATCTTTCACGCGTGAATGATCGAGGTCTGAACGGAGCAGCGGTCAATGGCGACGTCGACGAAGCAACGCGGCCTGCGGCTGGACGACCAGCTCTGCTTCGCTCTCTACGCCGCTACGAACTCGGTCGTGCGCGCCTACAGGCCGCTATTGGGCGAGTTCGGGCTTACCTACCCGCAGTACCTCGTCATGCTGGCGCTCTGGCAGGATGGCGTGACGGCAGTGCACGACCTCGCCGCCCGCCTGCAACTCACGTCCAGCGCGATTACGCCCTTGGTCGACCGGCTGGAGGCGGCGGGCTTTGTGATCCGGACCCGCGCCGTGGACCGGCGCATTGTCCTCGTCGCCCTGACGGAGGCGGGCCGGTTGCTGGAGGACCAAGTCGCGACGGCGCAGCAGGCCGTGGTCTGCCGTACCAGCCTCGGCGACCGCGAGCTCGCCGACCTGCGCCAGGAGTTGAAGGATCTCGCTGACCGCGTCGCTGCGACGGGCTGAGAATGCACCGCGCGCAGGCGTGCGGATGATGCGCCCCGAGTGGGCGAACTGAAACTGCGAGGGTTCGACACCGGCCTGGCCGACGACCCACGTGGACCAATCGAGGGCCATGCACAAGTGCACGCGCCTTCCATCCTGTCGGCTCGCGATGAGCCAGACGATGCTCGCAAGCCATGCGGGTCGAACACGAGGAGGAGACATGGACGCGCAAGCGACCGGGGATCCGGGGGGCGGCCAGCCCTGGGGACCCCACAACACGGTGACGGTGGTCGACCCGTCGCCGGTGAACTGGCTCTCCATCACCTGGAACACGATGGAGGAGGCCAACCGCGTCGACCACGACGGCATCGGCCAGCCGAGCCTCGCCGAGAGCTGGCGCTGGCTCGATGGCGAGATCCTCGAACTCAAGATGCGTGACGCGGTCTACCAGGACGGCGAGCCTTTCAACGCCGCGATGTTCAAGCTCGGGTTCGACAAGGTCCAAGAATGGACCAACCCGCACCCGCCGGGCGCCTTCCTAAACTTCGCCCGGGACGTGACCTGCGAGGCGGTGGACGACCGTACCATCCGCATGCGCTTCCCCAGCGGTGATTCTGCGGCGCTGATGAAGCTGCGCGGCATGCACCTGCCGTCGACGCGCTTCTGGAATGAGTGGGGTTTCGTCGACCCGAAGACGGGGTCGGCAGAAGGTCATTGGTGAGTGATCGACGCGCCTGGTCCGTGGGGGACTGGCCCGTTCGTGCTCACCGAGGGCGTCTCGCTCATCGATAGCCGCTCCGACCGCGTGGTCATGGAGCCCAACCCGACGTACTGGAACCCGGCCCGCAGGCCGACGGTCCGGATCGTCTACGACAACGTCATCGGCAAGGACGAAGGCATCAAGTCGGTCGCGGCCGGTGACGGTCGGGTCGACGTGGTGTTTGACCTCACCCCTGCCGAAGCGAAGTCCTTCCCGGACAGTGCGCACGGAAAGATCCAGACGAAGAAGGCGAAGACGATCCTGACGGGCGTCTTCAACGAGAACCGTCCGGCCTCGCCCTGGCGCAACCCGGAGGCCCGCCGGGCGCTCAACCTCGCCATCGACCAGGCGTTCGTGCTGGAGCACGGGGCGCATGGCTACGGCACGGTGATCCCGGCCTTCATCCAGCCCGGGCGCTACGGAGCGGACCCGGACATGAAGCCGATGCCGCACGACCCCGAGGGTGCCAAGCGCACGCTCGACGGTCTGGGCCTCGGGGGACGGGAATTGGTCTTCGTCGCCTCGCCCGCCTGGAAGGGCGTGGTGGACGCCATCGACCAGTGCCTCGCCAAGGTCGGCATGGGCTGCCACTTCGTCAGCGCCAAGGATGAGCCGCCGGCAGAGTTCGACGTCAAGCTCGAATGGTACTTCGACTGGACGCCGCAATATCCGGTGGCCTGCGTGCACCGGGAGTTCTTCGGACGTGACGCGACCCTGCGCCAGGGTCCGGAGGATCCGAAGTTCGACGCCCTCTACGAGAAGCTCTTGCATACGCCGGAGACCGAAACGGAGGGGGTGGTGCGCGAGGTGGAGCGCTACCTGCAGGACGAGGCCAAGGCCCTGTTCCTGTACTCGCCCTTCACCCTGTTCGCGGTGTCGGACCGGGTAGAGTTCACACCCTACGACACCTGCATGTCCGAACTTGCCGAGACCCGGATCAAGGGTTGATGCCTTCGGGCGGAAGTGAACGCCGGCGCGGGGTGACCCGCGCCGGTCCTTCGTGTCAAATGCAGCTCGGTCGAGGGACAAGATGATCGTCGCGACCGCCGGGCACATCGATCACGGCAAGACGGCCCTCGTGAAGGCGTTGACGGGGGTCGATGCCGACCGGCTTCCGGAGGAGAAGGCCAGGGGCATCACCCTCGACCTCGGCTTCGCCTACGCGCCGAGGAACGGTCGCCTGCGGGCCCCGCTAGGCTTCGTTGACGTGCCGGGCCACGAACGCTTGGTGCGCACCATGGTGGCGGGCGCCACCGGCGTGTCCTGCGCGCTCCTGGTGGTCGCCGCCGACGACGGGGTGATGCCGCAGACGCGCGAGCACGCTGCCATCCTCGACCTTCTTGGCCTGGACCGCGGCGTTGTCGCGGTGACGAAGTCCGACCGCGCCGATCCAGAGCGCGTCGCGGCGGTGGCCGCGGAGATCCACGCCCTCCTCGCCGGAACCGGGCTCGCCGCGGCGCCGGTCGTCGCCTGCTCCGCGCTGACGGGATCAGGCATCGACGACCTTGCCCGTCGGCTGGAGGCCGCGGCCGGCTCCCACGCCCCGGCAGGTGCGGATCGCGGCTTCCGCCTTGCCGTCGACCGGCGCTTCACCGTGCCCGGTGCCGGCCTGGTCGTGACTGGGGCGGTGCACGCGGGCACGGTGCGGGTGGGCGACCGGCTCCTCGTCTCGCCAAGCGCGCGCGAGGTCCGGGTGCGCGGCGTGCGCGTTCACGATGCGGTGACCGAGACCGCGTGCGCCGGGGAGCGCTGCGCCCTGAACCTGGCTGGTTCTCGCCTTTCGCTCGACGATGTGGGCCGGGGCACGTGGATCTTGGCGCCGGACCTGCACGGGCCGGCGACCCGCCTCGACGTCTCCGTGCGCGTGCTGCCGCACGAGGTTCGCCCCCTGCGCCACCGTACGCCGGTGCATCTCCATCTCGGCGCGGCCGCGGTGACCGGACGGTTGCTGCTTCCCGGGGGCGGATCGGTCGAGCCCGGCGCGTCCGCCCAGGCGGTGATCACGCTCGACCACGAGATCGGCACCCTCGCCGGGGACCGTTTCGTCCTGCGCGACGTCTCGGCCGCGCAGACCCTCGGGGGCGGTCGGGTGATCGATTTGGATGGACCGCACCGGGGTTCCTGGACGCTGGAACGTCGGGCGGTCGTTGCCGCCCTCGACACCATGGACGACGGTCGCGCCCTTCGCGGCCTCCTTGCCACATCCGGACCTGGAGTCGACCTCGTCCGCTTTGCACGCCTACGCAACCTGCCCGCGGCAACCCTCGATGCACTCGTTGCGGATGCGGGGGCGGTCGTCGCGGACGATGGCTCGCGGATGGCGTTCCAGGGTTCGCGGGTCGCGGCGCTGGCCGCGGGCGTGATGTCTGAACTCGCCCGGACACACATGGCCCAGCCTGACAATCCCGGGCTAACGCGGGACGAGATCGCGTCGACGGTAGAGGCCGGGGACCGTCCGGCCCTCGCGGCCGCCCTCGATGGCTTGGTCCGGACGGAACAGGTCTTGCGGCGCGGCTCGCTCCTGCACCTACCCGGCCACACGGCGCGCCTGCGTCCGGCCGACGCCGCACTCTACGATGCTGTTCGCGCCGTGCTGGAGAAGGCGGGCTTGGACCAGCCCCGCCTCACCATCCTCGCCGACCGCCTGGGCCGCCAGCCGGACGATCTTCGCCACCTCCTCGACAAGGCCGGCCGCCTCGGCTGGATCCAGCGGATCTCGAAGAGCTACTACGCGCTGCCTGACGTGGTGGCCGAACTGGCTCGGGTCGCCGACGTAGTGGCGCGTGAGCATCCAGAAGGACTGCTGACGGTCGGGCGCTTCCGCGAGATGGCCGGCATCGGTCGCAACATGACCATGCCGCTCCTTGAGTTCTTCGACGAGAGCGGATTCACGGTTCGGATCGCGGAGGGCCGGCGCATTCGGGCCGACTGGCGCGTCCTGGCCTCCTCGTCCTTGCATGCCTCAGCGCCTGAAGCATCGGGTTCGGATCCAACGAACCTGCGGGTGTCAGCTTGATGGTGGGGGCGCTTCTCTTGGTCCAGGCTTAATTAGCTCGGAGGGGGCTCTCGTATAGAGCGGCGTACATTAGGGTATCCACCGTCCCGCATGAACGACTGCTTTCGGGTTTCGTTCGAAACAAGTCGAACTGCGTGGTTGGGTCTGAACCAGTCCGTCCGCTTTGCGCACAGTTTTGCACCGTCCCCGCCCACCCGCACATTCGACTGGACTGCCGAAGCGAACGGAGCGTGTGTGGTCGCCGGGACGACGCAGCCGGTGTCGCTGAGGCTGCGCTCGTTTGGACCGAGGGGCAGCAGGGGGGCGTCAGAACAGACCACTCAACGACTGTTGGCTTTCCCCGCCTCGGGGTCGTCTCTCCAGCATCATGCACGTTGCCCCGCCGGCCGGCCTCGCGCCGTCCGCGGGGTCAGGGTCGTGGCAGGGCCTGTCCTGCCGCTGACAGAGATCCCGACCCATGACTACCATCTCGCTCACCCGCTCCGAGGCGGGCATCCTGCGGGCTGCCGCCGCGGACGAGGGGCGGCTGCATTTCGCCCCAGCCATGAAGCCGGCCAGCCGCAAACGGCTCGTCGGGCGCTTGCTGCGTGATGCGCTCATCAGCCCGCCGTGCGCGCAGGACGGACAAGTTCGTCTCACGCCCGCGGGCTACCGAGCCCTCGGCCTCACTCCGCCCCCGGTAGCTGGGGCAACATCCCGCCCGAATAAGAAGGCGCTGGTGCTGACGCTGCTAGCCCGGGACGAAGGGGCGACGCTGGCCGAGCTGATCGCGGCGACGGGCTGGCTGCCACATACGACCCGCGCTGCCCTCTCGCGGATCCGGTCGGGAGGACAGCCGCTGGCCAAGGCAGCTCGCCCGGACGCGGCTACGTCCTACCGTATCCTGCCGCCCCCGCCCGCGGCGCGTAACCGCGCCCGGCGCAAGGCAGAGGTTCCGGCCGGTGCGCTGACCGGAGGCACAGGTTCTGAGCCGCATGCGGGTGCGTCGATGCAGGCCACCGCCTGATGGCGCGGCACCGACCCATCGCGGGGGGCGAGGCGGACCGCATGTCCGCCTCGCTGGACGCGCTCGCCGGGATGGACGCGGCGGCGCTCGAACGGCGGTGGCGCCAGGTCTTGGGTTCGGCCCCGCCTCCCGGCCTCCCGCCGGCGCAGCGCGCGCGGGTCATCGCCTACCGCCTGCAGGCCCTCGCCTACGGCGACCTCGACCGCGACACGGCACGAGCCCTCGATCGGCTCGCGCGAGCACGGGAACAAGCGGGCCAGGGAGGGGACGATACCCCAATCCGCGTATCGGTGCTGGTGCCGGACCGGCGCGGGCACACCCCCGGCGTGACGCTCTCGCGGGAATGGGCGGGGGTGATGCACACCGTGCAGGTGCTGGAGCAAGGCTACGCCTGGAACGGGGCGATCTACGACAGCCTGTCCCGGGTGGCGCAGCTCATCACCGGCACCAAGTGGAACGGGCCGCGCTTCTTCGGCCTCCGCGCCAAGGGGACCGGCGGCGGGGAGATCGGAGCGGGGAGGGTTGAGGCATGAGCACTCGCTCGCCCAAACCGCGGCAGGCGCCGCCCCTCGGCACACGGCCGACGCTGCGTTGCGCGATCTACACCCGGGTCTCGACCGAGCATGGGCTCGATCAGGAGTTCAACTCCCTCGACAACCAGCGTGAGGCGGCCGAAGCCTATATCCGCTCGCAGGCACACGAGGGCTGGCGCCTGCTGTCCGGCCGCTACGACGACGGCGGCTTTTCCGGAGGATCGCTCGAACGCCCCGCCCTGCAGCGGCTGCTGGCCGAGGTACGGGCACGGCGTGTCGACGTCATCGTCGTGTACAAGGTCGACCGGCTCACCCGCGCCCTGTCAGACTTCGCCAAGCTGGTCGAGCTGTTCGACGGGCACGGCGTCTCGTTCGTGTCGGTGACCCAGGCGTTCAATACCACCACAAGCATGGGCCGGCTCACGCTCAACGTGCTCCTGTCGTTCGCCCAGTTCGAGCGTGAGGTCACCGGCGAGCACATCCGCGACAAGATCGCCGCGAGCAAGCGCAAGGGGCTGTGGATGGGCGGCGTCGTCCCGCTCGGCTACCGGGTCGAGGGCCGCGCGCTGCACGTCGTCGAGGAGCACGCCGCCCTCGTGCGGGCGATCTTTGCGGGCTACCTCGCCCAGGGCACGGTGGCAGCGCTGAAGCAGGATCTCGATGCGCAGGGCATCAACCTGCCGGTCCGCCGCGACGGGGCCGGGCGGGAGACGGGCGGGGGTCCGTTCTCGCGTGGGCATCTGTACAAGCTGCTCGGCAATCCCCTGTACGTCGGTCAACTTCGGCACAAGGGGCAGGTCCATGATGGCCAGCATCCCGCGATCGTGGACGGGGCGACGTGGCGGGCGGTGCAGGATCAGCTCGCCGCTAATCACCATCAGCATCATCGCGGCCGAGCGGCGAGCGGACATCTCCTCGCCGGACGCCTGCGCGATGCGGGGGATGAGTCGATGGTGACGAGCCACGCCCAGAAGGGCGCGGTGCGCTACCGCTACTACGTCGCCCGTGCAGTCGGGCTGGACAGCAAGCGGCTGCGCCTGCCCGCCGCATCGATCGAGGCGGTGGTCGTGGCGGGTCTGCGGAGCATCGCTGCACCGAACCCAGTACCACTTGATGACACCGCCCTGGTCGCTGCAGAACTCGAGGCGGTGACGGTCCATGCCGATCACCTCGTAGTGCAGCCCACCGGCGATCGCCCTCCCCTCACCCTTCCCTTCGCGCAGCAACCGCAGCGGCGCCGCCGGGCGATCGTCGTGCCGCTAGACCGCGAGGGCGATCGACAGCGTGCGATGAAGGTGGAGGATCGCACCCGCATGCTCGCGGGCATCGCCGCGGGCCGCACCTGGATGGGAGATCTCGTGGCTGGGCGAAGCGAGGGGATCGAGGCGATCGCTCTGGCCAAGCAGCGCAGCGAGCGCTCGGTGCGCATGACGCTGTCACTCGCGCTGCTCTCCCCCCGCATCGTACAAGCGATCGTCGAGGCCCGTCTGCCCCGGGGCATCGGCCTGCGCCATCTCTGCGAGCTGCCTCCGGCCTGGGATGCGCAGGAACGCATCCTCGGCCTTTGACGTCGAAGCATCCAGCCAGAGCTCCGCACGGCTGACGTCATTGCCTCCGGAGGCGATCAGGCGATCAGGCGAACCGCCATCCCAACCAGCACCGCGGCTCCCAAGCAGCGCCGCCATGGGTTGACCCCGCGCAGCAACTCATCGCCCGCCCAGACCGCGAGGGCGATCCAGGATGCCAGGTCCGCCCACCGCCCGACGGTGGTGTCCTCCCCCGCAATCCAGGCGACGGCCTGCATCAGACCGAACAGCCATAGCGGCGTGTTCGGCCACTGGCCGATCACGATGCGTCCGCTGGTGCGGTCGTGGAAAAACCAATCGAAGGCTGCGGACAGCATCGCAGGAAACGGGAATGAGGCCTGTGGAGACCGGAGGCAGAATGGCCGGTGATCCGGCCCCGGAGACACAACAGAGACGCGGCTGAAGCGGGACACTCGAGCTAAGCTACTGACAAGTCGAGCAATCTGACGACCACCGGGATCCTGCGATTTGCGCAAAGACCTTTGGTGGAGCTGAGGGGAATCGAACCCCTGACCTCCGCAGTGCGATTGCGGCGCTCTCCCATCTGAGCTACAGCCCCGTCGAGGCGCCGGCCTTGTAGGCGCGGCGGGCTCAGCCTGTCAATTCCCGTCTCGCATGTCCGCTTCGCTTTCGGCGAAACCGGCGCGCGGACGTGCCCCCGAGGACATCGCGCGGACCGCATGAACGCCCTGATCTGGCTCTTCGATACCGTCGTCCAGCTGTTCATCTACGTGCTCATCGCGAGCGCGGTGCTGAGCTGGCTCGTGGCCTTCAACGTCGTCAACGTGCGCAACCCCGTCGTGGCGCAGATCGGCGAGGTCCTCTACCGGATCACCGAGCCCGCCCTGCGGCCGATCCGCAACCTGCTGCCCAATCTCGGCGGGGTCGACATCTCCCCGATCATCCTCATCCTGCTGCTGCTGTTCGTCAGCCGCCTGCTGCACGAGTTCGCCGTCCCGGCGACCTCCGTCTACATCCGGTGAGGGGCGGCCCGATGAAGACCAATCCCGGCCGCTTCTTCGAGGATTTCCGCCTCGGGGAGACCATCCGCCACGCCACGCCCCGCACGGTGACCGTCGGCGACGTGGCGCTCTACACCGGCCTCTATGGCCCGCGCTTCGCCGTGCAGTCCTCGGACGCCTTCGCCCGGGCGCTCGGCTACCCGCAGAGCCCCCTCGACGACCTGCTCACCTTCCACGTCGTGTTCGGCAAGACCGTCCCCGACGTCTCCCTCAACGCGCTGGCCAACCTCGGCTACGCGGAGGGCGGCTTCCGCCGGCCGGTCTATCCGGGGGAGACCCTCTCCACCGTCTCCGAGGTCATCGGCCTCAAGGAGAGCTCCAACCGGCAGACCGGCGTCGTCTACGTCCGCTCGGTCGGCTCGGACGAGCGCGGCGAGACCGTGCTCAGCTATTGCCGCTGGGTGCTGGTCCGCAAGCGCGACCCCGAGGCCACGATCGCCGAGGAGCACGTGCCGGTGCTCGCCAAGGCCGTCGACCCGAAGGACCTCGCGGGTGCCCTGCCCCCCCTCCGGGGCTCCGCCTACGACCTCGCCCTGGCCGGCTCGCCGCACCGGTTCGGCGACTATGCCGCGGGTGAGAAGATCGACCACGTCGATGGCATGACCGTCGAGGAGGCCGAGCACCAGATCGCCACCCGCCTGTTCCAGAACACCGCCAAGGTGCATTTCGACGGGCTGGCCGCCAAGGACACCCGCTTCGGCCGCCGGCTGATCTACGGGGGCCACGTGATCTCGCTGGCCCGGGCGCTGAGCTACAACGGCCTCGGCAACGCCTTCGCCCTGGCGGGCATCAATGCCGGCCGCCACGTGGCGCCGCTGTTCGCCGGCGACACGGTCTATGCCTGGAGCGAGGTGCTGGAGACCGCCGACGTCGGGCGGGACGATGTCGGCCTGCTGCGCCTGCGCACCGTGGCCACCAAGAACCAGCCCTGCGCCGCCTTCCCCGGCAGGGTCAACGACGGCTACGACCCGGCGGTGATCCTCGACCTCGACTACTGGGCGTTCATCCCGAAGTAGCGGCGGTCATCGGCTCCCGAAGCGCAGGCCCTCGGGGGGGGGCCAGGGCCGGGCCCTGCATGAGAGCCCGCTCAGGGCATCTCGTCACCCTCGGCCGCGGGCAGGTCGGGGGCCTGCGCGAGGAGTTCCAGCACCGCCGGGACGTCAGCCCGTGCGGCGCGGCGGCGGATGGTCTCGAACGCCTGATGCTGCCCCAGCCCATAAGCGATGAAGCTCGTGAAGAGCTGATTGAGCGACGTCCCCTGCGCCTCGGCGACGGCCTTGGCCTGCTCCATGACATGGTCGGGAAGCCGGAGGGCGTAGGTCATGATGATCTCCTCGACGACGTCAGCCGGACGATGAACTCCCGCGGGGACAGAACCTCGATTCCGAACGCCGGGACGGCGGGATCCTGAAAATGCCGGTCATGCGTGACGATGACCGTGGCGGCGGCGGCCATGGCACACTCGATATAGAGATCGTCCTTGGGATCGCTCAAGAACGGGCGGTATCGGAAGAAGGGACACGACGGCGTCAGCCGGTCGCAGAGCGCATCGAGCACGGCGTCGATCTGCTCCGGCCTCAGCCAGGGCTCGGGCCCAAGGATGCCGGGCCGTTTCAGCAGGTCCTCGTACTCGACCATCACCGCCGGAGAGACCGCGAAGGGAATCGTCCCCCGCAGCATCTCCGTGAGCACCGCATGCGATGCGCCGTTTCGCGAGCGGAGACCGCTCAGGATGACGTTCGCGTCCACGACGTTCATGACCGCATGATATCGCAGGCGATATCATCGTCAACCGCGCCGGCCGGTGGCGTCGGGCCCCGACGCCACCGAACCGCGTGCCCTCAATCCCGCACGATCACCTTGGTGCCCACCCGCACCCGGTCGTACAGGTCGGCGACGTCCTTGTTGGTCATGCGGATGCAGCCGGAGGAGACCGCCGCGCCCATCGTCTCGGGCTCGTTGGAGCCGTGGATGCGGTAGAGCGAGGAGCCCAGGTACAGGGCGCGGGCGCCGAGGGGGTTGTCCTGGCCGCCGGCCATGTAGCGGGGGAGGTCCGGGCGGCGGGCCAGCATCTGCTGCGGCGGGCGCCAATCCGGCCATTCCTTCTTCATGGTCACGGTCTTCACCCCCGACCAAGAGAAGCCCTCGCGGCCGACGCCGACGCCGTAGCGCACCGCCTCACCGCCGCCGAGCACGTAGAAGAGCCGGCGCTGGCGCGTGGAGACCACGATGGTGCCGGGCTTCTCCTTGCCCGACCACGCCACCGTGTCCCGGGGGATGGCCTGGGTGCGGAAGCCGTTGAGGAAGTCGGCGATCGGCCCCCGGTCGAAGAAATCCGCCCGGGCCGGCACGGCCCCGAGCAACACTCCGGCGATCGCCAGCGTCGCGATGCGTCCCGACATGCAGTCTCGTCCCCTACATCGTTGATGGGCAGCCCCTTGGGGGGGCCTCAACCGGAACGGGCATCGGCATCGCGGCACGGATGAGGCCGCGCAGGCGTGGTCCGTCGCCTTTGCCGGGGGGTGTGCGATCCGGGCCACAGGGGCTGCGGCACCGGCTGCGATTGCATCCGCGGGCCGCCGCGCTTATCACACCGGCGTGATCACCCAGCCTGCCCCACCGGCCCGCCCCGGCGCGGACCTCGCGGCCCCCCGGCCGGGCGCATGGCTCGTGGCGCTCGCCGCGGGCTTTCTCGCCCTCGGCCTCGTCGCCCTGGCCTTCGCCGTCCTCGCCGTCCCCGGGCCCGCCCCGGCAGGCGCCGCGGCGTCGTTCCGGCCCGCCCTGGCGGTGATGGCCCCGCACACGGCCCCGGTGCAGGCGCCCCTCGTGCACCGGCTCGACCGCACCGGCACCACCGTCGCCCCCGCCGACATCGAGGTGCCCGCCGATCCGGCCCTGCCGGGTCAGGTCGCCGAATCGCTCGTCGCCCCCGGCTTCGTCGCGGCGCCGTTCCCCCGGACGCACGCGGCGCTGCCCGCGCCCGCGCCGCTGGCCTCGCCCCTGCGGCCTCCCCGCGCGGCCTGATCCCGGCGCATCGGACAAGGGGACACGGCCCAGGGCATGATGCACCCGGAAGCCTTCGCCCGCCGATGCCGCCTTTCGCGCCGAACCCCTTAGAGTTCCGCCCACACGACTCCGTCCGCGTCCGCGGATGCCAGTCAGGAGCGTCGCCACCCGTGATCCGCCTGTCCGCCCTCACCCTCCTCCCGGCCGTCGCCCTCGGCCTGTCCCTGGCCGCCTGCAACCCGCAGCAGGCCGCCGCGCCCGCGCCGCCCGTGCCCGATGTCGGCTTCGTCACCGTGCATCCGCAGGCGATCCCCTACCTGCGCGACCTGCCCGGCCGGGTGGCGCCGATGCGGATCGCCGAGGTGCGCTCCCGGGTCTCCGGCCTCGTGATCAAGCGGCTGTTCGAGCAGGGCAGCCAGGTCAAGGAAGGCGACATCCTCTACAAGATCGACCCGGCCCCCTACGAGGTCGAGCTGGCGAGCGCCGAGGCGGCGCTGGCACGCCAGGAGGCGGCGCAGGTGCTGGCCCGCCAGCAGGCCGACAGGCTGGAGCAGCTGCTCTCCCGCGCCACGGCGAGCCAAGCGCAGTACGATGCCGCCTTCGCCGGGAAGAAGCAGGCGGAGGCCGAGGTGGCCGGCGCCAAGGCGGCCCGGGACCGGGCCCAGCTCAACCTGTCCTGGACCGACGTGCGCGCGCCGATCACCGGGCGGATCGGCCGGGCGCTCCTCACCGAGGGCACCCTGATCGAGCCGGGCCAGACCGGGGCGCTGGCGACGATCCAGCAGCTCGATCCGATCTACGTCGACATCACCCAGTCGGTGGGCGAATTGAACCGCCTGCGTCGGGACCTCGCCAGCGGCGAGCTGGCGCGGCTGGAGGAGAACTCCGCCAACGTCCACCTGATCATGGACGACAACTCCCTCTACCCGCTCGCCGGCCGCCTGCTGTTCTCGGACGTGACCGCCGACCCGAGCACGGGGCAGGTGACGCTGCGCGTGCAGTTCCCCAACCCGCACGACGAGCTGTTCCCCGGCATGTACGTGCGGGCGCGCATCAAGCAGGGCATCGATTCGGATGCCATCGCCGTGCCGCAGCAGGCGATCCAGCGCACTGAGGACGGCCGCGCCGAGGTGTGGCTGATCCGCGACGACCAGACCGTCATGCGCCAGCCCGTCGAGGTGGGCCCGGTGGTGGGCACCGACTGGCTGATCCGCTCCGGCCTGAAGCCCGGCGAGCGGGTGGTGGTGGACGGCTTCCAGAAGGTCACCGTGGGCATGAGCGTGAAGCCCATCGACCAGACGCCGCCCTATGCCGAGGGCGGCGCGGAGGTCCCCAAGATCGACGCCGACGAAGCCGCCGAGAAGGCCGACACCCAGCAACGCGCGCAAGCCGCCGCGCAGCGCCGCTGAGGGAGGCGCCATGTCGCGACGCGGATCCCCCTCTCCCCGCCTGCGGGGAGCGGCCCACGGACACCCTGTCGTGTCCGGGGGAAGCGCAGGCGAAGCCGGAGCGAGGGTGAGGGGGCCGAACGGAGGCACCTCGTCCGTCACGCCCCCTCACCCCCGGCTGCCGCCCCGCCGCGCCGACGACGGGATCGTCGCGGCCCTCTCCCCGCAAGACGGGGAGAGGGGATTCGTCCCATCGGCCATGAGCCTGTCCGCACCGCCCACCCAGGGAGCCATCTGATGGCCCGCTTCTTCATCGACCGGCCGGTCTTCGCCTGGGTCGTCGCGCTGTTCATCCTGCTCGGCGGCGCGCTGGCGATCCCGAACCTGCCGGTGGCGCAGTATCCGGTGATCGCGCCCCCCTCCATCGCCCTCTCGACCGCCTTCCCCGGCGCCTCGGTGGAGAGCCTCTACACGGGCACGACCCGGCTCATCGAGGACGAGCTGAACGGCGCGGCCAACATCATGAGCTTCGAGTCGACCACCGACTCGTTCGGCTCCGTGAACATCACCGCCACCTTCCGCCCCGGCACCGATCCGTCGCTCGCCTCGGTGGAGGTGCAGAACCGGCTGAAGCGCGTCGAGGCGCGCCTGCCCCTGGAAGTGCGCCAGAACGGCATCCTCGTGGAGGAGGCCTCCGCCGCCACCCTCAACATCATCACCCTCGTCTCCACCGACGGCGGGATGGACGAGGTGGGGCTCGGCGACTTCCTGATCCGCAACGTCATCAACGAGATCCGCCGCATCCCCGGCGTCGGCCGGGCGACCCTGTACTCGACGGAACGCTCCCTCCGGGTGTGGGTGGACCCGGACAAGCTGCGCGGCCTGTCGCTGACCCCCGGCGACGTCAGCGACGCCATCCGCAACCAGAACATCCAGATCGCCTCGGGCGCGGTGGGCGCGCAGCCGAGCCCGTCCGCCAACGCGCTGACCGCGCCCATCGTGGTGAAGGGCCAGCTCTCGACCGTGGAGGATTTCGGGGCCATCGTCCTGCGGGCGAACCCGGACGGGTCGAACGTGCGCCTGCGCGACGTCGCCCGGATCGAGCTCGGCGGCGACGCCTACCAGTTCTCCACCCGCCTCAACGGCGGTCAGGCGGCGGGCATCTCGGTGACGCTCGCCCCCGACGGCAACGCGCTGGAGACCGCCAAGGCCATCCGCGCCAAGATGGAGGAGCTGTCGCCGTTCTTCCCCTCGGGGCTGAAGTGGGACATCCCCTACGACATCACCCCCGCCGTGAAGGCCTCCATCGAGAAGGTGCTGCACACCCTCGTGGAGGCGGTGATCCTCGTCTTCCTGGTGATGTTCCTGTTCCTGCAGAACATCCGCTACACCCTGATCCCCACCATCGTCGTGCCCATCGCCCTGATGGGGACGGTGACGGTGATATGGCTTTCGGGCTTCTCCGTGAACGTGCTCACCATGTTCGGCATGGTGCTCGCCATCGGCATCCTCGTGGACGACGCCATCGTCGTGGTCGAGAACGTCGAGCGCATCATGAACGAGGAGGGTCTGCCCCCGAAGGAGGCGACCCGGAAGGCCATGGACCAGATCACCGGGGCGATCATCGGCATCACCCTGGTGCTGATGGCGGTGTTCGTGCCGATGGCGTTCTTCCCCGGCTCGGTGGGCATCATCTACCGGCAGTTCTCCATCGCGATGGTCACCTCCATCGCCTTCTCGGCGCTGCTCGCCCTGTCCCTGACGCCGGCGCTGTGCGCGACCTTCCTCAAGCCGGTCGAGAAGGGCCACGGCCACGCCAAGGGGGGCGTGTTCGGGGCGTTCAACCGCTTCGTGGACCGGGAGACCGCCCGCTACGGACGCGGCACGGCGTGGTTCATCCGCAAATCCGGCCGGGTGATGCTGGTCTACCTCGCCCTGGTGGCGGGCACGGCCTACGCCTTCATGCGCCTGCCGGAGGGCTTCCTGCCGGTGGAGGACCAGGGCTTCTTCACCGTCGACGTGCAGACCCCGCCCGGCGCCTCGTTCAACCGGACGCTTGCCGCCGTGCGCAAGGTGGAGGAGCACCTGTTGGCGCAGCCGGGCGTCGCCACGGTGACGATCCTCAACGGCTTCTCGTTCTCCGGCCAGGGGCCGAACACCAGCCAGGCCTTCGTCACCCTGAAGCCCTGGGACGAGCGCGACGCGGGCAGCTCCGCCGCCGCCCTGGTGAAGGGCACCAACGAGGCGCTCAGCGGCTACCGGGACGCGATGATCGACGCGCAGGAGCCCCCGCCCGTCGACAACCTCGGCAACGCGGCGGGCTTCTCCTTCCGCCTGCAGGACAGGGCGCAGCGGGGCTACGCCGCCCTCACCGCCGCCCAGGCGCAGCTGATGGCGGTGGCCAAGCGCAGCCCGGTGCTGAAGAACGTGAAGATCGAGGGCCTGCCCGCCACGCCCCAGGCCGAATTGATCATCGACCGGGAGAAGGCGGCCGCGCTCGGCGTGAAGTTCGAGGACATCAACGACGTCATCCAGGTCAACCTCGGCTCGGTCTACACCAACGACTTCCCGAACCGGGGCAAGATGCAGCGCGTCTACGTGCAGGCCGAGCAGCTCCAGCGCCTCAACGCCTCCGACATCCTCAACTACGCGGTGAAGAACAGCACTGGCACGATGGTGCCGATGTCCTCCTTCGCGGAGCTGAAATGGGGCGTGGGGCCGAGCCAGATCGTCGGCTTCAACGGCTACCAGTCGGTGCGCTTCACCGGCGAGCCCCGGGCCGGCTACACCTCCGGCGACGCCATCGCCGAGATGGAGCGGCTGATGCTCCAGTTGCCCAAGGGCTTCGGCTACGCCTGGACCGGCCAGTCCGAGCAGGAGAAGCAGGCGGGCAGCCAGGCGACGCTGCTGCTGGCCCTCTCGGTGCTCCTCGTCTTCCTGTGCCTCGCCGCCCTGTACGAGAGCTGGGCGATTCCCGTCTCGGTGCTCCTCGTCATCCCGCTGGGGGTGATCGGCTCGGTGGCGGCGGTGATGCTGCGGGGGATGCCCAACGACGTCTATTTCAAGATCGGGCTCATCACGATCATCGGCCTCTCGGCCAAGAACGCGATCCTGATCGTGGAATTCGCCCGCGACCTGTGGAAGCCCGGCACCTCGGTGACGCAGGCGACCATCGCGGCGGCGACGCTCCGGTTCCGGCCGATCGTGATGACCTCGCTCGCCTTCATCTTCGGCGTGGTGCCCCTGGCCATCGCCACCGGCGCCGCCTCGAAGAGCCAGCAGGCCATCGGCACGGGCGTGATGGGCGGCATGATCACCGCCACCGTCCTCGCGGTGTTCTTCGTACCGGTCTTCTTCGTGGTGGTGATGCGCCTGTTCCGCCGGAAGGCGGTGCGGGAGGGCGAGCGGGCGGCCGGCGCGGAGACGCCCGCGCCCCGCGTCCACGCCAGCGCGGCGGAGTAGGCCGGCCCCCGCGGTGCCGGCCCCCCGCCGTCGTCGCGGGTGAGGCGACCCAGGGTGGCGGGGCGTGTACGGGTGCGGCGCCGCCCTCGGGAGGCTCCCCCCGCCACGGGCATGGCGCATGAAAAAAGCCGCCCCGGAGGGCGGCTGAACGAGTCGTCAGGGAGGCATCAAACAGAGTGGACGAAGAGAGTCGCACTCGCATCCAGCACACTGGATGCCTCCTTCATGAAGCGAAAACCTTAATCGCCGGTTAAGTATAGTTTTCGACGTCAGATCTGCGGGGCGGAATCAGTCTCTCCGCCGCCGCGCCCGAAACGAGGACGGGCCGGTCAGGCCGCGAGGCTCGCGAACAGGCCGCGCCCGTCGGTGCCGCCGATCAGGTCTTCCACGAAATTCTCGGGGTGGGGCATCATCCCGAGGACGTTGGCGGCCTCGGAGTAGACCCCGGCGATGCTGTTGAGCGAGCCGTTGCGGTTGGCGGCGACGGTGATCGCGCCGGCCTCGTCGCAGTAGCGGAAGGCCACCCGGCCCTCGCCCTCGATCCGGGCCAGCGTCTCCGGGTCGGCGAAGTAGTTGCCCTCGCCGTGGGCGACGCAGACGTCGATCACCTGCCCCTTCGTGTAGGCTTGGGCGAAGCGGGTGTCGGTGCGCTCGACCCGCAGGGTCTGCCGGTGGCAGATGAACCGGCGGTCGGCGTTGCGCATCAGCGCGCCGGGCAGGAGGCCCGACTCGCACAGGATCTGGAAGCCGTTGCAGATGCCGAGGACGAGGCCGCCCCGGGCCGCATGGGCCCGCACCGCGTCCATGGCCGCCGCGCGGCCGGCGATAGCCCCGCAGCGCAGGTAATCCCCGTAGGAGAAGCCGCCGGGCAGGACGGCGAGGTCGGTCCCGGCGGGCAGCGCCGTGTCGGCGTGCCACACCATCGAGACCTTCGCGCCCGACATCCGGAGCGCCCGCGCGACGTCCGCCTCGCGATTCGAACCGGGAAAGACCACGATGGCGGCGTGCATCAGGCGATCTCGATCGCGTAGTTCTCGACGACGGTGTTGGCCAGCAGCTTCTCGCAGGCCGCCTTCAGCGTCTCCTGCGCCGTCGCGGCATCGGAGGTGGCGACCTCCAGGTCGAAGACCTTGCCCTGGCGGACGCCCTCGACCCCGGCGATCCCGAGCGACTTCAGGGCGGCCTCGATCGCCTTGCCCTGGGGATCCAGCACGCCGGTCTTCAGGGTGACGGTGATTCGGGCTTTCATCGCTGTGCAGCTCACCAGTTACCGGCCGCGAACCGCGTCGGCGACATCCAACATATGACAGGCGATCCTTAGAACAGGCGGCCCACCTTGTCGAACGCTCCGCCGCCCGCCATCCCCACCCCGAAAGGGTCTACCGATGCCGCGGCGCGGAGAGCGGTTCGATGCTCGTGGCCCGGCGCCAGAGCTGGACCATGATCCAGACGGCGAAGAGACTGAACAGCCCCATCAGCCCATGGCCGACCCTGTCCCCCAGGTCGAACAGGCCGGCGAGCGCCCAGCCGGCCGCGATCGCCACGGCGAACACCTCCGTGCCCACCAGAACCATCATGCTCAGGATGGTGACCGCATTGCGTGCGTTCACAGCTCACGCCCTTCCCGCCCGGCGACCGGGCCCGCGACGCTGCCCTGCTACCCCAGCCCGGCCCGGCGGCGCAACCCGCGCCGCCGGAGGACCGGTTCAGCGCGGGGCGCGCTTGGCCAGGATGCGCTGCAGCGTCCGGCGGTGCATGTTGAGCCGCCGCGCCGTCTCGCTGACGTTGCGGCCGCACAGCTCGTAGACCCGCTGGATGTGCTCCCACCGCACCCGGTCGGCCGACATCGGGTTCTCCGGCGGATCCGCGCGCTCGCCCGGCTGGGCCATGAGCGTGCCGTGGATCTCGTCGGCGTCGGCCGGCTTGGCGAGGTAGTCGAACGCCCCGAGCTTCACCGCCGTCACCGCCGTGGCGATGTTGCCGTAGCCCGTCAGGATGACCCCACGGGCCTCCGGCCGGCGCTCCTTGAGCCGGGCGATCACGTCGAGCCCGTTGCCGTCGCCCAGGCGCATGTCGATCACCGCGAAGGCGGGGGCGTGGGCCTCGACGGCGGACACACCCTCGGCCACGCTCTCGGCCACCTGCACGTGGTAGCCGCGGCTCTCCATGGCCCGGGCGAGCCGGGTCGAGAACGGCTTGTCATCATCGACGATCAACAGGCTGCGGTCCGAGAAGGCAGCCAGTGGATCGGCGTCGTTCAATATGGCGGCGTCCGCGGCCACGCTCGTCCCGGATTGCGTCAGCATCGGGAGCTCCTTTCGAAGATCTCTTCGTTGAGTCCACTATATAGGCACGATGTCGCGGGACGGCAGGGGCGTGGAACCGCTTATCTCAGGAGAATGTCGCGGGACGGCGCCACGCTCGAAAATGTGACGGGCCCAGGAGACACGGACGATCGCCCCGTGCTCATCGTGGCCGGCGGCGTTCGACAGGCCGATCTGCGCGCCGGATCTCTCGATCAACGTCTTGGCGATGAACAGGCCGAGGCCGAGACCCACCGTCTCGGTGCCGCCGGCCGAGGGCTGTTCGGCGCTGCGGGTGGTGACGTAGGGCTCCCCCGCCCGCAGGAGCACCTCCGCCGAGAAGCCGGGGCCGTCGTCGCGGATCTCGATCCAGACCCGGTCGTGGTTCCAGTGCCCCTCGATCACGACCCGCGTCGTCGCGAAGTCCACCGCGTTGTCGAGGATGTTGCCGAGCCCGAACATCACCCCGGGGTTGCGGCGGCAGCCGGGCTCCGGCCCCTCCCCCCGGCAGGAGGCATCGATCACCACGCCCAGCGCCCGCTGGGGGGCCACCAGCTCCTCCACGAGGTGGCTGAACGTCACCGTCGTCAGGAAGCCGCCCCCTTCGCCGTCGCCGTCGAGGGAGGTGAGCTTGCCGAGGATGCTCCGGCAGCGGTCGACCTGCTCCCGGAGCAGGGCGAGGTCCTCGGCGACGGCGGGGGAGGCGTCGGGCCCGATCTGGCGGATCAGCTCCTTGGAGACGACCATGATCGTCCCGAGCGGCGTGCCGAGTTCGTGGGCCGCGGCGGCGGCGAGCCCGTCGAGCTGGGACAGGTGCTGCTCGCGGGCGAGCACCAGCTCCGTGGCGGCGAGGGCCCGGGCGAGCTGGCGCGCCTCCTCCGCCACCCGCCACGCGTAGACGCCGGTGAAGGCCGTCCCGAGGAGGATCGCCGTCCACACCCCCGAGACGTAGAGGAACGGCAGCTCGATCCGCCCGTCGGCGAACCAGGGCAGGGGCCGGTGGACCAGGGCGAGCAGGGTGGCGAGGCCGATGGCGAGCAGCCCGAGCGCCAGGGTCCGCTCCGGCGGCAGCGCCGTGGCGGAGATCAGCACGGGGGCGAGGAACAGCAGGGAGAACGGGTTCTGCAGCCCGCCCGTGAGGAACAGCAGGGCGGCGAGCTGCACGATGTCGAAGGCCAGCAGCAGGGCCGCCGAATCGGCGTTCAGCCGGTAGCTCGCCGGGAAGCGGATCCGCAGGGCGAGGTTCAGCCAGGACGACGCCGCGATGACGAGGAAGCACCAGCCGAAGGGCAGGTTCAGGCCGAGCCCGAACTGCGCCCCCACCACCGCCGCGCTCTGCCCGGTGATGGCGAGCCAGCGCAGCCTGACGAACGTGTCGAGGCGAAGTTGCCGGGCCCTGCCGTCGAGTCCGGCCAGACTCTCCTGAATCGTATGCATCCTCAGACCTTAGGGTGCGGTTCGCGGAACTGAAGGCGGCCTGCGTCGAAACCGCATCCGATCCCCCCTCCGGCCGGGGGCCCCGGTTGAGACGACGGGCCGCGTTGTTCCGCCGGTGTTCAGGGGGAACACTCATTCTCCGGGTCCGGTTGCCGGGAGTTCGCCGGCGACCCTGTGCGCCACGGAGGAGACCGCCGATGCTGCTGGCCTATGGGATGTTCGAGGGCGCGCGGATGATGATGGCGCCGGCGCGGATGGCGGCCGACCTCACCCGCCACAGCATCCGGAGCCCGGCCAACCCGCTGGCCTACTCGCCCTACGCCCGCTCCATCGCAGCGGGGTGCGAGATGTTCGAGCGGGTGACCCGGCGCTATGGCAAGCCCGCCTTCGGCTTCACCGAGACCGTGGTGGACGGGCAGCGCGTCCCGGTGACGGAACGGGTCGTCTCCGAGCGGCCGTTCTGCCGGCTCATCGCCTTCGACCGGGGCTTCACCACCCCGCCCGCCGCGCCGCAGCCGAAGCTGCTGGTCGTCGCCCCCATGTCGGGCCACTACGCCACGCTGCTGCGCGGCACCGTGGAGGCGATGCTGCCGAACCATCGGGTGTTCGTCACCGACTGGACGGACGCGCGGATGGTCCCGCTGCTCGCCGGCCCGTTCGACCTCGACAACTACATCGAGACCCTGCGCGACATCTTCGCCGAGCTCGGGCCCGACCTGCACGTGATGGCCGTGTGCCAGCCGGCCGTGCCGGTGATGGCGGCCGTGGCGCTGATGGAGGCCGAGGGCGAGCCGCACGTGCCCGCCTCCATGACCCTGATGGGCGGCCCCATCGACACCCGCCGCTCGCCCACCGCCGTGAACTGCCTCGCCCAGGAGCGCGGCCAGGAGTGGTTCGAGCGCAACACGATCAGCCTCGTGCCGCCGCTCTATCCGGGGGCGTTCCGCCGGGTCTATCCGGGCTTCCTGCAGCTCTCGGGGTTCATGGCGATGAACCTCGACCGGCACGTCACCGCCCATACGGACATGTTCGACCACTTGGTGAAGGGCGACGGCGATTCGGCCGAGAAGCACCGGGAGTTCTACGACGAGTACCTCGCGGTGATGGACCTCACCGCCGAGTACTACCTGCAGACCGTGGAGACGGTGTTCGTGAACCACAGCCTGCCGAAGGGGGAGATGGTCGTGCGCGGGGTGCCGGTCGATCCGTCCGCGATCCGCCGCTGCGCCATCCTGGCGGTGGAGGGCGAGAACGACGACATCTCCGGCGTCGGCCAGACCAAGGCGGCCCTCGACCTGACGCCCAACCTGCCGGATTCGCGCAAGGCCTACCACCTGCAGGCGGGCGTGGGGCATTACGGGGTGTTCAACGGCTCCCGCTACCGCGCGATCATCGCCCCGCGGATCGCGGCCTTCATCCGCGAGATGGGCACCGGGGCGAAGCAGACCCGCCCGGCCTACCTGCGCAGCGTCGGCTGACGCCCACCGCGTCCCCTCCCCGCTCTGCGGGGGAGGGCGGCCCCCGGAGGGGGCGGGAAGACCGGCCCGCCCGCCTCAGGCCGCGAGGCCGACGGGCTCGGCCTGCACCGCCGGGCGGGGGCCGAACAGGGTCTGGTAGAGGGCGCCGGGGGTGCGCGAGCACCCGTCGCCGTCGACGATCGCCACCTCGGACAGGCCGGCGGCGATGAGGCTCATGGCCTGATCGAGGGCCGAGAGGACCGACGCGTGCAGGTGGTCGCGGCGGCCGACGGCGCAGCGGGCGGTGACAGTATAGCTCACGGGGATTCGTTCCTCGGCAGTCGGCTCCGCGCAGAGGCTGCCGGCGCCGTCTCATTCACCCGGAATAGCGGCGACACGTTGATTTAAAGTTGTCTCGCCCGAGACGCCGCAACAAATCGCGCGGAAATGGATGACGCGCGATCTTCTGGCGGTGCCGTCACCGCGTGCGCCCCGCCGCGATGACGAGGGAGGGGCGCCGCGCGCCCTACCGCTTGTCCGCCCGCAGGGCCGGCAGGCCGATGCCGGTGGCCTCGAAGCCGCCATCCACCGCGATGACCTGCCCCGTGACGTAGGAGGCCCGCGCGGAGCACAGGAACACGATCACCTCGGCGAGCTCGGTCTCCAGCCCGTAGCGGGCGAGCGGCACGGCGTCGTGGTAGGCGGCGCGGATCTCGGGGCTGTGGACCGCCTTGGCCATGGCGGTGTCCACCGGGCCGGGGGCGACGGCGTTCACGCGGATGCCGTCCTGGGCCAGCTCGATGGCCAGTTGCTTGGTGAGCTGGGCGAGGCCGGCCTTGCTGGTGCCGTAGGCGACCCGGAGCGTCGAGGCGCGCAGGCCCGAGATGGAGGTGATGTTCACCACCGCCCCGCCGCCGCCCGCGGCCATGAGCGGCGCGGCGGCCTGGGTGCAGAGGAACGGGCCGGAGAGGTTCACCGCCAGCACCTTCGACCAATCCTCGAAGGTGGTCTCCAGAAGCGGCTTGAAGATCGCGATGCCGGCATTGTTCACCAGGGCGTCGAGGCGGCCGAACCGGTCGGAGACCTGCTGCACGGCGGCCTTCACCTGCGCGGGGACGGAGACGTCGGCGGTGATCGCCAGCGTCGCCTCGGGCTTGGCGAGGCGGTCCATGGTCGCCGCGAGGGTCGCCCCGTCGATGTCGAGGAGGGCGACCGTCCAGCCCTCCGCGAGCAGGCGCTCCGTGGTGGCGAGGCCGATGCCCCGCGCGGCCCCCGTCACGAGGGCGATCCGTCCTTGGGTTTCCTGCACGATGCGATCTCCGTCGCGGGGGTGGGCCGAATCGACCCTTGATTCAGGGGGGTGCGGGTGCTGGCCTGCACCCGTTCCTCGGCGGCGCGGATCGCCTCCGGGGTTCCGACATGCAGCCATTGCCCGTCGAGGCGCATGCCGCAGAGCCGCCCGGCCGCGATGGCCCTGTCGAACAGGCGGTTCAGGGAGAAGGACCCCTCCGGCGCGTCGGTGAACAGCGCCGGCTTCAGGATGGCGACGCCCGCGTAGATGAAAGGCGCGACCTTGCGCTCGCCCCGGCGCTCCAGGCGCCCGTCCGCGTCCATCACGAAGTCGCCCGCGCCCTCGTAGCCGAGGCTGGTGGTGGTGGGGGCCACGAGGAGGAGCGCGTCCATCCGCGCCCCGTCCCACCGGGCGATCAGCCGGGAGAGGTTGGGCTCGGGCCCTTCGAGCCAGAACGAATCGGAGTTCATCACCACGAAGGGCGCCTCGCCCAGGAGGGGCAGCGCCTTGCGGACGCCGCCGCCGGTCTCGAGCAGGGCCGCGCGCTCGTCGGAGACGGTGATGCGCGGCGCCCCCGACCGGCGGGCGAGGTGCCCCTCGATCTGGTCGGCGAGCCAGTGGACGTTCACCACCGCCTCGGTGAGCCCCGCCTCCGCCGCCCGGTCGAGGGCGTGGTCGAGGAGCGCCTTGCCGGCGACCGCCACCAGCGGCTTGGGCAGGGTGTCCGTCACCGGCCTCATGCGCGTGCCGAGCCCGGCGGCGAGGACGAAGACGGTCGAGGGCGCATCGCTCATGGGGGTCGTGACCGGCAGGCTTTGGACGAGACGGGGGTCCCGGAGGGCGAGCCCTTCGGTGGGGTCCAGGGGCAAGGCCCCCGGAGAACGCGGGGGCCCACCCCGCACCCGCACGAGGATCCCGGACCGGGTGAAACCACGATTCCTAGGTGGCGAGAAGCGCGGGCAGGTGCTGCGCGTGCCAATCCCGCAGGTTTGACAGGGCCGGGTGCGCGAGGTTGCGGGCGAGGTAGCCCTCGATCCGCGGCAGGTGGGCGAGGTAGCCCGGCTTGCCGTCGCGCCTGTCGAGGCGGGCGAAGATGCCTAGGATCTTGGTGGCCCGCTGCGCCGCCAGCAGGGCGTAGGCGGTGGCGAAGGTGCCCATGTCGAAGGCCGGGTCCCGGGCCCGGCGCTCGCGCACGTAGAGGCCGAGCAGCCGCAGCTCGAAATCGGCGCTGGCATCGACCCGGGCGTCCTGCAGCAGCGAGGCGACGTCGTAGGCCGGGTGGCCCATCACCGCGTCCTGGAAGTCGATCACCCCCACCCGCTCCAGCCCTTCGCGGCCGGGGAGCCAGATCAGGTTGGGGGAGTGGTAGTCCCGCAGCGTCCAGGTCGGGCGGGCGGGCACGGCCGCGTCCAGGGCCTCCCGCCACAGAGTGACGAAGGCGCTCCGGGCCTCCTCGGGGAGGCTCACGCCGCGGATGGCGGGGGCGTACCATTCGGGCAGGAGTTCCGCCTCGAACAGCAGCGCCTCCTTGTCGTAGGGCGGGATGACGTGGTCGATCCCCGCCGCCACCGGCAGCACGGAGGGAAGGTCGGTGGCGTGGAGCTTGGCGAGCAGGCGCACGGCCTCCGCGTAGCGCTCCGGCCGGGGGGCGCCGCCCTCGACCACCGGCTCGCTGCCGAGATCCTCCAGGATCAGCAGCCCCTCGGTCAGGTCCTCGCCGTAGACCCTGGGGGCCGAGAAGCCGAGAGCTCGCAGGCCCCGGTCGAGGGCCACGAAGGCGTGGACGCTCTCGGCCAAGTGGACGATGGCCGAGTAGGGCTTGCCGTCGCGCACCGGCGGCCCGTCCGGCCGGGGCGGGGCGATCATCAGCACCGCCGTGGACCCGTCCGGCCTGCGCAGGCGCTCGTAGGCGCGGGACGAGGCGTCCCCCTGCATCAGGATGCGCTCGGCATCGTCCCACCCGGCCCGGGCCAGGAGCTTGCGCACCGCCCGCGCCCGGTCGAGGCGGGCGCGCATCGCGCCATGCCCCTCGATCCGGGCGAAGCGGGAGCCCTCGCCGAATTCCGGCCGCAGGGACAGGCTGACGGACAGGACCGGCCCGTCATGGGGCGGCATCTTCTCCGGCCACTCGACCAGGGTGATGGCCTCCTCGGCCATCTCGTCGAAGCCGAGCTCCACCAGTTCGTCCGCGTCGCGCAGGCGGTAGAGGTCGGCATGGACGATCCCGCGGCCGTCGCGGGCGGTGTAGGGCTGGATGAGGGTGAAGGTCGGGCTCGGCACCTCCAGGTCGGGCTCGCCGGTCAGCTCGCGGATGATCGCGCGCGCCAGGGTCGTCTTGCCGTCGCCGAGGCTGCCCGTGAGGGCCACCCGGTCCCCCGGCATGAGGAACTCGCACAGGAACAGGCCGAGATCCTCGGTGGCCGCCTCGTCGGGCAGCACGAATTCCCAGGTCTGGGGGAGGGATGCCGCCTCCCCCCCGTCCTCGTCCTCGCGCACGTCTTGTTCGTCGCCGCCCAAAACCACCTCCGCGCGCTTAGGCTCATGGTTCGTAAAGCGCTGGCCGATGCAAGCCTTATCCCGCCCCCGCCCCCGTAACGCACCCGGGCGGTGCAGGGAAACCACGCCCTCAACTTCCATCCGGTGCAACGCGGCGCTCCCGGAACTTTTCCGGAGCGCGCGGGCGGATGGGGCGGCCGATGGCATAGGGCATGCTATGGGCCGCGCGCCATGGCGCAGAGGATCATTATGAAGCGCGAAGACCTCACCGAGAAGCTCCTCGACATCAAGCGCGAGAAGGGCTGGAGCTGGAAGCACATCCACGAGGAGATCGGCGGCCTGTCGCCGTTCCTGATCACCGCGGCCTGCATGGGCCAGATGAAGCTGCCGAAGGCGCAGGCCAAGCGCGCCGCCGCGCTGTTCGGCCTCACCGAGGCCGAGGAGCGGATGATCAACGAGGCGCCCTACCGCGGCTCGATCCCCTCCATGCCCCCGACCGACCCGCTGATCTACCGCTTCTACGAGCTGGTGATGGTCTACGGCACGACCTTCAAGGAGCTGATCCAGGAGGAGTTCGGCGACGGCATCATGTCGGCCATCGACTTCAACATGGACATGGCCCGGGAGGCCAACAACAAGGGCGACCGGGTGAAGCTGAGCATGTCGGGCAAGTTCCTGCCCTACAAGTATTACGGCAACGACGACGAGACGCCGGAATACGGCTTCAAGGAGAAGTAGGCGCCTTCAGCGCGACGCCGTCACGCTGATCATCGGCAGGGTGACGGCGAGGGTGGCCTCCGGCTCCCGGGCGGGGCCGAGGCTCGCCAGGGCCGCGAGGCCGAGGCACAGGGACAGGCCGAGGAGCGACGTCTCGAAGCCGCGGTAGACCCATTCCATCGTCATCTCCCGCCTGAGGATCCGAGGATCGGCGGGAAAGGTTACGAAACCGGCCTACCAGCCCGACGCCACGAGGGCGGCGCCCGCCGCGATCAGCACGACGCCGGCCCAGGCGGCGGCGCTCAGGCTCTCCCCGAGCAGGCTCGTCCCGAGGATCGCCACCAGCACCACGCTGAGCTTGTCGATGGGGGCGACCCGGGCCGCCTCGCCGAGCGACAGGGCGCGGAAGTAGCACAGCCACGACGCCCCCGTGGCCAGCCCCGACAGGACCAGGAACAGCAGGCTGCGGCCGGAGATCTGCCCGAGGGCGCTCCCCTGCCCCGTCACCGCCACGAGGGCGGCGGCGAAGAGCAGGATCACCCCCGTGCGGACCAGGGTCGCGACGTCGGAGGGGACGCCCGAGACACCGACCTTGGCGAGGATCGCGGTCATCGCCGCGAAGACCGCCGAGAGGATCGCCCAGAAGCGCCAGGATTGCAGAATCACGCTCAAGGCTCGCCCTCCGGCGGGCCCCCCCGCCGGTGTCTGCGCTACCACGCCGTGTGGGAGGGCGCTGCCCATCACGCCATCCCGTCATTGCGAACGCAGTGACGGGGGTCAGTCGCATCGCGCCATCGTCGACAGGCCTCCCCCTCGCCCCGCGTGCGGGGAGAGGGCTCCGGCGACCTCGTCGTCGCCGGAGCGAGGCGGCAGCCAGGGGTGAGGGGCGTGCCGAAAGGGGCTCCTCCGGGTGGCCCCCTCACCCCCGCTCCGGCTTCGCCTCTCGCTCCCCACGGACACCACAAGGTGTCCGTGGGCCTCTCCCCGCAGGACGGGGAGAGGGGGAACCCGCGCCCGGGGGAAGAGGCCCCCGTGCGCCCTGCCCTTACAGCAGCTTCTCGACGGTGATCGGCATGTCGCGGACGCGCTTGCCGGTGGCGTGGTGGACGGCGTTGGCGATGGCCGCCGCCGTGCCGACGATGCCGATCTCGCCCACACCCTTCACGCCGAGGGGGTTCGCCTTGTCCTCCTCGTCCACGAAGATCACGTCGAGGTCGTGGATGTCGGCGTGGGCGGGGACGTGATACTCGCCGAGGTTGCGGTTCATGAACCGGCCGAGGCGATGGTCCAGCATCGATTCCTCGTGCAGGGCCGAGCCGATCCCCATCACCGTGGCGCCAATGATCTGGCTCCTGGCGGTCTTGGGGTTCAGGATCTTGCCCGCCGCGATGGCCGAGACCACCCGCGTCACCCGGACCTGACCCAACTCCTCATCGACCTTCACCTCCACGAACACCGCCTGGTGGGTGAAGCACTCGAACTCCTTGGCGAAGTCCGAATCCGGCCCGGCCTCCCCGACGACCTCGATCCGGTCGAAGCCGCCGGCCTTCATGGCGTCGGTGATGGCCACCGAGCGGGACGGGTCGTCGGCGAGCGCGATGCGCCCGCCGGTGAACACCACCCGCTCGAAGTCGGCGTTGGCCAGCGGCGAGTCGTCCATCTGCCGGGCGAGCACGAAGACCTGCGCCGCGATCTCCCGGCACGCCTTCATCGCGGCGGTGCCCGAGGAGGCCGCCGTCCACGAGCCGCCGGCCACGGGGGCCTCGGCGAGCGAGGTGTCGCCGAGCTTGGTCGTCACGTCCTCCATCGACAGCCCGAGGCTGTCGGCGCCGATCTGGGTGAGGATGGTGTAGGTGCCGGTGCCGATGTCGCCGGTGGAGTTGCCGAGCTCGAGCTTGCCGTCGCCGGTCAGCACCGCGCGCACCTTGGAGGGCATCATCAGCGCCTCCCAGATCCCCGAGGCCACGCCCCAGCCCACGAGCTCCCGGCCCTCGCGCATGGAGCGCGGCTGCGGGGTGCGCTTGGCCCAGCCGAAACGCTCCGCCCCCTGCGTGAAGCAGGCCTTCAGGGCCTTCGAGCCGAACGGCTTGTCCTCGATGGGCTCCCGGTCGGTGTAGTTGATGAGCCGCAGCTCGATCGGGTCCTTGCCGAGGTCCTGGGCCAGCTCGTCCATCGCGCTCTCGAGGGCGAACAACCCCGAGACGGCGCCCGGGGCGCGCATGTCGCCGGGGGTGGCCGTGTCGATCTTGGCGAGCTTGTAGGTGAGCTTGACGTTGTCGCAGGCGTAGAGCGTGCCCGACCAGTTGACGATGTTCTCCTGGTAATCCTCGTAGTGCGAGGTGCCGTGCACGGCATCGTGCCGGAGGGCCTGGAGGGTGCCGTCCCGGTCCGCGCCCAGGGAGACGGTCTGCACCGCCTCGGCCCGGTAGGTGAAGCTCCACATCTGCTCGCGGGTGAGCACGATCCGCACGGAGCGGTTCAGGTCGCGGGCCGCGAGCATCGCCAGGAAGGCCTGGAACTGCGGGCGCAGGCCGCCGCCGAAGCCGCCGCCGAGATACGGATTGAGCACCCGCACCTGCTCCGGCTTCAGGCCGAAGGCGCCGGTGAGGTATTGCTGCGTGTTCGCGACACCCTGGATCTTGTCGTAGACCGTGAAGGTCCCGCCCTCCTCGACCACGACGGTCGTGGCGTGGGGCTCCATCGGGTTGTGGTGCTCGTTGGCCATCCGGTACTGCTGGCGCAGTTGGATCGGCGCCTTGGCGTAGGCCCCGTCGGCATCGCCCCACGGCTCCGGCGGCGGCTTGATGCCGTCGCGCTTCTTGGGCGGCTCGTAGGCCTCGCCCAGCAGCGCGTCGATGTCGGTCTTCGGCGTCTCGGCCTTGTAGGTCACCTTCACCAGGGAGGCGGCGTAGCGGGCCGTCTCGAAATCCTCCGCCAGCACCACCGCCACCGGCTGGCCGGAGAACAGGACGTTCGCGTCGAGCAGCGGGCGGTAGGGCACGCCGGGGGGGCCGACCATGTCCTGGTAGGACTTGGGGTCCTCGGACATGTCCGGGCGGTTGTCGTGGGTGAGCACCTTCACGACGCCGGGCACGGCCCGCGCCGCCGCCGTGTCGATGGCGGTGACGGTCCCCCGGGCGATGGTGCTGGTGACGATGTAGCCGTGGACGAGGCCCTCGGCGGTGAACTCGGCCGCGTACTTGGCGAGGCCGGTGACCTTGGCGGGGCCGTCGACGCGGCTGCGGGGGCTGCCGACGTGGCGGTCGGTGCCGGAGGCGGGACTGATCTGGGTGGCCATAGGTTGCCTCACTGAATGCGCTTGTCGCTGAGCGACTGGGGCGTGCCCGCGGCGGCCTGTTCGAGGCCGCGCACGATGGCGCGCCGGGCGAGTTCGACCTTGAAGCCGTTCTCGGACTGGGGCTTGGCCTCGGCCACGATCAGGTCGGCGGCCTTGGCGAAGGTCTCCCGCGTGGCGGGCTGGCCGACGAGCAGGGCCTCGGCCTCCTGGTTGCGCCAGGGCTTGTGGGCGACGCCGCCGAGGGCGAGGCGGGCGGTGGTGATGGTGTCGCCGTCCAATTCGAGCCCCGCCGCCACCGAGACCAGGGCGAAGGCGTAGGACAGCCGGTCCCGCAGCTTCAGGTAGGTGTAGTTCCGGGCGAAGCCCCGCTCCGGCAGGTCCACCGAGACGACGATCTCGCCGGGCTTGAGGGTGGTGTCCTTCTCCGGCGCGTTCCCCGGCAGGCGGTGGAACTCCGCGAAGGGAATCGCCCGCTCGCCGTCCGGCCCGCTCACCCGCACGGTCGCCTCCAGGGCGGCCAGGGCGATGCACATGTCGGAGGGGTGGGTGGCGATGCACTGGTCGCTCGCCCCGAAGATCGCGTGGATGCGGTTCACCCCGCCGATCGCCGGACAGCCGGAACCCGGCTCGCGCTTGTTGCAGGGCGTGCCCGCATCGTAGAAGTAGTAGCAGCGGGTGCGCTGGAGCAGGTTGCCGCCGGTGGTCGCCGCGTTGCGCAGCTGCGCCGAGGCCCCGGCCAGGATCGCGTTGCGCAGGAGCGGGTACCGCTCGGCGACGCGCGCGTCGTAGGCGACCTTGGCGTTGGTGGCGAGCGCCCCGAGGCGCAGGCCGCCCTCGTGCTCCTCGATGCCCTGCAGCGGCAGGCGCGTGATGTCGATGAGCCGGCCCGGCTTCTCGACCTCGTACTTCATCAGGTCGATGAGGTTGGTGCCGCCGGCGATGAAGCGGGCGCCGTCCCCGAAGGCGCCGACCGCCTCCGCCACCGTGCCGGCCCGGACGTAATCGAAGCGGTTCATCGGGCGGCTCCGTGCTGCATCACATCCTCGATGGCATCGACGATGTTGGTGTAGGCGCCGCAGCGGCAGATGTTGCCGCTCATGGCCTCGCGGATCTCGTCGCGGCTGTGGGCGTGGCCCTCGCCCATCATGCCGACCGCCGAGCAGAGCTGCCCGGGCGTACAGTAGCCGCACTGGAAGGCATCGTGCTCGATGAAGGCTTCCTGGATCGGGTGCAGGGCGTTGCTGCCCTTGCGCTCGCCCAGGCTCGCCAGACCCTCGACGGTGGTGATCTCGGCGCCGTCCTTCATCACCGCCAGGGTGAGGCAGGCGTTCACGCGGGTGCCGTTCACCAGCACGGTGCAGGCGCCGCACTGGCCGTGATCGCAGCCCTTCTTGGTGCCGGTGAGGTCGAGGCGCTCGCGCAGCAGGTCCAGCAACGTGGTCCAGGGGGCGACCTGGAGCTCCCGGCGCTGGCCGTTGATGGTGAGGGTGATGCCGATGGGCGTATCCGCCGAGACCGGCGGACTCGTGTCGAGGAGCATATTGTCGTCCACGAAAGGGGCCGGCGGGGCCGGCGGAAAAGGTCGGGTTTCCACGGAGGGCGCATCGCGATGGCCCACCCGCGACCGTGTCCGTCGATAACCATTCCAAACTGAGGGTGTTCCGGGGGTCGGACGCGGTGCGACCGCGGGTGCCGGCCGGGTAGGCCCCACCGCCGCGCCCCCTCCCCCCTCTGCGGGGGAGGGTAACCTGCGCAGCAGGGGGGGAGAGGGGAGCGACGGTTCAGGATGGATCGCGACGCGAGCCACACCCGGCACCGTCGCTCCCCTCTCCCGACCCCCTTCGGGGGCCACCCTCCCCCGCAGAGGGGGGAGGGAATGCAGCGTCTCTGGACGTCCCCGTCCGCCAACCCCGTCATTGCGAACGCAGCGAAGCCATGACGATGAGGAAGTCAGACCCCGCCGCCTTCCGAAACCATTGCCGCCCCCCGCCGGCCTCGGTTAACCGTGGGCCGACCGTAAGGCACCCCGGAGCCCCCGATGCCCGCCCTCGACGCGATCCTGAACGACATCGATGCGGATCTCGACACCGCGCTCGAGCGGCTGTTCGCCTTCCTGCGCATCCCCTCGATCTCGACGGACCCGGCCTATGCCGGCCAATGCCGGGAGGCCGCCCAGTGGCTCGCCGCCGACCTGACGGCGCTGGGCTTCGAGACCAGCGTGGAGGAGACCTCGCTCCACCCGGTGGTGCTGGCCCACAAGCCGAAGCCCGGCGCGCCGCACGTCCTGTTCTACGGCCATTACGACGTGCAGCCGGTCGATCCCCTCGACCTCTGGACCCATCCGCCCTTCGAGCCGCGCCTGTCCGACGACGGGAAGGGGCACAAGACGATCGTCGCCCGGGGCGCCTCGGACGACAAGGGCCAGGTGATGACCTTCGTGGAGGCCTGCAGGGCGCATCTCGCCATGAGCGGCGAACTCCCCTGCGGCGTCACCATCCTCATCGAGGGCGCGGAGGAGAGCGGCTCGCAGGGGTTGCCCGAATGGGTCGCGGCCAACCGCGACCGGCTCGGCTGCGACGTGGTCCTCGTCTGCGACACGGGGATGTGGGACCGGCGGACCCCGCAGATCACCTCGTCGCTCCGGGGCCTGTGCTACTTCGAGGTGAAGGTCACCTGCGCCGACCGGGACCTGCATTCGGGCTTCTTCGGCGGCGCGGCGCGCAACCCGATCCACGTCCTCTCCCGCATCGTCGCCGACCTGCACGATGCCGAGGGCCGGGTGACGGTCCCCGGCTTCTACGAGGGCGTGCACGAGCGCCCGGCCGAGGTGATCGCGCAATGGCGCGGCCTCGGCATGACGGCGGAGACGCTGCTCGGCCCCATCGGCCTGAAGGAGCCGGCGGGCGAGACGGGGCGCCTGCCCCTCGAACTCGTGCAGTCGCGCCCGGCCTGCGACGTCAACGGGATCTGGGGCGGCTACACCGCCGAGGGCACCAAGACGGTGATCGCCTCCACCGCCTCGGCCAAGGTCTCCTTCCGCCTCGTGGACGACCAGGACCCGGCGGCGCTGGCCCGGAGCTTCGAGGCCTTCGTCCGCGCCCGGGTGCCGGCCGACTGCTCCGTCGAGGTCATCACCTACAAGGGCTCCCGGGCGATCAGCCTGCCCTTCGACATGCCCGAACTCGCCACCGCCAAGGCGGCGCTGGAGGAGGAATGGGGCGTGCCCGCCGTGACGGTGGGCGCGGGGGGCTCGATCCCCATCGTCGGGGACTTCAAGCGCCTGCTCGGCAAGGACACGCTGCTCATCGGCTTCGGCCTCGACGACGACCGCATCCACTCCCCCAACGAGAAGTACGACCTCACGAGCTTCCACAAGGGCACGCGCTCCTGGGCGCGGATCCTGTCCGCCCTGGGCGCGCGGGGGTAGCGCCGCGCCGCCATCCGGGGCCGCGCCCGATCACGGGAGCGGCCCCCCGAACGCAGGCAACCCCCCGCCATCCGGAGATGGCGGGGGGTTCCCCGTCTTCGGGCCCGGTGAGGGCCGAGCTCAGCGGTGGGCGCGGCGCGGCGCGGTGCCGGAGGCCCAGTGCGGGGCGACGATGTCGCCGCGGGAGACCGTGGCCCGGTGGCCGTCGTGGAACATCGGCGCCCCGGCGATCTGGCCCGTGCCCATCCGCTGGGAATGGAGCGACTTCGGGTTGTGGTACGGGTCGCTGATGTAGCTGCTCATGTGGCCGCCCCCGGCGGATTGCCGGCTGCCGTCACCGCCTTCGGCATACGCCATGGTCGGCAGGGCGAGGGCGGCGGTGGCGAGGCCCAGGATCGCGAAGCGCTTCATCTCAATAACCTTTCTTGGAGTTTCCTGCGCCGGACCCCTGCCCTGCGCCGATGAGATGAACCTAGCGACTATTCTCCGATCTATAAGTGCGCATACGCACAGTATATCAACGTCAATTTTAATCCCAATATTTGTATAGCGTCGTGCGGCGGCACACATGGCCGGGGCCGGACGGCGGGCACGCGGGACTAAACCGGCCGTCCCGACGTCACGCCCGGGTGGACCGGCCGATCCGCCGGTCGATCCAGCCCCACAGGGCGCGGATCTCGGCCGCCGCGAAGCCGCCGGGGGCGTGCTCGGTGACGCCCCGGCCGAGGGCGACGGCGTCCTGGTGATCGACCCGCTGCAGGATCGAGGGTTCGGCCATCACGCCGAGCCCGGCGAGCTGCGCCGCGTAGAGGCCGGTGCGCGGCGAGGGCGGCGGCGGGCACTGGTTGAGGACGAGGGCGATGCGCTCCCCCATGCCCTGGCCCGCCAGGACCTCGATGGTCGGCAGGGCCGCCATCAGGTCGAGGCGGGACGGGCGGATCGGGATCAGGACGAGGTCGGCCAAGCGCAGCAGCGCCGCGACCCCGCCGATGGAGGCGCCGGGCGTGTCGATGATGGCGAGTGTCCGCCCCTGCTCGGCCTGCTGCGCGAGGATGGCGGCGAACTGCGCGAACTCCCAGGGGCGCACCCGGTCGACCAGGGGCTCGCCTCCCTCCCGGAGGGCACCCCAGGCGCCGAGGGAGCCCTGCGGGTCCGCGTCGAAGGCGGTCACCCGCTCGCCGGCCTGCGCCGCCGCGACGGACAGGGCGGCGGCGAGCGTCGTCTTGCCCGTGCCGCCCTTCTGGACCGCGACCGCGACGACGCGGGGTCGGGCCGCGGCGCTCACGCGCGGGCCTCGTGCGGTGCGGGTCCCGTGCGGCGGGGGTCCATGGTGCGCTTCCGTCCCCCGTCGTCACCGGCGGGGGAGCCGCCTTGAGTCTGGGCGGTCCAGGCTTAGGGCAGGTGCGGCCCGCGGGAAACCGCGCCGGGCGCCCCGCCCACAGCCTGGGGCGAGGGCCGCCCTAGTGGATCGCGTCGATGATCGCCGCCTTCGCGCTGGCGTCGGGGGCCGGGGAGGAGCCGGCGACGAGGGTGCTGCCGGGCTTGGCGACGGTGAGGGCGATGGCGATGAGGGCGAGGAGCGCCGCGAGGCCCGCCGGGAACAGGAAGGCCAGCTCGCCGAACCGGTAGTCGAGCAGGCCGCCGAGCACCGCGCCGGCGCTCAGGCCCGCCCAGAGCGGCGCCTGGATCCAGAACGAGGGCGCCACCGTGCCCAGCAGCAGGTTGGCGCAGCCGGTGCCGAAGCGCACCACCGCCCCGGTCACGTAGGTGAGCGCCAGGGAGCGCCCGGCCTCGTCCTGGAGGGTCGCGTTCTGCAGGCCGAGCGCCAGCACGATCGGGTAGGCGTGCAGCGGGTAGGCGAAGGTGCCCCAGGGCATCAGCAGGCCGGTGGCCAGGAGCGCCGCCTGGAAGGTCAGCAGCACCGACAGCCGCCAGCGCCCGACCGCGGCGGCGATGAGCGTGCCGAGGAAGGCGCCGAAGCAGAAGACGGCGATGGTGCTGGCGACGCGGGTGACGTTGTCCCAGTCGGCGTTGGCCACCGCCACGCCGAAGCGGGTGGTGTTGCCCGACATGAACGACATGAAGAGCTGCGAGAATTCGAGGAAGCCGATGGAATCGGCCGTGCCCGCCAGCATCGCCAGGGCGATGGCGAAGAACAGCCGGGACCGGGGATCGGCGGGAAACGACTTGTCCGGCGGCCCCGCCGACGTGTCCGTCTCCACGCGTTCATCGACCATGAGGCATCCCCGCGACCTTGGCCGTCCCTGTGACGGCCGACCATTAATGGACGGGGCTGCCGGAGGTTTCATCCAACGCCGCGTTGCAGTGCGACGACCCGACCCGGAACCGGCCCTCCGCCCTCGTACCGCACCGCCGCCTCCCGCAGGGCGTGGACCCTCAGGCCGGCCGCCTCCGCCGCACCGCGAAGGTGGGCGTCCGCATGGGCGTAGCGCCCGTCCCGGCCGAGGACGACGCCGGACGCCCCGCCCTCCCCCGCCGACGGGGAGGGGTCGGCGGGGGACTGCAGCGTGAAGGCGGCCCACCCGCCCGGCCGCAGCACCCGGCCGATGCCGGCGAGCACCGGCGCGAGGTCGGCACAGTAGATGAACACGTCGGCGGCGATGCAGAGGTCGGCCGAGCCCTCCGGCTCCCCGCCGAGGAACGCCCCGAGCTCGGCCGCCGCCAGCCGGTCGTAGCAGCCCTTCCGCCGGGCCTGTGCCAGCATGGCCGGCGAGAGGTCGATCCCCGTGAGGCGCCCCGCCCGGTGGGCCAGGGCCGCCCCCGCGAGGCCGGTGCCGCAGCCGAGGTCGAGGACGTCGGCGAAGCGCGCCGGCTCGTCGGGCAGCACCCCCGCCACCAGGGCCGGGCCGACATAGCGCAGCCCCTCCACGAGGTGACGCTCGAAGCGCGGCGCGTAGCCGTCGAACAGGGCGCGGACATAGGCGGGCGTCAGCGCCGCGCCCTGTCCCGCCCCGAGCCGGGCGAGGTGGAGCCCCGCGCCCAGGGCGTCCTCCGGGTCGAGCCCCCGCGCCGTCCCGTAGGCCGCCAGCGCCCCGTCCCGCTCCGCCGGATCGCCGGCCGCGGCGAACAGCGCCTCCCGCGCCCGCCCCAGGAGCAGCCAGGCCGGGGCGTAGCGGGGGGCGATCTCGATCGCCTGTCCGGCGAGGTCGGCGCAGGCGGCGGCATCCCCCTCCGCGAGGCAGGCCTCCGCGTAGCGATAGCGGCGGTCGGCGAGGAGGTCGCCGGAACTGCGGTGGGTGTCCATGCGTCGATCAGGGTTCCCAAAGGGCCGGGCGCTTTTGCGGGTGCGGGGGGAGCCCTGCATACCGTCGGGGCGCTGCCCCGACACCCCCGCCGAAGGGCCCGGCCCTTTGGGAACCCCACATCGCGAGGGTCGATGTCCACACGCGCGAGCGACCTGCTCACCCTGACCCGCGAGGGGCTTTACTGCCCCCTCGGGGATTTCCACGTCGATCCGACATGGCCCGTCCCGCGGGCGCTGATCACCCACGGCCATGCCGACCACGCCCGCGCCGGGCACGCCCACGTCATGGCGACCCCCGAGACCCTGCGGATCATGGCCGTGCGCTACGGCGAGGATTTCTGCGGGTCGTCGCAGGAGGCGATTCTGGGGGACACGCTCCGGGTGGGCGGCGTCACCGTGCGCTTCGTGCCCGCGGGGCACGTCCTCGGCTCGGCCCAGGTCGTGATCGAGCGGGAGGGGATGCGGGTCGTCGTCTCGGGCGACTACAAGCGCGCCGCCGACCCGACCTGCCTGCCCTTCGAGGTGGTGCCCTGCGACGTGTTCATCACCGAGGCGACCTTCGGCCTGCCGGTCTTCACCCACCCCGACACGCGCGGCGAGGTGCGCAAGCTGATCGCATCGCAGCGCCTCTTCCCGGAGCGGACGCACATCGTCGGCGCCTACGCGCTCGGCAAGGCGCAGCGGGTGATGGCGCTCCTGCGCGAGGAGGGCTGGGACCGGCCGATCCACCTGCACGGGGCGATGGAAAAGCTCACCGAACTCTACAAGCGCGAGGGCATCCCGCTGGGGGAGACGCCGAAGGTGGTGGCCGCCGCGCGCAAGGACCTCGCCGGGGCCATCGTGATCTGCCCGCCCTCCTCCATGCAGGACCTGTGGTCGCGCAAGTTCCCCGATCCGGTGACCTGCTTCGCCTCCGGCTGGATGCGGGTCCGCGCCCGGGCCCGGCAGAAGGGCGTGGAGCTGCCCCTCGTCATCTCCGACCACGCCGACTGGCCGGACCTCTGCCGCACCATCCGCGAGACCGGGGCGGGCGAGGTCTGGGTGACGCACGGGCAGGAGGACGCCCTGGTCCACTGGTGCGGGAGCGTCGGCATCCGGGCCAAGCCCCTCCATCTCCTCGGCTACGGCGACGACGGCGAGGCGGAACCGGCCGCCCCGGCGGAGGCGGCGGCGTGAACGACTTCGCCCACCTCCTCGACCGCCTCGGCTACGAGCCCCGCCGCAACGCCAAGCTGCGGCTGCTCCAGGACTATTTCGCCCGCACCCCCGACCCCGAGCGCGGCTACGCCCTCGGCGCCATGACCGACACCCTCACCTTCCGCGAGGCCAAGCCGGCCCTGATCCGCGGGCTGGTGGAGGCGCGCATCGACCCGCTGCTGTTCCGGCTGTCGCACAACTACGTGGGCGATCTCGCCGAGACCACGGCGCTGATCTGGCCGACCAGCCCGCGGCCTGACCCGGACGTCGGCTCCTCCCACCCCCGTCCTCATCCTGAGGAGCCCGCCTTCGGGGCTTCCGCTCGTGCGCAAGCCCCTCAGGATGAGGAACCGGGTGGGATGTCCGGGGCGCCCCCGGGGCAGGCCGGGATCGGCCACAACAACCCCCCTCCCCATGTCCCGACCCTCGCGGAGGTGGTGGAGACCCTCGCCACCATCCCCAAGCGCGACCTGCCCCACCACCTCGCGACGTGGCTCGATGCCCTCGACGAGACCGGGCGCTGGGCGCTGCTGAAGCTCGTCACCGGCAACCTGCGGGTCGGCGTCTCGGCGCGGCTCGCCAAGACGGCGGTGGGGGCGCTCGGCGGGCATGAGGCGGACGCCGTCGAGGAGGTCTGGCACGGGCTCACGCCCCCCTTCGAGAGCCTGTTCGCCTGGGTCGAGGGGCGGGCCGGGCGCCCGGAGACCCTGAACCCCGCCCCGTTCCGGCCGCCGATGCTCTCCCACCCGATCGAGGAGCGGGACGACCTCGACAAGCTGGAGCCCGAGGCGTTCTCCGCGGAATGGAAGTGGGACGGCATCCGCGTCCAGCTGGTCGGCGGGCGCGACCGGGACGGGGTCCAGGTGGGGAGGGTCTATTCCCGCACCGGCGAGGACATCACCCACGCCTTCCCCGACCTCGCCGAGGCGATCACCTTCGCGGGCGCCCTCGACGGGGAGCTGCTGATCCTGCGCGAGGGCCGGGTGCAGAGCTTCAACGTGCTCCAGCAACGGCTCAACCGGAAGGCGGTGACGGGCAAGCTGCTGGAGGAATTCCCGGCGCATGTGCGCGCCTACGACCTCCTGACGAGCGAGGGCGAGGACCTGCGCACCGAGCCCTTCTCCACCCGGCGGACGCGGCTCGAACAGGTCGTCCGGCAGCTGGACCACGCGAGGGTCGACATCTCCCCCCTCGTGCCCTTCGCCGACTGGGAGGCGCTGGCCGCCGCCCGGGCCGACCCGGCCTCCGTCGGCGCCGGGGAGGACGCGGACGCCATCGAGGGCGTGATGCTCAAGCGCCTCAACAGCCCCTACCTGCCGGGCCGCCCGAAGGGTCCGTGGTGGAAATGGAAGCGCGAGCCGCACGTCGTCGATGCGGTGATGATGTACGCCCAGCGCGGGCACGGGAAGCGCTCGTCGTTCTACTCGGACTACACGTTCGGGGTCTGGCGCGAGGCGCCCGAGGGGGGCGACGAGCTGGTGCCGGTGGGCAAGGCCTATCACGGCTTCACCGACGCGGAGTTGGCCAAGCTCGACCGCTACGTCCGCAACCACACCACCAAGCGGTTCGGCCCGGTCCGCGAGGTCGCCCACGGGCGGGACGGGGGCCTCGTGCTGGAAATCGCCTTCGAGGGGGTGCAACGCTCCACCCGGCACAAGTCCGGCGTGGCGATGCGCTTCCCCCGCGTGAGCCGCATCCGCTGGGACAAGCCCCCCGCGGAGGCCGACCGGATCGCCGTGCTGGAGCGGATCCTCGCCCGGGGCGAGAAGGAGATCGCCCCCGGCGGCAGCCTGGAGGAGGAGGCATGAGACAGGGCAAGTTCGGGCGGGTGGAGCCCCTGGCCGCCGGCCCGGTGACGCGGCAGGCGAGCGGGCGGCTGACCATCGCCACCCCCGGCCCCGGCTTCACCGACGTCACCGACGCGGTGGCGGAATTCGTCCGCGGCAGCGGCGTGACGGCGGGGCTCGCCAGCGTGTTCTGCCGGCACACCTCGGCCTCCCTCACCATCCAGGAGAACGCCGACCCCGACGTGCAGGCCGACCTGCTCACGGCGCTCGACGGCCTCGCCCCCCGCCACGGGGCCTATGTCCACGGCGCCGAGGGGCCGGACGACATGCCCGCCCACATCCGCAGCCTGGTGACCGATTCCGGGCTGGTGGTGCCGGTGGTCGCGGGCCGTCTGGCGCTGGGGACGTGGCAGGGGATCTACCTGATCGAGCACCGCGACCGCCCGCACCGGCGGGAGATTCTGGTGGGGGTGATGGGGAGTTAGGGCGTTTTTCGCGAACCTCGGATCGGGTGTTCCCGCAGCGCGGTGGGGGCCCCTCCCTCCCCGAAACATTCGGGAACACACCCGGCCTTAACGCCCCCGAAACCATAAGGGCCCGGCCGGACCGGCACCCCGCCCTCCCCCGCGGGCCGTCCGGGCAGGACGACGCCATGAGCCTCCTCGACGCGGTCTCGAACTCGACCAGCGGCCTGTCCGCCCAGGCCTTCGCGCTGAACAACATCTCCGGCAACATCGCCAACAGCGCGACGGCGGGGTTCAAGAGCACCGAGACCCACTTCGCCGACCTGCTGGCCGAGACCGAGGCCGGCAGCCAGGCGGCGGGGGGCGTCTCCCTCAGCACCCGCTCCAGCCTGCAATTGCAGGGCACGGTCGCCTCGACGGGGGTCTCGACCAACCTCGCGATCTCGGGCGAGGGCTACTTCATCGTGAAGCCGAACACCGGCTCGGCGAACGCCCCGAGCTTCGGCGGCCAGACGGGCTACACCCGCCGGGGCGACTTCGCGGCGGATGCCAACGGCTACCTCGTGAACGGCGCCGGCTACTACCTGTTCGCCGGCCCCTCGGCGAGCACGCCCATCCAGGTCGCCACCGGCTCTTCCGCCCCGACGACCCTCGCGGTCTCGTCGGCCGGCGCCCTCACCGCCACCCACGCCGACGGCAGCACGACGAGCCTCGGGACGATGACGCTGGCCCAGTTCGACGGGCCGGAGAACCTCGCCCCCCTCGACGGCGGCACCTACCTCGCCACCGACCGCTCCGGCCCCCCCGCCTACGGCTTCGCCGGGGCGAGCGTGACGGCCGGCGCCGTCGAGCAATCGAACGCCAGCCTCTCGGACCAGTTCGCCAAGATGATCGAGACGCAGCAGGCCTACAGCGCCAACACCAAGGTCCTGAACGCCGCCAACGAGATGCTGCAGGACGTGATCACGATGTACGTGTGAGGCGCCTTGCCCCGTGCTCCCCTCGCGCCGACGGGAGCGGCGTCACAGGAACTTGAGCGGGTCCGTCTCGGGCGGCGGGGGGGCGACGTCGTTGCGGTTCCACCAGCCGCCGCCGAGCGCCACGAACAGGGCCGCCGTGTCGGCGTATTGCGTGGCCCGGGCCGCGGCCGAGGTCACCAGGGCCGAGAGGTAGCCCTGCTGGGCGATCAGCACCTGCGACGAGTTGACGGCGCCGGCCGTGTACTGCTTGCGGATCAGCTCCAGGCTCTGGCCCGTGGCCCGCTCGGCGGCCTGGGCGGCGGCCACCGCCCGGGCGTCCGCCTGGAGGGCGCGCAGCGCATCCGCCACGTTCTGGAAGGCCGTGATCACGATGGCCTTGTACTGGGCCTGGGCCTGGGTCAGCCCCTCCTCCGCCGCCCGCTGGCGCCGGAACAGGGTGCCGGCGTCGAAGAGCGGCGCCGTCGCCTGCCCGATGATGGTGAAGAAGGACGCGCCGGGGTTCACCACCTGGGGCAAGCGCACGGCGCTCGATCCGCCCGTGACGGAGATGTTGAACTGCGGCAGACGGTTGGCCACCGACACGCCGACATTGGCCGAGGCCTGCTGCACCAGCGCCTCGGCGGCCTTCACGTCCGGCCGCTGCTGGACGAGGCGCGAGGGCAGGCTCACCGGCAGGCGGGTCGGCAGGCGCAGGCTCGCCAGGGTGAAGGTCTCGGACACCTCGTCCGAGGGCAGGCGCCCGGCCAGCGCGGTCAGCAGATCGCGCTGGATGGCGAGCTGCTTCTCCAGCGGCGGCAGCAATTGCTGCGAGAGGGCCAGCGCCGCCTGCTGCTGCACCACGTCCGCCCCGGCGATCTGCCCGAGGGAGAGCTGCTTGTTGTAGAGGCCGAGCACCTCGGTCTGGGCCTGGATCACCTTCTTCGTGGCGTCGATCTGCGCCCGCAGGGACGCCTCCTGGATCGCCGCGGCGACCACGTTGGCGGTGAGGCTCAGATAGGCCGCCTCCAGCTGGAAGCGCTGGTTCTCGGTGGTCGCCTCCAGGGATTCGATCTGGCGCCGATTCAGGCCGAACACGTCCGGGTTGTAGGAGACGACGGCCTGGGGGGTGAACAGCGAGTAGAGGTAGCGCGTCTGGTTCTGCAGGGGCGATTGCAGGTCGAGCCCCGGCGCCATCGCCTCCTGGGCGAGGGGCGTGGCGGTCAGGCTCGGGTACAGGGTGCCCTTCTGCGCCAGCACGTTCTGCTGGGCGATGCGCAGCCCCGCCTGGGCCGCCTCGAGGTTCGGGTTGTTGGCGAGGGCCTGCGCCACGAGGCGGTTGAGGGCCTTCGAGTGGAACAGGGTCCACCACTCGCCGGGGATGTCCGCCCCCGCGGCGAAGCTCTGGTCGGCCGAGCCGCCCTGGCGGGTGCGCACGGTGTCGGCGGCCGAGGGATTGGCCAGGGGCTCCCTCGTGTAGCGGGAGACCGGGGGGGCCTCGGGCGGCACGAAGGTCGGCCCCACCGCGCAGGCGGACAGGCAGGCCGCCCCCAGGGCTCCGGCGGCCAAGCCGCGCGTCATCCGGGCCGCCGCACCCCGTGCGGCGCCGTTCCGGCCCGTCCTCGTCATCATGCCCCCGCCGTGGCCGAACCCGCGCTCCAGCCCCGCCGGAGCAGGGCCATCGGCGTCGCCGGTGTCAATGCCGGCCCCCGCCGGGGGCCGCGCGCGCGCCGCGCCTGTGTCCGGCCGGACACGCGGCGCCCCATGCCCCCCGCCATCACGCCGCCATCCGGTGTTCGCGCAGCGCCCGGGCGTCGGCATTGGTCTTCCGCCGGGAGAACAGGGAGATCAGGATCGGCACGATCACCAGAATCAGGTTCGGCGCCAGGGTGATGCCCCCGACCACCACCAGGGCGAGCGGCTTCTGCACCTGCGAGCCGATGCCCGTGGAGACCGCCGCGGGCAGCAGGCCGACGCAGGCGGCGACGCAGGTCATCATCACCGGGCGCATCCGCACCACGGCGGCGTGCCAGATCGCCTCGCCGCGCTCCCAGCCCTCCTCGAGGAGCTGGTTGTAGTAGGCCAGCAGGATCACCCCCTCCATGGTCGAGATGCCGAACAGGGCGATGAAGCCGATCGCCGCCGAGATCGAGAACGGCGTGCCGGTGGCGAACAGGGCGAAGATGCCGCCGATCATCGCCATCGGGATCACCGAGAGCGTCAGCAGCATGTCGGTCACCGAGGAGAAGTTCACGAACAGCAGCAGCGCGATCAGCGCCAGGGTGACCGGCACCACGAGGCTCAGGCGGGTCGCCGCCTCGGTGAGGTTCGTGAACTGCCCGACCCACTCCATGTGGTAGCCGGAGGGCAGGTCCACCTCCTGCTCCACCCGGCGCTGGGCCTCGATCACCGTCGAGCCGAGGTCGCGCCCGCGCACCGAGAACTTCACCGGGATGTAGCGCTCCTGGTCCTCCCGGTAGATGAACGAGGCGCCCGAGACGAGGTCCACGTCGGCGATCTCGGAGAGGGGCACCTGGACCACGCCGCCGTTCGGGTTCTGGGCACCCACCGCGATGTTGCGGATCGTGGCCAGCGACGAGCGGTACTCCTTGGCGAGGCGCACCCGCATCGGGAAGTGCCGGTCCGAGCCGTACTCGTAGAGGTCGCCCACCGTCTGGCCGCCGACCGCCGCCTGGATCGTGGTGTTCACGTCGCCGATGGACAGGCCGTAGCGGGCCGCCTTGTGCCGGTCCACGTCGATGCGCACCGTCGGCTGGCCCAGCGATTCGAACACCGACAGGTCGGTGATGCCCGGCACCGTGGCCAGCACCGCCTTCACCTGGTTGGCCGCCTTGGTGAGCTGGGCGAGGTCGGTGCCGTAGATCTTCACCGAGTTCTCGCCCTTCACCCCCGAGGCCGCCTCCTGGACGTTGTCCTCGATATACTGGGAGAAGTTGAACTCGATGCCGGGAAACTCCTGGTCGAGCTTGACGCCGAGGTCGTGGATCAGGGTCTCCTTGTCGAGGCCCTTGCGCCACTGGTCGATGGGCTTGAGCGGCGCCAGGATCTCGACGTTGAAGAAGCCGGTGGCGTCGGTGCCGTCGTTGGGCCGGCCCTGGTGGGACAGGACGGTCGTGACCTCGGGCACCTCCTGGAAGATCTTGCGCAGCCGCTGCACGTAGGCGTTGCCGGCCTCCAGGGAGATCGAGGACGGCATGGTCCCGCGGACGTAGAGGTTGCCCTCCTCCAGCTTCGGCAGGAATTCCAGGCCGAGGTGCCGGGCCGCCACCCCCGAGGCGAGCAGGATCGCCAGCATGGCGGCCAGCGTCACCACCCGGTTGCGCAGGCCGAAGCGCAGCGCCGTCTCGTGGCCGACCCGCAGCACCCGGACGATCAGGGTGTCCCGCTCCTCCACCCGCTTCGGCAGCATGATCGCCGACAGGGCCGGCGAGACGGTGAAGGTGGCGATCAGGCCGCCGACCAGGGCGTAGGCGTAGGTCTTGGCCATCGGCCCGAAGATGTGGCCCTCGACGCCGGTCATCGTGAAGAGCGGCAGGAAGCCGACGATGATGATGGTGGCCGAGAAGAAGATCGCCCGGTTCACCTCGGCCCCGGCGATGGCGATGGTTCCGAGCCGCCCCTTGAGGCCCCCCGGCGCCGGCTGGCCCTCCGAATGCTCGGGCTCGGCCAGGTGCCGGAACACGTTCTCGACCATGATGACGGTGGCGTCGACGATCAGCCCGAAATCGATGGCGCCGAGCGACAGGAGGTTGGCCGAATCGCCCCGCACCACGAGGATCAGGATGGCGAAGCCCAGCGCGAAGGGGATCGTCGCCGCCACGATGATCGCGCTGGTGAGGGAGCCCAGGAACAGCCACTGCACCACGAAGACCAGCACCACGCCGAAGACGAGGTTGTGCATCACCGTGTGCGTGGTGGTGTGGATCAGCCCCGAGCGGTCGTAGATCCGCTCGATCTTCACGTCCGGCGGCAGGACCGTGGAGGCGTTGATCCTGTCGATCTCGGCCTCGACCCGCTCCAGGGTCGGCAGGCTCTCGCCGCCGCGGGTCATCAGCACGATGCCCTCGACCACGTCCGCCTGGTTGTCGTGGCCGACGATGCCGAGCCGCGGGGCGTTCGACACCCGCACCTCCGCCACGTCCCGCACCAGCACCGGCACGCCGTTGACGAGGCTGACCAGCGTGTCCCGGATGTCGTCCATGTCCCGGATCAGGCCGACGCCGCGCACCACCGCCGATTGCTGGCCGACGTTCAGCGTCTGCCCGCCGACGTTGATCGAGGCGTTGTTCAGGGCGGTGGTGAGCTGCACCAGGGTCAGCCCCTGCGCCTGGAGCCGGTTCAGGTCGACGGCGACCTCGAACTCCTTGGCCTTGCCGCCGAAGGCGGTCACGTCCACCACGCCGGGGATCGCCTTGAAGCGGCGCTGCAGCACCCAGTCCTGCAGGGTCTTCATGTCGGTGGGCGAGTACCCCTTCGGGCCGACGAGCTTGTAGCGCATGATCTCGCCGACCGGGCTGGTGGGCGAGATCGAGGGCTGGGCGCCGTTGGGCAGGGTGGGGGCCTGCGACAGGCGGTTCAGCACCCGCTGGAGCGCCTCCTCGTAAGTGTACTCGTAGTTGAACTGCACCTTCACGTCGGACAGGCCGAACAGGGAGATGGTGCGCACCGTCGTCGCGTTGGGGATGCCCGCGAGCGCCACCTCCAGGGGGATCGTGATGTAGCGCTCGATCTCGTCGGCCGACTGGCCGGGATTCTGGGTGATGACGTCCACCAGGGGCGGCACCGGGTCCGGGTAGGCCTCGATGTTGAGGCGCGTGTAGGCGGCGTAGCCGATGGCGAGCATCAGCACGAACAGCAGGCAGACGAGGACGCGCTGCCGGAGGGCGAAGACGATCAGGCCGTTCATCGCGCCCGCCTCACGAGGCCTTGTCGCCGGTGGCGGCCCGGTCGATGAACAGGGCGCCGCGGGTCACGATCTGCTCGCCGGGCTGGAGGCCCGTGACGACCTGGGCGTTGTCGCCGTTGATCAGCCCGAGCTGCAGGTCGCGGGCCTCCACCGCCCCGTCCGGCCGGGCGACCCAGACATGGGTGCGCCCGCCCTCGTAGACGACCGCGCTCAGGGGCACGCTCGGGCTCGGCTCGCCCTTGCCGGTGATGATCGTGTAGGTGGCGAACATCTCCGGGCGGAGCACCCGGTCGGGATTGTCGACCTCGCTGCGCACGGCCAGGCGCCGGGTCGCCGCGTCGAGGCTGGCGGCCATGTAGTTCACCCGCGCCTTGAACACCCGGCTGCCGAAGCCCGCCACCTTCGCCTCGACCTCCTGGCCGATGCGGATCTTGGGGATCTCGCTCTCGCGCACGTTGGCGACGAGCCACACCGTGGACAGGTCGCCGATGACGAATTGCGGGTCGGCGGAGGCGCTGATGTACTGGCCGATGCCGACCTTGCGCTGGACGATGGTGCCCGCGATCGGCGCCCGGATCTGGGTCTCCGGGCTCATCGTGCCGTTCTTCTCGTAGGCGGCGATCTCCGTATCGGTCTTGCCGAGGAGCCTCAGGCGGTTCTTCACCGCATCGAGGGCGGCTTCGGCGGTCTTGAGGTCGCTCTGGGCGGCGATGACATCGTTCTGCGCGGACTGGTAGTCCTTCAGGGCCACCGCCTTGGCCTGGAACAGCTCCTGCTGCCGCGTGGCGATGGTCTGGTCCAGCTTCAGCAGGGCCTGCTGCTTCTGGAGGGTGTTGAGCGCCGCCTGATAGTCGTTCTGCGCCTGGACCATGTCCGTCGCCTCGACCACGAACAGCACGTCGCCGGCCTTCACGTCGTCTCCCGCCCGGGCCATCACCTTGGTGACGCGGCCGGCATAGGGGGAGACCACGGGCACGTTGTCGTCGTCGTTGAGGGCGATGCGGCCTTCCGCGGCCCCCTCGGGCCGGAACATCTGCGTCGCCACGGGGAGGATCTCGAAGGAGGCGCGCTGCTCCTTGCTGGGGCGGAACACCCGCTCGGTCGGCTCGGCCGTCTTCAGGTCGATCCCGGGATCCGTATTGCCCGACGCGAACAGGCCCTGGGCCGCCCCGGCGATCCGGGCGCCCCAGTCCCGCGCCTCCTCCGGCCGCAGGGCGACGAAGGCGCCGACGCCCGCGAGCACGAGGAGCGGGACGAGGATGCGCAGCCTCCGCCGGCCGCGGGACCGCGCCGGCCGGGTGACGGCCTGATCCGATGAAAGGGGGTTGCGGGCGTCCATGAGCGTCGTTTCAGCCGGGCAGGGAGACATCGACCGCGATTCGTGCCGCCCGTCGGTGCGAGCACTGAATCCCAGGTTAGCGCTTTTCCAAGGCAAAGGCGCGGCGCTGCCTCGTGACGGCGGTTAGAATGTCGCCTCCCGCCGGGCAAACGACGGTTTCGTGAGGGGCCGGAATGCTCGTCACCTGCGTTGTCGCCGCCACACCGGGAATCTGCGAGGGGGGATGGCCCGTCTGTGAGCGACCCGCATGACGCTCTCGTGACGGGGCCGGGCGCCGGCCCTTCCGTTGGCGGGATGGCGCTACAATGTTACAGGCCGGACCCATCCGATCCTTCGCGAACCCTGGCAGGCCGACATGGCGATTTCCCCGGCGAACTCCCCGCAGACGGACGGCAAGATCCCGGTCACGGTGCTCACCGGCTACCTCGGCGCGGGCAAGACCACCCTGCTCAACCGCATCCTCACCGAGAATCACGGGCGCCGCTACGCGGTGATCGTCAACGAGTTCGGCGAGATCGGCATCGACAACGACCTCGTCGTCGGCGCCGACGAGGAGGTGTTCGAGATGAACAACGGCTGCGTCTGCTGCACCGTGCGCGGCGACCTGATCCGCATCATGGACGGGCTGGTGAAGCGCCGGGGCAAGTTCGACGCGATCATCGTGGAGACCACCGGCCTCGCCGACCCGGCCCCCGTCGCCCAGACCTTCTTCGTCGATCAGGATGTGGGCGACGCCGCCCGCCTCGACGCGGTGGTGACGGTGGCCGACGCCAAGTGGCTCACCGAGCGCCTGAAGGACGCCCCCGAGGCCAAGAACCAGATCGCCTTCGCGGACGTGATCCTGCTCAACAAGGCGGACCTCGTGACCCCCGCCGACCTCGACCGGGTGGAGGGCGAGATCCGCGCCATCAACCCCCTCGCCAAGCTCCACCGCACCACCAACTGCGCCGTGCCCCTGGAGGCGGTGCTGGAACGCAACGCCTTCGACCTCGACCGCATCCTGGATATCGAGCCCGACTTCCTGGAGGAGGGCCACCACCACCATCACGATTCCGAGATCCGCTCGATCTCGGCGAAGATCGAGGGCGAGGTGGACCCCGAGAAGTTCATGCCGTGGATCTCGAACCTCACGCAGGTCCAGGGGGCGGACATCCTGCGCTGCAAGGGCATCGTCGCCTTCCCGAACGAGCCGAAGCGCTTCGTCTTCCAGGGCGTGCACATGATCCTCGACGGGGACGTGCAGGGCGACTGGGGGGCGGACGAGAAGCGGGTCAGCCGCGTGGTCTTCATCGGCCGCAACCTCGACGAGGCGGCGCTCCGCGAGGAATTCGAGGCCTGCCGGGCGTAGGCGGCCCGAATCCCCTCCCCCCTCCGCGGGGGAGGGTGGCCCCATGAGGGGGGCGGAAGAGGGGGGCGACGCGGCAGAACGAGGCGACGCCCCTCACCCCACACCGTGCCTTATCCGGAAGCCGGGTTCCCCTCTCCCGACCCCTGCCGACGCAGGGGCCACCCTCCCCCGCAAGACGGGGAGGGAGCGCGGCCTGTCACACCACCACCGTGATCGCCTGCGCCGCCCGGGTCAGCCCGGTGTAGAGCCACCGCGCCCGGTGCTCGCGGAAGGCGAAGGATTCGTCGAACAACGTCACCTTGTCCCACTGCGAGCCCTGCGCCTTGTGCACGGTGAGGGCGTAGCCGTAGGTGAACTCGTCGGTCTCCCGGCGCTGGAAGAGCGGGATCTCCTCCTCCGAGCCGCTGATCATCGCCCGCAGCACCTTGATGTCCGTCGGGCGGCGGCGCAGCGCCGGGTCGTCCTCGGGCACGATGTCGAGGCGGATCATGTCGGGCCGGGGCGGGGCGCGCAGGGCGTGGACCGTCCAGGTCGAGCCGTTGAGCAGGCCCTTCACCCGGTCGTTGCGCAGGCACACCAGCTTCTCGCCGATGGCCGGCATCGGATCGGTGTGGCCGGCGAGCTCCCGCAGGCGGCCGTTGTAGAGCCGCCGCGTCTTGTTGAGGCCGACCAACACCTGGTCGCATTCCAGCACCTCGGCGGGGTCGAGGTCGCGGCGGGAGACGACGCGGCTCTGCCCGAACTCGCCGCGCTCCAGCCGGCCGCCCTCGCGCACGGTCATCGCCATGCGCACGATCGGGTCGTCCTTGGCCTGCCGGTGGACCTCGGTGAGCATCACGTCGGGCTCGGCCTCGGTGAAGAAGCCGCCGCCGCGCACCGGGGGCAGCTGGGCCGGGTCGCCCAGCACCAGCACCGGCTTGTCGAAGGACAGGAGGTCGTTGCCGAGGTCGGAATCGACCATCGAGCACTCGTCGATGACGATGAGGTCGGCCTTGGCCGCCGCCCCCGAGCGGTTGAGGGTGAAGCTCGGGCCGCCGCCCTCCTCCGCCTCCTTCGTGCGGTAGATCAGGGAGTGGATCGTCGCCGCGTCGTGGCAGCCCTTCTGGCGCATCACCGAGGCGGCCTTGCCGGTGAAGGCGCCGAACACCACCGCCCCGTCGACGTCCTCGGCGATGCGGCGGGCGAGGGTGGTCTTGCCGGTGCCGGCATAGCCGAACAGGCGGAACACCTGCGATCCGCCGTCCCGGCGCCACGCGTCGATCGCCTTCAGCGCCGCATCCTGCTGGGGGGCGTAGGCACCGGGCAGCGAGGCGCTCATGCCGGCCCCACCGCCGTCATCGCGAGCGGAGCGAGGCGCGCCGGCGCCGCCGCCGCACACCCGTCCTTGCAAGCGCAGGGAAGCCATCCGGGGATCCGCCACAGTCTGAGGCGTCCCGCTGCCCTGGATCGCCTCCCTGCATTCGCGATGACGGAGAGGGACGCCGAGGACCGCCCCGCTCCCCGATGACGGTGAGCAGGTCCCCTCACGGCCACCGCACCGTGGGCGGCATGGAGGACAGGATGGAGGCGACGTTGCCGCCGGTCCTCAGCCCGAAGATCGTGCCCCGGTCGTAGAGCAGGTTGAACTCCACGTAGCGCCCGCGGCGCACCTGCTGCTCGCACCGGTCCTCCTCGGTCCAGGCCCGGCGGATGTTCTCGCGCACGATCGGCGGGTAGGCGTCGAGGAAGGCGAGCCCGACGGACTTGGTGAAGGCGAGGTCCGCCTGCGGATCCCCCGTCCAGCGGTAGTCGTAGAAGATGCCGCCGATGCCCCTTGGCTCGTTCCGGTGCTTCAGGTGGAAGTACTCGTCGCACCACGCCTTGTAGGGGGCGTACTCGACGCCGTGGGCCTCGCAGGCCCGCTGCAGGCAGGCGTGGAAATGCCGGCTGTCCGGGTCGTCCTGGGTGCGGCGGCGCTCCATCACCGGGGTGAGGTCGGCGCCGCCCCCGAACCACGCCTTCGTCGTCACCACGAAGCGGGTGTTCATGTGCACGGTGGGCGCGTGCGGGTTCCAGGGATGGGCGATCAGCGAGATGCCGGTGGCGAAGAAGCGCGGATCCTCCGCCGAGCCGGGGATCTGGCCGCGGAACTCCGGGGCGAACTCGCCGTGGACCGTCGAGATGTGGACGCCGGCCTTCTCGAAGACCCGGCCCTTCAGCATCGCCATGGTCCCGCCGCCGCCCGGCGCGCCGCTGTGGTCGGTGCGTGCCCAGGGGGTGCGGACGAAGCGGCCGGGCTCGCGGGGGGCGTCCGGGTGGAGGGGCAGGTCCGCCTCGTCCTCGATCGCCTCCAGGGCGGCGACGATCCGGTCGCGCAGCTCGGCGAACCATGCCGCCGCCTGCGCCTTCATGGCGGCGACGTCGGCCTCGCTGGCCGGAGGCCCGAGGGAGGCGCGGGGATCGGCGGGCGTGCTCATGCCATGGCTTTCCCACCCCGCCGGACGGGCGTCAATCGGGCATCGCGCCCCCACCCTCTCCCCTCCGCGGGGGGAAAGGGAGTGACGGGGCAGACCGGTCGCCATCCGGGCTCCGCCCCCTCCCTCCCCCCTCCGCGGGGGAGGGTGGCCCCCGTCAGGGGGTCGGGAGAGGGGAGCGCCGGTGCCGAACGGGGCACCGCCCCGCCCGACGCCCCGCGCGCCCCTCGCGATCCCGGCTCAGGCAAAGGGCGCCCCTTGGGCCACCCTCCCCCGCAGAGCGGGAAGGGAGTGCCCGCACGGGTCGGCGTCGCCCGGTGAAGCCGTGTATAAGGATGGCCCGGTCCCCTCAGCCCCTCAGCCCTCCTTCCCCCTGAGCCCTGCTTCCCCCCAAGCCCCCCTTCCCCATCTCCCCCCCGCCCCCCCCCCCCCCCCTCCGCCCCCTGCCCGCCCACACGCCCGCTCCCCCCTGCCACGCGCCCCGCCATTCCCGCCCGCCCCCCTCCGCCCGCTACTCCGCGGTGCGCGCCTGCGGGCGGCGGCCGCGGACCGCGGACCTCTCCCGCTCCTCCCGCACTCCGCGCCGCCGCTGCGCGAGGGCCGCGCCTCCCCCCCGATCCCGGCTCTACGACTCGGGCGCGCCGCGCGCGGGGCCGGGCCGGGGCGCCGGCAGGGGGGCGCCGCCCCCCCGCGGCGCGGAGGGGGAGGCCGAGGGGGCGGGGGCCGCCGCGCGGGTCGGGAGGTGGCCGGGGCGGGAGGCGAGGGCGGGCGGGTCCCCGGCCACCGGCCCGACCGGCGGCCCCGGGGGCAGCGGGTCGGCCGGGGGCGGCGGGAACGGGGGGGCGGGGGAGACGGTGAAGGCGGCCGGGCGGGGGGGAATGGGCGGAAGGGGGCGGGGGGGGGAAGGGGGCTGGGGGGGAAGGAGGGCTC
>NZ_JAKSXW010000070.1 GCF_022829405.1 Methylobacterium sp. J-076
ACCCTGGCGTGGTTCGCCCAGTTCCGTCGCCTCGCCATCCGCTACGAGCGGCGAGCCGACATCCATCTCGCCTTCTCGACGCTGGCTGCCGCCCTCATCGTCTGGCGCTTCATCGAACGATGGTTTTGTTAGGCGCTCTTAGCCGGCGTGCCAGACCGTTCCCCCGAGCCCCCATGACCGTCCGCGGACCCAATTTGCGCCTGGAGGGCTCGACCCTCGGCCCGCGGAAGATCTCGGCGTGGCGCGAGGCGGTGGCGCCGTTCTGGGACGTGAAGATCCGCAAGGAGGACACCCCGGATTTCCGCGGCCGGTCGGAGGTCTACCACCTCGGCAACGCCATCCTGGGTTTCACGGCCGCCTCGGAGCTGCGCATCGAGCGCTCGCGCGGGCTCGTCGCGCGCATGGGCGTCGATCACATCGCGGCGCAGGTGAGGCTCGCGGGGGAGGCGACGGTGGCGATCGCCGGCCGCGAGGCGCCGATCACCGCGGGCGACGTCTGCCTCCTCGACCTGTCCCAGCCCCTGGCGCTGGAATCCACCGATTATCGCGCCATGACCTTCATCATGCCCCGGGGCCTGTTCCCGGAGGCGGGCAGCGGGCTGGACGAGGCGCACGGGGCGATCCTGCGCGGGGCCACGCCGTTCGGGACCCTGGTCAACGACCATCTGAGGTCCGTGGGCGCGAACGCGCCCCGCTTCAGCGCCGCCGAGTCGCGGGCCGCGGCCCAGGCGACGGCGATCCTCCTGTCCATGGCGGTGCGGACCGCGGGCGGGGTGAACGGCGTCGCCCAGCCGATGGAGCGCGCCCCCGTCTTCCTCGCGATCCGCCGCTACATCGATGCGGAGATCGGATCGGCGGATCTCGACGTGAGCCACCTCTGCCACCGCTTCGGCATCTCCCGCAGCGGGCTGTACCGGCTGTTCGCGCCTTTGGGGGGCGTGGTCGAGTACATCCGCCGCCGCCGACTCGCCCGCGCCTGCCGCGACCTCGCCGCGGCGGGGCCGCACGAGATCCGCGTCTCGGAGGTGGCCTACCGCTACGGGTACGCGAGCCCGGTGAGCTTCACCCAGGCGTTCCGCACCGAGTTCGGCATCAGCCCCGCGGACGTGCGGGCGGGCGCCCGCATCCCCGGCCCCGCCCCCGGACGCCCCCCGCCGACCGACCTGCCGGCCGGGGGGTGGGACGATTTCTACGACTGGGTTCTCAGGCTGGACATCTGACCCGGCAGTTTGGGACGGTGGCTGAAGGGATTGGGACGGGCGACCGTCGCGGCGGAGGCACGGGCGCGCGAGATACCTTCAGGTTGTCTCTGACGGGTGTCTATCGTGCGGAAAGCGAAGGGTCGGTACAGTGCGGGGGATTGGCGCCAGCCGGAGGAGGCGGATGCGCCGGAGGACCGGCGCTCCCGCGGGCCGATGATCAAGCGCTGGATCGGCGCCGCGCGCCGCCGGGCCGCCCGCGCCCAGCCGGAGGAGGCCGGGGAAGGCGCACAGATCATCACGCTGACCTGGGACCAGACCTTCGGCCGCCCGTCCACGCCGCCGGACGGCTTCGGGGTGGGCCCGACGATCCTGTTCCTGCCCCGGCGCTGAGGCCGGGGACCGGCGCGAGGGCGGGGCTGATCGGGCGAGGGCGAGGGGGAACAGGGTGGGCTTGCCCGGCGATGCCGGTTCGTCTCAACCTCGTCGGGGGCGGCCCCTTCCCGGGGGCCCGCCCGGAATCGCCCCCACCGCGGAGACCGACGCCCATGATCGCCAGCCTCGGTCTTGCCTTCCTCGCGGGCATCCTCTCGGTGATGTCCCCCTGCGTGCTGCCCCTGCTGCCGCTGGTGCTGGGCGCGGCCGCCTCGGAGCACCGGCTCGGGCCCGCCGCCCTCGCCGCGGGCCTCGCCCTGTCCTTCGTGGCGATCGGCCTGTTCGTGGCGACCGTCGGCTTCGCCATCGGCCTCGATGCGGGCGTCTTCCGGATCGCCGCGGCGCTCATGCTGGTGCTGGTCGGCCTCGTGCTGATGGTGCCGGCCGCGCAGACGCGGCTCGCCGCAGCCGCCGGGCCGGTGAGCGACTGGACGGAACGCCGGTTCGGCGGCCTCCCGACGGCGGGCCTCGCCGGGCAGTTCGGCGTCGGCGTGCTCCTCGGGGCAGTGTGGAGCCCCTGCGTCGGGCCGACCCTCGGGGCGGCCTCGCTCCTCGCCTCCCAGGGGCGCGACCTCGGCGTGGTCGCGCTCACCATGCTGCTCTTCGGCCTCGGCGCGGCCCTGCCCCTGCTGCTGCTGGGCACGCTGTCGCGCGAGATGATGATGCGTTGGCGCGACCGGATGCTGGGGGTCGGCAAGGGGCTGAAGGCCGCCCTCGGCCTGATCCTCGTGGCCACGGGCCTGATGATCGCCACCGGCACCGACAAGGCGGCCGAGACCGCCCTCGTCAACGCCTCCCCGGACTGGCTGACGGCCCTCACCACCCGCCTCTGACGGGCCCCCTCCGGCCGCCCCCCGCCCTAGCCGTGCGGCGGGCGCAGGATCGACCGGTCGATGGCGCGGATCGAGCGGTGGCCACACAGGGCCATGGTCATGTCGAGCTCCTTGCGGATGATCTCCAGGCAGCGCGCCACCCCCGCCTCACCGCCCGCCCCGAGGCCGTAGAGGAAGGAGCGGCCGATGAAGACGCCCTTCGCCCCGAGGGCGACCGCCTTCAGCACGTCCTGGCCCGAGCGGATCCCCCCGTCCATCAGCACCTCGATGCGCGAGCCCACCGCCCCGGCGATCTCCGGCAGCATGGCGATCGAGGAGGGGGCGCCGTCGAGCTGGCGCCCGCCGTGGTTCGAGACGACCAGCGCCTCGGCCCCCGTCGCCACCGCCTTCTCGGCATCCTCGGGGTCGAGGATGCCCTTGAGGATCAGCGGGCCCTTCCAGCGGTCGCGGATGCGGGCCACGTCGTCCCAGTCGAGGCGCGGGTCGAATTGCTGCGCGGTCCAGGCCGAGATGGAGCGGGTGTCGCCCACGCCCTCCACGTGCCCGACGATGTTGCGGAAGGTCCGGCGCCGGGTGCGCGCCATGGCGAGGCACCAGCGCGGCTTGGTGAGCAGGTCGAGCACCGTCGAAGGCGTCAGGCGCGGCGGCGCGGAGAGGCCGTTGCGGATGTCCTTGTGGCGCTGGCCGAGGATCTGCAGGTCGAGGGTGAGGACCAGGGCCGAGCAGCCCGCCGCCGCCGCCCGGTCGATCAGCCGGTCGTTGAAGGCCCGGTCGCGCATGAAATACAGCTGGAACCAGAACGGCGCGCTCACGGCCTCGGCCACGTCCTCGATGCTGCAGATGCTCATCGTGGACAGGGTGAAGGGCACCCCGGCGGCGGCCGCCGCCCGGGCCGCCAGGATCTCGCCGTCGGCGTGCTGCATGCCGGTCATGCCCGTCGGCGCCAGGGCGACGGGCATCGCCACGGGCTGCCCGGCCATGGTCGTGGCGAGCGAGCGGTCGGTCATGTCGACCGCGACCCGCTGGCGGAACTGGATCGCCGCGAAATCCGCCTCGTTCGCCCGGTAGGTGCCCTCGGTCCACGAGCCGGAATCGCAGTAATCGTAGAACATCCGCGGCACCCGCCTCCGGGCGATCCGGCGCAGATCCTCGATCGTGGTGATGGTGGGGTCCATCGGGGACCGGTCCTCGCGGGTCAGGGGTCTGGGTGTCGGGGCATCGGCACGACGGCTCGCATTCTCCGCACCCTCCCCGCCGGCCGGTCGTGGATGCCGGTCCTTGCCCGCCATCTTGAGGGGTTCCCCGGCCCGTGGCAACGACGGTCGGGGGCCTTACCCGTCCAGCATGGACTGGAAGCCGCGGCGCTTGAAGGCGGCGTCCCGCTGGCGCTCCACCTCGACTCGCACGCCGCGCCCGGCGAGGAGGATCTCCGCGAGGAAGGCCGAGATCGCGGCGACGGTGAGGACCAGCGCGAGGCCGAACAGGGCGAACAGCACCGAGGCCGCCGCCCCGTCGCGCAGGGCCCCGACATAGAGGGTGAGGATCGAGCTCAGCACCAGCCCCGCCCCCAGGCAGGCGAGCACGACCGCCGCATCGAGCAGGATGGAGCGGCGGTGCAGGAAGGCGAGGCGCACGGAGATCAGCCGGGCCGCCTCGGCATCGGCCGAGTGCAACTCCCGGTCGGCGGCATTCACCTTGTCGGCGATCCGGGCGAGGCGCGTGGAGAAGGTGTTCAGGAGCGTCGCGAGCGCCGACAGCAGGAAGGCCGGCGCGAGGGAGACCTGGATGATGTGGGCGATGTCGTCGGGCGAATTCCCGCTGAGCGCGCCGCCGAACAGGTCCATGCCCCCTCCCCCATGATCTGCCCCGCCGCGGCGGCCGGGACCCTCTAGGGCCGTTCCCGGCCCCGTTGCAACGGAGGGCCGTCGCCGCGGGGCCACGCGAGGGGGCGGGGCTGGTAGGGGGGATGGTGGCGGGCCGCCGCGGACGGCCGGCCCCCGTTCTATGGTTCGCTCTTGACCAGGGCCTTCGCCTGCGCCGCGAGGCGCGCCTTGCGGGCCTCCCTGATCAGGATCTCCGCCCGCTCGGCCTCCGACCGGATGCCCATGCGGTCGATCAGCTCGGTCCCGGCCCGCTTCCGCACGGCCTGGAGATCCGTCCCCGGCCGCGGTCCCTTCACCTGCCCCATTCCTCACCTCGTTCGCCAATACGGCCACGCTTGCGAGGGGGGATGTTGGGCGCTGCCGCAGCGCGTCAAGGTTTCGCGGGTCGGCAAGGTGGTGCGGGCGGCCGAACGGGCGCCGTCGCGGCGCTCGCCGCAGGGCCGGACTTCTCTGCGCTCACCCGGCCTCGCGGCGCCCGACACGGGCTTCGCCCCCCTCCCCCCGAGGGGGAGGAGAGCGCGTCGCGCCTCACCGATTGAGGGGGTGTGAAAGACGACCTAGTGGAGGCTCGTCCACTCACCCACGCCGCTCGTCGCGACGGGGCGGTTCCAGGAATGGCCGAACCCGTCCGCCAAATGCAGCTCCGTGGCGTCCGGGTAGTCCCGGCGGACCTTTTCGTAGGCCGCATTGGCTTCGCACTGTGCCGACGACTCGTCGCCCGCCTGAATAGCGATTCGGCGAACGGGCTCATCGTCACCGTCGGCCATGATTCCCAGCGTAAACTTGGCCATTTTCACTCCCAAATCTTATCGATTGCATTTCACCCCGTATCAAACGGATCTGTCAATCGATCTTTGGGTCGCTCTGTATCGGAATCCCGTATTCAGTCATCCCGCGACTGCGAAAGACTTCCGCGGGATGCCGAACATTCTGCCGCGCCGCAACAATCGGCGGGCGATCCGGTCAGTCCGACCAGACCCGGACGTAGTCGAACACCGCATCGGCATAGCCGGACGGCGGCACATCGACCCCGCTGTCGGTATGGATCGCGTTGTCGAGGAGCACGATGAACGGGCCGGTCGTGTCCGGCCGGGGCAGCGTCAGGCGCTTCACCTCCTTGTGGTCGAAGTAGACGATCATCTCCTTCTGGGTGAGGCGCGCGCCGTAGGTGTGGAACCCGGCGGTGAGGTCGGCGCCGGTCTCGGTCCAGACGAGCTGCTGCCCCGCCGGCTTGCGCCCGCTGGCGCCGGGCCAGTCGATCACGTTGGAGCTGAACTTGCCCGGGGCGTCGCCGTAGAACTCGAACACGTCGGCCTCGGTGCCGCCGGGATCCTTGGCCCCCGGGGTGCCGGTGTCGGCGGAGATCATCCAGAACCCCGGCCACGAGCCCTTGTTCTTCGGAAACTTGGCGCGGGTCTCGATATAGCCCGTCCGGATGGCGGCCGAGATGCGCTTGTTGGGGAAGGCGCTGCTGACCTGCCCCGAATACCACGTCCGTCCCCACTTCTCGGGGTCCTTGTAGGCGGGATCGTGGTGGGCGCGCAGGGTGAGCATGCCGTCCTTCACGATGTAGACCTTGGCGAAGCCGACCTCGTTCGCCCCCACGAAATGGGCGCCGCCCCATTGCCCGCCATCGGGTTTGGGACCGGGATACCACTTGGCGAGGTCGAGCTCGGTGCCGTCGAACGTATCCTCGAAGACGAGCTTCATGCCCTCGGTGGAGGGGCCGGCCGCCCCCTCGTCGGCGGCCAGGGCGACGGGGTTCAGGGCCGCGCCCCCGCCCGCGAGGCGGTAGGCGCCCCCCGCGACGGCGAGGGCGGCCAGGGTGGCGAAGGCGAAGGTCTTCATCGGGCGATCCGTCTCGGTGATGGGGGGCAACGCCCCGGCAGCCCGGCGGGTGCCCGCGGGTGGCGCGTCTTCCGTCAGCCCCCCTCCCCGCAGGCCGCCGAGACCGCGCGGAAGATCCTGTCGGGCGCGAAGGGCGTGGCGGTGAGCCGGGCGCCGGTGGCGTCGCGGATCGCGTTGCCGAGGGCCGCCGCGACGGGGTTGAAGGGCGACTCGCTCATCGACTTGGCGCCGAGGGGGCCGACCGAATCGTGGGTCCGGGCGAACAGCACCTGCGTGTCCGGGACGTCGCCGCAGGCGGGGATGTGGTAGTTGCGGAAGGTCTGCGTCTCCACCCGGCCCTGCCCGTCGAGGCGGACCTCCTCGTACAGGGCGGCGCCCAGCGCCTGGGCGATCCCGCCTTCGATCTGCCCCCGGCACTGCATCGGGTTGACCACCACCCCGGCATCGGCGGCGTGGACGCTCCGGAGGATGCGGACCTGCCCGCTCGGGGGGTGGACCGCCACCCGGAACGCCTGGACGTTGAAGGCGACCGAGCGCGGGCTGCCGTCCGAGCGGCCCCGCGCCTCCAGGGGCGCCAGGGCGGACAGGGGCAGGCGGCCCCGCGGGCTCGCCACGCCGCCGCCGTCGAGGGCGCATTCCTCCGGGGCGAGGCCGAGCCGTTCGGCCGCCCGGGCCTTGATCGCCTCCCCCAGGGCCTGGGCCGCCCGCAGCACGGCGCGCCCGGCGACGACGGTGCCGGTGGAGCCGTAGGCGCCGGTGTCGTGCCCCACCGCGTCGGTGTCGGCGCCCGCGATGCGCACGGTCTCCGGCTCGGCGTTCAGGGCCTCGGCGGCGAGCTGCCGGTGGACCGTCTCGGTGCCGTTGCCGAACTCTGCGGAGCCGACGCGGACCCGGTAGGTGCCGTCGGGCAGGAGCGCGGCCAGGGCCTCGGCATGGTGGCCCCGGGGCGGGATGGTGTCGATCATCGCCATCGCCATGCCGCTGCCGGCGCGCCAGCCCGGCTCCGGCTCCGGCTCCGGGCCGGGATCGGCGGCGAGCGCCTCCTGGGCCAGGGTCAGGCACTGGTCGAGCCCGTAGCTGCCGAACACCACGTCGTGCGGCTCCAGGTGATGGGAGACCATGGCCTCGCCCGGCCGCACGGCGTTGATCCGGCGCAGGTCGAACGGGTTCACGCCCAGCCGCCGCGCCACCTCGTCGAGGGCGGATTCCAGGGCGAAGATCGTCTGGCTGAGGCCGTAGCCCCGGAAGGCGCCCGCGGGCAGGGTGTGGGTGTAGACGGCGCGCCCATCGACCCGCTTGTTCGGGCAGGTATAGGCGGCCAGCACCTCGTTGCAGCCGTGGTGGAGCACGCCGCCGGCATGGTTGCCGTAGGCGCCCGTGTCGGAGAGCACGTCGAGGGCGATGGCCGTGAGCCGCCCGTCCCGCCGGGCGCCGACCTTCACCCGCACCCGCATCGGGTGGCGGGTGGTGGTGGCCGTGAACTGCTCCTGGCGGGTCAGCTCCCACTTCACCGGGCGGCCCGTCCTCAGCACGGCGAGCGCCACCAAGTCCTCGGTCAGCATCTCCTGCTTGCCGCCGAAGCCGCCGCCGACGCGCCCGCACACCACCCGCACCTCCCCCCGCCCGAGGCCGAACAGGGCGCAGAGGGCGTCCCGGGTCAGGAACGGCACCTGGCTGCTGGTGCGCAGCGTCAGCCGCCCGTCCGGGTCCCGCCAGCCGAGGCAGCCATGGGTCTCGAGGTGGGCGTGCTGGACCCGCTGGGAGTGGAACTCCCCCTCGTAGACGCAATCGGCCCCGGCGAAGCCCACGGCGGCGTCGCCGATTTCGCCGTGGACCTCCGCGGCGAGGTTCGGATGGGGCGAGCGCGGCGGGGCGTCCTCCCCCGGCCGGTCGAGGGGGTCGTGGACCCGGGGGGCGTCGGGGTCGAGGGCGCGGGCGGGGTCGAGGAGGGCCGGGCGGACCTCGTAGGTCACCCGGAGCGCCCGGCACCCGGCCTCGGCGGCGGCCTCCGTCTCGGCCACCACCGCCGCCACCCGCTGGCCGGCGAAGCGCAGCACGGGGTCGAGCACAGACGTGTCGGCGGCGTCGTCCCGCGGGTCCTCGTGGCGGCCGGTGGAGAAGCGGCGCGGGGGCGCGTCCGCGTGGGTCAGCACCGCCACCACGCCGGGCACGGCGTAGGCCGGGGCGGTGTCGATGGCGGCGATCCGGGCATGGGCGTGGGGCGAGCGCAGCACCTTCAGGTGCAGCACCCCGGCCTCCGGCGCATCGAAGGTGAAGCGGGCGGTGCCCGTCACCACGAGGGGGGCGGCCGGCGCCGCGAGGCTGCGGCCGACGGCGCCCCCCTCCCCCCCGCGGGGGGCCTCCACATGGCCGACCCCCGCCACGGCGTCGCGGATGGCCCGGTAGCCGGTGCAGCGGCAGAGGTTGCCCTTCAGGGCGTCGCCGAGGTCGCGCCGCCGGCCCTGGTCGAGGGCGGCGGCGGTCATGATCATGCCCGGCGTGCAGAAGCCGCACTGGAAGCCCTGCGCGGCGAGGAAGGCCGCCTGCATCGGCTGGACCGGCGCGGGGGCCTCCCCCGGCCGGCAGGGGCCGGACAGGCCCTCGATGGTGGTGACCGAGGCGCCCTCCGCCCGGATGGCGGGGACGAGGCAGGAATGGACCGGCTCGCCGTCGAGATGGACCGTGCAGGCGCCGCAATCGCCCGCGTCGCAGCCCTTCTTGACCCCGAACCAGCCCGCCTCGCGCAGGTAGGTGCGCAGGCACTGGCCCGGCCGGGGCGCCGCCTCGTGGGGGTGTCCGTTGACCGTGAGCCTCATGGGCACGCCCCCGCCAGCTCGTCCCGGACCTCGACGGCGAGGAGGCGGGTCACCTGCCGCCGCCAGTCCGGGCGGCCGTGGACGTCGTCGTAGTACCGCCCGTCTGGGATCGCCGCATCGATCGCGAGGAGCAGGTCGTCCCGGCCGGGCAGGTCCGGGAAGGCGAGGCGCAGGGGCCGGGGCACCGAGGCGGTGACCGTGAGGGTGAAGCCCCCGTCCGCGGCGCGTGTGCCGACCAGCAGGGCGCCGGAGCGCCCGTGGGGGCTGAGGCTGATCCGCCGGAAGGCGGTGCGCCGGGACAGGGCGGCGGCCGGCAGGGCGAGGCTGCGCAGGATCTCGCCGGGGGCCAGGGCCGTGCGCTGCGGCCCGAGGACGAGGTCGGTCACGGGCAGGCGGCGCTCGCTCCCGTCCGGGGCCCAGAGCAGGCACTCGCCCTCCAGGGCAGTGGCGAGGGCGATGATCGGCCCGGCGGGGAGCGCGAGGCACAGGTTGCCGCCCACCGTGGCCCCGTTCCACACCTTGAACGAGCCCAGCAGCGCCCGGCAGCACTGGCCGACGAGGGGCGCGGCGATCCAGGCGCCGGGGAGTTCCAGCCTGTCGAGGGCGGCGACGGTGCAGGTGGCCGAGAGGGTCAGCCCCCCGCGCGACGCGTGGTGCGGCGGCCAGCCGAGGGAGGTCAGGTCGAAGAGCCGGCGCAGGTCCGGCTGCGGCTCCGAATAGAGCCACGTGCCCCCGGCGAGCCACGCATCCCCGGCCCGCCAGTCCGGCAGCTCCGCCCGGCTGCGGGGCCGGATCAGCGTCTCGATCGTGTGCAGGTCCATGGCCACCCAGATGGAAGGTCTCCGGGATCCCTTGGCAAGTAGCTTGCCGACCGGGGGCGACCCCGGCCTCCGGCCGAACATTCGGCCCGATCCTCGCCGCCGCCGCGGCCTCGCCCCCGCGTCACGCCCCCGTCCCGCGAGGGGGCACGGCCATCCGGTCAGCGGCGGAACAGCCGGCCCATCCGGCGCACCGCTTGCGCCGCGCGCCACCCGAGGGAATTCTCCATCTCCCGCTGGCGGAGGAGGGATGCCCTCAGCCGGGCGTCCAATCCGTCCAGCTCGGCCCGCATCCCCGCGCGGCCCTCCTCGCTCCGAGCGAGCCGGTCCTCGGCCCCCGCCAGCTCCTCCCGGTGGCGGGCCGCCTCGTCCCGGTGGCGGGTCGCCTCCTCCGTGTGGCGGGCGGCCGCCTCCGCCGCCTCCGCGGTGGCGCGGTCACGGGTGAACACCGCGAGGTCGTGGGCCGCCACCACGTCCCGGTTCCACGCCTCGTACCCTTCCAGCGCGCGCAGGTTCAGGGCGTCGAGGCTGCCGCCCCAGTCGCGCAGGTCCGCGAGCTGCTGCGGCGTCCGCGCCGCCTCGAAGAGGGTCTGGAGGGCGAAGCTCCGGTGCTCGATCCGTTCGAGCGGCCGGGCGAGGTGGGCGATGCGCACGGGCATGGGCTCGCCCGGCCGCACGTCCTCCGCGGCGTCGAACACCTCTGCGAACAGGTCCTCGCTGATCTCCGTGAAGCGGCGCAGCACCTGGGCGTGCTCGAAGGGCGAGCGCAGCCGCGCCTCGGGGCTCGGGGCGCTGGTGTTGGCGTTGTCGGCCCGGATGCGGAAGGCGGTGAGCCTGTCGGGCAGCACGTGGATGGCCTGTCCGGCGATCAGCATCCGGATCCACATCTCGAAGTCCTGCAGGTTCGTCAGCCGCGGGTCGTAGGGCCCGGCGGCCGCGTAGGCCTCCCGTCGGATCATCGCGCTCGGCGCGCACAGGACGTTGTAGCGGAAGAAGAACTGGCGCAGCCACGTCCGCCGGGAGAAGTCGCCGAAGCGCAGGGGCTCGGTGAAGTCGTTGAAGGGGTCCGTCGGGAGGCCCGCCTCGTCCACGGCCCGCGGCATGCCGAAGACGAGGCCGACCTCGGGATGCGTGTCGAGGAAGCCGACCTGGCGGCGCAGGCGCCCGGGCAGCGCCCAGTCGTCGGAGTTGAGGATCGCGAGGTAGCGCCCCCGCGCCCGGGCGACGGTCGCGTTCATGGCCGCCGAGATGCCCCGGTTCTCCGGCCAGCATTCCAGCCGGATGCGCGAATCGGTGAAGCCCCGCAGGATCTCGGCCGTCCCGTCCGTCGAGCCATCGTCGGTGACGACGATCTCGAAATCCTGGAAGGACTGGGCGAGGACGCTTTCGATGGTCTGCCGGACGTAGGGGGCGTGCTGGTAGGACTTCACCAGCACCGAGACGGTGGGCGGCGCGCCGGGCACAGCGGGCGTGAGGGGCGCCAGCGGCGCGGCCTCCGCCCGGCGCAGCCCCTGCTCCTCCCACCACAGCGGCCGGATAGCGAGGGCATCGGGCACGGCGCCGACGAGGTCGCGGGAATCGCGCTCCATCTCGTCCCAGAAGGCGCGCAGCTTCTCCCGGCCCCAGAGGTAGTGCTGGCCGAACCCCTCGGCCCGGTCGGTGCGGCCGAGCCGGTCCGCCTGGGCCGCCTCGCGGGCGGCGTTCCGCGCGAAGCCGAGATGCTTGTAGTGCCACAGGACGAGGCTGTCCCGGGCCGGCAGGCGCAGGTCGCCCGCGGGGGTGGCGGCGTGGCGCCCCGGCCCGAACCCCGTCTCGCGCAGGGCCTCGGGCTTGAACAGGCTGAGCTTGTTGAAGGCGATGCGCGGCCGCCCGCGGGTGACCCGCCCGGTGAGGAGGCCGGCATCCTCCGGCATCTCCGGGTGGTTCAGGTCGAAGCCGAGGGCCGGGATCAGGGTGACGCCCCGGTCCGCCTCGTCGGCGAGGTATTCCGCCATGGCGTGGCCGGGCACGTGCAGGTGCTCGTCGATGGCGGTGACGACGATCCAGTCGGCCCGGTGGCGGCTCTCCTTCCAGGCTTCGTTCTGCATCGTCCGGTGCGAGAGGACGAAGGAATCCGGGTCGTCCCGCGAGAAGTCGCGCAGCTCGACCCTCGGATGGGCGCGCAGGATGTCCCGGGACCCATCCGTCGAACCGTCGTCGTAGACGACGTAGCGGTCGACCCACGGGTCGTAGTGCCGGAAGAAGAAGCCGAGCATGTCGGCCTCGTCCCAGCAGACCGTGTAGAGATGGACGACGGGCCGCCTCATGGGATGGCGATGCCCCTGTATCCGCCGATGTCCCGCCGGACGATCCGCGCCGGGTTGCCGAGGGCGAGGCAGCCGGCGGGCACGTCCCGCGTCACGACGGAGCCCGCGCCGACGACGGCGTTCGCGCCGACCGCGATCTCCGGCAGGACCGTGGCCCCCGCACCGACGAAGGCGCCCTCGCCCAGGCACACATGGCCCGCCAGCACGGCCCCCGGCCCGACCGAGACGAAGGCGCCGCACCGCAGGTGATGGCCGAGGCTGGCGCCGCGGTTGATGAAGGCGAAGGCGCCGAAGACGCTGCCCGCGCCGAGGCTGCACCCCGCATTGACGTAGCTGCCCGGCCCGAGTTCGAGGCGCCGGGGGGCCGCGACGCTGGGGTCGATCAGCGTGAGGGGGCGGTGCAGGCCGTGCCGGGCCGCGTCGGCCACGGCCGCGTGCCGGTGGCCCGGCGTGAACAGCGGCACGAGGAACGGCAGATCCCTCTCCCCGTCGGTGAGGCCGGCGGGCGCCTTGACCGGCGCCCCCTCGAGCAGGTGGCTCGGGCCCGGATGGTTGGCGATGCCGGCCACGAGGGTCAGCCCGGCCCGGTGCAGGCTCTCCTCGACATCGACCACGATGGGCGAGCCGACCCCGTAGAGGATCACCCCCCGCATGCCAGGCACTCCCGGATCGCCCCGGCGATGCGCGCGACCTGCCCGCCCGCCACCTCGGGCTGGATCGGCAGGCTGAGGAGATGCGCGGCGAGGGCATCGGTCACCGGGAGCGGCGTGCGGGCGCCCTCCGCGAAGGCGGGGTGGCGGTGGAGGCCCGGCGCGTAGTGCACGGCGGTGCCGATCCCCCGCCCGGCCAGGCGCTCCCTCAACCCGTCCCGGTCCGCCGCGGTGACCGCGAACTGGTGGTAGACGGCGCCCTCGTCCTCCGGCGGCAGGCCGAGCTCCGTTCCGCCCAGGAGGTCCCGGTAGCGGGCGGCGATGGCCCGGCGCTCGGCGTTGGCCTGCGCGAGATGCGGCAGAAGCGCGAGCAGGATCGCCGCCTGGATCTCATCCAACCGGGAGTTGAAGCCGATCCGCCCGCTGACCCGCGCCCGGTCCTCGAACCCGTAATGGCGCAGGCCGCGCAGGCGCGCGGCCAGCGAAGGATCGGCCGTGACCACCGCGCCCCCGTCGCCGACGCCGCCGAGGTTCTTGGTGGGGTAGAAGGAATAGGCCGCCGCGTGGCCGAACGTCCCGAGGCGTTTCCCGCCGAGGGTGGCGCCGTGGCTCTGCGCGCAATCCTCGACCACCGCGAGCCGGTGCCGGGCGGCCACCGCCATCAGCGCGGGCATGTCGGCGGGGTGGCCGAAGAGATGGACCGGCACGATCGCCGCCGTGCGCGGGCCCACCGCGGCGGCGGCCGCGTGCGGGTCGATGCAGCGGGTGCGGGCATCGATCTCCACGAGGACCGGGCTCGCCCCGCAATGCAGGACCGCCTGGGCGGTCCCGGCGAAGGTCAGGGCCGGGAGGAGCACCTCGTCCCCCGGGCCGACCCCGAGGCCCCGCAGGGCGAGGGCCAGGGCGTCCGTCCCGGAGGCGACCCCGACGCAGTGCGATCCCTGCGGCGATCCCCCCGCCCCGGCGGCGAAGGCGTCCTCGAAGGCGGCGACCGCCTCGCCCAGGATGTAGGACGGGCCGGACAGCACCCGCGCCACCGCTCCGTCGATCTCGCGCCTGAACCGTGCGATCCGCAGGGGCGGCGCCGCCTGCGGGATCATGCCGGGCACAGGGCCCGGGTCATGGTCATCCTCGGCCGGTCGTAGTGGCGGGTGTCCTCGTATCGTTCGGACGCGCAGACGAGGAGCGCGGTGCCGGGCGCGAAATCGCGCAGCCCGATCATGACCCCCGCCCGGATCCACAGGGCCTCGTCGTAGCCCTCCAGCCTCACCGACCGGCAGTCCCGGCCGTTGTCGACCTCGACCGTGACCGCACCGCTGATGACGCTGATCAGCTCGTCACAGGAATTGGCGTGGCCGCCCCGATCAGGACCTGGCCGATCCACCGTGATGACGAAAACCCGCTTGGGAAAGAACGGAGCGTTGCCGAACTCTTCGAACGAGACGAGATTGCCGCGGATATCGCGGTGCACGACCTGCGGCAAAAGGTTGACACCTTCGATGATCTCGCTCGGCATCATTCTTATCGTTCCGGCGGATGTCGTTTGCTGGATAAACTACATAGTCACAAGCTCGTGTACAATTGCCAGAATATCCCGGGGTATAGCGGGTCGATTGCGCCGTTCGACTTGGGTTTTCCGGAACCCAGCCCGGCGAGGGGGGCCCGGCGAGGGGGCGGCCCGGACTGTCAGGCCCCGGCCGTGCGCCGCAGCCGCATCACCGCCCTGTCGAGGGCGCCGAGGAAGGCGGAGCGGTCCTTGGCCGAGAAGGGCGGCGGCCCGCCCGTCACGGCGCCGGCCTCGCGCAGCTCCTGCATCAGGTTGCGGGTGGCCAGCGCCATCCCCACCGACGCGTCCGTGAACGCCTTGCCGGTGGGCGAGAGGGCGTTCGCCCCGGCTTTCACGCAGCGGCTCGCCAGCGGCACGTCGGCGGTGATGACGATGCCCCCCGGCCCGACCCGCTCGGCGATCCAGTCGTCGGCGGCATCGAACCCGTCGGAGACGATCACGCGCTCGATCCACGGCTCCCGCGGCACATTGAGGATGCTGTTGGCCACCACGTAGACGTGCAGCCCGTAACGGGCGGCGACCCGGTAGGTCTCATCCTTCACCGGGCATGCATCGGCATCGATGTAGATCGTGATCGGTTGCGACACGGGGCTCTCCCACACTCGTCCCGTGCCTGTATCACGGCGGCGGCCCCTCGATCGGTGGGGAGAAGAGCGCGCCGCCTCGGGCCGATCCAGGTCTTGCGGAGAACCCCCGCGATCACCGGGCGGCACCGCACGCCGGTCGGTCCACCGCGGGCGCAGACTGGTCGGCGCGCCCGCGGGAGGCTCGATCGGTCAGATCACCCGCAGGACGGGCGTGGCCGCGCGGACTCCATGGGACCCCGCGCCCGATCCGGTGCACCGGACGCCTTCACAGGCCGCGTTCGATGCCGGAAACCCAGTCTTTGATCCGAGAGTTCTCATACCGGAACGCCGCCATCTCGTGGGCGACGCGCCGTCCGAGCAACCGGTCGTAGACCGCTTGTTCCACGGTTTCCGAGTTGACGCTGTGGATGGCGTGATAGCGATCATCCTCGGCGTGGCCGAACATCGTCCAATGTGAGGATACGTCGAGGGTTTCCCCCGCGTTGATGCTGCGCTCCACGTCCGCATGATCGCGCAGATACATCGGTTCGGCTTCGTTCAATAGCAGCTTCGCGAAGTCGCCCGCGGCAATCACCGACCCGCCCGAGATGATCTCGGTCAACAACCCTTCGATCCGCGGAACGGCCGTCGCCGCCGACGCATTCAGGATGCTTTGAATGGTCGCAAAATAGTTCTCGGGCACCAGGATCGAATCCGCTGCCAACGGCGACCTCAGAGGCGGAGTGTAGCGGCAACGGCGACATTCGGCGTAGCCATATTGTAGATAATGCTGAATACCGGATCGAAGGTGCTTCTTTTCCACGCCAGTCCTGATGTCAGGCGAGTCTTTCAAGTATTCAATTTCGATTCCATCGATCATCGAGGCCCAAATCGTCAGGCCGGCTTCGACTTCGCCAGTAAGGATTTTTCCAAGCCCGATCCTGTAGGACAGATCGATGGCCGACGCAGGGACTTCGTGCTCGTGAAGAAATTCGACGACGGCCGAAAAATCACGCCGTTTGATGATCTGTGCGCACTCCGTCGCCAGGGCGAACTTCTCTTCGTCATCGTCCTGCACGGGGATCGACGACAGAAGAGCCGCGACCTGCAGGAAGAAGTGGTCGCTTTTGTAACGATCCTGACTGCCGCCGGCCGATATGAGCCGTTCGAGATGCCGCAGCGCTGCAGGATAGCCCTCCCGACGATAGGCCCGTTCGATCAACAGCCGGCTGACCACCAACGGGATCTCGGAATGATAAAGGATCCGCTTGTCTTCGACTTGATCCTCGGCGTCGAACCGTTGGGCGACCGCGCTCTGGAGGCGAGGTGAGATCGCGATGAGCAGCGCATCCCCGAACGTCGACCAGGGAAAGTTCTTGAGAGCCGGCCGCAGGGCGCGATAGTAGTTGCTCAGCATCGAGCCCCGGCGCGACACGCTGCCCACCACCGCGCGAAGATACACGAGCGGTTCCGGAATCGTGCCGACCTTGAAGCCGTGCTGCTCGAGCTTCGAGAAAAGCTCGTAGTCCTCCCACGACAGGCGCTCCTCGGTGAGACCGCCCACTGCCTCGATCGCGCTCTTCCTGTAGATGCCGTTGGCGTCGCCGTAAGAATTGCTGAACAGGTTCAGCGCGATGCCGCTGCCCGCAGGTAAGAACAGGTGGATGAACCGCTGCAAATCCTGCGGATCGTCCTCGCCATCGAACACGATGAGCGCGCACGACAGGGCATCGAAACCCGACGAGACGATCGCCCGAACGAAGAGTTCGATTTGGCTGGGATGCGCGTAATTGTCATCGTCCATGAAGACGATGTAATCGCCGCGCGCTAAGCTAAGCGCTTTGTTCCGGGCCGCGCCGGCATACAGGTCGGGCAGCCTCTCAACGCGGATCTGCAGGTCGCTGTAGCGGTCCTTGACCTTGCTCAAGAACTCGACGGCTTCCGGCGTCCGTGAATCGTTGTCCACGAGAATGATTTCGAAGTTCTTGTAGGTCTGCGCCGCAAGCCCATCGAGGGTCTTCTTGAGAAGCGCCGGCCGTTCGAAATGGACGAGGCAGACGCTGACCAGGGGGCTCGACGCCTGGGCGGGGGCGGCCGTCTGGTTGGCGTTGGGAACGTCCTTGAGCAGGTTCACCCAGCGCGGAATGTTGTCGGCCGCTTGGTTGACTGCGGGACGAACCCGCCGCTGTCCGTTGCCGACGATCTCGACGATGCGTGTGGCGAGTTGCACCGGCGACGGGTCCACCAGGGTGGTATCGTGATCCTCCGGATGGATCAGTTCCGGGATGCCGCCGGACCGTGCGGCGATGAACGGAATGCCCGCATTGATGCATTCGTGCACGGTGAGGGGCGAATTGTCCGTGAGCGACGGCATGATCGCGAGCGCATCGTTTTTCTTCAGATAGCTGATCGCTTCCGAGGACGAGAGTGCCGGATTCAGGGAGACTTTGAGATCGAGTCCGTGCAACTCACGCTCGATGAACGTCAGCGAATTGGATCCATCGACCGATGTGATCTTGCCGAGGAAGCTGATGCGGATCTCGTTCCGGTCGAGAAGATCGCGATTGTACTTGGCGAGCCGTTGCAGCGCCTGAAGGAAGACGTGCAGGCCCTTGCGCTTTTCCAGCCTGCCGAAGAACGCGATCTCCCGGATTCGCGTGTTGGGCGCGGCGGCGGCGGCGGAGGAGGACGCGAGGCCCGCCCCGGCGAGCAGATTCCCATTGATGATGAGCGGGAAAACGGAGGTTTGCTCGGGCAGTTTGAAGCCGTGCTCGGTCATCCAGTCGAGCAGATACTGCGTCGCCCCGAGCACCCGATCGCAGAGTTCGATCGACTTTCGCTCGTAATGATAGACTCGGATGTTGGTTTCGTCGTAGTTGGCTTGTTGATTGTTGAGCTCGTGCCACAGCGCGGTCGAGTGTGCCTGTATCCAAAGCTGCGTCCGCTGGAATGCGAGATTCTGGCGTTTCGCATGGACGCTGTGGAACGCGATGCCGCGCCAGTCGGCAAAGATCACGAGGTCGAAATCCCGCGTCTTCAGCCACTGGTAGGCGAAGTAGGATGAGGCCGTGAAAATGTCGTTGGGGTAGATCGACGAAATCGCATCGCCGAGGGGCTCCGGGAACAGGTATTCAAGCTTGGCGCCGTCGCGTTCGACAAGCTTGGCCGCGTGCTCGCGATCCTCCTCGCTCATGCCGGGAGTGAGGTTGGCATACAGAACGGTGATCGCCGCCCCCATGGGGGCGAGCACCGAAATCGTGTGCTGGAACGACGTGCCGATGCCGCCGTTTCGGATGAGATGCATGTAGTCCGGCGTACAAATGCAAATCTTCAGGCCGTTCAGCCCAAGGTTATGTGCCTGCGACGAGTCTGAAAGGGGCATCTTGGCCTATGACCTGGTGTGATGACGTGCGGGCATGCGCCGCGCCATGGGTGAGGCGAAGCCGCCGGCGTCAGGGAGCCACCGATGCCGGGGGCGCGGGACTGAAGATTTTCCTCGCCGCGTTGATGCCGCTCATCATGGATTGATTGCTCCAGAGATAAGCCCATTCGCCGAAACGACCCGCAAGGGCGATCCCGCAGCTTTCGACGTAATCCTTGACGCGATCACGCCGCGCTTCCATCCCGAGGTCGAACACCACGTTGCCGTATTTCAGCCGCTTGTGATGCAGGAAGAGGATATCGGCGTCGTCGGCCAATCCCATCTTCTTGATGCCGTCGCGGGTGTTCGCCTTCAAGTCTTCGATCGAATGGGTGAGCGGGCGCGCGGGCGACGAGTAGATCTCGAATTGGATCGAACTGCAGCCTTCCGGCGCGGCGTCCGGAGATTTCCAGTTCGGGGAGTAGCCGCGGGCGGCCAGGATGCTGCGGTCGTAGATGTAGAACCACAGGGTGGGGGATACGTTCGGTTTGGAGAACCCGACCGAGATGAGATCCACGCTCGTGGCGAAGAGCGAAGCGGCCGTCTGCCGGATGTCGTCGGGGACGTCGTCCATCAGGGCGATCAGTTCGGGCAGGGGCAGCGTCGAGATCAGACGGTCGAAGGACGTCACTTCGCCGTTCGCGAAATACACGTGACGATTGTTGACGTCGATGCGGACGACCTCGTGGTTGGCGATCACCCGCGCCTCATCGATCATCGGCTTGATGAAGCTGCGATAGCCCCCTTGTTTCGGGTAGCGCATCTCCTTGGCGTAGAAGCCGTGCGGCGTGTCCTCGGAAAACGCCCCCTGGAGCACCTCCCGCAGGTCGGCGCGACGGACGCGCGCCCCAACCCAATCGGTCCCGAGTTGATTGGCCGGCAAGGTCCAGTATTTTTCAGTATAGACCATGGGCCAGCGGCGGGCGATCGGCTCGCCATACTGCTGGATGAGCCAGTCCTCGTAGTTGCGAATGTCCCCACTCGGCGGGGCATTCACCAGGCCCGAGATGAGTTCGACCTTCTCGCTGGCCTGGAGCGGGTAGAGATTGTTCTGAACGGGATGACGGAGCCACTGCTCTGTATCCCAGTTGACGGCTTCGGGTTCGTGACGATGGTAGTCCGAGCGATCGAAGACCTCGCGCACCTCCCGCTCTTCGGCGAAGGACAGGTGTACGGCGGAGTCGAAGCGGAAGCCATCAACGGTGAAGTTGTTGAGGAGCCCCCCCGGCGTCGGCGAACTCTCGAAGATGACCGTCTCGAAACCGAGGCGCTTGGCTTCGTAGGCCGCGCTGAGCCCGGCGATGCCGCCGCCCAGAATGATGTTCATCGTCATCGCGAACCGCCCCTCGCGCCGGCCAAGTGCTTCCACTCGGCCCAATTGCAGACTTCGTTTCGATATCGCGTCAGCGCGCTCACCCAGTCCGGCATGCGATCCATGCCGATCGATCCCAGGCGGTGGTTGACGGCCGTCTCGTTGGGAGACACCGGCGCCCGACGCGCGAAGGCCGGCCCCGGCACCACGCGGCAGGGAAGTTCGAACAGCTCGACGATCTTGGCGACGTAGTCGAAGCGCGAGGCCGCTCCGGCCGACACGCAGTTGAACGTCCCACGCACGCCGTTGGCGAGAAGATGATGCGTCTGCGCGACGACATCGTCGGTCAAGGTCGGGCAGCCATGCTGGTCGGCATCGCTCGTCAGCGTGGCGCGGTCGGCGGCTTCCAGAAGGCGTTGCCAGACGAAATTGCGCTTGTGTTCGGGGCGACCGCCGAACAGCCACCCGGTACGGAGGATGAGATGGTCGGCATTCGTCTCTCGGACGATCCGTTCGCCTTCCATCTTCGTCGTGTGATGGACGGTCGTCGGGCGAAGCGGGTCGTCCTCCGTATAAGGACCGTCCTTCCAGTTGCCGTAACACCCCGTGCTCGAGAAGTGAACGAGCGGGATCTGCAGATCGCGGCAGATGCCGGCCAGACGACCGGGCAGTTGGACGTTGGCCTCGCGCGCGGGTGCGGGATCGTCCTCGGCCTGATCGGCCTGAACGTGCGCGGCGCAATTGATGACAGCGTCGGGGCGGTGGCCCGCCACGATGCCGGGCAGGCGATCCCCCTGCCCGGCGTCGAGCTCGGCCCGGGACAGGCACGTCACCTCGTGGTTCGACATGGTCAGGAATGTCGAACCGAGAAGACCGCTCGATCCCGTCAACAGGTAGCGCATGATCTGTTCATTCTCATCGAGATGGTGTTGTCTCGTCTCGGTGGTTCCGTCTCACGCGCTGCGATGGGAATTGTCTGCTCGGATCGACCGGCGTCTTGGCGGCATCATCACGATCAGCTGCTCACATAGTCGGCGATCTGCCGCGCGACGGTCTGTCTGAGCTGCGGGCCCTTGGCGTCGCAGCGGTAGACCTCGATCGTCGCCTCGAGGGCGCGGTCGAGCTTCCAGCGCGGCTTCCACCCGAGCTTTGTGCGGGCCTTCGTCGAGTCCAGACGCAGGGTCTGCGCTTCATGGAGGTCGTTCGGATCCCCGCTGAAGTGCCACCCCTTCCCGGCCGCCAGAATCTGCGAGACGCGGTCCGCGACGTCGCGGACGGTCACCTCCGCATCCGTGCCGGGGCCGAAATTCCACCCCTGGCTCGCCACCTCTTGGCCCGCCATCAGGCTTTCGGCCAGGAGCAAGTAGCCGGAAAGCGGCTCCAGCACGTGCTGCCACGGCCTGATCGAGTCCGGCTTGCGGATCCCCACCGATTCGCCCTTCTCATAGGCCCGGATGAGATCGGGGATCAAACGGTCGGCCGCCCAGTCGGCGCCGCCGATCACGTTGCCCGCCCGGGCGGTCAGGGTGCGGAACCCGCTTCCGGCCTTCGTATAGGACCGGGCGTAGGCCGAGGCGACCAGTTCCGCGCAGCCTTTGCTGGAGCTGTAGGGATCGTGGCCGCCCATGGCTTCCGTCTCGCGGTAGCCCCACAGCCATTCACGGTTCTCGTAGCACTTGTCGGTCGTCACGACGACGACCGGGCACCCGTTCCCGTGCAGCCGGGCCGCCTCGAGGACGTGGGCCGTCCCCATCACGTTGGTGGCGTAGGTCAAGAGGGGCTGAGCGTAGGACAGCAGGACGAGGGGCTGCGCGGCGAGGTGGAGTATGATGTCGGGGTCGACCTCTCGCACGACGTACCGGACGCTGTCGAAGTCGCGAATGTCGGCCCGCCGGTCGGTCAGGATCTCGCTGATCGACGCGTCCTCGAACAGGCTCCGCTCCGTGGGGATCCCGTCGGACAGCCCGGTGACCTGCGCTCCGAGCTCGGCGAGCCACAGCGAGAGCCACGCGCCCTTGAAGCCGGTATGACCGGTCAGCAGGACGCGTCGGCCGCTCCAGACAGATGCGCTCGGATTCATGAGGTCACCACTTCTTCCAGGGCGCCTGCCCCTTGGCCCAAAGCTCTTCGAGGTGCAGCTTGTCGCGGAGCATGTCCATCGGCTGCCAGAACCCGCTATGGCGGAACGCCATCAGCTCGCCCTCGCTCGCGAGGCGCTCCATCGGCTCGCGCTCCCACACGGTGCTGTCGTCGCCGACATGATCGAGCGCCCGGGGCGACAGCACGAAGAAGCCGCCGTTGATCGAGTCGTTGACGTTGACGGGCTTCTCCTCGAAGCGCGAGACGGCGTCCTCTTCGATGACCATGGCGCCGAACCGCGCGGCGGGCGTGACGGCCGTCACCGTGGCGAGCTTCCCATGGCTCGCGTGGAACTTCAGAAGCGCCGTGATGTCGACATTGGACAGACCGTCGCCATAGGTCATGCAGAAATCGCCCTCGCCCAGATAGGGGCGGACCCTCTTCAGGCGACCGCCCGTCATGGTCGACTCCCCGGTCTCGACCAGCGTGATCTGCCACGGCTCGGCGGTGTTGTTGTGGATCGTCGTCGAGTTATAGCGAAGATCGATCGTGACGTCCGATGTATGCAGAAAATAATTAGAGAAATATTCTTTGATCACGTAGCCCTTGTAGCCCAAACAAATCACAAATTCATTGAGGCCGAAATGGGAATAGTACTTCATGATATGCCAGAGTATCGGCTTGCCGCCGATATCGACCATTGGTTTGGGGCGAGTCGTGGTCTCCTCGCCGAGCCGGGTTCCAAGCCCTCCCGCTAGTATGACAACTTTCATCGGCGCTCGCTCGTTTGATCCTAATGGGCCTCGCGCGACGAGCCTTTGGCTACCATCACGCTGCCTGCTGTCTCGATGTGCCAGTCAGCAGCTTTCACACCATCTGTACTTGGCTAAACTTGGGGAGGGCAAGAACCGTGCGAGAAGCTACAGAGCCTCATATCCTGCTGCGATTCGAGATCTACTGTAACAAAATTCCCAAGTGAAACCAGAGCATTCTCGCTGAAGCTCATAATTCAGTCGTCGGTCGGGCGCAACGTCTTCCTGGCGCGGCAGCCGTGTTCCGCATGGCCTGCTGAGGTGTCCGGAGTGGCGATGTCCCGGGCGAGCGGCCCTTTGGGAGGCGGCGCCCGACGCCCTCGGGGTGGGGCGGGGGCGGAGGAGGCGCCCGGCCTGGGCGGGCCGTCCCGTCCTCGCGGGAGCTTTCCTCGCGAGAGCTTGGGGCCTCGCCCTGGAACGGCTGCCCCGTTATCGGCTCTCCGGACGCCGGTCGAGGGTGAGCGGTCCTTGCGGGAGGCGGGGCGAGCGCCAGGTCACCTCATCGGCCGCGCGCATCGAGGTGCCAGGGCGGCGGACAGGCGGCGAGCCCGCGGGGGACCCCAGGCCGTCCGCCCGAAACACGCGGGCAGACGTTGCATCCTGGCGCCAGACGCATCACACACGCGGCAGATTTTCGGACCGTTCGGTGTGCCGCCCTCGCGCGAGGTGCGCCGAAGAGTCGGCAGTTCGGCGCCGTCCGTGATCGTCCAGACAATAGGAACACGTGATGAAGACTCGCGCCGCGGTCGCGTGGGAGGCCAAGAAGCCGCTCACGATCGAGACCATCGACATCGAGGGGCCCAAGGCCGGCGAGGTTCTCGTCGAGCTGATGGCCACCGGCATCTGCCACACCGATGCCTACACCCTCTCCGGCCTCGATTCCGAGGGCAAGTTCCCGGCGATCCTCGGCCACGAGGGCGCGGGCATCGTCCGCGAGGTCGGCGCCGGGGTCACCACCCTGAAGCCCGGCGACCACGTCATCCCGCTCTACACCCCGGAGTGCCGGAACTGTAAGTCCTGCCTGTCGCAGCGCACCAACCTGTGCACCGCGATCCGGGCGACCCAGGGCCAGGGCGTGATGCCGGACGGCACGAGCCGCTTCTCCTGCGTCTCGACCGGCGGGAGCCCCGGCGGCGCGAACACCCTGTTCCACTACATGGGCTGCTCGACCTTCTCGAACTTCACGGTGCTGCCCGCCATCGCGCTGGCCAAGATCCGCGAAGACGCCCCCTTCGACAAGATCTGCTACATCGGCTGCGGCGTGACCACGGGCATCGGCGCGGTGATATACACCGCCAAGGTCTGGCCGGGCGCCAACGTGGTGGTGTTCGGTCTCGGCGGCATCGGCCTGAACGTGCTCCAGGCCGCCCGGATGGTCGGGGCCGACAAGATCATCGGCGTCGACATCAATCCGGACAAGCAGGAGATGGCCCGCAAGTTCGGCATGACCCACTTCATCAACCCGAAGGAGGTCGGCAACGATCACGTGGTCCAGGCCATCCTCGACGTGACCGGCGGCGGCGCCGACTTCTCGTTCGACTGCACCGGCAACGTCAACGTGATGCGCCAGGCCCTCGAGTGCTGTCACCGCGGCTGGGGCGAGTCGATCGTCATCGGCGTGGCCGAGGCCGGTCGCGAGATCTCGACCCGTCCGTTCCAGCTCGTCACCGGCCGCGTCTGGCGGGGGTCGGCCTTCGGCGGCGCGCGCGGCCGCACCGATGTGCCCAAGATCGTCGACTGGTACATGGAGGGCAAGATCAACATCGACGACCTGATCACCCACACCATGCCGCTGGACGAGATCAACCACGGCTTCGATCTCATGCACGAGGGCAAGTCGATCCGCTCCGTGGTGGTCTACTAGTGCAGTGACGCCGACGCTTCGTTCAGGCGTCTCCGCACGAGTCACTTGTCTTCGCATCGATCGATCCAGACAGGGCTGACGCCTCTGTCCGGATCGATGCACTCGGCCGTCCCGACGATCAGGCACTCCTCCCCCGGCCGGGGAGGAGTGCCGCGCCCCCCGCACAGACGATCGCCTCGCCCAGCAGGAGAGAGCACCATGGAAACCATCTCGAAGGCCCGCGCCCATGGCGGCACGCAGGGCGTCTACAAGCACGATGCCCGGACCACCGGCTGCCCGATGACCTTCGCGGTGTTCGTGCCGCCCCAGGCCGAGCACGGCCCGGTCCCGGTGCTGTGGTACCTGTCGGGCCTCACCTGCACCCATGCCAACGTCATGGACAAGGGCGAGTACCGCAAGGCGGCGGCCGAGCACGGCGTGATCGTCGTCGCCCCGGATACGAGCCCGCGCGGCCCCGGCATCCCGGACGAGGAGGGCAATTGGCAGTTCGGCTCCGGCGCCGGCTTCTACGTGGATGCCACGCAGGCGCCCTACGCCACGAACTACCGGATGTGGAGCTACGTCACGGAGGAACTGCCGGCGCTGATCGCGAAGGAGTTCCCCGCCGACATGACCCGCCAGGGCATCCTCGGCCATTCCATGGGGGGCCACGGGGCGCTCACCATCGCGCTGACCTACCCCGAGCGGTTCAAGTCCTGCTCCGCCTTCGCGCCGATCGCCCAGCCCTCCACGGCGGGCTGGTCCAAGCCCGCCCTGGTGAAGTATCTCGGGTCCGACCCGGCCGCCTGGCGCGCCCACGACGCCACCGCGCTGATCGAGGACGGCAAGCGCTTCCCCGAGTTCCTGGTGGATCAGGGCACCGCCGACAGCTTCCTTCAGGACGGCCTGCGCCCCTGGCTGCTGGAAGAGGCGTGCAAGAAAGCCGGCATCCCCCTGACCCTCAACATGCGCGAGGGGTACGACCACTCGTACTACTTCATCTCGACATTCATGGCCGACCACATCGCCTGGGCCGCCGCCCGCCTGAAGTGACCCCGTCGGCCCGAGGGGCGCCGTCGGGGGGCGACGCCTCCCCGACGGGGGCCTCCGCGGGGATGACGCGGCAGGCATCGCCGCATCCCCCCCGGGCATCGGCACGGCCCCGGCCTCAGGCGGCCCGCCGCCAGGCCGGGAAGGGGTCGGGCCGGTCCCGGTGGGCGTCGAAGTCGAACGCGTCCTCCTCGCCGGTCCCGATCAGGCAGGCGTCGAGCGCCGCCGTGAGCGCGGCCTCGTCCAGGCCGGTGCCGATGAAGACCAGTTCCTGGCGCCGGTCGCCCCAGATGTCGCTCCAGACCGTGTGCAGCCGCTCCCGGAACGCGGGCTCCTCCGGCCAGCGCGTGCGGGGCACGGCCGACCACCAGAACCCCATGGCGGAGACCCGCGCCACCGCGCCGGCCAGGGAGAAGTCCCCGACCCAGTCGGGCCGGGTCGCCAGCCAGAAATGGCCCTTGGCCCGGATCAGGCCCGGCCAAGTGGCGTGGACGAAGGCGTCGAACCGCGCCGGGTCGAAGGGGCGGCGGGCGCGGTAGACGAAGGACGAGATCCCGTACTCCTCGGTCTCCGGCACGTGGGCGTGGGGGGCGTACAGCTCCTTGAACCAGAGGGGATGGGCCTGCGCCTTCTCCTCATCGAACAGCCCGGTGTCCAGGATGCCGTCCAGCGGCGCCCGGCCGTGGTCGGTCTCGATGATCCGGGCGTCGGCGTTCAGCCCGCGCACCACGGTGCGGACCAGGGCCAGGTGCTCGGGGGGGACGTCGCGCGCCTTGTTGATCACCACCACGTCGGCGAACTCGATCTGCTCCACCAGCAGGTCCACGAGCGTCCGGGTGTCCTCCGCGCCCGCGGTCTCGCCGCGCTCGCGCAGGAAGGCGGCGGAGCCGTAATCCTTCAGCAGGTTCACCGCATCGACCACCGTCACCATCGTATCGAGGCGGGCCAGATCCGACAGGGAGCGGCCGTCCTCGTCGCGGAACGAGAAGGTCGAGGCGATCGGCAGGGGCTCGGCGATCCCGGTCCCCTCGATCAGCAGGTAGTCGAACCGGCCCGCCTCCGACAGACGGCGCACCTCGGCGAGGAGGTCGTCCCGCAGGGTGCAGCAGATGCACCCGTTGGTCATCTCCACCAGCGTCTCGTCGGTCCTGGACAGGTCGGCACCGCCCGCCCGCACGAGGTCGGCGTCGATGTTCACCTCGCTCATGTCGTTGACGATCACCGCCACCCGGCGGCCGTCGCGGTTGTTCAGCACGTGGTTGAGCAGTGTCGTCTTCCCGGCCCCGAGGAAGCCGGAGAGGACCGTGACGGGAAGGCGGGCGTCGCGCGCGGGCATGGCTGACCACCGATGGCGGGGAGACGAGGTGCGGCGCCGGTTGTGAATGTAATAACGTTGCATTGTCAACGGGGGTGGAACGACCGGCCGCGCGGGCATGGCGGGCGCCGCCGATGGCGGGTGGGTGTGACACCCGCACCCCTGGCCTGATCGGGCTGCATCGGTAGAACGGTCGGGACCACCGGGACTGCTCACGCTTGAACGACCACGCAGACGGCGCGCGTATCGACGCCGAGATCGCCAGCACCGTCGTCGGCTCGGATCCGTTTGCGGCGGCCGTGCGGGCGACGCGCATGCCGATGGTGATCACCGACCCGCGGCTGCCGGACAACCCGATCGTGTACGTCAACGAGGCGTTCGTGACGCTGACGGGCTACGGGCGCGGGGAGATCATCGGCCGCAACTGCCGATTTCTCCAGGGGCCCGAGACGGACCCGGCGGATGTCGGGCGGGTGAGGGACGCGATCGAGCGGCGGGTCACCATCGAGATCGACCTGCGGAACCGCCGCAAGGACGGGACACCGTTCTGGAACCGGCTGCTGGTCTCGCCGGTGTTCGCCGCCGACGGGGAGCTGACCTACTTCTTCGCCTCGCAATACGACGTGACCCTCGAGAAGGAGCGGCTCGTGCTCCTGCAGAAGGACCGGGACGCCCTGGAGGCGGAGTCGGCGCGCCGGTCGCTGGAGCTGATCCAGAGCGAGGAGCGCCTCCGCTTCACCCTGAAGGCGGGGCGGCTCGGGGCGTGGACGCTGGATCTGGGCGTCATGCGGCTGATGTCCTCGGACGGGTTCAAGGAGAACCTCGGCCGCCCGCCGGACGCCCCCCTGACCTACGAGGAGATGCTGGCGGCCATCCACCCGGAGGACCGGGAGCGGAAGCTGGCGGCGCGCGACGCGGCGATCGCCGGGCGCACGGACTACGACATCGAGATCCGGGTGGTCACCCCGCGGGGCGAGACCCGCTGGCTGCAGTTCCGGGGCCAGGCGTCGTACCGGGCGGACGGGACGCCGCTGAGCATCGCCGGGATCAGCCTGGACATCACCGACCGCAAGCGGGCGGAGGAGCACCGGGACCTCCTGGCGGGGGAGCTGAACCACCGGATCCAGAACACCCTGGCGACGGTCCAGTCCATCTCGCGGCAGACCCTGCGGGGGGCGGCCTCGCTGGAGGAGGCGCAGGTGACGATGGAATCGCGCCTGCACTCGCTCTCGACGGCGACGGAGATGCTGGCGCGGGGCAGCGGCGACTGGGCGACGCTGACGGAGGTGGTGATCGCCGCGCTGCACCCGTTCGGGGTGGAGCAGGACCAGCGCTTCAAGATCGGCGGGCCGATCCTGCGGCTCGCGCCCCGGGTCGCCCTGGCCTTCGCCCTGGCGATCCACGAGCTGGCGACCAACTCCGTCAAGTACGGCTCGCTGTCCTCGGACGAGGGGCGGGTGATCGTGAGCTGGGACGTGGTGGAGGGGGTGAGCCCCGACCGGCTCTGGTTCCAGTGGCAGGAGGTGGGCGGCCCGCTGGTGGCGCGCCCGACCCGGACCGGCTTCGGCTCGCGGATGATCGAGCGCGCCCTGGCCCGGGAGATCGGCGGGACCGCCGAGATCGACTACCGCCCCCGGGGCGTGGTCTTCACCGCCGACGCGCCCCTGCTGGAAATCACCCGGGACTGACCCGGCCGCCGGGCGGC
>NZ_JAKSXW010000095.1 GCF_022829405.1 Methylobacterium sp. J-076
AGCCGGGGTCGGGAGAGGGGAAACCCGCTCACCGTTGAAACCATGCCCGCGGTGAGGGACGCGCTTTCTCCTGCGCCGTCGCTCCCCTCTCCCGACCCCCTCCGGGGGCCACCCTCCCCCGCAGAGGGGAGAGGGAGAAGCCGGAAAAAGAGCTCATGTGCGGTTTCGATCCTATGGAAGAATCGATCGGTTCTTCAGCGGCATCGTCGTTGATACACAGTGGATCGGGACCCGGCAGGACTCCTTCGCCTATCGCCTGACGCTGCGGCCGTGGCTCTGGCT
>NZ_JAKSXW010000099.1 GCF_022829405.1 Methylobacterium sp. J-076
AGCCAGAGCCACGGCCGCAGCGTCAGGCGATAGGCGAAGGAGTCCTGCCGGGTCCCGATCCACTGTGTATCAACGACGATGCCGCTGAAGAACCGATCGATTCTTCCATAGGATCGAAACCGCACATGAGCTCTTTTTCCGAGAAAATTGTCGAAATTAAAGTTCTGATCATCACAAAGCGCTTCAACGCGATATTCAAATAAGCTAGATAAACTTTCCGTTCCCTCAAAATGTACCAAAACAAACTTATTGGCGCCGGCGGGTGTGACTAACTCAGCCACACGCCCCTGCTGGTCTGAACTGGTCGAGGCGCCATGATCCACAGTCTGATCCGCGCTAGCTTTCCGGGACGGCTTACGATAAGTCACTATCCGAATGGTTCCCGAAACGTCAATCCTCGACATCCCGAGCGCCAAGATGTCCAACAATAAGAGTCGGGCCGTCGCCCTCGTATCGTTCCTCGCGTTCTTCGCGCCGATCGGGACTGCTTGCGCACAGCCGGCGTACAAGGCATCCGACATCGTCGCCCATTTCGCGCCCGCCAAGAAGGTGAATCTCGGCGCTAGCCGGGCGATCTGCATCGGCACCGAGAGCGAGTGTCCGAAAGACGTTTCGGCGCAGCCGAAGGTCGTGAGCGGCTTCGACCTGCGGATCAACTTCGACTATAATTCGGCGAACCTGACATCGGCGGCCCGCACCAATCTCGATGAGTTCGCGCGCGCCCTGCAGGACCCGACGCTGAACGGATCGCAGTTCGTCGTCGAGGGCCATACCGATGGGACCGGAAGCGATGCCTTTAACCTGGACCTCTCCATGCGGCGAGCCCGCTCGGTAGTCAGCTTCCTCGCGGCGCGGGGCATCCCCTCCGACCGGCTCGAGGCGAAGGGGTTCGGCAAGCTGAAGCCTCTGGTGCTGGATATCCGCTCCGGCGAAAACCGGCGGGTCGAGGCTCACCTGAGATCGGAATAGGGCGCTGGCGGCATGGCCCTCGCCATTGACCCGGCCGAGATCGTCAAACCGATTGGCATCGATTCGCCCTGTGGGGACGACCTCGACGAGGAGGGTGACCTCGATTTCCTGAACGGCCTCGCCCGGGTCGAGGGGCAGCTGCCCGCCTCGTTCCTGACCCGCGACGAGGCGGGCGACCTGCAGACCTTCGATCGATCGACCATCGATTTCGAGCGCGAGAGCAAGCTGCTCCTTGGGCTGCTGGACCGCACCCGCGACCTGCGCCTGCTGGCCCTGCTTGGGCGGCTGGCCATGCTGAACCGCGACCTCGTGGGATTCGGCCACGTGGCGTGCGCCGTCGAGGCGCTGCTCCGGGTCCAATGGGACACGCTGCACCCCCGCGGTGATGCGGATGGCTTCGAGCTGCGCGCTGCCGTCATCCAGACCCTGGAGGACAACCCGACCGTCATCCTGCCCCTGCAGCACCTGCCGCTCTTCCACAGCCGGCGCTACGGCCATATCGATTTCCGCGCGCTGATGATCGCCGACGGGGAGGTCGCGGCCCGCGGCTCCGAGCCGGGACCGGACCGGGTCGCGGTCGAGCGGGCCCTTGCCGAGGCCGATCCCGAGGCCTTGCAGCCAGTCCGGAATGCCCTGACGGCGATCGCCCACGCCTGCGAGGCCATCGAAGCATTGACCGCCTCCCTGGGAGGACACGGCGCCCGCGTCGCCCTCGATCGCCTGCACGGGATCGTAGGCCGGATGCTCGACTTCCTGAAAGGCGCCGCACCCGTCCAGGCCCCCGCCGCCGAGCCGGCCCCGCATGAGCCGGTGGGCCGGGAGACCGTCGCCGGGCCCGAGCCCGTGGCCGCCGCGGTGGGCGCCATCAGCACCACCGCCCAGGCCGGCTCGGCGCTTGCAGCCGCCGCCGCCTACCTGCGGCGGCACGAGCCATCGAGCCCCGCGGAGGTCCTGGTGCGTCAAGCCCAGGACCTGATCGGCCGATCCTTCGTGGATGTGATGCGCATCCTCATGCCGAGCCGCGCCTCCGAGACGACGATCGCCCTCGGTTCGAGCCGCGGCTTGCGCCTGAGCTTCGATCAGCTCGCTGCGGTCCCCGGCGACGGCGAGGACGGCCCGGTACCGGAGGCCACGGCCGATGCCGGGGAAGGCGAGGCCGAGACGGCCTTCCATGTGGGCACACGGGCCGAGATGCTCGCGCTGCTGCGCCAGATTGGGGGCCATTTCCGACGCGTCGAGCCGGCGAGCCCGATACCGCTCCTCCTCGACAAGGCCGTCGGCTTCGCCGACAGGGACTTTCTCGCCATTCTGAAAGACGTCCTGGCCGAAGGGCACGACGAATGAGCCGGCCATGGCCTGGCGTATCTCGAGCCGGCCTTCGGCCTCGCTGATTTCGCCAATAGTAACGCGATCGTAATCGGCCACGAATATTTCCTATCATCCTTCCGAGGGAGGCGCCAATGTGGCTCATCGGGCTGCAAATGCCTGGGATCGGATTTTTTGACCTCTTCAGTGAAGACGAAATTTGATTAAATCTTAAAGCAATGGCGGATTCGGTATTCAATTCGGAGCAGAGTTACGGTTTGCAATCCCATGTGCGTTGACGAAGCCTCAAGCTTGTGTACTGATCGGAATCAGTCAGTCCGCTGAGGGGGCGATTTGTTCCTGTTGGCTTTACTGAAGAGGGCGTCATGGCCGACTCCAGCCATAAGTTCATCAAGCGGAACCGACCGCCCCGCGTGCACATCACCTACGCGGATCCCTACGACGCCGAGCGCAAGATCGAGCTGCCCTTCGTGATGGGCGTGATGGCCGACCTCTCCGGCAACGCGTCCTCCGTGGAGAAGCCCGATATTGCCGATCGCAAGTTCCTCGACGTCGACATGGACAACTTCGAGCAGCGCATGGCCGCGATCGATCCCGCGGCGCGCTTCAACGTCGAAGACAGGCTTTCCGGCGGCAACAGCAAGATGTCTGTCGAGCTGCACTTCAAGAAGATGGACGACTTTGGACCGGCCGCCGTCGCCCGGCAGGTTCCGGCGCTGTCCAAGCTGCTGGGAGCCCGCGAACAGCTCGCGAACCTGCTCCGTTACATGGACGGAAAGGTCGCGGCCAGCGACCAGCTCAAGGCGCTCCTGAAGGACCCTGCCCTCATGGAGGCCCTCGCCCAGCAGCTGTCTCAGGCGCCTCCCGGCGAGAGCACCGAAACGTCCGGTTCCTGAGCGCCCGCTCAAACCTCTCTCTACCCTCGAATTGTGGAACCCCGCGATGGCAGTCGACAGCCCTGGGCTTGCGCAGGATTCTGCTCCGGCAGGCTCGCAGACGACCGAGGCGAACGAATTTGCCGGTCTCCTGAAACAAAGCTTCAAGCCGCGCACCGAGAGGGCGGCGACCGAGGTCGAGAGCGCGGTCGCAACCCTGGTGCGCGAAGCCCTGGCGGATTCCGCGCTCATCAAGGACGAGGTCCTCGACACGATCGAGGAAATGATCGCGCGCATCGACGAGAAGCTGACGGCGCAGGTCAACGCCATCATCCACGCGCCCGAGTTTCAGAAGATCGAGAGTGCGTGGCGCGGGTTGAACTACCTCGTCTTCAACTCGGAGACCGATTCGAGCCTGAAGATCAAGGTGATGAACGCCTCCAAGCAAGAGGTGTTCAAGAACCTGCGCCTGTTCCCTGGCGCCCGCTGGGACCAGAGCCCGCTCTTCAAGAAGGTCTACGAGGCGGAATTCGGCCAGCTCGGCGGCGAGCCCTATGGCTGCCTTATCGCGGATTACGAGTTCAGCCACCTCCCGCAGGACGTGCAATTGCTGCGCGAACTCGGCAAGGTCGCCAGCGCGGCCCACGCCCCCCTTTTCGCGGCCGCCTCGCCGACGCTGCTCGGCATGGATTCCTTCACCGAGCTCGCCAACCCCCGCGATCTCGGCAAGATCTTCGACACGCCAGACTATGCGCAGTGGAAGAGCCTGCGCGACCTTCCGGATTCCCGCTATGTCGGCCTGTGCATGCCCCGGGTCCTGGCGCGGATGCCCTACGGCGCGAAGACCGAGCCGGTGGAGGAATTCGCCTTCGAAGAGGAGAGCGACGGCCATCACGGCGAGAAGTACGCCTGGATGAGCGCGGCTTACGCCATGGCCGTCAACATCAACCGGGCCTACAAGGATTGCGGCTGGACGGTCCGGATCCGCGGTGTCCAGTCCGGCGGCGAGGTCATCAATCTCCCCTGCCACACCTTCCCGACCGATGACGGGGGGGTCGATCTCAAATGCCCGACGGAGATCGCGATCAGCGACCGCCGCGAGGCCGAGCTCGCCAAGTCCGGATTGATTCCGCTCATTCACAGGAAGAACACCGACAAGGCGGCCTTCATCGGGGCCCAGTCGCTCTACAAGCCGAAGCAGTACTTTGGTGCCAATGGCGTTGATCAGACGGCTTCGGACAACCTCTCCTCGCGCCTTCCCTACATGTTCGCGGTCTCCCGCTTCGCGCATTACTTGAAGTGCATGGTGCGTGACAAGATCGGCTCGACCAAGGAGACGGCGCAGCTGACCCGCTGGCTGCAGGAGTGGATCAACGAGTACGTCGACGGCGACCCGACGAACTCGACCGAGCAGACCAAGGCGCGCAAGCCCCTCGCGGCGGCCAGGGTCGACATCTTCCCCGACGAGGAAAACCCCGGATATTACTCCGCGAAGTTCTATCTTCGTCCACACTATCAGCTGGAAGGCATGGATATTGGCATGAGCCTGGTCTCCAGGCTGCCGCAGCCGAAGCAGTGACGATCCGGCCCTCGCATCGAGGCAGCATACGTTAAGTGTCAAGCACAGGGAGAGTTCCCCGGCAGCCGGATGGGGGCCGCAAGCCCCGCACGCGTCAAGGCGTTCGGGAGTTGAGGACGGCTGACTGAGTTCCCCAATTTTTCCCCGAAGCCCCATACAACTTCAACTGAAAGGACGAGACCATGGCCGTCGATATCTTCCTCAAGCTTGAGGGCATCAAGGGTGAGGCGCACGACAGCAAGTACAAGGACGAGATCGACGTCCTGGCTTGGTCGTGGGGCGCGGCCCAGTCCGGCACGACCCATATTGGCTCCGGTTCCGGTTCCGGTAAGGTCAGCATTCAGGATCTGAGCATCACCAAATACATCGACAAGTCGAGCCCGACTTTGTTCCAGCATTGCTGCAGCGGTAAGCACATCAGCAAGGGCAAGCTGATCGTCCGCAAGGCCGGCGACAAGCCGCTCGAGTACCTCACGGTCGATCTCGAGGACATCATCGTGACGCACGTGTCCATGGGCGGCTCCGGCGGCGAGGACCGGCTCACCGAGAACATCACGCTGAACTTCGGCACCTTCCATGTGAAATACGCCGTACAGAACAACGACGGCAGCAAGGGCGCCGAGACCGAGCACAAGTGGCACATCGCCAAGAACGTCGCGGGCTGAGGCGTTCCGGTCAAGCATGATCCGCCGAATTGGACACCGGTTCGGCGGAAGACAATGTGCAAGAACAATGAGCGAGTGCGATCGGAGCCGCGCGGGCTTGCCGGCGCGGCCCCTATTCGGGAGACAGGGATGAAGACCAGGGCAGGCGGCATGCCCGTCCGGAACTCGCTGATGGAAATCTTCCGCATCGCCAACGAGGAGCGCGATGCAAGGCGCCGGGTGGAGGTGACGGACGCGGCGGGCGGCCGGATCGTTCCCGGCCGCCGGCTCCAGCAACGCGCCTCGGTCAACTCCGCCGACCTTCAGCGCAGCGTCAGCCACGACCTTGAGCGGCTGATGAACGTCGTCCACCTCGCGGCCGACCTTGACCTTGAGGACTTCCCCGAGGCACGCCGGTCCATCCTTAATCACGGCTTCGTCGACATCGCGCGGATGACGCTCGACGACGGCGCCGTGACCGGCATCGCGGCGGAGATCGAGACGGCCCTGCGGACCTTCGAGCCGCGCCTCGCGCCGGACTCGATCATGGCCCGGCGCGACCTGGATGTGGACCCCGCCGAGTTGACGCTGCGCTTCTTGGTGCGTGCCGAGATCCGTGCCGACCCGCTCAACGTGCCCGTCGAGTTCGTCGCCGACCTGGACCGGGATACCGGCCGCATGAGGGTCGCACGCCGATGAGCGCTCCGAGCCAGAGAGTGGGGCCCACTGCGTGAACCGCGAATTCCTGGACCTTTACAATCGGGAACTCGGCTTCCTGCGCGACCACGCCCGGGAATTCGCCGAGGAGTATCCGGGGATCGCCGAGCGGCTGGGCGGCCTCGTGGAGAACCAGGGAGATCCGATGGTCACCGGCCTGCTCGAGGGGGCGGCATTCCTGGCGGCCCGGGTCCAGCTGAAGATCAAGAGCGAATTCCCCGAATTCACCCAGAACCTCATCGAACAACTCGTTCCGAACTACCTCGCGCCGACACCGTCCATGGTGCTCGTAAAGGTGAAGCCCAATTTCGGCGATCCCGCCCTGCGCGACGGTCCCCGGATCGCCCGCGGCTCCCGGCTCGACGCCACCTACCGCGAGCGGGAGCGCCAGATCTCCTGCCGCTTCAAGACGACCGGGGAACTCCGGATCTGGCCCTTCGACATCGCGGGGGCCGAGTATATCGGCTCTCCCGGCCAGTTGCAGGTCCTCGGGATCGAGGGGCACGACGCCCTCGCCGGCCTGCGGCTGACCCTCGCCTACCGCACGGCACAGCAGGACGAGCCGGCCCGACATGCGGCTGCCGATCCGCAGAGCCTGTTCGCCGGCTGCCCCGTCGATGAGCTGGTGGTGCATCTCGTCGGCCCGGAGGCCGATGCGGTCGCCCTCTACGAGCAGATCTTCTCCGGCTGCACCGGCCTTCACCTGCGCTACCTCGATTCCTTCGGTGAGCCGGTCCTGCGATCCCTGCCGATCGACAGTCTGGAGCCGATCGGGTTCGGGTCCGACGAGGCGTTGCTGCCGAAGGACAACCGCCTGTTTGACGGCTTCGACCTGCTGCGCGAATACTTCGCCTTCCCGCGCAAGTTCCTCGGGTTCAGGCTCACACGTCTTCGCCAGGCCCTGCAGGCCGTCCAGGCCCAGGCCGTCGAGGTCCTCGTCAGCTTCGGGGAGGCCAATCCGCGCCTGGGCGCCGCCGTGGGCCCGCAGCTCTTCACGCTGCATGCCGTCCCGGCGGTCAACCTCTTCGAGATGAGCCTCGACCGGGTCCCTGTCCGCACGAGCCAGCACGAATACCACCTCGTGGCGGACCGGAGCCGGCCCCTGGATTTCGAGCCTCACCGGGTTCTCCAGGTTCATGCCCACCAGCCGGGCATGGCGGGCAAGGTCCCGGTCCGGCCGCTCTACGCCCCGGCGGACGGCACCGGCGCCTCCGGCCTCTTCTACACGGTGCGCCGCATGCCCCGGCGGCGCTCGTCCCGGGAACGCCAGTTCGGCACGCCCTCGGACTATGTCGGCACCGACCTGTTCCTCTCCCTCGCCGAGCCGGTCGGTCTTGACGCGGAGGGGGGGGTGGCGGAACTGAGCATCCGGGCTCTCTGCTCGAACCGGCACCTCCCGGAACTGCTGCCCGTCGGCGAGTCCGGTGCCGACTTCCGGCTGGCCGACGACGGCACCCTCGACATCGTCTGCTCCGCCGGCCCGACGCGGCCGCGGGAACCCGTGGTGGCGCAGCTCCGGGGGCGGTCGGAGGCGCTCTTCACCGGCGCCGTCTCCTGGCGGCTGATCAGCCTGCTCAGCCTCAACCCCCTGGGCCTCGTCGAGTCGCGGGCCGGACGGGGTGGCGAGGCCCTGCGCGAAGTGCTGATGCTGTTCGCCGACCTGTCCGACAGCGCCGTCGAGCGGCGCATCCGGGGCGTCCGCGCGGTGGACAGCCGGCCGGTCGTCCGGCGGCTGCGCCAGCGCGTCGGCACCGGGACGGCCCGGGGCACGGAGGTGACCGTGACCCTGGACGACAAAGCGTTCGAGGGAACCGGCCCCTATCTCCTTGGCGCGGTCCTCGACCGGTTCTTCGCGGAATATGCCTCGTTGAACCACTTCACTCAGACGGTGGTGCGCACGGTCGAGCGTGGCGAGATCCTGCGCGGTCCTCCCCGGGTCGGCCGCCGGAGGCTGCTATGAGCGCCGCCGACCGCCTCCTCGCCGAGCCCTGGGCCCATGATCTGCTCGCGACCCTGCGCCTGATCGAGCGCTCCCAGCCGGAACGGCCCCGGATCGGGGACAGCGCGACCCGGCGGGAGGATGGCGTCAGCCTCGGCCAGGACCCGTTTCTTGACTTCCCCTCCTCGACCATCGCCGCAGCGGACCGGGACGGGGCCGGGCGGATACGCCTGTTCGTGCGCTTCCTCGGCCTCATGGGCCCCCAGGGCGCGCTGCCGCTCGGCGTGACCGACGAGGCTCACGGCTGGCTGCTGGAGCGCGACGACGCCTTCCCCCGCTTCCTCGACGTCTTCAACCACCGCTTCCTGCAACTGTTCTTCCGCGCCTGGGCGGATGCCCGCCCGATTGCGCAGCACGAACATCCGGAGGCGGACCGGTTCGAGGCCTATGTTGGCTCGGGCATCGGCCTCGGCTCGCCGGCCTTCCGCGGCCTCGACACGGTCCCGGACGCGAGCAAGCTCGCCTTCACCGGGCTCCTCGCGCCGGCGGTCCGCTCGGGCTCGCGTCTGCGCAACGCCATCGAGGGATTATTCGGCTGCCGCGTCGAGGTGGAGGAGTTCGTCGGGACCTTCCTGGTCTTCGAGCCCGGCGAGCGCTCCCTCCTCGGCCGCCGCAACGCGTCCCTCGGGCAGGACGCCCTGCTCGGGCAGAGCGTATACTCGGTCGAGGACCGGATCCGCCTCTGCATCTTCGCTTCCGACCTGCCCGAGTACGAGAGCCTGCTGCCCGGCGGCGCGCGCTGCCGGATGCTGGCGGACCTCGTGCTGTTTTACCTCGGCGACGAACTCGACTGGGATGTGGAGCTCTCCCTGCCCGTCGAGGCGGTGGTGCCGACGCGCCTCGGGTCATCCGGCAAGCTCGGCTACACGAGCTGGCTCGCCAGCGGAGCGGACGGGTCCGGATCCTCCCACCGGCGCGACGCACGCTTCCACCCCGCGGAGCGGGTGGGTCGCCCAGACTATCGTGCAGGGAGCCAATCGTGAGCGACATCAGCCTCGAGACCGTCACGGGCAAGCTCAACCGCGTCGGCTACGACAGCTTCATCCAGGCCCTGCGCCTGGCGCGCTCCGCCGGCCACCGCCATGTCGAGATCGCCCATTGGCTGGCCTGCCTCCACGGGCAGGAATCCAGCGACCTCGTGCTCACCGCCGACAAGTACGGCCTGGACCGGGGGCGGCTCGCGGCCGACCTGGGCAAGGCGCTCGACGCCATGCGGCGCAACGAGACCGAGATGCCCGGCATCGCCAACCACGTGGTCGATCTGCTCGACCGGGGCTGGCACTACGCCACGCTGATGTTTGGCGAGACGCAGATCCGGTCCGGCCACCTGCTGATCGGAGCCCTGAAGACCAACGAGCTGCGCCGGACCCTCCTCGCCCTGTCGCCGGAATTCGGCCGGATCCCGGTCGAGACCCTGATGGGCGAGCACCGGGCCGTCTGGGCGCGGTCGGACGAGGAGAACCTGCGGCCGATGGACGGCGCGGGGCCCGTCGCGGCGGGCACGCCGGGCGCCGCCGCCGCCTCGCCGAAGGGGCAGACCGCCCTCGACCGATTCTCGCAGGATCTCACCGCGCGGGCGCAGTCCGGCGAGATGGACCCGATCCGCGGCCGCGACGACGAGATCCGCCAGCTCATCGACGTGCTGATGCGCCGCCGCCAGAACAACCCGATCCTCACCGGGGAGGCCGGAGTCGGCAAGACCGCCGTGGTGGAGGGCTTCGCCCATGCCATCGCCGCCGGCGCCGTGCCGCCCCCCCTGCGGGACGTGCGCCTCCACGCCCTCGACATCGGCCTGATGCAGGCCGGCGCCTCGATGAAGGGCGAGTTCGAGCAGCGCCTGCGCTCGGTCATCGACCAAGTGCAGTCCTCGCCCAAGCCGATCATCCTGTTCATCGACGAGGCGCATACCCTGATCGGCGCGGGCGGCCAGGCCGGGACGGGCGACGCGGCCAACCTGCTCAAGCCGGCCCTGGCCCGGGGCACCCTCAAGACCATCGCCGCGACGACCTGGGCCGAGTACCGCCAGTACTTCGAGAAGGATCCCGCCCTGACCCGCCGGTTCCAGGCGATCCAGGTCGGCGAGCCGGGGGTGGTTCAGGCCTGCGACATGCTCCGCGGCCTGCTCGAGCCGATGGAGCGCCACCACGGCGTGCGCATCTCGGATGCGGCGGTGGTCGCGGCGGTGAACCTCTCGCACCGCTACATCCCGGCCCGCCAGCTGCCCGACAAGGCCGTGAGCCTGCTCGACACCGCGAGCGCCCGCGTCGCCATCAGCCAGACCTCCGTTCCCGCGGCCATCGCGGATGCCCGGGCGGCGATCCGCGCCAAAGAGAGCGAGCGGGCGGCCCTGACCGCCGACGCCGACCTCGGCCTCGACGTCCCCGACAGGATCGCGGAGATCGACGGTGAGATCGCGGGCCTGCGCGACCGGCTCGACGGCCTGGAGGACGCCTGGTCCCGGGAGACCGGCCTCGTCACCGAGATCCGTGCGCTACGCGCCGCGCTGGCGGCGGGGGAGGGGGCGCCGGACGCGGCGGCGGCCGCCCGGGAGGCGGCCGAGCTGGTGGGCGCCAACCGCGAGGAGGGGCATGGAGACGGCCAGGACGAGGGTTCCGGGTCCGGGGGGCCTTCGCCGGAGGGCACTCCCCTGCCCGAGGGCGGGGAGGCTCGCCGCGCCGCCCTGCGGGAGAAGGCCGGCGCCCTGAGCTGGATCGAGCCCGAGGCGCGGATGATCTACGACCATGTCGATGAGCAGGCCGTGGCCTCCGTCGTCTCCGACTGGACCGGCATCCCGGTCGGCCGGATGGTGCGCGACGAGATCGAGACGGTGCTGCGCCTGCCGGAGATCCTCAACCGGCGCGTGGTCGGGCAATCCCACGGCCTGACGATGGTCGCCAAGCGCATTGAGACCAACCGGGCCAAGCTCGACAACCCGAACAAGCCGATCGGCGTGTTCATGCTCTGCGGCCCCTCCGGTGTCGGCAAGACCGAGACCGCGCTGGCCCTCGCCGAGGCACTCTATGGCGGCGAGCAGAACATGATCACCATCAACATGAGCGAGTTCCAGGAGGCCCACACCGTCTCCACCCTCAAGGGGGCCCCCCCCGGCTATGTCGGCTACGGCGAGGGCGGGCGCCTGACCGAGGCCGTGCGGCGCCGGCCCTACAGCGTGATCCTCCTCGACGAGGTCGAGAAGGCCCATGCCGACGTGCACGAGATCTTCTTCCAGGTCTTTGACAAGGGCGTGATGGAGGACGGCACCGGGCGGCGCATCGACTTCAAGAACACCCTGATCATCCTGACCTCGAATGTAGGCACGGACACGATCATGCAGCTCTCGCAGGACCCCTCCTACGCGAGCGATCCGGAGGCCCTGGCGGTGGCCCTGCGCCCGCAGCTCCTCAAGGTGTTCCCGGCGGCGCTCCTCGGGCGCATCGTGACGATCCCGTATTTCCCGCTCTCGCCAGACATGCTCGGCGGCATCGTCCGCCTCCAGCTCGACCGCATCGGCAAGCGCCTGCGCGAGAACCACGGCGCCTCGTTCCACTACGACGCCGCCGTGGTGGCGCACATCGTGGCCCAGTGCAACGACCCAGATTCCGGGGGCCGGATGATCGATAACATCGTGACGAATACGCTGCTGCCTGAATTGTCGCGCCAAATTCTCCACAGGACCATAAGCAATCTCCAAATTCCAAAGGTCGCTATCAAGATGGACGCGAACGCCTTTGATTTTAGATTTGAATGACATTGCTACACTTCGGCATAATTAAGAATAATTCGACACGCTTTGGACAATGACGGTGGGGTCAATGGACGCAGCCGGTGCGTTGGACGCCAAAAGGGAGGTCACAGGCAATGGCGAGTATTTTAAGGAGCGTAGGGCGTGGGGCCGTCAATCGGCACGATGACGTCGCAAGGATTCAGGCACTCCTGAACGATGCCGTCTACGGCGTCTCGCTCAAGCCGGACGGTAAGATCGGCATCACGACGATTGGTGCCATCGACTACTTCCAGGCCCATGTTCTGAAAACTAAAGCAACGGGGATTATCCGCCCCGACGACGCAGCGGTAACTGTCCTGGAAAATCGAGCGGTTGCGCCACTCTGCGAACAGGAGTCCATCGACCTTCCCAGCGGAGGAAGTACAGCCGCGCTTGCTGCGGCCGATTTCGCTTCGGCGGCTAAAGAGCTCGGTTGCGATGTCGCCGCCATCCAGGCAGTCACCGAGGTGGAGTCAAAGGGAGACGGCTTCTTTCCTTCCAATAGACCCAAGATCCTGTTTGAAGCTCACATTTTTTCTAAACGGACGTTTCATGTGTACGATAGTACTTTTCCGGATATCTCGTCCAAGAAATGGAACAAGGGCCTCTACAAAGGCGGGGAGGCTGAGTACGATCGATTGACCAAGGCGATGGCCCTGGATCGGGTGGCGGCTCTTCAATCCGCCTCCTGGGGCATGTTCCAAATCATGGGCTTCAACGCTAAGGCTTGTGGCTTCGGCACGGTCGAAGACATGGTCGCGGCCATGTTCGAATCGCAGTCTAAGCAATTGGAGGCATTCGTTAAATTCATCAAATCAAGCAAACTTGTCTCAAGCATCAAGTCAAAGGACTGGAAGGCATTTGCAGTAGGATACAACGGTCCTGCCTACGCGGACAATAAATACGATATTAAGCTCGCCAACGCCTACGCCAAATTTTCGAAGTCAGCATCCAAACAAGCGGCCAAGCTATGATGTCGGGACATCAGCGCTCCCTCGGAATCGCGGTCCTTCTCGCGGTCAGTCTGTCGGTGCTGCCCGGTGCCGGTCGCGTGGCGTCGCAGACCGCACCCTCCAAGCCACCCGGCCAGGACACCAACAATCTCGTTCAGTCGGCACTTCCAAAGGGCTCGACGCTTTTGCAGCCCCCCGTTGAGATTAATCTCGGAGACAAGCGCAAAGGTGTTGTCGCGCTCTACAAACAGTCCGAGGACGATACTGTCTTCAATGGGTTTGTTCTCATGTCGAACGGCGGCGGCGAACCCGAGCGGACGTCGCTACCACCTCCACACGAAGTCAACGGACTTTGGGAACTCGACGTCGCGTCCATCCTCACGGTGCCATCCGGAACCGGCCCCCGTGCGCTCGTCATTTTGTATAAGGCGCGACGGTTCGGACTGGAAGACCCACCGGTCAAGGCGGGCTACGTCTACGCTTTCCGCGACGGCGCATGGCGAATCGACGACGCGGGAACCAAACGCCTTCTCGGCGCTGCCGACGCGACAGCGGCGAGAGCCCGCCTTTCCGCGACGCGATGACTGATCGTATTGTCAACAGACACAGTCGAGACGGCCATGAACACATTCGAACAGGTCGATGAGGCCCCATCCGACGCCCTGTCCCTCATCCTGGCCCGGGACGGCGAGAAGCAGTCCGGGACCCTCGTCTGCCCGGCCTCCGCGGCTCCGGGCCGCCTGCCGAAGGATTTCCGCAGCGCGGAGATGCCCCTCAAGGAATCCTTCCGCGCAGCCGTGAAGTTCGCCAACGACTTCAAGGTCGCGATGGTCGTCGTCGATCCCGACGGCCTGTGGCAGCCCGAATGGGGCACGCTCTACCGGGATGACGAGGCCTGACCACGGGGCGGGGGCGGGGCCATGCAGTTCGACATCACCCAGGATGAGTGGCGCTCGTTTGCCATGGGCTTCCATCGCTTCGCCCTCATCGAGGGACCGATGCGCTTCGTCCGGTTCAGCCATTCGGGCCGCGGCAGGAAGGGCAAGCTCGGCCGGTTCTGGATGCATGCCTCCGACGTGGCCGCCCTGCTTGCCCAGCCCGGCACTGGGCGTCACCTGATCGACCGGATCAGCGATGGCTGGGCGATCTGCGACGACTGGGGCGACAAGGCGCTGATGTGGGTGATGACGGTGCCGGCCGGCGCCCGGATCCCGGTGGCGGTCGGCAAGGCCCACTTCCAACCGAAAATTTCCGAGAAGACGCGGGTGCGTCAAGAAGATTCGCAAAGCTGGTCAAGCTGGAATTCGGACGTATACTGGCGTCCGTCGACGCAATCCTATGCCGGCGGCGGACTTCAATACATCATCCCGGTGCGGACCACCGATGGCGAAGAGAACAAGGGCCTCGTCGCACTGATCGGCCCCAAGCTCGAAACCTGGACGGTCGCGTCCAATCCGAGGTTGTTTCTCTCGCCTTGGGAGGCGGCCGCCGGCGTACGGCGGACCTGATGGGCCCATTCTCGCCTAGATCCCGACTCTTTTCTCTTATGTTCACCGGTCTTCGATTGTCGCGACACGCCGTCGAGCAGCGGTTCAACGTCTCGACGATGGTCGAGCTTGGTCGCGGCGATGGGATCTAGCTATCCAACAAGCACGTAGTCTACCGTGTTGCGAATATAGCACATTGATGTGGTTGCGGTCATATCTGCCGCATTGAAATCATTTCGCCCGGAAAAAGTAGTGTAGATAGAGTCGTCGTTGAGGGGTCACGACGGCGCAGCGGCAGGGGCGGCAAGGCTTCTGCGGGGCGAAGACGGCGGCTTCTGTTAAGCGACCGCCGGATACAGGGCTTCAATTGCGGACGTGCCTCGTCCGTCTGTTGCATCGAAGCATTGTTCCGGACGGTGCAGGCTTTCTGGTCAGAAGTAGTCATGGCGCAGCTTTCAAAACGGTTTGGGCGGGGAAGGATGCCTGACGATCGGCCTACGTCCCGTCCCGCCTCCGTGGCGAGGGCCGCCTGGGCACCCTCCGCTGTGATGGGGCTCCTCATCGCCTGCGGCGGTGCTATGGCGCAGACGGCGAGCCAGGTCACGCCGCCGACCTTCCGCCCTCCGCAGGGCGGGGGAAGCGCCGGCCTGGTCTTCTCGGGGCAGCCGGGACTCGCGACGCCGGCGGGGGCCGAGCGCCTCAGCGTGCGCCTGTCGGGGATCGCGGTCGAGAATGCGCCGCCGGGCTTCGCCGCCGAGATTCAGGCCGTCGAATCGCGCCTTATCGGGCGGACGGTCCCGGCCTCGGAGATCTTCGCCGCCTCGCGGGACCTGGAGGCCGCGTTCATCCGCAGCGGAGCCGTGCTGACCCGCGTGGTGCTGCCGGCCCAGACCCTGCGCAACGGCGGCCGGCTGCGCCTCGTTGTCGTGAGCGGGTATATCGACCGGATCGACTTCCGCAACGTGCCCGAGCCAGTCCGCGGGCGCGTCGCCGCCCTGCTGGAGCCGCTGGTGGGCCAGCGTGACCTGCAGCTCGGCGAGATCGAGCGCCGCCTGCTCCTCGCGGGCGATACGCCCGGCACCGCCCTGCGCTCGACCCTGGCCCCCAGCAATGCCCAAGGGGCCACGAACCTCATCATCGACGCGATCTACAAGCCGGTCACCGGTTTCTTCGGCGGCGACAACACCTTCGGCAGGCAACTCGGAGGCTTCTCCCTGGGCGGCGGTCTCGACATCAACACGGCCTTCGGCCTCGGGGAGACCGTCTATTTCCGCGCCTTCGGCCATCCGGGCGGCAACGACAACCTTGGCGTCGGCAGCCCGGCCGGCGAATTTCCGCGGCTTCGCACCTTCGCTGGCGGCTTCATCCTGCCCGTCGGCACGGATGGCCTCACCTTCAACTTCGAGGCCGCCAAGAGCCAGACGACCCCGCGCCTGTCCACCAATTTTCAGACGACAAGCGACTTCGAGCGGTACTCGTTCCGCCTGCGCTATCCGTGGCTGCGCAGCCGCACCGCCAACTTCTATTCGGAGGCGGCCTTCGACGCGACCCGAGACGAACTCGACTTCCTCGCCCCGGGTACTCTCCTGCCGGTGAGCCTCGACAGGCTGCGGGTGGTGCGGCTTAGCGGCCTGGGCGACATCCGGTTCGAGAATGGCGGCGTGCTCGCCGGCAGCGGGACCCTGTCTCTGGGGATCGACGGATTGGGGGCCCGCAGCGCCGCCGACGCCACGCCGATCCTGCCCCTGTCCCGCCTCGGCGCGGATGCCGAGTTCCAGAAGCTCGACGCCGTGGTCACCTACACGCAGCTGCTCTTCGACCCCGTCGTCCTCGGCCTCTATGCCCGGGCGCAGACGTCCTTCGGCCAGCCCCTCGCCCGGAGCGAACAGATCGGCTTCGCCTCGTTCCAGGAACTCTCCACCTTCGATGCGGGGACCCTGGCCGGCGACAGCGGCTTCGTGTTCCGGGGCGAGCTCTCGGCGCCCTTCGCGGTGAACCCCCAGGGCCTGCCCCTCACGGTGGCGCCTTACGTGTTCGGCGCGGGCGGCGCCCTGTTCCTGGAGCGCCCCAGCGCGGTGGAAAAGGCGACGACCCATGTCGGCGCGACGGGCATCGGCGTGCGCTTCCTCAGCCAAGCCTCTCCCACCGACACGCTCACATCCCTGACCCTCGAATTCGGCCGGCGCTTCCGGGACGACGGATTGCCGGACGGCAACCGTTTCACCGTAGTCGGATCCATTCGCTACTGACCAAGCACCGCCGCCTCACCGTCGTCTATCCGAGTCCGAGCGATGAACCGCACCTGTAAAACCCTGCTTCAGGCACTGTTGGCAGGCACCGCGATCACGCAGCCCGGCCTCGTCGGCGCGGGTGAGTTGCCCACCGGCGCCACCACGGTCTACGGCGGCGTCGCCATCTCCACGCCCTCCGCGAACCAGATGACGATCCAGCAGACGACGCCGACCGCGATCGTCAACTGGCAGGGCTTCTCGGTGGGCGCCGGCAACCGCGTCGACATCAACCAGCCCTCGGCCTCCTCGGCGATCCTCAACCGCGTGACCGGGTCGGCGACCTCCACCATCGCGGGGCAGATCAACGCGAACGGGCAGATCTACCTCGTCAATCCGAACGGCATCGCCATCACGTCCTCCGGCACGGTGCGGGCGGGGGCCTTCGTGGCCTCGACCCTCGACATCTCGGACCAGGATTTTGCCTCGGGCAAGCGCACCTTTCGAGGGAACGGACAGTCGGCAGCGGTCTCGAACCAAGGCACGATCGAGATCCAGCGCGGCGGCTATGCGGCGCTGCTCGGCGGCAAGGTGGACAATTCCGGCGTTATCAGCGTGCCGATGGGCCGGGTCGGCCTGGGGGCCGGCGAGCAGGCCACCCTCGACTTCTCGGGCGACGGCTTCCTGCAGGTGGCGATCCCCTCCCGGGACGACGGCTCCGACAGGGCGCTGATACAGCACAGCGGCCGGATCTCCGCGCCGGGCGGGCAGGTGGTGATGCAGGTGGCCACCGCCCGGGCTGCCGCGCGCAATGCTATCAACCTCTCCGGGATTATCGAGGCGCACAGCATCGGGGGGCGCAACGGTGCCATCGTCCTCGGCGGTGGCGACGGCGGAACCGTCACGGTGTCCGGCAGGCTCGATGTCTCCGCCCGCGCCGCCGTCTCGCGCCATGTGGCCCGCTCCACGCCGCGCCAGGCCGCCAGGGGCGGCGACATCACGGTGACCGGCGACGCGATCCGCCTTCAGGGCGCCGCCCTGCTGGCCGACGGCCAGGCGGGTGGCGGCACGATCCGCGTCGGTGGAGGCTTCCAGGGGCGGGGGACGCTCCAGAGGGCGAGCACGACCTCCGTCGATGCGGCGACGACGCTCAGCGCGAATGCCGGACGGACGGGCAATGGCGGCGACGTCGTGGTGTGGTCCGACCACCGCACCGCCTTCACCGGGCTCATCAGTGCCACCGGTGGTGCCCAGGGGGGCAATGGCGGTCAGGCGGAGGTTTCGAGCAAGGGCGTCCTCGCCTACGACGGCACGACGATCCTCACCGCGGCCAAGGGCAGCTTCGGCACCCTGCTGCTCGACCCGTACAACGTGACGATCTCCACCGGGACCGACACAAACCCGACCGGCTTCGCGGCCACGGGCAACGATTCGGTGATCAACGCGACGACCCTGCAGAATGCCCTGCGCAGCGCCAACGTGACGGTCACGACGGGCGGCTCCGGCAGCGCTGGAAGCCAGGCCGGCGACATCACCGTCGCGGCGCCGGTGATCTGGGGAACCGGAAACGGCGGCGGCCAGACGATCCTGACGCTCAGCGCCTCTCGCTCGATCATCGTCAACTCGCCCCTGACCGTCAGCGGGAGCGGCGGCTTGGTCCTCAACACCCGGCAGGGCGACGGCAGCGGATCGCTGAGCTTCGGGCCGAGTGGGAGGGCGAGTTTTACTGGCAGCACGGCGGGACAGAGTCTTACTATCAACGATGTGCCGTACACGATCATAAATAACGCAACGAATTTTGCTCTCTTGTTCCGGCCGGAAAATATTAACGGCAGATTCGCCATTGCGTCCGACTTGAATGCCGCGGATCTTGCTGAGTTCGGCATTCGGCTTTCGCCGATCGGGACCCAATCGGCGCCGTTCGGCGGCTCGTTGGAGGGCCTGGGTCATACCATCAGCGGATTGAATATCACCTCCGCGGCTCAATATGTCGGCCTGTTCGGTTACGCGAATGGTGCGATAATCGAGAATTTGAGGCTCAATAACGTCAACGTCACCAGCACTTATGCGGGCGCGAGCGACAGCTTTGTCGGTGGACTGGTCGGCTTTGCCACGAATTCTACGATTGCGAACATCACGATCAACGGGACCGTGACGAGCGGTACGGCTCCCGGTTCGCGAACCTTCGCCCATACGGGCGGCTTGCTCGGAGTGAATTCCGGCAGCGTCACAGGTTCGAGCTTCGGAGGAACCGTACGGGGTGGTGGGGGAACGGAATCCGAAACGGGCGGCCTGGTCGGCACCAACCAGGATGCCGGATCGATTGCGCAATCATTCTCGACCGCGAACGTGTTCGGAGGCAGTGCGTCCAACTCGAGCACTGACACAGGAGGGCTGATCGGCTGGAATACGAGTTCCGGGACTGTCTCTCAGGTCTACGCGACCGGAGCCGTCACGGGAGGGGCTGGGATAGGCGGAACGTCGGGGAGCTACACGGGTGGCTTGATCGGGCGCGTCGAAGGAGCGGGTCCATTACGGCAGGCTTACGCTACAGGGGCGGTCCAGGGCGGCAATGCGAACGGGCGAAGCGCAACGGGCGGCCTCCTCGGCTACTCCACGCAATCGTTTAGCCAAGCCTACGCAGTGGGGCGGGTCACCGCCGGCACTGGTCCCAACGTCTCGACGGGAGGTCTCGTCGGCTTCGTCAACAGCGGCACGGCATCGGCCTCGTTCTGGGACACCTCTACGACAGGGCAAGGCGCTGCCACGGGCAATAACGGAAACCCGGCCGGGACGACTCCTCTGACGACCGCGCAGTTCCAAAACGCCGCGACCTTCGTGCCGCTCGCGTCCAGCCAGGGCTGGGACTTCCAGACCACGTGGTCGCCGCCGACAGCGAGCTCCTATCCGCAACTTTACAGCATCTCGGGGGGCGCCCCCACTGGAACTGGTCAGACGCCGACGACCGATCCCGCCACGCAGGCCAACAACCTCAACAACGCCAGGGTCACGCCCAACATCACGACCATCCTGCCGAACTTCAACGTGGCCGCTCTCAGCTTGGCCGACTCCCTCGAACTCAATGGCGGCGGCGGCCCAACCCTCGGCCTTGGTCAGGGAAGCACCACCGGGGACGGCAGTTCCACGCGCGCTGGCGCGCAGAGCGCTTTGAACTCGGTCCAGCGGGCCTCCAACCTCCTCGAAGAGAGGCTCGCCGCCTGTGATAGCAAATCGGGCTCGGCGTCACGCAGGATCGCCAATTGCTACAGCGACGCCCTTGGCGGCTTCGCCGATCAGTTGGATATTCAACTGCAGCAACTGCCCCCGGCCTTCCGCGGCCTGCCTGCCGTGATCCGTCAGGCGGCCCAGCAGGTGAAAGCGGCCAGGACGGTTGCTGAAGCGCGGGCGGCCGTCGCCGTCGCCGTGGTAGCCGTGCGCAAGGCGATCTCTCTGCTCCGGGCGGACGAGCCGGCCGTGACCCGTATTCAATTGAGGCAAGGCAATGCGATCGCCTCCGCCCTACGCACCGTCGACAGCCGCCTCTCGCGTGCCGTCGGACTCTAGCCGGCGGGCCTCCTTGCCCCGGCTGGGCCGTCTGGCACGGACCTCGGTCCTGTGGGGATGGGTGGCGATCGGGTTCGCCGGCCCAGTCACGGCCACCAGCGAAAAGCGCGTCGCGCTGGTCATCGGGAATGCGGCTTACGCGGCGTTTCCGACTCTCACGAACCCTCGGAACGATGCGGCCGACATCGAGACGGCGTTCAAGCTCCTGGGCTTTACCGTTCTGAAGGGGAGCGACCTCACCCGCCCGGACATGCTCGCCCTCATCGCCCGCTTCAAGGCCGAGGCGAAGGACGCGGACACCGCGGTCGTCTATTACGCGGGGCACGGCTTCCAGATCGAACAGCGGAACTACCTCGTCCCGGTCGATGCGGTGATCAAAAAGGCCGACGACGTTCGCAGCCAGACCATCGATCTCTCGGACATCACCTCGAGCCTCGACGGCAGCCGCAGCAACCGCCTGATCTTTCTCGATGCCTGCCGGGACAATCCCCTACGGGGCAGTGCCGGACAGATCGGCCTCTCGTCGCAGCTGCAGGACGGCCTCGCCCGGGTCGGTAGCGCCGCCGGCTTCCTGTTCGCCTACGCTACGCAGCCCGACAACCGGGCGTATGACGGCGGCGGCCGCAATAGCCCCTTCGCGGAGGCCCTTCTCGGCCATCTCTCCGTCCGGGGGCAGGACGTGAACTCCATGATGATTGAGGTGCGCAAGGACGTGATCGCCGCCACGGGCGGCATCCAGGTGCCGTGGGAGAACTCGTCCCTGACGAAGCAATTCTACTTCGCCCCCGGTCCGGCCGCGTCCCTGTCACCCGAGACCCAGCTCTGGCAGCTGGCCGCCTCGACCCGGGATCCGAGCCTCCTGCGGGTCTACATGGACCGCTTTCCCGAAGGCGCCCACGCCAAGGAAGCGCAGCAGATCGTCAAGGTCGCCTCCCTCGATCCGACGATCCAGAGCGCGTCGCGCAGCACCTCGGACGTGGACCGCGTCTCGGACGACCGGCTCTGGGATCTCGCGCAGCGTTCGCGGATCAGGGCCCTCGTTGAGTTCTACATCGAGCGCAGGCCCGACGGCCGGCATCTCACCTCGGCGCGCGAGCTTCTCCGGTCGCTGCCGAGCAATGAGGACGCCGACCTCAAGCCGGAGGCGGTTTGCGAACGCAACGCTACCCACCCGCGCGACGCGACCGCCAACACGCCCGGCGTCCCCCTCGGCGAACTCGCCCGCAACGGCGAGGCGACCGTCGCCGCCTGCCAGTCTGCCCACGACGCGCATCCGGAGGTGCCTCACTATGCGGCGCTGCTGGCGCGGGCCCTCGCGGCCACGGGCCAGCGCGCGGATGCGATCGCCCTGTATCGCTCCGCCGCCGACCGGGGCGACCTGCGGGCGATGGTCAGCCTCGGGCTCATCCTCGAGACGGGCGACGGCACCTCCCGGGACCCCAAGGCGGCCTACGCGCTGTATGCCCGGGCCGCAGAGCGGGGAAGCCCCGACGGGGCGATCAACCTCGCGGTCGCCCTGTTGGAAGGGCACAGCATTGCCCGCAACCCGACCCGCGCCATCGAACTGCTGAGGCGCGCCTCGGATGCCGGTTCGGCCATCGCCAATTACAATCTCGGCGTGCTGGCGGAACGGGGGGTCTTCAAGGACGGGCGGGCGCTCACCTACTTCATCCGAGCCACGGAGCTCGGCGATCCCCGCGGATTCCTCTCGGCCGCGATCCTGCTCGACGAGGGCCGGACCGTATCGAAGAACCCGGGCGATGCCGCCGAGATGCTCCTGCGGGGAGCGGCGTCCGATACGGGCGAGGTCATCAACCAGGTCGTGCACCACCCCGATTCGTGGTCCCAGGATACCCTTCGCTCTCTGCAATCGAAGCTCCAGAGCGTGGGCTTCTATGGCGGCTCCCTCGACGGGAAGGGCGGCGCGAAGATGCGCCAGGCCCTTGAGCGCTGGCGCCAGACGGGGACGATGTTTCTTCAATAGAGATCCGGCATGTATGGGCGAAGCTGTTGATCTGCGGAATGCAGAATCCAATTAAAAATCGCTCACCAATGTGAATATCCGCTGCCCTCGCGAGCGGATGTGTTCTAATGGCGCTGAGGCTGGGTGGGGCGGCACTTCGGGTGCGAACATTTCGGCCAGGGGGTCCGGCGGGCCGGCTCACCGTTTCGAAGGCGAAGCATGGACACGAAGCGGATCGCGGTCTTTGCCGGCGGGACTGCCGCCTTCGTCGCCACGGTGGCGGCCGGCGCCTTTGCGATCGTCAGCCTGTCCCCCGGAGAGAAGCGGCTCGCCGGAACCGGGCAGCAGGCGGTTCTCCTCGAGGTGCCGACGGCGCCCAGGCCTTTCAATTCGCTGACGCCCCCGCCCCCGCCCGCCCCGCCGTCAGGCGATCTGGCCGAGCCTGAGCGGGACGACCGGCCGAATACCCGCGGAAAGCCCGGCAAGGCGACGATGCGCGAGGCGGAACCCGTGCCTCCGCCCGCCGCCCCCGCGCCGGCATCCAGACGGACGGATCCGCCGGTGAAAGCCGATGTCAAGCCTGCCCGGTCCCCGGAGGCCCTCCAAGCGCCTCCCGTGCCGAAACCCCAGCTCCATGTGGAGGGCTTGCTCACCGCGACGGAGATCCGCCGCATGAGGCTTTCCCTTCGGCTCACCCGTGAGCAGGAGGCCTTTTGGCCTCCGGTCGAGCAGGCCCTGCGGGAACTCGGAGCCCAGCAGGAGGCCCTGCACCGCGCCGGCCAGGACCCGAAGGACGCGTTCGGTGTGGGGGCCGGCATGCGGATCTACTCGGCGGCCCGCCCTCTCCTCGATGTCCTTACCGAAGACCAGAAGGCGCAGGTCCGCGCCCGCGCCCGTGCCCTCGGTTTTGGTGCGATCGCTTCGTCGCTTTGAGCTTCCGCTCTGATCGGCCTCTCGTGACTAGCACTACCTGGGCACTTTGAGGGGCGGTGGGCGTTTTGATCCCGCGGTGGCACTGCGGGAGATGGACATGGGCGAGAGATCGTCGGGGCCGGACCTCGATGTATGGCTGGCCCCGTTTCTGGCTGCGATGGGGCGCAAGACGCGGCGGACCTGGGCGCCGCTGTACCTGCGCGGCCTGCTCGGTCCCGGTGATCGCAAGAGCCTGCAGCCGATGGCGGCCCGCCTCGGATTGCCGGGCCACGACCAACTGCAACACTTCATCGCCAGCCCCGCCTGGCACGACAGCCCGCTCTGGACGGAGCTGGCCCGCTCCGCAGACCGGCTGGTCGGCGGATCCGATGCCTGCCTGGTGATCGACGACACGGCCCTGCCGAACAAGGGCACGCACTCGGTGGGCGTGGCGCGCCAGTACTGTGGGGCGCTCGGCAAGAAGGCCCATTGCCAATCGCTCGTCTCGCTCACCGTGGCGCGGGGCGAGGTGCCCGTGCCGGTTGCCCTGCGCCTGTTCCTGCCGGAGGAGTGGCTCGCTGACCCGCAGCGGTGTGAGAGGGCGGGCGTACCCGAGGCGGCGGTCGTACCGCAGCGCAAGGGCGAGATCGCGCTCTGCGAACTCGATCGCCTGCGAGCCGAGGGCGTCTGCTTCGGTGTGGTGCTGGCCGATGCCGGCTATGGCTGTAGCGCCGTGTTCCGCCATGGCCTCGACGCGCGCGGGCTGGCCTGGGCGGTCGGGATCGCCAGGAACCAGAAGGTCTACGATCCCGGCGTGCGGCTGGTGGAGCCGGGCGGGCGGGCGCACAAACCCGTGCCGGATCAGGAGCCGCGGGAGGCCGAGGCGGTTCTAGCCTCGCTGCCCTGGCGGCGCGTGACGTGGCGGCAGGGCACGAAGGGCGCGCTCTCGGCCCGGTTCGCCATGACCCGCGTGCGGGTGGGCGACGGCCCGGTCTGGGCCAACAACCGTTATCTGCCGGGCGACGAGGTCTGGTTGGTGGGCGAGTGGCGCGCCTCGGGCGAGCGCAAGTTCTACCTGTCCAACCTGCCGCCCCGCACGACCCGGTGGGCCTTGGCCGGCACGATCAAGGCGCGCTGGGTCTGCGAGCATGTCCACCAGCAGCTCAAGGAGGAACTCGGCCTCGACCACTTCGAGGGCCGCTCCTGGACCGGCCTGCACCGGCACGCGCTGATGACGTGCATCGCCTGCGCCTACCTGCAGCATCTGCGCCTTGCTCGGCCCGAACGAGCGGGTCGGGGGAAAAAAGGTGGCCGGCCTCCGAGGACCGCCGCCGTCTCCGAGCTTGCCGGCCGTGCGTCAGGCCATCATCGGCCGACTGTTCGTGGTGCTCATCCCGCCCGTGCAATGCCCGCACTGCCGGCGTCACTTCCGGCTGCCATCTGACCTCAAAGTGCCCAGGTAGTGCTAGGTCGGGTTAATGTCGGTAGGAAACCGTTAGGTTTTATGACGGCCCTTCTGCGAAGCAGACCTGCCGTCTACGACATGAGTCCCGAGGGTGTTCGACGTAGCGTCTCGGAGGGCAGGGATCGCTGCCGACCGATGGGGGATCATCCCACCGAGCCGTCGTCCAACCAAGCCAATGCCCGTCTCGTTCGATCGGCCTCGCGCTCAACCGCCCGCCGGTCCGGGCAATCGGGCCTGCGCAGCCGCCGCTCATACCCGCGTAACTCCCGCTCGAGCAGAGGTTTTTGAGCCTGCCACAGGTCCCACTTCGCCTTCTCCTGCTTTGTGGCCGGGCCGACGATCCGTGCCGTGCCTGCATACATGTCGATCCGGACGTGATCGGGGTGTGGCAGAGGTTCAGGACCCCCGATGCCCAGCCGTGCGCGGCGATCCAGTTCCTGCTCCCACTCGAGCTTGTAGGTCAGGGCCACGCCGAGCCATTCCTCGTGCCGGCGCCGCCGTTCGCCTTCTGTCGTCGCCAGCAATTCTGCAAACTGGCGCTGGGCCCGATGATGCCCCTTGGCGGCGTTGACCGCCAGCGAGCGTATCACCGCCTGCGCCATCGGCATCGAGATCGGCCCGCTCGCATCGTTCACTTGGATCGTGCGGTAGGCCTCCGCCAGGACGATCGCCTTCAGCCGTTCCTCCTGCGGCGAGGGGAGGGGCGATGCCTTCCTCGTTCCGCTCCCCCGGGGCCGCCCGGCCGGATTGCCCGATTGTCCCTTGCAGAAGCGGCTCGCCACCGGTGGCTTGCCGTAGCCCACCGCGTAGCCGTCCGGGACAGGACGCCGTGATAATGCACGCCTATGCTCGTTGGATTCGTCACTCACGCGGCGGCCCTTTCGTCGGAACGGCGATCGAACCCGCAGGCGATCAACACCGCCTCGTCCCCGGCGAAGTTCTCCCAGCGCCGGATGATCCGGTCGCAGTAGAGTGGGTCGAGCTCGCAGAGGTAGCCCCGGCGCCCGGTCTTATGGGCGGCGATCGCGGTCGAGCCCGACCCGCCGAACAGGTCGAGGACGATGCCGCCCCGGGCCGAGACGTCCTTGATGGCGTCCGCGATCACCCGCCCCTCGGCATGGACCGAGGACGGATTGCCCGGCAGCGCCAGGGCGCGCGCCACCGCCTCCGCCACCGCCGGACGGACCGGGGCGGTCGCATTGTGGTCGAGATAGGCGCGCACCTGCTCCATCACCGGACGCTTCG